>JAAUZM010000020.1 GCA_014804605.1 Lachnospiraceae bacterium | reverse complement strand
CCATTATAAGGATATATAGATAAAGCGATTTCCTTTTTAGTGGAAACGCGATTTCCAACTAAACGGATTAGCGATTTCCATACGCCGGACAGGTGATGGATTTCACCCCGGATTATTCATACTCGCAGGCAAAACTCTGTACTATCACGCAAAAGTCGATACTATCAGGTAAAACCCCTTATACAAACACGGAAACTGCCTATGAGTTTTCGTGTTTGTATGAGGGTTTCCATGATAATATAAGAGGTTTTTGTTAATATACAGAAGAATGGTTTAGGTAATTAAAGTTTAGATTTGCCAGTTTACAACTTTTAAAGAATTATGAAAAGTTGTAAATCGCTGTATCTAACCCTGAAACATAGTAAAATCAACAAGTATACTTACAGTCTTTTAATTTTACTTTTTCAAACACGTTCTAATATAAGTAGCTGATATCTATGTAATTTAATAATACCATTCTGTAGAACAGTATTTTTATAATTGGACAGCAATATTTTTTTAATTGTTCCCGATACCTGCAGAATTGCCTCTGTGGATTTTGCATTGTTGATGATCAGAACTCTTTTATCGTTTAACCTGCGCTCATATCCGATGATTCCTGGTTCGGTTTCATAGATTGGAGTGAATTCGCCATAAATGAATAGTTCCTGAAATTCATCAGATTTTCTGAGAGATATCATTTTTTTGTAGAATGCGTACAGAGAATCAGGATTCTTTTTCTGTAAGTCATAGTTTATCTGTCTGTAATTAGGATTGACTGAGAACCATGGTTCAGTGCTGGAAAATCCGGCGTATTTCCCGTCATTCCACTGCATGGGTGTTCTTGCGTGCTCCCGTGTTTTCAAGTTAATCTGGGCGAGCGCTTCTGTCTTTGTCATTCCGTTTTGGAGGTATTCGTCATATTGGATAAATGTTGTGGGATCCTCAAATTCCTCTATGTTTTCCTTTTGGTAGTCCATCATACCGATTGTCTGTCCCTGGTAGAGAAATACAATTCCTGGCATGAAGAAATTGATGCCACCCACCATGGATTTACTGTAAAAATCAATCTCTTTTGTAGGAATAAATCGTTCCACAATGCGGGATAAATCATGGTTTTCCAGATAATTGCAGAGTATTCCTTTCCCTTTCACAGTGTTTTGTTTTGCGAATAAACGTTTTTTTAATTCGTCAATCATTTCCACAGGTTTGTCCTTCCATTCTGTGGAATTGACATGGAGAGTGGAATGGCAAAAATCAAATATTGTTGAAAAGTACCCGTTTTCACCAATAAATTCCCAGAGGACATCAGCCGGAAGCCCCTCATCGACTTCACCGATTGTCATAGCATCATAGTGCTTGAAAGTATTTTCCTGTAGTTCTCTCAGAAAAGTGCCAATCCCATCGACATTGCTGAAATAGGGAAAGCCGTTCACGAATCCATCCACGCCATCTGAAGGCAGATTCTTATATGTGAAGTCTTTTTTCAAGTGACTGATCGCATCGATGCGGAAACCGCTGATACCTAGATCGAGCCATCTGTTTACCATATTATAAATCCTTTGCCGCAGAATAGGATTTTCCCAATTGAGATCTGGCTGCCATTTCGTGAAAAGATGGAGATAGTAGAGATTGGTATCTTTGATCCGCTCCCATGCGCTGCCGCCGAAGATAGAGCGCCAGTTGTTGGGTTCCTTCCCATCTTTCCCTTCTTGTATGATGTAATATTTCCCATATTCCCCGCCAGGTTCTTCTAGGGCTTTCTGAAACCATGGATGTTCTGAGGATGTATGGTTTACGACCAGATCCATGAGGATTTTGATTCCCCGCTTATGTGCTTCCTGAATCAGCTCCCGGAGATCATCTTTACATCCAAATATGGAATCAATCTCCTCGTAATCCGAAATATCATATCCATGATCTTTCATTGGGGATTTGTTGATTGGGCATATCCATATGACATTGATGCCCAAATCAACCAAATCATCCAAATGTGCAGTGATACCCTTTAAATCCCCGATACCGTCTCCATTTGTATCCTGAAAGCTCTTAGGGTAGATTTGATATCCAATAGTGTTGTGCCACCATTTCTTTAACATTTCGTGTTCCTCCTACGTTTTTGATTTTGTTTCTTATTTTGCTCTTTCATTTGTCGTTCTTGTGTCGGAATTGAAAGGCAATCATTGTAAACGCACTTTCCTTTTTTTATCGTCAATTCTATTTTCAATACCAGAAAATATTTTATTAAAGACTTCATCTGTCAGCCGGTCAATTAATCCCTTAAAAAATTTTTTAGCCATATGCTAATATTTTTCTGCTAATCTTTATAAGGGCATATGTTCCCATACCTTTTGTGCTATGATAAGTGAGTCCGTATTCTGTTCCGTAATATAGCTGTATTCTTTGGTGCACATTTTTTACTCCATATCCTTTACTGTCTTTGGTAAGAATTTGTTCACATTCTTCATCAGACATTCCGCACCCATTGTCCATGACTTTAAAGATAATGTCCTGCCCTTCCTGATAACATGAAATGGACAGGATTGCCCTGCCGGGAAGTTCACGGTGATCCAGACCATGAATGATGGCATTTTCTGCAAGAGGCTGGAGCAGGAGATTAGGTATCGGATAATCCAATATGTTTTCATCAATGTCATAGACCACATCAAAAGACTGTGAATGCATCATCTGCTGAATAGCAATATAAGATTTTGTGTTTTCTAATTCGGATGCAATAGTAGTGATCTGCTGACCTTTATTAAGCATGGTTCGGTAAAAGGTCGAGAGCAGCCTTGCCATTTGGCTGATATCGTTTTGACCGGCAATAATTGCCTTGCTGTTGATCAGGGAAAGGCTGTTGTACAAAAAATGGGGATTGATTTGGGATTGGAGTATTTCAATCTCATATTTCTGTTGCCTGATTTTTGAAAGAAGAACCTCGTTTATCAAATTGTTTATGGTATACACCATTTTTTTAAAGGAAGAGATTAATTGTCCAACTTCGTCTGTACTGTTAGAGATAATTTCAATTGCATAGTTCCCCTGTTCAACCTGCTCCATGTTGGCAGACAGCTTTTCAATTGGCGAGACAATGATTTTTGACAGCAAGGTACTTATCAGGAAAATAAGGACAATGCATAATAAAATCATGGCTAAAACGATATAAGTGATATTTATTGCAGCCGCAGATATGGAATTGGCAGGACGGTAGAGGAAAGCAGTCCAGCCGAAATTTGAGAGTTTTTCAGTTTCTGTAATGTAATCGGTAAGTTCATTATTAAGGAGAGTATCTGATGATATTTCGTGGATAGAATATTTCCCGGCTAAATCGGTATACTGGTACATAATTTCGTCAGAGGAATTTGACAGCAGAAACCCGTAATTATCATTAAAAAGATTATTGGTAGAAAGCATGGTGGATTGAAGATCAATGACCATGCAGATTATACTGGTATACTGTACATAGTCATAGTGCATCTGGCAGAGCAGATACAGGGTCTGTCCATCCTGAGATAAAGAAAAAAACGGTGCAGTTGTATTACAAGCCTTCTCAAACCATATTTTATCCTGTGCATCCGTAAGCGGACGCAGGATATTACCATGGGGGTAGATGGCAGTATCCGTGTAAATAGTGATAGCGGTAATGTCTGTATTAAGAGACCGGATCGTTAAAAATAAGGGGTCAATGGTATCACGGTAAATCAAGTACATCTCAAAATTGGAATCGTATTTTTGTGAAAGGGCAAGGCGGATATTCTCATTCCATGTAATCAAATTCATTGTAGAAAGGTAGGAATCTATTTTATGATCCAACTGCATCACTTCCTGATGGAGTGTTTCCTGAAGAGCGATTTTTTCGCGCTCGATCAGAAGAGACCGCATCCTTGTATAAGAAAACAGTCCTAAAAGGGAGATGGGAATCAGACTGATTACTACGCTAATCCCGATAATCTTCTTTTGGAATTTTAAATTGCGGAACTGCTGTTTAAGCTTTATGATCATAAGTCTCCTTTCTCTCCCTGACGGAACCGTTCCGGTGTTGTTCCAAATAATTTCTGGAAGCTTTTACAAAAATAAGAAGTATTTGGATAGCCTACTGCCTGACTGATATCAGTGACTTTCATGTTTGTGTTCAGCAACAGTTCCTGCGCCTTTTCCATCCGAATCTGTTTGACATATTTATTCAAGGTGCAACCTGTAACCTGTGCAAACATATTGCTTAGATAATTAGGGTTCAGATACACTAAATCTGCCAGAGTATTTAAAGTCAGGTCTTCGTTATAGTGCAGGAGAATATACTGCTCTACCTGATATACAGCGTAATTGGAGGCACTCTGCTCCTGCTCAAATATTCCTATAACAAGAGATAAGTAGTGGTCAAGCAGCTTTACAATATCGGAGAAGTGACGAAAGCTGTAGATTTCCTTTGCAGCATTTTGCAAGTCCTCATCTGACTGTGTGGGCAGTGCGCTGATAAGTAGTTTTAACAGTGTGGTACATACATGGCGGATATATATATGCGAAAGATTCGGTATATCAGCATATTGGTCTAAAAGGGTGTGTACCTGTTTGGATAATTCATCTGCCTGTTTCGTTCTGATAGCTGCCTCAATGTTGTGCAGGAGGAGGCTCGTGGTATCATCAATGGAGGTTTGGCTAGATATTTCAGTTGGAGCATTGCTGACGATATCATGAAAATGTGCCTCAATATATTGTTCCGATTTGGAAAATTCTATCTTATGTGAATCCAGACGATCTACGATTTCCGTTAATAATTTATGGAATTCGTCAGGATCAACAGGTTTTAAAATATAATTCACCGCTTTTAATGACAGGGCTGCTTTTACATAGGAAAAGTCATCATATCCGCTAAAAAACAGTACCTCAATGTCAGGATTCTTCTCTTTGACCTGACTGACAAGCTCAATACCGTTTAGGAAAGGCATCTGGATGTCAGATAATAAGACATCTACATGGTTGCTTGTCAACAATTCTAAAGCGTCACGTCCATTCTGGGCTTCCAGTATGTGAAAAGTATTTCCAAAATCATTCAGTAAAAAACGAATCAGAGTACGCTCGTCTGTTTCGTCATCTGCTATTAATAATGTATACATAAGGTAGCTTGTTCCTTTCTATTTTTCTGCCCTTTTCGGACATTATAGCATAGCGGATTTATAGGAACAATCGGGGGAAACTTAACAACTGTAAAATGTTTTATAAATGTGTAAATTGTTATATTTACTTATGCAGATGCGAATATATATACTAAACTTACAAACGTTGCAACGCACAAATAAAATAGTTATGGAGGATACAGGGATGAGGAAAGTTTTTTTAACTAAGTTGACGGGCATCGCAGTAGCGACTTCACTTTTATTAGCGGCAACAGCTTGTTCTTCACAATCTGCACCATCGGATGGTGGTAATACAGGAAGCGCATCACTCGATGGCAGTGGTGAAGATGCCAGTGGTGAAAGGGGGACAATTAAAGTATCAATCGGCAGGCAGACATTACAGAATGTTACGTTTCCCAATGGCGATACATATGAAGACAATGCATATACAAGAATGGCAGAAAATGAATTAGATATAGATATCACAGATGAGTTTGAAGCGAATGGCGATGATTACGACAGACAGGTTTCCCTTGCGCTATCGGCGGGAGATATTCCGGATATGATGAAGGTTGGAAGTCTGGATGAATTGAAGGAACTGTATGAAAACGACCTGATAGCGGACTTGACAGAGGTTTATGATGAATATGCGAGCGATTACCTGAAATCACTCTATGATTCTTATGAAGGAAGAGCAATAGCCAATGTAACTCTTGATGGGAAAATGATGGCAATACCTGGAACAAATGGAGATTCCGGTCCGAGTATTGTATGGATCAGGAGCGACTGGATGGAGCAGCTTGGCCTGACACTGGATGAAGATCAGGATAAGTGCATTACAATAGAAGATCTGGAAATGGTGGCAAAAGAGTTTATGGACAAAAACCCCGAGAATGCTGAGAATGTGGTAGGCATTGCGTTTGCGCCATGGCTGACCAGCAGCGATCCGGATGGTACATTCAGCATGAACTCTATAGCCTATGCATTGGGTGCATTTCCCAAGACATGGATGGAGCAGGAGGGAAAAGTAGTTTATGGTTCCACTACAGAGGAAACGAAGCAGGCTCTTGCGGTAGTTTCAGGATGGTTCCAGGAAGGGTTGCTTGATCCGCAGGTTGGAACAAGGACATGGGATGATATTACAGCACTTCTGGCAAATGGACAGTGTGGAATTACCTTTGGAACATGGCATATCCCTGACTGGTTGTTGAATAATGTATATGCTCTTAATAATGATGCACTCTTTGAGCCATATACTCTGATGGACGCCAATGGAAAAGTAAACTGTAAGCATAATGACGCAACAGCAGGATATATTGTTGTAAGCAAAGATTTTGAGCATCCTGAAATAGCGATACAGATTGCAAATTTATTTTATGATGATTTGAAAACATCCAAGGATCTTTTGAAGAATTATCCAGAAGTAGCTGACTATATTACAAATGGTGTAGACGGTTCAAGCAGACCTTTTAATATTGAAGTTAATTCTTACACTTCGCTTTTAGATGACTATGGCGAGTTGGAACGCTGCCTAAATGGTGAAATCACAGTGGATGAAGTAGAGAGTGCAGAGGAACGTTCCAATGCAACTAATATTTCAGCATATTTGGAAGGAAACGAGGATGCTACTGGATGGTCTAAATATCATTCAAGAACAAAAGGCGTAGAATTGATTCAGACTTTAACGGAGAATGATCAGTTTAGCTGGCTGACCCCCATCTTCCCACAGACAACGCCCACAATGGAAACGAATCTTGCAAACTTGGAAAAGCTGGAGGAAGAAACCTTTATTAAAATCGTGACAGGTGATATAGATGTTGAAAGTGGATTTGATCAGTTTGTAAAATCTTGGAATGATCAGGGTGGTGCTCAGATTATAAAAGAGATTTCAGAACAATTACAGTAGACCAGACATCAGCATGTTGTGTGACTGAGCTTATTGGATTGTAAATTGCAGCCATGTCTAAGCGGCATGGCTGTATTTAACCCTGCGTGATTGTATATAGTAGCAGAATGGAGATTTCTTATGTTCCTATAACAAGAGAAAAATTGTGATCAAGCAGTTTTACAATATCGGAGAAGTGACGAAAGCTGTAGATCTCTTTCGCAGCATTCTACAAGACCTCGTCTGCCCTTTTCGGACATTATAGCATAGCGGATTTATAGGAACAATCGGGGGGGGGATATCTAACAACTGTAAAATGTTTTATGAATGTGTAAAGTGTTATATTTACTTATGCAGGTGCAAATATTTATACTAAACATACAAACGTTGCAACGCACAAACAAATCGGTTATGGAGGAAACAGGGATGAGGAAAGGTTTTTTAACTAAGGTGACAGGTGTCGCAGTAGCAGTGTCACTTTTATTAATGGGAACAGCATGTTCTTCGCAGGATACATCATCGGATGCCACCGGGGAGCGTGAGGCAATTCATGTATCAGTCGGTAGACAGACATTGCAGAATGTGACATTTCCAGACGGGGATAATTATGAAGATAATGCTTATGTAAGAATGACAGAGAAAGAATTAAATATAGACATAACAGATGAGTTTGAAGCAAACGGAGAGGATTATGACAGACAGGTTTCCCTTGCACTATCGGCGGGAGACATTCCTGACATGATGAAAATTGGAAGCCTCGATACGCTAAAGGAATTATATGAAAATGATCTGATTGCAGATTTGACACAGGTTTATGAGGAATACGCGAGTGATTATCTAAAATCACTCTATGATTCGTATGATGGCAGAGCACTGGCAAATGTAACTCTTGATGGAAAAATGATGGCATTGCCGGGAACAAATGGCGATAACGGACCGAGTATTGCATGGATCCGGCGTGACTGGCTGGAGCAGATTGGACTGGATATCGATGAAGATCAGGATGGATGTATCAAAATAGAAGATCTGGAGACAGTGGCAAAAGAGTTTATGAGCAAAAATCCTGCAAATGCAGATAATGTAGTCGGCATAGCATTTGCACCATGGCTGACGAGCGGAGATCCAGACGGTACATTCAGTATGAATTCCATAGCGTATGCATTGGGGGCATTTCCTAAGACATGGATGGAGAAAGACGGAAAAGTAATTTACGGATCCACTACAGAAGAAATGAAACAGGCTCTCTCAGTAGTTTCAGGGTGGTTCAGGGAGGGAATTCTTGACCCACAGGTTGGAACAAGGACATGGGATGACATTACAGCTCTTTTGGCAAACGGACAGTGTGGCATTGCCTTTGGTACATGGCATATTCCAGGCTGGTTGTTAAGCAATGTGTATGCCTTAAATGATCAGGCGACATTTGAACCCTATGTTGTGGAAGATGCAAATGGAATGATCAACTGCAAGCATAATGATGCGACTGGCGGATATATTGTTGTGAAAAAGGAATTTTCAAATCCGGAGCTGGCAATTCAGATTGCAAATTTGTTTTATGATACGTTGGTAAACGACACATCGCTTTTGGATAAATACCCGGAAGTCAAAGACTATGTCACAAATGGTGTTGACGGATCCAGCAGACCGTTTAATATCGAGATTAATTCTTATACATCGCTTTTGGATGACTATACGGAAATGATGAAAGGGATCAACAACGAATTGGAACTAGAGGAGGTAAGTGTTTTGGAGACCCGCACAAATATTCCAGCTATTCAGAGATATTTGGAAGGCGATGTGGATGCTGACAACTGGTCAAGGTATCATTGCAGATTAAAGGGAGTGGGCTTGATTCAATCTGTGACGGAGAATAACAAGTTTGCGTGGGTGACACCTATTTTCCCGAAAACAACTACTACGATGGAGACAAATTGGGCAAATCTGGAAAAGTTGGAAGAGGAAGCTTTTATTAGGATTGTGACAGGTGATATTGATGTTGAAAGTGGGTTTGAGCAGTTTGTGACAGACTGGAACGCTCAGGGCGGTGCTCAGATTATAAAGGAGATTTCAGAGCAATTACAGTAGACTTGAAATCAGCATGTTGCGTGAATGAACTTATTGGATTGTAAATTGCAGCTATTTCTAAGCGGCATAGCTGTATTAAACCCTGAGTGATTATATATAATTGCAGAATGGAGATTTTTTATGGAAGGAAAGAAAAATAATAAAAGAACAGCGGCAAAAAGACGGTCAGAAATGTCATACCATCTTATGGTTTTTCCAGGGTTGTTTTTTCTGATCTTGTTCAGCTATATTCCTATGGTTGGCGTAATCATGGCATTTCAGGATTTTGTACCTGCGAAAGGATTGTTTGGGTCAGAGTTTGTTGGATTGAAACATTTCATATATATGTTCCAACTGCCGGATATAGGGAAGATTATTAGGAACACAGTAGTGATTGCACTTGGGAAAATGATATTTGGAATGGTTCTTGCAATTGCATTTGCAATCCTGTTGAATGAAATCCGTATTAAATTTATGAAAAAAACGGTGCAGACAATTGTTTACCTTCCCCACTTTTTGTCATGGGTTGTACTTGCATCTGTAGTGACAAACATATTTGGACTGGATGGCTCTGTAAATCAGTTTTTTACTGCTATTGGGATTGATAAGATTAATTTCCTTGGGAGCAGTAAGGTTTTCCCGGGATTGATTATTGGAACAGATGTGTGGAAGGAGTTTGGCTACAACTCTGTAGTATATCTTGCGGCAATCACATCCATTGATCCGGGTTTGCATGAGGCGGCAACAATGGATGGGGCTTCATGGTGGAAAAGAGTATGGAATGTGACAATACCTGGAATGCTGCCGATTATCCTTTTAATGACTGCAATGAACCTGACCAGTATACTTAGTGCGGGATTTGACCAGATTTATAACTTATATTCCCCGATTGTGTATGAGACGGGGGATGTGCTGGATACTTATGTATACCGTATCGGTTTGGTAGGCAGACAATATAGTTTCGGTGCGGCAGTGGGGCTTTGTCGTTCGATCGTTGGGATGGTACTGCTTTTATCGGCAAATGCCCTGACGAAGAAGCTGACTGACCAAAAAATATTTTAGGAGGTGAACAGGATGGTTGAGAATAGAAGTTTCCACTCCAAGGTGAGGACATTGATTATATATTTGATTGTACTATTGTTAGGATTTAGCTGTCTGCTCCCATTGTTAAATATCTTGGCAATCTCTTTCAGTGGTAGTGCCGCTGTATCGGCAAACAGGGTAGGTGTGCTGCCGGTTGATTTCACATTAACTGCTTATGATAAGATTCTTTCAGACGGGCAGTTTTGGCATTCATTTATGCTTTCGGTAATCAGGGTTATCCTTGCTTTAGTGCTTAATCTGGCATTAACGATACCAATGGCTTATGCGATGACTAAGAGTAAAAAGGAGTTTCGAGCCAGAAATATTTATATGAATCTTCTGATTTTTGCAATGCTGTTCAATGGTGGAATGATACCTACCTATATTTTAGTGAGGAATTTAGGACTTTTGAATTCCATATGGTCATTGGTACTTCCGGGGGCGCTTCCCATTTTTAATGTGATCATGCTGATGAATTTTTTTCTTGGGATTCCCAAGTCCTTAGAGGAAGCGGCACTGATTGATGGTGCAAGTCCGTTCCAGGTTCTGATTAAAATTATGGTTCCCTGTGCAAAGCCAAGTATTGCAACGGTATCTCTTTTTAGTATCGTGGGAAGTTGGAATGATTTTTTCAGTGGATTGATTTATATGCAGAAAGTTGAAAATTACCCGATTATGACTTACATACAATCCCTGAATGTGGATATTCAGGAACTGCTTAAAAGTGGTGCTTCGAGCAGTACGCTGGAAAACGTAACAGAACTTTCCAACAGGAATTTGAATGCAGCGAAGATTGTTGTAGCAGTAGTCCCTCTTTTGATGATTTATCCGATATTGCAAAAATATCTGATTACCGGAATGGTGATGGGTTCTGTAAAGGAATAGGAAGGCTATATTGATGGAAAGAAAATCAAGTAAGAGAAAATGGATTATTGCGGGAATTTGTATTACACTCATTATTTTTGCTGTGGTGTTAGGTTTATGTGTAAATGACATGGGAGGAAGATACGAAGTGGGGCAGTTGGAAATTGCAATTGATGGAACTGATAAAGCAAGATATGTTCCGGGTGAGGAAACAGTGATTACAGCGACTGTTAGGAATTTTACACAGAAAAAGGTTGACGATATCCGGATCGAAATGAAGGTGTACCATTTGAATCAGGTGGTATATTCTGATCAGCAAAATTTGGTTCTCGAAACGGAAGAGAATAAGAATATATTTTTGAACTGGTGCTCTCCGGCTACAGACTATCAAGGGTATTTAATCTGTCTGCAACTAATAGATAATAAAGGAAACAGCATAGCGCAGGATACGATAGGAGTAGACGTTTCTTCTGAATGGGTGAAGTTTCCACGCTACGGATATCTGTGTGATTATGAGAATGAAGAAAATACAGAAGAAAAAATTGCACAGATGAACCGGTATCATATTAATGCCATTGAATATTATGACTGGCATGCCCTGCACCATGAGCCAATACCGACAGAAGTCACCAAACAGTCACCCGGAGTATGGGAGGACTGGGCAGGACGGGAAATCTATGGAGAGACAGTAAAAAACTATATTCAGAATGCGCAGGACAGGAATATGGTCAATATGGCATATAACATGATTTATGCTGGAACGGACAGCTTTGTAAAAGATGCTGACGGAAACCCGACACAGGCGGCGGACTGGCAGATTTATTTTGCACCAGATAATGAAAGGGGAGAAGGGATGTTTATGTTTCAGATGGGATTCTCCCCTTCCGGCAATGGAAATCTGTTTTTTATGAACCCCTTAAATCCGGATTGGCAGGACTATATTTTTGCACAGGAGAAACATGCTTTGGAAGTATTGGGTTTTGATGGATGGCATGGAGATACCGTAGGCGATTGGGGAAAGATGGTGGATGTTTCCGGGAATGCGCTTGGAATGGGAGAACAGGGAGAGTCGGTCTATGAGGTAAAAGACACTTACAGACAGTTTTTAAATGCGGCAAAGGAAGCTTTGGAAGGTTACTATTTGTCATTCAATCCTGTAGGAGCACAGGGGATAGAGCAGGTAAATACAAGTAATTCGGATGTCCTTTATACGGAATTCTGGCCTTGGGATCAGGACAGGGATGGGGCGTTGTATGACACATATCAGGCTCTGGTAACGGAAGTGGAGCGGACAATGGAGGAAAGCAAACCTTACTCTATTGACGAAAAAGGAAAATCGCTTGTGGTGAAAGCATATATCAATTACTACAAGACTACGGGAACAATGAATGCTCCGGGTGTCCTGCTGTGTGATGCTGCGGTATATGCGGCAGGTGGTTCGAGACTTGAATTGGGAAATGGAAGTAATATGCTTCATGTAGAATATTATCCGGATGACGATATCCCTATGGGAGATGAGCTACAGGAAGCTATGGTGAGGATGGCGGATTTTACGGTGGCTTACGAAAACCTGTTGAGGGATGGGCAGTTTACAACGGAAAACAGAGTGGAAATTGCAGATCATCAGGTAAGCAGGGACGGTCAGAGTGATACGATTTGGGCATATACAAGGGCTGACGGGGAGCATGAGATACTCCATCTTATCAACCTGCTTGGAACAGAGAATGAATGGCGTGACGAGAGAGGAAAAAAGGAAGCCCCGACATATGCAGAGGGTTTCAATGTAAAGTATTATACAGAGAAAGAGATCTCGCAGGTTTATATGGCTTCTTTTTCTTTTGAGGATGGCATGAGCAAGGAATTATCCTTTGAGAAGGGAGAAGATGCAAATGGTAAATATATTGAATATACCATACCTTCTTTAGAATATTGGGATATGATTTATATGAAATAAATACAAAACGGGTACAAAAATCGTCAGGAAGGAGAATTTAAGGTGAACGATAATAAATGGTGGAAAAGTGCTGTGATTTATCAGATTTATCCCCGCAGTTTTGCTGACAGTAATAAAGATGGCATAGGGGATTTGCAGGGAATTATTTCAAAATTAGATTATTTACAAAATTTAGGAATAAATGCGGTCTGGCTTTCGCCGGTATGTAAATCCCCACAGGACGACAATGGATATGATATTTCTGATTATCAGGATATTGACCCTATGTTTGGTACTCTGGGGGATATGGAAGAATTGATTGAGGAAGCCGGAAAGCGTAATATCCGTATTATTATGGATTTGGTTTTAAACCATTCTTCGGATGAACATCACTGGTTTCAGGAGGCAAAAAAGAGCAGGGAAAATCCTTATCATGACTATTATATCTGGAAGGATGGTGCAGAGGACGTACCGCCAAATGATATGAGGGCGGCGTTTGGCGGTTCGGCATGGGAATGGGTTCCGGAAATAAAGCAGTATTATTTTCACCAGTTTTCTGTGAAACAGCCAGATTTGAACTGGGAGAATCCAAAGGTTCGTCAGGAAATTTATGATATGATTAACTGGTGGATCGGCAAAGGCGTAGGAGGATTCAGGCTGGATGTGATTGACCAGATTGCAAAGGAGCCGGATAAGAAGATCACAAACAATGGGCCACGCCTTCATGAATTTTTAAGGGAGCTGAGCAGGGAAACGTTTCAAAAGGCCGATCTGGTAACAGTTGGGGAGGCGTGGGGAGCGACAACAGAGCTTGCAAAATTATACAGTAATCCCGATAACAGTGAACTGTCTATGGTATTTCAGTTTGAACATATCTGTTTAGATCAGATAGAAGGGAAGGAAAAATGGGATTTGGCACCTTTACCTTTTTTGAGGCTGAAAGAGGTATTTGCACGTTGGCAGAGAGAACTGCAGGGGAAAGGCTGGAACAGTCTTTTCTGGAATAACCATGATCTGCCCAGAATTGTTTCGCGATGGGGAAATGATGGGAAATATCGGATAGAATCAGCAAAAATGCTGGCAATCCTTTTACATGGGATGCAGGGAACGCCATACATATATCAAGGTGAAGAACTTGGAATGACCAATGCGGTATATGAGATAGAGGAATACCGGGATATTGAAACTTTGAATCTGTATAGGGAACGTTTGGAAAAAGGTTACAAAGAAGAGAACATTATGGATTCTATCCACGCAAAGAGTCGGGATAATGCAAGAACGCCTATGCAGTGGAATGATGGGGAAAATGCAGGGTTTACGGACGGAAAGCCCTGGATGAAGGTCAATCCCAATTACAAGGAAATTAATGCTGCACAGCAGGTAGACGATACAGATTCAATTTTCGGGTGTTATAAAGAATTGATCCGATTACGTAAGAATCATCCGGTATTTATTGATGGTGATTTTCGCATGCTTCTTAATGATAATGAAAATATATTTGCTTATGCCAGAGAGGATGCGGGTTCCCGGCTTCTTGTCATCTGTAATTTTTATGAAAAGACAGTAAGCTGTTTATTGGACGAGGATGAACTTTCTGGAAAGCTTCTGATCAGCAATTATAAGGATGCAGACCAGACAATGATTCTGCGCCCTTATGAAGCCAGAATGTATTTGCAGGAAAAGAAACTATAAAATTTATGTATCAAAGCGATGCAAATGTAAGAAATAAGGTAGCAGAACCGGTATTTGCAGATGGGAAGCAGATGCCGGTCTTATAAATTGCAGAAAGGATTTGAAGGATAGAAATGAAAGAATATTATCGAATACAGGCAGAATCTAAGTGCAGAAAGGAAAATATAGTAGAGGGTGCGTCCTATCGCATTAGCATTTTGACTACTGGGCTTATCAGGCTGGAATACGCTGAACAAGGGATATTTGAAGATAACCCAACGCAGATTGTATGGAATAGGGATTTAGGAGTGTGTGACTATCAGGTGGTAGATTCGGAAGAACATCTGGAGATTATTACTGATAGGATTCATTTGTATTATGATAAAAAGCGTTTCAGTCAAAATGGTCTTTTTATTGAAGTAAAGGGAAGTTCAGTTCCTTTTGGAAATGTATGGCATTATGGGGATAAAGAATATTTATTTGGTGAAGGCAATCTTAAAGGAACTGCAAGAACTCTGGACGGGGCAAATGGAGCAGTGCCGCTTGGAGAAGGTCTGATTGCCATAACAGGTTATGCAGTATTGGATGACAGCAAATCTTTGATTATCAAAGAAGATGGATTTGTAGAAACCCGTAAGGAAGTGGAAGAAGATTTGTATTTTTGGGGCTATGGGACGGACTATCTTACTTGTATACAGGATTTTTACAGGCTTTGTGGGACAACACCAATGATTCCAAGATATGCGTTTGGCAATTGGTGGAGCAGATATCATAAATACACAGAGGAAAGCTATCGTGAATTGATGGAGCGGTTTAGGAGAGAAAAAATTCCTTTTTCTGTTGCGGTAATTGATATGGATTGGCATTTAGTGGATGTGGAGAAGAGATACGGAAGCGGTTGGACGGGATATACATGGAATCGTGAATTGTTTCCTGACCCCGCTGGTTTTATGGAATGGCTTCACGAACAGGGGCTTCATATTACACTAAATGTGCATCCGGCAGATGGTGTACGGGCCTATGAGGAAATGTATGAAACTATGGGCAGGGCATTAGGAATGGATGCTATGGATATGGAAAAAGAACTGCCGATTCACTTTGATATATCGGATGAGAAATTTTTGGAAGCTTATTTTGAATATCTGCATCATCCACAGGAGAAAGAGGGTGTTGACTTTTGGTGGGTAGACTGGCAACAGGGCAGTTTATCAAAGGTGGAAGGAATGGATCCGTTATGGATGCTTAATCATTATCACTTTTTGGATAATGGACGTGAAGGAAAGCGTCCTATGGCTTTTTCGAGGTATGCCGGGCCGGGAAGCCATCGGTATCCTGTTGGATTTTCGGGTGATACGATCATATCATGGGAAACGCTTGATTTTCAGCCTTTTTTTACAGCGACAGCTTCTAATATCGGTTATGGAATGTGGAGCCATGATATTGGAGGACATACGTCAGGAGCAAAGGATGATGAACTCACTGGAAGATGGGTGCAGTTTGGGGTATTTTCTCCTATCATGCGTCTGCATTCATCAAACAGTCGGTTTAATTCAAAAGAGCCATGGCGGTATAGGAAAGAGATTCGTGTGGTAATAGAAGATTTTTTAAGACTACGCCACAAAATGATTCCATACCTGTATACCATGAACTACAGGCAGTATGCAGAGGGAATTCCCATGATATTACCTATGTATTATCGGTATCCAGAGGAGCAGGGGGCATATGAGGTATCAAATCAATATCTGTTTGGAAGTGATATCATGGTAGCGGCAGTTACTGCGCCTTGCATAAAAAATTTGAATATGGCAAAGACAACGGTATGGATTCCGAAAGGAGAGTGGTATGATATTTTTACAGGGCTACTTTACCATGGTGGCAGGAAAATGAATTTATATCGTGATATTACTACTATTCCGGTATTGGCGAAAGCTGGTGCGGTCATTCCGTTTCAAGAAGATTATATGGAAGATGCAAATGAAAATCCTAAACAATTGCATCTTTATGTATATACAGGAGATGACGGAAGCTTTACCTTATATGAGGATGATAATGTAACAATCGATTATCAAAAAGAAAAATGTGCGAGAACCAGTTATAAATGGCGAGAAGAAGAAGGAAGCCTATGCATTTGCAGTGCAGAAGGGGAAGTTTCTCTGATTCCTGAAAAGAGAGATTACATAATTACTTTTTGTGGTATAGTAGATGCACAGGTTACAGTAAAAGTTATGTCCAATGGCAAAAGGGTGGAATTTGCAGTAGAAAAAAAGAGGGATATTACTGTTTCATTAAAAAATATACCTGTCAATGAAGATATTGTTTTGACTTTGCAAGGAAGAGTACGCAGGGATAATGAAGTTGTGAATAGATGTTTTCAGATTTTAGATCATGCGGAAATTGAATATGGATTAAAAGAAAATATATTTGATTTGATTGAAAAACAGACAGATGTAACTGGTTTGTTAGGAGGATTACTGGCATTAGAATTGAATTGTGATTTATGTAGTGCACTGGCAGAGATTATTACAGCTTAAAAAAATGCAGATTTGACTGGATACAAATAGTTTATGTATTATGTCACAATGACCATGCTTTAATTGCGAACCTTTTACTAAAAACAGAAAGGTTAATTGCAGATACGTGTTTAAGAAAAAGATAAAAAGTGATTAGAGACTAATGAGGTGATGGTATAGGACGTTTACTTGTGCTAGAATTTAACGATAATGAAATCGATATTTTTAACGAAATGATGGAAGTTGTAAAAAAGCATCCTGACTTTAAAAAATATGAGGTGAGGATGGAATCAGCATTATGTCTTCCGGGCCTTGAAATTTATCCTGATCGCAGGAAGATATATCGTGACAGAAGGGAAATTAATCTGACAGCTAAAGAGTTTGATATCCTGTGTTTTCTTGCGGCCAACCATGGAAGGGTGATGACTTACGCACAGATATATGAGCAGGTATGGGGGATTATGCACAGGATATTGAAAATAATACTATCGGATACCACATCTGCAACTTAAAGGAAAAACTTTTCGCCGCTTCGCCCTACTCATCATTTAATATACGGTGTGTGAGGAACGTAGGCTATTGTTTTGAATTGCTTCTGGAAGAAGAATTGCTTTAAATATTATATTGATACAGTCCTGTTTATGGCGGGGCTGTATTTTTTATGGAAAAAGGAAATGCGAGTTTTGTCACCACCCGCTGTCTGAATTTGCGTTTTTCCAAATCAAACCCCAAGGGAAAACTCGTTCAATCCTAATAATAGTTTTGTATACTCGAAAGGCAACTGTAAATAAGGTTCGGGAAGGGGCTGCGGCAGATGGGTGGAATTCCATGTGAAGCGTATTATTACAGAATCGGTAGCAGCATCCGCAGAAACCGGCAGGAAAAAGGTCTGACACAGGAAGCGCTTGCAGAGGCGGCAGGATTATCTCTCAAGATGGTACAGAAACTAGAGGGAGGGCAGAAAGGATTCCGCATGGAAACAATTATCAGGATAGCGGAAACCTTAGAGGTTTCCCTTGGCAGCCTTGTCGATATGCAGGGAGAGGATGAAAAGACTGTTTCCTGCCGGGAGATGTTCTATGAGCTGATCAGGGATAAAACCATTGAGGAAATAAGGTACGCAGTCGGGATCGTGGATTCCGTATTTAAATTACATAAGCAGTATCTGGAATAAAATGCGCCTGTGTTGGCAGTATCTAAAAGGATATTTTTTTATTATTCCAGTTTTCAGAATACAAAAGTGGTTTCAATATTTTAAAAGAGGGCGTTGCCATGTATGGGCAGCGTTCTTTTTTAACTTATTTGAAGAAATTCATATACGAAAAATCGAAATAGTAACAAACATATCCAAAGATTTCTGCAAATAGGTATTTTTATGCCTAACAATTCTTTCAGGGTTTCGGTATCCTAATTATAGGCTTTAGGACAGGCATAAAAACTTGTGTTTAAAGCAAAAGGCTTTCCGCCTGAATGTAGGAAACTTGACAACTGAATACCAGTATGCAGCGGCTTTAAGAGGCATTCCCTTGAATAAGTTGCGCCGGACAATCAGCTTCGCCATGATATGCCTGCCCCATAAAGGGTAAACCGAAGGACCGTAGCAGGAGAAGGAAGGCAGGGAGCGGCATCCGGTGCGGGGCTTCCCATGGCAGGAAGCCCTAAGGGGAGCCATAATGATACTTCTGCCCGGTGAGGGCAGCCGGAACAGCACGCCGGAGGACGGATGTGGAGAAGAGAGCGTTCCACATTGCGGACTATGAAGAGGTCTAGCCATCCCGCTCTGCATACTCCCTGCCAGTAGGGGGCTGGGTAAATGAAAATCCCGTATGGGTACTGGCGTTTTTAAACAGGAATCTTAAAGAGCAGGAACAATTTTAAAGACTGCAAAATAAACAGCCATTCCATGAAAATGTATAAAAGTGGAAAGAATTTATGCACTTTCATGGGCTGGTTGTGAAGGAGGTGGTAGGAAAAATAATGTGTAAGCGCAGGGGCTTTTCCCCTGAAACTATGTATGGGAGCAGTCTGGAAGATAAAAACAGACTGCTCTCCTGTAGAGATCAAAATAAAAAGAAAGGAAAAAAGTATGGGAAGAAAACGAATATTTTCAAAACTTCTCCTGTTCGCCACCATGATATCCACCATTGGCGCAGGGGTATTGGGGAGCGTTCCCCTGCCTGTAAAGGCGGCGGAGGAAGAGACCTACACAGTCAAGTTTGTACCCTATGAGGGAACATGTGATACAGAGAGTGTTTCCGTACCCAAAGGGGAGAGTATCATCCTGCCGGATGCATCCTATGAAGGATATTACCTTGCCGGATGGGTGGATGCAGTTGACGAGGGGAATGTGACTACTTTCAGGACGATAGGAGTAGCTGGGAGTGAATACACACCGGAAAGGGATTTATGGCTGTATGCCAACTGGAAACCCGTGGAGGAACAGGACATTACGGTCATTTATGAGGCAAGGATTGGCGATACCGGCTATGAGGAGCTGGAAGAAGCCTTTGCAGATGCACAGGCAGGAGATACAATTACTGTCCTCAGGGATTGCAGGGTATCAGCTACCCTTGAAGTTACTGCTGATAACATCACTCTAAAAAGTGAGGATGCAGGCAGTCCGGTAACTATCAGCAGGGAAGAAGATTTTGTCGGGAAAAAATATGGCATGAATACTGATACCGTCCTTCTTGCAGTAAAAAGCGGCAGTCTTACCACGCAGAACATCATTTTTGATGGCGGTGCAGTGCTGGATGATGATTTCAATAATTCCGGCAAAGTCTGGAACAGTCCTCTCATCTACGTGGATGGTGCTTATACAATGGAAAGCGGGACTGTCCTTCAGAACAATTACAACACTGACGGGTATGAAAGCAATGGCAGCGGCAGGCCACTCCATACAGCCGGGGCATTGCATATCAAGAAAAATTCCAGCTTTACCATGGATGGCGGTCTGATCCGGAACTGCTATACGTCCGGCGGTGGTGGTGGCATCCAGTCAGAGACAGATTCCCATGTGTCAGCCACATCCGGCACAGTCACAAACTGCCATGCAACATGGGGCGGCGGCATGGACTTTTGGGGAGAGGCAGAACTTTCCGGCATGACCATTGCAGGGAATGCGGCAGGCTCAACAGGCGGCGGGATCTCCAGCACAGCCCCTCTGACAGTCAAAGACAGCCTAATCGAAGGAAATTATTCTGCATACGATGGCGGCGGTATCTGTACCGCAACCGGGCATAAGGCGGAGATATCCGGATGTACCTTTACCGGAAATGTGGCAGGAAGGGGTAGCGCAGTCCAGACTTCCAGTGGGGAAGGGACATTGCCGCTTGTCATCCGTAACTGTACATTCACCGGAAACCGCTCACAGGAAAAGATCCATGCAGGCGGCACGATCTGCTACATGAACGAGACAGGCATTATCCTGTCAGGGAAGATCGTCATGGAAGATAACCTTTCCGTAGGATATGAACCCTGTGATATCCACTATTTTTACAATACAGGCGCATCCATTCTTCTGGATGAAGATTTTGAAAGCGATTCAACCTTTGTGCTTGGCGGATATGACAGCATCAAGCCGGGAAGGGTATTGATTGATGGTACACTGTACCACAAGGATGCAAGCCCGGAGCAGTTCCCATGGCACTGCCCGAATTACTGCACAGAAAAGCGGGGAGAAAATCTTTACCTTGCAGAAAAGCCAGCAACTTATTTTGTTACCTATGATGTCAATAATAACCCTGATGGAGCGAGTGACATGTGTTCCGATCCGAATAAGTATACCAGTGAGGACACAGTAACCATTATGGATCAGGAAGCCCTTTTCCCGCTTCTGGGGACTATTGTAAGGTTCGGCTATAACTTTGTCGGCTGGAACACAGAGCCGGACGGAACAGGGACCGATTATGCGCCGGGGCAGGAGATAAATCTTACAGATAACCTTTACCTTTATGCGAAGTGGGAAGCAAAAGAGCCTGTCACCCTTACTTATATCTATAATGACGGGGAAGGGAGAACAGACAGCGCACAGGTTATCCCCGGTGCAAATATTGCGTTCCCTGACGCTTCCAGAAAAGGCTACAGCTTTAAAGGCTGGTATGAGGATGAAGCACTGACTGTATTTGCGGGAAATGCAGGGGAGAAGCATTATGCACCTCAGAAAGATACCTCTTATTATGCCGCATGGGAAAAGACAGATGCGACAATCTCATTTGACGCAGACGGTGGAAAAATGGAAGGTGGAGATGTTACTGCCAAAGTTGGCGATACAATCACACTTCCCAATTGCACGAAGGAAGGTTACGAATTTACCGGCTGGTATGATGGGGATACCTGTGTCGGACAGGCAGGGGAAGAATACACTGTCTCTGATGATGTTACCTTGAAAGCACGTTATGAGAAGAAGGAAGCTGCCACCTGCACAATCACTTTTGATGCAGACGGTGGAAAGATGGAAGGTGGAACAGTTATTGCAAAGGCAGGAGATACCGTTACCCTTCCGAATTGTACCAAGGATGGATATGAATTTACCGGCTGGTATGATGGAGACACCTGTATCGGGAAAGCAGGGGATAGATACACCGTTTCCGCGGATGTTACCCTGAAAGCCCGCTATGAAAAGAAGGAAGCCGAGGCGGTGATCTGTACCGTTACTTTTGACGCAGACGGTGGTGATACCGCAAGAAAGAGCATTGACGCAGAGAAAGGAAGTGCGATTATCCTTCCTGCCTGCAGCAAGACAGGCTATGAGTTCCTTGGATGGTTTTTAGCTTCCGATGATAGTATCTGCATCGGACAGGCAGGGGAAGAGTTTACCGTACAGGGAGATATTTCTTTAAAGGCGCATTTCGAGAAAAAAGAAGCAGTGAAAGTTACCATCACTTTCGACACAGACGTAGGAGAGTCAGTAAATCCCATCAAGGCTGCAAAAGGCGATACTATTCGCTTGCCTAAGACAGAAAAGGAAGGTTACAGCTTCCTTGGCTGGTACACAGAAAAAGATGGTGGTATCCTTCTTGGAATCCCCGGCAGTGAGATGAAAGCGGTTAAGGATATGACAGCTTATGCTCTTTGGGAAAAAGAAGCGGAGAAAGATACCGATAATGACGCTGATCCCGAAACCTGCAAGGTAACTTTTCACGCAGGACAGGGAACAATCAAGGAAAAGGAGCTTACCATCATTAAGGACGGAAGCCTCTACCTTCCCATGCCGGAGCGTGAAGGATATGATTTCGCAGGCTGGTATCTGGATGATGACCTGACACAGTTTGCAGGGGCATATCATGATACATACCGTATTACAAGAGACACAGATTTTTACGCAAAGTGGGAGAAATCAAAAGGAAACAGCGGAAATACGGGAGATGAAAGCGGTACTGGCAATGACAATACAGAAGATGAGGAAAATTCCGGTGAAACCTTAAATACCTACACCATCAAATATGATGCCAATGGCGGCAAGACCAAGAATGCATCCGTCAAAGTAGTAATAGGCGGCAGTGTGAAACTTCCCGGCGCAGAGCGTGAGGGCTATACCTTCAAGGGATGGTACACGGACAGACAGGTATTTATCGGAACAGAAGGAGAAACCTATAAACCAAGCAGGAGCATCAGTCTCTATGCAAGATGGGAAAAAACAGAAGAAAATAATACCAACGGAAAAGATGATCAAAATACTTCGGACAAAAATCAGAATACAAGCAGCACTGTCTCCGGCAACACAGCGGGCAGTCCTTCAGATAAAGATACAGCTATCAAAACGGAAGGAGGAAATGGAAATGCAGGAAAAGGAACGGAGCCGGTCATCCAGACTGGTCATGCGTCACCCTTTTATCTTCTTGCTGCCCTTGGGCTGTGCGGCGTTATGCTTGCTGCTGTATCTGTGCTTGAAGGGAAGAAGATCGGGAAAAGCTGCCTGTAGTGGGTGTGTATTATGACGATACATCCTGCTGTACGGTAAAGGACAGAAAGCAGGGAAGAAAAGGAACATATAAACAGTAGAAAAGCTGATTGCAAGAGCCGGGGCGGTGTGTCCTGCTCCGATAAGGGGCAAATAGCCCAGAATGCAGAGGAGACGGGAAAGGAAAACGCCGCCCGGCCTGTCCGGCAACGGAACGCATCCGGCTGGTGAGAAAGGCGGTAAAAGCCGGGCAGAAAGGAGTGTAACTATCGGAAACTATTCTATCATTTACGCCGATCCCCCNTGGCGGTACGNCCAAAAAGTCATGCANGGTGCGGCGNATCGGCACTACCCTACAATGACGATGGATGAGTTATGTGCGCTCCCGGTGGCAGATCTGGCNGNCCGGGACAGCGCACTTTTTNTGTGGGCTACTTTNCCCAAGCTNCCCGAGGCTNTGCAGCTTATGAAAGCGTGGGGNTTTACTTATAGAAGCGTGGCCTTTGTCTGGNTGAAAAAGAACAAAAAAGCNGATAGCTGGTTTCAAGGGCTGGGCTTNTGGACAAGGGGAAATGCAGAAATCTGCCTGCTGGCTACCAGGGGNCANCCCAAACGGCAGGCGGCAAATATCCATCAGTTTATCATTTCCCCTATAGAGNCCCACAGCAAAAAGCCGGACGAGGCCCGGGAAAAGATTGTTGCCCTCATGGGCGATCTGCCCCGTGTGGAGCTGTTCGCAAGGCAGACCCCGCCCGGCTGGGATGTGTGGGGAAATGAAGTTGCAAGTACGCTCNCNGGCTTTGGGATAAAGTNTNCCGAAGTGNCTGGGGCTNAAAAGNAGGANAGGAAATCNGGGATTATCCTGTCCTGACTGNAAGGGGATGTGGCNGGGAAAATGGCTGCATCCCCTGAATAATGAAAGAANTAATAAAACGNTTTCAAAGAAAGGCGCAGCATGGAAAAAATNAAAAATTTTATTGGCNGGCTTGGGNAGAAANTTTTCCCTNANCTGCNGGAAAAGAAAAGGCAGCGGATNNCAGTGCAGATCATAGTGGGTATTTCCCTTGCNTTCATNTGTATGGTGGGNATGGGNATNTTCCGCTATAAGGCAGTGAAGCAGCTTGAAAAATATCAGGCAATAGCGGATGCTTATGCACAGCTTGACGCTATTTTGGAAGAGGAAAGAGAAAAATCCCAGCAGGAAGCAGCGGAAGAGANGCAGGAGATTTTTNCGGAAATGGAAGCGGATGCNGAACGGTACAGGCAGGAATANGAGGCAGAAATGAGGGAGAAGGGACTGGAAGCCTATGANTGGGATGCACTTATGCAGTGAAAATGAGGATATCAAAGGCTGGCTCTGTATTCCTGACACCTTNATTAATTTCCCTGTAGTGGGAACGGATGANAATGCNTTTTATCTCTCCCANGATTTCACNGGGGATAAGAGCAGCGCCGGATGCCCTTTCATGGATAAGGACACGCAGGTATGGGATTTCAANCGNGTCATCTACGGTCACAACATGGGTGCAGGTTCGGATGCCATGTTCTCCACNCTCTTAGATTATGAGAAGGAAGATTATTTNAANGAAAACCNGACCATCTATTTCACAGATGCNTANGGAAGTGCCACNGCCTATCAGGTAATGGCAGTTGTCAAATACAGCATAGACGATCTGGAAGAATGGGATTTCCGNATAAGNAACCATGCTGATATGGAAAGCTACAATGCATGGATGGAGCAGCTACAGGGAAGGGCATTGTATTATGCAGANCCTGACCATGCTCCNACCAGTATNATCACACTTGCCACCTGTGACAGGCGGATATATGGGAAAAATGGGAGATTTTTAGTGATAGCAGGAAACTAATACNTAAGAAAAAAATCGAGAAAGGAGACGCTTGGGAGGTTAGTTAAAAATCGAAATATCAAACAGAGAATTGCTGAATCTGATAAAATGTGGTATAATAGATATAGATTTAGAGGACGTGGCAGATGTCCTTCTTTGTAAGACNCAAGAGGAGATTGCCATGAGCGAGATAACGATTCCGAAAATCAATTCCCGGCAGAAGGGATTACAGATACAATATTATACCACGATTCCTACTAAATATTCAGAAACCGGAAAACGCCACCAGATCACAGGGGCTTCAGAAGACGAAGTAAANAAGAAATTTCGCAAGGAAGCAAAAAGGACTATGACAGGTCAGGTGGATTTNGAGAAGCATAAAAACGATACGGTAGCGCAGGTGGTAGAAATGTTTCTGGAATTTGCCAAAGGGGATATCAAGAAGCAGACCCACAGCAGATATTACAGGGCTTATGTAAATTATGTGAAGGANAGCAGCTTTGGGAAAATCCCCGCCCGGAAGATTAAGAAGTATCACTGTGATGATTTTATCCGTACCTTGACAAATGGAACTATAGTTTATTCTTATGTATGCCAGATAAAATGCATTGTCAGNCAGGCATTTGATTANGCCTGTGACAGGGAAATCATGAGCTGGAATTTTATGCGGAAGGTAAAAATCAATGANGACAGGTGCAAAGAGCAGGAAGACAAGGAGCTTGGCGTATGGGAAGATGATGAGATCAATACCCTGCAGTCAGGCTCTATGGCTTGNTGGAATAAATGCAGAAAATACCGNAATTCTCCGGCGCTCTTTATCCTTTGCGGAACTGGTTTGAGATTGGGAGAGTTACTTGCACTAAAATGGAGCAAGGTCGATCTGGAACACAGAACNATTAAGATTGAGCGGACGCAGACGGAATATACAGATTATGATACCAATTCCAAAATCTATGAGGAAAGCACTCCGAAGAACAAAACTTCCCGCAGGACCGTAGTCATCAATGATTTTACTTATAGATGGCTGATGGANCAGAAGCGCAGGACAGAGCAGNCAGGGATTGAAAGCGAATATGTNATCCCGGCAAACAGCGGAAGGATGGTAAAGGAGAGCAGNNTNACCNGTACATTNAAGGCTTTCTGTAANTATNNNGGAGTNGAATANAAGCCCTCNCANACATGCAGNAGGAGTTATGTAACAAACTGTCTGGACAANGGCATGAAGCTGGCATTGGTTTCAAAAAATGTNGGNCATAAGAATAAAAGCACAACCTTNAACACCTATTATAAGTGCAAGAACGATTACGAAGACAATNTGGCTATNCAGAATGAAATCTTTAANATATATGATTTNGACTTTGGNGGTGANCANGTNGAAGCTATGTTTGCATAATGTTATCAAAAGAGTTGATGGCAACAGNAATAANTGTTGCCAANNCTANAAAAAGAACNTAAGTTCGANNNAANCNNTTGNAGAAAANTTTATGNANAAAGTGCCTNAAATACNGGCNTTGNAGNCNATNAAGCAAACATTNTGTAAAATNANCAAAAAGCCGGAANCCCTGATAAACACTGGCTTNNNGCTTGGCAACACTTGGCAACACCCCAAAATCCCTAAAAATAGCCNTTCAAACATAGCGGAAGCCCCTAAAAATGCGGNTNNCGCANTNCTAGAGGCTTCCTTAGGGGAGGATAAGTATTTCCTTATCTTTTGACTATTATCATTGTAACCGTTTCTTCCAGCTTTATACAAAGTATTATCAATTTTCTAAAAAAATTTTTCCCGAAGATATTACGTATGATATTTAAAAGATAGCAGATCCGGCAGAACCAATACAAACCGGCGTTGTCATAGTCGGCATTTTATCGTATAATCTGATTTACATGAAGCATCAAAGAATGCAATATTTATTTTCGTGAACAATAAGTCAAGTGAACACATTTGTATGACCATTTGGATTTCACGAAATCGTTTACATATGCATAATTGTATAACTTGTACACCAACTATATCCGTGGGAGGACAAAAACATGCTAAGCTTTGCCAATGATTATTCCGAAGGGGCACATGAAAAAATATTACGGAAACTGATCGATACGAATATGGAAAGCCTGCCGGGATACGGAAGCGACAGATACTGCGACTTAGCCAAAGAGAAAATCAGGGAGGCCTGCTGCTGTGAGGACGCGGACATTCATTTCCTGACAGGCGGCACGCAGACAAACCAGATCGTTATTGATTCGATGCTTGCCAAGTATGAGGGCGTGATCGCGGCGACGACAGGACATGTCAGTGTGCATGAAGCGGGCGCGATAGAATATACGGGGCACAAAGTTTTGGAGCTTCCCCATAAGGATGGTAAACTTGCGGCGGCTGATATCGGGCATTATATGGAGTCCTTTTATGGGGACGCGAACCATGAGCATATGGTTTTTCCGGGTATGGTCTATATCACCCATCCGACGGAGTACGGGACCCTCTATACGAAACAGGAACTTTCGGATATCTCTGCGGTATGCACGAAATATCACGTGCCGTTATATCTGGACGGTGCGCGGCTGGGATACGGGCTTGCCGGCGAGGATACGGATGTAACGCTCCCCGATATAGCAAAATATTGCGATGTTTTCTATATCGGCGGGACGAAAGTGGGAGCGCTGTGCGGGGAAGCGGTTGTATTCACTAAGAGGAATACGCCCGCGCATTTCATGACATTGATCAAGCAGCACGGCGCGCTTCTTGCGAAGGGAAGGCTTCTCGGTATTCAGTTTGACACGCTGTTTACAGACGACCTGTANCTGGAAAACGGAAGAAATGCCATCCGNATGGCAGGNTTNCTNCGGANCGCNTTTGAGGAAAAGGGATATACTTTTTANCTGAAAACNCCTACGAANCAGATCTTTATTGTGNTGGAGNATGCNCGGATGANNGANNTNCAGGNCAAGGTTATATTTGATTTTTGGGAAAAGTATGATGAGAACCATACGGTGGTGCGGTTTGCCACGAGCTGGGCTACGAGCGAAGAGGATGTGAAAAAACTGATTTCCATGCTTTAAATGAAAAGCCGGATTTCCGGCTTTACTCTTCCAACAACACNTCGTAACTTACATCAAGTACTTTTGCAAAGGCTTTTAATTCAATATCTGTGATAAANCGCGCCCCGCTTTCNATGCGCTGAATNGCATTNTTATCCAGTTCTATACCTTCCAGCTGCATTTTGTCAGCCAGAAGTCTCTGGGATACTTTAGGATATAGCTTTTTGCGAATACGTGCAATGTTACTGCCTGATATATTATTTCTTCCTGATCCNGCTCTGTTNTTATACATAGTTTCNCCATCTCTGCGNTGTTTGNTGCGCAAATCCATATTACGGATTACANNTACNATTCACATCTATNCCAAATTATGCAATGATTNCCCNTTNTTTGACATTNACTACTTGTCATTTAATAAATGATATGCTATTATTAATCNTNAGTTGACATCNACTGAATGTCATNTTAAAAAAATAGTGCTGTCAGAGGATAATCAGAATGATAAAGGAACTTTTGANAAGACTTTCCTTACTTTTAGGNCTTTTTGNGCTGGCTGCTGTTATTNTAAATCGTTACGCTGACCGNTCGCCTGTTGTGATCAACGAAGTNTGCAGTAGNAANTTTGCNGCCANGTGTAANGAAAATGGGGATTATTCCGANTGTATAGAACTGTATAATTCCGGTGGAACAGATTTTTCTCTAAATGGCTGNTTCCTTACGGACGATGATAACGANCCGGAAAAATACGCGTTAGACGGCATTACGATTCCTGCAAAGAGTTATNCTTTGATCTGGCTGNATCAGGAATCNGCATTTCGNATTTCTAAGGATGGGGANCAACTGTTTCTGATAGACTCCAANTGCGGCGCNTATCTCGATCAGGTTATTGTTCCTTCGCTTTCTTGTGACACCAGNTATGGCAGGACGAAGGACGGCGGTTCTGAATGGTCTGTTATGAGCACCACTCTCGGCAGCGCTAATAAAGACGCGAAGCTTCTTTCTGCGATTTCTCTGGATAAACCGATTTTTGAAACTACAAGTGGATTTTATGATGAGGCTTTTGAGCTTCGTATGTATTCTCCGGGCGGGGAGAAAATATATTATACCTTAGACGGCAGTGAGCCGTGNGCGGAGTCTCCTGTTTATACAAAACCGATCCGGATTGCAGACAACAGTTCGGAGGAAAACAGATATGCNGCCCGAACAGATTTAGCACCGTCAAAGNNTTATANNCCCGGNNNNCCTGTAGATAAGGCGGTCGTTGTGCGTGCAGCATGTTATAATCCGTACACCAANCGGATCAGCGATATTGTTACGGAAACTTTTTTTGTAGGCTATCAGGCGAAAGAGGAATATGCGGACATGCCGGTGATCTCTCTGGTGGCAGATCCGGAGGATCTATTCGGTGAACAGNCCGGTATCTACGGAAACGGAGCAAAATATGAGGAATATCTGGCTAGCGGCGGATTGAAAGACGGCGTGGTTCTGGATGAATATATNGATGAAAACGGGGAAATCCATTATCGCTATATGGCATCAAACGCNTTCAATATGGGNCGGCAATGGGAGAGAAAAGCTACAATATCCTATTTNGATGACAAGCATTCTCATCTTTTTACACAGAATATGGGTATTCGCATATCTGGTAATTCAACCCGCAGTGCACCGCAGAAATCTTTCAATGTCTTCGCAAGAGATAATTATGATGAAGCTGAAACGGTTTCTTATAACTTTTTTGATAACGGTATTACTTACTCTTCCTTTAAATTGCGGAACGGTGGCGGAAATGGCGANGGAATCAAATTTCTTGATGCTTTTCTGGAAGAAGCTGCCCGCGGGCGGGATATCAGTATTCAGGATTCAAAGCCTTGTGTGGTTTTCTTAAACGGGGAATACTGGGGAATTTATAATATTCGCGAAAGATATAACGTCGAATATCTGGCTGCGCATTATAATTTAGATTCCGAAGGGCTTATGCTGATCAAGGCTGGCAATGCGCTCACAGTACCTGAAGAGACCATGGCTGCTTACAAATATATGCTTGACGTGATAACAGAATGTGACTTGAATTATGATGATACCTATGCGCTTGCCTGCGAATTGGTTGATATTCAGAGTCTGATCGACTACTGCTGCATTAATCTGTATTTAGACAACCGCGATGTGGCATTTGGTTATAATACCGCTTTGTGGCGCACCACACAGGAGGGGACTTCCTACAGCGACGGAAAATGGCGTTTTATGCTCTATGATCTGGATGAATGCATTCATCCGGACAGTAACACCGGGGAAGCCGAAGAGAATTGGATGAGGGAGCATCCTCTGTTAAATGAGCCGGCTGTCACGAGTCTGTTAGACAATGAAAACTTTCGCCGTCAGTTCTGCATATCCTTTATGGATATTGCGAACACAACTTTTTCATATGAAAGAATACATCCTATGCTGGCACAATGGAGCACATTATATGAACAGCAGATTGTGAAAGACCATCAGCGTTTCTATGCTCCTGAATATGACTTGGACAGCTACCGTTATGACATTTCACAGATAGACGCTTTCTTTGACGATCGGTTTCAATTTGCAATGGAGAGTCTGGCAAAGGCCTTTCAGCTTGAAGGAGAGCTTACCCGTATCAGCATAAGTTCAAATATTCCCGAGGGCGGTACGGTCACCGTCAACACGGCAGCGCTGGAAGAACAGAGTACATGGGAAGGATATTACTACAGTGATTTTCCCGTTTCCGTGACTGTACAGCCACATGAGGGTTATCGTTTTATCGGTTGGCAGGGTGATGTCTCCGGCACAGACGATAAGCTGAGCGTTTCTCTTGAAAACGGAGAGGTTTCCCTTCAGGCTTTATTTGAAAAGGATAAGACAGTAGATTGACAGACTGAGTGAAAGGCGTGGTTATTAAAATGTACCGGGTAGAAGATAAATACTGCTGCAGTGCCGGTGAGATGTATCAGTTACAGCAGCGGCTGGGCACAGTGCTCCAAACAGATTTTAATGAAAGCAGTGTTGACGGCTATCATGTAATCAGCCTGTATTTCGATGATTTTACCGACAGCTGTCTGAAAGATACCGAAGATGGCATCTACAGTCGCTGCAAGTACCGTATTCGAATTTACAATGACACGCTTGATATTATCAAGCTGGAAATCAAGGAAAAGCAAGGCAGCAGAGTTAATAAAAAATCCAAATGCATCACAGAGGAGGAGATGTACAGATTAATGCGCGGGCAGTGCATACCTGCTTCTTTCTCCCCGGACGATCCGGCTTTTTTATTTAATCTCGCAATACAGACCAAAGTGCTTCGTCCGAAGATAATCGTTGCCTATGAGAGAAAGGCATACATCTATGAACCCGGCAATGTGCGGATTACCTTTGACCGGAATATCAGGACCAGCCGGCAGATCGAAGATTTTGGCACACAGAAGATTTCTTATGATCCTCTGCGCAATATCAATGCGGTTCTTGAAATAAAATATGATGAGTTTATGCCCGGATTCCTGTTGCAGCTGTTAGAACTTAATTTCCTGCAGCAGACAGCTTACTCTAAGTACCAACTGTGCCGGGAAAGATACGAATAAACGTAACTGTTCAGACCTTGTTCTTCACAGCTGCGAATAAACTATATTTGAGCGCTGCTTGTCACAAAACGCGTAGTCCATTATATTGACTTGCATGGCAAAGTGGTGCGGAAATGGAGAAGATATGTCAGTAAAAGATGTCATCAAAAACAGTGTCTACAAATCGCTGGGAGGCGGAACCACCATAAACGCGAGTACGGTCATTCTGATTCTTTTTATTGCCTGTTTAATAGGTGTTTACATTTTTTTTACATATAAGTTTTCGTGTAAAACTGCATTCTATTCAAAAGATCTGAATATGACAATGGCAGGTATGCCTGTAATTGTAGCCGCCATCATGATCGCCATGCAATCCAATCTGCTGGTTTCTCTTGGTATGGTAGGGGCGCTTTCTATTGTCAGGTTCCGGAATGCATTGAAGAATCCCTTAGACTTACTTTATCTGTTTTGGGCAATCAGTGCAGGAATCATCGTGGGCGTAAAACTCTATACGCTTGCCCTTGTGCTATCCCTTATTATGACGATCCTTCTGTTTGCATTAAATATGATACCCAATGCAAAAGCGCCGGCACTTCTGGTGCTGCGCGGGGAAGATGATAAGATTAATTACACATCTCTTTACGATATCATCAATATGCATTGTAAATATTATAAGGAAAAGACCCGTTCCATCAAAAACAGTGAAACGGAAATTATTATCGAAGTCCGCATAAAAGAGGAAAATATGCTGTTACAGGCTNTGCGGGATACGGGCTTTTTCACACAGATCAATTGTATCTCACACGATGGCGAATTCCGGATATAGAGCGGATGATTTCCGATGCTTTGCGAAAGAATATTCTTAAGGAAATATAAATTTACTTTTCCGACAAAATGTTATATACTTAGATATCATTAAAATAAAAGGTGGTACAGTACAATGGCATTATTAAAACAGTGGCGTGATATGGCGTATTCCGAGACTGCCAATAAGGGTGATCTGCAGAGATTGTGGTCTGCTTATTTCTTAAAAGAAAAGGAGATCTACGCGGANCTTTTAAAAACTCCGGACAAGGCGGTAANGGGAACTGTCAAGGAACTGGCGGAGAAGTTTGATGTGGANATCATGACGATGACCGGTTTCNTGGACGGCATCAATGACAGCNTGAAGAANGCNAANCCGATCGAGGAGATGGAAGAAGACACCAAGGTAANTCTTGGTTTTGATAAAGAACTGCTCTATAAAAANATGGTGGCAGCAGGTGCAGACTGGCTTTACGGGCTGGAAGAGTGGAACGATATCTTTGATGAGGATAAGAGGAAGGCTCTGTATAAGGAGCAGAAAGAGTCTACCACGATCCACAAGGCACCGAAGGTATATCCCAACGATCCNTGTCCTTGCGGAAGCGGNAAGAAGTATAAGAAATGCTGCGGTAAGAACGCATAGTATCCGGCGGAAGAGGAACCGGGACAAAGCGCTGTCGGACATGCGGTATGGCGGAGCAGGAGTAAAATGGGAGAGACAGGATTCGAGTCCCGCGNACAGCGGGCTGTGGAGACTTTTAAAGAAGGATATAATTGTGCACAGGCTGTNTTTGCGACTTATGCGGACTGTTTCGGCATGGACCGTGAGACAGCACTTAAGATGTCCAGCGCCATGGGTGCAGGGGTAGGCAGGATGCGTGANGTATGCGGCGCGGTATCGTCTATGGCGATGTTGGCAGGTCTGAAAGAAGGTAATGCCGATCCTCAGGACGAGGAGGCGAAAGCGCATATCTATATGCTGGTCAGACAGATGAGCGCCCGCTTCAAAGAAGAGTACGGCACGATCATCTGCAGGGAACTGCTGGGAATAGACGGTGCAGAGGAGAGCGCGAAGCCTTCGATACGCACGCCGGAGTTTTATGAGACAAGGCCNTGTGCGAAGATNATTGCATGTGCGGCAAGAATTATTGAAGATGAATTGTTATGTAAACCATAGACAAAAAGTACTTTACATTTTAGTTGGCTTGGAATAGAATAACGATATACAGATTAACACGTTGACGAGAAGAGTAGGATGTGGAACGTAACAGAGAGAAGCGTCATGTGCTGGAAGCGCTTTTGCCGGAAACATTTGAAAACTAACTCCGAGTGGCCCCAATCCGGTCCGTTGACTTACGTTACAGTCGAATGAGAGGTTCNGNTAAGTCGTCATGNGCGCACGGAACAAGCGAGGTGGAACCGCGTAAGATAATACGTCCTCTGCATTGCCGTAGTGGNAGTGCAGGGGATTTTATTTTATAGAAAAGAGCGGTCAAATAAAAAGTAGGAGGAANACTATGACAGCAACAGATTTGAAAGAGAAAACATCACAATTAAAAGAAAAAACNGCAGACTTTATGATCGGAGAACTTACTCTCACGAAACTGGATTTTATCTTAATCGGTGCGATCTGTCTGCTTGCCGGGATCTGCATCGGGCTTCTGACGGCGCCTTTTACACATGGTATCACAATCGGAAGCAATAACGGTAATAACAATGGAAATAATAACGGAAATGACAACGGGAACAACGCCGAGAATTGCACTGTTGTCGAGGCGGATGACAGTCAGNCTGAGAACAANGCATAAAAAAAGAAGAAGGAGGCAAAATTATGAAAATCACACTAAAAGACGGTTCCAGTAAAGAATATGCACAGGCGATGAGCATCTATGACATTGCCATGGATATTTCCGAGGGCCTTGCGCGGGTGGCATGTGCAGGCGAGGTGGACGGCAGCGTGGAGGATCTGCGGACTGTCATCGACAAGGATTGTAACTTGAATATTTTAACGGCGAATGATCCGGAAGGGCTTAGGGTCATCAGACATACCGCTTCCCATGTGCTGGCGGAGGCGGTGAAGAGACTTTTCCCGGATGCAAAAGTGACCATCGGCCCGGCGATCGAGGAAGGATTCTATTATGATTTCGACGCGGAGCCTTTTTCCAGAGACGATCTGGATAAGCTGGAAGCGGAGATGAAGAAGATCATTAAGGAAGGACATAAGATCGAGCGGTTCACCCTGCCCAGAGAAGAGGCAATCAAGTTCATGGAGGAGAAGGGCGAGCCGTACAAGGTGGAATTGATCCGTGATCTGCCGGAGGATGCCGAGATCTCTTTCTATGATCAGGGTGGTTTTGTGGATCTATGTGCGGGACCGCATCTGATGAGCACGAAAAACATTAAGGCCTATAAATTGATTTCTTCCTCTATGGCATATTGGCGGGGTGATTCCAATAAAGCGCAGCTTCAGCGTATCTACGGAACAGCTTTCCCGAAGAAAGAAGAGCTGGAAGCGTATCTGGAGCATTTGGAGGATATCAAACGCCGCGATCATAATAAATTAGGACGTGAGATGGAGCTTTTTACCACGGTAGACGTGATTGGACAGGGACTGCCGCTTCTGTTGCCGAAGGGCACGAAGATGGTTATGAAGCTGCAGCGCTGGATCGAGGATCTGGAGGACAAAGAGTGGGGCTATGTGAGAACAAAGACACCGCTCATGGCAAAGAGTGATTTATACAAAATGTCCGGACACTGGGATCACTATAAGGACGGTATGTTTGTGCTGGGAGATGAGGAGAAGGATAAAGAGGTGTTCGCGCTTCGTCCCATGACATGCCCGTTCCAGTATTATTGTTACAAAAACACGCAGCATTCCTATCGTGATCTGCCGATCCGCTACGGTGAGACTTCGACGTTGTTCAGAAATGAAGATTCCGGCGAGATGCACGGATTGACCCGTGTGCGTCAGTTTACGATTTCCGAGGGACATTTGATCGTAAGACCGGATCAAATGGTGGAAGAGTTCAAGGGCTGTATTGCCTTGGCAAAATATGTTATGTCAACTTTAGGGCTGCTGGGAGATATCACTTGGCACCTGTCTAAATGGGACCCGGAGAATCCGGAGAAATACATCGGAGAGCCGGAAGTATGGAACGAGACGGAGGCGCATATCCGCAATATCCTGACAGAGCTGGATCTTCCTTTTGTGGAAGACGTGGGAGAGGCCGCATTCTACGGACCGAAGGTGGATATCAATGCGAAGAACGTATACGGCAAAGAGGATACGATGATTACCATCCAGTGGGATGCGCTGCTGGCAGAGCAGTTTGACATGTACTTTATTGACCAGAATGGTGACAGAGTACGTCCGTGCATCATTCACAGGACTTCCCTCGGATGTTATGAGAGAACACTGGCGTGGCTGATTGAGAAATATGCGGGCAAATTTCCGACTTGGCTGTGTCCCGAACAGGTTCGCGTGCTTCCGATTTCGGAGAAGTATGAGGAATATGCGGAAGAAGTCAGAAAAGAGCTGGCGAGAAACGACATCGATGTGACGGTGGATAATCGGTCTGAGAAGATCGGGTTCAAGATCCGGGAGGCGAGACTCGCGAAGGTGCCCTATATGCTTGTGGTGGGCGCGCAGGAGGCGGAGGATAAGACCGTGTCTGTCAGAAGCCGTTATGCGGGCGATGAGGGCGTGAAACCGCTGCATGAGTTTATCGATCAGATCTGCAAGGAGATCAGGACGAAAGAGATTCGTCAGGAAGTGGTGCAGGAAGAGAAAAAATAGGTCGGGCAGTACGGAGTACAGAGTATAATGAATCGGATACGAAAAATATCGGGAAAAGATATCTTCGGATATCTTTTCCTGGGAATCAGCGTAGTAATGTTATTGAGAAGCCTGATGTTATGCTTTAGCAATGATATCTGGTATGATGAATTATTCACCGTGGGGATGATAGAACATTCCTACGGTGATTTAATTGCTTTTACGGCGAGGGATGTTCATCCTCCGCTGTATTATTGTATTGTCAAGTTTGTGCTAGAGTTATGTAAACTGATATCGGCACAGGCGAATGCTGTGGTGATTGCCAAGGTCGTGTCGGTGCTTCCGTTTTTTATATTGCTTGCATATAGCGTGACATTCATCCGTAGGAGATTTGGTATTTTTACGGGCGGTCTTTTTATGTTCTGTGCCATTGCCATGCCGCAGCTTAGCGCATATACGGTGGAAGTGCGGATGTACAGCTTTGCCCTGCTCTTTGTGACGGCGGCGTTTCTGCATGCTTACGGGACGATTACGGCGGGAAGTGCGNCAGTCGGTGCACGTGCGCACATGCGGCAGATTCATGCCGCCGCANTGGTCGGTTACGGACTTGCNGCNGCTTATACACAGTATTTTGCCTGTGTTGCGGTGATCATGGTCTATCTGTATGTGCTGATCGTATTTTTATTGGAAGANCGGANCAGGATNAAAGAGTGGCTGNNTTGGGCGGCAATTTCTGTTGCNGGCTATATTCCGTGGCTCTATGCGCTGTTTAGACAAATTACGACAGTCAGAGAAAACTATTGGATACTGCCGCTTACATGGCGTTCTCTGGGCGGCTGTGTGAANTTTGTGATGAAGCCGGCGTTTACCAATGGGATTTTGAGCGTTATTTTGGCGGTGGTCATGTTTGCGATCTGTGCTCTTGTGTTTGTATATGGAGCGACAAAAGTCTGCCATTATGGTATAGAAAAACACAAAAACACACAAAATAAAAGTGTAATCGACAGCACAAGACTGACTCAGACTGAAATACAGATGAATGGACATAGTAAAGAACACAGTGAGGCAGAGATCGAAGCACAGAATAGAAACTTAAATGAGGACGTACATCAAAGCAATGTAGAGCGCTTGGGATTCGCGATTGCGGGTGTAGGTGTGCTAATCGGTTTAGTGGCTTTTGGTTTNGTGGCTTCCGCACTGTTACGACCNATCTTTGTCTACCGCTATATGATTCCGGCGTTGGGATGTTTCTGGCTGGGGTTTGCAGTGGTGTTTAACGAGATGTGGGAGAAGAATNTTTTATGTAAACCTGTGAGTGNGGGCGGAAAATTGATTTTTACAGTAATTACAATCTGTCTTCTTGTCATCGGACTCCGCGACTATCGTGCTTTTATGGGAGAAGAGGAGTACAAGATCCTGCTTATGCAGCAGNCCGGGGAGGCATTATCTGCCATTGCGCCCGACGATATTGTTATTTATAATTTTGATCAGGTGCAGGCGGTGACTTCCTATTACTTAGATGCTGCCACGGAAAGCTATCTATGGTGCGGCACGCCGGAAACTTTGATTCAGGATATTATCAGACCCTATNATACGGTGGAAGATGCGCAGGTGATTAAAGCGTGGCGTGAGGACGGCAGACGGGTCTGGTTTATCGGCAGTTTTAACAGTCGTGAAGACATTGTTGCGGAATGGGAAGCGNATGGNCTTNANGTGGAAGAAACAGGCAGTTATCTTTTAGAACGATATTGGTTTAATCTGTATAAGATATTCTGATCGAGGCAATAATAACCTTGTGTAGATAAAAGGCAGACATGCGCTGAGGTGTGTCAATATGCGGTGAACAGGAGGTTATTATGGCTGAGTTAAAATGTGGAGTTGAAAATTGTTCCTACAATAAGGAGAAATGCTGCTGTAAGGGCGATATCATGGTAGGCGGCAAACATGCGGACTGCTGTACGGATACATGCTGTGAAAGTTTTGCGCAGAAAAGAGAAGGTTCTTATACCAGTTCTCTGGAGCATCCCTGCAGAACGATCAGTATTGATTGTGAAGCGACCAAATGTATGTATAATAGTAATTATAAATGCCATGCGGAGCACGTAGATATTAAGGGTGGCGGCGCATGCACATGTGCCGGAACGGAATGTGCCACTTTCAAGGAAGCATAGGCGAAGANGCGCTGGCTGCCCCACACTGATAGTATGNGTATTGATGTAATAACCGGAGTGAGGGTGAATTGTAATACCATGGGTAGACAGCGCACTACATAGAAGGCGTTTTGAAGGCAGCGGATGCATAAGCATGTAATATGATGATATANACATAGATAGAGANNTACATAANTTGAACAATAANTTTTTTNCGGTCATTTGTGTTACAATAGGAACATTGCTGTTCATAACAGGGTGCGGTAAGAAAGAAGCCGTGGAGACGCAGGCACAGACAACGGATGTGACAGAGCAGGTCACGCTTCTGACACCGGAACAGACGAGCGCGTCCATGGCGCAGATGGAGATCGACGAAGAGACTCGTCAGGAGCTCACGGCGGAGCTTTTGGAAGAAAATAATATGGATACCTCTGTGATGGAGCCGAAGCGCACTACGCGGGGATGCACATTCGACCTGCCGGAAGGCTTTGAAGAGTCTGAGGAGATGGCGGACGTGTATGTGACGGGGCGATATCCGATAGACGCTTCCTCGATCTATTACACAGCCATGGATCAGGACACGTCCCTGCAGCTTATGACGCAGGAGACTTTTACCGAGCAGACACAGGAAAGTCTACGTCAGACCTACGAGGAAGATATCGAGGTAAGCGTAGACAGTTTCGAGAGCATGAAAATCGACGGTTATCCGGCATTCCGGATTCTGTGCCATTATCAAGTGGAAGGCATTCAGATCACACAGCTTGCGTATGTCATCAATGCGGATAAAAGTTATATGGTCATTTACTCCCAGACAAGTGACTATGACAGGATGGAAGCGTATGAAGCCAGTGCGGCTACGATTCATGTGAAATAATTGGTTGATGAATCAGTCATCCACATCAAAGTTCTCCAGCATACTTCCCTTTTTCTCCGGCTTGGAATCCCCGTGTTTTACCATCAGCATGGTGAGAAAAGCAAGAACGGAGAAGAACGCGGAATATGGGAACAGCGTCCGATAGGAGACATGTTCCAGCAGATATCCGGAGAGGATCGGGGTGACTACCTGCGCTGCCATTGAGAAGGTATAATAATATCCGGTATATTTACCTACGTCTCCCGAGGAAGCGATCTCCACAACCATGGGGAAAGAATTGACATTAATCGCCGCCCAGGCGAAACCGATGATTCCGAAGAACAGGTTCATCGACACATGATAGCTGTTGTAAAAGGAAGCGCACAGATAGCAGAGCGCCAACATCGCAACGCCGATCAGGATCGTTCGTTTACGACCGATGCGGCTGGAAATTGCGCCGATCGGAATATAGCTGACGATTGCGGCAACTGTGGCCACCATCAGACAGTTGGCATATCCGCCGTGTTCCATGCCCCAGACATGCGTGGCGTAGCGTGAGAAGGCGGTGGTGACCGCATTGTAGGCGATATACCACAGCGCGATGGAGAGCAGTATGAAAATCAGGCTGCGTCTGACATCCGGAGGCAGGGCGGAACCTGTCGCAGATTTCGCGGAATTTTCTTCAGTATCCGAACTCATTTCATTTGAAGCATCTATTTCATTCGAAATCTTTTTTTCCTTTATGGTACAAAAGAGAACGGCAACAGACACGACCATCAACAGGGCAACGGAAGAAAACAGCGGAAAATAATTCGGTGTTGCACCGCTTCCCACCAGTGCGCGTATCATAATAAGGGAATAGACACCGCCCACGGCACCCATCAGATTGATGACTGCGTTCCCTTTACTGCGCAGGGGCTTCGGCGTCAAATCCGGCATAAGCGCAACAGAGGGAGAACGGTAAAGTCCCATGGCTAGCAGTACCAGAAACAATACGACAATAAATAAGGGCAGATTTCTGGCACGGTCTGCGGCGGGCAGAAGCAACAGGAAAATAACCGACAGGCCGGTTCCGGCTAAGATAAAAGGCATTCTTTTTCCGATCTTCGTATCTGTTTTATCCGAAAGCGAACCGAAGAACGGGAGCAGGAAAAGAGCCAGAACATTATCCGCCGCCATAATGACACCGGTGATGGTCTCCCCCAGATCAAAGGAGTTCTTGAGAATTAACGGTATGATATTGTCATACATCTGCCAGAAAGCCGAGATGGAGAGAAATGCCAGACCGATCAGTATCGTTTGCTTATAGTTTAATTTCATGTTGATATCCATGCCCTTTCGTTATTTTTACAAGGTTGATAAGTATGTTGTAAACATATTTTTGCGATAAATGGTGTACATCTATACATATTGTATCATAGGAATGTTGGAAAAGATATCAAATTCGTTTGAATTTATTTGTTTGCAGGGGATTGAAACCTTGTTAAGCACTGACCGAAGTCAATCTCAAAAAATTTTATATATATACTGTATGATACCGTAATAGTACTTTGAAAGTGTATGAAAATCTGATACAATGAATACAGTATATCATGTTGCCGACAAACGGCAGAACACATTAAAATTGCGAATCGTCGCAGACCGATAAGAACAGGAGAGAGAGCATGGCGCAATTGTTCAGCAGATGGGGCAGAAATTTGAATCGGGAACAGGTATGGCAGGAGTATCCGCGGCCAAATCTTGTTAGGGACAGTTATTTTAATCTGAACGGGGAGTGGGACTGCTGTATCAGCAATTCGGCAGAGATAGAGGCGGCGGAATATAACAGAAAAATTCTGGTTCCTTTCTCACCGGAGACGGTTCTGTCCAGCATGGAGGAGCAGCTGAAACCGGGGATGTATCTGCATTATCGGAAAACTTTCAGACTGCCGGAGGGGTTTTTGAAGAGCCGTGTGCTTCTTCATTTCGGCGCGGTCGATCAGGAGTGTGAGGTATTCTTAAACGGCATATCGCTGGGACAGCATAAGGGCGGTTATCTGTCTTTTCATTTCGATGTGACAGATATGCTGCAGGATGAAAATGTGCTGACGCTTCGTGTCACGGATGAAACCGAGTGGAGTCCCCATGCGAGGGGAAAGCAGAAGCTTTCGAAGAAAGGAATCTTAAGTTCGCTGTTCTATACGCCCCAGAGTGGAATCTGGCAGACGGTGTGGATGGAGAGTGTGCCGGAAGAATATATCGAGTGGGTTAAGATTACGCCGCTCTATGATAAGAGTGCGGTACGGTTCAAATTTAAGACTGCGGGGATGAATGGCAGAGCCGATGCGATAGAAACGGTGAGGTCTGATCAGGAAAGAGCAATAAGCAAAGGTGAGCAGACCATGCAGATTACGATCATGGAACAGGATAAGGTCATCGCGCAGGCGCAGGCCGATCCGGGGAAGGACTGTGTGATCGGTCTTAACGGTTTTCGGTCATGGTCGCCGGAAGATCCTTTCCTTTATGATGTAGAGATTGCGCTGGGGGACGATGTGGTCACGTCCTATTTCGGAATGCGCAAAGTTTCGGTGGACAGGGACGCAAAGGGGATATTAAGATTTTTCCTGAATAATAAACCATACTTCTTTAACGGCTTGTTAGATCAGGGTTACTGGCCTGAGAGTCTGATGACGCCGCCCTGTGATGAGGCGCTTGTCTATGACATAGAGAAACAGAAGGAGCTGGGATACAACACCATCCGCAAGCATGTTAAAGTGGAATCGGAGAGATTCTATTATCACTGCGACAGGATCGGAATGCTGGTGTGGCAGGATATGCCGAACGGAGGCGGAGCGTACAACATGGCATTTGTGGCGGGGGTTGCGAATTTTTCCGACAGTATCGCCAGAGAGATGTCCGACAGCAATTACCGAAGATTCAAGCGGGAAGACCCGGAGGGCAGGAGACAGTACTGCCGCGATCTGACAGGCATGGTAAAACAGCTTTATAATCATCCGTGTATCGCCGCATGGGTTCCTTTTAATGAGGGATGGGGACAGTTCGATGCCGCGAAAATAACTGAGAAACTGCGCAGTCTGGATAAGACCCGGCTGATCAATCAGGCGTGCGGATGGTTTGACCAAAAGGGCGGGGATATGTACAGTATCCACAACTACCGACGCGGACTTGCGGTTTCGCCGCAGAAAGACCGGGTGGTGGCATTGACGGAATTCGGCGGATATGCTTATCCGGTTGCGGGACATATGTTCAGCAAGAGGAAATTCGGCTATCGGCATTATCCCTCCGGTGAGGCGCTGACTGCGGGATATCGGAGACTGATAGAAGAGGAAGTTTTTCCGAATGTTGCGTGCGGACTGTCGACGGCAATCTACACGCAGGTCAGTGATATCGAGACGGAAATAAACGGTGTCATGACTTATGACAGAGAGGTTGTGAAGATCGATCCGGATACGATCAAGGCGTTGAACCGGGAACTTAATCAGATCTTTCATGAGTGTACAGAGCAGGGCGAAGGTTTATAAAAGTTTTTCGGTAAAAATCTTCAAAACCGGTTGACACAGCCCCAATCTTGTGTTACATTAGCAAATGTGCGAGAACGCACGACATCCAAGCAGAGTATCCACTCTCACCTTGCAACGATTGAGTTCGCAAGCGTTCATAATTCGGGACTTCTGATTGAACTCTACCATAGTGGCAGAGTAGAGAAGCATGAATATAATGAATTGATCAGTGGATAGTTATGCTATCCACTTTTTTTAATATTTTCTTATGGTATGGAGGGAAGAACCATTAGCGAATTATTCATTAACGAACAGATTAGAGACAAAGAAGTGCGTGTGATCGGCGAGGACGGCGAACAGCTCGGTATCATGCCGACGAAAGAAGCCATGAAACTGGCAGAGGAAGCGGGCGTAGATCTGGTGAAGATTGCTCCTACGGCGAAACCGCCTGTCTGCAAGATCGTGGATTACGGTAAGTTCAAGTATGAGCAGACCAGAAAAGAGAAAGAGGCGAAGAAGAAACAGAAAACCGTTGAGATCAAGGAAATTCGTCTGTCCCCTAATATTGACACCAACGATCTTAACACGAAGATCAATGCCGCCAGAAAGTTTATCAGCAAGGGCGACAGGGTAAAGATCACACTTCGTTTCCGCGGTCGTGAGATGGCGCATATGAATAACAGTAAGCATATTCTGGATGATATTGCCGAAGCACTTTCCGACATTGCGATTGTGGATAAGGCTCCTAAGGTTGAAGGCAGGAGTATGACTATGTTTTTGGCTGAGAAGCGATAGCTGCTTAGTTGAAATAAACTGATATCTTGGATTGATATCTCAAAAATTTATTAATATAGGAGGAATTGTGCAATGCCCAAAATGAAGACAAGCAGATCTGCTGCGAAACGTTTTAAAGTAACCGGAACAGGTAAGCTGAAAAGAAATAAAGCTTATAAACGCCATATCTTAACCAAGAAGACGACTAAGAATAAGAGAAATCTTAGAAAGCCGGCTATGACAGATGCAACGAATGTTAAGAATATGAAGAAGATTTTACCTTATCTGTAAAAGGAGGAAAAAGACATGGCAAGAATTAAAGGCGGTGTAAACGCTAAAAAGAAACATAACAGAGTATTAAAGCTTGCAAAAGGTTACAGAGGCGCAAGATCTAAACAGTATAGAGTAGCAAAGCAGTCTGTAATGAGAGCTTTGGCATCTTCTTACGCAGGAAGAAAAGAGAAGAAGCGTCAGTTCAGACAGTTGTGGATCGCACGTATCAACGCGGCTGCAAGAATGAATGGCTTATCTTACAGCAAATTCATGTTTGGTCTGAAAAATGCAGGCGTGGACATGAACAGAAAGATGTTAGCTGAGATGGCAGTCAATGATGCAGCAGGATTTACCACATTGGCGGAGCTGGCTAAGGCGAATCTGAAGTAAGGATCGTTAGGCAGACAATATAGCGAATGAAGTAAGGGACATGGCTTGGGTCGTGTCTCTTTTTATATGCGCAGACCCATGCAAAGGAAGTAAGTGGGCTTGACATATATAGATCATCTATATATAATAAAAACACAAGATATATAGATGATCTATATATAAGAGNGGAANNACTTNTNGNNCCGNAGCAGNTGANNTAAGANTGNNTGGTTTACATAANNTATAGAANGGAGAGAAACAATNNCATGGCAATAGACAAATCGCTGATTTCNGGAAGTACNTCCATGCTATTGCTGCGTTTGCTGGAGGAGCAGGATATGTATGGGTATGAGATGATNGAGACNNTGCAGAAGAAATCCAATAACGTATTTGTATTGAAGGCGGGGACACTCTATCCGCTGCTTCATGCGCTGGAGGGCAAGAATTATCTGACATCCTACGAGAGCGGGGTGAGCGGGAAGCAGCGNAAGTATTACAGNATTACNAAAGANGGNAGAAANTATTTAACAGTCCAGNAAGGAAGANTGGCAGGAGTANCAGACTGCCGTANTGAACGTACTGTGGGAGGCGATGGGGTGATGGATGAGTTTATCAGAAACGTTACGGAACANATTCGNTGNGTTAAGGCAAGGGCCGGTGTAGCGAGAGAATTATCCGATCATATAGAGGATCAGGCGGCGGCCTNTGAAGAGGCGGGTGAGTCCCANGAGGAAGCGGTTGCAAAGGCAGTGCGGGAGATGGGNGANCCGGTGNNGGTNGGTGTGGAACTGGACAGGATACATAGNCCNCAGACAGATTTTAAGATGATCGGNATGGCTTTTGTGTTCAGNGTTGCGGGATTATTTGTGATATCNGCGGTGGATGGTCTGGCGCAGTATCCNGAATATTTTATNGGGCAGTGTTTNGTGCTGCTGCTGTCTTTCGGNGTGATGACCGGAATGTATTTTCTTGATTATAGTTTTATCGGACGGTACGCTTACGGGGCCTATGTGTTTGTAACGATTGCCTTGTTTATCGGGCTGATGTACTCAGGGCGACACGGAGCGATGCCCATATCGTTTATGCTTGCCTATCTCTATGTTCCGCTTTATGCGGGAATCCTGTACCGGCNNAGAGGAAAGGGATACAGCGCGATTGNCTGTGGAATCGGCCAGCAGATTGTTATTATGCTGCTTACAAATTATCTTGCGNTCTCGCGGTATGCAGCNATCAATATATATATGATGTGTACNGTATTGTTAATNATTGCGGTTTGGAAAGGNTGGTTTGCTGTAAATAAGAAGACNGCCACGGCCATCATTGTGGCGCATCTGCTGTTGNNGGCTATTTTGGNTATTATGGGAATGATAATTTTGTGGGACGGGGAAGGATTTCGGGAGGAACGTCTGATGGCGTTTATCCATCCCGATCAATATGCCGAAGGAGCAGGTTATATTTATCTGTGGATCAGACGGGANTGGAGCGCNGCAAAGNTCATCGGGGCATCCGACANCACANTTTTTATGGANGGTGCAATCATACAAGGTACGAAGTCGTGGCTTTTAGGAGCTCCGATNTNGTATCCCACCACACCNTTTGTTTTACTGCANCTGATCTGTACTTANGGNATATTGGCAGGTCTGATTATGGTCGTGGCNTTTGTGGCGGTNTCTGTAAGGGCGNTTCGCATNGTGAGAAATCAGAAAAACCAACTGGGATTCATGATAGGCGCNGCCTGCTTTATGGTATTTCTGGTCAACTGTCTGGAAGGAGTTCTGATCAATACCGGATATTGTCCTGTGAACAGCATACAGCTTCCGTTTGTATCATCCGGCANCTNCACGGNAATAACTTATGCGGCGCTGATCGGATTGTTACTCAGTATCCACCGCAACGAGAGGATCATAACGGATGAGTCGGTGAGACGGCGTCCGGCATGGAGATTAAGCATTAAGTTGGAAANNAGGTAGAGGGGGAGNCNCTTTACCTTTTTATNTTTCATAGGAAAGTGCTCCTATGAAATAAAATGGACGCGTGAACTTTTTTGTATAGTGTAAAATACATAAATTATGGTAAAATATAATCTATGAAGATTTACCGGATAGATCAATACAATTTGGAGGATGACGGAATGGGAGTTTTGGATGGATTAGAACCGCAGAGCGTATTTCATTATTTNGAGGAGATTACCCGGATTCCGCACGGGTCCGGCAATGTAAAGCAGATCAGTGATTATCTGAAAAAGTTTGCTGCGGACAGAGGTNTAGAATGTATACAGGACGAGCTGTTTAATATCATTATTATTAAGGATGCAACGCCGGGATACGAGCAGGCGGAGCCCTATATATTGCAGGGGCATATGGATATGGTTGCGGTCAGCGCACCCGACTGTGACATTGACATGAAGAAGGATCCCTTAAGGCTGTGCGTGGAGAACGGCAGAATCCATGCGCAGGGAACGAGTCTGGGCGGCGATGANGGTATTGCGGTCGCCTATGCACTTGCTCTTCTGGATGCCGATCACATCAGCCACCCGCGNCTGGAAGTGATTCTGACGGTGGATGAGGAGACCGGNATGGAGGGTGCAAAAGGAATNGATCTGTCNATGCTGNGAGGCANGCGGCTGATCAATCTGGATCAGGAGGAAGAGGGCGTNGTCATCACAAGCTGCGCGGGCGGTGCCAGAGTGGATGTGANCATACCGCTGCNGGAAGAGAACGCAGCNGAAGAGGCGGNNCAGCAGAGTGCGNCAGGNCAGAATCGGNAGTTANTNCAGGTGAAGATTACNGGATTGCTGGGCGGGCATTCCGGGATTGAGATCNATAAGGGAAGAGGCAANGCCAATTGTCTGCTGGGACGTATTCTTAAGGGAATGTCGGAGCGNTTTGCNNTNAGTCTNGTTACNATGCNTGGNGGATTGGCGGATAATGCGATTCCCCGGGAAGCGGAAGCAGTGATTGNAGTTGACATAACTATGGTGGAAACGGCGATTGCCTATGCACAGGAGGAAGCCGGCAGGATCAGGCAGGAGCTGGGGGATACAGATCCGGCATTTACGGTTGACTGCAGAGTTGTAAATCAACAGGAGCTTCCGGACGGGCAGAGTGGCAGTGAAGAGGGGCGGCAGATGAAGCACTATGACACGGACTCCACTGTGCAGGCGATTACATGTCTGTNTAAACTGCCAAACGGCGTGANTGCCATGAGCCGTGAACTGNNAGGACTGGTGCAGACTTCCCTGAATCTGGGNGTTGTNACATTGGAGCAGGGGGNGCTTAAGCTGNCTTATGCGGTCAGAAGCTCCGTGGATGAGGATAGGGAGGCNCTGTGNCGTCAGATGCAGGAGATTGCGNAAGNGGCAGGAGCNNCGGCGGAAGTCAGGAATGCCTACACGGGCTGGGCNTATCGTACGGAATCACCGCTTCGTGATATCATAGTAGAGATCTACGAGAAGATGTATGGNAAGAAGCCTGTTCTGGAGGCGATTCANGCNGGTGTGGAATGTGGCATACTGGCATCTAAGATTCCGGGTCTTGACTGCGTTTCGATCGGTCCGGATATGGCAGATGTGCATACGGCACAGGAGAGCCTTGATATTGCTTCTGTACAGCGTATGTGGGAATATTTGCAGGCAGTCCTTGCACAGGGCTGTGGCAAGTACTAGAGGATGAGCAGATGGATACATTAATAAGACAGATAAATGAAAATGAGACACAGACAGAGGAAATCCATATGAAAGATTCACTGACGGGGCTGGACAGGTATGAGGTATTTCTGGAGAAGCTGGAGAAGGCCATCGAGCAGATCGGAGATGCCCGGATATCGATTGTATATACCGATATCAAACATTTTAAATATATCAATGATACCTACGGCTATCAGGTGGGGAATGCGCTTCTCCGTGACTTTGTGGAGGAGATAACCGAGAATAGCGTTCGGCTGATCTGCTGCTCCAGAGTCTATTCGGATAATTTTGTTACTGCCAATATTCTGCGTCAAGATATAACAAATGAGCAGTTCAAGGAGCTTATCCACAAAGTGAATTTAGAGTGGGAGACCAAGTTCAGAGAGAAGTATCTCAACAGCCGTCTTCAGTTTTGTACCGGAATCAGTATTATTGATAAGAACAGCAGAAGTCTGGATGCGGAGACGGCGGTATCCAATGCCAATCTGGCAAGGAAAGTTGCCAAGGAAATGGACAGCGACTGCTGTGTGCTGTTTGATCACAGCATGATGGAGGGGATCAAGCGGGAAGTGGAGATCACCTCACACGTGCCGAAGGCAATCGCCAATCACGAATTAAAAGTNTATTACCAGCCTAAGATCGAGACGGAGACACTGCGGTTGATCGGAGCGGAGGCGTTGGTGCGCTGGCAGAAACCGGACGGCACATTTGTTTATCCTGATGAGTTCATACCGCTTATTGAGCGGAGCGGACAGGTTGTGGATGTGGACTATTATGTTTATCGGGAGACATTTAAATTTCTTGCCGACAGAATGGCGGCGGGGAAGAACGTTGTGCCGATCTCATTGAATGTGTCGCGTATTCATTTAAACAAAATGCATATTCTGGANTATGTACGCGAACTGTTTGAGGAATATCAGATTCCNTCCGGNCTGATTGAATTTGAGCTGACNGAAAGTATCTATCTGGATAATACCGAAAGNGCNCTGGAGTTGGTAAAAGGTTTACATAAACTTGGAACAAANGTTTCCATGGATGANTTNGGCTCCGGATATTCATCCTTAAATNTGTTGAGCAGACTGCCCATCGATATTATTAAGCTGGACAAGGTGTTCCTGAAAGATGACACGCTTCAGGAAAGCGATAAGATTATTATCTCCTGTGTGGTTGACATGGCGAAGAGGCTGAGCATTACCTCGCTGTGCGAGGGTGTGGAAACACCCGAACAGAGCGATTATCTCAAGCAGATCGGCTGCCAGATCCAGCAGGGTTATTACTTCTCCAAACCGATTCCGCAGGAGGAATTTGAGTTGTTTATGGATCAGAAGAGTGGGAAGGCATAAAATGGTATAAAATAAAAGAATTTGGACTTGCTTTTTCTGTAAGAATTAGGTATAATGATAACTGTTTTCGGGGTGTGGCTCAGGTGGTAGAGCGCTACTTTAGGGAAGTAGAGGCCGCAAGTTCAAGTCTTGTCACTCCGATATCAGAAAAACCTTGAAGGTATAGGCTTTCGAGGTTTTTTATGTGCGAAATATGATAAAAAAATCTCGAAGAGGCCATATTCGCAGTATATTTTTGTCGATTCTGCTAAAACGCTGCTAAAACTTAGCTTTGTAGTCTTGTATCTAAAATGAAGAAGTGATATAATACTCTAGTAAGTTTTGTCTCTTGCTGCAAAAATTTTAGCGTTATGTTGTAAAGAGACCGCACCTTGACATTTGAATATCATGCTGTACATAGAGCAGGCTGTAAATAAAGAGAAAAAAATAAACTTTATTTATTGGCAAGGGAGATAAGATTATGCTTGATAAAGTAAAAGAAATGAAAGTACGGGATAAATTAGCGTACTGCTTTACGCTGGTAGTATGTATTGCCAGTATTTCAGGGCTTTTAGGTCTTGTGACGCTGCTCTACACGAATTACAGTTACAGCAACGCATTGGTGGCAAACGGTTTTTCACAGGGTGACATTGGCATGTTCAATACTTATTTGAATAAGATGCCGGCCATAATAAGGCAGATGATCTTGGTATCGGATGAGGCAACTCTGCAGTCGCTGAGTGCGGAGGAAGCAGATGCAAGGACAAAAATGCAAGAAAGATACGACGAAATGTTGGTAAACTGTACCACAAAAGCGGAAGCGGAATATACGTCGGTCATCACCAATCTTCTGCCGCAATACCTTACGGTGACTGAAGAGCTGAAACAGATGGCGCTGGAAGACCGCGATGACGAAGCGGTAGCGTATATGACCAACACGGTGAAACCTATATTAACAGAGCTTCAGACAGCAGCAGAAGACCTGATGAATTTAAATGTTCAGATGGGTGATACAACATCGAGCACACTTTCGCGGAATTCATATATCATGATCGTGCTTATTTTGATTGTTACAGTAGTAGCTGTAGTTGTAGCAACGAAGCTTGCAAAATTTGCAACGAGTCTGTTTGTAGAGCCTATCAATAATGTAATGAATGCTACGGCGGAGCTGGCTAAAGGAAATCTGAATATTGATATCCATAAAGTGCATAATGACGAGATCGGTGATATGACGGAGTCCTTTAATGAAGCGATTACCATGCTCAAGCAGTGTATCAGTGAGCTGGAGATAGCGCTTGATGAAGTGGCAGGTGGAGATTTCAATATCACTGCAAATGTGAGTGATTTCCGCGGTGACTTCGAGATTCTGGGCAGCTCCGTTACAACAATTACTGACAGATTGAGCGATACACTTCAGAATATCAGTGAATCATCGCAGCAGGTGGCATTAGGGGCAACCCAGCTTGCTGAGAGTTCACAGACATTGGCTGAAGGCGCGACCGATCAGGCGGCTTCCGTAGAGGAGTTGACTGCTACGATCCAGAATATCACAGAGAATGTGGTGGAGACGACAGCGAGAGCAAATCAGTCTTCTAAGGATGCTGCAAGCTTTAGGGAAGAGGCTGAAAAGAGCAATGAGGATATTAAGCAGTTGAATAACGCGATGGAGAAGATTAACGAAACATCCAAGGCAATTGCCAATATCATCGGTGATATTGAAGATATCGCATCACAGACGAATCTGTTGTCACTGAATGCTTCCATCGAGGCTGCAAGAGCAGGTGAAGCCGGCAGAGGTTTTGCAGTTGTGGCAGATCAGATCGGTAAGCTGGCGACAGACAGTGCTGCTTCAGCAGTGAAGACAAAGGATCTGATCGAAAATTCGCTCAAAGAGATTGAACTTGGTAATGAGATAACGGGAAAAACAACGGCGGCGATCGAATCTGTTATCAATGGTATTTCGATGTTGGCAAGTTCTACCAAAGAAATCAGCAACTTGTCTGATGCACAGGCAGATTCCATGAAGCAGTTAGAGCTGGCTGTAGAGCAGATTGCAAACGTAATACAGAACAATTCTGCATCGGCGCAGGANACTTCGGCAACCAGTCAGGAGTTATCTGCACAGTCCACCAATTTGGAAGAGTTGGTAGGACAATTTAGGTTAAAGTATTAATGGTATTATTCGGAACAACTTATTTACAGTACATTAGTGATCATATACAGCATATATTCGATTTTCAAATTGTGAAGAAATCATTTGTTGCTAAAGAAACGATGTAGAAAGAGTTTGCAGGAAGGCATCCGGTTCCATAGANTNGGGTGCCTTTTTACGGCTTGTGCGCCATGGAACACTCTAACGGGTGGGAGTCCCGCATATGCAAGAATATGAATATGCATGAGTAGCAAGGAAGTATGGACTTTGTCACAGTTGTTGTGCTATACTATTTGAAATNGNNTGATATTAGAAAAATAAGCAGNGAAAAAGACTGATGGATTTTTANGGTAAAATGGACGATAAAATGTGATATAGGAGAAACTCTCCATGATAGANAAGGAAACATTTCATCCGCTCAACTACATAAAAAAAGAAGAATACTCCGGCAGCATGGAAGGTATGCGTTATATGCTTAAGAAAGTAAAAAGCGGAGAGGATGACGTNATCAGAGTGACGATTTGGCCGGAACCGCTTAATATGNTNCGNACGCCGGAACATCTCAGAGAGTCAATCGAAGTGCCCCTCACNGAAGAAGGGGTGGAACNGGCAGCGGACTGGCTTAATGANCAATGTGAAAGCCGCANAGATTATTGGTTGGAAAAGAGGAACCGCCCTTGGACGGAGCTCGCATATTGACTGAAAANGGCGAACATAGTACACAAGATTTACATAAAATTTTATGCAATTTGTAGAAAAAGACAGAAATTCTTGATTTTTCCACAATATGTAGAGTATAATAAACNTACAAGTTGACATAAAGCTAAAAGGAGAAACGGAAGACAGATCAGACGGANAATTAGTTTTATGGGGGGTGGTATTGTGGAACCAATCAATTTTAACGCACTTTTTTTTAATCATGAAATTCCATTCTGCAAGGTATACAGCATGGAAAGTAAGGATAAATTGGAAAAATTGCTTGTGAGGAATCGGATTTCNTTTTTTGTGGAATGGCAGGAAAAGAAATTGTGGCAGCGGTTTTTCNGCGAGACGGCTGAGAAGAATGTGTTTACGATTCGGATTAATGANGCTGATTGCGTGCTTGCACGGGATCTTGTGGAAGGGATCGAATGTGTGAAGCTGGGAGCCGAGGCAGTGTGACAAAGTGCTGGGATACGGTTCCGCGCGAGAAGATTATATGATAGAATAGCTCTGAGAGAAATCTTGGAGCTTTTTTTGTGCGCAGACCCGTGCAAAGGAAGTTCTTGCCAGGATAAGGATGGTAGAGATAAATGGAGTATAATACGAAGAGAAAAAGCGCAGTNGGTAAGAAANCNGATANAAGCACGGGCGGACGGCTCTGNGCTGTGGCCGGAAAATGCGGNGGGTGTCAGTATATNGACNTGCCCTATANAGAGCAGCTCAAAAAGAAACAGAAGCAGGTGGAACTTCTTCTGAATAAATATGGTAAGGTTGGCGAGATCATCGGCATGGAACAGCCGGAGCACTATCGTAATAAGGTGCATGCCGTTTTTGATTTTCAGAAAGGCAAAGGGATCGTGTCGGGGATCTACCGCGAGGGCACTCATGATGTGATACCTGTGGATAGCTGTCTTCTGGAAGATAGCAAAGCGGATGAGATCATCGTGTCCGTCAGGGAGCTGGCGAAATCTTTTAAACTCAAGACGTATGATGAGGACACGGGCTATGGGCTGCTGCGGCATGTGCTGGTTCGNGTGGGGCATACTACCGGACAGATTATGGTNGTTTTGGTGCTGGGATCGCCCATATTGCCNTCTAAAAGGAATTTNGTAAATNCGTTATGTAAACTACATCCNGAAATCACAACCATTGTTCTGAATGTCAACAATAAAAAGACGAGCATGGTTTTGGGAGACAAAGAGCAGGTACTTTACGGTAANGGATATATCGAGGATGAACTGTGCGGCAGAACTTTTCGCATTTCNTCCCAGTCATTCTATCAGGTCAATGCGGTGCAGACGCANAAANTGTATGACAAGGCGATAGAGTATGCCGCATTGACGGGATGTGAGACNGTGATCGACGCATANTGCGGTATCGGTACGATCGGGCTNGCCGCAGCTAAGCAGGCTAAGAANGTGATCGGCGTAGAGCTGAATCAGGCGGCGGTNAGGGACGCTGTGACTAATGCNAAGATCAACAATATCAGGAATGTTAATTTCTATCAAAACGATGCGGGNAAATTCATGGTACAGCTTGCGGAGGCGGGAGAAAAAGTGGATGTCGTCTTTATGGANCCGCCNAGGAGCGGGAGCACGGAGGAATTCATGGATGCTCTCTGCANACTNCGTCCNGAGCGGATCGTATATATTTCCTGCAATCCGGAGACCTTGGCGAGAGATCTGGAATATCTNACCGGTAAGGGTGCGGAGAAAAATGCGGGTGGAAGNAANGGTGAGAGAAGCGGGAAAAGGTATCGGGTGGCGGAGATTACGCCGGTGGATATGTTTCCGTATACGGGGCATTGCGAGGTAATANTNATGATGCATTGGATATAAGGAAAGATGCGTGGCTTACCTTATTTACAAGTCTGAAATAGCATTCACTTTAGGCGGTGGGATGCTATTTTTTTGTTTCTGAATTAATGATATANGCAGTCATGAGACTGGGTATAAATTGTATACTCTTAGTACCTAATAAATATATGGAGAGGTGGGAATTTATCAGATAAAATTGATTTATATTGGAGATGGTACGGTTATGAGTGAAATATATTCAAAAAAAGAGGTTGGCAGGAGACTGAGGGATATAAGGTGTAAGATGAANNTAACTCAGGAGCGGTTTGCCGAAATGCTTGATATCTCGACACAATTATATAAAAAGATGGAAAGCGGAGAAAACAATATTTCGCTCAGCACATTACAAAAGATGAAAAAGAAACTATACTTTTCAACAGACTATCTTCTGTTTGGCGAAAAGGAAGAGTTTATAGAAGTTTGGAATAGAACATTGGCATTACATGATATGGAGAAAGAACTTCTTTTATTGAAATTATTTTGTGAGATTTCCATGAACAGTAATCATATAGAATCAAAAGAAGCGGCAGATAAATACAATCTGATTTTTGAAAAGATAAANGAATCGTTGATAGACTGGGATAAAGATGGAAAAGAAAGTCCTGATACTGGAAGATAATGACAAGACCGCNGCATTGATCCGGCAGTTGTTGGAAGANTGCGGCAGTCCTGTGAAGGTNTATATTGAAAAAGATATAGAGCATGCGTACGCGTTAGTCATGCAGAACAGAATTCAACTTTTTATTATAGATATTATTCTGAACATTTCGCAGCCGGGAGATACATCCGGGATCAGATTTATAGAATCCGTACGAAGCATTGCAAAATATAAATATACGCCGGTTATTTTTATTACATCGTTGCAAGACCCGGAAATCTACGCCTATCGGGAACTACACTGTTACGGATACATAGAAAAGCCGTTTGCGGTAGAACAGGTCAAGAAACCGCTGGCTGAAGCATTGGATTGTAATATAGCAGGGGAAAATGATTATGTGCTGCATTTCAGGAAAGACGGTATCCTATATCCGATACAGTGCAGCGAAATAATTTATGCACAGAGCACCAACCATACGATATGTTTTTATCTGACAAACGGGACAGAGTTTAAGATATCTTATAAGACCTGCAGGCAGATACTGGAAGAGGCAGAATGTGACGACTTGATCCAATGTAACCGTGGAACGATAGTGAATCGGAAATATATCAGTAATATTGATATGACCAATGGTGTAATCACTCTTCGGGGAAATATCAAGGTTGATATCGGAATAAGGTATAAAACGAAATTTATAGAGGCATTACAATGGTAAGAGTAATTTATTTGTTATTTGAAATACTGTCTATCATTGTTTGCCTCTTTTGGTTATTTGGGGAAAAGATAAAGATAAATTACCGAGCGATATGTGTGATCGTCATTCATATAGGGCTGTTTATTGTGTGCGGACATGTTGGGCATACAGGTGTGTTTTCTATTATCATATATGCTGTGATTACAGGGTATGCTACGATTGAATTTAAGAAACCGCTATATGCAGTGTTGCTCAGAGTTGCAATTATGATATTATTGTGTGCAGGGATTCAGATGATAACGGTAAGTTTGCTAGAGTTTTTGAGGCAGGGCACAACGGAAACAGGGGTGGGAAATCTATGCATGAATCTTATTAATTTTTCTGCTATGTGTATTTTGTATAGAAAAGTAAATGTCCAAGGAATAGTAAATTATATTAAAGGAGAAAATAAGGGGATACGGCTTTTGTTGTCTGGTGTCTTCTGGATGTCTGTCTCTTATATTTTTTATGCGAAAAAGAGTGCTGAAATTAATGGCTTGGATTATTTATTATTTTTCATAATGGCTATTATTATTGTGTTTCTAATTGGTGCTTGGGAGAGGCATCGAATACAGATGCAGGAAAAAAAGATTGAGAGCGAGGTGCATGAGATTTATGCAGATTCCTATAAGAAGCTCATAGATGAGATACGAGTGCGCCAGCATGAGTTTGACAATCATTTGCAAGCCATTATTAACCAACGGTATACCTGTCTTACCTATGAAGAATTGGTGAAGGCACAATGTGAGTACATTCATGTTTTAGCCTTAGATAATAGGTATAATAAGTTGCCGCAGCAAGGTAATTTTGTTTATATTGGGTTTTTGTATGGAAAATTAATTAGTTTTGAAAAGCAGGGAATTGGAATTGATTATAAAATTAATATAGGTTCGTTAAAGAGTAATATGCCTGTTTATAAGCTGATTGAGGTTACTAATGATTTGCTCACTAATGCATGCGAGGCGCTGATTTTGCCAGCATGTATCTCGGAACCGATATGCTTATGGATTGATGAGACAAGGGATAAGATAAATCTGGAAGTAAGGAATATCGGAGCACCATTGAATATGGATATAATTGGGGAATATTTTAAGAAGGGGTACAGCAAGAAGGGAATAGGAAGAGGGCTGGGTTTATATAATGTAAAGAAGATTTCTGAACAATATGGTGCATCTATTGAATGCAAAAATATGATGATAAATCATAGGAATTGGATTTCTTTTATGGTAAAAATACAAAAGCCAACCAAATAGTTAGGTAGGCTTTAGTACGTGATTATAATTCTTCGGTTGGATAAGGATAGTCACCGAATAAGATTGCACTGGGATAAGTGATTTTTATTACGAATCCGATACTTATACAACTAAGCAAAAAACTCCTAAAACTCATCTTCTCACCTCCTCCTTACAAAGAATTTCGCAGCAATAAGCTGCATGGACTGTAATATAATTATCCAACTGCCGACAGTAAAATAGATACTGTCAAACATGCAGAATAGGATCAAATGAATAGAAATAACGATAAGAGACTGGGCNANCAGTCTTTTTTTCGTGTTGCCCTCCGGCTGTGTGCGGAAGATAGAAGCCACCGGACCGATCAGGTATATTGCAATCATGCATCCTATGATGAGAACAGAGAGCACAACTTTCGGAATATGAAACTCCGGCAGAATTCTTATAGAGGCATAGAAGAACGCAAATGATGCAGCGAAACAGCCCCAATAAGTCTTAACATGTAAACCNCCTGTGGAAAGCCGCAATATACTCAACAATATTGCCGCATATAAATATACGCTGAAACAATTACGATAAAACAATGCAATCATCACAAACTTACTTGATTCTGAAAACAATATCGTGAAGGTATATTTAAGCTGTGCAATCTGATAATCTGTGAAACCGTATCTTTTCTGTATAAGTGCAAACATCTTTATCTTTTTCTCCACTCCGACTTAATGCCAANCTGATCCGGCTTTTTCATTCCGGGCTTCGACCTATGGACGAACAGCGCACGGATCAATCACTACATGGGCTAAGAATATANCGAATATCTTTCCAAATANGAAAAATAACGTGAAATATGCAAAAAGCAACGTTAGTGTGAAATGAAATGCGTATATATGGGAAGANTTGAACGAAATTTGTAAATCCACGTCGTTTATTGATAAATTCACGTTGAAAAAGATACGAATAAAGAACAAAGCGCTATGATTAATTAACAAAAAATGGTAATTTCAGGAACTATAGTTCCTAGTCGATTNATGTAGATATATATCATAATTACAAAATAGGTGGTGGAGTTCTATAGAGAATAAAGAGGTAGGAGAAAGAATTGCATATTTGCGGGTAGTAAATCATTACACGAGAGAGACATTTGCGGAACTTGTAGGCATATCACCTAAATTCCTATATGAAATTGAAACCGGGAGAAAGGGATTTTCAGCCAGTACTTTGTATAAGATTGCGTCAACGCTGGGAGTAAGCTGCGATTATATCATGACGGGCAGCACAAGAGGCGAAGGAATCAATCAGGGCATTATGGAATTGTTTGATGAGAGTCAGTTGAGGAGGATNGAGGATATTTTGCAGCTGATACATGATATTGCCGTAAGCGATACATGACGATCCTGATTGACCATAAAGCTAAATGATTGGAGAAAGACATGGGTAAAAAGATATTATATGTGGTGCTAATCCCGCTGATTTTATGCGGTATGGCTGGTAGTTACTGTCGGGCAGAAGAAACAGCCATGACAANAGAAGACTTAAATATTGTTTTTGCGNTNGATCACAGCGGCTCCATGAATGAACAGGATGCGCAGCAGATGATACCNCAGATTTTACAGGTATTTGTGGATACAATACATGGAGAAAANATCCATGTGGGCTATCTTGCTTATAATGACACCATTATCACACAAAGTGCTCCCGTATCTGTGCANCAGGAGAGTNGGNGGGATGAGCTGAAAGAGACAATAAAGAGTGCNNCNAACAGNGGTGAGACAGATATCGGGCTTGGTCTGAGCGAGGCNTATCATCTGATGGACGGGTGTACCGGAAGAAAGATGGTAGTGTTGATNTCTGATGGTGAAACGGATCTGGAAAGATCCAATACCGGGAGAACAGAATATGATTCGGAGCAGGATATTGAGGAGACAATAGAGCTCTGTAAGGANGAGGGAACCCCCATTATCACAGTTGCTTTTGGCGAAACGTATGAAGGAGAACAAGCCGTACTGAGAGATATTTCTGAACGGACAGGCGGTGAAAGCTANGAGGCAAGCCNGCCGGAANAGCTAATTTCCATTTTATANGATCTGTTTCATACNAACTTTAGNTATTCAGTCAGGGAAATAGGNGACAGCCTATATGACGGCGGCAGTCAACGAATCNTTTGCGGGACAGATGGTAAGGNCTATAACGAACTGACAGTATTNCTTTTCTCGAATCAGGAGATTACAGATGTTGTAATCTTGAGCGGTGGAAATGANATTCATCCCCGGATTATGGGAGATTATGCGGTAGCAAGNTTATCAAATAACGAGATTAANGAAGAACTNGCAATCGAGTTCGAGACGGCGCGAAAGCAACAGATATCGGTTTTTCTGATAGGAAGAAGAAATGTAACGCCTGTAATTAAATGGAACGATGATATTTATAAGAATAAAGAAGCGGAATTTCAAATTCATTTTGTGGGTGACGATGGTCAACAGATGGAGAGCTTCATGCCTTTCGACGATTTTGAATGGCATGCGGAATTTCGAAATATGGCGGACGGTACGCCCGTGCCTGTAGAATTGGAGGTCACAGAGACCGGTCTTCTGGGTCATGCAACATTTGTAAGCTCAGGAAAGTATTGTTTATATCTGGAAACAGGCAGAAATTCAGAGAGTACATACGAAGTTTCAGAAATTAATGTATTAAATACGCTGCCGAACAGTAAAAATAACAGCCGCGTAGAAATGCTTACGTTGACAAACGGACAGATGCTGGATCTGACAGATTATTTTGTGGATGCAGATGGAGATATCCTCAGTTATGAATTGCAGGAGCTGCCGCAGGAAGTAGTATCTGCAAGCGTGGAAGGACATTATCTTCATATTGCTCCACAGGGCAGAGGAACAGGTGACATTGTACTTTTAGTATCTGACGGGGAAGGAAGTCTGATGGGTCATATTACGGTACGGGTGAGATCCTGGATGGAGGTTTATCCGGCAGTACCGTTTCTCGTGATATGTCTAGTCCTCTTTGCAGTCTTTAAGGTATACCGCAGAAGGAAAAAGGTTGTCGTTGTTTCGGATACGGTAGAAGAGAAAAACAGGTGTTATTTCACGGGCAAGGTTAATGTGTATTTCACGCTTCTTCCGGATGGAATGGAAGAAATTCCGCCATTGACGTTTACGCTGCATCCAATCAGGGAAGGCAGGATCGCGGTTGGGGATATGCTTAAGAATTACGCAGAGCTTTCAGCACTGCTGGAATTGGATCGTATGTTCTTGTATCCGGCGGAGAATAGAAAGATCATTTTCTATCATAATTCAAAAGCATCTGTTATGGTTGGAAATTCCATTGTGTGCCGCAAGATGCAGTATGCACTCACCTATGGCAGCGTGATATATGCCACATCACAAGATGGCTGCTGTGAGATGGAGATGCACTATGTATCAACTAATTGATGGATATACAGCGAAAGGATTTGAAAGATTTTCAATAAAAAACTTAAAGGGAAGAAAGAGAGGAAGAGTGAATGGATGTAATTACACAGACAAACCGAACGATCCTGTTTGAGGAAATCAATCCGGAAAGAAACGATTTGCTTACGTTGATCGGGGATGTGAAGGGCAAAAGCAGTCTGGATGACGACAAAGTGAAAGAAATCAACGAAAATCTGCTCGTGAGCAGTTTCGATGAATTTTTGGACAAGTTTGCTCCGGTGGTGTATTCGTTTTTTAATGCGAATAACCAGAAGGTGATGTACAGCCTGAAAAAACCAGAAAATATACCGGAGAACTGTGTCACCGAAATCCCGCTGAATATGGATAATGATTTTCTGAAAATGCTGCTCACGCTGATCAGTACAAAGGGAGCCATGGGGATCGCCAATGTTGATTTCAAATTTGACAAGATCCTGGATATGATCTCACCCAAGAAAATTATGGACGATATCAGACAGTCCAGAAAAGAGATTCAGTATGTGTACGGGCAGTACGAGGCGCTGGATGACGGTGATCCGAAGAAGCTGGATGTGGGAGATAAGCTCAACTACATGTTCGAGCAGGCCAGCCAGAATTACAACAATGTCATGGCGATGCTGCCGTTAGCCATCGAGGATATCAAGACAAGACTGCTGATGGGTGATATGGAACATGCCGAGGGCGGACAGAATTTTAAGGCCGGGCTTCTGAGCATGGGTGATGACGGTGAGTTGAAGATTCTGGAAGTGAGCAAGGAGGAGAATACGCAGCTTGCGATAGTGGATGACAGTGCTAATACCGGTCTGATCACGGCTTTTCAGGAAGATTATGATGCCCTCAATGAAAATAAATCCGAGTACGTGCGGGATCTGGTAGTGCGGACCTTCTGTCCTCTGACCTCCACTATGGAGAGTGAAGTGGATCTTCCCCGCGAAATCGCCAATTATAACAATTACCTTGATTTCTATAAACAGACAAAAGATGATTTCGTGAAAGTCGTAAAGCCGTTGATCGAGAAGATGTTAGGCGTCAAGACCTTTTTTGACCAGTATAAGGTGAAGGAAAACGGGATGAGACCCACTCTCTTAGTGACCAATACGAAGCTGGAACAACAGGTCAAAGCCCACAACCTGCCCAGACTGGTGACTTACTTAAACACGGTGAATGATAAGAACGAATTTGAGAACACCATATGGTTCGCGATCGTGCCTAATATTGAACTGGAACAGAGCAAGGGTATGAAGCTGCAGAGGATTCGTTTCGCGGGAAATGAAAAGGTGGAGAAGAACGATCAGAATACCATGGAAAGCCTTGCCAATCTGATGAACGCCATCTATCCCTATAAGGTGACCACATTTTTCAGTTTTCAGGCAGGCGAGGAGACCACTTTCAGCGCTATGGCTTCCACCGGTGTGGATAAATATAAAGAAAAATGTGCGCTGTTAATGAAGCGGGAATACAGTGAGTTCGTTGTGCCGTGCATCCCCAATGTAACGGTAATCCCTAAGGATAAGTCCGGACTGATTCTTGATAAGAAGATGGTGTTAAGTGAGGAAGGCGGTGCGGCTCTCTCTAAAGAAAAAGAAGATATTATGAAGCTGTGGATCGAGGGTGTATATATCGGCGCGGCTTATGAGGCGGCGGGACTTGTGGCGGCATGGCAGTGCCCGGAATATCTGAAAGAACGTTTTCCCAAGACCAACAGGAGTTATCCGGGCGTGCGTTTTGATATCGAGGCAGGCAATCATGCGCTGTGCGCTACCACTACGATGACCAAGGAGATCTCCGGGTTTACCAATACAATTAAGAACTCCATCAACAGCAGCGGATTCGGATTCGTATTTTCGTCTGAGAATGCCCAGTATAAGGGCAAAGACATTCGGAGCATCATGGTGTACAAGGCGAGAAATCTGCTGATGAATGAGAACGAGTTCGAACCAATCTACAAGACTCTGGTCAGCACCTATATAGAGCGGATACTCCGTTTCTACAGCAATGATTTTAAGAAGGACAATATCTTAAGCTTCTTCAGCAATAACCCTGACAGTCAGAAGAGCAGATGGGGCGCTGACAGGGATTATGTGAATTCGATCCTGCAGGAGGGTGATGAGTTATCCTACGAGATCGATGACAAGGCAGGTATTTGCAATATACTGATTACCTTTAACAACAACACCAAGAACTTAAAGGTAGAGATGGGCAGAAAAACAAGTTAATTCCAGAACAAAAATAAAAGGAGGAAAAAAACATGGGATTAAGATTGAAGATTGAAGGAAATGAGAGCATTCAGCTGAATGAGACGATCGTCACCGGCGTGAAGTACGGCGCGGATATTCCGAAGGATTCCAATGCGCGTTCTACGGACTTAGGCTCCACGATCAAGATCACTGGCAAGATCCTTGCGGCAGTAGGCGGCGAAGCGGCTGATGATACCATGAAATTGGCGAAATGGGCTCTCGTACCGGCAGAGAATGCAGACTGCTACAGGAAACTGGAGATCGATGTGGTTAATGCGTCTCAGGTCGTAAGACAGGTAACACTTCCGAATGCGTTCGTCATCGGATACGAGGAGGATTTCGCAGATGAGAGCGGTGTCGGTGAGTTTACCCTGTTAGTAAAACAGAAGAAGGATAAGATGGTGGAACTGGCATTTGAAGGCGGTTTCGCAGGAGAGTAGAAAGGAGAGATAAATTATGGGATTCAGATTAAAGATCGAAGGCGGCGCAGCAATTGAATTAAAGGAGCAGAGTATCACCTCTGTCAAGTTCAGGACAGATATCCCGCAGGATTCCAATGCTCGGTCTACCGACTTGGGTTCCACGGTAGAGATCACAGGCAAGATATTGACGGCAGTGGATGGAGAGCCTTTTGATGCGACTAAGGAGATCGGCAAGTGGGCGCTTGTTCCGGCGGAGAAGGCGGATTGTTACAGAAAGGTCACCGTCGAAGTGATCGCCGCATCTCAGGAAGTCAGGAAATATACATATCCTAACGCTTTTGTAGTGGATTACAGGGAAGATTACGGCGATGAAGCCGGCGTGGGAACATTCTATCTCATGATCAAGCAGAAGAAAGACAAGATGGCTAATATTGCTGTGGAGGGCGGATACGCCGTATAGGATTTCAGATAAATTTACGGCGCGGGCAATCCCCGCGCCATAGATTTACCGCATGATCCGTATGGACTGGTAATGACAGATATTCAATGTAAGGAACAAGGGAGACAGCATGGATTACTACCGCATACTCAATGTGAATAAAAATGCCTCTCAGGAGGAAATTAAGAAGGCATATCGCAGGCTGTCCAGAAAATACCATCCCGACAATGCAGGCGAGCAGTACAGGGAGAAGTTCGACAATGTACAGGAGGCCTATGCCGTATTAGGGGATGAAGAGAAGCGGGAGGCCTATGACCGGCAGGCAGCAGAAGGCGCGGGCGGGCACAGACAAGACGGAAACAGTCCGCAGATGAAGAAAAGCGGGCAGTACGATAAACAGGAAAATTATTACAAGGATTTGGAGGCGTTCTACACAGGGGCATACAAGAACAGTTTTGATAAGTTCTTCGGTGCAGGCATTCACAGGCAGACAGATATGGAGAGCGGCGCCAGACCGGTAAATACAGATAAATTATTTGAATCATTTTTTAAGTGTAAGTAGCAGGAGAAACCGGAATGTGGAAGAAGATAACCGATGCGGGAATCGTACTATGTGCCGCAGGTATTGCGGTATATGTGGCGGTATGGGTGGAAAACGGATGGAGATGGCCCCTGTTTGGGGTGTTCATGCTGGCGGCGCTTGTCGCACTCAATGACCTCATCGATCAGTTCACCCCTCATAGGCGGGAAAAGAAATACGGCAGTATGAATGGCGCCGGTGGGCGCATACGGGAGCTGATCCTTCTGGACGAGGACGAAAAGCCGGTAAAAGCATGGGATCTGGCAGGCAGGGTTTCCATGTTGATCGGAAGGGATAATCCACAGGAACCGGTGGATGTGGATCTGGAAGAATGTGAGTACAGCGCATTGATTGATGAGCAGCATGCGGTGCTGAATTACTGTATGGATACTTGGTACGTAGAGGATCTGCATTCGCGCAATGGCATACGTGTGCGAAAGGCAGATGACGGGCTATGCTACCGGATCACGACAGGCAGACCCTGTCGTCTTTCACCCGGAGATTTGATTTTCATTGCCAAAACTAAGTTACTGATCACCTGAAAGGAGTATATACGTTATGAGTTTGATGAGATGTCCCAATGGACATATGTTCAGCACAAGGAAGCACGGAAGCATATGCCCTTATTGCAATATGGAGACTGCTGCGGTGGAGGAAGCAGCCGCACCGGAGGGGTTTGAGCCGCCCGTAGAGCTGCTGGAAGAGGAAGTGCCGCCGGTGTGCGGATGGCTGGTGTGCATTGAGGGCGCGCGCATGGGCAGGGATTATAAGATTAAGGACGGCAAGAATTTCGTGGGCAGGGGTGATGATATGGACATCCAGATCCTGGGAGACAACGAAATATCCAGAAAGAACCACACCATTATCGTATATGATGCCAAGAAAAAGAATACGGTCATCCTGCCGGGCGATGCGGCAGGGATCGCTTATCTGAATCAGGAAGCAGTCTATGTGCCTACGGAGTTAGTACCCTATGACACCATCGAACTGGGAAGGAGCAAATTTGTTTTTGTTCCTTTCTGCGGCGAACATTTTGAATGGAATGATGTGAAGAAATGACAGTACAGATAATACTGGCGCTATTTGCCATATGCTGTGTAGCCAGAGGAATCCTNCAGCTTCTGCCGGANCGTCCTGTGGATGATGCTAAGGACGGGATGGCGCAGACTACCGGAAGTAAAGAAATACAGGCGGACGCAATGGATATTGCCATAACAGACGCGGGTAAACTGGCAGTTCTTGCGGACGGCATTGGTAAGGAGAATACGGGGAAAGTCTGTGCAGCGCTGGCGGTACGGGAGTTCATCGAAGCATNTTCTTTCTACAGGGCGCTTCACAATCCTGAATATTTCTTCGAGNGAACCATGTACAGNATGCACAGGAGTATGCAGAAGGTCTTGGAGGAACGGCAGGGNGGNGCCAGTGTAGGCGTTATGTTTCTTGCAGAAGGGAAGCTGTATTATGCCATGGCGGGACAGATCAAGATCGCGCTGCTCCGGGGAGGNGAACTGATTCCGCTGTGTGACGGACAGACCATAGGCGTGTTGGCGCAGCGTGCTTATCAGGAAGGGCGGCTGGGGAGACAGGAAACCATCTGGGCGCTGGGTGATAAGGANNTNTGGAATTATGTAGGNAAAGACGGCTTCTGTCAGATGGANCTGTGCGAAGTGCCGGTGTGCCTGAAAAAAGGCGATATAGCGGTGATGATGACAAAGGGCATCTTTGAGGAGGTGTCCTATGCGGAAATGGAAGGGATTCTTACGAATGAAATGCTGACGGCGCAGGCCAAGGCGGAGAAGATCATACAGTGCGCAGACCGGTCGTCGGCGCCGGATAAGGACAACGGAAGTATTATGGTGCTTTTGACAGATGGAGCAATGAGATGAGAAGAGAGAACGCAGAATTCCAGACGGCCTTTTTGTCGGAAGAAGGGACGAAGCTGCTCAATCGGGATTATTTTGCATATGTGGAGATGGATGACTATGCATGTTATGTGGCGGCGGACAGCTTGGATGATGAGAAGGAAGTAAACAGTGCAAAAATTGTAGTGGAATGTATTTTAAGGGAATTCACGGAGCATCCTTCCATGAATTCCCTTTCCCTCAAGAAGATNGTCAGGAGGGCACATAAAGAGCTTCTGGCAAACAGGGAAGGAATGAGACTGCGCGCNAGCGTGGCGGTGGCTGTGACCNACTATGTGAAATGCAGATATATCACGGCAGGAAACAGCAGGTTTGTACTGCTTCGTAACGACAGGATTTTGTATGAGAGCAAGGACCAGTCCCTGACCGCGAATCTGGTAGAAAATGAGACCATTCCTCAGGACCGGGCGGCAGCCCATGAGGAGCGCAATAACTTATATTCCTATCTCGGACANAGTGCTGGCAGATTGCAGATACAGATCTCACGCAAGAGAAAACTGGCAAACGGAGATATCCTGCTTCTTTATACGAGAGGCATCTGGGAAAACTGTGACAATATAGAGCTNTTGGACGCGGCAAAGGATGTGGCTAAACCGCAGGATCTGGCTGATGATATAGAAGAACTGATCCTTGGCAGACAGAAACCGGAGATTGATAATTACACGCTGGCGGTCACTTTTGTGGACAAGGTGTACCTGAATCCTAAGAAGAAGCTGACGCTAAAAAAGGTGCTGGCAATTCTTATTCCCATCCTCATTGTACTGTTGATCCTCGGAATAACGCTGTTTGTCCGCTACCGCGTAAGGACCGGATGGAAGCGGGAGATGGAACAGCATATGGAAAGTGCTGAGCAGTACGCCGATTACGNCAATTATGAAAAGGCCGTGGAAGAATATAAACTGGCATCGGAATCCGCCAGGAAACTAAAAAGTAAGGATTTGCAGGATGAAATGGAGAACCGCCGTCTGCTGGCGGAACAGATCCTGCAGGCCGATCAGGCCATGGAGGATGGCGATTACAATAAGGCACTGGAATATTATGAACAGGCTCTGGAGCTTTCCGGCTTAAACGGCGGGATCGGCGCCGACCATATCAGGGAACAGATGGATAAGATCGGCAAGTATCAGGAAATGTATGAACTGCTGGAAACGGCGGAAGGCAAGGAAGANTACGGCGANTATGCGGGAGCCGCGGAATTATATAAGAAGGCCAAATCACTGGCTTCCGGTCTCTATGATAAGGAGGCGCGGGCCGAGGCTCTTGATAAACAGCGTGCAGCCGAGGAGGCGCTTGAGAAACTGCGGCAGGAGCAGATGGCAGAGCTGGAGGAAAAGATCCAGAAGACCATAGAGGATGAAAAAGTGGCGCAGGAACTGGCCGACCAGAGCCTGATGAATGATAAGAAGAATGCTCTGGAACTGGAGAGCAAAGGCAACGAACTGATGAACGGNGAGGATTATGTCAGCGCCATNCCGTATTTCGAGACCGCCAAGAGTATGTATGAGAATCTGGATATGCCGGAGCGTGCGAAGATGCTTGCGGAACAGATCGAAGCTTGTAAGAAGCTGGCTGAAGAAGCGAAGCGCAAGGCAGACGAGGAGGCCGAGAAGCAGGCGGCGGCTGACGAAGCCAAAGCAGCGGAANATGAGGCTAAGGATGCCGANAGAGAGAAAGCGCTGGAAGATGCCAAGAAGGCGGCCGAGGCAGCNGAAAAGGCTGCAGAAGAAGCAAGNAAGGCAGCGGAAGAAGCNAAAAAAGCTGCGGAGGAGAAAAAGGACGGCTCGGATCAGGATAAGGATCAGGATAAAGATGAGNGCGGCGGTGAGCAGGAAGAAGGCGGCGCCGCAGAATAAGAATATGAAATGAGGAAGACCGGGAGGGCGGTGGCATACATGGGGTATACCTACAAGTTATCCAGAGATACGGAGGAAAAAACAGAAGATAAAGCGGCATACCGTCTGGACAGCCTGAACGGAATGACAACTTATCAGCTTAGGGAGATCTGCCGGAAAGAACGGNTGGTGGTGCCCATGGGAAGCAGGATGGAGAGAGAAGAGCTGATNCGTTTCATCATGCGGTACAGGGGAATCCGTGANTACAGACATATCACCGGTTATGCNGAAGGCGGTATGGAACGGCTGCAGGAGCTGCTTGATAAGATGGAACTGCGGGAAGAGCGGGACTTAAAGATTGCTTTTCCGGCGCACCTNATTCTCTATGAGGAAGAAGGGATCGAGCTGACAGACCACTATGAAGCAACGGGGAATTTCCCTATGTATGAGGGNAATCTGCTGTTGGTGGATGAACAGTATCGGATCTACACATGCCTGTATTTAAAGCATGGGCAGGGAGAGAACTTCTGCCTGTTGAAGGGCAAGGAAGTTCCGGTGTTTAAGTCGGACAGCCATAAATTCTTCCTTCTCTATTTNCGGAGAGAAGAGATGTCGGAGCTGTTGTATGAACATTACTACGGNAGACAGACCAGCTTTCCGAAACAGGCAGTCTGCGTCAGAACGCCGCTTCTGGCAGTAGATGTGCGGNAGACTGAGGAGACCATGCTGCCCCTGATCATAGATTTCGGAAGCTCTAATACCACCATGGGAAAATATGACGATGACGGCAGTGTCAGGATCGTTCGTGTGGCTGATACGGAGGCAGAACAGTACCGGGAAAGTGAAATGATTCCCAGCGTGATCGGTGTGGCGGGTGTGGAGGACGGAAAACCGATTTACCGCTTCGGTTTCGAGGCGAGACGGTTGGCNGCCATGTCCTATCATGATGAAGACTGCCCTGTTTTCTATGATATCAAACGCTGGGTGAGTGCGCCCCTAAGAGAGCAGGAGGTGATCACCGCGGAGGGCGTCAAGGTGAAAATGCACCGGAAGGATATGCTGTCGGCGTTCCTGCATTACTTAATCTACACGGCACAACAGCAGTTTAAGTGCAGATTCCGCTGTATACAGCTTCTTGCGCCGGTCAGACAGAAAGCCCGCTTCGAGGATCTCTTCCGGGAGCTGTTGCCGGAGTATCAGGCGGAATGTGTTCTGGATGAAGGGATGGCGGTGCTGTTTCACAGCATCAACGAGCTGATCCGGTCGGGGCGGTACAGTGANAATGTGTGGTATCAGGCTCTGATCATGGACTGCGGCGGNGGTACCACNGATCTTACGGCCGGCAGGTTCCGTATACGCAANAACAGAGTCTCCTATGAAGTGGATCTGGAGACCGGCTATGAGAACGGCAATACCAATTTCGGTGGGAACAATCTGACCTTCCGTATCTTNCAGCTTTTGAAGCTGAAACTGTTAGAAGCACTGGGAGAAAACAAGTTTTGTTTTGATTCGGANTATGCCGTGAAAGACAGAGACATGTATGAGCGGATCGACCGGATGTATGAGGAGGCGGAGCAAAGGCTTCCCACACGATTCGCGGAGTATGAGTTAAAAGACAGGGAAGAATATTTCCGGGTTAAGAGCAACTATTACTATCTGTTTGAGATTGCTGAAACGATCAAGGAAAGCTTTTTCCAGANGGCGTTCCGGTATGAACTTAAGACCGGCTGCGGGGAAGAGATCCCNATCGATAAGTGGAGAATCTCCTTACGGGAGAATGGCCGGCTGGTATCCTGCAGCAGAGATTTCTCCCTTCTGTTCTATCTGTATGAAATAGAGAACCTGCTTCGGACAGATATTTACGAACTGATGAACCGTTTNCTGGAAAGACCTTTTGTAAACGGGGAGCTGGCGGAATACGGCATGCTCAAGCTTACNGGGCAGTCCTGCAAATCCAGCCTGTTCANGGANGCGCTTAAAGAATTCGTACCGGGGCGTCTGATCAGGAANGANNGGGACTCAGAGCATGGCAGTGAACTCAAGATGTGCTGCCTTGAAGGTGCCATCAGTTACTTTAAAAATCTGAAATTAGGATACATGAAGATCAACCAGGGGTACAGAGTCAACGCCCTTCCCTATGAAGTGACGGCGTATACCCATGAAAACAGGGAGAAGGTCCTGATACACAGCCTGCGNAANGAGCAGGATATCGGATACATATCACGCTTTAAGATCGGTGAACAGCTTGACTTGTATCTGCGCGACGAGACGGGGCAGAAACTCACCGTATACCATTTCAATTATGATGCGGTTAAGTTTACCCATGTGACGCAGGAGAATTTCAACGAACAGTATGCGGGTACTGTCATCCAGGAGCAGACGGATATCATTCTGGAAGGAGAAATCAAATTCTTCGTCTGGCCNGCAAGGGACAGGTGGGGATTCATTGTACTTCCGGTACTTCGTGANAACGAGCTTCTCAAACAGGGTGAGGAGACGTTCTTTGCCTTCGAGGATGACACTTGGGAGGAAAATTTCTTTGACGGAAGGAAATAGCGTATGGCAGACATGGAGGAAATGATCAAGAAAGAGATCAGCCTGATCGACAGCCTTCAGGAACGGGTTGTATTTAAGGATATTGTGGAGCAGCTTTTTCTGTCCCTGTATGAGACCAATCAGGAGATGTACAGGGAATTAGAGAGCCGTATCATGGATGACCTTGCGTTCGATATTAACCGGTATCAGGTCACACTGGGAATCATNGAAAAGGAGTATGTGGATTCATCCCACCATCTGCTTTCGCCCATACGGGAAGAGGATGTACATGACAGGGAGTATGAGATGCCCGAGATTCTCACGCAGCTTAAGGAGGAAGGCCGTTTCCGGGTGAAGACCTATTTCATGGAGTACGATTATCTGGGAATCGAAAAACTGCTTGCGCGAAAAAAGATAGGCGGCAGAGTGTATACGGACAGGGGAGACTATCCGGCGGAATTTGAGGTCCGAAAGAACGAGGATTATCTTAGGGAGATCAGCCATCTGTATGAGGTGTTTGTCAGCAATGGGGTTCCGTGGCAGACGGTGAATGCGCCATATCTGCATAAGTATATCGATGTGGATCTGGTCAGTCTGCCGGAGGAAGCATGGCCGTCACAGGCGGTCCTTAAGATCGAGCTGGATCTGGAAGAGTTTGCACAGTGGGCTCATGAAGATTTTATCCCCATATGGAATATCAGGAAGCTGCAGATGGACAGTGTGGGGTTTCCGGTTCCCTGTGAAGACCATAAGAGCTATGAGCATACGATCTCCATCAGGGAGTACGGCAATGAACATGTCTATCTGATCGATGATAAAGTGCATATCCACAGCATCCGTCAGAAGGAAAACAGACTGATCATCATGGGAGAAGAGGCAGAGGCGCGCAAGTGGCAGGTCTACATGATACGTAACGGTCAAAACCGTAAATTTGAGCGTTTTACCTATCCCCTTATGACGAATCAGCGTAAAGACGAGTTCCTTGAGCGGTTCGGGCGGAGGCAGGACCGGAGAGTCAGAACCGAAGGAGAACTGGCCAGATTCATACAGGGCTATGGAATGGAAGAGTATGTGGCGTATGAAGGGTATGAGATTTTGGACCGGGAGCAGGTTACGGAAACATCCGAGACTTATTCCATGAACGATTTCATCNTGGATGAGATACGGGAAGGAGAGTACCGGAAGTGTCTGATCCTGTTGTTTCGCNGGAAGGGTACTCAGACCTTTCTTCTCAGGGACATCATGAGTTTTCTGGTATCAGAGGTGCAGCTTATGTACGGAGAATATATGTGTGAGGGAAGACTTCTATGAATTATCTGTGGGAAATACTGCTTCAGGCGAAGGCGCAGGGAATAGGGGAAGAGAATATCCGATTCAGTCCCGCCCGTTCCTACAGCCCCTATATGGAGCTGGCNGAAGAATATCTGAACATCACCAGACTGCCGGAGCCCTGCAGGGTGGAAATCAATCCGAATTACCGTTTTCACAAGGTATTTAAAGAATTGTTCCANCCGGATGTGACGGANTNTCCGGCCATGAGAAGAGGACTGTTTCAGCTTCTGCTCCATCAGCTTGGAGAAAATGATATCCGTGCGGGAATGACAAAGGAAGAATACTACAAGAAGCTGCTCGGGGCAGCATTTATGAAGGGCGACTACGGAGCAGACAACGCGGAGGCTTACGGGCTGTTTCAGGGAGATGAGAGAGAAATACTGTCAGAAGGGATTCTGACCATGTACCGGGAAGGGGACAGCATAGAGCTGTTCCGCCGTGTGATGACGNCGCTGATTCCCAGCTGCATTGTCTATGGAAATAATGATGATCCCTACGAACTCCTGATTTATATCGGCAGGAAAAAGAATGAGAGATTGGAGAAAAAAGTACAGTTTGTCTTAAAACAATTCCTGCCTATCCGCTATAAGGCAGAACTGTATTATGAATATCACTTCGGCATCATCGGGATGGAAGAGACGATGCATGTGGATGAAATAGCGATCTGTTAGCNAAGGAGGGACGAAGGTGTTTCGATATGAATATCCGGTATTTGAACATAAGAATCTGCTAAAGAAGAGCATGCTTGACGAACTCAGAGATTACCCCTTAAGCCTCAGCAGAATGTATTTCAGTGAATACGGTGACGGTATCCTGGAAGGATGCGGATTAGANTGGGATAAAGATGTGCTGTATCTGAATGCGGGACTGATTCTTTACGGCGGCAATATCTACCGTATGGAAGAAGCCTGTCCGCTGGAATGTCCGGCTACGGGACAGCTCACTTATCTGAAAGTGCGCTTTGCCACCATGGACTATGAGAGAGGGCGCCGGGGCGGCGTGGGAGAGATTATGTTAAATGAAAGTCCGCCGGAGAACGGCGAGATGGAGCTGGGGAGATTCCGGCTGCAGGAGGGTGCGAGACTCCGAACAGTGTATGAGAATTTCGAGGATTATCAGACGGAATACGATACGGCAAACCGCATCCATGTTCCCTATGTACAGGAAGGGGGCGCGGGATTATGGCCGCAGCTTCTCACGGAATATGCACGGGAGCTAATGGAGACNGGCACTGCGGATGTTCATGATGTGGGTTTTGCCATGATGCTGCTTGGAAACGGAGGGCATGTTTCACCGGAATTTGTCCGGTGGTATGTGCAGAAAGCGGGTGAAGTAAATACGAAAAAGGCATCCAATGAGGCTTGCTACCGNGGGCTTCTGGATATCTTGAGGACCCGCAGGAACGGAAACGCAGGNTGGAAGCATCAGGAAGGCGCAGGCAGGCAGATGATNCTGCTGTGACGGCTGCTAGTTTGATAGAAGAGTTTATCAATTCTTATTAATAGAAGNAAGGAAGTGCATAGATGGAATATATAGATGAGAAAATCGCCCTGCTGGAACGGGAGGTAAGGCGGCAGAAGGAAGAGGAAGCAAGGCAGCTTGAGGAAGCGGAGAAGGAAATCGGTGTGGATAAGGAGAATCAGGCGGAANTTACCTTGGAAGAAGTACTGGAGGCAGTGCGGCAGGAAACTGTAGTCTTTCCCAATCAGGAGAAATTTGATTTTACTCTTCGGACTGTGCTGTCAGAGCAGATTTCCATTCCCTATATCAAGGATNTCTATACCGGNGTAGAGGAAAACGATGAGGCGGCCATATTNATGGATCACGACAGAGGGATCAGCCAGATGATCACGCTGACTGACAAACCGATCATGAATATGAGCATAGGCAAATGGAAGAAGCAGCTGGAAGAAGGGATGCGGAAGATGAATTCTTACGCGGAAGTTACCGGAGAAAAGGTACTGGAAAACCTTGATTATCTGCTCTACCGNACCCCNACGGGCAAAGGCTGGGTGCATAACGTGGCNTTCCGCATACGGGNANGAAGCGGCAGAGTGGCGGGNAACTATAACTGCTATGAGAAAGACAAGAAAACGTATGGGATCATGCTGGAGGCGCTGGTCGTCCGGTTAAATGAACTCCTGTCCGACCCTGCGTAGGCGTATCGGAATGCGGCAGGAAAATTATAAATACAGCATATGAGGAGCGTAGAAGATGGAAAACGCAATTACCTATAAAGATTTATATCTGTCTTTCGGTGAAGTGATCTCTATGGATAAACTGGAAATCACCCAGAGTCCTAACCGTCATGGATACCTGCGCCTGTCTGCCGTACTGAACGGGGAAGGCGAAGGAGAGGTGTTTGATGAACTGCCGGAGGATGTATCGGTCCTGTATATGGAAGGCGGAGAAGAAAAGATCCTGTTCAAAGGTATGGTGGCGGACAGCAGTATGGAGCGTGTGGGCAATCACCGAAATCTGGAACTGAAAGCGTATGATGCCACGTATCTGCTGGATACAAAGAGAAAGACGAGATCCTTTCAGGATACTTCAAGAACCAATCATTCCGTGCTTGCAGAGGTGATGAAGGANTATCCGGAATGTATCTGTATGAAGAACCTGCCGGAAGAGCCCATCGGGCGGATCTGGGTTCAGTATGAAGAGACAGACTGGGAATTCTTACGCAGATTTCTGAGCGGTTATTCGGACAGCCTGTATGCGGATGCAACCTATCATACCGCGCGTTTTCAGGCAGGACTTTCTCCGGAAGATATCGAGGTGGACTGGGACAGCGAGCCCTACCGTATGGGCAAGGATCTGGAAGGATACGATTTCCTGTCACAGAATGGGTTTGATGGGTTAAAGCCGGAGAAATTTGTGGAATATTTTGTGGACAGCTACAGTGTGCATACGCTTGGCAGCAGATTGGTCTACAGAGGGCGGCATTGGTATGTCGGCGGTCTTAAGAGGACACTTAGGGACGGGCTTCTGCTGACTACTTATGAACTGAAACAACGGGAAGGACTCTTAAAGCCGCAGGAGTATAACAGGCGTATCACGGGAATCTCCATGGACGGCAAAACCGCCCAGATAGAAAACGACAAGGTGCGGGTGACCTTAAACGGTGACATGACTACGGAACAGGGCACCTACTGGTTTCCCTATTCTACAATGGCGGCATCAGCGGATGGAAGCGGCTGGTACAGCATGCCGAAAGAGGGAGACAGCATCCGCGTGTATTTTCCGACCTGCGATGAGAAAGAGGGCTACGTGGTTACCAAGCATGACAGCCATATGCCGGCAGCGGACAAAGGTTCCGGAGGCAAGGGCGGTTCAGGCAAGGGTGGTTCAGGTAAGGGCAGTTCTGGTAAGAAAAGCTCCGGCGGCNNNTCNGNNGGNGGCAGTTCANGCGGNGGNGGCTCATCTGATGGNGGCNGTTCANGCGGAGGCGGCTCATCNGNNGGNGGCGGTTCANGCGGNGGNGGCTCNTCNGANGGNGGCGGTTCAGGNGGNGGNGGCTCATCCGACNNNGGNGNNNCAGGCNGCGGCGCCGNNGCGGCAGGTGCAGGAGCACAGGACAAAGCGGGGAAAGAGGACAAAAGTCCGAAGGCCGATGAAAAAGATCCCATGGACGATCCGGATGATCGCAATATTTTTGATTGCAACGGTTGTTCCGTGCAATTAGTTTCTGAAGGGGTGATGCTAATAGCAGGGAGTTCCACGCTCTTTCTTGATAAAGAAGGTGGTGTGACGATGAATGCACCGCAGGGAGTGTCTGTCTTTGCAGGGGAGAAAATTACCGTGAACGGGAAGACAATCACCATGAAGGCCGGAACATTTATGGAAATCAAAAATGACACAGAGCACAAAGCGGATATATCCATTAGAAGGGAATATATCAAGCTGCACGGATACGAAATTCACGAAAACTGAGTGTATATAGTATATATAAGAAGCGAAAGGAGCATGGAGCATGGCATATGGGATTCATGATCTGGAATTAAAGGGATTACAGGTCAAAACAATATTGTCTGTGCATATCAGCCATAAACCGGGAGAGCACGGCGTCATGGAGCTTACCGCGGATATGGGTGAGAAAAATATGGATATTCCCATCCAGGAGACAGGCAGTGGACAGGCGGTAGTGCTGTCGGGGAAAAGGAATGGGAAAAAGGCGCCGTTGTTCTGTGGTGTCATCACAAAACTCACGGCACAGAGCATGGGGAAAAGCTGTCATGTGACTCTGTCTGCAAGGTCATGGAGCTATCAGATGGATATCAAGAAGAAATCCCGCTCTTTTCAGGATACTACTATGACATACGGTAGTCTTGTATCACAGATCATCGGGGAATATCCCGGTGCGGAATGCCAGAACCTGTTTGCCGATGCGCCTTTAGGTGAGATCGCGGTTCAGTATCAGGAGACGGACTGGCAGTTCCTTAAGAGGATGCTGTCGGCTCTGCATGTGCCTTTCGTGTGCAGTGAGGTCAGGGAAAAAATATGCATGTACGCGGGAACGGCACAGATTCCCGCGCAGATGGATGTGGTATCCATAGAAAATACATGGAAAGATATGGATGAACTTGCCTATTGGAAGGAAATGGGGGACGGGATTACGGATTCGGATGCAATCCGTTATCAGGTAAAACTGGATAACAGCGTTCCACTGTATTCGGATATTGCCTTCCGGAGCAGGCAGCTGGCCGCAGGTGAGATCGAATACCGCACCATAGGCAGTACAGTATATGAATTCATCATCCTGAAGAGCAGACAGGCCATTCTGCAGAAGCCTGTTTATCCAATGCAGCTTGTAGGTACGGCCCTTGAGGGGACGGTGAAAGAGGTACAGGGGGAAAACATGAAGATCCATCTGCGGATCGATGACGATTATCCCGGTGATGACTGTTACTGGTTCCCGTTTTCTACGCCTTCCTCCTCCCCGGACGGAAGCGGCTGGTATTATATGCCGGAGGTGGGGGATCAGATCAGGGTATACTTCCCGTCCAAGAAAACAGGTGATGTGATCGCAATCAGCGCTGTAAGCGATTTTAAGCTGAAAGAGGATACGCCTAAGAATTGGGATATGGGAGATAGCGCGGCGGTATCAAAGAAGCAGGGAATGAAAGATCTGAAGGCTGCCAAAATGCCTGCCAAAAAGCTGACAGCAGTCACTATGGAACCGTTTATGAGTGGAATGGCACTTACGAAAATGCCTGCAGTGGGAACGGCGGCGGTTATAAAGGAACCTTTATTAAAGAATATGTCCGTTGCAAGGATGCAGGTTTTTGACACCGCAGCAATATCTAATGCACCAGTCATGAAGAGAATGGATATATCAAAATTCTCGGAGGTGAATACCATGCCCGTCTCGAAAGCATTGGGTGTAAAGACCTTGGATGTCTCTAAGACACCGGCCACGAGAGCAGTGACCAAGGCGATATCCTTTGCACAGACAGGAACAATCAAACCGGCAGCGGCAGTTTTCGGGGAACAAGGAACAAGAAAAGCGGTGACAGCTTCGGCAGGCATGAAGACAATGGCGATGCCGGCGGCAACCATGATAAGCAAGGGGGCAATAAAGCTATGACGAATATGGATCCCATAATTCTCAATGTTACCAGCGGACAGGAAATAGCTATAGATTCTAAAGGAATCGTGGTTAAGTGTAATGGCGGTACAGTAAAGATAGAAATGCTCAAAAGAGGCAAAATCAATTTATATGCAGAGAAAGAGATTCAGATAACCGCAGACGAGGAGATCAATATAGACACCAAGTCGATCCTGAGAATGCAGGGCAAAAAGGAAATTCTTTTGGAATCTGTTGAAGGCGGCAGCCTGAATATGGATACTGAAGGCCATTTTATAGTCAAAGGAATCGAGACGCATATGAATTAGAACAGGAGGAACACATGACACGTTCGGAAGCATTGGAACAGTTTAAAGAGAAATTTTGCAGTAGGACTGACGAGTTGGCAGAAGAGTTTATAAAGGGTTTGGATGCGCAGGTGGAAGAACTCATGGGACAAATCCTCGAAGCCTTCGGGGAAATTGCAGACCAGGCAGAGGAGAAAGATACGGTGTGTGTATTTTTCCAGTTCTCCCTGTTACGTTATGACTTGATGCAGGATACCGCCAAAGTACGGCTTGATGTGATGGACGGAAGCTGGTATCTGGATCAGCAGCCGCTCTATGCAGAACTGGACCTGACATTTCTGTTCACCCCTTATTTTAAGTGGCGCAAGAAGCTATTGACTGATATGCGTGAATATATGGGCAAGGTGAACAGATATGACGTGGAGAATATCGTACAGGATAAGGTGATGGAGGCTGTCGGGATGCTGATCCAGATCCTGCGTATTCTATTCCGGAATATCGAATCGCAGGAAAACTTTGCACGTATTCCCAAGCCATTATTCTGGGAAATACACTTCGGGGAATATCGTGACTACAGTGAGCCAATCATACAGATGAACAGAGAGCCGCGAAGCGAGGAAGAATGGCTGGAAAAATTAAGAGAACATGAAGAAAACGATGGCAACCTGCAATTTACATGGTGGCATAAGGCGGAACTTTCCAATGGGGACTGCAGGGAAAAGAAAATGTACTACATCGTGTTTGAGGAATGCAGCCTTACGGGCATCGATTTCGAAAAGGCAAAGCTCATGGGAGCCAGATTCCTAAACTGCAGTCTGGAAGGATGCAGTTTCAAGCAGGCGGATCTGACACAGGCAGAATTTGACGGCTGCAGCTTCAAGGACTGTGATTTCACGGATGCCGGATTACAGCAGGCTTTATTTTCACTGGCCGGACTGGAAGCCGACTGGTTTGACGAGAAGCAGAAGGATGAAATGCTGATCGCGGAAGGAGCGGAAAGATGAGAACAAGATATTTCTTTATGGATCAGGACAGTGCCCTGCCCGATTCGGTAGGGCTGCGGGATTTCGACATTCAGGGTAAGCGCCACATTTTCACATCGGAGGATGCCGGACGGATGAACGATGTTACCGCCCTCTATCTTGATGAAAAGGCGGGGGAGTGCGCGCCGGACTTCATCAAGAGCCCGGTGTATATGGTGTCGGAGATGGTTAGTGGAGTGATGGACATGTACGAGGACGGGCTGGATTGGAAGAAGATCGTGCTGATCCATAAAGAGGAGGGAAGACAGATGGTCTATTACCACCTGCTCCTNAAAGAGATGGAGATGCTCCACAGCCTTACGGAATACTATCCNAACGGCATGGAGAAAAGAATGGTGCTGGATCGNGANAANACNGCGCANCATAAAGCTTTCCTTCTGGCGGACAGCAAGGTTAAGCTGCCGGTGGTGAGNCTTGAAGTAGTGGAAAGCCTTTTGAGGCGACGTGTGACGGGAGTGACATTCCGGGAAATCGAGGTGGCGTAATGGCGGCGGAAATAAANCAAACCTATGTAGTGCACTGTGCGGACACGGTCTGCAGTATGGGGCTTCGGGAAAGCAAGATCGTCCTTAGAAAAACCCATGGCGTGTTCTTAAAAGACCAGGCGCAGATGACGGTCGATGATCAGGAAAGCGTGGTCAATGTCATTTGNTTCGGTGGNTGNATCAGNGCGGAAAACCCCAANACNGCGGAGGCGGCGAAGGAGATCGCGCAGATGATCAAGGATGCCTCAGGGGAAGATTTTGAGGAACAGGTGGTGGACATTTTCACCACGGAAGGGGATGGCGGTAAGACCATGCAGTGTGCCGGGGAGTGCATTCCCGAGATCGTCGCACCCAAGTGGGACAATGAGAAAGACGACGTGTCGGTGGAGCTGGGGAAGAATGCGCTGTTAGGCGAGGCAAAGCTGACTTGTAAGTACGGCGGGATCATCGAGATCATCGGGGCAGGCCAGCCNGAACCGACATAAGGGCGGGNCGGAACGGGCAGATGTCCGGTAGGAGGCCGTAAGGAACGAAGGAGGAAGGAACCATGAGACTGACATACCATAACCTTGTAATAGAACTGCCGGTGGAAGGAATCAAGGCAGTGGAATCCGTGGAGATCACCCAGAGGCTCAATGANCACGGCCATGCCGTGGTCAGGGCCATGGTGGATGAAGAGAAGGCCATGGAGATGGTAGAGCAGACGGACAGCGGGCTGTCCGTATCNATAAGCAGTGCGGGCGGACAGGCCCTGTTCTGCGGGCGCGGCGACCGGATCAGCGCCTGTAAGGAAGAGGGCCTGTACTGCCTGCGTATGGAGTTCTACGGGTATACAAGGGACTGGGACCTNACGGAGAAGAGCCAGAGTTTCTGCAAAGGGAATGACACCTATGAACAGGTGCTCAGGAAGGTATTGTCAGAATACCCNGAGAAAGACATCAGGGATGAGGCCACGNNAGGCGCGAAGATCCCCGGNATGCTGCTCCAGTATGAAGAGACGGACTGGGAATTCCTGAAGCGTCTGGCCAGCCATTTTTCCACCTTCCTGCTGNCGGATGACACCGGGGAGAAAGGGAAGGTGTATTTCGGCATCCCCCGNCTGGACAAAGGCACGGTGTTAAAGGACGAGGAATACACGGTGCTTCGCGGCAAAGAGCGCTATGACGGGATGGAAGGGACGGAAGGGATGATGTCCCAGGAAATGACCGGCTGGCGTGTCAGGACGGGCAGGCAGCTGNNCTTCGGGGAACAGGTCATGCTGGGCCACATCGAGACCGTGGTAACAGCGGTGCACATCCATACGGAGCAGGGGGACCTGGTGCGGGATTATGAACTGTCCCGACGGAAAGGGATCTTATGTGACAAGAAAAAGAACAGCAGGATCTACGGCATGAGCATTCCGGCCACGGTCAGGGAGAGGAAGGGCAACCAGATCCGCGTGCAGTTTGACATCGATCCGGCCTATGAGGCATCCGATGACCTGAAATATTTCACATATGCCATAGAGACCAGCAACTTCTACTGTATGCCGGAGGAAGGCAGCCGCGTACATATCTACTTCCCCAGCCACGATGAGCAGGATGCCATGGCAGTCCACGCCCTCAGTGCGGGGAGCGTGCCGGGAGGCCCTGCNGNGGGAAAGAAGCGGGCANTCATGGCAGCCCGAGCAAAAAGCGGGCATTCAGGCAGCCCTGCAGGCGACGGCGGCGGTGAGAGCGGCGGCGGTGCCGGAAACAGTGGCGCATCCGGCGGCGAGAGCGGCGGCAGTGGCGACGGCGGCACATCCGACGGCGGTTCAGGTGCCGGCCCATCCGGCGGCGGAGCGGGTGCAGCTGCAGCGGGTGCCGCACCAGCAGCCGCGGAGGCGGAGGCAGAACAGCCGGAAGCGGAAGAGAAGCCGCCCAAGGACTACACGGAGCGGTGCTTTTCCGATCCCACCGGCTCCTCCATGACGCTGGATGAAAACGGCATCGTCCTGACGCCGGGCGACGCCTCGATGCTTGTGCTGGACAATGGTGCGGGAATGCTGTCCTTAAACTGCAAGAAGTTAAACATTACTTCCGGCATCAATTTCTTCATCGGCGGGGAAAAAGACGGCCCCGTCCCTGAGATCATGATGACTGCGGAGGAGGATTTTGAGTTTTCCCTGGGGTCCGGCGGGAGCAGTATCAAAATGAAAGAGAATACTGACATCGAGGCCAAATTCATCAGGAAATACGGGGAAAACAGGGAAGATGCACTCCCGCTGGCGGACGATGTGGCGAAGGAACTGATGAAGGACGACCAGGCGCTGCGGGATAACTATAACGCTGATGCGGTGAACACCCTTGCCGCCCTTGCCCAGAAGAAGAAAGAGGGAAAGAAAAAGATCAGGAACGGCGTTTTCAGCGTCCTGACGGTGGTGGGCGCAGTAGCGCTGACTGCCCTCACGGGCGGCGTGGCGGCGCCCCTGCTCATCGTGGGCGGGATCAAGGCGGCGGAAGGCCTGGCGGACATAACGGAAGGGGCCGGGGATGTCATCAAGGCCAACAAGGGGGACCTGTCCCGGTCCTTCAATTTCATACGGGATACCATCTTCTTCGGCAATGAGGAAGCATACCAGATCGGGAAGGGCGTCACTGATTTCGTCTTTGATATCGTGACCATGAAGGGCATCCAGGGAAATATAGCGAAATTCGGCCAGACCAACAAGCTGGCGGGACTATTGGGCAAGGCCGGCCAGCTGTGCGACAAGTCGAAGTTAGCCAACTTTGCATTCAACATCGGCGGCGATGTTTTATCCAGTGCCATAAGCGACTTCAAGGAGACAGGCAGCATCAACCCGATGAATATGCTCTCCAGCGTCCTTACCGGCACCCTGAAGGGCTTCGGCATGAACAGCCTGCAGTTCGGAAAGGGAAGCATGAGCAGCGACTTCCTGCGCAAGCTGGCGAATACCGCCATCGGAACAGGCCTCGGCATGGGCGTGGACTACGGTGCCAGCAAGCTCAGGGGCGATGACTACAACCCGGNGCAGAGCTTTGTACAGAACCTCATCCAGGCGGGGCTGGGGCAGCTCTTCGGAGAGCCCATCGATGCCGTGTCGGGTGCATTCATCATGACGGTGCATGAGTTCATCCTGCCGGATGTGCTGGAGCCCATCTATCTGACAAGGCAGTACCTTTCCACCGGCACGAAGACCGGATGGCTGGGGAAGGGGTGGCATTTCTCCTATGAGGGAAGGCTGTGCCATGATGAAAAGACCGGCGTGATCCATGCGGAGCTGCCGGACGGGTACTGTGCGGCCTATGAGCCTGTGTGGGCAGAGGACAATGAGGCAGAGGCATACAGGGACGTGGCAGGCAGCGGAAAGTATATCCTGTCCCATGACAGGGCGGCAGAGCTGTGGAACATCATGGACACCCACAGTTTCAGGACCTACTGTTACAACGGGGAAGGCCTGCTCATTTCCGTGGTGGATAAGAACGGATGCAGCTTAGGGATAGCGTATGACGGAGAGTATCCGGCAAGGATGACCACACCGTTAGGATATGAGATCCTGTTTACCTTTAACGACGGCAGGCTGGCAGCGCTTGAAGACAGCATGGGGCGTACCGTGCAGTACCGTTATGAGGGCGGCCTGCTGACGGAAGTGGTGCACATGGACGGCGGCGTGTCGCACTATGCCTATACGGAAGAAGGCTACCTGTCACGTCCTACCGACCAGACAGGCATGACCTACCTGACCAATGCGTATGACGCGAAAGGACGCGTGACCTTACAGACGCTGGCCAACGGGGACACCTACAGGACCGAGTACCACGACCGGAAGCGGGAAGTATCCATGGAATACAGCGGATACCCCGGGAAGACGGTCTATACATACAATGAAAAGATGGCAGTGACGAAGGTGCTCCATCCCGACGGGACGGAAGAGGCCTTTGGTTATGATGCCCATAACAACCGCATCATGGAGACNGGCAGGACAGGCGCCGTCACCAGAAGGGAGTACGATGATTACGGCCGCCTTGTCAGGGAAACACTGNCTGGNGGACTGGAAAAGGAATATACCTATGACACAAGGGGAGACCTCATCCGCATCCGTGACAACGGCGGCAGGGAGAGGGAGCTGTCCTATGACACCCTGCACAACCTGACCCTGCGCAGGATAAAGAGCGCGGAAGGGGAATGGACGGAGGAGAAGTTCACCTGGGACACGCTGGGAAGGCTCACCGGGGAAGAGGACGGGGAAGGCCACCTTACCCGCTACTGTTATGAAGCGGACTCCGCCTACCCTTACCGCACCGTATACGCGGACGGCGGGGAGCTTCTGTGCGANTATGACGCCCTGGGAAGGAAACTGTGGGAGGAGGATGCCGCAGGGCGTACCGAGTATGCCTATAACCGCAACGGCTGGCAGACCATGGAGCGGGACGGGGAAGGCCATGAGACNCACCGCCTCTATGACGGCAGCGGCAGGNTTACCGCAATCTACAGCCCGAANCAGTGGGNNGCNGGGAACGGGAANCGGACGGAGTACCGCTATGACTTCCTGGACCGCCTGACCGAGACCATCCACAGTGACGGCAGCCATGAGAAGCAGTTCCGTGACGGGGAAGGGAATATCGTAAAGAAAGTNCACCCCAATGCCTATGATCCTAAGACNGGGGATGGGGACGGCACATCTTATGAGTATGATCTTGACGGTAATCTCTTAAAGACGATCTACCCTGACGGCGGCNTGGAGCGNTTCTTCTATGACGGGGCGGGAAACCGGACGAANCATGTGCTGCCGGANCAGTATGATGAAAAGACAGACAACGGCGANGGCCGGACATACACGTATGACGNGGCAGGCCGCCTTCTGACTGTGNCAGGGCCGGACGGCATCGTGGAAGAGACNAATGNATATGACCTGTGGGGAAACTGCGTCCGGAGGACGGATGCGGAAGGNTACAGGAGCCATTATGCCTATGACCTTACAGGAAGGCTGGTACGGGAACTTGTGCCCGTGGGAAGCGGCNCNGAAGATATCAGTTACCGCATGACAGAGTATGCCTATGACNGNAANGGNAACCGGANCAGGGAGANNCGNNANGGCGGCAGNTATNNNGAAGACGGCACCCTGGCAGAGNCAGGNACNGACCTNATCCTGACNTTTACTTATGANGCAAGGAACCGNCTNGTAAGAGTGGANGACNGNNTGGGNGCGAGAGTCTCCTACCGNTACGATGTGCGTGGCAACCGCACCAGCGAAGAGCAGGTGATAAGAAGCGGAGAAGGTGACGGCGAAAGAACAGTCCTTAAGAAGATCCGCTACGGCTATGATAAGACGGGCAGACTCACGGAGAAACGTGAGATACTGGACAGCGGGCTTGCGGAAGATACCGGGAAGGGTATCGGGATGGCGGTCACACGCTATACATATGATGCCAACGGGAACCGCACCGGTATCGTGACACCGGAAGGGTACCGCATTAACAGGGAATACGACTGCCGCGACAGGCTCGTCATGGAGCAGGTGGAAGATAAAGGGAACGGCATTGACTTAAAGACCTTCTTTACCTATGACCGTGCAGGGAATGTGGCCTCTGTCAGACAGCAGGGGGCAGAGGGCCAGGTAAGGGAAGTAAGCTACAGCCGCGACCTGAAAGACCGCCTGACAAGGGTGGAGGAACTGGACGGGCCGGTAGTGATGGCCTCTTATGATAAGAATGACCGCATGGCAGGGAGAAAGGCGCTCCTTCCGTCAGAAGACGTGCAGTACAGCGAGATGCTGTTCGGCTATGACGTGCGGGGCAACCTGACGGGGAGATACCGGAACGGTAAGACTGAAGAAAGGAATGAATATGACAGAAAGAACCGCATCGTAAGGAACATGGACGGTGACGGCATAGAAATACACTGCCGCTACGGCATACAGGATGAGCAGAGACAGATCCTCACGGCGGGAAGCCGGAAACAGAACAGGGCGGCGCAGACCCTCACCTACAATCCGAGAGGCATGGTCACAGGAACGGAAGACGGCCGCGGCAACAATACCGGCTATACACTGGACGGCTGGGGACGTATCACGTCCGTGGAGACGGCGGAAGGCGGACGGGAGGAGTATGCCTATGACTGTGCGGGTAATGTAACGGAGACTAAGGATGCCAGCGGCAACACGATCCGCTATGCCTGCAACAGCATGGGGAAAGTCTGCTCTATTACAGACCAGAGCGGCAATACAGAGACCTTCCGCTATGACAGGGAAGGACGGGAGACCGAGCACACCGACCGCAACGGCACCGTGACAGAGACAAAGTACAACGTTTATGGAAAGCCTGTCATGAAGGCATGTACGGACAGGAACGGAAACCGCCAGGTCATGGGCACATGGGAGTATGATTCCTTCGGGCAGCTTAAGAAGTCCGTGGCGGGAGGGTTCTGTTACACCTATGAATACCGCCCTGACGGGAAACTGCTCAATAAGTGGAGCAGCGGGAAGAAGGTGGAATCCTGCACCTACTACCGTGACGGCAGCCTTAAGAGCCTGACGGATGTGAGCGGGAGGACTGTGTTCTATGAGTACGATGGCGACGGGCGGCTGAAATATCTGAAAGAGAAAGAAGATACAGGTGATGGCACTGGCGCCATTCTTACAGAGTACCGCTACACTGCCGCGGGGCGTATTAAAGAGATCATCACGCAGAACGGCATCAGGGCCAGCTATGCCTATGACGAAGACGGCAATATCAGCCGCCTGACCATCGGTGACGGGACAGAAGAGGGGATTCTGTATGATGCCTTCATGCTCTATGACCTGAACGGCAACCGGACAGGGAAGAACGGTGTAAGACTGGGTGCGGCCGGAACCAGGGATGAAATGGCAGTATCCTACCGCTATGACAGCATGAACCGTCTGGCAAACGAAGACCGAAGCGGCACAGGGGAGCGGTATGCCTATGACCTGTGCGGCAACAGGCTGATCAGGGAACAGTACCGTAACGGTTCCGTTGACGTGACAGAAGGGTACCGGTATAATGAAAGAAACGAGCTGACTGAACGTGTAAGGGCAGGAAGCCTTACCACCTACAGCTACGATAAGAACGGCAGCCTTGTCTCGGAGGAGGAAGAAGGGAGGAAGAGTGAATACCGTTATGACCTGTTAAACCGCCAGACTTATGTCAAGACTCTGGATGGGAAAGTGCAGGAGAACTCCTATGACGGGGAAGGACTGCGTGCTGGGCTGACGGAGAATGGGAAACATACCACCTTCTTGTTCCATAACGGGGAGACCCTTGCAGAATGTGACGGGGAAAGTGTGCCCATCAGAAGGTATGTCAGAGGAACCAGTTTGTCACATGTGCAGACCACGTTTGACAGTGCATACCATACATACCATCAGGATGAACAGGGCAGTACTGCGTATATCACAGGGCAGGACAATGCGGCAGAGAACTGCTACCAGTATGATGCTTTCGGAAACCTGACGGAAAAGCATGAGGGTATAGAGAACCGAATCCTCTATACAGGCCAGCAGTATGATCAGGAGACGGGGCAATACTACTTAAGGGCAAGGTACTATAACCCTGTAGTAGGAAGATTCCTGCAGGAAGATATCTACCGCGGGGATGGACTGAACCTGTATGCTTACTGTGCGAATAATCCGGTGATGTATTTTGATCCGAGTGGGCAGAATGGAAAGTGTAATAAAGATAATGCGCAAAATGGGCAAGAAAGTAGAACAACGTGGGGCGCAGAACATGGAAAGGGAAATGTTAAGCACAATAATGCAATTGAATCTGAATTAGATCAGGCCTTTGCTGATGGTGCTTCAGATATAAGAAAAAACAGGGTGCAACGGGATGCAAATGGAAATCGTGTTTATGCTCCTAATGGAAGTTATACACGACCAGATGCTTCTTATGTTATAGATGGCAAACGGTATAATACAAATTATGTATCAAATAATACGTTAGATGATATTGACGAATTAAATAGAGAATTGGAAGCTTTTCAACGAATGGTAGATGCAGATCCAGATGCAGTTAATCGATTGGTTTTTAAGTATTAAATATGGGAGGTACAAGATTGAAAATGAGAAGTAGAGAGGATATTCATCACTTAACCGTATGAAAAACGGACCATCTTTCAGAGGGCTGCTTTAAAAATTGTATATTAGAAATGTTAAGGTTAAGCCGTTGCTGATATAATCTTATAACCTTGCTTTCTTTATATGATGACTGCCTGATTTATCGTTATTTCACGGTCAACTGGAGGCAGATCGGATTTTCTGTAAAGTTTCGCATTATAGTTTTCTCCGTTCTTCAGCCTGTGGTATAATGCGGTAAGAAGTGCGAGCTGAGAAATCAGCATAGCTGGTTTTCACTAGCGAGGTGAAGAAATTCTGCAAGCTTTGGTAAGCTGATATCAATAACAAAGGAAAATCCTATCAGGTAAGGTTTTACAAGCCGCCTGTACCGAGCCCTTGGAGCCGAAGCGGTAATGTCAGATTTATGCGTAGGACAGGGAGCAAAAGAGCTGAAATGAAAGTGAAATGATTGAGCTAGGAAATCATTATGAGGGTGTAAATAGTCGATGTGCTTTCTTACACAGCAGACAATACTGTTATAGCCGAATTGGTGAGGATATAACGGCATCTCCCCATCTGAGAGCTTTGCGAGATTGATGATAAGTATGTTATCGGAATAGCAGAGGTCCTGTCATTTCCTTGAAAGAGGTATGGAAACAAAAAAAGCGTTAGGGATTTAAATAAGTGGCAGGAAGTCCGACACAGCCATAGTATCTGGAGTGAAAAGCCGTATGCGTTATAGCGCACGTATGATTTTGAGTAGGGATATGGGGAGTAATCCCTATATCTATTAGAGATACCCATGCAGATATGAGCGAGAAGCCATTGTATCAAATTTTTTAGACCTTTTTTGTAGGTTCAAAAACGAGGGCTCTTATAAGTGATGACACCTTTGTTATTGGTAGAGGCGATACAAACCACTACAAAAGTCTTGTGGACATTAATGCCACAACAGATTTTGTATACGATTTTAAAGTCATAGAGACCTCCTTCAGAACCATAAAGATTCGCAAAAGATTATAGAGAGAAACGGCATTGACTGGGCACCTAAGCCATGAACGAGATTGTTTTTATAAAGATAAGATTACGTACTTTAAGCCACACTTTCTTGTGATTTAAAAAACAGACTACACATATAATAATGCGGTTATCTGGCAAGCCAGACAATTCAATCATAGTCCCATGACTTGTATTATACTGGGTTCTCTATTGGGAAGAATTATAAAGGAAATACAGACTAAATCAAACTATTTCATAACGTTTTTAAGCCTGAGCAAAGCGAAAGGATGGGATATAATGATAAAACAAAGTGCTCCTAGCCATATACAAAAATATTGCTATAAAGATTATGATGATCCATTTTATTTATATTTATATAAAAAATTTGCGGGTAAAACTTCATTTGTGTATAAGGTAAAGTGTACGTGTAATTGCGAAAGATTTGTAGTTTACCGAGATGCACATCCAAGTATTTTTGCGAAATGTTGTAATTGTGGGAATATGATTACAGTGTATGATTTGGAGTGTTATCCAGCGGCTATTAAACTTAATAAAAATTATACTATTAATAAAGTCGATGAAAAATCGGTTCAGGTTTATGTAAATTATGAATACGATGATGAATTTTTATATGAGGAAGATGTTGAGTTTGATGCAAATGATATTACATGGGGAAAAGTATTTATTGCAAATAATGATGAACTAAAAAAAATTCTAGACGATGAAACAACTTAAAAATCTAAAGAAAGTGTCATATAGAGTTTAACAACTTATCAATATTCTTTGTGGTCTGTTTTTGAAGAGGGAATTGTAATGCGCTCTATTTATATTGTCATAGGTATGATTTGTTTGAACGTTTGCTAGTAAATAGTTCAGATGCTTATTGGACAATTTGGTCTTTTATTGAATGTATTTTGTATATGGAGAAAAAATGAATAAGATTAAAAAGTTTTTAAATTCAATATATTTGGGTGATAGATTTTGTGAGAAAATGGATATTAGTGATGATAAGATATATATTCAGATTAATTGCATTTCTAGGATTGAGGAAGGAACGGAGGAATGGAATTATTATTCACAAAAGGATATCAAGCATGGATATCTTGTTTTTGATGGAGTCTGTGAATATTGTTTTAGTACAAATTTATTGTTTAATGATGAAATCTATGAAATATGTGTGATTAATAAAGAGGACGATATATATGATTTTATAGTCTATGGGAATAATATATCTAATGAGGCCGTTTCGACAGACTTAGAGTTACGAATAAAAGCACGAGAATTTTATATTATAGATCCCATAGATAATAGTCAAATAAATGAATAGTATGAAAGTTGTTTGAGAGAAAAGACTAAAGATTACACAAAACTCGATTGCTTTATTATCTGTTCTACGTGGACAGAGTGTATTTTAGTTGCTTTGAGACGTGTTTAGGGGAGTAAGTCAGATTTTAGCGGGGGAGGTGGTCTCGTAAAAATTGAATCAAGTCGTATGCGTCAGAACTTTATTCATGAAGGAATTGAAACATTGTCTTTTGGACTTGCTTTGTATCCAGTTCTGATTTATTGGATATTTCTTTATCTAGTTCCATTTCGTTGATGCTGGATAAAAGATTTAACTTTTTTGAGTCGCGGATAACATCCGGGCTCTTTTTTGTTGCATTTTGTAGAAAATCTAGGAATATTTACACCGTGAGCCGTGATATTTACAAGTTGCTAAGTTGGCCTGTTTTAGGTTGTATTATGCCTAAATAAGGGTATATGTAGTTGAATGTGAAGTATTTTTGAAACCCGCTAAAAAGGAGGAAGCATGAGAGACCGACATACCATAACCTTGTCATAGAACTGCCGGTGGAAGGAATCAGGGCAGTGGAATCCGTGGAGATCACCCAGAGGCTCAATGAGCACGGCCATGCCGTGATTAGGGCTATGGCGGATGGTCACCGACACAGAAGGGGGCTGCGGCAACAATACCGGCTATACACTGGACAGCTGGGGACGTATCACGTCCGTGGAGACGGCAGAAAGCGGACGGGAGGAGTATGCCTATGACTGTGCGGGGAATGTAACAGCGAGCACTGACACCAACGGTAATACCATTTATTATGCCTACAACAGCATGGGGAAAGTCTGCGCCATCACAGACTAGAGCGGCAATACAGAGACCTTCCGCTATGACAGGGAAGGACGGGAGACCGAGCATACCGACCGCAACGGCACGGTGACGGAGACAAAGTATAATGTCTACGGAAAGCCTGTCATGAAGGCATGTACGGACAGGAACGGAAACCGTCAGGTCATGGGCACATGGGAGTATGATTCCTTCGGGCAGCTTAAGAAGTCCGTGGCGGGAGGATTCTGTTACACCTATGAATACCGCCCGGACGGGAAACTCCTGAACAAGTGGAGCAGCGGGAAGAAGGTGGAATCCTGCAGCTACTACCGTGACGGCAGCCTTAAGAGCCTGACGGATGTGAGCGGGAGGACCGTGTTCTATGAGTATGGCGGTGACGGGCGGGTGAAATATCTGAAAGAAGATACAGGTGATGGCACTGGCACCATTCTTACAGAATACCGCTACACTGCCGCGGGGCGTACTAAAGAGATCATCACGCAGAACGGCATCAGAACCAGCTATGCCTATGATGAAGACGGCAATATCAGCCGCCTGACCATCGGTGACGGGACAGAAGAGGGGCTTCTGTATGATGCCTTTATGCTCTATGACCTGAACGGCAACCGGACAGGGAAGAAGGGTGTAAGACTGGGTGCAGCCGGAACCAGGGATGAAATGGCAGTGTCCTACCGCTATGACAGCATGAACCGACTGGCGAATGAAGACCGTAACGGCACAGGGGAGAGGTATGCCTATGATCTGTGCGGCAACAGGCTGATCAGGGAACAGTACAGTAACGGTTCCATTGACGTGACAGAAGGGTATCGGTATAATGAAAGAAATGAGCTGACTGAACGTGTAAGGGCAGGAAGTCTTACCACCTACAGTTATGATAAAAACGGCAGCCTTGTCTCGGAGAAGGAAGAAGGGAGGAAGAGTGAATACCGTTATGACCTGCTAAACCGCCAGACTTATGTAAAGACCCTGGGCGGGAAAGAGCAGGAGAACTCCTATGACGGGGAAGGACTGCGTGCAGGGCTGACGGAGAAGGGAAAACATACCACCTTCCTGTTCCATAACGGGGAGATCCTTGCAGAATGTGACGGGGAAAGTGCGCCTGTCAGAAGGTATGTCAGCGCGCTGGGGTTGTCACATGTTCAGACTGCATATGACAGTGTATACCATACCTACCATCAGGATGAACAGGGCAGTACTGCGTATATCACAGGGCAGGATAAAGTGGCAGAAAACTGCTACCAGTATGATGCGTTCGGAAACCTGACGGAAAAGCATGAGGGTATAGAGAACCGAATCCTCTATACGGGACAGCAGTTTGATCAGGAGACGGGACAGTACTACTTAAGAGCGAGATACTATAACCCTGTAGTTGGAAGATTCTTACAGGAAGACACTTACCGTGGGGATGGACTGAACCTGTATGCTTACTGTGCGAATAATCCGGTGATGTATTATGATCCGAGTGGGCATGCAACGGATTGCAATAAAAATAAATCAAATGGTGGAGAAAAAACAGAAGCCGCTAAAAAATCTGGTGAAACATCGGCAACGGCCAAAGGTAAAGAGGTACATAAACAAAAAGCTGATGCTAGAAGACAAAGTGGAGAATTTGATAGTGTTAATGAGAAATTAAAAGACGCAAATGGCAATGAAATTAAGGTGACTAAAACAGTAAATAAAAAGACTGGGAAAAAATCAAATACTACACAGGCAGTTATGCCAGATGCAGTAAAGGGACCAGATAAAGGAGGAATAATTATAGATGATAAGCCTGCTGGGAGACCCATATCTAAAGATTATCAAGAGATGAGAAGAAATGTAGAAGCATATGAGAAAAAATATGGAGTTAAGCCTGAAAAGATAATTATTGAAAGATATGACCCAATAACGGGAGAAGATGTGGACATTGAAGAATATTTACCATCAGACTTTTTTTCTAAGTAATAGTGTTTTTTAGCCAGGGTAAAGTTAGAGAAGCAGCTATCAAGTGCTTTGGCAATATAGTATTCATAAATGCTATATATAGGTAGTATATTATGGATATAGAAGCAGAGATTATTGCATAAGATATTGAGAAAAAATACAAAACATTCTATTTTTATTTTGAGTGATAGACAGGGGGAAAGAGATGATATACAAGGTATTTGATAAATATAATACAGTCGTGACAGTAGAAGACAGTGATATAGATGCATACATTGTCTCAGGTACTGAAATAAAAAGAGAAATTGTGCAAGCTATGGGAGAGACCCATAATGAGGAATACTTACCATATCTATTTCCAGTGTTAAATCATAGTCAATTTGATATGCGTTCCGAAGCAGCACAGAGTATTTTTAATATTAATGGTGAGATGGGATTGCAGGAATTAAAAAGAAGAGAGGAAGCGATAGATGAATCAGAGCTTGAGCATGAACCTAGTGAAAAAGCTATGCTGAAGGCTATGATACTTAGAATTGAAGGCGGGACGGAAGCTGTTAAAAAATATTTTTTGTCAGATGAGGGATATGAAATTGTCAAATATGATACGCCTTTTTGCTATCGTTCGGGATATGGCTTTAAAGAAGCAGATATTGATTTATTATGCTTTGTACTGGAGGAGTGTCAAAGAAAAACACCCCGGTGGCTGAGGAAATTGTCAAAAACAGACTATAATGAAATGATTTATTTTACACTGGAAAGTATTTGGTTCGCCGGACAAGAGACAGATCTCCTAAAAAAAAGTAACAGCATATTAGAAAAACGCATTTGTGATATATTGCAAGCGCTATTGGAACAAAGAATAAGTAATAACAGCAAAGAAGTGATTGCTGAAATTACGAAATATATGAGAAAGGAATGCGCAAAAAAAATCCTTTTCTTGTTAAAAGATAATGTAAAGGGGGATGCAAAAAGGGCATATAAGCAATCTTTAAAATTATGGGGAATAGAGGAGGATGAACTACAATGAGCATGGAACATAAAGCCTATCTTTTTGATATGATAAAATATCATACAGAGATAGAAAAAATATTAGATGAGTGTTGTTACGAACAGAATACCTCAAAGGCAGAAAAATATATTAATGAGCATTGGAAAGAATTATGTTCACCATATACATATGAGCCGCTGGATGAGAAGTGGAAAAACATATTAGTAAATCATAGTTTACAGGAGTATTGTGATATTTTGCTTACGGCTTGTTATGAGTGTGAAAAAGATATCGGCCTTGGTTATAATTGGGATAGTGTTAATGAGAGTTTGAAACAATTAAGTTTTATGGATAATATTGAGAAGTGTGTGCTGGGAAATACAATTGTGTTTCACGGTACAACTATTGATCCAGGGGCAATGGGGTTAGGTGTTGTAGATATAGAAGAAGTTAGCATTATTGCTGAAATGTTGCAACAGAATAGAGGAAAATTGGATCAAATGGAGCTGCCACAAAATCTGTTATACACAATAGAAAAGGAAGAGCTGGAAGAGGCATATGATGAGTTGATCGATATTTATAAGCGGGCTGTTAAAATGGGAAAAGGGATATTGTTTACTTTTTAGGTAAAGTATAGTTCTTGTAAAAATGTGGAATTATGACTATTAGTTTAAGCCTAAAAAGCTAGGGAAATGCTGATCTATTTGAGGGTCTGGACAAAACCAGAAATAAGATACTTTACAGCGCCTTGTTCTTCTGCTGGGATAGAGACGAAGTACGGTTCTGTGACTGTGGCACGACGGCTGAAAGTAAGTTAGCGCGAAATAGAACTGGCTTAATCAGCAGACGCGAATTAATATAATATATTTTGATATTATCAATATAAAAAATATGGAGTAAAACTATGCAACCACAAAAACCACCATTCCACCACTTACACAACTTATTACCAACCCAAGAATCCAGAGCACAGCTATCTGAAGCCACTGGTATACCACTAACCAAGATTAATAACTGGCTAGATCCAGATAAGAAGTCTGTACCCAAAGCGGATTCGCTTGTAATAATGGCAGAGTATTTTGAGTGTTCCGTGGATTATCTTTTGGATTTGATGAAGATTAAAGATAGAGTATAAGTAAGGGCATAATGAAAGAGCGAAAGAAATTTATTCTCTTGCTCTTTTATAAAAATTGTTTCCACACTAATAATCATCATTTGAAGTTAATCCTAAATCAGAAAATACCATACAAAGCATATCTGGCGTAAAACACCAGCTTTCTTCTAGTTCAGCATGATGATCTTTTGCGAGTATATAAAGCAGGACAATCATTGGCTGTTGATAAATAATTTTATCCTGTCTTTTATTTATCTTATCAATATAGTATTCATTTAAAAAGATATTTACTGTTTCTTCGCATATATGTAAGCGTTGAGTAATAGGGTATTCCTTTTTGAAAAATCCGGGAGTTTCCCGGACATTCACTTCCAATACCCTATGATTTATTTACACAGCATTCCTGAACTTTAGGACTCTAGGGAGCCATATTTTCAAGTTCCTCGTCAGACATGTTCTTATCGGGTCTTGCTTCGAGAAGGTATTCCAGATACTTCTGAGGGTTCAGACCGTTTGCCCTGGCGGTTTTAAGAAGTGAATATACCATCATGCTGGTATCGGCTCCGTCTGTGGAATCGCAGAACAGCCAGTTCCGTCTCCCAACTGTTACAGGGCGGATAGAGTTCTCACTTAAGCTGAAGGCTATGATACTTAGAATTGAAGGCAGGACGGAAGCTGTAAAAAAATATTTCTTGTCAGATGAGAGATATGAAATTGTCAAATATGATACGCCTTTTTGCTATCGTTCGGGATATGGCTTTAAAGAAGATATTGATTTATTATGTTTTGTACTGGAGGAGTGTCAAAGAAAAACACCCCGGTGGCTGAGAAAATTGTCAAAAACAGACTATAATGATTACACTGGAAAGTATTTGGTCCGCCGGACAAGAGACAGATCTCCTAAAAAACAGTAACAGCATATTAGAAAAACGCATTTGTGATATAATGCAAGCGCTATTGGAACAAAGAATAAGTAATGACAGCAAAGAAGTGATTGCTGAAACTACGGAATATATGAAAGGAGAAGTATAATATCTTAAAGATATTATACAAGATAGTATGAAAAATGAAATAAATAGCTATTGTGGAGTTGGGGCAATACAATTTGGCATGAAAGAATCACAAATATATGATATTTGTGAAAATAAATTGGATAAGGTTGTAGGTAAATATACAGACGAATATAAATTATTTTGGCAAGATAAGGGCATTTGTATTATATGTAATAAACAGGGGGAGTGTGTTGCAATTGAAGGAAACATACTATCGAAAATCACGTATAAAGGGATGGAATTAGTTGGAAAGTCTTATAATGAAGCTAAGAAATATTTGCTACAATATGGAAAAGAAATTGACGAAAATGATTGCGGTTGTACTATATATGATTTGGGGATTGGACTCTATGTGCCTACTCTAAAAGCAGGGGAAGATGAAGAGGTAGAGGGAGTAATTGCTTTTGTTAGGGGGTATTATGAATAACTCCCATTTCAAAACGAGCCGACGGAATGCACCAGAGTAGGAAGATTTATCACCTACCGCTATAACAATAACGGCAGTCTCATCTCGGAAGAGTGAATACCGTTATGACCTGTTAAACCGCCAGACTTATGTCAAGACTCTGGATAGGAAAGAGCAGGAGAACTTTTATGACGGGGAAGGTCTGCGAGCAGGGCTTATAGAGAACGGGAAAAGGACTACCTTCCTGTTCCACAACGGGGAGATCCTGACGGAAAAGCATGAGGGTATAGAGAACCGAATCCTCTATACGGGCCAGCAGTACGACCAGATGAAGGAGCAGTACTACCTAAGAGCAAGGTACTATAACCCTGTAGTAGGAAGATATCTACCGTGGAGACGGGCTGAACCTGTATGCTTACTGTGCGAATAATCCGGTGATGTATTATGATCCGAGTGGGCAGAATGGTATAGTGAATTCGTGTAATAAACCGCAGAATACAGCCGAGTGACACATAGGAGAAAGTAACTTATTATAGAACCATGAGTCAATCTGATTATGATTATTTAAGAATGACGGGAGAGTTACCGTCAACAGGAGAAACTTTTATCTCGCCTACAGAATTATTTTCAAGTAATTATGATGGAATTACGGTAGAATTTGAATTAAATAATGGAACAACAGAGTCTTTGTTGGAAATTGGAGTTGGCGATAATTCAGGACAGGCAGTTAAAGATTATGGAACTTTGCCGCCAGTTACAAAAGGATTTTTAATAGTAATATTATTGGCTTTAAAGAAGTAGGAGGAAATTAAAATATGGAATTAACAGAGAGTTTGTTTAATTTGTATTTTAAGAATCAAATAAATCGCGAAGATTTTATCGAAAAGATTGGTATCTATGAAAACGATTTTTTAGAGCAACTTTTGCGTGAAATGAATGAAGCATTTAATCTTCAGAATGCCGAGAGAGTAGAACATCTCATTTATGCATTATTTCTTTGGGATGAACAAATAGGTAAGGAGAATGTCCATGGACTTGAAAAATTTGTTGATAAGTTAAATGAAATGTTGGTTTCAGATTGGCATCATAATCATGAAGACATTGTGCGGCTTTTACAAAAGATATCTTCTGTTAAAAGTATGGAATATTTATATGATGCAATAGAATTGCACCCTCAGTATTTAGCATGGGACGATAATTATGCATTTGAGATAAAATGTGTACGAGCTATATACCATATTGGAAAAAAGGAATCTTTTCCTTATTTAGAAAAATTATGCAAGCATTCCAATGAGGCTATAAAAGAAATGGCTCAAAGACAGATTAATAAATTGATGTAAGAGAGTAAAGGGTTTAAATTAGACAGGATGACTTGGATAAAACCATCGTTTTTATGGATGATGTATCGCTGTGGTTGGGGGACTAAAGAAAATCAAGAACATATTCTTGCAGTTGATATAAAGCGAGAGGCATTTGATTTTATTGTCCAAGAGGCGGTAATATCTGCATATAGCGATAAAATAGGTATAAGTTATGCAGAATGGAAAGAACAAATAAAGAAATCAGATATTAGATGTCAATGGGATCCTGAAAGAGATATGTTTGGGCACCCTTTGGAGTATAGGTCAATTCAACTTGGATTGAGAGGAGTTGCTGTGCAGAAGTATGTTGATGAGTGGATAACTGGCATTACAGATATCACAGATTATGTAAAGGATTTAAAAGAACAGAAGAGTTGCGGAATCGATATAAGTTCATTGTTACCTAAAGAAGAGGTTTATAATGTAAGAATAACCAAGTAGTTAACCAGATATGCTAGATTTGTTAAATGAAAGCAGAATAAACATTGAGTATGTTTTTTAGGAAGGCGTAAGAAATGAGTAATAATTTAGAAAGTTTTGGAGAAGTATTTATTAGTGAGGTAAGAGATAATACACTTGAAGCGTTTGAAAAAATGTTTAATGGTAGTATGAAAGGATTGACGGCACAAAATGTCAGGGATAAAATAGCAATATTTGATGAACAGGAGAAAAGTGTTTTATTGTGGCTTCTCTCAAAAACAGTAGATCAATGTATGTATAATATGTTGTTTATGTTGGAAGCGCACGAAGAAATTGAAATGCTATATGCAGGAGAAGATATTGTTGAAGAAAGTGATGGATTGTCAGGAGAATTATATACAGAAGATGGGTGGATAGAAAAATACAGTAAGAAAGTGTATGAAGTGTTACAGAATGGGAACCAACAATAGAAGTTACACGCGGGAAATATTATGATTAATATTTATGATCTACCAATCGCAGAAATGAATCATGAACTATTCTGGATGTGGATATTCCTACTTTACAGGGATGGCAGAAACTCTGTTTGCGGAGTCGGGAATAGAATATCCCCCTTTGCGTAGTTTGCCGACCCAGTTATAAAAGGTTCCGGGATTGATTCCCTAATTTTGACACCACTGGTAATCGGAAAGAAGGTAGAGCAAAATGCTCGCGTTTCCTGGCAATCATTATATAAGTTTTTAACTATTAACATGGAAGATCTTGAAAAGTTTACTATAAATAATTTAAACGAAGATAGTTAACGTTTTGATTATAGGCAATAAGAATACTTAAAAGCGTTTGAAGTCATATACACTTCAAACGCTTTTATTTATGGGGATTTACGTTCTGACCTGCCAATGCACGTCTAAGGCCGTGAGGAAGAAAAGTGGATGGGAACAAAAAATATAGGAAAAGGAGAAGATGATTATGAAACAGTTGAAGCAAGCAGACACTGAAAACAAAAAAACTGAGGTATGTGGATGTTGGACTCGCACAGGCTCAGGAAGCAGTGTTATTCGGATGTCAGGGCGTTGGAATTAAAAAGCCTGATCCGTATGACATCTTCAAGGCTAATGTTTGTTCCAGAGAGCAAATTAATACGACTATCAAGGAAATATGTGATAAATTCGGCGCTAGTCATCCTTACATGCAGAGTGACGTGCCAATAATGATTCGATCATATCTGCAAGAGTCATTAGATCAGCAGAAAGTATTTCCAATTCTTCTTCACTAAGGCATTCTACAAGTTGACAGGCTATGGTTGATAGAATATAGAGATTTTGGCAATTGCTTTTCATGATAAGTCCTATGGTGGAGATTTATATATTATATGTATGTCGAGCTTGTCATGAAGCATTAAAATTATACATTGGTAAAACCGGTGTAGATCCAATGGAAAAGTATAAAGATTTTGTCTATGGAATCGCTCAAATGTCACAGTTATTAGAGGATAAAGAAGAGTATACTAAGAAAGAGTGGATAAATTGATGATAAAGCAATACAGAGTCATGCGGCAGCATTTAGAAAGCAGCTTAAGTTGGCAGCGGAGGCTTGCAATATACAATATACTGTATCGACTCTCACAGTCTCCGGAAAAATTTTGGTTACTGGTCAGTTAAACTTCATCCGTATGATGTGACAACTGTAGATAAATTACAAGGAATATTTTCACATTCGGATCGTAATACATCGCTTCATTATTATTGGTATTTCACAAGAAGATTTTAGAGAAATCCTTAGTAAGTGTTGGGATATGGCGCAGATAAATTCAATGGGATTAATAATCTAGTTCTTGAGTTTCCGCAAACTGTAATGAAAAAATGAATATGACTCTCCAAAGTACCAGTCTGCCCATTTTTGAAATCTTAAGAACGACAGTTCTGTGAATAAGGGTACTTTTATAAGCCCCGCCGGAAGATAATGGATGTAAAGAAAATTGTTCCAGAACTTTGTGAATATAACGATGAGCAAGAATGGTTTGAATTTAAAGTAAATTGGTTTGAACCCGTGGCTTTAGGAGAATACATATCTGCGCTGTCAAATGCAGCGGCATTTCATCGCCGGAAGTATGCGTTTTTTGTCTGGGGTGTAAATAATGATACTCATGAAATCGAAGGGACGGATTTTAATCAATACTGCGAATATAAGAAAGAACCATACCAGAACTATCTTGCCAGAAATCTGTCACCGAGCATTAATTTTTCCTATGACGAGGATATGATCAATGGTCATAGGGTGGTGTTGCTGTCTATTCCTGCAGCAACTGAACTGCCAACCGCATTTAATGACAGCAGGTATATAAGGATTGGCTCATCAAAATGTAATCTTAAGGACTATCCGAAACGCGAAGATGAGCTTTTCAAAATCCTCAGCAATCGTGTTGAAACAATTGAGACTATGCCCGCAAAATATCAGGATTTGACTTTCTCTAAACTATTTGGCTATTACGGGTCCAAAGGTATTGTTTTGAATGAGAAAACTTTTGTGAAAAATCTCGGGCTGAAAAATGAGAAAGGCGAATTCAACATGATGGCTCAATTACTGTCCGATGATTCGCATATTCCTCTTCGGGTATCAATATTCGAAGGTAAGACAAAGGGGTCAAATCTGTTTTCGGTTCGCGAATTTGGAAATAACTGTCTTCTTTATACGCTTGATGAACTCCTCAGATATGGCGACATTCTTAACCTTATTCAAACAGACGAGAGGGATCGCGTAGTCGAAAGAAAGGATGTTCCTCTGTTCGATAACAAGGCATTTCGCGAGGCTGTAATAAACGCAGTACTCCATAATCATTGGGTGAGCGGAAACGAGCCAATGATATCTGCCTTTTCGGATAGGATTGAGATCCTTTCCCGAGGGACTATACCACTGGCTCAGACAATGGAAGGATTCTATCTTGGTGAATCTGTACCAGTTAACGAGAAACTTTCAGAAATATTCCTGCAGTTACATATAAGTGAGAAATCCGGGCATGGCGTTCCAAAGATTACGGAAGTATATGGCAAGGATGCTTTCACGTTTAGGGAAAACTCAATAGTTGTGACTATTCCGTTCACACGTATTCGTGATCAGGAGGTTGGGAATAAGTGAGACAGCTGTAGAGAGTAATATTACGTTTTTGAAAGACAATGGATACATAGAACGCATAGGTGCAAAGAAAAATGGATATTGGAAGGTGCTTTAAACAAAATGAAGAGAGAAAAACGGGAAAAAGCACGTTTTATGTTTGCGGTTGGACGAAAAAAATATTGACGCGAGGAGTGATAAAATGCTGTTGTTTTTGGATAGTAACATCATTTGTTCTAATTACTATATGGCTGGACCGTCATTTGAGGTGGCTCGAAAAGTCGGAACAATCGTTTTAGGGCAAATTGTAGTCGATAACGACAGCTTACTGTTGGGCATAACAATATTGTCCGTATTAAAAGGGTAGATATTTTTCCGACGACAGCGGCTATCGTAGATATGTTTCCGCATAAGGACTGGATTTTGGATATGTTCCCTCATACGGGTGACATCCATACTGCTGTCTCGGGGCATTGCGAGGTAATAATAATGCTGCATCAAATATAAACTTTAAGTTAAGTTCCGTTTCGCGCCGGTTAACGTCTGCTTTATGGATTTACCTATTCTGCTATGGCATAATAAACTCAGAAATGTCGATACGAAGAAGGGTAAATTGGATACTCTCATCGCAAAAGAATGTAGAGGAAAGGACGTGAAAATTTTGTTTGACAATCACAGAGCAGGCAAACAGATCGCTCTTTTGAGAAAGAGCAGAGGCATAACACAGGAGGAATTAGGGCAGCGGCTTTCGGTGAGTCCACAGGCTGTCAGCAAGTGGGAGAATGGCCACACTATGCCGGAAGTCTCCATGCTGGTGGAGCTGTCACAAATTTTGGGTGCGACGATTGATGAAATTCTTCTGCCGACAGACATGATCTCGGCTAACGCGAACTTTGAACATATTTTATTGCCATATGATGAAATAGCGGATTTTTCCGGAATAAAATGGCCAAGAAGTATGGCTTGGCCCGCAATTTTATCAGCCATTAAGCTGTTCATGGGATTGGAGTGTCGTAAAGATCCCAGCAAGCGACAAATGAATGATGATACGGAATATATCTTCCAGTCTGCTTTTACATCCACCTGTTTTGGCTATTCCTGGGGAGCGGAAATTTTTGAGAAAAATTGTCTGGCAGTATACGGATTATCCTGTGAAGTTTTCGACAGCGAGCAGTACAATGCCGAGACGCTGATGCATTTGGCAACGGAAAATATATTAACAGGATATCCGGTGGTCGTTGAGTCGAAAGAATACGAAGATATAATACTTGCATCAGGTTTTTCACATAACGGAAAGGTGTTGAAGGGGATCTCTTTTCTGGATGGTGATGATGATAAGAATTCCGTGATGTCTTTTAAGCAGCTCCATAGCTTTGCGGGTTGGTATAAGAAGAAAATAAGGCTTATTCTGATCAAGCCGTCAGCGGATAAAGTAAGCGTTGAAGATGCATGCAAGGAGGCTCTGTATGACGGCTGCCGGCTGCTCAGCAATGAAATCCATCGGTTTGATCAGCCGCTCGTCGGATATGGACTGGTTATATATGATAATTGGAGAAACGAGCTCAGGGTGGAAAACGAAAAGAATCTGGAAACGATAGAGTGCTTGTATCCCCATATTTTCATACATTATGAGAATAAGATGTGCATTAAGCGATTCTTGGAACTTTGTATTCATACCGTTAGCAGGATTGACAGGGAATCGCTTGAAACAGCCATAGCAAAATATGGTGAGCTTATTGATATATTTGAAAAGGCACTGCATGACTGGCTTACCGAGACACCAAAAGATATTGCTGCCGCAAAAAGTATACGTCAGGGGTTTGATTATATTTTGCGCAGAAGCAGGGAGCTTGAAACAGAAGCATTAGATAGTTGGGCAACAGCGATAAAGATGGGCAGAGCTGAGGATATACTATGATTACACAAGGGAAATTTAGGATGATAGCAAACAAATTTAAAATTTTATTAATACTCTTTTGTTGCCTTTTATTAGTATCTTGTAATAATAGAGATTATAAATCAATCGAGTGTCCGTATAAATTAAAACAACTTTATATGTGTACTGCGAAAAGCGCATGGGGATTATCTTTTGAGAACGAAATTCTTTTTACTGAAAATGGTTTAGAGGACTTTAAACCGGTTAAGATTTTAGAAAATGTAAATAGCTTTACGGATGGATATGCAAAGGCCGCATTTATAAATGAACAACTCGCATATGTAACTTACTTTTCATCGGACAATGAGCATCTAATAGTCGAATATACAAGAGATGGCGGTAACAATTGGAATCAGACATTAATAAAATATGGAGATTATTCTGAAAACTGTGATGCCGGCAGCATATTTATCAGTTTCGCAAATGATAAGGAGGGATACCTTTTATACTGTTCTACTCCGGCACTCGGTCAGATGACAAAGCTTTTGTTTTTTACCGATGATGGGGGACAGACATTTTCACTTACGGAAGAATTAACAAATACAATTTCAGGGTATCCACAGGGTATCACTGTGATCGACAATGAAACAATAAATATAGCTGTGACATATCATGGTACTGACAGCTATCTATATCAAACAACCGATGGAGCTGAAACCTGGGAAACTATAGAGATATTTCCCAGAACGGAAGATGTGAAATATGTAGATGGGTACATACCTGTGTTTTATAGTGAGAAGCAAATTTATATTATTGATGGTTCAGGCAATTTGTTTGAAAAGATTTTATAATATACACACGGAGGAATACTGTGCTGATCCAATACACATATGGAACGGGACTTGTTTTCTGCTTAATATAGAAGCCTGACAAAGGAACTGTTGTTGGAAGCAAGAACACGAAAAAGAGATTGTTACAGCTAAAAATATATGGCATACTATTTGTTAGAAGAGGTGAACTTATGAAATGTACACTGATGAACAAAAATATGCCAGTCGTGGATTTGGAGCTTGATGATGACACGGCAGCAATTATCAGAGTAACAGAGCCGCTGGATATAAGGTATCTTCCGGTCGGCATTGGTACCGGAACAGGAATCCCCAATAAAAGAGATTTAAATGAATGGTGGTATGGCAGGGCAATTCCGGCAAGTCGTTCCGGAATACAGTCTGCGCTTGAGAAGATGAACGTGAACCGGCCGGAACAGCTTCTGATGAAATGCTATGGGTTAAGCCTGTCAGACCAATATTGGATGAAACCGGCGGACAGTGAATTAGCGTGGTCCGCAGTTAATTTTTTTGAGAATAAATTTTCGGATGATGTAGGAAATATTCTGTTTGAACAACCGGTGAATGGTCAGGGATTAGATATGATGTCACCGTGTAATACATCGGACGGATGGTTAAAAAAGAAATGGAAGATCGTAAATGGGAAGAGATGTTTGATCAAAGCCGGAAGCAATCCTTATATGCAGGAGCCGTTAAATGAGGTTGTGGCTACAAAGCTGCACCGGAGGTTAGGATGTCAGAATTATGTGAGCTATTCCCTGTTATGGGAAAACGGGGTTCCGTATAGTGTATGTGAAGATTTTATCAATACAGACACGGAATTGGTGAGTGCGGTAAGCATAAACCGGAGTCTGAAAAAAAGCAGCCAGAATTCTGCATATGAACATTTTATACAGGCATGCAGTCAGTTAGGCATTCCATGCATGAGAGAGTTTCTTGACTATCTGTTGGTGTTTGATTATCTGTTGGCAAATACCGATCGCCATTTCGGTAATTTCGGAGCAGTGCGAAATGTCAATACATTGGAGTGGATAGGACCGGCACCCGTATTTGACAGCGGAACAAGCCTATGGCATGACAAACTGACAAGGAATATTAATGGCTATGATCCTGTGGAAACAAAACCCTTTTATGCAGATGCCGGCAGGCAGATGGAGCTTGTATCAGATTATAGTTGGATACCGTTTGAACAGCTTAAAATGCTGGAGGATGATATCCGCGATGTATTTGCTTCTTCCGAATATATGGATGAAGAGCGCATAGAAGCCATAGTAAATGCGGTGAATATACGGATAGAGGAATTACAGGATATGGCTGTGGAGCGAGGGAAGCATTTCCCGACACACTAACAGGAATTTTTCTGCAGCCTTTGTGAATACCTGATACTTTTTCCAGACAAGGCTCATCCCGGCTTCCGTCTGCGGTGCAAGCGGGCGGAAGCAGAGGCTGCTTTCCCCTGAAACATTTATGATCTTGTCAAAACAGATGGCATATCCCATTCCTTCGTCCACCATGAGCGAGCCGTTGAAAAGAAGGTTATACGTTGCCACAATATTCAGTTTTTCCACATCGCAATGAAAGAGCCTGTGAAAATCCGAGTCATGAACCATTTGTCTGGACAGGATCAGCGGCTGATTCAACAGGTCCTGAGGTGTAATGGTTTCCTTAGCTGCAAGCGGAGAATCACGCCGCATTAAGACGCCGAAGCAGTCCTTGTAGGGGATTTTAATATATTCGTATTTTGATGTATCAATCTCTCCGAATAAGAGACCGAAGTCAATCAGACCCTTATCCATTTCTTCTGCAACAGTGGTTCTGTCTCCACTCACGATATGGAAGTGGACCAGCGGGTATTCACTCTGTACTTTCTGAGCCGCTTTTGTAAGCAGTCTGACACCGTCAGTTTCTCCTGCGCCGATCGTGATATCACCGGCAACGGTTTCATCCGACAAAGAAATCTCGTCTTCGGCTTTTTTCACTAGTTCCATGATTTCTTCCGCACGTTTACGAAGGATCATACCTTCCTCCGTCAATGTGACGCGGCGGTTTCCGCGGATAAAAAGCTGTTTGCCTAATTCATCTTCCATATCCTTAAGCTGTCTGGAAAGCGTAGGCTGCGAAAGATGTAAGGATTCGGCCGCTCCCGATATGCTCTGTTCTCTTGTGACTGCGAGAAAATATTGCAAAACTCTGAGTTCCATGAAAATCTCCTGTTCTATGTAATACAATATAACGATTTGTTAAACCGTGTTGTATTTGACAAATACAGCGTACTATGAACAGATATAACTGTCAAGCATAGATAAATATATAATATAAGTATTTGCTATTTAACAGGTCCCGTTGCTATAATCAAAGACATAGAAGCATATGATAGCATTTGCTGATGGGAAGACCCGGAAAAAATCTGTATTTGAGAGGTTGGATATACAAGAGATTCTGATCGGCAGCACAGGATATTGTCAATAGACAAGAAAAGGGATGGGACGATGGGAAGTGAAAATTTTAGAGGGAAATTGTATCCGCATAATGAATGGATGTTCTCCGGTGCGGATAAAGAGAGTAGCTATGATGAGGCCATTATTCAGAATTTAATAGACGCAGGGTGCGACAAGAATGTCATTACAGCGTTTGTAGAGGATATCCATGCAGAAAAGATAGCAGAGGGATTGAAACTGTTAGCGGTGCATCGGAGGTCTTTACTGGATGAACTGCATAAAGAACAGAAACGGATAGACTGCCTCGATTATCTGATATATAAAATGGAAAAACTGCAAAAAAATTGATATAATATAGAAAAGGAGTTGATTAAATGAAAACGATAGAAAACCAAACTTTTGATATGGAACGGGCTTTATATGGAAGCAGGGACATTACGCTAAATGGCTGCGCTTTTGACGGACCGGCGGACGGTGAGAGTGCTTTGAAGGAAAGTGAAGATATCCGTGTCTCGAACTGCTTTTTCAATCTCAGGTATCCGTTCTGGCACGATAACGGACTTAACGTTGCGGATTCGGAAATGACAGAGCTTTGCCGCGCGGCACTGTGGTATTCTAATGACATTGAGATCACGGACACGAAGCTTCACGGGATCAAGGCATTGCGGGAATGCAGCAGGGTGAAAATGCGTGGGTGTGATATCATTTCACCGGAATTCGGATGGTCGGTGCAGGATATCGGGATGGAAGACTGTACGGTGCAGAGCGAATATTTCATGATGCGTTCTGAGCGGCTTAATTTTACAAATGTGCAGTTAAAAGGAAAATATTCTTTTCAGTATATTCAGGATTCTGTGTTTGAGAATTGCAATTTCGATACAAAGGATGCCTTCTGGCATGCTAAGAACGTAACCGTCCGTAACAGCGTTGTCAAAGGGGAATACCTTGCATGGTACTGTGAAAACGTTACATTTGAAAATTGCAGGATTATCGGAACGCAGCCTCTGTGCTACTGCAAGAATTTGAGGCTCATAAACTGTGAAATGATAGATACAGATCTGAGTTTTGAGAAATCGGATGTGGAGGCAACCATCACCACGCCGGTAGTAAGCATTAAAAATCCGTTATCCGGTCACATTTACGTACCATGTGTGGAGGAAATCATCCACGATGATCAGGAGGCTAAGGGCGAGATTGTGATACAGAAGCGGTGCAACTGTGCATGAGGCTTCCGGTTACGGTTATTTTTGACCCGATAGGAGGAAGTGAGAATGTACGAATTGGTACAGGTCAGTGAAAAGTGCTATTATATAAATTGTCCGGCGAAGATAGGAGTTTACGCGGCGGATCAGGATCATGTGTATCTGATCGACAGCGGTAATGATAAAGAAGCGGGGAGGAAAGTCAGACAGATTCTGGATCGGAACGGCTGGCGCCTCGCCGCCATATTGAATACCCATTCCAATGCGGATCATATCGGCGGAAACCGTTATCTTCAGGGGCAGACGGGATGTAAGATTTATTCCGCTGGTATCGAAGCCGCTTTCACAAAATACCCTATACTGGAGCCATCCTTTCTTTACGGCGGTTATCCGTGTAAGGACTTACGGCATAAGTTTCTGATGGCGCAGGAAAGTGATGTGACGGACTTTACAGATGAAGGATTCCCGAAGGAGATAGAAGTGATACCGCTGCCGGGACATTTCTTTGATATGGTTGGTTTTCGTATGCCGGACGGAGTGGTGTTCCTTGCGGACTGCATAAGCAGCAGGGAAGCGCTGGAAAAGTATGCCGTTTCTTTCATCTATGACGTGGGNGCTTATCTGGAAACGTTGGATATGGTGGAGGGGATGGAAGCCGCCATGTTTGTTCCGGCGCATGCGGAAGCAGCAGCGGATCAGAAGGAACTTGTCCGTTACAACAGAGATAAAGTGCATGAGGTAGCGGAGAGGATTCTGTCTATTTGTGAAAAACCGCAGCATTTTGAGAAGATTTTGCAGGAAGTGTTTAAAGGATACGGGCTTTCCATGAATTTCGAGCAGTATGTGCTGGTGGGCAGCACGGTGCGTTCCTATCTTTCGTGGCTGAAGGATACCGGGAAGTTAGAGGTTACCATTCAGGATAGTATGCTGTTGTGGCAGAGNGCATGATAATACAACTTCATTAGTAAGACTTGTAAATGAGATATCGTGAATCTTGACATACGTGGTCTTTCGTGATAATATTTACCTACCCACTNAGTGGGTAGGTAAATAAATGTTGAAAGGGAGGTACCCCATGCAAATATATATGGACAATGCAGCGACAACGAAGATGAGCCGGGCGGCGATCGAAGCCATGCTGCCCTATATGGAAGAGATATACGGCAATCCGTCCAGTCTGCATTCTGTGGGACAGCAGGCCGGGGAGGCGCTTATTGCAGCAAGAGAGCGTATAGCCGGCTGTCTTTCATGTGATCCGGAGGAGATCATCTTTACCTCCGGCGGCAGCGAGGCGGACAATCATGCGATCATATCCGCAGCACGCATCGGCGACAGGCAGGGCAAGCGGCATATCATCTCCACCGCCTTCGAGCATCATGCGGTGCTGCATACGCTGGACAGACTGAAAGAACAGGGCTTCGAGATCACGCTTCTTCCGGTGCATGAGAATGGGCTGGTTACGGCACANCAGGTAAGTGANGCGATACGTCCGGATACCTGTCTGGTGACGGTTATGTACGCCAACAATGAGATCGGGACGATCCAGCCGATTGCGCAGATCGGTGCAGTATGCCGGGACAAGGGAGTCTTGTTTCACACCGATGCGGTACAGGCGGCAGGGCATCTGCATATCGACGTCAGAGAGCAGAATATTGATCTGTTGTCTTTATCCGCACATAAGTTCCATGGACCGAAAGGGATCGGTGCGCTCTACGCGAAACGGGGCGTCAGGCTTACGAATCTGATCGAGGGCGGTATGCAGGAGAGAGGGCGAAGAGCGGGGACGGAAAACATTCCGGCGATCATGGGCATGGCAGCAGCGCTTACGGAGGCCTGCGGACACATCGACGACAGTGCGGCGAAGATATCTGCGCTGCGCGACCGGTTAATTACAGGGCTGTCTGAGATTCCGCATTCTATTTTGAACGGAGATGGGGAGTGCAGGCTGCCGGGTAACGTTAATTTCTGCTTCGAGGGAATCGAGGGAGAATCTCTGCTGCTCTTGTTGGATGATAAAGGGGTATATGCCTCATCGGGCTCCGCATGTACATCCGGTTCGCTGGACCCGAGCCATGTGCTGCTGGCCATCGGCAGACCGCATGAGATCGCCCACGGCTCCCTGCGGCTGACGCTCTCCGAGGAGACTACCGCAGAAGAGATCGACTATGCGATTCGTGCAGTGAAAGAGACTGTGGGGTATCTGCGGGGTATATCGCCGGTGTGGCGTGATCTGTTAAACGGCACGAGGCAGTTCGTGACAGCGGAATAGTAATGCGTGGTAAATGAATCGCAGGCATAATATGTGTAATCATAATATTAAGGAAGAGAGAGGTATGGAATATGGCTTTATACAGTGACAAGGTAATGGATCATTTCCGTAATCCCCGCAATGTAGGAGTGATCGAGGAGGCCGACGGCATCGGTGAGGTGGGGAACGCCAAATGCGGAGATATCATGAAGATTTACCTGAAAATAGACAATGACATCATTACGGACGTGAAATTTGAGACCTTTGGCTGCGGAAGCGCAATCGCATCCAGTTCAATGGCGACGGAGTTAATCAAGGGCAAGCCNGTAGCGGAGGCGCTGCAGCTTACCAATAAAGCGGTAGCGGAAGCGCTTGACGGGCTGCCGGCGCATAAGCTGCATTGTTCGGTGCTGGCGGAAGAAGCGATCAAATCGGCGCTTAAGGACTACTATGATAAGAATAATATCGAATATGACCACACGCTGTTTCCCGATTGTGTAAGCTGTGGTCACGGATGCGATGTATAAGCGGGAAAGGTACGGTTTATATGATGATATCAACGAGAGGACGATACGCGCTGCGGGTCATGATCGATCTGGCGGAACAGGGCGGGGAGAGTTATATTCCCATGAAGGACGTGGCGGCACGGCAGGGAATCTCCTTAAAATATCTTGAAAAGATACTGCCTGTTTTGACGAAAAACCATATGATAGAGGGAGTCCAAGGAAAAGGCGGCGGCTGCCGTCTGACAAGACAACCGTCGGAGTACAGCGTGTGGGAGATCTTAAGGCTTACGGAGGGAGATCTCGCACCGGTGGCGTGTCTGGAGGAGAGCGCGGCGGGGGCCTGCGGNAGGAGTGCGGAGTGCAGGACGTTTCCGATGTGGCAGAAATTTTATGAGATGATGAACGAATATTTTGACAGTATTACGATATCAGATCTTATGCAGAAACAATCACTATGATTTGTTTTAATATTTGTATAATGTAGTTTGTTTGTGTTACGTTTCTCTTACTTTAACGGAAGGAGAGACGAATGGAAAACAATACGAAAGAATTAGAGAGATTCGGGACGTTTCTGCATGCAGAGGAGTTGTCCGACAGGACACGGGAAATCTATCTTCTGCAAGCAAAACGTTTCCTGACATGGCTGGACGGACGTAAACTGACAAAGCAGGAGGTCATGAATTACAAGGAGACGGTCATCCGGGACGGCAGGAAAACGGCTACCGTTAATCTGGCGATTATAGCGCTCAACCGGTATCTGCGCTATGCGGGATATGAGGAGTGTACGGTGCGTGCGCTCAGAGTGCAGAAGCCCCAGTGTCCCGATAATATCTTAAGNCTGTCGGAATACCGTAAAATGATGGTATATGCCAGACAGACGGGTCAGGAGAAATATTACTGTATCATGAGAACGTTGGCCTTAACGGGGATTCGTGTCAGCGAATTGTCCGGCTGCACGGTGGAGGCGGTGGGACAGGGCAGTTTCGAGGTGGAGAATAAGGGAAAGAGGCGTAATGTATATTTGCCGCGCAAACTGACCGGCGACTTGAAGCAATATTGTATGGAAGAACATATAGACGACGGGGTGATCTTTCGTGGGAGTACGGGGCAGCCCATCAGCAGGATTGCGGTCTATAAGATGCTGGTAAGGCTGGCACAGCGGGCGGGCGTTCCGTGGGAAAAGGCGCATCCGCACAGCTTCCGGCACCTTTTTGCCATTACTTATATGGAGAAATATTCCAATCTGACGGAACTGGCGGATATTCTCGGACATTCCAGTATGGAGACTACCAGAATCTATACGACGACTTCCGCGGAGGACAANCGTCGCAGNATGAATGAACTTGATTTNTAGTAAAATATTTTNATGTGTATCTTTATGACNGATCGGACAGAATATATTACAANAGGACAGATGAACATACTTCGTGCGGCAACAGGCTGCATAAGATAAAATAACTGCCGTAAGNANAAGAAAGGGTAAGGTGATCATATGCAGCTTGCATNGGGACTGCTGATCCCGTTTGTCGGAACGACACTTGGGTCNGCAATGGTTTTTTGCATGAGAAATAAGATGAACCTGAAAGTGGAGAAAATGCTTCTGGGTTTCGCATCAGGCGTGATGATCGCAGCTTCGGTATGGTCGCTNCTGATTCCGGCCATCGACATGGCNNAGGAACAGGGTAAAATTGCNTGGATTCCCGCANCNGTNGGNTTNCTGGGCGGGGTATTATTCCTGCTGGCGCTGGACAGTCTGATNCCGCATCTNCATCCGGAAAGCAGNAANCCNGAGGGAATNGAAGCNAATTTAAAAAAAACAACCATGCTTGTCCTTGCGGTGACACTGCATAATATTCCGGAGGGAATGTCCGTAGGCGTGACTTTTGCGGGCGCACTNCTGGGCAATACNGGCATNACCATGGCGGGAGCATTTGCGCTTGCGCTNGGGATCGCCATTCAGAATTTCCCGGAGGGAGCGATCATCTCCATGCCGCTNCGCGGGGAAGGAATCTCGAAGCTTCGNGCTTTTGTCTACGGCTCCCTGTCAGGTGTCGTGGAACCTGTTGCNGCTGCGTTTACCATACTGCTTGCCGAGCAGATCGTGTCTGCGCTTCCNTATNTGCTTGCCTTTGCGGCAGGNGCCATGATCTATGTNGTGGTGGAGGAANTGATACCTGAATCGCAGATGGGAGANCACAGCAATATCGGAACCATCGGAGCNGCNGCCGGNTTTGTGATNATGATGATACTGGATGTGGCNCTCGGNTAGATTCCANTATTGAAGTCGGGATAGATATCGTGTATAATAATGGATGCTATGATACTGGCGATTTAGGAGGTTACACGCAATGAAGACAATTAAAGGGAAGCTGATGATCATTGTTTCGATAACGTCTTTTGCCGTTTTGTTTATCGGTTCTGTCGTAAGCGCTCTGAGTATCGGTAAGGCGGACACNGGCAGTGCGGTCGGTGCAGGACTTGTGATCGGCGTGATCGGAATGGCAGCGGTTGATGTGATCGTAGGAACCACGTTCAATAAGGCACTGCGCCCGCTGGCGGAGCTTAAGCAATTCGCCACAGGTAATTTCAGCGGTCAGGAGAGTGTGGGCAGTANGGCNAAGGTGGCAGACGGATTTANGGATGAGATGGAAGAAGTTACATATGCTACCAGCAGCATTAAGCAGCACATCAAGGAGATTACTACGGGCACGAATAAGGAAGCGACGAGCATAGCCGAGACTGCTTCGGCNGCGTATACCGAAATGGCGACCCTGAATAATAATATTGACGAGATGGACCAGATTATGGAGAGTCTCATTGGACAGGTAGAGGAAGCGGCGGAAGTGACACGGTCCATCAGCACGGCAAGTAATGATATCGGTGCGGCAGTGGATGACGTTGCGCACAAAGCTACCGATTCTGCGGGCGCTTCCAAAGAGATTAATACCCGTGCAGAAGAATTGTATGAGAGTACGGTGGAGTCTAAGAAACAGGCGAGTCTGATCTATCACAGCACGGAGCGTGAATTGGAGCGTGCGCTGAAGGAAGTGGAGAAGATTGAGATCATCAAAAATCTGTCGCAGGAGATCGGCGGTATTGCCAACCAGACGAATCTGATTGCGTTAAATGCGGCAATCGAGGCTGCAAGAGCCGGTGAGGCGGGTAAAGGATTTGCGGTGGTTGCCGATGAGGTGCGGAGTCTGGCGGAGAATTCACAGGTTACGGTGGACAAGATACAGAAAGTAATAGATGATGTGGTGAGTTCCGTTATGGATTTAAGAGACAGCGCTACGAAGCTGTTAAGCTTCATGACGGATCACGTGATTCAGGATTATCATTCCATGGTGACTACGGCCGAGCAGTATCAAAAGGATGCGGCATTCTTCGACAATATTGCCAGCGATCTGGGAGCGGCATCCGAGCAAATGGGTGCTTCCGTGGAGGAGATGCTGGCATCCCTGCAGACGGTGACAGGGTTAAACAGCGTGATTGCCGACGGAGTTCACAATGTGGCGGAGGCTATGCAGCATACCAATGTCGGTTCTGAGGAGATCCTGCGCAAAATGGCGATTCTGGACAGAAGCAGCCGGTCCCTGCAGGAGATCGCGGCGACATTTAAGATCTGATATGTTTTTGCAGGCAGTAGAGTGCCAGCACATTGGGCAATACCATAAGGGCGTTGATCAGATCCGTGCTCTCCCAGACGAGACGCATCGGGATGATGGCGCCGAGATAGATCATCACAGTATAAGTGAGCTTATAGAACGGGATACCTTTTTTACCCATAAGGTATTCCGTTGCTTTTTCTCCGAAGTATGACCAGCCGATCAACGTGGTGACAGCGAAGGCGGCGAGCGAGATTGTCAGAAAAGCATCCCCTACATAGGGCAGATGTGCGAATGCTGCCGCAGTCAGTCCGGTCTCGGCCGCGCCTGCCACGGAGGCAGGATCGTAGAGCATGTTGGCGACGATAACCAGTCCTGTGATTAAACACATGACCACGGTGTCCCAGAATACGGCGGTCATGGATACATACGCCTGTATGCGGGGGTCCTTGACATGGGATGCTGCCGCGGCGATGGCGGAAGTACCGATACCCGCCTCGTTGGTGAAGAGGCCTCTGGCGATGCCGTAGCGTACGGCGTGCTGCAGGGCAGCGCCCGCCATGCCGCCGGCCATGGAGCGGAAGCCGAAGGCACTTTTGAGGATAAGTACACAGGTATCGAGCAGTACGCTTCGATAGAGAATCAGCAGCAGTATGCAGCCTAACAGATAGACGAAGCTGATGGCCGGTACTGTGCGTTCACACAGATTGGCGATACTGCGGACACCGCCCAGAATCACCGCCGCGGTGAGAAAGGCCAGAATGATTCCCACCAGATGGGGCGACAGACCGAAGGAAGCGGAGGCCGCCTGTGTGACGGAATTTGCCTGTGTGGTACAGCCGACACCGAAAGCGGCAAGCAGTGTGCAGAAGGCATACAGACTGCCAAGTTTGCTATTATGTAAACCGTTTTTTAACACATACATGGGACCGCCGACGTAGGAGCCGTCATCACGACGGTCGCGAAACAGGACGCCTAAGTAACATTCGCTGTATGCGGTAGCCATGCCCAGAATACCGGTGATCCAGCACCAGAAGATGGCGCCCGGGCCGCCCAGGGCTACTGCAGTGGAGACGCCGATGATATTGCCGGTGCCCAGCGTAGCTGCCAGTGTGGTGGCGAGAGCGGAGAAGGGTGACAGGTTCTGCTCCGCATTGTCGGCCTTGCCCAGAGAGAGCTTTAGGGCATAGAATAGATTGCGCTGTGGGAAATGCAGCTTTACGGTAAAATAGATGTGCGTGCCTAACAGCAGCGCAAGCAGGGGAAATCCCCAGATCAGGTCGTTGAGTCGCTCCAGTATTGACATAGACGGTATCGCTTTCCGCTCGATTATATTTTCAGTATATAAATATGGGGCGGTAAAAAGAACTAAAATGTGGTAAGATGGATAAGAAGCGGGACGATCGGAGATTTCGGAATGGAGATTACTATGGAAGAGAGAGCATATGAATGGGCACGTGCACTGTGTCATTATGCGGGTGAAGGAGAAGCGTTCCTTCAGGAATTCTGGCGGATGCTGACACAGTCGGAAGGGGTCTATCGGGAATTTACATATTATCTGGAACATCAGGATTTCTTATGCGAGTATAAGATAAAGGGATACAGTGTGGTGGATCTGATGGTCTGGCAGATGGATCACTTCAAGGCACAGATGGATCGGGGCAGAGATGACATGAAGAACAATGGGGATAAGATGTTACTGATGGCGTTTCATACCATGCTTAAGATGGAGCGTGATCCGGAGCGGTATGTGAATCTATTGCAGACCGAGACAGGGACGGATTATCCGGAGAAATATAAATAAGAACGGGAGAAGCACATAGGATGAATAAAGAAGAGATCAGAATTAAGAATGTGATCGTACATATTCTGGATTCTACCATCGGTATGCCGGTCTTGTCGGATACGGAGCTGGAATACGGCTCTGAGGTGGCGGAGTTTCTGAAGGAGCATATCGCACGGATCAGTTCAGGAGACGATGCGAAGGAGTGTCGTTTTTATAAAGAAGAATCGGAGGTATACCATCTGCTGAACGCCTATGCGGATGAAGATTTCGTGTCGGTCAGCAAGGATATTGCCACGCAGCTCTATGAGATCATGAACAGCAATATCGATATTCCGGCGGCGGATCTGATGGTGGTGCGTTTTAAGGAGGGGGAAGATGAGTATCTGGCTCTTCTTAAGATGAATTATAAGTCCCTCTACACGCATCGCACGATGGCGACAGAGGACGGCGAGGGCAACAGCAACGAGATCATCCGGCATAAGTCGATTCTTCCTTCGGAGACCCAGCGGCTGACGGAAGCGGCGATCATAAGGCTGCAGGATCTGGCATTGTGGGTGATCGAGAAAAAGTATGAGGTGAACGGAGAGAAGACCAACTATTTCTCTTTTCTCTTCTTAAAGTGCAGCGCGCATCTGTCGCATAAATCCAAACTGTCCATTGTGAGCCGTGCCGTGGAGAGCGTACAGAAGGAAGGATATGACGAGACGGAGCGGTTCGAGAAGCAGATGCGTGCCAAGAGTATCATTCAGGAGGAGATCGAGGAGAAGGGTGGTTTCGTGGTAGAGGAGCTGGCGGAGAGAATCTTCGAGGAACAGCCGGAATTAAAAGTGGCTTTTCAGGATAAAATGGAAAAGTATGATATGGTGAAGGAAGAGATCCAGCCCCAGAGTGAAAATACGGTGCGCAAGTATCAGAGCCAGCACTTGTACACGGATACGGGGATCGAGATTAAGATACCGATGGAACAGTATAAGAATCCGAGAAGCGTGGAGTTCATCACGAATCCCGACGGAACGATCTCGGTACTGATCAAGAATATCGAACATCTGGAAGCGAAGCTGTAGAAAGCAGGAGTGGTGAAGCGTATGGGGACGATATTGGATTATCTGAAAGAATACGGTGATTATACCTTGCAGGAGAAGCCTCTTAGCGAAGTGGACAGTCTGGTGCTCAGCCAGTTTGCTTATCTGAAATTCGACGAGGTGGCGCTCGGTGCCGATGAGGAACAGACCATGGTGAGTCTGCGTGAGATTGCTGAGCATGAGAAGTATGACAGCCTGTACAGTGATGAGCGCTATCGGAAGGAGAACTCAGCGCTTTTTCAGGCAATGTATCGGGGCAGTCGGTTCGGTGGTTTGAAGGTTGGGAGTTATGTAAACTATATTGATCTTGAGACGGAGACACAGTTTTCGGCGGTGACATTTCTTCTGCCGAACGGCATAAGCTATGTGGCATACCGTGGAACCGATGAGAACATCGTAGGATGGAAAGAGGATATGAATCTGGCCTTTTCGGAACCGGTGCGCGGACAGTACATGAGCGTGGATTATCTGGAGCGCGCAGCGCGTAGGATACAAGGGGATTTCTATGTGGGCGGACACTCTAAGGGCGGCAATCTGGCTACTTATGCCTGCATGAACTGTCGGGAAGAGGTGCGCCAGCGCATCTTTGCGATCTTCGATCACGACGGACCGGGATTCCGGCCGGAAGTGAAGGAACAGAGCGCTTACGGCGAGATCGCAGACAGAATCCATAAGACGATACCGCATTCTTCTTTAGTGGGAATGCTTCTGTATACGGACGGCGCTTACCGGGTAGTGGAAAGCAAGACCATCGGGCTGGCACAGCATAATCCTTATACGTGGCTGGTGGATGGCGATCGCTTCCGGATCGTCGAGGAACTATACGAGGGTCGCAGGTTTATGGACGAGGCGTTAAACCAGTGGATACTTTCACTGGATCAGGAGCAGATGCACACCTTTGTAGATACCTTTTATAAGATCATACTTGCTTCCGAGACCGATAATCTGATCGACTTTACCGCCAACTGGTTTCAAAGCATACATAAGATCGGTGCGGCGCTTAAGGGTATCGATCCGGAAACCGGCAGGGTTATGATCCGGATCATGAAGTCTCTCTTTGACATTGTCTCGCTGAATGCCAAAGAACGGGTAAAGAGCAGGAACGAACTGCAAAGAGAGAGATTCGATGAGGGGATGATGCAGTTGGAGCAGATGTTTACGAAATAGGCTGTTGTGCGGCGAAGTATCGTAGGAGATGTTCGCCGCCGGCCTCCGTCACGCGTTCGGGATGCCACTGGACGGCCATGACGGGCAGACTTGTGTGCATGATTCCTTCGATGATATTGTCGCCGGAGCGGCATACGCAAGTAAGCCCGCTGCCCAGCCGGTCCACGGCCTGATGGTGGGCGGAATTGACCAGCGTACTTGTGCCGTATAGCTGATAGAAGAAATCCATGCGGTTCAGTCCGTTGTGATAGACATAGTGATATTGATCCTTACCGATCCACTTGTGCATATCCGCGGTGTCGATATCCTGTATGATCGTTCCGCCAAGCTGTACGTTGATTAACTGCATCCCTTTGCATATGCCCAGTATGGGCTTTTTTTGTTTCATAAAAAAGCTGAGCGCCTGCAGTTGTATGATATCCAGTTCCGTATCAATATTGTAGGAACCGTGGTTGTTCTGTCCGAAGAAGGCGGGGGTTATGTCCCCGCCGCCGGGCAGCAGCAGATGACTGGCAAGCGCCGCTTCCTCCACGGACAGAGTAGTAATATAAGGAATCTCCAGACGATGGAGAGCGGTTTCATAATTGTGTGTGGCGTCGGCGCGCCCGACGATTGCGATAGCGGCAGAAGACATAGGGTGTTCCTCATGACGGCAATATTACTATAGTATATGTGGAACCGTGGAAATTGTCAGTGAGGACATTACAGCATGCGTGGAATTGCCGGAAGAAAGTCGGGCGCACAGAAAACTAGGAACGGCCGTTTAGCAGCGTAACGGGTCCGGATATGACTTCCCGCGCCACATACAGTACACTGTCCATGCGTGCCTGCATGCTCCATTTGACCAGTGTCAGTTCGCCGCAGGCAATCTCAATGCAGGTGATACAGCGGGGATGGACACAACTGCCGGTGTTATAATAATAGGCGTGTTCGGCGGGCAGTACGGGGCGATGAGTATGCCCCGTGATTAATATATGCCCGTTTTCTTCGGCCCAGCTGCGTAGAGTTTCTTCACATTTTTCTTTTACTTCGTAGTTCTTCGCTGCACTGGTGGGGTCTAAAATGCCAAGGTTTTCCAGTGGATTCCAGAAGTATCTTACAAGGAAACGCGCCAGAGGCCAGAGTGTGGAATTCAGCAGACTTGCCTGATGACCGTGGGTCAGATACAGCGATTTTTCGGGTGCTGACTGCGAATGAAGAATGATACCTTCATAGTAGCCGGGACATTTTCTCTTGACGATATCGTGATTGCCGTAGATCAGATACAGACGTTCCCGTTGCTCAAACTTGGCAAACATGTCGTATACATCGCTGTGGATCTCAGTGATGTTTTGTATTTTCCTGTTTTCCCATAATTCTTCCCCGTCGCCCAATTCAATATAGGTAAAGCCGTTTCGATAATAGTAATCCATGGCCGCAAAGTACAGGTGCTGATTCTTCAGAAAGTTATCCGAAGAGGTGCCCACGCCCCTGTGGCAGTCGCTTACAAGGACGTATTTCGAGCAGTGATTCAGCGGAAGTACAGGGGCCTGTGCAAAGGCGCGGTTCAGACGATCCCCGGCGCTCATGGTTTTTCCTTTCTTTTCGGAGGCCGGCAGCCGTATTTTCTATGACAGCGTCTGTGGAATCTGCGTATGCGGAATAGTCTTCTGAATGCCGCGGGAAGATAGTAGTAAAGGAAAAGAATGCGGTCTTCGGTGCGGATAAAGGGTCTGGTGACGTAAGCGTACAGTCTGCAGCACATGCGGTTTACGCATTGGGAAAGCCGACGGTGGAAGCGTGTCAACAGATTGAAGTCTTCGGAGTAGGACGAACGAAAGACGAAAGAGCAACAGAGACCCTGAATGTCGAGTTGTTTCAATTCATAGCCTGCGCGGCATAACCCCTCATAGAAAGCGTCACACATTTCCGAATCGGGAAAACAGATGGAAGCGTGCAGACATAGTTCGGAAGGGTTTGAGAAAAGTCCGGGCTCAAATATCGTGAGCCACCAGTGTCTTTCGGAAAGTTTGAGACAGTCCGTGCCTTGGCGGCACAGACACAGCGTGCATGGAAGCATTTCATCGTCTTCGACGGCGGCAAAGTGAGCCGTCTTGTATTCTTCCGCAGAGAGGATCCGGTCAGCGTGGTAGATTCCGATTTCCGCCCCGGTATTGATGCCGTATTGCCCTTTCCAGAGCTCGATCAACCATGTTCTGCCGCGATAATCGAAATAGATCGGCAGGGCATCGAAGACCATCTGGAAGCGAGGTGCCATATAGTCATAAAGCCATGTGTAACCGGCCGTTTTCTGCCATGCATCAAGCGTGGACGAGAAGAAGCCGCAGCGGCAGTGATAGGCGTAACCGAAAGGCTTAGCAAGTTGTTCTAACAGGGAACATTTCTGACATTTATCCATACATTTGATACGGCAGATGATCTTCCGTCTGCGGTGCCATGAGAAGATCATACAGAATAGAACGAGTAATAATAAGATAAGCAGTGCATAGTACATAATCTGTAACCTATAATCCTATGTGGTTTTACTCTATTTTATGCATGGAAATTATAGGGGTGCTAGAGATTAAAATGTGAAGACATTTTCATTGCGTTTTGTGCCGAAGCGAAGCGTAGACTGATATAGAAATATAGAGGGGCTTGAGTGTATGTAGCAGGTTTATGCGGTCTTTTTCTCAAGCTCCTCGATGCGCTGGTCATGCTGGTCTACTTTCTTAATCAGCAGACTGATGGTTTCATGATCTAATTTACAAGCGTTGATCTCATGCTGCATGATTTCCATGCGGGCTTCTAGTTTGTCGAAGCGAGTGTCCATTCTTCTATTGATTCTGTCTTCCATACGACCCATTTCTTCTAAAATCGTATTAAACATTTCTCTTGTTTCTTTATCCATAAGTTGAATCCTCCTGTGAAATGAGTGTATCACAATTAATAGATAATGTCTATGGATTTATGAAAGATAATTATTTTTTTAGAAAGTGTTATATACGATATTTCGAATACACCCTGCGAATTCTAGAGTGAGCAAGATGGCAGATTTTGTCAGGCAGAGTGAGCAGGCTATGGTGTGTCGGGGTATAGATCTGCGATAGATCGAGCAGTTCCCGAGGCTACGGATATCGTATCATAGGTTACGGGAGCCCCGTTGTATGTGATCGCCAGATTATGGTTCTTTCCCGCAGCACTCGGAGCGTATAAGAGCAGCAGTAATACATAATCGCTGACCGATTCCCTCCGGCGCAGAAGCGGAGAATCCATATTGATGTCCGTGATCGCAACAGTTATCAGATCGCCTGTTTCACTGCCGTCGATATGGGGCTCATAAGCGTATGTGTGTGGTAATCCGTTGTAATAGATATATTGGCAGTCATTTTCCGTAATTACATACCATTTGCCCGAGTCGCAGGAATCCAGTACGTCCCTGAGAGCAGTTGATACGTCCTGCTTTGTGATGCGGTTTAAATCCAGAATATTCGGAGCAGAGGAGGAACGGAAATAGTCGTCGTCATCAGGGATAGAGTCGTCGTTAATGTCTTGGATTATTTCGGCGGCCTCCTCTGTACTCAGATATTCTACACGGACAATATCATTATTTTTATCACGAACCAGCCGCAGATCAACAGTCCCGCGTTCGTTATAGTTAAAATTCTCGAAAGAACCGTCTGATCTTACATCCACCAGAAGGCGGACGCGGGCATTGTGGTAATAGTAAGCATCTTTGATAGTGATAATGTCGTTTTGGTTGTACTCGTCCAGAAGTCCTTTATTTTCCAAATAATCACTTAAATATTCGTAAGAAGAATCAGCATTTTGAAACTCATCCCACTCGTTAAAGTAGTCAGTATCATCTATAAAGTCGGTATCATCGAATATATCCTCATCTTCATCAGACAAGATGTAGTAGTAGTCGGCTCTGCCGTCTTTTTTACATCTTTCAAGCCAGCTTTTCCTTGATTCTTCATCCAGTTCTCCGGATAAAACGGCGAAGAAGTTAACTTTGTCTTCCTCATATGCCTTGAGAATATAATGGCCTACAACATCCTTTTGTCTCTGTGTATCCGACATATCTGTACGTTCGAACATACCTATGCAACATGCAAAGAATGAGATGTTTTCCTCCTCAAACATCTGATCGAGATATTCTTGCTGTGTCTTTTCATCTAGCTCTAAGAAAATAGCTCCGAAGTAGGTCAGCATTTCTTCGTCATAATATTTTTCTGCCAACGAATTCATGTTGGTTTCACCTACATATTCCATGCTGACAATGAAGGGATACTCCAACGGGCGTGAAGTCGATTTCGCTGCGTTTGGTGCCATGCGTTCGATCAGTGCGGTGACTGCTGACATTGCCGTTGCATCTGATATATATTTTTCTGATTTTGCACTGAAGAAGACAGGCATGGTGCTCTGATCAGACAGGGTGATCAATGTACCGCTGTATTTGCTCTGCGCATCTGCGGTCAGGTTATAACCGATCTCAATGATATAGGGAGCTTGGTAGTATGCTGACTGTATGTAGTTGTACAGAGTTACGGAATCACCGGTTGAGGAATCATCGGTTACAGAATCATTGTCTCCGGAGCGGTAAGTTTCCTGAATATCGTCACCGGAGCGGTAAGCTTCTTGAATTTCCGTGGAGGCAGCAATTACGATATCCATATCTTCCTGCGTCATCCTGCTGTTTTCCAGTGCTGTCCGGCAAAGGGGCGTGATATGGCGAACAAGCTGTTGCATCTCGCGATCTCGCCATGAACCAAACGTGTGGTACTCGTCTTTACGGACGAGGACAAGTTTGCTGTAGCCATTCGTAACATTGGAAAGCGGTTTGTCCGCTTCAGTGGCGCCGCCTGTAAGAATATAGAAGATTCCGTCTTCATATTCGATGCTGTAATCCAATGCCGCAACGTTTCCGGTATCAGCTGCAGTTTGGCTGCCTGAGGAGTCGATAGTGATGCCCGTTGTTTCGCCATCAGCTGAGATCGTAGTGTCGGTCAGCGTTATGCGGTCAGTTGATGATTTTGTGGTAGGTGCCGCGTATGCGCCGAGAACTGCTGCACCGCCGACTAATATACCCGTAATAAATACGGCGGCAGTTTGTACCGCTTTGGGAATTTTCTTGTATTTCATGATTGCCTCCAATCTTCCTTTCAATAATTCTTTGCTTTCATTTAGGGTAACGGAAGCCAATGTGTCCTGATAAGAACCGCCTGTGCCAATGGCATTTAGCAGTGTGTCACCGTAAGATTTGCGCGATTTGTCGGAAAGTGTCGCAATAACTCTCTCATCACAGGAGAGTTCACAAGTCCGATTGATCTCGTGTCCCATCAGGTAAGCGAAGGGATTAAACCAGTGCAGACAGATGGTAAGCTGCACCAGCCATTTATAGAACATATCCCGCCTTTTATAATGAATCAGTTCGTGCAGTACCGTGTAATAGAAATCATCTTCCGAAAGATCGATGGTCGACAGCACAACACGGGCATGTGTGAATCCGATTAACAAGGGTGATGATACAAGATCGTTTACGCATAATTCGACTGTGCCCTTAATATGGTTTTCAGCCATAATCTGCCCGAAACGTTCCAACAGAGTGATATCATCTACAGGTTTGCTTCCGGCGATGACATATTTCACAAAACTCTGATAGACGGTGATCTTGCGCACAAATAGAAGCAGTGCAGCGACCAGCCAGAGTATGCAGAGTGCTTGAACGGTATTTTCCGGTATGCGGTGTGCCGGTTTGTTTTCTGATATATCATCGACAGATTGCGGAAAATTATCGTTGCCGATTCTGGAGTGTGTTATGTCAACTTCGGTTGCTGGATTGTCCACACTGTCTGCTGCAGTATCTTGTTTAGTGGAAGAAGCTTCTGTATTCGATTCGATATCGGCATTGTCGTTGCTGTCTGTATAGGCGACAGAATCCTCAGCATTCGGTTTGATGTCAGCATTATTGTTGCTGTCTATATGGGCAGGAGAGTAAGCTCCTGATTGTTCCACTAGCTGTTCCGCTTGCCTGAAAAGGTTTCCGATCAAGCTTGTTTCAAGTGTTATAGGAAGGAGAAGGCGGGCAATTACCAGAAGCCAGATATAGTACTGCCAGCGTTTGCTCAGCCGGTTTCGGTATAACGGACGGCAGACGAAAAGAAGCAGGATCAATATAGTTCCCGAAAGCGACAGAGACAGGATTATTTTAAGCAATTCAATCATGTTTATCAGTCCTCGATTCTAAAATAGTGTTTTGGGTGTCTATGGGTAATGATTTATGCTACTGACTCAACTTTATGATGTGGGTTTGCTGTTCAACTCGTCCCAGTATTTCTTCAAATCTTCGTAATCCGTGGCGGACAGCAGATCCTTCTGTATCAATGCAGAGACAAGACCCTTAGCATTGCCTTCATAGACTTTGTGGAGAAATGTCTCTGTTTGCGAAGACTGGTATTCGTCTGCGGATACAATCGCCGTGTATTTGTTCCGGTGTCCGATCTTATTGGTTTTCAAAAGTCCCTTGTCGATCAGACGTGAAAGCAGGGTGATGATGGTATTCTTTGTCCAATCCATTCCCTTCTCTGACAGTGCTGTGACGATTTCAGCATAAAGCGATGTTCCGCCGTTTGCCCAGATCACTTTCATCAGTTCCAGTTCATAGTCCGATATTTGCTGCATGGTATGACCTCCCTTTATGTGTGCAGTGTAAGTGTACAAGATGTAATCTAATCAAAAGATAACACTTTGTACTCTTAGTGTCAATACTTATTTTGATGTATTGAAGAACACATTAAAGGAACGAAAGAAGTTGATTATATTTAAAAACATGGTATTGTACTATTAGAGGTGAGTCCTACCGTAAAGTGGATTGCTAAAAAGCGTTAGTGAAACTAATGGAATTACTACACAAATGGCTATGTTGAAACGATTAAATTTGACAAAATGGCATAGTATGGAGGCAGTGTATGGAATTAGCGGTTTTATCTGATATACATGGCAATTATGAGGCGTTTCAGAGATGTGTGGAATATGTTTTGGAGAGAGATATCGACACGTTTCTCTTTCTGGGTGACTATCTGGGCGAATTGCCGTATCCGCAGAAAACGATGGAGATACTATATTCTCTCAATGAGAAATACAAATGCTTTTTTATCAGAGGAAATAAAGAAGATTACTGGATCAGCCGGAGATATGACGACGATTGTGTATGGAAAAACGGTAATTCAACAGTAGGAGCCATGAAATACTGCTATGCAAATCAGACCGAGAAGGATATTGAATTTTTTAAGAATCTTCCGATCTGTCAGGAGATCATATTTGANGGNGNNGCACCGATCATGGCCTGCCATGGTTCGCCCGACAGAAATAATGAGAAATTACTTCCCGGCCATGAAAAGACTAAAAGTATTATTGATCAATGCCCATATCAGTATATCATCTGCGGGCACACACATGTACAGAACGCGACGGCGTATGGTGATAAAATTGTCCTGAATCCGGGAGCGGTAGGCGTGTCCTTACATAGCGGCGGCAAAGCGCAGTTCATGATTCTGCGGCAGAATATGTATGAGTGGGAATATGAATTTATCAGTCTGGATTATGACAAAGCGAAAGTCATAAAAGAGTTGCATGAATCAGGACTTCATGATATAGCGCCATATTGGAGTATGGTGACAAGACATTTGATGCTTACCGGAGAGGTATCGCACGGAACCGTTTTATTCAGAGCAATGGAATTATGCAGGGAAGAAAACGGCGCGTGTGATTGGTATAATGTTCCCGAGAAATATTGGGAAAAGGCTGTTGAGGAGCTGCAGGTATGTCAAGATTTTTAATGTGCCTTTTTTCAGATAGTTTATACTTATATTATTTTATGGTTGGTATTGATTACGNCAATCGATAGGAAGGAGACAGCGACATATGAGTAANGATTTAGTTCCGTTTTGGGAGAAANCATATCAGGAANNTGATACGNTTGCATTTTCCANTGAGCCTAATGNNACNATTACTGAATTTGANCATTTNTTGANNGATCANNCAAAAGTGTTGGANGTAGGNTGCGGAGAAGGTCAAAANGCCATATATTTAGCNGGAAAAGGGCATCATGTTGANGCTTTTGATTTGTCCGAATATGGGATTGCAAANNTAAANCATAGATGTGAATTATCNAANGTACAGGTAAATGCATTTACAGCAGACTTAACGACATATCAGTTCGANCNGTNCTATGATATGATTACTTGTTTTGGNACATTACATTTTGTAGATAAGANTGAGTGGAAAAAGTTTNTNAAAAACGCAAAAGAATATACNNATATGGGCGGTATTCATATNATTCAAATATTTACGGATGTTGTNCCGGCATCTGAGGATATNGCACCATTTGCGATTGGTTTGGCAAAAGATGAGGAAATCAAAGAACTGTATACTGATTGGGAAATATTACAGTTTAAGTCNTATGTGTTCGAAGATGANCATCCGAATGTGCCGAAACANNTGCANGCNTCAAATAAAATCGTTGNCAGAAGANTAAAGTGATNAATTTNGNTTCGTGGAGGTGTATAGGATNTNNCNTAAGCTNANTTTATTGNANTATNCANGTTTGATTGTANACNNNGGAAATACTGTAANGGGATTGCATGGNNTCTANCCATGCAATCCNCTGGACTGTCTGTCCATATCCTCAATCACGATATCATAGATATCACCCAGAGTGGCGCAGTATTCCAGCACCTTCCACGGTTCGTTTGTGTGGAAGTGAATCTTGATCATTTCTTCATCGCCTACTGCCAGAAGACAGTCACCCTTGAAATTTTCGGTAAAATAATCGCTGATCACATCCTCGTCTAAGTCTTCTCCCTCGATCAGAAGCTGTGTGTCGTATTTGTATTCTAACATGATGCCCTCCTTTATATTTGGAAACTGTTCCCTTTTTCCGAGTTTGCGAAGCAAATCTCGTAATCGAGCTTGCTCGATTTTTGTAACATGATTTCAAGTTTATGTACATCGTTCANAGTCAAGCCGNTTTGCGGATCNGTTCTTAGCTGATGTTTTGCGACTTCGGNGTTGTGNAAGTNGAGGTCGTCTATGACNACCCATTGTTCTACTTNTTGATGGTCGTCAAGCCATGCAAGAATTTCTTCCGCTTTCACAAGNCTGAATTTNTTGCTCCTTTTTATTTNCTCAGTNGCATGGTCAGGAGTGACGGAANATATCGANAAANCTTCCTGTNATAATAGAGTTTCCAGTCGTGCAGNTTCTATTCGTAACGGCCGTAAACGCGAATCAAACCAGTATTTCCAGCCGGAATGTAGAACGATTCCTGCGCCGGTACGTCTGACCAGTTCGCCTAATAATTTTATCTTTTCAGGATCGATCATAGTTCCATCGCTGATCTCGCGCTGATGGGTGTCGTTCCAGAAATTGGAATTTAGTACGCCGTCAATATCTAAAAATATTACTCTGGTCATTTCGGAGTCTCCGTTTACGAGGCAAAATTATCGAAAACAGGATTGTTTTTCCTATTCATATTTTAAGCAATGGATTGTCAGAAATCAATATCCAGATTAAAATAGGGGTTGAAAGAATGAAAAGGAGATGCAAACTAATGAATATAAAAAACAGATGGATTAAGTTAAGCAGTGTTCTTCTGATTGCAGTCATGCTTATGGCAGGATGTGGGAAAGACTCTAATGATACGGCGCATGAGAAGCGTTCGGAAACAGATTCGGAATCTTCCGGTATCGAGAACAGCATGGAAGAAACCAATAGCGTGGAAGAGAGCGCCGCGCCAGAGCAGGACAGCGGCAGTGCGATGCCAGCTTTTACGGCGAAGGATCTGGACGGCAACACAGTCACCGAAAGTATTTTCAGTGACAAAGACCTGACGGTGGTGAATATCTGGGGAACCTTCTGCGGTCCCTGCATAAGAGAAATGCCGGAACTTGGGACATGGGCTAAAGATATGCCGGACAATGTGCAGCTGATCGGTCTGGTAATAGATATAGCGGGCGACGAAGATACTGAACACCATGACTTGGCGGTAAGTATCATGCAAAACGCCGATGCGGATTTTACCCAGATCGTTGCGAATCAGGATTTTGCCGATATTTTAAAAGATGTTTATGGCGTACCTACCACAATGTTTGTTGATAAAGACGGAAATGTTGTAGGCGATCCGATCATCGGCGCTAATGTGGACGGATATAAGGAGTTTGTGGAGGATTATCTGAATGAGCAGTAAGCGGAAAAGTATTATTCAGATCACGGCATTTTTGACTGCGGCATTTTTTATACTGTATGGAATGGTCAGAGGTGAAGTGAGTGTCGTGCTTAATAAGGCGGTTAATATCTGTTTTGAATGTATCGGATTAGGATAGCAGATTGGTTTATATCCGGGCAGGAAGGAACAAGTTATATATGAAACATTCGATCAAAAGAAAAATCGTACAGTTGGCCGCATTCGGTTATTCCAATCCCTATCTCATGAATTTTAAGGGCGGAAAACTGTATCAGGGCAAGTGGAAGCAATTCTGTAATCCGGGACTGAACTGCTATTCCTGCCCGGCGGCAAGTCTTGCCTGCCCGATCGGAGCGCTTCAGGCAGTAAGCGGTTCCATGAATTTTAAGTTCAGTTTCTATGCAGTCGGGATTCTCTTAGCCGTTGGTGTGCTCTTAGGCAGGGCGGTCTGCGGGTGGTTGTGTCCTTTCGGTTTATTGCAGGAACTGCTTCATAAGTTTCCGTCCCCGAAACTGAAATTGAAAAAAGCCTTTCTCTACGTGAAGTATGTTGTTCTGGTGGTCTTTGTGATCGTGCTCCCGATTGCCGTCACGGACTATATGGGTATGGGGAAGCCGGCTTTCTGCCAGTATATTTGTCCGGCAGGAACGCTGGAAGGCGGAATTCCTTTGCTTCTTTCCCATAAGGCACTCCGACAGACAATCGGGTCACTTTTTACTTTGAAGATGGCGGTTCTGATCGTGACGATCATCGGCTGTGTGCTAATCTATCGGTTTTTCTGCAGGGTGCTTTGTCCTCTCGGCGCTATATACGGACTGCTGAATAAGATCAGTATTTACAGACTGGAAGTAGACTCACACAAGTGTGTAAACTGCGGAAAATGTAAGCGGATATGCAAGATGGAAGTTGATCCGGTGAAGACGCCGGACAGTGCGGAATGCATTCGATGCGGCGCGTGTGCGGATACGTGCCCGGAAGGGGCGATTTGCTTGCAGTTTCGGTTGAAAAGCACTATAATGACCGATAGAACTGAAATGACGAATGAGAGATGATTAATTTATGGAAAAAAATCTGACCACAGGCAGCGTGTTTAAGACACTTTTATACTTTTCGCTGCCTTATCTTTTGGCGTATTTTCTGCAGACGTTGTATGGGATGGCTGACTTGTTTATCATCGGACAGTACAACGGAGTGGAGAGTACAACGGCAGTTTCCATCGGCAGTCAGGTCATGCATATGCTGACCGTCATGATCGTCGGGCTGGCAATGGGTGCCACGGTGATGATCGGACAGGCCGTAGGTGCAGGGAAAAAGAAACAGGCCTCTCTGGCGATCGGTAATACGATCACGTTATTCATGATATTGTCCGTTATCGTGACGGCAGTGCTGCTACTCGCCGTAAGACCGATTGTTACGGTGATGTCCACACCTGCGGAGGCGGTGCCGGGGACAGTTGCTTATCTTACGGTATGCTTTATCGGAGTTCCCTTTATTACAGCCTATAATATTATCAGTTCTATTTTCCGGGGCATGGGTGACTCTAAGAGCCCGATGTATTTTATCGCGGTTGCCTGTGTCGTGAATATTGCGCTGGACTATCTGCTGATCGGCGGGCTGGGGCTCGGACCGGTGGGAGCGGCGCTGGGAACGACATTGTCCCAGACAATCAGCGTGATTGTTTCCCTTGTCGTGATTCTGAAAAAGGAAACGGGCATAACGCTTGCGGCAACGGCTTTTAAACCGCGCAGGGAAACGATGGGAGGATTGTTAAAGATCGGGATTCCGATTGCCATGCAGGACGGTTTTATACAGATCGCATTTATTGTCATTACGATTATTGCAAACAGAAGGGGACTTAACGATGCCGCTGCGGTGGGGATCGTGGAGAAAATCATAGGGATACTGTTTCTCGTGCCTTCCTCTATGTTACAGTCAGTGTCTGCGCTTTCTGCACAGAATGTGGGAGCCGGAAAGCATGACCGTGCCCGCCGGACACTTTTCTATGCCTCGGCAATGTCTTTGCTGTGGGGGCTTGCAGCGGTAATCCTTATGCAGATTGATGCGGAAACATTTATCGGGCTTTTTGCGGATAACGCGGAGGTGATACGGCTTGGCGGACAGTATATGCGGGGATACGTGTGGGATTCGGCACTTGCGGGGATTCATTTCTGCTTCAGCGGCTATTTCTGCGCCTACGGATTGTCGGGGATCTCGTTTATCCATAATTCGCTGTCTATTGTCTGTGTCAGGATTCCGGTAGCCTATTTCGCCTCCAAGTATTTTACGGATACACTTTTTCCGATGGGGCTGGCGTCCACTGCGGGTTCGGCGCTTTCAGTTGTTATTTGTGTGGGAGTGTTTGTGTGGCTGGAGCGACGGCGGCGGAAGCATTGACAAAATGAAGAATTCATTATATGATCTACAAAAGCATTACCAAAGGCTGTGAAGAGAAGAGTAAGTAGTTAGATATGATACAGAGAGTCTGATTAGGTGAGAACAGACACAGAAGGAGCTGCTGAAAATGGTCTCGGAGCTGCGTACCGAAGCTGTTATGCCAAGGCTACGACGGGTGCACCCGTTACAGTGATAGACTATCGATGAATCATTTCTCATCCGTAGTCGATAAGGCTTATATCGTGAGATATAGGTGAATTTAGGGTGGTAACACGAAGCATTTGCTCTCGTCCCTGAAAAAGAAATTTTTCAGAGAGGAGGGCTTTTTTTATGGACCCATAAGGGCACAAAGAACTAAGTTATCACTATAAATTAAGAAATGAGGTATGTAAGATGAGAAATATTTTAATTGGCGGAGCATGGCCGTATGCAAATGGTTCCTTGCATATAGGCCATATAGCGGGATTATTGCCCGGAGACGTATTGGCCAGATATCACAGGGCTGTTGGAGATCATGTATATTTTGTGTCAGGCAGTGACTGCCACGGAACCCCGGTAGCGATTCGGGCAAAACAAGAGAAGAGAACTCCGCGGGAAGTCAGTGATTTCTATCATGAAGAATTCGTAGAATGCTTTGAAAAGCTGGGTTTTAGTTATGATGTATACACTAAGACATCTTCGGAGGAGCATAAAAAATTTGTAAGGGAATTTCATAAAAAATTATATGAAAGCAGCTATGTTTATGAAAAAGAAGTTCCGCAGGCATATTGTGAAAGCTGTGACACCTTTCTGGCCGACCGCTTTGTGTTGGGAAAGTGTCCGAAATGCGGAAAGGACACTAGAGGAGATCAATGTGATGCCTGCGGTACGGTACTTGAACCGGAGAATCTTGCAGAGCCAATTTGCGCAGTATGCGGGAAACCTATAAGCTTTAAGAATTCAAAGCATTTATATATAGCAATTACTAAACTTCAGACTGAACTAAAGGCACTGGTTGATAATCATCCTAAATGGAGAAGAAACGCGATTGCATTTACAAATAAGTATATAGATGACGGCTTAAGAGACCGTGCCCTGACAAGAGATCTGGAATGGGGAATCAATGTCCCTAAGGATGGGTACGAAAATAAAACGATTTATATATGGGCGGAAAATGTGTTGGGATATTTATCTGCAAGTAAAGCAGCAGCTGAAGCAAGGGGTGCTGATTTTCATGAGCTCTGGGGCAAAGAAGCGAAACATTATTATGTGCACGGAAAAGATAATATTCCGTTCCACACAATTATTCTGCCGTCTCTTTTACTGGCAAATGGTGAAAACTGGCATTTGCCGGATCAGATTGTGTCAAGTGAATATCTGACTTTAGAAGGAAGAAAAATATCTACCAGTCATAATTATGCAATCTGGGTAAAGGAACTTCTGGCTAATTATGAAGCGGATTCGATTCGCTATTTTTTTCTGGCAAATGGTCCGGAAAAGAAGGATGCGGATTTCTCATGGAGGGAATATGTTCATAGCCACAATGGTGAGCTGCTCGGAGCATACGGAAATTTTGTGAACCGTGTGCTGACGTTTATTATTAAATATTTTGACGGGATCATACCGAAAGGTGCAAATGACCCGTCTATCAACAATAAAATAGATGAATTGTTTGTTTCCGTCGGTAAGCAGATTGAGAACGGCGCTTTCAAAGACGCAATTACAGAGATATTTGACTTTGTAAGAAGCGCAAATAAGTTTTTTGATACGTGGCGGCCATGGATTACCAGAACCGACGATCAGAAAGCCTGTGAAAATACACTTTATCAATGTGTCCAGATTATTGCGAATCTGGCAGTCTTGCTGTCACCGTTTTTACCGTTTTCATCAGAAAAAGTGTGTAAATGGCTGGGGATAGATAATAAATGGGAAAAGAAATCTGTTCCGGCAGGCTATTTACTTCCGGAAGTGGAAATTTTATTTCAAAGAATTGATAAAAAGGTGATAGAAACTGAGACGGAAAAATTGGAGGCTATTTTATAGAAAGGTGAAATGAGGTGAAAATGGGAGGGGTGTTGCACTAATTTATTTAGTGCGGCAACTCAAGCAATGCTGATACTTGTAATTTGTGTAAAAATAAAATAATATAAAAATGATATATATTTTATAATGCTGAAAATGTAAGAAGGAATAATCACATGATAAAATGCAGTAAATGTAATAGTATACCAGACGAAAATGATGTTATAGGCTGGAAATGTAAATCTTGTGGAAAGGCATTTAAGGTAACAAAATCAAAATTACAAAATGTTCTCATGAGGAAGGCTGTAAATTCAGAGAAATCTTGTATTAATTGTCCGGTGTGCAAAAATACTCTGGATGATGGTAACGAGTGTATTGTCTGGAAATGTTCTTGTGGCAATACAAATACGGCAAAATTAATAGACTTTGAGGAAGAGAAAGACTTTATTCCTAAGAGTAATTTGATTAAGTGTCCGGAATGTGGTAGGAAAATCTTAAATGACTCAAGGCTATGCAGCTATTGTGGATATCTGTTAGAAGATGAAACAGGGAGAGAAGCAAAAAAGCAAGAGAACGTAGAGATTAAAGAAGAGGATATTAAATCACATGAATTAAACAAGGGCGAATTTGACAATAAACAAGAATCATTGCAAGATGCATCTGGTAAGAAGATGTTATATGGTGCATGTGTTGTATTTTTATTAATTTTTATTATTATTGTTATTGCTGCAGCTATTGCTGTTACTGCCTCGGAAAATGCAAAAAAATGTACACTTGGTAGTTGCGATAATTATAAGATGGAAGGAAGCGAATATTGTAAAGACCATACATGTAAAGCAGATGGATGCACAATTTCTAAATCAAAATATGATACATACTGCTATACACATGAACAGGAATTATGCTGTTCTGTAGAGGATTGTACAAGTAATAAAATAGAGGGCGGGGAGTATTGCTATTTCCACACTTGTGAAAAATCTGGTTGTTATAATAAGAAATTTTTTGATACCGATTATTGTTTAGATCATCAAGTAGATATGCGTAAGAAATTGACAAGCAGTTCATTCTATTTTATGCTGAATTCGGCTGGTGGAATTGAATTTGATTTCAGTGCAAAAAATTCAACAGGTAAGGAAATTAAGTATGTACGGTTTAATGTCGAGTTAAGAAATGCAGTTGGTGATTTAGTAAAAGATGAAATTAAAAATACATCATCTGTTAGTGTTGAAATTGTGGGACCAGTAAAATCAGGTGGTACAGTATCAATGAGCAATAAGATTATTGGATATTGTGATACATGTGCAAGGATAGATATAGATGATATTACGATTATTTATACGGATGGCACATCGGAAACAGGTCATTTTGGATATTATTATGATAGATAAATTTTTATAAAAGGAGTCTACCGCAAAACGTTCACAGGGATTGGCGTTATAATGGAACATAAAATATAGAAATAAGTCATAATTACAAAAAGGTGGATTTACAAATGATAGTTGTACTAATAAATTGGATCTACATAATGATAACAACCTATCTGACAGGAAATGCATGTCTGCGCCTGCTGGAGCATATGTTTCGAAAGGAACAGGGAAGCTGGCGCAGAACGCCCTTCTACGACCTCTTTGCAGGAATTATGTGCACTACCTGTTATGCACAAGTGTACAGCCTTTTTGACGGCGTAGGACTCGGAGCCAATATCGGATTACTGGCTTTTTGCCTGATTTATGCAGCAGTGTTTGGGAAAAAGGTCGCAAGTGAGTTTAGAGGCTGGTTTGTAAAGAGAAAGGAAGAACTGCCCTCTTTTGTAAAAAAGGGCCTTATCTGCGTACTGCTTCTGGGAACGGCTGTTTATGCGCTTGCAACATCGGGAGCGCCGAAACTGATAGATACCGACTGGTATCATGCCCAAACTATTCGTTGGATTGAAGAATACGGCTGTGTGACCGGCGTTGCGAATCTTTTTTATTCGCTGGGCTTTAACAGCGCACAACATTATTTTGACGCACTCTATAGTATGAAAGCAGTGTTTGGAGTTTCCCTTCATGCTACGGGCGGATACTTTGGTATTTTGCTTTTCTTTCATGGATTAATCCGCCTTGCTGAATGGAAAACGCATAGATGTCATATCGGAGATGGTCTGGCATTTGCGGAGGTGGTCTATACTATCATTGTGACCGCATTTTTTGCAGACCCCTATACCGATACTCTTCCAAACTGCCTTGTTTTCTTTATACTGACTGAGTGGATCACGCTGCTTGAGGCGGAGGAAGAAGAGGACTTTCCCTATGCTTTCTTATGCATCTTCGGCGTTTTTGCAACGGTAGTAAAAACTTCCGTAGTTATGGTGGTACTCCTTGTAATCAAACCGGCCATTAAACTTATTAAGAATAAGAGCTGGGGGAAAATTGCGGGTTATATTTGTACGGGGATTATAATTGTGGTTCCGTTTTTTATAACCAACGTAAGGGTTACGGGCTATCTGGTCTATCTGGCAAGTGCGGTGGATTTGTTCGACGTGCCTTGGAAGATAGACATTGAGATAGTCAGGTATTCTGTAGCAAGTATGATCCATGATGCCAGAGCGGTCAACTTGACGATGGACGAGGCTCTAAACAGTGGGCTTGCGTGGGTGCCCACTTGGTTTAGAAACGATTCTGCCAGTCACAAGATCCTATATCTGGCTGTCGGCTTTTTACTGGTGTTTGATATAGCCGGAACGGTTTTTTCGATTGTGAAAAAAAAGGCGGTGGAGGTTTCCATGCTCCTGCCAAGACTGGTAGTAATGATTGGCCTCGTTTACTGGTTCTTTACGATTCCACAGGTAAAATACTGCTGGGTCTTCCTTCTGTTCCCATTGGCAGTTGTGCCTATGATTTATCTGGAAAAGTTAAGAGAATACGGCAAAATAGGAAAATGCGCGCTTGTGATGGCAGGAGTGGCAGGAGGAGCGGTTCTTCTTATGTATGCCGGCTTTTACAGTATACGAACTCTTGGGTATGTCCGGGAGGCATTGCCGAATACTTTGGTCAGGCAGGCGGATTATTCGAGACAGGAAATGAAACCGGTGGAAAAAGACGGACACACCTTTTATGTCAGGGAAGAGGGCGGCGCTATTGTATGCGGTTATTATGTCTTTCCCTATTTAAATGAAGAGGAACTTTTGGACAGGCTGGTTACGGGAGAAAAATTGTCAGACGGATTTTCACTTAAATAATTATGAATAATTGTATCCAAATAGTCGGATTCCAGCAACTATTTTAGCTGAAATAATATTCCTCAAAAATCTATTTACATTTCTTAATAGATTTCAAGGAATAATGTCCGTGATTTCAACTTTATTTTGGGGTGAATCAAATATAAATACATACTTGATTCATCCCAAAGTTTTAATTCAACCTATAGATCATAAAATTCAGATATGCAGCGAATAAACACCATAGCAGATATGGAATCTGTAGATATGAAGATAGCCGATTTATTCGATAAAATTGATAAATCATAACTGATATTAGGAAAATCAATGCCAATAACCACAGGAAGGCAAATAAAAATAGAGAAAATCTAAAAAAGATTATACTCCAACAAAAGTTGAAAAATAATTGAAGAGCATAAATGTTTAACGCTTCTATTCTTTTAGGACTATCGGATTCATAAATTATGTAAGATGAAATTCCCATTAATATATAAAGAATAATCCATACAATAGGAAAGATAAAGCCGGGCGGACTAAGCGGAGGTTTGTTTATTGTGGAATATAACGACGTTCTTCCACTGAAAAGAGCTGATAATGTTCCGACAGCGATAGGAATAAGAATGGCGATGATTAATGCGCTTTTATTCTTTATTTTCATGAATATGGTACCATAAAAGTGAGTTTGATTTATTATATGAAATTTAGATGAAAAATATGAAAGTACTTTGTAACCGCTGAATAACAGGGCTAAGAAACGGTGGAATATGTTGAAGTGATACTGATAGAGTTTGATGGTTTCTTCGGACAGTTTTTTCACCAAACACAGCACCTTGATAATTGAATAGACTTTATACCTCAGTTATGATATACTGTATTTACTTAATCAATACCAACAGCGTAGCAGTCACAATAAAGGGCGGTGATTATATGACAGATAGTGAAAAAATTGATTTACTATTATCTGAAATGCAAGGTATGAAATCAGATATGCAAGGTATGAAATCAGATATACAAACCTTAAATCAAAAAGTAACAGGGCTTGAAAAAGATATGGTTGATGTTAAGTCAAATTTAAGGCGGCTACATCGTGATGCTGATTTCATTCTTGATGAAGTTGAAAAAGTACACGAAACCTTAGATAAACATAAAGAAGATAAGTCGGTACATACAGCATAATCATTACATATACATATATCATATAAGATCAGGTGTAAAGTCTATTGAATATTTAAGGGCTTTACACCTTTTATTTTGGGGTTCAATGCTTTTTTGATACAAAAGTGTCCAGAGTGACCAAAGCCTCATCTCATTCATAAAAATAAAAAGAGCCGAAAACCTTGTTAATCAACGCTTTCAGCCCTATAACAAAACTGCGGAAGATGGGACTTGAACCCACACGTCGTTTCCAACACTAGATCCTTAGTCTAGCCTGTCTGCCAATTCCAGCACTTCCGCATGCGTTTACAACGCAAGTAATATCTTACTATCACCATATCAAAAAGTCAAGAGATTTCCACTTGATTTTTTACATTTATTTCATTTTTTATGATCGTCGAGACTTTTTGCATATTTTTTTGCAAATAGATTCAGAAAGATTCACAAATGGGCTTGACATGCAACGAAAAAAAAGATAGAATAACATTTGTTCGCAGGAATGGCGGAATTGGCAGACGCGCACGGTTCAGGTCCGTGTGGTAGCAATACCATGAGAGTTCAAGTCTCTTTTCCTGCACTACATGAAAAGTGAGGAACCTTGATAAATAATATGGGTTCCTCACTTTTTGATTTTAAGCGGAGCCTATTTTTTCTGTTTTTCTTTGTTTCTGTTAATTCTGCAAATAAACAAAAAAAGGCAATTTTTCACACATTAGACTATTTTCAAAGGGTAGCTGCCTCTTTATAATGAAGACTAAGCAGATGGATAACGATACTGTTGAAAATGCTTAGGAAGGGTTATGGAGGGGTATTATGCAATACGGACATTTTGATAATGAGAACAGAGAATACGTCATCGACAGGGTAGATCTGCCCTGTTCGTGGACGAACTATCTCGGCGTGGAGGACATGGCTGCTGTGGTGAACCATACGGCGGGCGGCTATCTGTTCTACAAGACACCGGAGTACCACAGAATCAGCCGTTTCAGAGGCAATGCGGTGCCTATGGACAGACCGGGATTCTATGTGTACCTGAGGGACAATGAGAATGCGGATTACTGGTCTGTATCTTGGCAGCCCGTGGGCAAGCCGCTTGATCAGGCGAAATACAGTTGCCGCCACGGTATGTCCTATACAGTGTATGAATGCGAATATGAGGGGATCAAGGCATCTCAGACTTTGGTGATTCCCAGAGGCGAAGCAGTGCAGCTGTGGGATGTGAAGATCAGGAATACAGGTGATAAAACGCGGAACTTAAGCGTATTCTCCTATCTGGAATTTTCTTTCCATCACATTATGATTGACAACCAGAATTACCAGATGAGCCTTTATTGTGCAGGCGCTTCCTACGATGATGGTATTATCGAGGAAGACTTGTTCTATGAGGAAGAAGGGTATCAGTATTTTACGGCGAATTTTGATCCTGACGGTTTCGACTGTATGCGGGATCGGTTCATCGGAACATATAATACGGAGACGAATCCGGTGGCTGTGGCAGCGGGTAAATGTTCTTCTTCTTATGAAAAAGGCGGAAACCACTGCGGTAGCTTACAGAAGGATCTGACCTTACAGCCGGGAGAAGAGGTGCGTCTTGTCTTCATGCTGGGCGAGGGCAGACGAGAGGAAGGCAGACGCGTTCGTGCCAAATATTCGGATGTGACGGCAGTGGATGCGGTTTATACGGACTTAAAGCAGTACTGGGAGGATAAGTGCTCGAAGCTGCAGATTAAGACACCGAACGAGGGTATGAATACTTTGATCAACACATGGACGCTGTACCAGTCGGAGATCAATGTTATGTTTTCGAGATTTGCTTCTTTCATAGAAGTAGGCGGCAGAGTGGGGCTTGGCTACAGGGATACGGCGCAGGATGCCATGACGGTTCCCCACTCCAATCCGGAGAAGTGTAAGGAACGTATCGAACAGTTGCTGCGCGGATTGACCAGTGAAGGTTACGGACTGCATCTTTTCCAGCCGGAGTGGTTTATGGAGGATACGGGAACGAAGCCGTTCAAGTCACCCACGGTCATTCCGGAGCCGGATAAGAACAGTATCATACATGGATTGAAAGATGCCTGCTCAGATGATGCGCTCTGGCTTGTGGCATCGGTGGCGGAATATATCAAGGAGACGGGAGATGTGTCTTTTGCCTCTAAGCAGCTTCCTTATGCGGATACATTCTTAGAGGGCAGTAAGGAGACGGAAACGGTCTATGATCACTTGAAACGTATCTTAGACTTTTCTACCAGACAGGTAGGGCAGACGGGTATCTGTAAAGGACTTCGTGCAGACTGGAACGACTGTCTGAATCTGGGCGGCGGCGAGAGTGCTATGGTCAGCTTCTTACACTACTGGGCGCTGCAGCAGTTTATCGGTCTTGCCAAGTATCTGGGCAATGGTGAAGATGTGGAGAAATATACGGTGGTTGCAGAGAAAGTTAAGGATGTATGCAACACACAGTTATGGGACGGCAAGTGGTTTATCAGAGGAATTACTGCAAACGGTAAGAAGATCGGTACGCAGACGGATGTCGAAGGCCGGGTGCATTTAGAGTCTAACGCATGGGCGGTTCTGTCGGGAGCAGCCGACGACGAGAAAGCGGACGAGGCGCTTGCGGCGATAGACGAGTATCTGTATACGCCTTACGGAATCCTTTTAAATACACCGTCTTACACTGTGCCGGATGATGACATCGGTTTTGTCACCAGAGTTTATCCGGGGCTTAAGGAAAACGGTGCAATCTTCTCACATCCCAACCCATGGGCTTGGGCGGCAGCTTGTATGAGAGGAAGAGGCGATCTGGCGATGAAGTTCTATGACGCGCTCTGTCCTTATTGGCAGAATGACAAGATAGAAGTCAGAGAGTCGGAGCCATATTCCTATTGCCAGTTTGTGGCAGGAAAGGATCACAGCGCATTCGGAAGGGCAAGGCATCCGTTTATGACAGGATCGGGCGGATGGTCTTATTTCTCGGCTACCAGATACATGCTGGGTATCTGGCCGGATTATGATAAGCTGGAGATCGATCCGTGTATTCCCGCGGAATGGAAAGAATTTCAGGCAACTCGTGTATGGCGAGGGGCGGAGTATGATATAAAGGTATGTAACCCGGACGGTGTCATGAAGGGGGTTAAAGAGATTCGCGTGGATGGTGTTGGCGTACATAAGATTGAGCCGATGCAAGCGGGCACTAAGCATGTGGTAGAAGTCGTTATGGGCTGATGTGATGTAAGTGATATAAAGAATGCAAAATGGAACATAAATACAATAACAACAAGGAGGAAGCACAATGATTAAGTTTGGAACCGGCGGATGGCGGGCCGTCATCGGGGATGAGTTTACGAAAGAGAATATCCAGATCTTATCCAGAGCGATCTGCGATAAGATGCGTGAGGAAAAGGTAGAGCAAGAAGGAATCGTCTTAGGTTACGACAGAAGATTCCTGTCTAAAGAAGCAATGCAGTGGGCGGCACAGGTTTTTGCGGCAGAAGGAATCAAGGCGTATCTGATCAATAAATCAGCGCCTACGCCGCTTGTGATGTTCTATGTTATGAAGCATGAATTTCATTATGGTATGATGATCACAGCCAGCCATAATCCGGCAGTATACAACGGCATTAAGGTATTCACCTACGGCGGCAGGGATGCGGATGAGGAACAGACAGCCGATATTGAGCGTTATATCAATGAGGTGACAGATATTCCGGTGGATGAGATGGTCTACTCGGAGGGAATCGAAAAGGGACTGATCGAGGAGATCTATCCGTTAAATGAGTATCTTGACAGTATCATTGACACAGTGGATATGGAGAAAGTGAAGAAGCGCGGGCTGAGAGTTGCTCTTGATCCGATGTACGGTGTCAGCGAGACTTCTTTAAAAACGATCCTTATGACTGCAAGATGTGAGGTGGAGACCATTCACGAGAGACATGACACGCTTTTCGGTGGCAAATTGCCGGCTCCTACGGCAGAGACTCTGCGCGCTTTACAGAATTACGTGATCGACAGACGTTGCGATCTGGGAATCGCGACGGACGGTGATGCTGACCGAATCGGTGTTATTGATGATATGGGCAATTTCCTGCATCCGAATGATATTCTCGTGCTGTTATACTATTATCTGGTAAAATACAAGGGATGGCACGGACCGGCAGTCAGAAACATCTGTACCACACATCTGCTTGACAGAGTGGCGGAGAGTTTCGGTGAGAAGTGCTATGAAGTTCCGGTAGGATTTAAGCACATTTCGGCGAAGATGTTTGCTACCGATGCCATTATCGGCGGGGAGTCCTCGGGCGGTATGGCAGTGAGAGGGCATATTAAAGGAAAAGACGGCATATACGCTTCGGCGCTTCTGGTAGAGATGATCGCCGTGACAGGTATGAAGCTGTCTCAGATCATGGAGACGATTCGCAAAGAGTACGGCGGTATGGCGTTAGAGGAGAGAGATTACCGTTTCAGTCCTAAGAAGAAAGAGGACATCCGCAAACTGCTTCTGGAGGATAAGAAACTTCCGCAGATCCCTTATGAGGTTGAGAATGTTTCTTATCTGGACGGATTAAAGATCTACTTAAAAGACGGTGGATGGATCTCCGTGCGTTTCTCGGGTACTGAGCCGCTTCTTCGTATCTTCTGCGAGATGAAAGATAAGAGTACGGCAGCGGATTTCTGTGAAGTGTTTGAGAAATATCTGGAATTGTAGCAGCGGCTGCTTGTGCCACAGCGCAACTGTGATTTATAACATTAGTGAATTGGACAGAACTCCGCCGGGAGAATTTCGGCGGAGTTTGTTATATAAAAGGATTCGGGTGGCAAAAGGTATCTATAGTCATGCTTTTCTTGGTCAAAAAGTTAAGTTATAATATATTTAAATATAGAAGTAGAAGGTATACCTATAGGTTTACTTCATAGCAGGCACATGCAACTAAAACAACAAAGGATCGTAAGCAAATATGAACGCATTTATTGACCAGATCAAACAAAGATTCGGCAAAAGAAAATCGCTCAGATGGAGCATGGTAAGGTGGCTCCTTTTTGGGTGGTTTTTTCCTCTTTTTATGTTGATCTTCATTATAATCTTTTTCGTGTCGGTAAGCAGCCATGAGCAGGTGGAGCATACTATCATGACTTCCATGGATAAAGCAACGCAGATTATGAGTATACAGCTCAAAGACTGCGAAACTGCCTCTAAGAACGCATCGTATATGCATGTGATCTCGAAGAGCTACGAAGATTATCTTAAAGACGGAAAGGAGAATGTATTTCGCAGGGACGTAGTGGAGTTCTTAGAACAGCAGTATCAGTTCAATGATAATTGCCGGACAGCAGAGCTGATCATGTTGGACCATCCTGAGGAGAGATATTATGTGATGAATGTAACCAAAAGCAAAGGAACCTATCGGGACATCGAGTTTTTCTATAACACGGCAATGGATCAGCTTCTTGAGGTGGCACAGAATCTTGATACGGCTACGACGTTAGTAGGGATAGAGGGAAGAGTCTACATGGTTCGGAATCTGGTTAATTCTAAGTTTCAACCCTATGCTGTACTGACTTTGGAATTGAATCCGTCTTTGCTGATGGATAGTTATGCCGGAATCTGGGGTTATATGGGCTCGACTGTATATTGGAACGGGGAACTGATGATGGGAGGACGGGAAGATGATCCGCAGTATCTGTCGGAACATATCACAGAGCAGCTTGAAAAAAAGGAAGAGTTATATGTGCAGGGCGGCAGACGGGAAGCCATTCATGCGTATCGCAGGATGAGCGCATACGGTGGGACGATGGTAGTTTCGGTTTGTGTAGACAAGCGGATCACTCATGCCGGGATAAACAGCTTGGAATCACTTTTTATTATACTGCTCATATTTATGATACCTCTCGTGGTTCAGATGATGCGTTTCTTCCATAAGAAAGTATCTCTCCCGTTGAAAGAGCTGGTCAATGCGTCCAATATGGTCAGAGAGGGAAATCTGGGCATTCAGATCGAGAATGAAGAAGACAATGAGGAGTTCTATCAGATGAAGGATTCCTTCAACCACATGTCAGCACAGCTTAAGAATCAGTTCGATAAGATCTATCTGGAGGAGATCGCATTAAGGGATGCCAAGATCATGGCGCTGCAGTCCCAGATCAATCCGCATTTCCTGAATAATACTTTGGAGATCATTAACTGGGAAGCGCGTTTAAACGGCAATTATAAGGTAAGCGGGATGATCGAAGCGCTTTCCACCATGCTGGGTGAGACAATGAACCGAAAGGAGAAACAGTTCCATTCCATTGCGGAGGAGATGGCTTATGCGGATGCATATCTCTATATTATCTCTCAGCGTTTCGGAGCGAAATTCCGGTGTGACAAACAGATCGACGAACGGCTGATGAATGTGCAGGTTCCTCGGCTGATCATTCAGCCCATCGTAGAGAACGCGGTAGAACACGGCATGGATATTAAGACGCAGGGCAGAATAGAGATCAGACTTTTTAAACGGCAGGATGGCTATCTGTGTATAGAGGTGGAGGACAACGGGCGTCTCTCTGCAGAAGACAGGAAGAAGATTGACAGACTGCTGTCGTCCGACATGAATCCGGATAAAGAGAAGAGAGTGAGCCTGGGCATTCGTAATGTTGACCAGAGACTTAAGATGATTTACGGGCCGGATTGTGGATTGTTTATAGACAAAAACGTCGAAGGATATACGGTCAGCACAATTTTGCTCAAAATTGATGTGTCAACCGAACAATAAAAGGCAAAAAAGAACAACACCAACAATTACCCTTTTCCTCTTTACGGAGTATGATAAGTACATAGATGAAACAAACATCTGCAAAAAGAAAGGGAGGAAAAGTAATGAAAAAAAGAGTAATTGCAACAATGCTCGCAGGAGCAATGGTATTATCCATGACAGCTTGTGGCGGTTCGGGCAATGAGTCAAGCAACACCCAGACTTCTACAAACACAGAGAGCGACACGGCAAGTGATACAGGCAGTGACGCAGAAGCCGAGACAGAGAGTGCACCGGCAGCAGAGCCTACAGGCCCGGTAGAGCTGGTAGTAACCACCACATTCGCAGGTGAGGATACCAATGCACAGAATTACAAGGATGCAGTGGCGGAATGGGAAGCGGCAACAGGTAACACGGTGGTTGATACTTCCGCAACTTCTAACGAGGCTTTCAAGGCGAGAGTTGTAACAGACTTTGAGACGGGTTCTGAACCTGATGTACTGTTTTTCTTCAATGGAGCAGATTCCAACAGCTTTGTTGAGGCAGGCAAGGTTGTACCTATTGATGAAATTCGTGCAGTGTACCCTGAATATGCAGCTAACATGAATGATGATCTGATGCCGGCATCTTTGGTTGACAATAAGATCTATGCAGTAACGGCAAACGGTTACTGGGAGGCAATGTTCTTCAACGCAGAAATTCTTGAGGAAGCGGGCGTATCCAGACCGGGCGCAGATTATACCATGGATCAGTTTAAAGAAGACTGTGAAAAAATCAAAGCGGCAGGTTATACACCGATCGCAGCAGCGTTGGGCAATGTTCCTCATTATTGGTGGGAGTTCGCAATCTTTAACAACCAGTCTCCGGACACACACCTTGAGATCCCCGAGAACATTGATGATACAAACGGTCAGGCTTGGATTGCAGGTATGAACGATATCAAGGAACTGTATGAGTTGGGTTATTTCCCTGAAAATACACTTTCTGCAACAGATGACGAGACATTCGCAATGTTCACGGATGGTAAGGCAGCATTCCTGATCGACGGTTCTTGGAAAGTCGGCGGTATTGTAGGCGCTTGTCAGTCTGATCCGGCAGATCCTTCTACATTGGATACAGAGAAACTTGATAAATTTGATGTAACTTACGTTCCCGGCAAGGGCGACAGAAAAGCAAGCGATCTGATTGGTGGTCTTTCATCCGGTTACTTTATCACAAGAAAAGCATGGGAAGATCCGGAGAAACAGGCAGCAGTAGTAAGCTTTGTAGAGTATATGACATCTGATACAGTGATTCCGAGATTCGCGAAGTTTGGTGAATCTGCACTGAAGAATGCTCCGGAATTGGATGAATCAGAATTTACCAGTCTGCAGGTTAAGGCGATGGATATGATAGGAGGCGCAACATCTCTGACAGCAGCAGTACAGGATCTGTTCCAAGGTGACTGTCGTGTATCTACCTTCGATGGTATGCCAGAGATCGTAACAGGAAGAGTTGCGGCAGAAGATGCAGTAGCAGAAGGTCTTGATACCTATTATAATCAGTAAGAAATAGTGTAAATGTCTAAAGCTAAGAGGGGCAGGGGATCACCCTGCCCCTTTTGAAAAAGAAATAATAAAATATGGAGGTGTCTTATGGGAGCAAATATTTATCGAAATAAGAAGCCGGCGTTAGTGTTCCTGCTTCCGGCGTTCCTGTTTATGGTTCTGTTTCTCTATTATCCTTTTTTTAAAAATATTATTAACAGCTTCATGGAGATCAAACGGCTTGGTATGTCCGGAACCACTTTTAATTCACCGTGGTACAGTAACTATGTGGAAATGTTCCAAGACCGGAACGTGGGGACTTCCGTCAAGAATACAATCGTGATGATGCTTGTTACATTGATAGGGCAGGTGGGAATCGCGATCGTACTGGCACTCATGGTTGACAATATCGGCAGAGGCAAACAGTTCTTCAGAACCGTGTTCTTCTTTCCTATTGTTATCTCTGCGACCGCATTAGGCTTAATGTTTAACTTGATTTTCCTGTATGACAAGGGAATGGTCAATCAGTTGTTAGAAGTGTTAGGCAAGAAAGAACTTACGGACTGGAAGGCGGAGGGAATCGCCCTCTTTACGATGATGCTGCCGGTTATGTGGCAGTATGTGGGATTCTATTTCGTAATTCTTGTCACAGGCCTTAATAATATATCCGATGATATGTATGAGGCGGCAAGAATCGACGGTGCAACTACCCTGCAGAGAGTGCGGTACATATCCATTCCGATGCTTCACAATGTGATCTGTACTTGTAGTGTTCTGGCTGTTACCGGCGCACTCAAGGTATTCGATCTTCCGTGGGTTATGTTCCCGAAGGGTATGCCTCTTAAGACAACCTTCCTGACCGGTACTTATATGTATTATCAGACGATGGAAACAAAGAATGTGGATTACGGTGCGGCACTGGCAGTCCTGATCGTAGCACTGGGAATTGTGCTGGCCAAGGTGGTTAATTGGATTTTCCGTGAGAAAGACTATTAGGAGGAGATAAGCTATGACGAAGAAAAATAAGATTTCGGTTGGAATAATCGTAGTGTATCTGGGTTTGATCATCTGGGCTTTGACCACAGTCTATCCGATCATCTGGGTGGTACAGAACTCCTTTAAGGCCAAAGACAAGATTCTGGGAAACTCTTTTGCACTGCCTTTGGGTGAGTTGTTTACAGTGGCGAATTACAAGAAAGCATTTAAGACGGCGGATATTCTGGGAGCATACAAGAACAGCTTATTTATCTCTACCATGGTGGCGCTGCTTGTAGTTCTGCTTGCGGGCATGGGAGCGTACGCGCTTGCCAGATATAAGTTTAAGGGATCCGGACTGATCAACTCTCTTGTTGTGGGAGCTATGATGTTTCCTGCTTTTGCTACCGTTATTTCGGTATTTCAGATGGAGTTTTCATGGGGAATCGCCAACACAAGAAGTTGGATTTTGAATATGTTGTCGGTTATCTTACCGCAGGTGGCAGGAAATATGGCTTTTGCCATGGTAGTTCTGATAGGGTATATCAAAGGGCTGCCGATTGAGTTGGAAGAAGCGGCTTATATGGAAGGCTGCAATGCATATCAGATCTACTTTAAGGTTATCATGCCCTTGACGAAGCCTTCTTTTGCGACGGTGGCAATTTTCTCCTTCTTGTGGAGCTATAATGACCTGTTTACACAGTCCTTCTTCTTGAGAACACCGGATATGTACAGTATTACCATGATGTTGAATAACATAAGCGCCAAGGAAGGCACCGATTACGGTATGATGGCGGCTGTAGTAGCTCTGATCATTGTTCCCGTCATTATTGTATACTGCTTCTTGCAGAAGTATATAATTAAGGGTATGACCGCGGGCGCTGTGAAAGGTTAAAAAATTGAGCTTCGCTCAATTGTGAGCTTCGCTTGATTGCAAACTCGAAAATGGTGCACTTGGAATATTGGATAAAAGCGTTTTTTTAGGTATGATAAAGATGCGAATTTGCTTGATGAGGGAATTGGGATGTATAAAGTGGCAATTATCGATGATGAGCCCTTGATCGTGGAAGGATTGTCCAAAACAATGGCGTGGGAGAAGTGGAACTGTCAGGTGGCGGGCTGTGCCTACGACGGAAGGGAAGGGATGGAATTAATACGCAGGGAAAGACCGGATATCATTATCACGGATATAAATATGCCGGAAATGGACGGACTTATGATGATCGCCGGTCTGAAATCAGAGTTTCCCGATATACAGATTATTATTTTGACCGGTTATCGGGAATTCGAGTATGCGAGGAGGGCGATCGAGCTTGGCGTGTCGAGATTCCTGCTTAAGCCCTCCAAAATGAACGAATTGGAGGAGGCCATTGAAGCTGCGACGAGTCGGTTGGAACAGATGAGGATATCGGTGACGGAACAGTCCGGAAACAATGAAAAATCTTCGAGCGGGAGTGAAGAAGGGAAAGAGGGAACCGGAGAGCCGGAGAACAATGAGGCTAACAGTTTTATCGTGAAGAACGCGCTGGAATATATTCGGGAGAACTCGCAGGAGAAGCTGCGTCTGGTCGATGTGGCGGATCAGGTCTATGTGAGCCAGTGGCATTTATCCAAGCTTCTGAATAAGCATACAGGTAAGACGTTCTCGGATATTTTGAATGGTGCCCGCATGGAGAAGTCCAAGGAACTGTTAAAGGACCCGTCTCTTCGTATCTGCGATGTGGCGGAAATGGTAGGGTTCCAGGATCTGGCACACTTTTCCAGAGTCTTTAAGAAGATGGAGGGTATGTCTGCCAACGAGTACAGGAATACGCATTAGTGTGTTGGGGGAGTAATAAGGGAAAGGAAAAAAATCAAAAAGAGGTAACAACAAAACGAAAAAGGGAGCGAGGTAGAATTATCATGAGAATATATTGTGCGAAAGACTACTATCATGCCAGCCGGGTGGCGGCCAATATCATATCGGCGCAGGTGATCATGAAACCCGACTGTGTGCTCGGATTGGCGACCGGTTCAACGCCGATCGGCACATATGAGCAGCTGATCAGATGGTATGAAAAAGGTGATCTTGATTTTTCGGAGACTCACAGCATCAACTTGGATGAGTACAGAGGCTTGCAGCCGGACAATGAACAGAGTTATCGGTATTTCATGAATACTCATCTGTTTGATCATATTAATATTGACAAAAAGAATACTTATGTTCCGGATGGCACACAACCGGATTCGGAGAAAGCGTGCAGAGACTATGATGAGATTATCCGTATCCATGGAGGTATTGATCTGCAGATTCTGGGGATGGGACATAACGGACATATCGGATTCAATGAGCCGGGAAGCGCTTTCGGCAAGGAAACACATTGCGTGAAACTGTCAGAGAGTACCATATCCGCCAATGCGCGTTTCTTTGATTCTGTCGATGATGTGCCGAAGGAAGCATACACGATGGGAATCAAGTCGATCATGCAGGCGAAGAAGATTGTTGTAATTGTTTCCGGGGACAGCAAGAAAGATATCGTTAAGAAAGCATTCCTCGGTCCGATCACACCGGAAGTACCTGCTTCCGTACTACAGCTTCACAATGATGTGATACTGGTGGGCGATGAGGCGGCGCTGTCAGAGTACTATAAGGCAGTGCAGTAATATAGGAGGGGCGATATCATGCGGACGATCAGGGGAATGATTTATACGGATCGATTTTGCTTTGAAGCAGGGGAGATAACAATAACGGGCGATATGATTGAGACGNTCGAACGTTTGGAAGAGGAACAGTTGNCGGAGGAAGAGTCCGGACGGTATATCCTGCCGGGACTGGTGGATACGCATTTTCACGGTTGTGCGGGCTATGATTTCTGCGACGGTACGGCGGAAGCTATGTGTGCTATCGCGTCTTATGAACTGACACACGGCATTACGACCATTACGCCTGCCACTATGACGCTGTCCGAGGAGATGCTTACGGATATCTGTGCAGTGTGTGCCGCGGCGGTTGAGACAAAGACACTGCCGGAAGGTATCGCNCTTGGTGAAGTCATAAAGGGGATTTATCTGGAAGGACCGTTTATCTCCATGGAGAAAAAGGGTGCTCAAAATCCCGCTTATATTCATAAAGCCGATATGGNGATGTTGGACAGATTACAGCAGGCCGCGAAAGGCATGATCAGGATTGTAGTGATTGCGCCGGAGACGGAGGGCGCACTGGAGTGTATCAGGGCGGGCAGAGACAGATTCCGATTTTCCATTGCGCACACATGCGCAGATTACGAAACGGCGAAGGCGGCGATTGAGGCAGGTGCGGCGCANGTGACCCATCTCTATAATGCCATGCCGCCCTTTACCCACAGAGCGCCCGGCGTGATCGGTGCGGCNGCGGAAGACGAGCGNGTGGAGGCGGAACTGATCTGTGACGGAATCCATATCCATCCCAGCGCAGTGAGAAACACATTTAAGTTGTTCGGCGCAGAGCGCATGGTGCTTATAAGCGATAGTATGATGGCGACCGGTATGGAGGACGGCATGTACGCCCTAGGCGGTCAACCGGTGCGTGTACAAGGCAATCTGGCAACCTTAGNGGATGGNACCATTGCAGGCAGCGCGACGAATTTATATGACTGCATGCGGACTGCCGTCAAGATGGGAATACCCGTAGAAACAGCAGTCAGGGCAGCAACCCTGAATCCGGCATTAGCCGTTGGCCTTGAAGACGAGTGCGGTATCCTACAGTCCGGCCGAAAAGCCGATATCCTAGTGACCGACAAAGACTTAACCNTACAAGAAGTAATCAAAANCGGNATTACNATNCNGANTTAGCCAATACCCAGCACAGATGGNNGTTAATATCTTAAGGAGTCCCTTAAAAAGCGTCAGCACTTAGCGAGGTTAAAAGTTGCAAAGCAACTTTCGAGCTTAGTGTCTGTTACGCTTTTTACGGAGCGAAAGCGCGACTCCGTAGATATTAACTGCCATCTGTGCGTCCGTTTTTACGGAGCGAAAGCGCGACTCCGTAGATATTAACCTCCATCTGTGCGTCCGTTTTAGACAATCCATGAACAATAACANTGCGGTAAGATAATAAAAAGTTCTTTTGCTTTTTTCTATTGAGTATGATAGAATAAACCCGATTCACGTAATCCCGCCGGAATAAAGAATGAAAACAGCGGAATAACGGCGTTTTTTTGTTTGATCGTATTAAAGGGGAGAAGTTATGAAAAATAGAAATAAAGCAGTATTGGCGATTGCTGCTGTGACGGCGCTTCTGGCGGCGTGCGGCAGCAGGGTAAGCGAGACCGTGGCATCGGGTGAGATGGTGGTACCGGAGATGTCCTCTGAAGACCTGCTTGTCACTTCACTGGAATATTTGTTGTTGGACGAAGAGGAAGAGACACAGGAACCGCAGGAGCTGNCAGCAGAGNACACACCGGATACACAGGAGTCGGAGCGGCAGCCGGAGGTTCCGGAAGCTGACAATTCTGAGAACACGACAGGAATAGAGGAGCAGGAGTCAGAGCAGGAGGATGTCCTGACGGAAAAAGCGGTAGTTTATTACGGCAATGGCGCGTCTCACGAACTGAATCAGGAGATGGTAGAACTTGAAGAAATGACACCGGAAGCGCTGACAGATACACTGGCAAAGCATAATATCGTATCNCTGGACACGAAAGTACTTNCTTTCGAGGAAGAANTGCAGGATGNGCAGAAAGTNCTGCATTTGGATCTGTCCAAGGCAGCAGGCGAATATTTGAGAACTATGTCNAAAGAGGCGGAATGCATAATCGTAGCTTCNATTGTCAATACGTTTCTGGAAAATTATGAAGCCGANGCCATTTATCTTAAGGTAGAGGGCGAGANGCTTGTCACGTCTCATACAGAGTATACGGAGGCGGTCAGTCAGTGTACGGTCGATGAGCTGATGAATCTTNGTTATGNCATCNGATAAGGATGAGGTNCAGAGCAAACTTCCGTTGATACAGGAGAAGAAATAGAAATTTAAGAAAGAAGGAAGAACCATGGCTGACATCAGTGCCAGAGAACAGCTTATTTTTGATATCGCGCAGACGGAGTGGGAATTGTTTCAACAGGTCTATAATACCGGCGGCAGGGCTTCCTGTCAGGATGATCCGGACACATTCTTTAAGATGCGCATGAGNCAGTGGATGGTTTATTCCGATGAAGTGCTGCNCAGCTATCTGGAGGATTGCAGGACGGCTTATGAGGCGGGCAGGAATCTCGTGTTTGAGAAGTACGGGAGGATGATGGAGAGTACTTTNCCNGAGGAATACGAGGAGNTCAAGGGGCATCTCCCGGATGTGTCCGATAAGAAGGAGCTGGTGGAGAAGATCGTACAGATCAATCTGGAATGGGATGCCGCTATGNTGCGGGATTATCCGAATCTGNGNAANCGGGGNAGNGNGCTTACCACGGCGGAGGACGGTATTATGGCCGGGTCCTCCATGGAGAGCTATCTAAGGGGCGAACTCCTGACCTATTCCATGCATACACTGGAGCTGATCTATCGGGAGACGCTGGAGGCGTATGAGAAAGGCGAGAGCCTTTTGAAACAGACTATCGCCAATGAGACTTTGTTCTATGGGTACAGCTCTCTCGAGGAAGCGGAAGAGAAGCACGGGATCTAGAAATGCAGTCGTCTGCGCACTTCGTTGCGCAGGCGCTTTTTTGCGAGGATCGTGATCAGTGCAATATCGATGATCACACATACTGTCAATACCACAGCCGACCATGTGATGCGGTAGGGAAGCAGCAGAACATGTCGGATCAGTAGTTCAAGAGCCACGCAGAAGACGGGTATCTCGATAAAGATACAGAGTGAGCAGGACAGGATCGTGAGCGGATGGAACTTTGCCAGCAGAGGATAAAATTCCGCCAGTACGGACAGAATCACTACGATGGGCAGCCCGACCTGCCAGAACCATATGTCCGAGTCGGTCAGAAATGTGATCAGGAACAGATAGACCGCCACTGCGGCACCGTCGGCGAGCAGAGACAGGTAGATCGGTGTCTTGCTGTAGAAGATTGCCGGGAAACTGAACACAAACAGGCACATGCAGCTTCCGATCACAAGGAGAGACCAGAGAGAGGCATCGAATACGAGCAGGTTTAACAGCAGGCAGGTCACACTTGTGGCAGACAATACGACCGAGATCAGGATGCCAAGATCCTTGCGTTTTACGACTTCGACCTGCCCCTTATCGGTGGGATAGGGAGAGGACGTGGGCTCTTTGCCCAGATCTCTGGGATTTATAACAGGAGTGTGGCAGAGCGGACATTCCNTCAAAGAGGCTTCCAGTTCTACGCCGCAGTTTACACAATAAGACATAAGGGTTCCTCGTTCTTTCAATTATTATAGTCGTCCGAGCGGTTACTTTCGATTTTGACGTGGATTCCGTCCTGCACCAGTTTGCGGAAGAANCAGCGTTCCACATCGGCTTCCACGATGCTGCTTGCGAAGTTNATCGTGAGGATGTCATCAAAACTGATGACGGCGCAGTTGGTGCGGGAGGAAAAAGGTTGTCCCATGTAGATGTCGAAGCGTTCAATATAGGGCTTCATATCCGCNGGCACGTGCAAGGCACCCATATTGGTAAGACCGGCGGATGAATTTTTATCCTGTACNTTTGTATAAAAGGTTCGCACCACGAAATCCTTGATAAAAAGCGGCACGACGCGGATCACGGGATTGCGCTGTGTAGNGGCGTTGGTAGTGATGTCGCCCCGCAGCATATTCCTGTTTATATAATANCGCATGTAATTTCGCACATGTTCCACGATNTCTTCAAAGGTGTAATCCCCCAGTCTGGGATCAACGAAGGGATAGACCATCGTGATAAAGTTGCGNAATGTCTTGGACGGGAAGAANCGTCGCAGGTTGACCGGCATGGCNATGCGCACCGGGCGCAGACGGATATGGAAGTCNTTGNTCTGTTTCTGCAGCAGGGCGTAGAGCAGAACCGANTTCAGATATTCCGTGATGCTGGCATTATACTGTTTGGCAACAGCCATAACTTCGCGCACGGACATGATTCCGTCGATGATGTTTAAAGTATAGAAGGGTTCCTTGGTTCCTCTTACGCGGTANGTTTTCTCTGCCGGACGGGGNGGGCATACCTGNGCGTGTGCATAGCGCATATAGGCATCTTCCAATTCTTCCGGATCAGGNTCTTCCTTGATATTAAGCACGAATCCTTCCGGNTTCACGGCATGTCCGAGCAGCCCAAGATAGGTGGCAGTCAGTGTCTGCAACAGGCACATGCCGCCGGTNCCGTCGCCGAGACAGTGATGTGCTTCCAGTGCAATGCGGTTACCGTAATAGTATACCCGAATAAGATAACGGTTGCTACCCTTAAAGGGCATGGGCATACANGGATTNTTGATATCTTCCCTGACGTANGGGCCGGGTCTGTTGTTGGGTTCTAAGTAACGCCAGAACAATCCCTTGCGGATCGCCACCTTATAAGTGGGAAAACGGGGAAGNGTCATGTCCAGCGCCTGCTGCAGCAGTTCCGGATCGATTGCCTCCTTGAGAACGACGGACAGGCGGTAGACTGAGGAAAAATCGCTCCGNTGCAAAGTCGGGTAGACAATGGCAGATAGATCCAGTTTATACCAGACATCTTTTCTGGCTTTGACATTCTGTATTGATATTCTGTTTGGCGCGGTCTGTTTTCTTGCCATAGTTATGTCGAAATCCTCTTGCTTTTTCGGTCGATTCAGTGTAACGTAAGCCGTAAGATGTCTATGTTTGTGTCATAGAAATTTCTAATGTCGTTAACTATAGATTCACAATAGACANAAGCTCAATTCGGTATATATTAGATATCATATCATATATATGGGAGTTTATGTTAAAATTCTGTTATATTTATACATTTGGACATGANAAAAGGCATTTTCAAATGCGATAGAGAGGGATATTATATGGCGATTACGGATAAGAAAAATGCGAATNTGATGAATCTGATTAAACGGATGCACGGTGTNGTGGAGAATACGGATATCGANAAACACCGTCAGTCTCAGGATCACTTCGGAGCGATTCTGGGAAACAGCAAGGATGTGCTGACGGAGGTGCTTGATATTCCGGCGCAGTCCCCGGAGGAGCNGGTTCTGCACGGAGAATGGAATTATGTTAACCGCGCGCATATGAAAAAATATGTGATTCTGTATTGCCACGGCGGCGGTTACTCCACAGGCAGCAGCCTGTATGCCAGAACATTGACCAATAAGCTGGCGATGTCTACATCTATGGATGTGCTGAGTTTCGACTACAGACTGGCTCCGGAGAATCCTTATCCGGCGGCGACTGAGGATGCCATGCGGGTGTGGAACTANCTGATGCTGTTGGGATATGGGGCAAGAGATATCATACTGGCGGGTGATTCAGCGGGNGGCAATCTGGCTTTGTCTCTGACACTGAAGCTTAAAGAAGAAAGGCGGCTTCTTCCCCGTGGACTTGTGCTGATGTCNCCGTGGACAGACCTTACTTCATCGGGCAAATCCCATGAGACACGGTCNGAGATAGACCCTGTGCTGAATGCGGCGTATCTGGAGGACATGATNCGGAATTATGCCGAAGGGCAGGANCTTNAGGANNCTTTGATTTCACCGCTTTTCGGCGATTATGATGGATTTCCTCCNACGTATATTCAGGTAGGGGATAATGAGATCCTGCTAGATGATTCCGTGATGCTCTATCAGAAGCTTTTGCATGCGAACGTGTCCGTTAAATTAGACATATTTAAGGGGATGTGGCATGTCTTTCAGATGTCGCCTTTTAAGACGGCTTATGAGGCGATGGATAAGAATGCNGAGTTTATCTATGATATATGCCGCTAGTTTTTTTGATATAAAAAAAGGATTTGGCTGACAGGCATAGAATAATAAAATAGAACGGTTGTTTTGCGTAGGAAGAAAGGCAGAGCCATGAATATACGGGAAAGTTTGGAACAGTGGGAGAAAGAGTATCTCAGTCCCTATGCCATGCTCAGTATGAATTCCAAGGGAAGGGTCAGACAGGAAGAACAGTGCGATATCAGGCCGGTATTCCAGCGGGATCGGGACAGGATCATACATAGTAAGTCTTTCAGACGGCTGAAGGATAAGACGCAGGTGTTTTTGACACCGGAAGGCGACCACTACAGAACGCGCCTGACGCATACATTGGAAGTCAGNCAGACGGCCAGAACGATTGCGAANGCCCTNCAGCTTAANGAGGATCTGGTNGAGGCCATTGCGCTGGGACATGATCTGGGACATACGCCNTTCGGNCATGCGGGGGANCGGGCGCTTAACCGTGCCTGTCCGTACGGGTTTAAACATAANGAGCAGAGTGTGAGAACGGTGGANCTTCTGGAGAAGGACGGTCAGGGCATCAATNTGACGATGGAGGTNAGGGACGGTATTCTGAATCATCAGACAGCCTCCATGCCCGCTACTATGGAGGGCAAGATCGTGCGTCTGGCGGATAAGATNGCTTATATTCACCATGATATGGATGATGCGNTCCGCGGCGGNATTCTGAAAGAGTCTGATGTACCGGAGGANATCNGCAGNGTGATAGGNTATAGCTGNGGTCAGAGANTGGANTTNTTNATTCACAATATTGTGACCAACAGCCGGGGCANNGNCGATATCTGCATGTCGCCGGAGGCGGAGGAAGCAATGCAGAAGATGCGGGCGTTTATGTTTCGNAATGTCTACAAGAATCCGATNGCCAAGGGACAGGAGAATAAGGCGGAGAGCCTGATCGTCACGCTGTATGAGTATTATATGAACCACACGGAGAAGCTGCCNAAGTTCCTCTANAGACTCATGGAAGAGGGAGAGCCTCTGGANAANATNGTATGCGATTATATCGGCTCCATGACGGATCGTTTTGCCATAGCCCAGTATCAGGAGATCTATATACCTAAGACATGGCATGGNTGATAAAATAACAGTAAAGGATTAAGAAGGAGTACCATGTATTATCCGGAAGAGCTGATTGAAGAAATCAGAGTAAAAAATGATATTGTGAGTGTGATNTCCGGGTATGTCCGTATGCAGAAGAAAGGAAGCAATTATTTCGGANTATGCCCGTTTCATAATGAGAAATCGCCTTCCTTTTCGGTATCTCCGAGTAAACAGATGTATTATTGCTTCGGCTGCGGGGCNGGNGGCAATGTAATAACATTTGTTATGGAATATGAGAACCTGACTTTTCAGGAGTCCGTTAAGATGTTGGCGGATCGGGCAGGTGTGAATCTGCCGGAGCTGGAATATAACGAGGAGGCCAGACTGAAGGAAAGCAGGCGCGCGAAACTGCTGGAGATCAATAAGGAAGCTGCGAAATACTATTATTATATGCTGCGCTCCCCAAGAGGCAGGACAGGATATCAGTATCTGGCGGGAAGACAATTGTCAGAAGAGACCATGAAGAAGTTCGGATTGGGTTATGCGGACGGTGCAGGCTCCGACTTGACGGCATATCTTAGGTCAAAGGGATTTGCCGATGAACTGATTAATGAGTCGGGACTTACCGGATTCGACGAAAAACGGGGCGTGCATGATAAATTCTGGAACCGGGTCATGTTCCCGATTCAGGACAGTAATCACAGAGTGATCGGGTTTGGCGGACGCGTGATGGGGGATGCCAAGCCGAAATACTTAAACTCACCGGAGACAATGATCTTCGATAAGAGCCGTAATCTGTACGGGTTGAATTTTGCCAGAACTTCACGTAAAGGTAATATTATTCTCTGCGAGGGGTATATGGACGTGATCGCCATGCATCAGGCGGGATTCACACAGGCGGTCGCATCGCTTGGAACCGCTTTTACAACGGGACAAGCCAGTCTCTTAGGGCGATATACAGAGGATGTGCTGCTTGCCTATGACAGTGACGGTGCCGGGGTGAATGCGGCGATGCGTGCCATTGGTATCCTGAAGGAATCAGGACTGCGGGGCAAGGTGATCGATATGCAGCCCTATAAGGACCCCGATGAATTCATGAAGAATATGGGCCCGGAAGCTTTTCAGGAACGAATCGATCAGGCACAGAACAGTTTCTTCTTTGAACTTAAGATACTGGAGCGGGACTATAATATGGATGATCCCGAATCCAAGACCGCGTTCCACAGGGAGATTGCCAAGAAGCTGTGCGGTTTCGAGGAAGAGGTGGAGCGGGAGAACTATATAGAATCCGTGGCGCAGAAATACAATATCGGGTTTGATAACTTGCGCAAGTTAGTGAGCGGATATGCTGCGCGGACCGGGCTGGTACAGCCGGTGGCACGGCCAAAGAGCACCGTCACGAAGAAGAATACGCCGGAAGAGAATACGAAGCGGTCACAGAGGCTGCTGCTTACGTGGATTACCGAAGAACCGGAGATCTATCCGAAGATTAAGGCTTATATCAGCGCGGCGGATTTTACGCAGCCGCTGTACCGACAGGTGGCGGACAGGCTGTTTGCTGATCTGGAACAGGGCAGCTACAATCCGGCGGCGATCATCAGCACTTTTGAGGAAGAGCAGGAACAGCGGGCGGTTGCGGAACTCTTTAACACCAGATTGGAAGAAATCACTACGGATAAGGAACGGGAGAAGGCGCTGCACGATATTCTCTGTGCGGTGAAGCAGAACAGCTTCGACTATTATTCCGGCAGGATGGGATCTGATATGGACGCGATCAATCAGGTAATATCGGGCAAAAAGGCGTTGGAAGAACTTAGAAAAACGCATATTTCCTTATAATAAGGGTAAGCTATTCGCAGGAAACTGTCGTTAGACCGGCTTGTATACGGCGGATAGAACATAGAATTTGAAACATAGGAAGGATGGGCCAGAGAATGGACGAAAATGTACAGGCAAGGTTTGAAGAGCGGCTCAAAGAGCTCTTGACGATTGCTAAGAAGAAGAAAAATGTTTTGGAATATCAGGAGATCAGCGATTTCTTTGCGGAGTTTTCCTTAGAAGAGGATCAGTTTGACAAGATATTGGAAACATTGGAACAGAATAATGTAGATGTGCTCCGGATTACCGAGGATGACGACGTGGATGATGAGGAAATCATCCTGACGGAAGAGGATGAGGTGGATGTGGAGAACATTGACCTGTCCGTGCCGGACGGAATCAGCATCGAAGATCCGGTCAGAATGTACCTGAAGGAAATCGGTAAAGTACCGCTGCTCAGCGCAGATGAAGAGATCGAACTGGCCAAGAAGATGGAGATGGGAGATCAGGAAGCGAAGAAACGCCTCGCGGAGGCCAACTTACGTCTGGTGGTCAGCATTGCCAAACGTTATGTGGGGCGCGGTATGCTTTTCCTTGACTTGATTCAGGAAGGAAATCTGGGATTGATCAAGGCGGTGGAGAAGTTCGATTACCGCAAAGGTTACAAATTCTCTACCTATGCTACATGGTGGATTCGTCAGGCCATTACCAGAGCCATAGCGGATCAGGCCAGAACCATCCGTATTCCGGTGCATATGGTGGAGACCATCAATAAACTGATCCGCGTCAGCAGACAGTTATTACAAGAGCTGGGGCGTGAACCTACTCCGGAAGAGATTGCGGAGCAGATGAATATGCCGGTAGAGCGCGTACGTGAGATCCTCAAGATCTCGCAGGAGCCGGTTTCTTTAGAGACACCCATCGGTGAGGAGGAGGACAGCCATCTCGGTGATTTTATTCAGGATGACAATGTGCCTGTTCCTGCGGATGCGGCCGCTTTTACCCTGTTAAAAGAGCAGTTGGTGGAGGTGCTTGGGACGCTGACGGAGAGAGAGCAGAAAGTGTTACGGCTGCGTTTCGGTCTGGACGATGGGCGTGCCAGAACTTTAGAAGAGGTGGGCAAGGAGTTTAATGTCACCCGTGAGCGTATCCGTCAGATCGAGGCAAAAGCGCTGCGTAAACTCCGCCATCCGAGCAGGAGCCGCAAATTAAAGGATTATCTGGACTGATGAGACCCGTCGTATTATCGAAGAGACTGCAGGCTGTAGCGGCCATGGTCACGGCAGGCAATAGCGTTTGTGATGTGGGATGTGATCATGGATTTGTGCCGATCTGGCTGGTGGAGCAGGGGATCAGCCCCAGAGTGCTGGCGATGGACGTGCGGAGCGGACCTCTTAGCGCGGCCGGGGAACATGTTGCAGAGCATGGTCTGGAATCCCGTATTGAGACAAGATTGTCGGATGGTTTACATAACTATAATGTCGGCGAGGCCGATACGCTGATTTGTGCCGGTATGGGCGGCGGACTGATGATGAGGATTCTGTCGGAGGACAGAGACAAGACGGCATCTTTTCGGGAATTGATCTTACAGCCGCAGTCGGAGATCGAACGGTTTCGTGCCGGACTGCGGGAAATGGGATATCAGATCATAGATGAACAGATGATTGAAGAGGACGGCAAGTTCTATCCGATGATGCGCGTTGATATAGAATTATGTAAACTTAAAGAAGAAAATTGTACTAATTACCATAGTGCATATTCTGTTGACATGGCTTGTGCACGAAACAACGATATAGTTTTAGGTAATATTGTAGATGGGAATATGTTATGTAAACTTGAAGACCGCTATGGAGGTCTTTTGCTGAGAAGAAAAGACCGGACACTGGCGGCATATCTGCGGCGGGAAGACAGGATCTACAGTGAGATACTGGCAAAGCTGCAGAAGGAGGGGCTGTCGGATGTTAAGCGGGAGCGCAGATATGCGGAAGTGTCTAAGCTTCGGGATGAATGCCGGATGGCCATGCAGATCGTGGCGGATCACCCGCAGACATAGAACAATGGCAAAAAGGGGAGGAGATTATACTTATGGTTACGATCAGGATTAACGGGCAGGAAAGACTGTTTGAGGACGGAATTCAGTATGAGCTGATCGCAGAAGAATACCAGAATGAATGTACCAGTCAGATCGCTCTTGTCGTAGCGGACGGCAAGATACGGGAGCTGATGAAGCGGGCGGATCATGACTGTGAGCTGGAATTTATTACATATGAAAATGTGATCGGGCATAAGACCTATGTACGTTCCGCTATTATGCTGATGATGAAAGCGATCAAAGATATAGTGGGCATGGAAGCGGCCGTCAATGTCAAAGTGGAGTTTGCCATCGGATCGGGATATTATTGCAGCTTCAAACACGGTCTTAAAATGGATGCTGAGACGATCGGGAAAGTTAAGGACCGCATGGGCGAGTTAGCGGATATGGATATGCTGGTGACTAAGAAGGCATATCCTGCTGATGAGGCTGTGGCCCTTTTTAAGGAACTCGGCATGGAAGATAAAGTTTCTCTTTTCGGATATCGCAGAAGTTCCAATATCAACGTATACTGTCTGGGTGATTACTATGATTATTATTACGGCTATATGCTGCCCAGCACGGGATATATACGGCATTTTGACCTATTCCCGTATGAGGAGGGCATGATCTTACTCCTGCCGGAGAAGGAAGAACCGGAGAAACTGCCGGAATTCGTGCCTAAGCCAAAACTGTTCCGCACGCTCATGACGACATGCGAATGGGGCATGGAGATGGGAATAGATACGGTGGGTGACTTAAATGACAAGATCTGTCAGGGAGACATCGCAGATCTGATTCTCGTGCAGGAGGCGCTTCAGGAGCGCAGGATCGGCGAGATTGCCAGAGATATCGCAAGGCGCGAGGGTGTGAAGTTCGTTATGATCGCGGGACCTTCCTCCTCCGGTAAGACGACCTTTTCTCACAGATTATCCATACAGCTTCGTACATATGGGCTTAAGCCTCATCCCATCGGGCTGGATAATTATTATCTGAATCATGAGGATACACCCCTCGACGAGCAGGGGAAGCCTGATTATGAGCGGCTGGAAGCGCTGGATGTGGAGCAGTTCAATCAGGATATGAGCGATCTGCTGGCGGGCAGGGAAGTGCAGCTTCCTACCTTCAATTTCAAGACCGGCAAGAGAGAGTACAGCGGTAAGATTACGAAGCTGGAAGCGGACGATATTCTTGTGATCGAAGGAATCCACGGACTCAACGAGAAGATGTCCTATTCCCTGCCGGCGGAGAGCAAATATAAGATCTATATCAGCGCGCTCACCTGCTTAAATGTGGATGAGCATAACCGGATTCCCACGACTGACGGCAGGCTGTTACGCCGGATGGTCAGAGATGCCAGAACGCGTGGAGCTTCCGCAGCGAAGACGATCGCTATGTGGCCATCGGTCAGACGCGGAGAGGAGAAGTATATATTCCCCTTTCAGGAGGGAGCCGATGCCATGTTCAACTCTGCCATGATCTATGAGCTGGCGGTGATCAAGCAGTATGCGGAGCCGCTTCTGTTTAACATCAGAAAAGGCGAGCCGGAGTATCATGAGGCAAAGAGACTCTTAAAGTTCTTAGAATATTTTCTGGGAGTCAGCAGTGAAGAATTGCCGAAGAATTCTTTGTGCAGAGAATTTGTGGGCGGCAGCTGTTTTGACGTTTAACAGGAATAAAGTTTAAGTTTACATAAGTATGGAGAAGCAGCAAACCAAGTAGAATAAATGATCGCGGCTGTACAGACGCAAGGGTACAGGTGAGGAAAGTCCGGGCTTCGCAGGGCAGGATGCCGGATAACGTCCGGTGGAGGTGACTCCAAGGCTAGTGCAACAGAAAATAAACAGCTATGTTGAACCTTTCAGTTCAGTGGAAGCCGCTTGCGGGTTCCGCAGTTTCGCGAAGCGATACTGCATAGTGATGGTGGAATGGCAGTGTAAGAGACTACCGCTGCAACGGTAACGGTGCAGGCTGTGTAAACCCCATCCGAAGCAAGACCGAAACGAAAGCGACAGATTGGCCCGATCTGCTTTCAGGTGGGTCGCTCGAGATATCCGGTAACGGATATCCTAGATAGATGATCATTCATGACATAACCCGGCTTATCGTTCTGCTTGGTTTACATAAGATTTTTCTCATAAAAATCTCTCCCATATAGGAGGGATTTTTGTGTAGTGCGCCTTGCGGCGCACGTTTCTAATGGGTGAAAGTCCCTAATCCGCCCTAGTAGTGGGAAGGATACAGCCAAGACCAAGGGTGTCCATCGTGAGGTGGAATCTGAAGGAAGGTGGAGGCAAATCTCTGGTCTGACGAACAGAAATCACATCAGGCTACAGTTAAGGATAAGGTTGCTACTCAAACTAAAGTCCAATAACTACTCGGAATTAGCTGTAGTAAATGTGGCAGATGCATGGAGAGAAAGAAACGTGTGGTACCAAGGGAGGTCTCGCCAGCAGGCGGAAACAGAGTATGAATCCTGTAGTAACAACGAATGGTGAGAAGTCAGCAGAGGTCATAGTACCAAGGCGGTTGCAAACGCAGTGGGAAGGACTGAACTTTAGGAGACACAAGCAATGAATGTAACTGAAAGTAGATTTAAGGACAGACAACTTCATATGGAAGACTATCTGCAAATGGTATCTGCGGAACAGAAAGAGTATGCAGAAGTGTTCGACTACTCTAAGATTACTGAAAAGAGCGGTGTCATCACAGACTACTGGACGGACAATATATTGGATTTGATTTTGCGGAAAGAGAACCTAAATAATGCATACAAACAAGTAAAATCAAACAAGGGAGCAGGTGGAATTGATGGAATGCAGGTGGATGATCTTCTGCCCTACCTGAGAGAAAACCAAGACACCCTAATCCAAGAGATAAGGATTGGAAAATATAAGCCAAATCCAGTCCGAAGGGTAGAAATACCCAAAGAAACAAAAGGCGAGTTCCGAAAACTCGGGGTTCCAACGGTTGTTGACAGGGTCATCCAACAGGCAATAGCACAGGAACTCACACCAATCTACGAGGAGCAATTCTCAGGGAATAGTTTTGGTTTTCGCCCGAAAAGAGGAGCGCATGACGCTCTCAGACAATGCCAAAAGAACGTAAACGATGGCTATGTATATGTGGTGGACATGGACTTGGAAAAGTTCTTTGACACGGTATGCCGGATCAAGCTGATTGAAGTATTGTCAAGAACCATCAAAGACGGCAGGGTTATTTCTCTTATCCACAAATATCTCAATGCGGGGGTACTCGTAAATGGAATGTTTGAGAAGACAGGGATAGGAATGCCGCAGGGTGGACCGCTTAGTCCATTGCTAAGTAATATCATGCTGAATGAGTTGGATATGGAACTGGAATGCAGAGGGCACAGATTTGTCCGATATGCAGATGATTGTATGATTTTCTGCAAAAGCAGAAAGAGTGCACAAAGAACCTTGGAAAACATTATCCCATTCATAGAAAGAAAACTATTTCTGAAAGTGAACAGGGAGAAAACGGAAGTAGCACACATCAGTAAAGTCAGATACCTTGGGTATAGTTTTTATAGGTACAAGGGCAAATGCAGATTCAGAGTACATCCGAAGTCAGTAGCAAAGATGAGGGATAAAATCAGAGAACTGACTGACAGAAACAACGACATGAGCAACACTAAACGGGAAGAAAAGTATCAACAGTATGTGAGCGGGTGGGTTAACTACTTCAAACTGGCGGATATGAAAAAACTTCTTGGAGAAACGGACGAATGGGCAAGACGAAGGATAAGGGCGGCTTACTGGAAACAGTGGAAAAGAATCAAGACAAAATACCGAATGCTGAAAGCATTGGGTTTAGAACATTGGAGAGCCATGGAACTTGCCAATAGCAGAAAAGGTTACTGGAGAATGGCGCAGGTGCTGAACCAAATCTTTTCAAACAAAATAATAGCCAAGTTAGGATATACGTCCATGCTTGACTATTATCTAACAGTTTGTGAAAACTAAAGAACCGCCGTATACGGAACCGTACGTACGGTGGTGTGAGAGGTCGGCTAATCAACTAATGGTTAGCCTCCTACTCGATCATTGAGTGGTTTGTTTTGTTGTTTTATGGTATTGAGGAACCGGACAATATATTTTTGTCTTTATTCCAATTAGTTGAATTAATAGGATATAGCGGATAATCAGTATCCTGCTTTTTGCATCTCGGCAATAAAAGATGTCTCTGTCATGGATGCACGTGCTGCAGCATTCGGAATAGAAAGTAAGCCGTCGTGTACGAGATCATATAGAGTTGTCAATTTACCTTCATGGAGCCCTCTTTGCAGTCCCTCTTCTCTTGCATCTTCCCATATTTCATCGATTACATTGCTCATATAGTGTTCCTTCCTTTCTGATCGTGGTGTCAACGCTTTTAGTTTCTTTGAATTTAACAGAACTCCCAACGCCCAATAGGTTTCTGCGTCCAGATGGCTACATTCGTCATGCTCTTTGACATAGCAGGCAAAAGCTGTCTTATCTTTTCTGCGGTTATATAGCTCGAATAGCGTGCGCAGTTCAGTTCGATATCCGTTGTAATTATGTTCTTCTGACAAGTTCAGAAAATGAAGCGGATATTCCGGTACGAGTTGCTTCATTTCCTGCGCCAGAACAGGATCAGCTCCAAAGTCCAGAATATCATGCAGACTTTTAGCACCATGCCATGGCTCATCGCCCCAATATACAACAAGAGTAATGACAGGGTGTAAGCGGTCTTCTGACAAAAATTTTGAGAGAAATTCTCCTGAATCTGATTGATTGCCGGACGATTGGTTGCTACGTTTAATTTCTTTCAATTGCCTGTCATAGGAAAGAGCATCCTGCATCATTACACGGGCTGGCATTCCGTAGTCAATATACTGCTGATTAGCCACGGTCCAGACGGCAAACAGGCTTCCGTCCTTTGTTTGTTTCATGGTGATGTCATTGATACGTTCCATGATGGTTTGTTCGTCTGACTTAGATTGTACCGTGTCAGTATCCATGAGCTCATCTGCATCAATGATCTGCCTGCCCTGAAAGATACTGCCGTTTAGCAGATCGGCGTACCGTTTTGGTTCAGACAGATAGTCCTTGAGAGTAATGTCGTTCTTACCCATTGGTAAATACCTCCTTCTTGCAGAAGGCACTGTTTCCTGACAAAACCTTCTGCTTTATTCATTTTGATTTGGAATAAAAGCATGATTTCGTCAAGATACCCATACGGGCAAGATTCCTGTCCGACGGACAGAAAGTGATAATGTGATTAGAAATATATGCTTTAGGGAAAGTATAACATCGATGAGACGGTTTGTCATTATTTTTTTAGAAATATTTATAATTTTGTTAACGCAATATCGTAACATACATGATTATGGATGATCCAAATACATTTTTAGCATATGTATAGAAAAGCGGCTGCTCCTTTCTTAGCAGCTGATTATGTAGATCAATCGCACGTTTGGAGACGTACTAAGTACATTTTATAGAGGCAAATTAGCGATATAGGTAAAGAATGGATATTTGCATGGATATTGCCTGAAATAAAACGGAGGAAAATACATCCGGTACCTTCCTCCGATGAAATAAAACTGCCGCAGCAATTTGTTACACATATTATTTTGTATGTTAAACCGAGACATCCAATTTAACGTCTCCGCTCTGTGCAGCGTTGCCTCTGTCGGCGGCACCAGCAGAAGAATAGAACACCGGATGGTCGGGTAGAACAGATACTTTGCCACTGGACGAATGATTTGACAGTGTGAGTCCTTCAGAGCTGATTTCTATAGTATCCGCTTTCGGCGGGATCGGATCAGTTTCGCTGGACAAATTTGTGTTATTAGGAGAGTCGTACACAGTTTCACAACTGTTCGTTTCTGCCGACGTAGCAGTTATGTCTCGTTCGTTCTGCGATGTATTCGCTGCTGGTTTCCTTTGTGCTTCGATTCGTTCCTGCTCCCTTTGCACTTCCAGATCTTTACGTTCTTCGCGGCTTTTTTCGATTCTTTCTTCAAGCTCCTGCTTTCTCTTTTCTCTGGCTTCTTCGGCCTCTTCTTTCATACCATCCTCGACCGTATCTTTATACTGATAGGCACGGGTCTCGAAATCATTCACATATCCCATAGCCCGCTCCATTGTGCCAGTATCACCTCTGCGGCGTGCTTCCTTAAATACTCTCATCGGAACATTTGTCATATTCATATTGGTACGTGCGCCGATAAGACCTTCCATTGTCTTGGTATGCATATAGTACCTCCCTTTTTTTATATTTGTAAAATGCTTTGACGTGAAGCGAGAGTATCATGTACTTGATCTAAACTTTGTTTCGACAGAGCCAAAAAGAGAAATTAGTTATATGTATCATATAGACAGTTTGAGGTCATATACGGCGGTGCAAGATTGTTACTGCTTAGATTATTTAGATCATTCAGATCATATCACGCATATGAAACATGACATCGGATCAATGTCCTGCTTTCTTAAGTTCCGTAAGAGCACAGGGCAGCAAGACGGAGACGCAAAAGACACGATCCTTTACATCTATATTCATTGTACCGTCATATTTTTCAGTTGTATCTTTCACATTTCTCAGACCGATACCGCATGTGCTGCTTGCCGACACTTCTTTTGCAGTAAGGATCGTGCTATTGACAATTTCTAACAGAAAGCACTGCTTGATCATATGAGCCTGAATCCTGATAAAGCGATCATCTTGGGGCGGCATTGTCTGACATGCATTTAGGGCGTTATCCAGCAGATTGCCGAAGATTACACATAGGTCAAAATCGTCAATCGGGCATTCGGTTGGGATGTGCACATCGCATTCCCAGCGAATCTGCGCCTGTGCCGCCTGATTGTGTTTATAGTAGAGTATGGCATCCACGATACCTTTTCCGGTCATGTCATCAGAGCAGTCGAATCCGCCGATATCGGCCATTCTATGCAGATAATCAGACAGTTGTGCCCATTCGTGGTTGTCAATAAGCTGCTGCAGGCCGATGATATGGTTTTTCATGTCATGACGGAGCCGTTCCAGACTGCGGTATTGTTCTTCCAACATTTGATACAAGGCGACTTGTGAGTGATATTGTTCTTTTTGCCGCTGTTCGGTATCGATCCGATCCATGCCAAATATATAGAAACCGGCGCCGCACATGCAAAGGACTGACAAGACACAGATTCCGGCCTGACTGAAAAGTTCATTATAGTACAGATTCAGATGATCGCCGCCACGTAGTAATATGCCGTGTTCGGCCATAAAAGCAATGAAATCCCACATAAGCACCATACCAAATAATGGAACGGACAACATAACATACCAGCGGGGCAGCCGGTCAGCAAAGAAACCTGTCATGCGTTTTGCAAGAAGGACTATCGTTCCTATGGTACAGACAGAGTTAATGCAACATACCAGCTGCCCCAACCAGTAAGAAAGAAGAATGGTATATTCTATATGTGCTGAATGCAGAATGAACAGAATCAGGCAGCACAGAAAGGCTTCGATAAAGTTTGTCAACAGTGTGATCGTGGTGAGCAGGAAAGCAGCAGCCAATATTTTCTGCGCTGTTTTATCCTGATACAGTCGAAGAATACAGAAAACCAGCAGGCACTGCCAGACCAGAGGCAGTATCGCCAGGTAAGATGGTGTAGTATAGCACAGAAGAATCCAGTCTTGCAAGGACGGACGAGCGATCTCGACAGTGGGGCTGTGGAGAATGGCAGCCTGCCGCAGTCCGATTGCGATGGATGGGATTGCTGCCAGCAGAAGAAGGAAAACATTTCTGCGCTGCTTTATGCAGACAAAATGGCTTGTACAGAAACGATGTATTGCCCATGTATAGCCTGCACTGCATAGCAGGGCGAGGGCTGATTCAAGATATAGTAACATTTCAGGTGTCATGATGTTGTGATTCCTCCGCTTCTTCGCATATACTCAAGGATTGCAGCGCAGAAGGCTTCATATCTGCGCTTGGCAATCATAATCGTTTCGCCGTTGTCGAAGGTGACTTCTGACTTATTGTAGAGCTCCACGTATTTTAAATTGATCAGATAACTTTTGTGGCACCGGAAAAAGTCTTTACCGGACAGTGCGGTTTCCAAAGCGCTGATCTGCTCATACCATGAAAAGGTAAGATTTTTGCCGTGAGCTTCGATGAGTCTTCCGCGTATTTCAAAATATCTGATTTCATTCAGAAAAAGTTTTCTGGTCTGTCGGTCTTTGGAAACAATAATAAAGTCCTCGGGGTTTCGGCCGATTCTGGCAATGCATCTTTGCAGCGTCGCGCGGAGTTTACAGTCGTTTATGGGCTTGACAAGATAGTCGAATGCTTCTACGGCAAAAGCGTCGAAGACATACTGCCTACTGGAAGAAACAAAAATCAGAAGCTTATCGGAGAAATTCCGGCGAAATAATTCGGCAGTCTGCATGCCGTCCATACCGCACATAATAATATCAAGGAAAATAATATCAAATTCTTCCGGGGCTTGTAATAGCTGCCTGCCGCTGTTATATTGTTTTATTATGCATGAGATATTTGTTTCTGCCAGTATTGTCTGGATTTGTCTGCTAAGATGAAGAGCATCCCGCATTTCATCGTCACAGACTGCGATCATGAGCATCCGCGGCACCTGCTTTCTTTTTTTGATTTTGGGGGATATGCATATTTTGAGATTGCTAAGTGTAAATAAAAATATATAGTAATAGTATCGGAGCATATATCTTGTTTTATATATCGGATGGTGGAAGAAGAAGCTTGATTTAGTGTTATGAGCGGACAGTTTTATGGAGTATGCGGTAAATAGATATGGAATTGGTTTGGGACAAGAACCATATGGAGAGGATATAAAAATTATGAGCAGGAACTGTATGAGAGCTTAAGGATTATAGGAAATAAGGGCGAGAATATTAAAAAGTATATGTAATTTGATAATTTCTTGAGATTTATACAGTACAATGTTTTTATTAAAAAAAAGAGGTATGTATGGGGCTATGGGGCAGAAGCTATTGATCGTAGATGATGAAAAAGGGATTGTTGGTATGCTGCGAAGTTATTTTGAGCGGCAGTATGAAGTGATGACGGCGTACAGCGGCCGGGAGGCGTTAGCCAAGGCGGCGTTACAGCCGGATTTGATTCTGTTAGATATCAATATGCCGGAGATGGACGGGCTTACAGTATGTCAGAGGATCAGGGAGTATGTGACTTGTCCGATTCTTTTTTTGACAGCGAGGGTGGAGTCTGCGGATAAGATCATCGGATTTCAGGCAGGGGCGGATGATTATATTGTGAAGCCTTTTGACTTAGATGAGCTGGCGGCGCGGGTGGCGGCGCATTTGCGGCGGGAGAAGCGTCGGCAGGAGAATGGGAACGTTCGCTTTTTTGGTGAATTGGCAATTGATTACTTAGGGCGTTCGGTCAAGGTTGGCGGGGAAGAACTTTTTCTGTCCAGAAAAGAGTTTGATATCGTGGAGCTGCTTTCTTTAAATGCAGGGCAGGTGTTTGACAGAGAAAGGATTTATGAGCGGGTGTGGGGTATCGACGGCGACGGGAACAGTGATACGGTTATGGAGCATATTCGGAAGATTCGTGCGAAGCTGGCAAGGTATACGATGCACAGCTATATTGATACGGTCTGGGGGTGCGGATACAAATGGAATGGGTAAAGAACATGGGGTTAAAGAAATCTTTTTTCCTGCTGTCGGTGTTTAGTATGGTGGCGGCGCTATTGGTGATTGGTATGGTTTTTCTGATCAGTAATAAAATCACGGAGGACTATCCGACAGGCGGTATTGTATATATGCCTGATGGTATCGTGAGGGAATTGGAGCAACCTACAAGAGAGCAGAGGCTGGTCTTGGAGGCAACAGGGTGGATTGAAGTTTTTTCGTGTGTTCTTGTTCCGGTGGGCTGCGTAGGGATTGCAAGTCTTTTATTCTATCGTTATAAATTAAAAAATCCGATTGCGGTTCTTCAGATGGGGACGGAGCGCATCAGGGAGCATGACCTTGATTTTGTGATTCCGGAGGTCTCGGGAGATGAATTGGGGCAGGTCTGTGCTGCCTTCGAGACGATGCGCGCGGAACTGTTGCAGACCAATCGGGAACTGTGGCGTCAGGCGGAGGAACGCAAGCGGCTGAATGCGGCGTTTTCCCATGATCTACGCAATCCTGTTACGGTGTTAAAGGGGACGGTGAAGCAACTGCGGCAGGGCACTGCGGATGAACATGCATTGGAGAGGCTGGAGACTTATGTGCTGCGGCTGGAACGGTATGTGGAGGCTATGAGCAGCATACAGCGGTTGGAACAGATGCCGGTGCAGAAGAAAGAAGTGGAATTATTCATTCTGCGGGACGAGGTGGAGGAGACGGCGAGACTGTTGGCTCCGAATGTGGAGACGCAAGTATGTGTGGAAGATAGGGCGGCAGCACAAGTATGTGTGGAAAATAAGACAGCAGAGCATGGAGACGATGGAAGACTATTATGCGAGGCGGATGCAGAAGAAACTCGCGGTGAGAAAAACGAACGGATTTTAAAAGCAGAGATTTCAAAAGCGGGGATTTCAAGAGCAGGTGCGGCAGGCTTGCTATTGGATCACGGGCTTTTTCTCACGGTTGCTGAGAATTTGATCGGGAACGCGGCGAGATATGCACAGAGCAGGATCGACATACAGTTGTCGATCCAAACAGATATGCAATATTTTGATGGTGAAATGGATGAGAGAAGAAACATGGCGGATGAGCAGGAAGTTTTCAAAACAGGGGCGAAGAATCAGCAGCTTTTGGTAATGACTGTTATGGATGATGGGTGTGGGTACCCCGCAAAGCTGATCAAGGATGGCCCGAAGCCTTTCGGCAGGATGGAGGAAGACGCGTTGCATTTCGGAATGGGGTTGTATACCAGTCAGATGTTGTGCGTGAAGCATGGCGGGATGCTTACATTGGAAAATGATAATGGTATAAATGGGGGAGCAAAAGCGACGGTCGTATTTGAGACAGGTTTTTAAGATACGGCATATTCCGAAAAATATGTTTGCGAACTTGAATTTTGCAGGGAAATTTCCAGAATCATAAAATATACACAAAATCTTGAGTATTCCTTGAGATTTGCAAATTACACTCTCTTTATATTGAAGGGCAGCTGACTTTTCCATAATATGAGTTGTTATGCGGAAACAGCTATTCCCGCGAGGACCAAATATAAGGAGAGGGTGCATATGAATATCAAAGCAAAAGAGTTATCTAAAATCTACGGCAGCGGCGAAAATAAAGTTGTTGCGCTGGACAAGGCGGACATGGAAATACGGTCGGGTGATTTTATTTCCATTATAGGACCGTCGGGCAGCGGCAAGAGTACATTGCTGCATCTTTTATCAGGATTGGATCATCCTACATCGGGAAATCTCACTTATGACGGAAAAGATATCTACAGGATGAGCGATANGGAGTTGTCGGCCTTTCGACGGCAGCGCATCGGATTTATTTTNCAGCAGTTTAATCTGCTGCCTGTTCTGACGGCACAGGAAAATATCGCCATGCCTATGCTTCTGGACGGCAGACAGCCGGATCAGAAATATTTGGAGGAGCTGGCGAAGCTGCTGGGAATCAGCGAGCGTCTGACGCATTTGCCGCATGANCTGTCCGGCGGGCAGCAGCAGAGAGTAGCCATTGCCAGAGCACTCATCGCAAANCCTGATATTATTTTTGCGGACGAACCGACGGGGAATCTGGACAGTAAGAGCGGCGGAGAGGTTATGGAGATGTTGGAGAGTATTCGTACGAAGCTGGGGAAGACACTCGTCATTATCACTCATGACAGCAGAATNGCGCACAAGGCAGACAGGCAGTTTGTGATTATGGATGGTGTAATTACAGAAATGAGGTGACAAACTATGAGATCNTATTTATCATTGGCATGGAAAGAATTAAAGGCACAGAAAGTGACTTCTGTCCTGATCTTGCTTGCAGTTATTTTATCTACNATAGCGACCACCGCCGTAGGGCAGTCCGTCGGAATTTTACAGTCGATGCGCGTTGAACAGGCGGCAGGGCTGAATGGGAACCGATATGCTACATTTCATCAGTTGACGAAAGAGCAGAGNGACATGNTGCATGAGGATTCACGGCTGAAAGATGTGGGAAGTCTCATGACGGTAGGAGNGAAGGAGCTGGAAAACAGCAGTTTAAGACTTTTCCTGCGNGAATATTATGGAGATGCACTAAGGGCTTATCCGGAAATNAGCAAGGTCAAAGAAGGGCGTCTCCCGGATGCAGAGGGAGAGNTCGCGCTGTCTGAAGATGCGATACACTATTTGGGAATCGAGGGTAAGATCGGGGAGAAGATCACACTTCCGCTTAAATGCAGTCTGCTGATGGATGACCGTCCAGATTATGAATATNCGGCAGATTTTATTCTCACAGGGATTCTTGAAAGCAGTTATCTGGGGTATGCCACCGGAATTGTGGATGGTATTGTGGGCGAGGGGACAGCNCAGTCTNTGCTTCCGGAACGGTATTTGCGNTATTCNACGGATTTTAAGACGGTGAACACGAAGGGATTCCNGNCTGTTNTNGATGATTTGGTACAAAAGCTGGGNATCGTAGAGCGGCAGGTGCAGTANAACTGGGTCTTACTGGATGCGTTNGGAGTGGAGTATAAGGACAAAGAAGGGATGATAGATGCGAACATCGGNTTTCCTTTTATGATGGCTGCCTGTGTGATGGTGGGNGCANTGATTCTGCTGGCAGCAGGATTAGTCATCTATAATATCCTGAAAGTAGCTGTTACAAAACGCATACGCGAGTATGGCACATTGCGGGCCATNGGAGGGGAGNGCAGACAGCTCTATGCATTNGTCACGGTACAGATCATGTTGTTGAGCGTNATAGGGCTGCCGATCGGGATGCTGCTTGGGGTCCTGTCTGCAAAAGGGATTCTCATAGCGGCAACGGGGCTTCTCAATCCGGATCTGTTTATGGCGGATACTACACAGCAATTAAATGANATGATTGCAGGAAGCGGTACGGGCGGCGNATTNCCGCTNTTGGTAAGTGTGGCGGTCACNCTGCTGTTCGCTGTGTTGGCGGCATATCCTTCGGCTGTATATGCGTCCCGCGTTTCTCCTACGGTAGCCATGNGCGGGCAGGCGGTCAAGGTAAAACGTCGTAACCGTAAGGCAAAAAGAATCCGGAATTTTGAGGCTTTCTACGCACGATTGAATNTGAAACGGAACCGTGCCAGAACTANCATTACGATTCTTTCGATCGTAATGAGCATCACGGTCTTCGTNNCACTGCAGAGTTTCAGCGGTCTGCTGGATACAAGCCGGGGTGTACAGGAAATGCACACTGGAGATTATTCNGTGACAAATGAAACGGTGGGAATTTCGCCGGAAGAAGTAAGTAANGTGGAACAGCATGAGTCCGTCACAGGGCTGGCAACTACGAAACTTACCGTCTATGAGTCGGATGAAAACGGTGACATGCCGGTGGAACTGGGTTTTGATTTGAAACCGGGAGAGACATTTCANATTGCGGCTNTCAATGAGGCGCGGATAGGCAGTTATGAACTGCAGGGTGAACTTACGAANGAGGACAGTNANGCAATTGCAAGGGGAGAAGCGTGTNTGGTGATGAATCCGATTCCCATTTCCTTTGAGGGACAGGAAGTGGAGCNCACACAGTTTCAGAAAGGAGATATGATCGAGGTCAATGGGCGAAAGCTCCGNGTGGNAGGTATTACGGTTAATCCGGTAAGTATTAATAATAGCGGTTTTCTCAATGGAGTGCAGATTATCGTCACGGATTCGCTCTATGATGTGCTGACCGGGGATAACAGGTATTCCGAAATATATCCGACGCTTGATGAGAATGCNAGTCCNGAAGAATTTGAGGAATGGCTGGATNAATGGTGCAAGGATAATCCCGGGGCACATTGGCTGTCCTATCGGAAGTCGGATGAGCAGGCGGCGGAGAGTTTTGAACAGATNCGNCTGCTTAGCTGGGGNTTGATNTTGTTTATNGGGNTGATCGGCATTCTGAATATCATTAATACGGTTTACACGAATATTCATACCCGTGTAAATGAGATCGGGATGCAGAGNGCNATCGGNATGAGNANNNNAAGNCTTTACAAGACNTTTCTNTGGGANGGGGCTTACTANGGGNTGATTGCTTCCGGTATTGGTGCGATATGCGGATATATATGCAGNATTTTTGTGGAGGCGGCGGCAAACGACAGTCTGCGNTTCNGNGCGGTTCCGGTGNTGGCGATTCTGGANGCNGCNGCGGTATCTGTGGCAGCCTGCCTGATTGCCACGGCTATCCCGCTCAGAGGGATCGGNAANCTGAGTATNGTGGAGTCGATNGAGACGGTGGAATAGAGAAAAGTATTTTCATAAGTGAGAAAAAGGACGGGTAAGAAAGTTATAAATCTTACCCGTCCCNTGATATCCGGTTATATACTAATTTGTAGAACCGATNTTCTCGTCATCTACTAAGAAGGAATCNCCGTCTTCTACAATACATACCATGGTCTTACCGGTATTTAACTCAATCTCGTTACCGCTGTCGTCATAGTATCTTGTAGCGCCGTAATCGGAAGTCTTCTTCCANGTTACATGAATACCTTTGCCNTTGGTGAAGAACCATCCGTCTCTTGTGGTGTCGTGACACTGGAATGCAAGATAGCCTTTCTGGTCACGAACTTCATAATATGTATTCTGGATCAGGATGTTCTTAAATGCAAGCTGTTTGCCGTTCGCCTTATCTACGTGAGGGCCGTCCGCCTCGCCGGATAAATGCTGGAATCTGTCATACAGACCGGTTTCTGAATTATAGATGAAGTAGCAGTTCGTCACCGGATAAGTAGGAGACATGTCCACCTTATTGGCGGTGATGGCATTACTGTATTGATCTAATGTATTAGGCTCGCCTGCGGGAGCAAATTTATAATGCTGCTCATCCGAATAACCGGAACGGTACTCCAGATCATAACCGAGCTTATTGATATCAGCCATAAGACCCTTTGTATCCACATAGGCATTGTCGGTAGAGTTGTTCGTATCATTTGCACGCCAGAAATTGCTGCTGGACAGACCGTCGATGTCTTCCGTGTCTTTGCGGTTGATAACTTCGTCTATGTAGAACGGACCGCCGAAGTGGACATAGAAAGCGTCCCATTCGAATGACCAATACACATAGTAGTCACGACAGCTTCTGACATTACCTAATCTGTCAAAATTACTCCAGTCCTGAAAAAGCGCCATCAGTCGGGTAATGCTACCCTCAACGTTGCACTCGTACAGCACGTCCGCCTGAGAGATTCCGTACTGCGCTGCGGTCTTCGTGTTAGGGATCATAACGGTGATCGGTCTTGTATTATTTACTTCTTCTGTTACCCATTCATTTGTGATACGACTGCGAACCATTCCGGCTTCCGGCGGAACATCCTCATCGGTCTCTTCTGGCTCTTCTTCTGGCTCTTCTTCAACTTCCGGTACGACTATGTCATCGATAACTTGTTCAACAACAGGTTCTGCGACCTCTTTTTCTTTTCCACAACCAAACAGAAGAGTAGAAGACAGGGCTACAAGCAAAAGCACTTGTAATCTTTTCATCTCTAATCCTCTCTTTCTTTTANTATAGGGAATAACCCAACTGTTCCTAGTATATCATAAGCAAATGGGAGAGTCACTANAAAAAAANTGAAAAAATCCACAAAATGTTAANAAATTATTACAGAAAGTTTGGGAATATGCATAGTCACCTTTTNCGGATTATTAGNGCTNTATGAGATTATGATTTGCATAATTTTACCATTGGTTGTATGATAAATGATAAGTGAATCTGCTCACGGGANCATAAAAAAGACAGCGGAAGTTTGTGCCTTATGGCGGTAAGCTTGCAGGCTGTGAGAAAGGCATGGTTATAAATTTATGAAAAAGATCATTGTGACAGGCGCGGGCGGACAGTTGGGACGTGCCATCAATTTACAGTATGCGGGTAACACGGAGTATGAACTGATCAATACGGATGTGGGGGAACTGGACATTACCAAGGTAGATAAGGTTATGGAATTTGTGCGGGGNATACAGCCNTATGCNATNATCAACTGCGCGGCGTANACGGCGGTGGANGCGTGCGAGAATGANGAGGATCTTGCTTTCCGGATNAATGCCATCGGNCCGAGAAATCTNAGCATTGCGGCTACGGAGACGGGAGCGAAGTTNATGCANGTTTCCACNGATTATGTGTTCGACGGCAACGGCGTAAGACCNTACNGGGAGACNGANCCTGTTGGNCCTCAGGGAGCATATGGNAGAACCAAGCTTGCAGGAGAAAANTTCGTGAAAGAATTCAGTGACAGGCATTATATTGTGCGTACNGCGTGGCTNTATGGTGACGGNAAGAACTTTGTCAAGACCATGCTTCGTCTGTCAGAGTCGAATGATAAGGTGAGGGTTGTGAAGGATCAGGTNGGNTCACCTACCAGCGCGGCGGAACTGGCAAAGGCGATCGCNTATCTGCTTCCCACGGATAATTACGGACTGTTTCACGGAACCTGTGAAGGGGATTGCAGCTGGGCGCAGTTTACGGAGGAGATTTTCAGAATCGCCGGTAAAGATACGGTGGTGGAGNGCATCACATCGGAAGAGTACGGCGCTGCCGTGAAGAGACCCGCATACTCGATTCTGGAAAACTATATGTTCAAGATGACTACNGATTTCATGTTTGCGGACTGGCACGATGCGATTGCGGAGTATCTGAAACAGTANGGTTTTAGCTTTACACGGCGGCGTATATATGAGAGAATGTAGCTGGTCGGGATGCGCTTATNCTGATGTGAAGGATTATGACAGATGAAATGCCAATAATGTGACGAGACGTCGGATATAAACGTAAATAAGTTGCAATAGAAAGGAATAAGTTACGATATGCAGAAAATAGCGTTAATTACGGGAATAACGGGGCAGGATGGTTCTTATCTTGCGGAGTTTTTGNTNGAGAAGGGATATGAAGTGCATGGGTTAATTCGCAGGCACAGNATCTCCAATACGGCGAGGATNGATCATTTNATCCATTCGGATTATCACAAGGTAAAATTCTTCCTGCATTTTGCNGATACGACGGATTCCAGTAATCTTATGCGTTTGATCGCCGAGATTCGTCCGACGGAAGTATATAATCTGGCGGCGCAGTCCCATGTGGGCGTNTCTTTTGATGTGCCGGAGTATACTGCGGAAGCGACCGGTGTGAGTACNTTGAAACTGCTTGAAGCTATTCGCGTCAANGGCGGAACATGCAGATTCTATCAGGCATCTACTTCCGAGCTGTTCGGCGGGATTCCGGAGACGGCGCCTCAGAGCGAGAAGACGCCTTTTTACCCGAAGAGCCCTTACGGCGCCGCGAAATTGTACTCTTATTGGATCACNGTGAACTACAGGGAGTCTTATAATATGTATGCCTGCAACGGNATTCTGTTTAATCATGAATCACCGAGGCGCGGAGAGAATTTCGTCACAAGAAAGATTACGCTGGCGATTGCGAATATCATTGCCGGGAAGCAGGAGAAATTGTCTCTGGGTAATATGAATGCGAAGCGTGACTGGGGATTTGCCGGCGATTATGTGAAGGGCATGTGGCTTATGTTACAGCAGGACAAGGCCGACGATTATGTGCTGGCCACGAATGAGACGCATACGGTCAGGGAGTTTGTNGANGCGGCATTCGGNGAGCTTGGCATCGCGATCCGCTGGGAAGGAAGCGGCGTNAANGAGAAGGGNTANGANGCGNNGAGCGGNNAAGCTNCTNGTNGATGTGAATCCCGAATTNTATCGNCCGGCNGAAGTGGANTTCCTCTGGGGNAANTGCGAGAAGGCGGAGCGGGAGCTTGGCTGGAAGAGAGANATAGATTTTAAGCGGCTTGTTGCCATGATGATGGAAGCGGATCTGCAGGAGATTGCGGGGATGAGCTGCGCGGAGTACAAGAATCAGCACTGATATAAGAAAGGCAGACATCTATGCTGTCAGTGATTTTAATATGGATTTATATGTTTTTCACCACTTTCCTGATTGGATACGGGATATTGTGTCTGCTCACACGGTTCGTGCCGTATCGGATCAGGCATATGGATTCTTATCTGATCTGCGGGCTGGTCGGGGTCACGGTGTATGCACAATTTGTAAGCCTTCTCGGAAGGGTAGGAGCGCTCGCCAATTTGATTCTGTGTATGGTATGTGTGCTGACTGCATGGATTTGCAGACACCCGCTTGGTTCTGTATTACGGAATGTGTGGAATAATATACGGGAAAATCGATTAGGAGAAAGAGGAAGGATGTTAGGCATACTGTTCCTCTTTTTACTATTTGCATACGGAACTTCGAGAGGGATTATTCATTACGATACGGGGCTGTATCATGCGCAGAGTATCAGATGGCTGGAGGAATACGGCGTGGTGAAGGGGCTTGGCAATCTGCACTGCCGGCTGGCCTACAACAGTTCCTCCTTTGCCCTGTCGGCGCTGTACAGTATGGCATTCTTAGGCGGACAGTCTTATCACTGCGCGGCGGGTTTCATAGCATGGATATTGGCGAAAGTCTGCATGGAAGTGATCGGCGCCCTGCGGAAGCGAAGACTGCATACCAGTGATTTTGCAAGAGCGATGGGGATTTATTATCTGGTTATTATATTTGATGAAATGGTATCTCCGGCCTCTGATTATTTCATGGTATTACTGGCGTTCTATATTGTGATCCGTTTTCTAGAACTGGCGGAGTGTGAGGTTAAGGAGATACTGCCTTACGCATTGCTGTGCGTTCTGGGAGTCTTCCTCATGACAGTAAAGCTGTCGGCGGCGTTGATCTTATTGTTGGTGATCTATCCGGCTTATTACCTGATTCGGGGGAGCAGGTGGAAGGAAACGGCGGTTTATCTGGCGCTGGGAATCGTGACGGCGCTGCCGTTTTTTATCAGAAATGTATTGCTGTCGGGCTGGCTTGTCTATCCGTTTACACAGATCGATCTGTTTCATGTGGCGTGGAAGATTCCGAAAGGCATGGCGGATTACGATGCAAAAGAGATTCAGGTCTGGGGCAGGGGATATACGGATGTGATGCGGTATGACATATCTGTGAGAGAATGGCTGCCGGATTGGTTCCGTTCGCTGGCGGGCAGTGATAAGCTGCTGGTGGCGGCAGCGGTGGTGTCGCTTGCCGTATTGTTTGTGTACGGGCTTGGGATGCTGTGCGGATGGTGGCGCAGACGCCCGGGGACTCTGATTGTACAGGTGACAGTGGCGTGTTCTTTTATATTCTGGCTGTTTACGTCTCCGTTGATTCGATATGGATGTGTCTATGTGTATCTGATGCCGGCGGTGGTGATTGGCGGGGTATATGATGCGATCTTGACGAGGACGGAAGAACGCAGCGGGCGGCGAAACAGAGTGAAACTGCATAGTCAAAGCGGGGCGGATGCGTGGGAGAACGGTGCAAATGCAATGAGGAGCGCAGCGGAACCGGTCAGTGTGAAGGTGTTCAGACTGTGCGGCATGATAGCAGTAATGTTTCTTTTAATATATAAGTGTGCTGCGCTTGGCAAAGAGATTGTCGTCTCTTACAGAAACGATTACTGGATCGCGCAAAAAGATTATGAGAATTACGAGACGCAGTCATATGAAATAAACGGAGTGACATTCTATTATCCTGTGAACGGGGATCAGGTAGGATATAAGGCATTCCCGTCGGCGCCCGCAAAGACGGATGTTCAACTTCTGGGGGAAGGGATTGAAGACGGGTTCGCTTCAGTATTAGGTTACTGAACCAAAAAGCAACCTAACTTTGGTCAGAGCGGTTGCTTAACGATTCCTCTGGCAAAATCCTACAGGAATTGTTATACTGACTATGAAGTTAGGTTATGCAAGATATAGAAACGAGGGTTAACATGAATAAAACAGACAAAATCTATGTAGCAGGACACAGAGGACTGGTAGGCAGCGCTATTGTGCGGAATTTANAAGCAAAGGGNTATACTAACGTGATCGGCAGAACCCATAAGGAACTGGATCTGACGAACCAGCAGGNGGTCANAGANTTNTTNGAGGNNNAGANNCCTGACGTGGTGGTACTGGCAGCGGCGAAAGTGGGCGGTATCAATGCCAANAATACGACACCGGCNGAGTTTGCCTANGAGAATATGCAGATTCANTGCAATGTGATCAANTGCTGNCANGANTATCAGGTAAAGAANTTATTATTNCTCGGAAGTACNTGNATNTATCCGCGTATGGCNCCNCAGCCGATTCCGGAAGATGCNNTNNTGACAGGNCNGCTGGAGGAGACGAANGANGCNTATGCGATTGCNAAGATTGCNGGNNTGGAGATGTGNAAATTNTNNAAGAGACAGTACGGAGACGATTTTATAAGCTGTATGCCGACGAATCTGTACGGNCCCTATGACAATTANGATCTGGAGGGATCACATGTNATGCCGGCCATGATTCGTAAGTTNCATGAGGCCAAGGTAAACGGNGCTCCTACGGTGGANTTATGGGGAACCGGCACACCGCTTAGGGAGTTTCTGTATGTGGATGATATGGCGGATGCATGCGTGTTCTTACTGGAAAATTACAGTGGGGAGCAGCATGTGAATATCGGTACNGGTAANGAAGTTACGATCAAAGAACTGGCANAGACNGTNCAAAAAGCNGTGGGTTATCAGGGNGAGATCGTTTGGAATAAGGACATGCCNGACGGTACGCCGCGCAANCTGACGGATGTGACGAAGCTNCACGGATTGGGNTGGAANCATAAGGTNGAATTGGAAGAGGGCGTNCAGCTTGCTTATCAGTGGTTCAGGGAGAATGTAGANTCCGCNAGNATGTAAGACNGTGCGTAGGCGATAACTTACAATTTACATAATGCATATTTTTTGCTATTATGTAACTGCGTAATAAAACTACACGTTTAATATATTACGCAAAGGAGTAAAAAAGGGAATGTTACAAGAAAATGTTTTGTCCAGACAAGAACTGGAACAGGCAATCTCCGGTTTCATGTTGGAGTTGGGTGTACCNGCACACCTACGGGGNTATCAATACNTNAGGAGNGCNGTGGAGATGTGCACGGAAGACATGGAACTAGTAGGCAGTGTTACGAAACTGCTGTATCCGGATCTGGCGAAGATGTATCGCACAACAGACCAGAAGATTGAACGGGCGATCAGAAATGCGATCGAAGTGTCCTGGGAGAGAGGAAACAGCGATTTGTTCGAGCGGNTATTCGGTTACTGCAATTCGAACGANTACAGCAGACCTACAAACAGTGAGTATATTGCGACAGTGGCGGACTATATTCGTCTGACATACGGACTGATATAGCTGCGGAACAGGGAAGAGATACGTCTCTTCCTTTTTTCGTCTATGTATGCTAAAATAAACGAAGACTTGACTGTCGGTGCCGCGGGGTGTGTCCGGGCGGATATAAACCGACGCAGGCGGATATCAATAGATGAAAGGCACGGTAATTTGCATGAAATTGCTCAGTGTTGTAGTACCCTGCTATAACGAAGAAGAGAATATCAGGGACTTCTATGATGAATTGTTCCGGAACGCTCCTTTTTTCAAGGAAAAGGAAATCGAGGTGGAACTGCTCTATATAGATGACGGATCTAAGGATCGGACGGTAGAAGAGGTTAAGAAGCTGTGCAGAGAGGATGCGCGTGTCCATCTGCTGTCTTTATCCAGAAACTTCGGAAAGGAAGCGGCGATCTACGCAGGATTACAGAAATCTAAAGGAGATTATGTGGTGCTGATGGACGTCGATCTGCAGGATCCGCCGTCGCTTTTGCCGGAAATGTACGGCTATATCGAGCAGGGCTATGACTCTGTGGCTACGAGGCGTGTCACGAGGAAGGGAGAGCCGCCGGTGCGTTCTTTTTTTGCGAGGATGTTCTACCGGATTATGAATAAGATTTCCAAGACGGAGATCGTGGACGGAGCCAGAGATTACAGATTAATGTCGCGGCAGGTGGTGGATGCGATCCTCGCCATGACGGAATATAACCGATTTACCAAGGGTATTTTCGGCTGGGTAGGCTATGAAACAAAGTGGCTGGAATATGAGAATATCGAGCGCAGGAAGGGTGAGACGAAATGGTCCTTCTGGAAGCTGTTTGCGTATTCGTTAGAGGGAATCACTGCGTTTTCCACGGTGCCGCTTACAATTGCGGCGCTGATCGGCGCACTGTTCTGCCTGCTGGCATTTGTCATGATTATTATTATCATTGTGAAGACGCTGATCTTCGGTGATCCGACTTCGGGATGGCCGTCTCTTGTATGTATCATTATGATGGTCAGCGGAGTGCAGCTGTTTTGCCTCGGAATCGTGGGGCAATACTTGTCTAAGACATACATGGAAGTGAAGAAGAGACCTATTTATCTTGTCAAAGAGGATATTTAAATGAATGGACTGGTCAGCATTATCGTACCGATCTATCGGGCCGAAGCCTATATCGCCGATACGATTGCGATGGTAGTAAGACAGACATATACGGAGTGGGAATTGTTGTTGATCGATGACTGTTCACCTGACGGCAGCGCGCAGGTGGTTCGCGACACGCTGAGAGAGCACAAGTGGAGCCTCCGGTCTTCAGGGNAGCAGGATGATAAGGAAACGGAAGAAGTGCGTTCCGTAGGGAATGAAGGTATCCGTACAGTTGAGGAATACACNGATGATAAAGGACGGCGGATCCTGTTGATCAGTAAAGAACACAACGAGGGAGCAGCCGCCGCACGCAATACCGGTCTGGATATGGCAGGCGGCAGGTATATTGCTTTTCTGGATGCGGATGACGTATGGTTTCCGGAGAAGTTGGAGAAGGAACTGCTGTTTATGAAGGACAGGCAGGCGGGATTTGTGTTCACGGCGTATGAGTTCGGTGATGAGCAGGCGAATCCTACCGGCAAAGTGGTGCATGTTCCTGCACAGATGTGTTACGGGCAGGCGTTGTCGCGGACAGTGATCTTTACAACGACGGTATTATTGGATCGGGAGAGCATACCGGACAAGCTGATACGCATGCCCGGTATAGAGAGCGAGGACACGGCGACATGGTGGCAGATCCTGAGAGCGGGCAATACGGCCTACGGTCTGGATGAGGTGCTGGCAATATACCGCAGACCGGCAAGGTCGCTGTCTTCCAATAAATTGACGGCGATCAGACGGATCTGGAACCTGTATCGCAAACAGGAGAAACTGTCCGTGATCAGGAGTGTGTGCTGTTTTATTCCGTGGGCATACCGGGCGTGTATGCGGCGTTTGTAGAAGTACAGTAAGGATGAATCGNTACGAATTATTAGAATGAGGTATGGNCATGAAACGTGTCGAATCTTTGAAAAGACTTATTATATTGCAGTTATCCTTTATCGGATTACTTGTTCATACGGCGATCTATGCATATTTCTGGTTTCAGGANTATTATCCGTATCTGCGTTATCACGGTAAGGCGAAGTTCTTCCGCAACGGACATCTGCTCATCATACTGATCTATTTCGTTCTGTTGTTTTTCTTNGCCAACATGTACGGTGTGCTGAAGATCGGTTATCTGAAGGCTACGGATGTTTTTATNTCNGAAGTTTTTNCNCTNNTGTTTGTCAATGNNATNTCTTATTTTCAGATNTCCCTGATGGCGAACTGGGTGGTACAGGTGCGTCCGATTGCCGGGACGATGCTGNTACAGANCNTTTTTTCNATNGTGTGGGTGTTNGTGTGNGANACGTGTTATTATAANGTGTTTCCGCCCAGAGANATNCTGATNATTCATGGNGANAGNCCGATNGATGANATNGTGGCCAAGTTTGAGTCGCGTAAAGAGAAGTACAAGATCGCAANGAGCATGAATANTTCGGAAGGTATGGAGGCCGTAAAGAAAGAGATTACGGGAGAGTATGGTGCGGTGGTACTGTGGGACATTCCCGTCAGTGACAGGAATTATCTGCTGAAATATTGTTACAGTAAGTCGATTCGTGTCTATATGATGCCGAAGATATCAGACGTTTTGGTAAAAGGGGCGGATCAGCTCCATCTGTTTGATACGCCTGTCTATCTGACGAGAGAGTATTCTCTCAAGGTGGAGCAGCGTCTGGCCAAGAGGATGATTGATCTGATCTGCTCCCTGATCCTGTTAGTGATCGCGTCCCCGTTTATGTTGATTACGGCGATTGCGATCAAGGCATATGACGGTGGACCCGTCTTGTATAAACAGGTTCGCTGCACGATCGGGCGCAGGGAATTCTATATCCTGAAGTTTCGGAGTATGAAAGTGGATGCCGAGAAGGACGGTGTGGCGAGACTGGCTTCTAAGAACGATTCGCGCATCACACCGATCGGCAAGTTTATCCGTACAACAAGGATCGACGAATTGCCGCAGCTTTTCAACATCCTGAAAGGGGATATGTCTTTTATCGGACCAAGACCGGAGCGGCCGGAGATCATAGATCAGTATATGGAGGAGATGCCTGAGTTTGCTTTCCGTATGAAAGTGAAGGCCGGGCTCGCAGGATATGCGCAGGTGTACGGCAAGTATAATACAACGCCCTACGATAAATTAAAGCTGGATCTGACTTATATTGAACAGTATTCGGTATGGCTGGATCTGAAACTTATGCTTCTGACACTTAAGATCCTCATTAAGCCGGAGAGCACGGAGGGCGTAGAGAATACGCAGACTACAGCGATGAAAAAGAAATGAGCGGACGGAGCTACGAACAGCGGGAAAGGTCTGGATATATGCGGGAAATTAAGTATGCCGATGCGGGCATGGATATGAAAAAACTGGGGCTTTGCTTTGTGCGTAAGTGCTGGCTGGTGGTCGTGGCGGCGGTAGTCGGCGCGGTGATTGGCGGCGGGGTGTATACATTTACGGCGATCGTACCGGAGGCGGAGCGGGAATATCGGGCGATGTCCAAGGTATATTTGGATTTTGAAGTGGATGAGACGGGAGAGGTCTATCAGCAGTATAACGGTTATACGTGGAATGATCTGATGGCGACGGATCCGATTCTGGATGTTACGATGAAATATCTGCCGGAGGATTACAGCAGGGAAGAGGTTATGGCGGCAACGAAGGCCGAGATTCTGTCGGATCTGCGGCTTCTTACAATCACGATTACAACACACGACGCGGACAGATGTAATGCGATTCTGAAGGCGACGGGGCAGTCGTTGACGGATCTGGGGAATACGGCGAAGGAATTCCGGCAGATCAGCGTGATTCAGACAACAGCGGCGGAATTGGTGACAGCGGATGACAGAACCATACAGGCGGTAATTGCAGGGACAGTGGCGGCGATGGTGCTGATGCTGCTAGGCATGATGTTTTATTATGTGCTGGATGACCGCATCATGGCTGCAAATGATCTGAAGCAAGTGACAGATGTACCGTTTGTCGGCTATGCCGGAGCAGACGGGAGATTTGGCGCAGATTATGAGGAGAATCTGAATTATCTGCGAAAGAAGATGAAGGATCTTTGCATACTTACCGTGACACAGGGACATTTTGCAGAACCGGAAGAGCAGTACGTGCAAGAGTTGTCTGTAGAATGGAGAACGGGAATTACCGATGAACAATGGAACAGGCTGTGTGCGGCCGAGGGCGTGGTGCTCGTGGCTGATTACGGGAAAGTGCACGCTGCATATCTTGGCTATGTGATGGAGCAGATACAGCTTAGAGAGTGTCGTATTGCAGGGATAGCGATCGGCGGCGCGGATGAGAAGTTCCTGCGCAGATACTATGGGCATGCGTTCGGACGTGCAGACAAGGCGTAGACAGGACAGGGCGCTGATCGGAAATGAGGCAGACTATGAAAATACAGTTGTTGGTATCGGCGGTGAATCAGGATGTCTCCGCGCTGGTCAAACAAATGCATATACAGACCGATGCGGTGATCGTGAACCAATGTGACCGTTACGGTTATGAGGAGATCGCGGCTGAGGACAGCAGGATTCAGGTTTTCTCTATGCCGGAGAGAGGCGTGGGGCTGAGCCGAAATACCGCTCTGCTGCATGCGGACAGTGAGATCTGCGTATTCTCGGACGAGGATATTGTACTGTCGGAAGGATATGCCGAGGCTATTCGCAGAGCGTATAGGGAGCTGCCGGATGCGGACATGATTCTGGTCAATGTGAAGGTATCACCGGCCAGAAGGACTTACTGGAACGAGGACATCCATAGGATCAACCGCCGTAATTACGGGCGTTATCCGGCGTACAGTATCACGGCGAGACATGCTGCTCTGCTGCGGGCTAATGTACATTATTCTCTGCTTTTCGGCGGCGGCGCCAAGTACAGCAACGGGGAGGACAGTCTTTTTCTGAGAGATTGTCTGAAGGCCGGTTTGAAGATATATTCCCATACGATATGTATCGGGGAAGAAACAGAACGGGAATCCACATGGTTCAGCGGATATCATGAGAAGTTTTTCCGGGACAGAGGCGTGTTGTATCACTATCTCTACGGACGACTGGCGCTGCCGCTGGCTTTTCGGTTCCTATGGGTTCACAGAGAAGAAATGTGCCGGGATGTTTCGCTGAAAAAGGCATATGCGTGGATGAAAGCGGGCGTGCGTGAGGCGGGACAAACGACAGGGAAAGGATAACATCGTTCGATGATTCTGTATATTACGGTGGCAGCTGTTACAGTGCTGCTTGCGTGCATGGTGAACAGCCGGCCGGTCATACAACCGTATAAGACTACGAGACAACAGATGTGTAACCGCGTCTGCCTTCTGTCTATATTTTTGATCCTGTTTGCGTTGTCGGCGTGCAGGCTGAATGTGGGGAACGATTACGCCAAATACGTGGAGTTCATGCATCTGGTCAACTGNGATTCGTATGTACCCACGGAGATCGGATTTAATCTGCTTGTAAAATTAATCTACGGCTTATCCGGTTTCGAGAATTATCTGCTTGTCTTTGCGGTNTATGCTTTTGTCACAGTGTTTTTGTTCCTGTCAGCGATGTATGAGCAGAGCGANGATTTTCCNTTGACATTTTTCCTGTTTATGATGCTGGGATATTATTTCCAGACATTCAGTACGGTACGCTANTATCTGGCGCTGGCNGTGGCNCTNTATTCCATGAANTTTGTGCAGCGCGGGCANTGGGGCAGATTCNTCATTTTGATTCTGCTCGGNTCGGCGTTTCANAAGTCCNTGCTTGTGGTGATTCCGTTATANTATCTGGCNTCCAGNGCNTGGAAGAAGTGGCAGCTTGCTATCGCGGCTCTATTCTGCACAACCTTCCTGTTTGCNCAGGANTTTTATTTNAAAGTGGTGATTCTGCTCTATCCGACCTATGAGGATACGGAGTATCTGGAGGGCGGAACGAGCTATATCAATATTCTGNGGTGNCTTGCGGTNCTTGCNTTNGCGGNAATCGTGTACTTTATGCAGAAAGACAGTCGNTTTGGGTTCTATTTCTATCTGAATCTGGGNGCGCTCGTGCTGTATNTGTTCTGCTCCTTCCTGCCGATCATATCCCGCATCGGATATTATCTGACNATCAGTCACATACTGTATTTGCCGATGTTGCTTAAGCAGGTGGAAAATGNGAAGTGGCGCAGGCTGTTCCGNTTGGGGATTCTGCTGGCGGCGATTTTATATTTTGCCNTATANATGAGCCGGGCNGATCAGGACGGGACGTTGATTCTGCCTTATAAANCNTTCCTGTTCCACGATATGGTTAATATTTTATCGGATGTGAATTAAATTATGCGGCAAAGCGNTACAAAGGGTTGAGAAGTTCAGATAGANTATGGCATAATAAATCTTAAGAGGGTAAAACAGAATATGACTTTCAGCATCATTGTNGTGTGTCTGAATGCAGGGGAGAAGCTGCGGGAGACGATCGACAGNATTCTGCATCAGACATGGCAGGATTATGAGATCATCATAAANGACGGCGGTTCCACGGAGGAAGCGACACGGAAATATCTGGACGGCTATGCGAANGCATGTGAAGCCGCNCATGGACAGCCGGGNGAGCAATCNGCCNNGAAGCTTCGNGTCTACAGCAGCAAAGACACCGGCATCTATGATGCCATGAATCAGGCAGTGGAGTATGTGTGCGGCGACTATGTCCTTTTTTTAAACTGCGGGGACAGCTTCTATGATATGCATGTGTTGGAACGGGTCAGCGGGAAGATTCGGGAAGAGGTGCAGAGTCGGGAAACGGGGAGCCGGGAAACTGACAGAGAGAAGGCTATGCGGCCGGAAGCAGTGCGATATATTTTCTACGGCAATATTTATGAACGGTTGACGGGAACACAGGTACAGTCCAATCCGGTGATTGATGATTTCGCCTGTTACCGCAATGTGCCNTGNCATCAGGCGTGNTTNTACGANGCAGCGCTNTTGCGGGAGAAATCGTTCGATACNGCTTANGCNGTNCGTGCCGATTACGAACANTTTCTGTGGTGCTATTANAGGGCNCATGNAAAGACNGTCTATATGCCTGTTACCGTGGCGCTNTATGAAGGCGGGGGATTTTCNGAGACGAAGGAGAATGAACGCCGTTCACGCAGAGAGCACAGGGAGATCGTAAACAGATATATGCCGGCTGCANAGGTGCGTAAGTATCGACTGATCATGGCGGTGACGCTGGCGCCTGTCAGGACATGGATTGCGAAGAATCCGGTCACGGCGGGGATTTATCAGAAGGTAAAAAAGGCGCTGTATACCGGATGAGAAAGCACATTGTGTAATATGTCTGCACGGATTAGGGGGAACTGTTTCCGGTGTATGAAGGATCAGGGAAAAATTAGGTGCAGGAATATGGAATACTTCGGAGGAGAGAGAAATGAGGGTACTATGGGTATGCAATATTATGCTTCCGACAATTGCCAGACAGCTCGGAATCTCATACAGCAATAAGGAAGGATGGCTGAGTGGACTTCTGGAACGTGTCGTGCAGGAACAGGGGTGGAACCGGATNGAACTNGGNATCGCNTTTCCGGTTACAGAGGATATGGAAGATTTCAGACGGACGATGCAGCTGGGGGAAAATGCATCCTGCCGTTGNTACGGATTTATNGAAAATCTNGATACNCCNGAGATTTATGATGACANCATTGAAACGAAATTTCAGGAGATTCTGAAGGATTTTGAACCGGATATTCTGCATGTGTTCGGNGTGGAATATCCGCACGCGCTCGCCTGCATCAAAGCCTACGGACGTCCGGAGAGGACGCTGGTCGGCATACAGGGACTTTGCAGTGCGATTGCNGAGGAGTATATGGCNGATCTGCCGATGAAAGTACAGCGGCAGGTGACGCTGCGCGATCGGATCAGACAGGACAGTATCAGACAGCAGCAAAAGAAGTTTAAGAAGCGGGGAGAACATGAGAAAGAGGCTTTGCTCATGGCGGGGAATATTGCCGGCAGAACNGATTTTGACCGCACGCAGGCNGCTAAGATCAATCCGGCGGCGCAGTATCATTATCTGAATGAGACNCTGCGCGGCATCTTCTATCGTGACAGATGGAAAAGAACANCCTGCCGTCCCTACAGTATTTTCTTAAGTCAGGGTGATTATCCGCTTAAGGGATTTCACTATCTGCTGCGGGCGATGCCGAAAGTGCTGGAGCAGTTTCCGGAAGCCCATGTCTATGTGGCGGGCAATAATATCATTGAAGACAGTACGCTTAAGGATCGTTTAAANTTGTCGGCGTACGGGAAATATATCAGAAAACTGATTCGGGATAATCATCTGCGCGATCATGTGACGATGTTGGGGATGCTGACTGCGGAGGAAATGAAAGAACAATATTTGCAGAGTCATCTTTTTGTGCTGCCCTCCGCNNTGGAAAATTCGCCTAATTCNCTGGGAGAGGCTATGCTGCTGGGTGTGCCCTGTGTGGCGGCGGACGTGGGCGGCGTGCATAATCTGCTGACGGACGGCGGTGACGGGATGCTGTATCCGGCNGGNGACGTGGAAGCNCTGGCGGACAGTATCATCGAGATTTTTACAAAAGAAGCCATTGTGGAGCGGTTCTCGGACAATGCCAGAAAGCATGCGCGGGTCAATCATGACGCGGATCAGAATTATTATCGGCTGATACACATTTATCGGGAGATGTTATCATGACCTTTGTGTTTGTCTCCAATTATATCAATCATCATCAGATTCCGCTGTGCGAGGCNCTTTATCAGGAGCTGGGCAGTGACTATACTTTTATCCAGACCATGCCCATGGAGCAGGAGCGGGTAGCTATGGGGTGGGGTGTGGATGTCCGCAGCCTGCCCTATGTAAAGTGTTTGTATGAGGCGGAGTATGACTGCCTGAAAAAGATAGCGGAGAGCGATGTGGTGATGTTCGGGTGGACAGGCAGAGAGGATCTGGCAGACTCCAGATTAAGATCCGGCAAAGTTACGCTTCGCGTCAGTGAGCGGATCTATCGGGAAGGACAATGGAAAGCGGTATCGCCCAGAGGTCTTGTGGCAAAATATCGGGAGCATATCAGATANCGCNGGCAGAATGTATGTATGCTGTGTGCCGGTGCCTATGCGGCATCGGATTTTCATCTGATCGGCGCATATCCTGATAAANTGTTNCGNTGGGGNTANTTTACGGCACTGCGTACTTACGGGGAAGAACAATTTGCAAATATGAAACCGTGCGACGGAACGCTTCACATCGTATGGGCGGGAAGATTCATNCCGCTGAAACATCCGGAGTATATGGTACGCCTGGCNAATACCTTGCATGACAGAGGNTATCNATTCTGCATCCATATGCTGGGAGACGGGCAGATGGAGCCGCAGATCAGNCAGGATGTAGAGAATAACGGACTTNCGGAGCATTTTCGGTTCTACGGATACACTGCGCCGGAGCAGGTGCGGGACGTGATGGAGAAGTGCCATATTCATATTTTTACAAGTAATTATCTGGAAGGCTGGGGAGCCGTGGTCAATGAGGGAATGAACAGCGGCTGCGTGGAGGTGGTCAATGCNCAGGTCGGCGCGGCGCCTTATCTGATTCGGCACGGCGATAACGGACTGGTTTATCCGGACGACAGATATGATAAGATGGAAGAGCTGGTGATCGATCTGTTCGATCACTGGGAGGAACGCAAGGNCATGGGNCGNAAAGCGTACGAGACGATTCGTGATATGTGGAATGCGGAGCATGCGGCAANNGANCTTCTGCGATTCACAAACAGGCTGCTGCAGGGTGAAATCGTGCCTGCGAAGGAAGGACCCTTAAGTGCGGCGCCTCCCGTTCGCCCGAAGAAAATGTATCAGATGATGACGGGGAGCAGGAAGTAAGATGGGGGAAAAGATCAGTGTGATCGTACCGGTGTACAATTCCATAGATTGTCTGGAAAAGTGTGTGCGCTCCATCTGTGCCCAGACTTACGGGAATCTGGAGATCCTTCTCATAGATGACGGTTCCACGGACGGGACGGATAAGCTGTGTGACAAGCTGGCNACGGAAGACCCGCGCATAGGCGTTTATCATAAGAAGAATGGCGGCGCATCCTCGGCGCGTAACATGGGAATCGGTCTTGCAGCGGGGGCGTATCTCGGATTTGTGGACAGTGATGACTATATTGAGCCGGACATGTATGAGCTGATGATGAACGCTTTACAGGACAGACGGGTGCCGATCGTACAGATTTCCAGAGACGAGGTGGACGAAGCGGGAAACCGTCTGCCGGATGTATGCGTGCCGCCGGAGAATGCGAGNTTCTGNGGGACAGAAGAGTTCCTGAAAGAACTGCTGCTGCACAGAGGNGACTGCTCCTTCTGCACAAAGCTGGTGAGAAAAGAATTGTTTGCGGCGCACAGATTCCCGGAAGGCGTACTGAATGAGGATTTCAGTCTGTTAGTAGAGCTGCTGCAGGAGATCGACGGAATCACGATCCTGCCGAAACAGTGCTATCATGTAGTGTGCAGGCAGACGAGCACGACCCGCAGCCGGACGAAGGACAGTTTTTCCAGAGTGTTTCTGGATATCGTGGACAATGCGGATCGAATGCAGGTGTTGGTGGACGAGCGCTATCCGGCGCTGCACGATTATGCGATACGATTCAATCTGTATCAGCGGCTGGATTATCTGCTGCATGTGCCGATCACCCAGATGACGGGTCACAANCGGTTTTATAGTCAGGTGAAAAAATATCTGCGGCAGCATNTGTATGACACCGTGAGAAATCCCTATCTTACAAGNAAAAATAAAATATATCTGTTGCTGCTTACGGCTGCACCGCGGACAGTGAGAAGAGTCCATGCGTGGAAGAAGAAAGTAGGGCGCAACTGAGAACCGCAGAATATATATTTCAGGGTACTGTGTGGATGATGTGTGTGGTGACTGTCAGCATGNAAGAACAGTGAAATGGAAAGTAATGTAAGAATTAACAAAAAATACNTCATANTTTTTNTGATAATCTGGGTGGTGCAGATGGCGGCCGCCTTTTATTTCTGTACGCAGAAACAGGGATTTCACGANGATGAATATTATACCTATTATTCCACGGCGCGCACGGCCGGATTCTATGTNGAAGNCGGACANTGGATGGACAGGGANACTTACCGCANTGANTTCGTGGTGCTTCCCGAAGANCGNTTCCAATACGGTTTGGTGAANCAGGTGCAGTCGTGGGATGTGCACCCGCCGATGTATTATTGGGTGTTTCANACGGTGGNTTCCTTGGTGCCGGATGTGTTTTCGAAGTGGATCGGCTTATCGGTCAATCTTTTTTTCCATGGGATCAATATTNTNTTACTGACATATTTGTCATATTTAGTGAGCNGACNGGATGTNANACTNACATTTCTTGCGACGTTGGTTTACGGNTTANGTCCGGCNGCCATGAGCGGTGTNGTTTTTATANGNATGTATGAGATGCTGACGANCTTCGTGCTGTTGTGCGCTCTCCTGCATATACAGACGGTGCGGCGTGGTGAGAAGAGNNTGTCGGTTATGNGAAGTCTTGTGCCGATGGCGGTGGTGACTTATGTCGGGTTTCTGACACAGTANTATTACTTTATTTTTCTTTTCTTTCTGGCAGTTTCNTTCTGCGTGTGGCTGCTGTGGAGGGACAGAAATCTTTGGAACTGNCTGCGTTACGGNNTCAGTCAGGGGATTGCGTTTGTCCTCGCCTATCTGACCTACCCATCTTTTCCGGCNCAGATGTTTCGCGGACAGCGGGGAGCNCAGGCAACGGAGAATTTCTTTGATTTGNCTAATACATTTGGACGGGTATGGTTTTTTCTGGATCTGATGAATCGATATNTGTTCGGGTATATGTTTTTNCTGCTCCTTCTGATTATTGTGNTNCTTGCGGTGGNGCTGCGNCGGNGTAGTANTAGGNNCGTCGNGAAAGANAAAAATGTTCNNNNAGAANCGGGATTTGTTGNTNNGCAGCAGGATGAAATAGAGGAAAGTCAACATAGCNGCGGNCNGTTNGGAGTTGGATTNTATATGCTCNTGTTTACTGCGGCAGGGTATTTTCTGNCGGTTTCCAAGACGGCGCTTCTGCTGGGAGAGACNTCCAACCGCTATCAGCTTCCGATCTACGGGATTGTGGTGCTGCTGACCNTTCTGACAGTCAAAGCATTGTGGGNAAGGGTAATCNGTGNGTCTGCNATGAATGGCGGGAAAATNCTTGCATTTGNNNTNNGANANAGAGGNATCACGGAAAAGNCNGCTGTGGTCTTTTGNNTTGNAATGCTNGTGCTGGCGTATTGGAGGGAGGANGTGGTGTTTCTCTATCCNGAGGANCGGGANCAGACCGCNTANGCGAANCANTGNGCGGCGGAGAATACGCCTGTCGTGTATCTGTATCANNCCGGTGAGGAATGGTGNATCTGGGATGTGACGAATGAACTGCTGGAGTATCCGGGGGTGTATTTTGTTGCTGTGGATCATGCAGNGANATTTGTGGATGATAAGATTCGGAATGCGNATTCANTGGTGGTGTATCTGCCTAAAATGGAGCACGCGGGGGAGCAGCTTGCGGAGCTCTACGGGAGGAATGAGGTGTTGGCGAACTGTCAGCCGCAGTATGTGTTTGCGGAGAAGTATTGTGATGTGCTTTATATTGGAAGATAGGATATATAATCGGATTATAGAGAAAAATCTTGCGGATTGCTGCGGTCTCTGTTATAGTAAATCTATCAATTCAAAGTGAATCTCTTATTTCTTTACTGAGGCAGCCATGGCGGCTGCCTGACGGGAGGAAATCTGTATCGGCATCTCGCCGGAAATTCACGGAAGAAAAACTAAATATGGAAGGCAGAGATGAAGATAGCAGTGTATCGGAATCGTTCCGTGATGGTTACCGTCATGCTCTGTCAGAAGGAGGATGTATGGGATATACCAAAAAGACACTGCAGGAACTGGATCTGATCGATAATTTCCTGTCAAACGCAATCGCTTCCAACAAGGAGATCAATGAGCCGTTCTACCGGCTTCTGTTGTCCGTGCTTCTTGGAAAAGAGATCAAAACAGTGCGGGTGCTGGCACAGCAGATCATTCCCGCAGCCACGCCGGAACTGAGAGGGATCCGGATGGATGTGGAGATCACGGAGTATGAGGAGGGAAACGTCACGAATGTATATGACGTGGAGCCGCACCTTAAAGATGCACTCCATCTGCCGAGACATAACAGATACTATCAGGCAAAGATAGACGGCCGGTATGTGAGAAGAGGATTAAAAGATTTTTCCGGCATACCGAATCTGTATGTGATCACGATCACCAACTATGACCTGTTCGGAAAAGACTACATGATGTATACGGTACGCAACAGCTGTGTGGAGGTGCCGGAGCTGGAATATGACGATGGATTACAGTTTGTATATTTTTATACGAAAGGGCAAAAAGGTGGTAGCCAGGCAATAAAAAATATGTTAACATATATACAAAATAGTGATAGCAAAAATGCGGT
>JAAUZM010000019.1 GCA_014804605.1 Lachnospiraceae bacterium | reverse complement strand
TATTATCAGAAAAGAAATTCGACAGCATGAAAGTGATGAAAGTTGACAGCAAATTTCTACATATCTGATTCTGATCAGGAAAGATTATTCCCCATAGACACAGGATTTTTTACAGCCTCAGGCGGGCTGCTTGTATACTTTTTATATATTTATATCAATGCTGACCAATACAGCCTTGCATTTTCAATAGCAAAAGCGTTCCGGTTCGCTATAAACTGAACAAATCTCTTATTTTCACTGTTGCCCGATGCCAGCCTGTTTAAAGACTCGCTCAGCTTTGCCATTACATCGTCTTCCGGATGATCTGCCTGTGCAAACATTTTAAAATATGTCCGCCACTCTTTGTACGCGCTGTTCACATCTTCGTCCTCCGGCTTAACTTTGCCTGCAAGATGTGTCATCTTCTCCTCTTCACTCATCGGAACTACCCTCGAAGACGCTACCTTATCATAAGTATTCGCCTGAAGTTCATCCATAATCTCCCTCGTTGAACGATATCCTTCCAAAGCCATGGAATTATGTTCATAATACTTGTCAACCAGGTTCTGAAAAGTCTCCCGCATATTCTCCGGCAGATACTTATCAGCAAATTGGCGCAATGCCGCCGTCGAGGACTCCAGCTCAAACTTCGCCGCATAGGAAGAAAGCTCCGGCGCTCGTGTTTCGGTTTCCACTCTGAAATTGCCACAAATGCTGTTCATTCCATACGTGATATTCGCCAAAAGTTTATCTGTCTCCAAAACCTCTTCATCGCTCAGATCATCATAATACCCCATCTCCGACAACGCTTTACTGATCGTCGAAAACTGTGTGCCGATCCTGCTGAAAGGATCCTGCATAACAAGCGGGCTGTTTTCCCTCTGAAAACGCGCCTGCTGTGCCCGTTCCTCCTCTTTCCTTGCCTCTAATCTCTTCATATATTCTGCGGATTCCGGCGACATTGTAATTGTGACTCCGGATAATTTTTCCCGCACTTCCTCTGCCATCCCCGCCTCTTCCGGCGTATGTCCCGGCATAGTACGTTGCACACTGTTTTTCATCAGCATTCTTTCCCAGTAGGCGCCTCCTGCTCCCGCTTGGAGATAATCAATTTCTATTCCCATAGCAGTTCCCTCCGCATGTTTTGTTAATGGTTTGTTAATATGTGACTATTATATATTATATATCGCCGTTAGTTGATCTTTCTCTGATATGCAAAGTGGTAAAAGTGGTCAATGTCTGCTGATATTCTCTTCCCGTTGCTTTCAAATGAAACGGGAACAATATCATAAAAATTCCACGATATCCCAGATGCATAGTATGAATATTGACCAACGCCATCACCAATATTTAATTGAATCCTAAATTTTCCCTGACTATCGGTTTTTCCGTTTGCGTATACATCCTGATCCCCATCTACTATTCTTACGACTATCGAGATATCTGCATTAGGCACTATATACCCATTAGAATCGTACGCAATTCCATCCACATATGAATTAGAATATACCCGCCAGTAGGGATCATCCTTATAATCCTGTATCGGATGCGCCGCATCACCTGCATGTGTCACTTCCACTCTGGCTGCTCCGCTGCGAGTCTCTCCGCTCAAAGTATAAGTTGAACTGTAATCCGAACCATATGTTGAACAAAAGACTTTAAAGAAGTAAATTCCTTGAGGCAAATCTACATTGTACTTTTTATTCTGATTCAACGTGGCTAAAGAGTTCCCATATGAATCCATCAATTCAATAGCATATATATTGCCATTTGACCCGTTGTTTCTTAATGTAAAATACATTCTGCCTGCCTTTGTGACAGAATATTGCTGAATATCTACATCGAACTGATTATCAATGGTACCCGTTACACTATAATCCATAGAGGACAAAACATAAGCATCCTGCAATCTATCATCTGCTTCATGTTCATCATAATAAGTAGATAAAACCACACCAAGAGAATAAGGATGGTCTGCATCACAGCCTGAATATCCGTTGACTACAACAAAGTATACTCCTGCCTCTACCATCCGTGCAAAATGTTCAACATCTCTGGTGCCCGCCATGCCATCAATCATGGTGATGATACCCTGCTCATCATCCTATTGATACAAATACACATCATAATCAACATTACTGCAGTTTCTTAAGTCTAAATCAAGTGTGAGTTTACCGGAATTTGCACCAAATGCATACCATCTCTGCTGCCCTTCCTCCGTAATAGCATCATTAACAATGGAATTAACCTGAATGATTCTTGCATTATTAAAATCTGTATTTGCTTCATCCGCCAGAGTCATGACGTTTATGTCAAAATCCTGACCCACATAAAACTCCTGACCGATATCAGAAGCATCTTTTGTTTCATTTTGAGTCTCTGCGGAAATATTGTCTAAAACAATTTCCTCCACATCCTCAGAAGTATAATCTTCTCCCTGCTCCTCGGCACATACTGTTAATGTATGACCCAGCAGACTGAATACCATAAGGGCTGACAGTACAACCTTTTTCCATCGTGCTTTCATAACGTTATTCATTCCTTTCGTTCAAATTATTAAAATATCAGATCCTATGTTCTGTATTTCCACCGCGGCTGAAAATACAATTAGGATGATTATGACTACTTTATGTAGTCATAATCATCCTATCATAAGCGCTCAGCCGTGTCAACTACTTTAATAATTAAAGGCATGGGCTTTTCACGTAAGTTAATGATTAAGCCAGTCACTTCGTTATTTTATTAATGAGGACATACGGCATAACTAATTTCATTTATTCTACTTCCTATTAACACATTACTGCACTTACTACACCGCTGTGCAGAATATATTTTGACAATACAACCTCCGTCAATTTTTTTATCATGTATAATCTGCTGTCCTGATACATATGTATGATCACAGCTTGCATAGGTGCCTACTGATAATTCACACTGCACCGGATAAATATTGCCATCCATATCTACAAATTGTTCATCAAATGTGATTTCCATAATGTCTGAAATATAGTTGGTAACACTTTCTGCTTGTACCTCGTTGGTATCATCCGAAATAAACTGCCATGTTTCTCCGGCCATAAAATATTCCACTTCCTCCTGCAGTGTACTTTCTTCTAACTCTCCACGAACCGTATCATTATAAGCAAACACCGTCAATGAATTAACCAAAACCAAAGTAACTGTTACAATTCCTGCTATAGTCTTATTCCAATTTTTCTTCTTCATAACATTCTCCATCCTTTTCTCTAATTTTCTCGCGGCACTGGCATTTTCAAAACTCATTCCCCACTGTAAACGGGTATGGCTGCCGTACTTTTCCTTTGTTGATTCCATAATCAGAAGACGTATATACATTTTCTTTTCATCTTTTGTTCTACCTTGGACCGCTACCTCATCACAGGACCATTCGCAAACCCGCTCAAAATCCCGATACAATATCCACATAACCGGATTCCACCAATGTAAAAGAAACGCTAATTGCCTTAACATTTGCCATAAAATATCCCAACGTTTAATATGTATCAGTTCGTGGCATAAGATGAGCTCTGCACTGGGACTTCCCATTCTCTGATCACACAAAATGACCGGCCGCAAAAGTCCAAATGTTATCGTTCCGACGCCTGTATTCTCCTGATATACAGTAATGCTTCTCTTTAAATCATAACGATTCTTCAATCGCTCTAAAAAAGCAGCTTCTTCTTTTGTAATCACCTTGTCTGCATAGCTCAATATTTTCTTTCTCGTCTTAAGATAATCATGCAGTTCAAATATTAACCATAGAAAAGAAATTAATAACCACAAAACTACTACGACCAGCTGAGCTTTCAAGTAACCATTAATATATGTTTTCCCATTTGCACGAACCATATACCCCGACCAGATCAGCGAAACCTGGGAGGCTGTCACCTTTTTCTCCGGCAGTATATATCCTGCAATACTCTCATACAATTTCTTCACAAACGGCAACGGAATCAGATAATACAGCACCGCCACCCTCGCAAACAGATATTGCAGTCTTGCAGACATCTTATCTCTAAACAGAAATCTGAGCAGCATACAGACTCCCACCATCGTACTTCCCGAAAGAGACATAAACAGTAGATATTTCATAGTTTCTGCTCCTAATAGTTTTCTAATATCTTGATAAGTTCTTCCGCATCTTTTTGGCTAATACTGTTTTCCCGCGTAAACGCTGCGACCAGGTTACTCAAGCTTCCGCCATACATATGGTCGATGGCGGCTTTCATCTGCATCAGATTATATTCTTCCCTGCTATATACAGCCGTGACCATTCTGTTTTCTCTTCTTACCAGTCCTTTTTCCTCTAACCTTGACAGAAACGTGTTCAACGTCTGCCTCTTCCACTCCTTTCCTTCTTCTGCAAACAATGTAAGAAGCAGAGACTGTTTAACCGGTTCTTTCTGATCCCATAGCTTCTCTATCACTTCCCGTTCAGCATCCGGCATGTTATAAAAGCCTTTCATATGTGTTCTGTCTCCTTTCGTTTTTCGACTATTTTACGTAGTCTTCTTTTACTATACAATTATCTATGGATAACTGTCAATTCACTTTTTGGGGTGAATACTAAAATAATAGTAAAATTACTGATTCTAAAAATCAACCACGAAGACATTTCTCAAATCAAAATGACCAAATCTGCAGACTCTCATTGAGATTTTATTCCACTTATGCTATACTGTCCTTGCTTTGTAGTTTGAGAAGATATAGGTTATATGAAAATATTACAATTTGCATTTTGCTATGATTCATATATCAAGTTTAGTGCTATATTATTATGTATATTTTCTATTATTTCATGCTATTTTATTCTTTATGTGTGTTCTAATATTATTTAAGGCAAACCATCCGGTTTGCCTTATTTTTAACACTATTTACGCCGTAATCGCATTCCCCGTATACAACTGATAATACTTCCCTTTCTCCTCAATCAGCTGGTCATGCGTTCCTCTCTCAATGATCCGCCCCTGCTCCAATACCATGATACAGTCAGAATTCTTGACGGTAGAGAGCCTGTGCGCAATCACGAAGGTGGTCCTGCCGTTCATCAGCTTATCCATACCGTCCTGCACGATCCGCTCCGTACGGGTATCGATAGAACTGGTCGCCTCATCTAGAATCAGTACCGGGGGATCGGCAATCGCAGCGCGGGCAATGGCGAGAAGCTGTCTCTGTCCCTGACTTAAGTTGGCGCCGTCTCCGGTCAGTATCGTGTCATAGCCTTCCGGCAGATGTCTGATAAAGCCGTCCGCATTGGCAAGCTTCGCCGCTGCAATAACTTCCTCGTCAGTGGCATCCAGCTTTCCATAACGTATGTTATCCATAACAGTTCCCGTAAACAGATGGGTATCCTGCAATACGATACCGAGGGAACGCCGTAAATCCGCCTTCTTGATCTTATTCACATTAATGCCGTCATATCTGATCTTGCCGTCCTGTATATCATAGAAGCGGTTGATCAGATTCGTGATCGTCGTCTTACCCGCTCCGGTGGAACCGACGAAAGCGATCTTCTGTCCCGGCTCAGCGAAGAGCCTCACATCGTGCAGCACGATCTTGTCATCATTGTAGCCGAAATCCACACCGTCGAACACCACGTCACCTTTTAACTCCACATAATCTACTGCATGATTGGCCTGATGTTCGTGCCGCCATGCCCAGCGTCCGGTACGTTCCGCACTCTCTATCAGTCTGCCGCCCTCTTCCTTCACATTGACGAGGGTCACATAGCCTTCGTCCGTCTCCGGCACCTCATCCATCATCTTAAAGATACGTTCCGCACCCGCCATCGCCATGACAATGGAGTTGAACTGTTGACTCACTTGGTTAATCGGCATGTTAAAACTCTTATTAAAAGTCAGGAAACTGGCAAGCGCCCCCAGAGATAATCCGGAAACACCTGAAATTGCCAGTGCTCCGCCAACGATCGCACATATCACATAACTTACATTACCAAGCTGCATATTGACCGGTCCTACGATATTGACCAGATAATTGGCCTTATCTGCACTATGGTAAAGGTTATCGTTCAATTCATTAAACTGTCTGATATTTTCCTCTTCGTGACAGAAGACCTTTACTACTTTCTGTCCTTCCATCATCTCTTCTATAAATCCGTTGACTTTACCCAGATCTTTCTGCTGCTGCAGGAAGTAACGTCCGCTTAATCCCGCCGTCTTCTTCGTGACAACAAGCATGACCGCCACCATAACAAGCGTCACCAGAGTAAGCGGCACACTCAGAACGATCATACTGATCAGTACGCTGACAATGGTAATCGTACTGTTAAATATCTGGGGCATACTCTGACTCACCATCTGCCGGATCGTATCGGTGTCATTGGTATAAACCGACATAATGTCTCCGTGGGCATGTGTATCAAAGTATTTAATAGGCAGCGTCTGCATATGGGTAAACAGGTCATCCCTTAAATTCCGGAGAACCCCCTGCGTCACATTGATCATAAGCCTGTTATATGTGTAAGCCGCCGCCACGCCGATGGCATAGAATCCTGCTACCCTAAGGATCGCCATGGCCAGGGGATGATAATCCGGCACATCCGTCGTCAGCATCGGTGTTATATAGTCATCGATCAGGCTCTGGATAAACATTGTTCCCTGTACATTCGCCAATACGCTGACGAAGATCAATATGGCAACAATGATCAGATGGGGCGCATAACTTTTCGCCACATACTTCATCAACCGCTTAAAAACCTTTCCCGGATTTTCTATTCTTTTTCCTTTCGGCATCCTGCCATGCATTGGTCCCGGCATTACTCTTCACCTGCCTTCTCATCGAAATCCCCGCCGCCGCTGGTCTGGGATTCATATACTTCACGATAGATCTCGTTACTCTCCAGCAATTCCTCGTGTGTTCCGTAGCCGTTGATACGTCCGTCCTCCATGACGATGATGTGGTCGGCATTCTGCACACTGGACACACGCTGGGCAATAATCAGCTTGGTCGTCTCCGGAATCTCCTCTGCAAAAGCCTTCCTGATTCTGGCATCCGTAGCCGTATCCACGGCGCTGGTGCTGTCGTCGAGAATCAGTATCCTCGGCTTCTTGAGCAGCGCCCTCGCAATACAGAGACGCTGTTTCTGTCCGCCGGATACATTCGTACCGCCCTGTTCTATGTAAGTGTTATAGCCCTCCGGAAGCTTCTCGATAAATTCGTCCGCACAGGCCAGCCTGCATACCCGCTTACATTCCTCTTCCGTGGCATTCGCATCTCCCCATCTGAGGTTATCCAGAATCGTACCCGAGAAAAGTACATTCTTCTGCAGTACTACTGCCACCTGATTACGCAGGCTTTCCATATCATACTCCCGCACATCGCGGCCGCCTACCATGACAGAACCTGCCGATACATCATACAGCCGGCTGATCAGGTTGACCAGACTTGTTTTGGAACTGCCTGTTCCGCCGAGTATGCCTACGGTCTCGCCCGCCCTGATCTTAAGGTTAATATCGTGCAGTACCGCCTTGCTCTTATCTTCATAATAGGAAAACTCTACATTCTTAAACTCGATATCTCCGCTTGCCACCTCATAGACAGGATTAACCGGATTAGTCAGGTTACTCTTCTCATTCAGCACTTCGCTGATACGCCTTGCACTGGCAATACTCATACTCATCATAACGAAGATCATGGCAACCATCATCAGGCTCATCAGGATATTCATACAGTATGCCATCAGGCTCATCAATGCACCGGTGGTCAGTTCATTCTGCACAATCATTCTAGCGCCCATCCAACTGATCAACAGGATACAGGTATAGACCGTAAACTGCATGACCGGCATATTCAGCACCACGTTTTTCTCTGCTTTTAAGAAAATATCATAGATAGCCTGACTGGCTTTCTTGAGCTTGGAAGTCTCGTAATCTTCCCTGACATAAGCCTTGACAACACGGATCGCGCTGACATTCTCCTGCACGGAAGCATTGAGTTCGTCATACTTCGGAAACGCCATCTGGAAGTATTTCATCGCTCTGTTGATAATAAAAAAGAGTACAACCGCCAGCAGCACAAGCGCTACCATATAAATAGAAGCCAGTCTGGCATTGATCATAAATGCCATGGACATAGCGCAGATCATGCTGATCGGTGCACGGAAACAGATACGCAGAAGCATCTGATAGGCCTGCTGCACATTCGTCACATCCGTGGTCAGTCTGGTGACCAGTCCCGCCGTGCTGAACTTATCCAGATTGGAAAAAGAAAAAGTCTGTATGTTGTCAAACATGGCCTTNCGCAGATTACGGGCAAAACCAGTAGATGCTCTGGCACCGTACTTACCGCCCATGACACCGCAGAAGAGTCCGCACAGCGCCGCGCCGACCATTAAGCCGCCCACGATATAAATATGCCTCATATCGCCCGCTTCCACGCCATCGTCGATGATCGATGCCATTAAGAGCGGAATCAGCGTCTCAAAGACAACCTCCATTATCATAAAAATAGGTGTCAGCACAGATTCCTTCTTAAATTCTTTAATCTGTGCCGCTAATGTTTTGATCATATTGATTCGCACTGCTCCTTTCCTGACAAGAACCGGCCGTATATCCAAATTAGCCGCCCGCCTCTTTGCCATTCCAATAAATCCCACCTATATATCATTATGCAAATATTTTTTTATGTCAAGAAAGAACACGAAAAATTCACAAGAGTTTTATATTTTTTCTATAATGTTTTATGAAAAAAGGGAGTTGTTTTTATCTGCGGTCAATGCTAATATTATAGAATATTACAGCATGTCCCTGTTAAAAGAAGCAGAAGGATTCCCTTTTCTTCCGGAAGAATTCCTTTTTCTTCCTATTATAATAGGACATGCCCCACACAGAGAGGAGAATAATTATGAAAAAGAAAGTATTAGCACTGATCCTTTCTTCTGTTATGGTTCTTTCACTTGCAGGCTGTGGCAATGACAGCGCCCAGTCTTCCGCAAATGATACGACANCAGAAGATACAGCAACAGNCGCTGCAGACGATACGGCAGATACCGAGCCCGAGGCGGCAGCAGACACAGAGACAGAAGGAAACGATGACGCCGCTCCGGCAGAAGCTTCCGACGCAGCGCTTAAAATCGCGATCGTCAGCAGTCCTTCCGGCGTAGATGACGGTTCTTTCAATGAAGACAACTACAACGGTATCATGACATTTATCGCAAGTCATCCCGACTGCACCGTAACACCGGTACAGGAGACAACAGGTGATGTTACGGCAGCCGTACAGGCAGTCGCTGACATTGTTGCAGACTACGATGTAATCGTCTGCTGTGGATTCCAGTTCGCAGGAATCTCCACAATTGCAGAAGAAAACCCTGATGTAAAATTCGTTCTGGTAGACTCCTTCCCTTCTGACGCAGAAGGCAACGAAGTGACGGTAGACAATATCTACGCTATGTGTTTCGCCGAGCAGGAATCCGGTTTCTTCGCAGGTATGGCTGCCGCTCTTGAGACGACAACCGGCAAGGTAGCCGTTGTCAACGGTATCGCATATCCTTCCAATGTAAACTACCAGTACGGTTTTGAATGCGGTGTGAAATACGCAAACGAGACAGAAGGCACCAGTGCCGAGATCGTAGAACTTCCTTCCTATGCAGGCACAGACGTAACCGGTGCAAACGTAGGCGGTAACTACGTAGGTTCCTTTGCCGACGAGGCAACAGGTAAAGTTGTAGGTAACGCACTGATCGCCGAAGGTGTTGATNTCATCTTCGTTGCAGCAGGCGCTTCCGGTAACGGTGTNCTGACAGCAGTNAAAGAAGCTGACGGCGTATATTTTATCGGTTGTGACGTAGACCAGTATGACGACGGNGCAAACGGTGACTCCAACGTAGTGCTGACATCTGCGCTGAAGGTTATGCACNTGAATGTAGAGCGNGCCTTAAATGCAGTAGTAGANGGTTCCTTCAAGGGNGCCAACGTAACTCTGCAGGCNGACACAGACTCCACNGGCTANGTAAANGCAGACGGCCGCTGCCAGTTATCNGCAGANACCATCTCCAAGATNGATGCTGCATACGAGTCCGTAAAATCCGGCGCAATCGTTCCCGCCGCTAACTTCAACGGCGTAACNCCGGATGATTTCACATGGTAATAAAGGTAAATTCCTTCGGAATTAACCTTACGAGATTTGCTTCGCAAACTCGGCAAGAATGTCNNTNACACATATATTCTTGCTGATANCTGCCATGTCATTTAAAATGTATATAAGGCTGTATATAAGGCTGTAAGGTAAATTTTCCTTGCAGCCATTTTTATTTTGCCGTATTCTATATATAGAAAAAACATTACAATCCGCAAATTATTCAATGCCTAAGCGCAGAGGGAAGATAATATCTTAAGGAGCCCCTCAAAAAGCGTCAGTGCTTAACGAGGTTCCTCACGAGTTTAGCACCTGTTACGCTTTTTGCGGAGCGAAAGCGCGGCTCCGTAGATATTANCTTTCCTNCGCGCGACCCCCTTTCAAAAANGTGGGNATCCAGNGANATNATTNATAAGCTTAATGCCCGCNACCNACTTNNATNACNCGNGCNNNAGCACACACACTTCCAGTAAAGCGAGGCCAACGCATGTCAGATTACATTATCGAAATGAATCACATCACGAAGCGTTTTCCCGGTATCGTGGCAAATGACGACGTGTCCATNCAGGTAAAAAANGGCGAGATCTATGCGCTCCTCGGCGAGAANGGCGCCGGCAAGTCNACTCTGATGAGTATGCTGTTCGGCATGTANGANCCGGACGANGGCGAGATCATCATNCGCGGCGAGAAGGTCAAAATCCAGTCTCCCAACCACGCGACCAAACTGAATATCGGCATGGTGCACCAGCATTTTAAACTGGTGAGCAACTACACCATTGCNGAAAACATCATTCTGGGAANGGAACCCGTAAAGAAGACATTAGGACTCTTCAANTCNGTAGACATTAAGAAAGCNAANGAGGACATCCTTGCCTTATCNCGTAAGTTCGGTCTCGAAGTAGACCCCACCAAGGTAATCGAGCAGGTCAATGTCTCCATGCAGCAGCGTGTAGAGATTCTTAAGATGCTCTACCGCGANGCNGAGATTCTCATTTTCGACGAACCTACCGCCGTGCTTACTCCGCAGGAAATCGAATTCCTTCTGGAAATCATTAGAAGTCTGCGGGACGACGGCAAGACCATTATCCTGATCACACATAAATTAGAAGAGATTAAAAAGATTGCCGACCGCTGTGCCATACTCTGCCGCGGCAAACTGATCGATGTGTTAGACGTAGCCACTACGGACACCAAGACGATGGCTAATCTGATGGTCGGGCGCGAGGTCAGCTTTACCGTAGACAAGCCCGAACCGCAATACGGTAAGGAAGTGCTGCGGGTGGAACACCTGACCGTATGCAATGAAGACAAATATGAAGTCGTCAAGGATGTCTCTTTTTCCGTCAGAGAAGGGGAAATCTTCGTCGTGGCCGGTGTCTCAGGCAACGGGCAGATCGAACTGGCGGATGCCATCGCCGGACTGATCAAACCGGCCGGCGGAACCGTCACGTTAAACGGTGCGGATATCACTTCCTACTCCATCCGTAAGAGAAATCTGGCGGGTATTTCCTATATTCCGGAAGACCGCCACAACGTGGGACTTGTGATGGATTTTACCCTCTCGGACAATCTGGCGCTCAAGAATTATTTCGAGGAACCTTTTTCCCGTAAGGGAGTTATCCGAACCGATGAATTCACTACATACGGCGGCAAGCTGATCGGCAAATACGATATCCGCAGCAGTCAGGGCAATGACACGATCGTCCGCTCCATGAGCGGCGGTAACCAGCAGAAGGCCATCATTGCCAGGGAGATCGAACTCGGTTCTTCCCTGACCATCTTCGTNCAGCCTACACGCGGTCTGGATATCGGCGCGATCGAGAATATTCATAAACAGATCATCGGCGAGCGAAGCAAAGGCAAAGCGATCCTGCTGATNTCGCTGGAACTGGACGANGTCATGAATCTGGCGGATACCATCGGCGTCATCTATAATGGGGAGATCCAGAAGATCGCCGATGCCAGAGAGCTCACACCGTCGCAGGTCGGCGAATTCATGATGGGAGTAGGAGGTCGCCATGAAAAAGAATAAGAATAACATCATACATAAACTGACGTTNCAAACCATCGGCCATGAGAANCGGCAGCAATATATGATTCCCGTTTTTACAATCGTGCTCAGCCTGATCTTCGGCCTTATCGTCATAGCGCTTCTCGGCAGCAACCCTTTCAAGGCGTATTACAATCTGCTGCAGGGCTCCGGTCTGGCNCCCAAGGCTTCCTACGCGGGGCACAAGGGCATGATTACCGATTTTACCAGCTTCTTAAACGCACTGACNCCGATGCTATTTGCCGCGCTGGCGGTTCTGATCGCCCTGAAAGCCGGNCTGTTCAACATCGGCGTATCGGGACAGATGTTAGCTGCCGGATTCACGGCTACCATACTGATCGGCTACTCGGATCTTCCGGCNGTTGNNGCAAAGCCTCTGACGGTACTGATCGGTTTCGCCGTAGGCGCACTGGCAGGCGCATTGGTCGGCTGGTTCAAGCACCGCTTCAATATCAATGAAGTCGTATCCACAATCATGTTTAACTACATTTTCCAGTATGTAGTCAGCTTTCTTATCAACACCTTCTATGTGGACCCTGTCTCAAGACAGTCCAAAAATGTAGGCGCTGCCGGCCGGTTGACACTGGTGGATGTGGTAATCGGTGATTACAAGATGGATATTCCTCTGGGAATCCTTCTGGCGGCTGTCGGTATTGCAGTCACTGCTTTTCTCTTGAATAAAACCATTCTGGGTTTCGAGATCAAAGCCGTGGGAAGCAGCATTCGCGCCGCAGAATACGCGGGAATACAGGTCGGACGCACCAGAGTGCTCGCCATGATGCTCTCCGGCGGATTCGCAGGGCTGGCAGGCGTCACCTACTACATGGGATATTTTGCTTCCATACAGCCTAAGGTGCTCGTCAGCACAGGCTACGATGCCATCGCGGTAGCTCTCCTCGGCAACAGTTCCCCTATCGGCATCATCTTCTCTTCCTTCCTGATCACGGTTATTTCGAAGGGAAGTACTTATATGAATTCCGCATCCGGCGTACAGGCTGAGATTGCCTCCGCAATAACGGGAATTATACTTCTTTTCAGCGCATGCGGCGCTTATGTAAAATACAAAGTCAACAGATGGAAGGAGGACAACTAAATGAACACAATCATTATAGACGGTTTATCTTTTGCTCTTCCGCTGTTTATCATGGCTATCGGTGGTATCTACTGCGAACGCAGCGGCATCACGAATCTTGCCATTGAAGGACTTCAGGGCTTCGGTGCTTTCTGTGGTGCGCTTTTTGCAGTCTGCATCGCACAGTATTTTGCCGGCAACTCGCCGATTCCTTTTTATCTGGCAATGCTGTTTGCCTTCTTAGGCGGCATGCTCTTTTCCCTGCTGCATGCCATGCTGTGTATCAAATTCAAGGCAAATCAGGTTATCAGCGGTGTTGTTATCAATATTCTGGCAATGGCGCTCACGGAGTTTATGACCAAACAGATCAACGCCAGCATTTTCGGCGCTGCCTCCAATAAATTCGTGCTGGGTGTATCCGCGCGCCTTACGGTGCCGGGATTGTCACAGATTCCGGTGTTAGGTGCCGTGTTTACCAACCTGTATCCTTTTGAGATCGTCATTGCAGTGATCGCCGTGATTGCATGGTATGTTCTGTATAAAACGAGATTCGGTCTGCACCTGCGCGCCTGTGGTGACAATCCGCATGCAGTGGACGCAGCGGGTATTGAAGTAAGCCGCGTGCGTCTGATCGCCGTTATGGCTTCCGGCGCTCTGTCCGGTCTGGGCGGTATCTGCTTTGCCTACTCGATCTCGGCTAACTTCTCATCGAATATCTATTCCGGCTACGGCTATCTCGCCATCGCNGCACTGATTTTCGGCAACTGGAAGATCATGCCCACTCTCGGCGCATGCCTGCTGTTCGGCTTCGCCCGTTCCGGCGGTTATGAGCTTGTGAAGATTCTGGAGATGCCCAGCAGCTATCAGGATCTGGTAATGGTGCTTCCGTATGTGCTGACGCTGCTCATGCTGATCTTCTTCAGTAAGAAGAATCATTCACCGAAGGCGCTGGGGGAGATATACGATAAGGGTGCGCGGTAAGAACACGCGCACCCCAAAAGACTGGCTTCTATAAATATATTTCCTCTCCAAGCTTAAAGGAATACAAAATCTTCTCCGTGTCCCGATACCCGGAAGACTGTTCCAGCGCCTCCGCATAGTAATCGAGCTGCACATGATAACGCTTCGCCAACTGCTCCGCCGTCTCCACCGCATCCGTCTTATAATCCAGCAGGACATACTTGCCGTCCTCCTCGAAGAAAACGTCGATAATGCCTTGAATGAGCACAGTCTCTTTCTGCGGGAAATCACCGTTTAAGCGGTTCGCCGGAAGTCCCATAACAAAAGGCTGTTCCTTATAGAGCCTGCCGGAGCGTGCCGCCGTGCCCATCCTTGCCGCGCTGCCGCTTGTCAAAAATGAAACGATCTTGGGCACCGATATTACCTTATAATATTCTTCCGACAGCCTGCCGTCCCCCCGCATCTCTTCAAGCTGCGCTCTTAGTAGTGCCTCAGCTGCTTTTTTATCCTTATTGACTTCGTNAGTCAATTTTGTAAAATCAAACAACTCCATCACTTTATGAAAAGCGCTGCCGCGGGCAGAACCGCTGACGTGCTCCTCCTGTTTCAAAAATCCCGGCAGGTACGGCACCACCGTCTCCTCCTCATACAATTTAAAGGAAAAGTCGGTTTCTTCCTGCATGCCCGCCATTTTCAGCTCCGACACGGTTGTCTTGGTATACAGATCCCGCAGATTCTCATGGGGATACCGGTACGCAAAGCGATCCGCCATATAAGTCATAAGCGACACATCCGCATCCCGTGAAGCATCGGATAATAACAGCCTGCGCTTCGCCTCCTCCAGGCGCACTGCCTCTTCCAGCTTCTCTTCCACCCTGTCTTCCCAGCCGCTTAGCGTCACCTGTATGCTCATGTCCCGGTCATAGAACAGGCTGCGCGAATCCGGCTCTACTCCGCATTCCCGGTACAGCTCATCCATGCAATTGTTCCCGGCAAGCGCCGCCAGCACAAGCTCCAGATAACTGCCCGTGCCAAGCAGCACACCGTAAGGCATCGTCTTCTCTTTCCTGTTCCGTATGGGCAGAAGCGATAACACCGTCTTCTCCGGTGATTTCAGGGTNCCCGTCAGGATCAGCTTCTCTGCGGCTCTGGTCATCGCCACATACAGAATCCGCATTTCTTCCGCCAGATTGTCCACCCGCATCTTCTCGGCAATCACATTCTTACGCAGATCTTTTCCCCGCACGCGCTCCGCGGGATTCACATAGTCCACACCGATGCCGGCATCGATATCCAGCACAAGCCGCCCGTTGATATCTCTGGTCTGAAATCCTTTTGCCAGTCCCGCCACGAAGCAGACCGGAAATTCCAATCCTTTACTCTTATGTATGCTCATGATGCGCACCACATCCGCGTTCTCGTCCTGCAGTCCCGCTTCCCCGTAATCCACCTCATATTTTTCCAACTGCTCCATATAGCGCAGAAAATGATACAGACCGAAAAAGCTCGTCTTCTCNTANTCCGCCGCTTTNACCATAAGCATCTCCACGTTGGCNCGGCGTTTGTTGCCCTCGGGTTTGACNGCCACGTAGTTGAGATAATCNGTCTCCCTGAGGATCGTCTGTAGCAATTCCTGCACGGAGAGATACGCNGACAGACCGCGGTAACGGCTGATACGATCCAGAAAGNTCCNNATCTTGTCAATAAGCTTCTTATCCTGCGCTTCTTCNATANCNGACTGTACATACTCNCTCACGGCNTCATACAGATATNNCTTCTTCGGATATGCGGCGCGGATCAGCGCAATCTCCTCCTCGCTGAATCCACCCAGATAAGAATGCATTACNCCGTACAGCGGAATATCCTGNAGCGGATTATCCAGTACCCTGAGGAAATGCAGNAGCTCCTGCACCTCACTCGCCGCNAAATANCCNGTNCGCGATGTCATGTGCACCGGAATCCCCTCGCTCTCCAGNACNCGCTTAAACACCTCGTCCCANCCTGCGGTGGTGCGCATTANNATAACGATATCGCGATANGACAGCGCNCGCAGNGCACCGCTCCCNCGATCCGTNACCNNAAACTCTCTCATCATCGTCNTGATCTTNGCCGCGATCCCATAAGCCTCCTGCTCCTTNGCAGAAAGNTCTTCCGGCTTNTCGTCCGTCCGGAACAGCAGTAATTCCGTGAGATTCGCGNCGGATTCAGGCTGTNCCGGATACACCGCNCCCATATGNAGNGCCGCCAGATCATCGTAGACGATGCCGCCCACATCTTTACCCATNATCTGTTCAAAGACTGCATTGGNGGTGTTAAGNACTTCAAACCGGCTGCGGAAGTTCTGNTGCAGATCGATCCTTTCGGCTTCCATTCTCACAGTACACTGNCGTTCGTTCCTGTCCGACTCTGTTTCCGCCTGTTCCTGTCTGCTGTTCCCGTTCGGCTCCGTCTCCACATGTTCCTGTCTGCTGTTCCCGTTCGGCTCCGTCTCCACATGTTCCTGACTGCCGTAAGCCTCATACTTTTCCAAGAACAGCTCCGGNCTGGCCAGCCGGAACTTATAGATNCTCTGCTTCACGTCTCCTACCATGAAGCGGTTNTATCTGCCCTCGTCCTCNCCCGATATGCAGGACAGAATGTACTCCTGCACCAGATTGCTGTCCTGATACTCATCGATGAGTATTTCATGAAAATAGCTGCGGTATTCCAGCGCCGTCTCCGTCGGAANGCAGACTCCCNCCTCATCCGTCCGNACGAGAATCTGAAGNGCAAAATGCTCGATATCATTGAAATCCAACAGATTTTTNTCCCGTTTCTTCCGGTCAAAAGCNTCCTTGAAGGCAAGCGNCAGATCCACCAGCGCCTCCACGGCCGTCCCGCAGGCTTCCATCTGCCGGAAGATTTGATCTTTCTCTTTGAAAAAATANTTCTTCTGCAAGNCGCCGAGCCGTTCCTTGACCTGTGTCCGNAGATTCTTNGCCAGNTCCCGCTTGACNGGNGAAACCGTGTCGTCCTTCTTGGANGGNAGCCTGTCAAAACGAAGCCCGTTAAAAGCCGCATAGAGAGCCTCATAGGTGCTCTGTCTNTCCCGGCTGTCATANTCNTNCGCNNAACTGCCNTCTNCNTCANNTGTCCCNNCACACAAGCGCAGCAGNCTTTCCGTCATCTCCCGCTCCCGCTCCANCAGTTCNCCGTACATATACGGNCCATCCGGCTCCTCGCACAGACGGACTGCCTCTGTCAACTCCGTCACACAGCCCGCAAGGAGAAACCTCGTCTGCCGCAGCAGCTCCGCCACCCACGGGATATCCTCGAACGCTGCTTCCCTGCCGTTCTCTGCTTTCTCCNCCGAATCCGCTTCATCCGCCCCGTTGCGTTCTGCCGCCGCCAGCTNCNCCGNCNTAATCCGNTANTCCTGCTTCCGCTCTTCCAGCCACGCTTCCGGAAACGGCGTGCTCATGGCAAAATCATAGAGCTTGAGNACGATCTCTTCCACCGCCGTATCCCTGCTGCCCACGCTGAAATACTCTATGCAATNGATAAACTCCGGCCGTTCCTGCTTATAGCAGTCCTCCAGCACCTCCGCCAGCACTTCCTGACGCAGCAGCTTGNCCTCTCCCTCCTCCGCGATCCGAAAGGCAGGGTCTAAACCAATGGTATGGAACTGGTTGCGCAGGACGAAAAGACAGAAGCTGTCAATCGTCGTGATCCGTGCATTGTGCAGCAGGGCAGCCTGTCTCTGTAAATGCTCGTTCTCCGGGTCGGCAGCCAAACGATCGTTTAATGCTCTGCTGATCCGCTCCCGCATCTCCGCCGCCGCCGCATTGGTGAAGGTCACCACCAGAAGCCTGTCGATATCTATCGGATGCGCACTGTCGCTCACCATCTTAACGATCCGCTCCACCAGCACCGCGGTCTTCCCCGACCCGGCCGCCGCAGACACCAGCACATTGCGACCCCGTACATCAATCACTCTTTGTTGTTTTTCGGTAAATGAAATCCCCATATTACTCCCCATTCTTGCTCAACCTGCAAGTTTGGGCGCAAGCACAAACTTGCGTGTGAAAAATTTATTATTCACACTACTCCTGCTCCTGTGGTCCGACTACCGCTTGTATGCCGCCCAACTCTTCCCGCATCTCCTGCAACGCCTCATCCGCACTCATCTTAGGCAGTTTCCGCATCTGATAGCCCTCGATCCGGCTGTCATAGCCGCACACACTGCTGTACGCACAATACGTACATGCCTGACTGCCGTTCTGCTCATAAGGATTGACCGATATATTGCCGGACAGAATCCCGCTTCCGAGCTGTCGTATTTTTTGGCTTACATAATCTGAAACCGTATGCATATCCTCTTCGCTTATGACACTGGAATAGGCCGAGAAGGAACCGTCTTTTTTCCGCTCTATTGGCAGAATCATGGACTTATCCGTAAANTCTCCGTCTAACAGTCTNACAGNCTCNTNNCTNTCNTTGACCATNCCGGTCATCTTNAGNTCCTGNAACAGCTTACNATTNATCTGCTCCGGCGTCATNNTNCCGTCGTCCTCNACCATCGGATCNTCGATATGATAGTACANCATNGCCGCCGGTACGANCTTTTTATCCGGATGCTTCTTCTGCTCCATCTCCANCGCNGCATTCATATAGACNACNAGCTGCAGCTGCAGNCCGTAGTAGAGNGCCGCCAGNTCGAACCGGCGGGTGCCGGATTTATAATCTATGACTTTNACATAGACCGAATCTAAAGTCTCGCACGTATCCACCCTGTCAATACGCCCCCGCANGCGCATTTTCTCCTGCTCATTAAGCGCAATATTGAGCGCGTCCAAGTCCTCGATCATGGAGAACGACATCTCGAACCGNTCCGGCACGAAGGANCCTTTCTTAAGCTGTGTCTGCAGAGTCAGCACCGTGCGCCTTAAGATCCCGGTCATGCGCTTTAGCAAGTGCTGATTGCGGGCACTGCTGTACAGAATCGTCTCCCCATAGTTCACCGCATAAGCCTCGATGGCCTCCGCCACGATCCGCTGCGCTGCCTCCTCCGGAAAATCAAACCACGTATAGCCGTACTCCGCCAGTTTATCCGCAAAAAGCTCCAATACGCCGTGGAACACATTTCCCATATCCACATCCTCAAAACTGTANTCGGCCCGTTCCCGTAGNGCCAGCCCGTATTGCAGGAAATGTCCNTAAGCACAGGCNGCATACTTCTCCAAACGGCTGACACTGTTCTGCAAAAGCGTTCCATAGAGCGTCTGCGTCACAAGCTTGGACAGCGGTGTGTCCTGATAACGGTAGAAAGCCGTCTCGACCAGCCGGTCTACCGTATCCTGATACTGNTTTCCTGCATGGTAACTGTGATAAAAGGTATACATCCGNCGCTTCTCTTCTCCGTNCAGCCTGCCNCCTGCATACTCCCGCAGCATGTCCGCCATGAGACCGATCCCGTCCGCNCCGCACACGAGCTGNTCCTCCACCGGATCATTCTCCGGCATTNTCACCATAAGAGCCGGGTAAAGTTTTCTTACCAGATCAATGAGATAGGCCGGGCGGAGACTCTTGCCGTCACTGCCCATCTTGGCATAGGATAAATACAACTGCTCCGAAGGCTTCGTCATATTCAGATAGAGATACAGCCGTTGTATNTACATCTGCTGTCTGGGCGAAGGCGCCAGTTCCAGTTCCGATTCCCTTAAGAATTCCCGGTCTATGTCTGAAATGATCCCNCCGTTTCCCGCACTCTTGGGAATATTGCCGTCATTCACGCCGAGGAAAAAGAGCACCTTAACCTGTTTCAACCGNGTCCTCTCGATATCGCCCACAAGCACCCTGTCCACATTCTGGGGGATCGTTCCCACACTGATCTCCGTNAGNCCGGAGTCCAGAATATCCGCGAATTCCCTGCGATCCATCTTTTCCTCCGTGAGCAGTCCGTAGATCTGATCTAACAGGTCGATCACCAGCGCATAGATCTGCCCGTATTCTTTCGCCCGCGCCAAGTCACCCTGCTCCTNAAATCTGCGCTCATAGTTTGCCAGCTTCTGNTGCAGNTCATTNTGNGCCAGNAAATCATANAGCGCACGCACCATCTCNCCCGCCGTCNNGACCGGTTCCANCAGCGGCGCAAGCTGTTTCATCAGATTCTCCCTCATAGCATTATACTTTTCCAACTGCCGCAGGGNTTCCTCCTCGCCCTCCTTGNTTTCTTCTTTATAGATAAANGGACCGCTCCATTTCTTNCGGCCNCGNATNCCGAATCTGCGGANATAATTCTCCAANCGNTCCGTNTCCTCTGTNTCGNANCCCGTAAGNCCCGTGCGCAGATAGTGAAAGACCGATTCGGGNCTGAAATCCTGCAGCACGATCTGCAGNGCGCTTCTGATATATTCCGTAAAAGGATTNCGCAGAATCCCTCTTGTGTGATCTAAGTAGATNGGAATGCCGAACTTGGCAAACTCTTCCTCCACAAGACTGCCATATACTTCCATATCGCCTGTAACTACGGCAATATCGCGGTACTGTAAGCTTTCTCTCCTCATAAGCAGCTTCCGAATCTCAATGCACGTCTGCCTGACTTCTTCTTTCGGGGTAGATGCCTCGAATACATGAATCNTCTCTACCGCCTCTTCATATACTTCGGCAGGATAACGGAACAGATTCCTCTCCAGATGAGACANCTCNCCGTTNNGNGCAAACCGCGGCAGTCTNCCCTCTACCCTGTCNCTGCACCACACCGGNCGCTCCTCCTGCACATCCACCTGCTTTGCCAGTCNGCGCAGATCGGCCACCGTTTTCCTGCTCANATGAAAAAGCTTATGNTCCCCGTCNGGCTGATANGGATTCTCCCNGTCGTCAATGGTTACCGTNACAATGACTTGTTTAGTCAATCGNATCANTTCCTGAATNACACGATTCTGGATGGGNGTAAATCCNGTGAANCCGTCNAANGCGATCACACTGTTTCTGATNATNGCNGACTTGGGCAGNGCTTCCNTAAGTCTGTCTAANGTCTCCTCCGTGGTNATGAATTTCTCATGGATATANTCCAGAAAAGCCTGATACAGNACATTCAGATCCTGCAGCTTATAATACAGCGCTCCCCGGGATTTCGCATAATCNGCCAGNTNCTCCATCTCCTGCGTGCCGATTCCNTACTGCATAAATTCCGAAATGGCAGACTTNACCTCNTGAATGTANCCGATCTTATGNAGATGCGAGCCCATGACTTTTAACTGCCCCTGACACTGTTTCGCCACCTTGCGCAGCACCAGACTCTTCCCCGTATCGTCCAGNACNGGCACATCCTCATAACCCACCTCATCCAAGATGCGGTGGGTAAGCCTGCCGAAGCTCAATACGTCTATATTCATAATAGTATGTCTGGGATGCTCCACCACCAGATCCATCTGGGTCTGCATGGTGAACTGATCGGGCACGATCAGCAGATAATCCGTCTGCGGACTGCGCTGCGCTGCCTCTATGATATCATCATGAAGTTTCCTGCTCTTGCCGGAGCCTGATGCTCCGAAATAAAATTGAAGTGACACTTGTACGATCCTCTGTTCTTGCGGCAGCAGCAATATATCTTCCGAATATACCGCCGCCATCCATATGTCCATACACATGATACCACAGGAGATGAGAATTATCTATCTTTAAAACTCCATCCGCTCACTGCAATACACTCAAATCAATGGAATAAAGCAGTTCCTCCTGCTCTGCTTCCCTTTGCAGGAATCCTACCATATAAATCGGGCAGTAAAATATCCTGCCGTCTTTAACCTGCACATTTTCATTGCAAAATACGATTGCTTCCGATATTCCGTATTGCCCGCAATTAAGAACCTGATCCAACGCCCGGTGTCTCGCATATGTTTTCCCTGATTTCACTTCAATCGGTATAATATTTCCGTTTTGTTCAATCACGAAGTCCAGTTCACCCTGTTTTTTACTCTGGAAATAGTATAGGTCGAATCCATGTGCTTTTAGCTCCTGAGCCGTTGCATTTTCATATACCGCACCGAAATTAATATCTTTCTCTCCTTGCAGAATCTTTATCTGCAGTCCATTTGCATACATGGAGGCCAGAAGTCCTACGTCCGATGCAAACAGTTTAAACAGATTGGTAGATCTTGAAAGAACCAGCGGACTGACCGGCTCCTGTGCACAATATGCCGGCAGTGCAACTCCCGCCTCTTTCAGCCAGATAAAACTATGTTCGTATCTGGAGAACTTAAAATTCTCATTCAGACTTTTCAAAATGAATCGTTTATTTTTTGCATTCAGTTCGCTCGGTATCAGTTCAAAAATGTCTTTCAGATAGAGCTTCTCTTCCGGGTCATACTTAGCAATATCCCTGATATAAGAATAGATGATACCTTTCTGTATTTCCATAACAGTCCTTATGTTATTCGTCCGAATATAGGTATCGACCACGGCCGGCATTCCTCCTATAATCAGATAAAGTTGAAACAGACTCATCATTTTGTCATGAATCATCTGATCGACCGGTAATCTATGCGTAAAGCATTCTTTCAAATGTTCCATGACTTTCTCTGATACCTTATTTGCTCTGCAAAATTCAAAAAAGTCCATCGGGTACATTTCCATAACCGTCATATATCCTACCGGAACAGAACGAATATCTTTTAACTCCACGCCTAGTAAGGANCCGCTTAATATATAACGAAAACTGCCTTCCTCCACCAAAAACTTAATCGCNGTAACCATTTCTTTGCATTCCTGAATCTCGTCAAAAAAAATCAGTGTCCTGCCTTTTTCAAGCGGCACATCCGTCANCGTGGAAATTCTGAGCAAAATATCATCACTGGATTTTGCATTTTCAAATAAACCTATCGCNTCCTGATTCTCAATAAANTTAATCTCGATCACATACTCAAAGTGTTCTCGGGCNTATTTNCGAATCACATAAGTCTTGCCTACCTGCCTTGCGCCNGTAATCATCAATGCCTGATTCGGTATCTTTTCAAAAAANCTCTGAATTCTGTTCTCAATCATCCTGTACATGGCATTCACCTCTTAATCATAGTATGCCATGTTCTGTCCGTTTATACAACAACATTTCTCCGATTTTGTCCGTTTTTCNAACGNNCTTTTCTTGTTTTTGTCCGTTTTTCNAACNTATTTTTCTTNTTTTTNTCCGTTTTTCCAATATTTCTTGTTATTTTCATATCAATGTAAATCTTTAACCCCTCTGCCCGCTGCCCCTAAAACTCCATCCGCTCTACAATATCNGCCCACGCTTCCTCATCGATCTCTTCATCGCGNAATAGCTTCTTCTTATCCTCATCCGTGATCTTGCGGATCACTTTNCACGGATTGCCNGCCGCTATGCACCAGNCAGGAATATCCTTAGTCACCACGCTGCCTGCGCCGATCACCACGTTATCTCCGATGTGNACGCCNGGACAGACTACCGTNTTGCCGCCCAGCCACACATTGTCGCCGATGGTCACCTCTTTGCCGTACTCATAGGCGGAATTACGGCTCACCGGATGAACCGGATGCCCCGCCGTATAAATCGCCACGTTAGGCGCCATCTGGCAGTTGTCACCGATCCTAATCTTCGCCACATCCAGCAGAGTGCAGTTATAGTTTGCGAAAAAGTTCTTTCCCACCTCGATATGCTTCCCATAATCGCAATAAAANGGCGGATTNACNAAAGCATCCTNCGGATTTNCCGAAAAGCTCCTTCACAGTCTCCCGTATCCCCGCAAAATCAGAGCGATCCATGAAATTTAATTTCTGCAAAATTTTTCTGCATACTAACTGCTCTTCAAAAATACTGTCATCTGAAATATACGCCATTTCCGCGTCTCTTCTTTCTCTATTCGTCATTTTGTTNTCATCCTTTCTTTATACTATNATTCTTTCGAAAATAATGCCCATACCACAGTGTTATATTACCGTAGTCTACGCTCCTCTTCCAGATCTTCTACCGTAATCTTCCTGTCTTTATAATAATACATTTTATCGTGTTCTCCAATCCCTCTTATCACTTTACAGGGATTTCCCGCCGCAACACAGTCCGCCGGAATATCATGGATCACTACGCTCCCGGCCCCGATCACCGTATTCTCCCCGATCGATACACCCGGACAGATCGTAACACCGGCTCCGATCCAGCAGTTATCTCCTATGCTCACAGGATCAGTATACATATACTCCCGCATATCAGGACTAATCGGGTGTCCCACCGTTGCAATCGTCACCGCCGGNCCGAACATGACTTTCTTCCCTATTGNTATTTTCCCGTCATCCACAAAATTACAATTAAAGTTTATATAAGACCCTTCTCCAATCGTAATATTATATCCGTAACAGCAGTAAAAAGGCGGTTCGATCCACGCTCCGGTTTCCTTCCCGAACAACTCCATCATCGCTTTCATNCTTCCTGTCTCATCCTCCGGAGANGTCCGATTAAAAGCATTCATCCGNTTCTTGCAGTTTACTCTGTCTTCCGGAAGTCCTTCACAGTAATCCGTAAATAATTTTCCGTCCGCAATCCTTTCCCTCATTGTCATAATAATGCCTCCTTATTTATGTTATATTTTTCAACCACTCATACTTCCGATAGTGCCGGTATACCGCCGGAAGCTTCACGATCTCATCCATATTTAACACAAAATATACTACCGGCACAGACAGCTTCCACACAAAGGCGCATAACAATCCAATGGGAATTGTAATGCACCACAGCGTTACCGTGTCGCAAAGCAGTCCGAACTTCGAATCTCCTCCTGCCGGAAAAATACCGCCTATTGTCATGCTGTTAACAGATTTTCCCACAAGATAATAGGAACATACCACGAGCATTCCTGTCAGGTACTCTTTTGCAGCAGGTGTCATGTTTGCCAGTCTCACGATTACGGGCGATACCCCAAGCAACAGCGCTCCTGACAACACACCACATATAGCCGCTGCTTTCGTCAATATCTTTCCGGTCTCTTTCGCTTCCTCAAAACGATCGGCTCCCAGCTCGTTTCCCACTATAATACTTCCCGCACTTCCCAATCCAAGACACAGACATACTACAAGATTCTTAGAAATATTGGCAATACTGTTGGCCGCCACCGCCTCTGTCCCCATATGCCCCATAATAACGGAATACATTGTGAATCCGCCACCCCAGATGAGTTCATTTAATAAAACCGGAGCCACCTTTTCCCGGAATCTTCTTGTAAGTCNCTNGTCCCGTTTCCANAAATGAAGCTGTAGCTGCCCCATCTTTCCATGCACATAAAGAACGCTCCAGACCATCTGAACCGCTGTCGCGATCACCGTCGCCACTGCCGCCCCCTCAACGCCCATCGCCGGAAATCCAAGCAATCCGAAGATCAGCACCGCATTAAGTACGATATTCATAATCACCGTAACACTGCTGATCACCATGCTCATATTGACTGCATTACAATTTTTCATATACGTCAGATAAACCTGTGCAACTGCGGACAGTAACCATGCGGCTCCTACATATTCCAAATACTTGCTGCCCATGACAATCAGTTTCGGCTCATTTGTTAAAAAGCGCATGATACCGGACGGAATAGCAATTGCACTGACCGTAAACAGCAGCGCAGTAATGCAGGAAAGGCGCAAAACCAGACTGACTGTCATAGCAATGCCGTTATAGTCTCTTTTCCCATAGTACTGTGCCACAAACATATTTTCTCCTATAAGAAAAGCCGTCATAAATAAATTGAACAGAAATGTTACCTGAGAAGCCTGCGACACTGCCGCCATGGAATCCTGATTCAGTTTACCAAGCATAACCGCATCACTTGCCCCTACAAGCGCAAGCATAAACTGCTGAAACGCAATCGGCAGAACTAACCGGACCATTTTCTTTTGCAACGCATCCGTATCACACATGACCGCTCTCCTCATACTGTTTCCCGTCTCTTTCTATCCTTAAATCAACATTGTGTTTACCTTCCTTTCTATAACCATATCAAATTATTCCTTGCAATTCTTTCNAAATCATCTATAATTATATAACAATCTTCTTTTCAGGAGGTCTCTATGTCGCGCAGTGTTGAATATTGTTCCGCATTTAATCCGGATGCTTCGGAAACGGTAGCTTATAACAATCCATTGTTTCCTGTCTATGCCCGTTATGGAATTCTGTCGTCCTATCCTGATTATTCTGCGATCAGCCATTGGCACAAGGATCTGGAGTTTATTTTAATCAAAAAAGGCTNTATGACCTATAACGTAAACGGCGAACTAATCGAATTGTCCGAGGATAACGGCATCATGGTAAACAGCAGACAACTCCACTACGGCTTTTCTGCGCAGCATAACGAATGTGAATTTATCTGTATTTTGCTTTCTCCTGAACTGTTACANGGAAATACATGGTTTTANCAAAATTATATTGAGCCGGTCATCGAAAACGCCTCTTGCCCCTATCTACACCTTGCACCCCTCAATTGGCAAGGCAGGATTCTTGCAGCCTTGGAGGAACTGTACCGTTGCTTTGGCGATGAATCCGTGCAGCCTCAGGCTTATTTTGCAAGTAACAGATATTTTATAACCATCATGGAACTCTTGTATGAAAATTTAGATTCGAAAGTTGACGATCGAAGCACCGAGTCTTCCGGTCTCATTTCGCTTAAGAATATGATGAAATATATTGAAGATCATTACATGGAAAAGCTGACACTTGAAAGCATTGCGCAGGCCGGCACATGCTGTAAAAGTCATTGCTCTCTTCTTTTTAAAAAATATCTTAATGACACGCCTATAATCTATGCCGCGAAACTACGCCTAAGGAAAAGTCTCACAGCGCTTCTCACATCCGACATGAGCATGACGGATATTGCCTACGAATACGGCTTCTGCACCGCCAGCTATTACTGCGAGACTTTTCGGAAATATTACGGAATGTCTCCGCTTGCGTACCGGAAAACCGTNGGAAGTTAGAATTTTGTCCGCTTCTCATATGAACCTACGTGATTGGTTGCTACATTAATCAACATGGGGAGAAGTACTAACTTCTCCCCACNCTCAACCTAATATATTTTATTTCCCGCTCTTACGATGGGAAACTACGTCAAAGATAACTGCTATAAGGAGCACACCGCCCTTTACAACATATTGCCATGANTCGCCGATACCCATGATGGACATACCCATATTGATGACACCAAGAAGAAGTGCGCCAATAATAACACCCGGTATTGTACCGCTTCCGCCGTATGCCGAAGCACCGCCGATGAAACAGGAACCGATGGCGTCCATCTCGAAGGATGTACCTGTAGAACCGTTAACGGAACCTACGCGCGCCAGACAAAGCAGACCGCACAGACCAGCGAGTAATCCCATATTTGCGTAAGCGATAAAATAGACTTTGTTCGTATTGATACCGGAAAGCTGGGTTGCCTTCTCATTACCTCCCACTGCATAGAAATAACGTCCGAACGCGGTCTTGGAGGTGATAAAATGATAGATCAGACAAATTACCACTACCCACACAAGCATAACAGAAATTCCCTTATACTGGGTAAGCAGGTAACAGTAAAACAACAGTACTACAGAGATCACCCCGGCGCGTCCGAAATCAGCTAACGCACTGTTCTGACGATAACCCTTCTTCGCCTTGTTGGTACGGGAAGCAATCGTGCTGTAGATGATAAAAGCAACCGCAAGCACACCAACCAGAATCGGAGACCAGATGTGCGCGTCCGTATCAAGTCCCGGAATCTTAATATATGCGGTGAATATATTTAAGAATGTCTGATCCTGAACAGCCACGGTCTTACTGTCCAATATCAGACGACCGAAGCCACGAAAGATAAACATACCACCCAAAGTTGTGATGAAAGGCGGAATCCTCACATAACCGATCCAATATCCCTGCCAGACACCTGCCGCTAAACCAATCAAAATACATAACGGAATGGTCAGGAAAACGCTGACCCCATGATTCGTGAGCAGAACTGCCGCCATACCGCCTACCATACAGATCACAGAACCTACTGAAAGGTCGATATTACCACCGGTTAAGATACACAGCAGCATACCGCATGCCATAACAAGCACATAGCCGTTCTGCAAAAGCAGATTAGACATGTTCTGTGCATATAACAAACGTCCGCCCGTTAGGAAGTAAAATAATATAAATACAACTACAAGGGCTATAACCATACTGTTTTTAGTCAGGAAAGTGCCTAAATTAAACTGGTCGCCCGTATTTTCTTTTTTCGTTGACATGATTACAACACTCCTTTCACTTTAAGCTGTGGCACTGATAATGTAGCTCATGATCTTCTCCTGCGTAGCCTCTTTTGCATCCAGTTCTCCCCGAAGCTCTCCCTCGTTCATGACATAAATGCGATCGCACATACCGATGAGTTCCGGCATTTCCGAAGAAATCATGATGACTGATTTGCCTTCTTCAACCATTTTATTAATCAGACAATAAATGTCATACTTTGCTCCTACATCAATACCACGAGTCGGCTCATCCAGAATCAGAACATCCGGTTCCGTAAACATCCATTTGCCAAGCAGCGCCTTCTGCTGATTACCACCGGACAGATTGCCTACCTGCTGCTCAATAGACGGCGTTTTTGTTCCCATGGCCTCCGTCATTTCCTCCGCTACATTCTTTTCATTGGTCGTATCAATAATTCCCTTAGAGCATACTTTATCCAAACGCGCAAGCGTCGTATTAAAGCGAATGGATTCGCCGAGAATCAGACCATTAACCTTTCTGTCTTCCGTAACATAAGCAAGTTTGTGGTGAATTGCCTGTTCCGGATTTTTCAGATCGACTTTCTCTCCGTTCAGATACAGTTCTCCACTGATATTTGTACCATAACTTTTGCCGAAAATAGACATCGCAAGCTCCGTGCGCCCTGCACCCTGCAGCCCGGAAAATCCTATGACCTCACCTTTATGTACCTTAAAAGAAATGTTGTTGTCTACAATCTTCTCATGGTAAAGCGGATGATGAACCGTCCAGTTTTTTACCTCCAGTCCGACTTCATCGCGCACCTTATGCTCACGAGCCGGATAACGGTCATCCATGGGACGCCCGACCATACCCTTGATAATCCGGTCCTCACTAAATTCGTCCACTCCTTTTACCAAAGTTTCGATCGTGGAACCATCACGGATGATCGTTGCTTTATCCGCACAGTAGATGATCTCGTTCAATTTATGTGTAATGATGATCGATGTCAATCCGTTTTTCTTAAATTCTATCAAAAGATCCAGAAGCATCTTCGCGTCCTCGTCATTCAGCGAAGATGTCGGTTCATCTAAGATAAGCAGCTTTACATTTTTTGAAAATGCCTTTGCGATCTCCACAAGCTGCTGCTTACCTGTTCCGATATCTTTGATCAAAGTCTGGGCAGATTCATTCAGACCGACCTGCCTCATATGTTTTTCGGCCTCATTGTAGGTAAGGTCCCAGTCAATGTGCCCTAACTTATTTTTTTTCTCATTCCCCAGAAACATATTCTCGCCAATGGTGAGAAGGGGAATCAAAGCCAATTCCTGATGAATAATAACGATTCCTTTTGCCTCACTGTCCTTTAATGTCCTAAACTGGCAAAGTTCTCCGTTATAATAGATCTCACCCGAATAACTGCCCACAGGGTATGTACCGGACAATACATTCATCAGTGTGGATTTTCCCGCACCATTCTCGCCGATCAGCGCATGGATCTCTCCGCGCTCAACCACCAAATTAACATTATCCAGTGCTTTTACTCCCGGAAATTCCTTGGTAATGGATTTCATTTCCAATATCGTGTCACCCAAAAGATTTCCTCCTCTCCTTCTGTCATCACAAAACCGAAAAAGAAAGGCGGGACAGACGCCCGCCCCCTTTCAGGTTCATACCATAATTTTTTATTTTATTAATTTGCGGACAGATATCCGTCATCCCCCATTGTATACAGACCTGTGTCAACCAATTCCTGCAGATTGTCTTTCGTAATTATATTCGGTACGAGCAGGAAGGAAGGACATTTGTTGCCTGCGGAAGTCTCATAGGACTCTGTGTCATATGCACACTCGATGCCGAAGGACGGGATCAAAGCTGCATCGATCGTATCGCCTGCAAGCATTGCTTTTGCAAGTCCCAATGTAACGATAGACTCGTTACTAACGTTCTTATACACGGTCATTGTTTGAACACCGTCAACGATATTCTTTAAGTTAGCCTCGTCACCGTCCTGACCTGTGATCAACACGGAGTTAGAACCCGCATAGTCGGACGTAACTGCCTGTGCAACACCTAAAGCCGTAGAATCGTTAGAGCAAAGCCATACATCAAGTTGTGTGCCGTCTGCATAGTAGGAAGAAAGAACGTTCTGTGCTCTCTCAAGAGCCGTGTCAGTACTCCACTGTGCGGTAGCAACCGTATCAAAATCGATCTGACCGGACACGATATTCAATGTACCTGCATCAATGTAAGGTTTCAAAACATCCACAGCACCGTTATAGAAATAACCTGCATTATTATCGGCAGGATCACCTGCTGTGATCTCCAGATTGTATACCGTGTCACCTGCATTGGCGAGATCAAGCTGATTTACGATAAATTCACCCTGTAATTTACCAACTGTGTAGTTATCGAAAGATACATAATAGGACACCGCGTCGTTCATGATCAAACGGTCATAAGCGATAACCTGAACGCCTGCATCCGCTGCTTCGTTCATTGCAGTATTCAAAGCTTCGCCGTCGATCGCTGCAACGATCAATAAGTCAACACCGTCCGCCAACATGTTCTGGATATCATTTACCTGTCTTCCGGAATCATTGTCAGAGAAAGTAAGTATCGTCTCAAAACCTGCTGCCTTGAACTGCTCGTCAAGATAAGCGCCGTCACGATTCCAACGCTCCAGAGACTGAGTCGGCATTGAAATACCGATCTTTCCGCCTACGGAAGCCGTATCAGTCGGTGCCTCTGCCTCGGCATCCTCTGCAGGTGCAGCAGCATCACTATTGTCTGCCGGTGCCTCTGTCTGCTCATCTGATGCACTGTCTGCTGTTGTTGTCGCAGCGCCGCCGTCAGAACCACATCCGACTAATAAAGAAGCGACCATTGCAACACTAAGTAAAGTGCCAAGTAATTTTCTTTTCATCTTTATAAATCCTCCCTTTCATTAATTAAGATTCGTTACAGTGAAGATTTCCCTCACCACACTTTATATTGTGAATATACCACATAACAGACTGGATATTTTTGTTATATTCTGTATATTTTTCACTTAACACTTGTCCTTTATCACATAAAAAAACAGGACAAAATTGCGATTGCAAATTTGTCCTGCACAAAAAAATCCTATGCCATTGATTCATACCGCATTATGGCATCTTATCCGGTACATTCAGATAAACATCCTCTTTCAAATGAAACCCGCTGTTGATGATCACATCATTGATATTCTCTTTCGTCACGCTGATCGGCTCCAACCCGACATAGGGAACCAGATAGCTTCCGTTATCCAGCATGTTGACATCGTCACCTGCAATTTCTTCCCCCTGTGCCAATGATACCGCACACTCTGCGGCGCGCTGTGCCAGCCTTTCCACCGGCTTATAGACGGTCATAAGCTGTGTACCCTCCACGATTCTCTGACATGCCTCTAAGTCTGCATCCTGCCCCACTACCAATTTTCTGCCCGCCAGTTGCTTCTCGGCGAGCACCGGCACGACCCTGCTGGCAATATCATCGTTACCGCACATAATTGCATCCGCCTTAGCGATCACATCCATATGATCGTATGCATACTCCGCCGCCAGCTCCGCCAACCAGCCATCCGCATGGAAGGAATCCAGAATCGCGACATTGTTCTCCTGCATGGTTCTTCTGAATTTTCCTTCCACAAGCGATACATTATTATCTGTGAGCGCTCCTCCCAGCATTAAGACTGAGCCCTCGGCAAGCCCGTTATCGATCAGCGCATCCGCCATCATTCCTCCTACCTTCGTGTTATCAAAAGAAATGTACAGATCTATATCGCAATCCACAATCAGACGGTCATAGGCGATCACTTTTATCCCTTTCTCTTTTGCCTTATTCACAGAAGCATTTAATCCTTCCGAATCAACACATATGATCACGATCACATCCATCCCCTTCTCGATGAAGTAATTAATCTGTTTTTTCTGCTCCGCCAGATCCCCGTTAGCATTCTGTACATTGACCTCCGCCCCCAGCTCTTTGGCCGTCGATACAAACACATCCCGATCCCTCTGCCATCTTTCAATAACAAAAGAATCGAAACTCATGCCGATCTGTATTTTCTCTTCTTCCTGTGTCTGCNCCGCACCTTTCTTCTGTTCCCCACCTTTGCAGGCTGTCAAAAGCANTACCAGACACAATATAAAAGCCAGTTTCCTTCTCATGTTCTCTTAGATTCCTCACACATTCTTGTACTCTGTAGGTGTCACNCCCACATTTTTCTTAAAGGAACGGCTGAAATAATTNGGATCGGAATANCCGCACATNGAACATATCTCCTTCATGGAATANTCCGTTGTATTNAACAGTTCCTTCGCCTTCTCCATGCGTATCCCNGTCAGATATTCGATAAANTTTTCNCCGGTTCCTTCCTTAAAGATCTTGCTGAAATAATAGGGGCTGATATTTGCCACTCTGGAAACTTCATCCAGAGAAATATCCTTGTTAAAATTATTCTTGATATATTCTTTGGACATCTCGATGATACTGTTGGATTTNTCCTCCCGTTTTCCAAGACTATTCCGGCTTGCATCCGTGATTTTTTCCTGAAACCATTTTTTTAATATGTTTAAATCTTCTGTCTCCATAAGAGTTGGAAGATAATCCTGNCTTGAATGAAAGCTGTAAGTCATACCGCCTTTTTCATAGGCAATATGCTCTGCCCACAAGGCAAATTCCAGTATCTTCAGACGTATCTCCATAAGNCTGTCCGGATTNTTGTCGGCCATCCAGTCAAAAAAGCTGCCGGCCGTAGCNCGGGCATGATTGACTTCCCCCTTCTCCACCTCATCAAACAGCCGTTTCTCCAAATGAATCGGATAATCATCTTCATAATCACAACGTATGGGAAGATCGTCCGCATGGGCGACACTTCCCGTCGTGATCGTCAGNGCGTTAAGTGCCTCATTATGGGACTCCGCCATTTCCCTAAGTTCCCCTACNCTGCCGATTCCGATACGAAANCTGATATTCGTTTTCCTGCGCATATGCCGGACAAGTTCTCTNGCTCTCTCTATCAGGTCTATTCTTTCATTATAATCCATCCTGTCTTTTTCGTAGGGCACNAAGACAGCCAACTTATTTGACATGACCGTTCCAACGATACAGTCGAAATACTCTTTCACACATTCCCGCACTTCCTGATAATGTTGCTGCATCCTGACGCTGCTTCCAACCGCGTTGGTCATATGGCTGCCGACCTGTCCGTCCCCGCATACGATAGAGATCATATAGGCATGAGTCGCGCTTAAACCAAGTATCGTCTTATAGTTATCGATATCCTCCGCAAAATTCTCNTGAAGCAGAATATCGTAGATCAGGCCGCTCTCGATGATCGGGGCNACGGTCTCCAGCTTCTCTTTAACCATAAGGTCATTGCTTCTCTTTTCCCGCTCCCNGTCAACCATTTCCATTCCTTTTTTCAGAACAGAGATGATCTTTGTCCGTTCCATCGGCTTCGTAATATATTCGATCACCCCTAACTTGATCGCCTCTTTTGCATAATCAAACTTATCATAGGCAGACATGACAATAAAGAGAACACTGCTGTTACTCTTTCGAATCTCCTTCATCGCCTCTATGCCGTTGATTCCCGGCATCTGTATATCCATAATCGCAATGTCCGNTCGGAATTTCTCGGCCAGTTCGATCACACTTCTGCCTGTTTTGGCATACTCCACGACACACTCATCGCCAAACTCTTTTCTGATAATAAATTCCAGCGAGTCGATGACGATTCCCTCATCGTCCGCCAGCATGATCTTATACATCTTCTTCCTCCCGCTCTCTGATCTGTAAATAAATGATAACCTCTGTCCCCTGATCTGTACCTTCGCTGACAATGGACATCACATCATCGCACTCCGTAAAAAGCTTTAGCCTTGCTATCACATTATCCATACCAATGCCGTTGGAGCCTGCTGCAAGCTCTTCTTCCCTGTAAGTCCCACTTAGAACCTTATCGATCGTCTCTGCACTCATTCCGGTGCCGTTATCCCGGATACTGATGCATGCCACATCATCGATCCTATAGACCTTAAGCCATATCCTGCCCTTACCTGACATTTCACGAATACCATGGTTAACGCAGTTTTCTACAATCGGCTGTAAGATCATGCTGGGCATNTCTACCCGNAAAAGAGACTGATCCACTTTTTTCTCATAATGAATATCCCCCGAAAAACGAACATTCAGAATATAAATATAGTTATCCACCAGCTCGATCTCTTCCCGAATCGTGACAGTCGCATCACCCTTTTTTACATTGTAACGGAAAAATTCTGCCATATTCTGTACATAGCGGTAAGTTCTTTCTGCTCCTTCCAGCATGGCAAGCTGTGCACCCGCATTTAATGTNTTGAACAGAAAATGGGGGTTGATCTGTGCCTGAAGATATTTAAGCTGCGCATCCTTCAAGTGCGTCTCCATCAGCAGTTCCTTTTCTTTCATAACACGCTCCACTTCCATGCTATGTCTGATGCGCTCAATATACTCTCTGATACTGACCACCATCTGATTAAATGCTCCGCTCACAACACCGATTTCGTCCCGNGTCTGCACTTCAGGAATCTCCACTTCAAAATTGCCGTTCGCCACCTCATCTGCAGACTTCGCCAATGTCTTAAGCGGACTGATGAGGGTACCGACCAATTTCGTGATGATACATACATTTACGACGATGACCACCATGATTACAGCAATGCCTATCGTNTCAAAAAGCCGGAACGCCTGCGACAATTCGGTATAATTCTCGGAATTGTTCTTAAACTGCTGATTATTCAGGCTGTAAATATATGTATTGATATAATCATACATCTGCGCTGCATTCTCATATCGCGCCCTGTATTTTTCGACATTACGCCCCCTTTTCGCATCGATCGTCTGGTCTGCTATCTCCAGATACTGACTGGACATATGCTTTATATTTCTTTTCATACGGTCATATGAATCGCCATTTATTTCATCCTCCAGCCCGTCCACCAACTGCATATAGATCTGTGAATTTCTATAGTATTCCTCCAGAGAATCACTGGTCTTGGCATTCAGGTAATCGGTCATACTGCTCTGCACAGCGTCAAGCGACTCTGACAATTCATTCAGATTAAGATTATCCCGATAGACCATTTCCATCTCACCGGACATGCGGTTGATTCCGAGAATCAAAAGAATGTTGACCAGGCATACGAACAGGTTTGTCAGAATATAGATGCTGCTGATCTTACCCTGAAGCGACATGTCAGAAAATAAACGCAGTTTCTTATTCATTTCCCGCAACACCTCCGTCCAGATACTCAGCCACATTATCTTTATTGATCAGCTCGATATCCGCAATAAAATACTGGCTTGTGTTGCCGAATGTATTATATTCTGTCAAAGCCTCCACACAATATTTACCCATCTGTGCGGCATCAATCGTTACGGTTGCGTAGATCACATTTCTCTCAACGGCTTTTAAGATTGTATCGGAATCATAATATCCCAGTATGTTGACCTGCCCTACCTTATTATAGTCTACCACCGCCTGATAAACACAGGCAGTATTTAATTCGTTAAGACATATGATAATATCAGGCTGCTCTCGCTCCATAAAAATATCCCGTATAGATTCCTCCACCGAAAAAGTATTTGTATCATCAATAGTAACAAGAGACAACTCAATTTCCACATTTTCTTTTTTCTCGTTGTCGATAGTCTCTTGAATGCCGGAACAAAGTATATTCTGCCCGGAATCCTGCGTATGGGGGCTCACCAGCACCATCACCTTGACCGGAAGATGTTCCACCGTTTCCGTCCACATCAACCTCTCTCCGTTTTCATCATACAGGGGGATCACTTGAACCTGTGCCCTGGGAAGCTGTTTCCTTCGCATTATTTCGAGTACCTGTCTCCCATACTCCCTGCCCAGATCATAACTTCCGATTCCTACAAAGGTACATCTTTCACTTTGTGTATTATCCCCATATAGGGTGACCACCGGTATTTCTTTTGCCGCCGCCTCGTTGATTAGCTCTGTCATCTCATCACTTTCATCTGCTGCCACAATGATCCCATCCACTTCCGATGCGATGGCAATCCGCATCATATCCTCCTTGGAATAGTTATGATCAAAAGCTCCGTTTAACAGATCAACATAGCTGTTCTGCTGAAGTCCTTCTTCATATGCGCCCTTATAAACAGACCGCCAGAAAGAAGAACTATTGTCTTCAGCGATCATAATGTAATACTTATCATACCGGTTAGGGTCAGATTCCTCTGTAAAATGCTCTACATACATCGTAAACGCAAAAACACCCATGATCGTCGTGACAATCAGCAGGAATACCGTCATGCCCAAATAAAATGTGTATTTTGTTGTTTTGGTTGTATCCTTACGCATCGGCTCCCACATTCCTCTTCTCAGCCAATCTTTTCTTTTATCGTCTGATAACCCTGTTCAAGCACATCGATCCGAATTTTCATTTTTTCGAATCCTTCCACATCCTTTAAAATTATGATGCGGTCTATTTTATCATTCAGAAAACCAATGTCCTGTTTCAACGATCTGTTGACAACTTCCATCTCTGTCCTCACTGCCTGAATTTCCATGTTGATATTAGTCTCCAGCGCATCGATTCTATCATTCAAATTATTCAATCCGTTTTCTACTCCATCAACTCTTTCGGTCAGCTTGCTTTCTACATCATCAATCCTACCGCTCAGCTTGGTCTCTACATCATCAATCCTACCGCTCAGCTTGGTCTCTACATCATCAATCCTACCGCTCAG
>JAAUZM010000018.1 GCA_014804605.1 Lachnospiraceae bacterium | reverse complement strand
GCGTAGCAGCCTTTACCAATATTCTCATAGAAATTATTATCCAGTATACACAAAAACGAATCTAAAAAGTGATTTCCATACCACCGGACAGATGATGGAAAATCATCCGGAATATTCAAGAGAAAAACAGGAATAACAGCATTAGAAGAAGGGGAAACATATGATATTCGGAAAGCACATTAACCGCTATTACCTCAAATATGCCGGCTGGCTGATTCTGGGGTTGCTCTCACTGGTTCTGGTGGATTTTCTGCAGTTGGAAATTCCCAAGCTGTACCGCATGATCATCAATGGCATGAACGGCGGCAGTGTCAGTGTGGACGGGGTGCAGATGGCATTTGATATGGATTTTCTGCTGGATAGGATTTGTATGCCCATGGTATGGATTATCCTAGCCATGGTATTTGGTCGTTTTTTGTGGCGGGTGTGCTTTTTTGGTGCGGCAGTGCGTCTGGAAGCAGACCTGCGCAACCGCATGTTTGATCATGCGAAGGATCTGAGCCAGGAATATTATCAGGTCAATAAAGTGGGAAACCTGATGAGTCTTTTTACCAATGATCTGGATACCGTGCAGGATTGTTTCGGATGGGGTGTTTTGATGTTTTTTGACGCGTTGCTGCTGGGAGTGCTGGCGGTAGCGAATATGTGGAACATGGACCGTGTACTGACGATTTTATCCCTGATTCCTATGGCCTTCCTTCTTGCGGCGGCTACAATAATCGGCAAACAGATGATGAAAAAGTGGGACGTCCGTCAGGAGGCTTTTTCCAGGCTCTCTGATTTCTCCCAGGAAAGCTTTTCCGGCATTACGGTGGTCAAGGCCTTTGTCAAGGAAGCAAAGGAACTGATGGCTTTTCAGAAGCTGAACGAGGAGAATGAGGATGCCAATATTGACCATACCAAGTCCTCCGTATTGTTGCGGATCATGGTGACGCTGTTTGTGGAAAGTGTTATCTGCATAATCCTGGGCTATGGCGGGTATCTGGTATACGCAGACCGGTTTAATGCGGGCCAGCTGGTGGAATTTATAGGCTATTTTAACGCTATTATCTGGCCGATTATGGCTATCTCCGAATTGATAGATATGACATCCCGGGGTAAGGCATCGCTGGAGCGTCTGGGAGAACTGTTGGATGCGAAGGTCGCTGTGGAGGATCGGGAAGGAGCACGGGAACTGAAAAATGTCCGTGGTGATATCGAATTCCGTAATCTGACCTTCCGTTATCCCGATGGTGAGACAGATGTACTTAAAAGTGTATCCTTCACTATTAAGGCCGGAGAAAATGTGGGCCTGGTAGGAAAAACAGGCTGTGGCAAGACCACTCTGGTAGATTTGATTCTGCGTACTTATAATGTTCCGGAGGGAACCTTGTTTATTGACGGCATGGATGTAAATGATGTGAAAATCCGCGATCTGAGGGCATGCTGCGCGTATGTGCCCCAGGACAATTTCCTGTTCTCCGATACGATTGAAAATAACATTGCTTTCGGGGTGGACGAGTATGACAGCAAGTCTGTCACTCAGGCGGCAAGGCTGGCCGATGTGCACAGCAATATCGAGGAGTTCCAGCAGGGTTATCATACCGTTCTGGGCGAGCGGGGTGTCACGGTTTCCGGTGGCCAGAAGCAGAGGATATCCATTGCCCGGGCGTTGATGAAGGATGCGCCGATCCTGATTTTGGACGATTCCGTATCTGCCGTAGATACGAAAACCGAAGCTACGATTCTGGAAAACCTGCGCACTGCCAGACAGGGTAAGACTACCATCCTGATCGCCCACCGTGTCACTACCATTGAGAAGATGGATAAGATTCTTTTCCTTGAAGATGGACGACTGATTGCGGCAGGATCGCATGAAGTATTGTATGAGTCCTGTCCGGAATACAGGAAAATGGTGGATCTTCAGAAACTGGAGGAGGAAGGAGAAGGACACAATGACTGAGTATTTGCCTTTATTGATCGTGGGTGCGATTATCGGCGCTTTTACGATTGTTTTCCTGCTGGCCTATGGCGCGTTGAAAAAGATAAAAGACAAGCCCGACAAGGAGAGAAATATGTCGGATGGCGAAATCATCCGGCGACTGCTGCAATATGCCAGACCCTATTGGAAAAGTTTTGTGATAGTATTTATTGTCATGCTGTTTTCTATCGTGTACGATCTGATTTCCCCACTGATCGTCGGACGAATTCAGGGGCTGATCAAGGCCGATTTTGAGCTGAACCGGTTGTATACCATGGTAGGGTTATATGTAGGAATCCTGATCGTATCCATGATCTGTACTTATTTGCAGGCGATGATCCTGCAGAAAACGGGTCAGAAGATCCTCTCACGTATACGGTTGGATGTGTTTACCCATATTGAGAGCTTAAGCCATGAGCAGTTGAATAACATTCCTGTGGGTAAGCTTGTAACCAGAGTGTCCAATGATCCCAATTCCATCTCCTATATGTTCACCAATATTCTGGTGACGCTGGCCAGAAATTCCATGGTGATCGTGGGTGTGCTGGGCGCTATGCTGATGCTGAATTATGCGCTGACCTTGATGGTGCTGTGCTTTGTACCTTTTGTAGTGTTATTTACCGTGATTTTCCGACAATTTTCCCGCAGGGTACACCGCATGGTCAACGATGCCACCACAGATATCAATACCTATCTGTCCGAAAATCTGTCCGGTATGAAGATTACCCAGATTTTTAACAGGGAGGAGCAGAAACTGGACGATTTCCTGAAACGCAGCCGGACACTGCAGAAAGCCAAGTTTAATCGAATGTTTGTATTCGGTATTTTCCGGCCTATGGTATATATGCTCTATGTTTCCTCGAACCTGTGCTTGTTTTATTTCGGAGCCAAGGGCTATATTAGGGACATTCATTACTTTGGACAGGTGATCGACAGCAGTATTATGGTGTCTTTCTATATGTATATTTCCCGTTTTTTCAATCCGATCCAGACACTGGCGGAGCAGTTCGATATGTTGCAGCGTTCTTTCGCCGCGGCGGAGAAGATTTTCACGATTCTGGATATGGTGCCGGAGATAGTGGATGAACCGGATGCCATTGAACTGCCGGAGCTTCGTGGTGAGATCGAATTCCGGGATGTGTGGTTTTGTTATAAGCCCGATGAATGGGTACTGAAGGGAGTGTCCTTCCATGTGGAGCCGAAGCAGACAGTAGCTTTTGTGGGTTCCACAGGTTCCGGTAAGACCACGATTCTTGGCCTGATCTGCCGTAATTATGATATCCAGAAGGGGCAGATTCTCATTGACGGGATTGATATCCGTAAAATTAAAATATCTTCCCTGCGGCGGCACTTCGGTCAGATGCTTCAGGATGTGTTCCTGTTTTCCGGCGATATCCGCAGCAATATTCTGCTGCGCAAAGAGGATGTGGGGGACGCGGAAGTNTGGGAAGCCTGNCGCTATGTCAATGCGGATACNTTTATNNGCAGGCTGGAAAATGGTCTGGATGAANTAGTACGGGAACGGGGCAATAATTTTTCTGCCGGNCAGCGTCAGCTNCTTTCCTTCGCCCGNACCATTATNCACAANCCTTCGNTNATGATTCTGGANGAGGCTACCGCAAACATCGATACGGAGACGGAATTGTTGATTCAGGACAGTCTGGAAAAAATGAAGAATATCGGCACTATGCTGATCGTGGCTCACAGGCTCTCTACCATCCAGCATGCGGACAATATTATTTTGTTGTCCCATGGTCAGATCGTGGAACAGGGCAGCCACCAGCAGCTGCTGTATCAGAAGGGGCGGTATTATGACCTGTACACACTGCAGTATCATAAGCAGATGATTCAGAACTCCTGAGTTTGATAAAGATAAGCCGGATTATCCGAAACGGACACTTCTCTATCAGCCTTTTTCTGATGCCTACGGTGCATACCACGCGTTGGAGAAACTTTATGATAAGGGAAAAGTCCGTGCCATAAGTAACTATACGTAAAAAGGAGCAACAATATGATCACACCACAACATTTTACTTCACTGGAGAGCGCTGTCTGTTCGCTTTTCGGAGAGAGAACAAAAGTTGAAAGTAAAAGCCGGATATCCGGCGGCGATATTAATGAAGCGTATGGATTGACGTTGACGGATGGCAAGTGTATTTTCATGAAGTCAAATACAAAAGAAAATCTTTCCTTTTTTAGCGCGGAGGCTATTGGCCTGGCTGCCATTGCCCGGACAAAAGCTATCGGCACACCGCGCATTCTTGGCGTCGGAACCGACGAGGAAGGTGTGGGATATTCATTTTTGCTGCTGGAGTTTATATCCGGCAAAAGCCGCAGCAGAAATTATTGGGAAGACTTTGCAAGACAGCTCGCCGACATGCACCGGGCATCAACGGACGGGCTTGTTTCCAATGGAAAATATGGTTTTAACAGTGATAACTATATTGGCATGCGCAGACAGGTCAATACAGGGTGTGACAGTTGGATCAGCTTTTTCCGTGACTGTCGTCTTGACCCGCAGTTTCAGGATGCCGCCCGATATTTTGACAGATGGGATCGGAAAAAGATAGTCCGATTCCTCGATCATATAGATGAAATTCTTGTGGAGCCCGAATATCCGTCGCTGCTGCATGGTGATTTGTGGTCGGGAAATGTGATTGCGGGAAATGATGGCGGCGCGTGGTTGATTGATCCGGCAGTTTATGTGGGTCACGCTGAGGCGGATATCGCAATGACAGAGCTTTTCGGGGGATTTCCGCCGGCATTTTATGATGCCTATAAGGAAGCGGCTCCTTTACAGCCGGGGTATGAACGCCGCCGCGATGTGTATAATCTTTATCATCTCTTAAATCACCTGAATATGTTTGGGAGAACGTATCTTCCGGAGGTGAAGCGTATTGTAGGGCGATAGGCAGAGTGCTCGCGAGGCTCAATTTTTACTAAGCATTCACAGTCATATCCTTTTTAAATATTGATTTAAATTTCCAATGTTGTAAAGCGGAAAATTTGTGAGCCAATCCTGCTCCCGAAAGCCAGACATTGACACCCTGACAGCGTTCTCTACTTTGTATTTCTGCATAAAAACCTTTAGACTTTTTGCCTGTAGATTTTCTTCTGCCTTGACCTCCATCGGAACAATACGGTCATCCGTCTGAATCAAAAAGTCTAATTCAGATGTTGCGTTTTCTGCTGACCAATAAAATATATCATTTTCCGGATTAACAATTAGCTGTTGTAAAACGTATTGTTCTGTCAACGCTCCTTTAAACTCTTCAAAAAGCCGGTTCCCTTCCAAAATTATTTTTGCATCCAAACGAGACATAGCCCCTAATAAACCAATATCAACAATAAACAACTTGAATGCTGAGAAATCCTGATAGGCTCTGAGCGGAAAATCCGGCTTTTTCACGCGATTGATTCTATATACTAATCCCACATCCATTAACCATGTAATTGCTACTTCGTATTCTCTTGCTCTGGCTCCCTCACGAATTAATCCATATATAAACTTTTTATTCTCTTTTGCCAGCTGCGTCGGGATAGAATTCCACAACATTCGGATTCGTGTAACAATTTCCCTTGGAGCATGCTTTGATAAATCATTTTCATATGCATACAACAGCCTGTTCTGAACATCTCTTACTCTTTTCACATCTCTATTGGTTGTGAACTCTAATACAGCTTCCGGCATTCCTCCGACATAATAGTAATATTTTAAATAATCCACATATTTTGTTTTGAATACCTGCATTGTATCCCAATCATATCTGTCCAATATTTCTACAAGTTTCTCTTCACCACATGCCAACAGAAATTCACGGAATGTCAATGGGTATAAATCACAGAAATCAACCTTTCCTACCGGAAAAGAGGTTCCTTCATGCAACGCGATTCCTAAGAGAGAGCCTGCCGCTATAATATGATATTCGGGCGCTTTTTCCTGAAAATATTTTAAAGACTTTAATGCTCTTGGTATTTCCTGAATCTCATCAAAAATAATCAATGTTTTTTCGGGATTAATTTTAAAACCGACTTCTATTTCCAACATTTCAATAATTCTACCAATGTCAAATGCTTCCCGAAACACCTCGGTCATTCGCTCATTTTCATCCATGCTTATATAGGCAACATTTTCATAATACAGGTTNCCGAATTCTTNCATAAGCCAGGTTTTACCAACCTGCCGTGCGCCCCGGAGTACTAATGGTTTTCTGCTAGGTTCGCTTTTCCATAATTCTAATTGTTTTATTGCCTCTCTGTACATGCACATCGCCTTCTTGTTTGATATTCTTATGGTTTTTATTATACGCAATTATTTCTCTTTATACAACGAACAATCACATTTTCCAAACCACTTTTTGATCACGATTACATTTTTCNAAACCATATTATGATAATTTCTTGCAATATCCAAATAACTCTTGAGTATTATCATAACATTATTTATAGGCTTTAGATGTGACTGTGCAGTTTTTTTTCGGCTGCCGTTGCAGGCAGGGAAGGTAGCAGGTTTTACCTTTCCCTANTCCTGCCTGCCGTTTTATTCCAATTTAACGCAAAAGGCAAAATAACCATGGCCGGTATTCAGGAGTATACTGTAATCAAAAATCTCTAAATATAATATCTTTCTGAACTGTTCCGGTGTCATGAAATGACTGCTCTCCAACTGATATTGTGANGGCAGACAGCAATATATGCCAAGGTGTTTCACNATCCGTAATGAAAGCTCTTTACCGGCATTCATGACGAGTTTATCCATTTTNGTCAGTGGCATACCCAGCATACTGCTGACAGCTTTCAGTATCAGACTTTCTTCCAGAATCATGAAAATTTGTATCTTTTGTTGAGGCGATGAACTATATANCAATCGTATAATCAGGCTGGTTCCGAAGTCTTCTCCGCTGTAATGTTCACTTATAATTTCCGGTTGTAATCTGAAAATTTCCTGTAGGGTGGCTGTCAGAGCANTTTTCAGGATATCCATATCGGCACCGGCATTGTCTGTTTTCCATCTATTTGAAATTTTGCCTGTGATGGCGCGATCTTCGATTAGAATGTGGGCGGTGAGCCATCCGAGGCAGATGCCGAGAAAATGTTGGATGGACTCTTGCGAATAGTTTGATTCGGTAAGATCTTTTTCCAATGCGGGGAGTGTTTTATACCGCATGTCGTCATGCAGACGCTTGTGTACCTCATATCCTTCATATCCGATTGACCGCATATAAGCTTCCTCATCGGTAAAGTGTTCTATGGTATAATTTTTTAAATATTTGATACCCTCGGCGCAGGCCCATTGTCCATTATTTTCATCTCTGCTCAGACGGATTAGCTTGCGCACGATTGAAAAGAGCTTTCGGTGTGCATTGTCGATGGAGTGCACTCCGATGTTAAACCGTTTGTCCCATTCAGTTTCTTTAGACATGGCGCTCCTTTATCAAATGGAGAAAATCTCATGGATGTTCATGAAATCCGCCATTATTGTTTTGTTAATAATAATATATGTCGAGAAATGGCATAATGTGTCAATTCAGCAGCTCCAACAATTCCTCCTTCGTAAAGCTTCCACTGCCCAGATCTTCACCGGAAAGCACCTGTTCTGCCAGTTCCTTCTTTCGCGCCTGTAACTTCAGAATATTTTCTTCTATCGTATCCTTCATGATCAGTTTATAGACATTCACCACATTCGTCTGACCGATCCGGTGCGCTCTGTCGGTGGCCTGATTCTGTACTGCCAGATTCCACCACGGGTCAAAATGGACGACAATATCCGCAGCAGTCAGATTCAGCCCGGTTCCGCCCGCTTTCAGAGAGATACAGAACACATTGGTTTCATCCCGGTTAAAGTTCTCGACCAGCTTCAGGCGCTGCTCCTTAGGCGTAGAGCCTGTGAGCACATAATAGGAAATTCCTTCTTCCTTCAGCTTTGCCTGTAAATTCTCCAGCATGGAGGTAAACTGTGAGAACAGAAGTACCTTGTGGCCGCCCGCCACCGCGTTTTGGATCAGATCTATGCACAGGGCGGATTTGGCGGAAGGGCTCTCGTAGTTCTCATATATGAGTGCGGGATCGCAGCATAACTGCCTTAATTTGGTGAGCTCGGATAGAATCTGTATCTTGGCTGTCTTAAATTCCTCATCGGACTGCTTGTCCAGCATCATACGGATTCTCTGGACATGGGCATAGTAAAGCTTCTGCTGCTCACCCTCCATATTGGCGTACATGCATTTTTCCAACTTATCCGGCAGGTCGGTAAGAACGTCCTTTTTCAGTCTCCGCAGGATAAACGGTCTGACCATCTTCTGAAGTCTGTTCATGGCGGCTTCATCCTTATTCTGAACCACGGGTATTTCGATTTCTGTACGGAAACGCTGGTAGCTGTACAGGAGACCCGGCATGAGGTAGTCGAAAATACTCCAGAGCTCACTCAGCCTGTTTTCGATCGGCGTTCCGGTGAGGGCAAAACGGCATTCTGACGCTATCATTTTGACCGCTCTTGCCGCCTGTGTATTATGATTCTTAATATACTGTGCCTCGTCTATGATCTGGCAGAAAAAAGATATGCCCTCATAGGCTTCCAGATCTCTCTTTAGCAATTCATAGGAAGTGATCAAAATATCTCTGCTCTGTGCACCGCGTATGAGCTCCTGCCGCTCGGCGGCGCTGCCTGTCACCATTTTGACGGGAAGCCCCGGTGCAAAGAGGGAGAACTCGTTTTTCCAGTTAAAAACAAGGGAGGCTGGGGTAACGATCAAAACGCGGCGGTTATCTGTGAACTTTGCTTCCAGATATTCTGATAGCAGAAATGCAATGGTCTGCAGCGTCTTACCCAGCCCCATATCATCGGCCAGTATGCCGCCGAAGCCATTATGATACAGTGTCTTGAGCCATGTATATCCGGTGATCTGGTAGGGACGCAGAGTGGATTCCAGACTTGCCGGCACTTCAAAATCATTCTCGTCGGCGGTCTTCATATTCCGAATCAATTCCTGAAAAGCTTTATTGCGGATGGTAGATACATCCCGCGACTCCTGAAGTTCATGATCAAGATAGAGGGCCCTGTACTTGGGCAGCGTAACGGTTTCCTTGCGCAGCTGAGCATCCGTTAGGTTCAGATCCTGTCTGAGATTCAGAAGTGTTTGAAGCCCCTCATCTTCTGTCGGGATAAAGCTGCCGTTTTTCAGTCGGAAGAATTTTTTCTTTCTGTCATATTTCGATAGGATTTCGATTAATTCCTCTCTGGATAGTTCATCGGTATGCATGGTCAACTCCAGCAAATCTTCCGATAAAGATACGCCCACTTCCACTTTGCCGCTGTATACCACACGGATTTTCTTCAAGGCATCAGAGACGTATACGTCACCCAGCGCCTGTAAACGCGGAATCCCTGCCGTCAGCAGCTCATAGATTTTATCTTCATCTCCGGCGATGACCATTGCATGCTCTTTTTCGTCATAAGCATTGCAGTAAGAAGCAACCGTGTTTCCTACCTGTATCTCCTTGACGGCATCCCGCCCGGAGCGTTCTTCGTCTCTCGTATAGACCTCGAACTTCTTCTCCCCGTAGACGGCATAGACCTTGCAGGTGATAAAATCCTTTTGCGGCGCGTCCAGATAGATTTCAAAGGAGACGGGTTCTATGCCGTAATCGGATTCGTTAAAATCTATTCGTTCACACTCATAATGCTGCTCTAAGAGAGGAAGCAGTTCCCGGCAGAACACGGGAATATCGCTTTTGTCAACATAGAACGCCGATCCCGGCAGTTCGGGAAGGCAGGATAGGAAGTCTTGAATCGGTGCGAGTTCTTCGGTGCTTTCCCGATAAATCAGCCCGTCTTGAAAGGTAAAGACGGAGTGGGTGGCATAAAATGTGGTCAAGGGTGCGGGTTTTACTTCAATACCCTCTCTTTTTCCCGTGATCCGCATTCGACGGATTAATTTATTGTCTGTCTGATGCCAGAGCTTTTCACCGAAACCGTTCAAATTGATCAGGACAGGGCTGTCTTTTAAAATGGCCAAAAGATCTTCAAAGTCTGCCCCGCTGAGAGGAATCTGGCGCAGTTTCGGAAATGCTGGCGTATAGGAGTAATAATCATATGTAACATAGCGGCTGCCGTTTTCGTATAGCCAGTTAAGGATAAATCTTACGATTCTTTGCGACAACGGCTCGAAAGCGCTTAAGGTATGAATAAATTTTAACTTTTTGCCATAGGAATATTCGGCGCAGGATTCTACATTTCTGGCAAATTCAAACACATCCTTGAGGACATATCGGGTGTCCATACCAATTCTAAATTCCACAGTGGCGCTATTGTCTCTGCATGTGAAATGAGGTTCCAGAGATACTTTTTCATAAGGGGTGTCCGGCATTAAAGGAAGAGTGGATTTTATTCTCTGGCGCCTGAGTAAATCTTTGATAATCGGAGTTGTCTCTTTGAAACGGGATTTGGGGAGAAAACGCCCGCTATCAGGCTCGATATAGCAGGAAAGTCTGCGTTTCTGACCGGAAGAACCCGGCTCCTCTATATAGTCAAAAATCGTTTCTTGTATGTCCAGGCGGCTTTCACACTCTAAGAGTACGGCGGCGCAATGCTTACAGATGCCGTCATAGTTGTAGAAAGCGGGACAGTCGCAGAAGCATTCGGACAAATCCTCGTAAAACGTATTGTAGAAAAGTTTTACCTTGTATTTTTTTCTTCCGCTTCCCTGAACAACGGCCTTTATGAAAATTTCTTCGTCCTGCTCTTTGGACTGAAAAGTCAGCACTTTATTCTGCCGGAACAGTTCAAGTCCTCTGTTATAAATGGTGGGGCCGGTGATTTCTTTAATGATCTGTTTATTCAGCACAGTGGGTTCCTCGTTTCTTATGGCCGGACAACTTGCGTGGCTATTGTAACTAAGAAAATATTGTACCATAAAATACGACCTTTTACCGCATAAACTTTTGTTGTGGTGTTTGCGTGTGCGGGATTCAGTGCAAGAGATACTTTGCCGTTGGGGCTATCCGTATGGGTGCTTTCTCTGTGCTGGTTAAAAGATTTTGACTATCCGTTTATCTTTGACCATTGCTCCGACTCCTGCATAGAATAAAGCAAAACACTGCAGGAATAATCTATGGAAATTTATGTGGTAAAATCAGGAGATACTGTGGATTCTATTGCCGAGAGCTATGGAATTCCGGTATCTTCCGTTATTTATAACAATCAGCTCGTCTATCCCTATGCTCTGGCTGTGGGGCAGGCGCTTCTTTTATCCGCGGGGGTGTCTACCCCGCCTTCTTATCCGGTTTGGGTAAACGGGTATGCTTACCCTTTTATTAGGCAGGATGTCTTAGACGAGACCATTCCTTATCTGTCTTCGCTCTCAGTCTTTTCCTATGGCTTTACTACGGACGGGGATCTGATCCCGCCGACAGTGGACGACTCTTTTATGATCGAAGCAGCGCTTATGTCAGGTGTACGTCCGGTGCTCACCCTGACACCTCTCGGAGCTGATGGGAATTTTAATAATGCTTTGATCACTGCCGTGGTAAACGACCAGACTGCCAAAGACAACCTTCTCACCAATTTGCTGACTACTGTTCAGGCAAAAAACTTCGGGGGTGTGGATATTGATTTTGAATATATTCGCCCCGAGGATCGGATTCCCTTTGCCGACTTTGTGGCGGATGTAAGGAATCTTCTGGCTCCTTATGGATATCATGTGTCGGTAGCGCTGGCGCCCAAAACCTCAGACTCGCAGGCGGGTCTTCTTTATGAGGGAAAAGATTACCGTCTGTTAGGAGAAGCGGCCGACAGCGTTCTGCTGATGACTTACGAATGGGGTTACACCTACGGTCCGCCGATGGCCGTGGCTCCTCTGAATAAAGTAAGAGAGGTGGTGGAATATGCCATCACCCGCATTGCACCTTCTAAAATTGATCTGGGAATCCCGAACTATGGCTATGACTGGACCCTGCCCTTTGTACAGGGTTCTTCCCGGGCAACCACCGTCAGCAATCAGGAGGCGGTACGCATTGCAATAGAGAATGGCGTCCCCATACAGTTTGATGAGGTAGCCATGTCGCCCTTCTTCCGATATGAAAAGGATGGGCAGCAGCATGAGGTATGGTTTGAGGATGTGAGAAGCTATCGGGAAAAGTTTTCCCTGGTGCCGACGTATGGTCTGCGAGGCATGGGATATTGGCAGATTATGCGGTTTTTCCGCCCGAACTGGCTGTTGCTTGAGGATACCTTCCGGATTCAGAAGCCGTGATGGGTGGTGGATGCAATCATATTTACAGACCCTATAGCCCGCTTTCGGAAAGTGTGTTATACTGTAACCAATCAAGCCTGTGACGGGTGATTGATGATAAAACGTTTTAGAATGAGGTGGCTGTGGATATGGAAGAGACAATGAAAGACTACGAGAAGGAGCTGGAAGCATCTTTTCGTACAATTAATGAAGGCGATGTCATCAAGGGTACCGTGATCGATGTAAATGAGGAAGAAGTGACCTTAGACCTCAAGTATTACACGCAGGGTATTATTAAGGCGGAAGACATGAGTAATGACCCTAATTTTTCCTTGATGTCAGATGTGCATGAAGGAGACGTGATTGAGGCAACCGTAGTAAGGACAGACGACGGACAGGGAAATATTCTTCTGTCGCGTAAAGAAGCTAACTCCGTGCTTGCGTGGGATGTACTTGAGGGTTACATGGAGGAAAAGAAGGATGTCAGCGTAAAGGTAAGCGAGGTCGTAAATGCAGGCGTTGTTGCTTATCTGGAAGGAATCAGAGGATTTATACCGGCCTCCCATCTGGATATTTCTTATGTAGAGAATCTGGAAGAGTATAAAGGAAAAACGCTGGATGTCAGAGTCATAACGGTCGATCGGGACAAGGAAAAACTGGTGCTCTCTGCGAGAGACATCTTGAGAGAGAAAGCGAAGGAAGAACATGACCACAAGGTTGCAATGATCGTTCCGGGTACGATTTTGGAGGGCACGGTAGAGAGTCTGCAGACTTACGGCGCGTTCGTGGATTTAAAAGACGGCTTAAGCGGTCTGGTGCACATTTCCCAGATCTGCCAGAGGAGGATCAAGAAACCGTCCGAAGTACTTAAGGTTGGCGACAAGGTTAAAGTAAAGGTATTGAACACCAACGACGGTAAGATCTCACTGAGCATGAAGGCGATCGAAGAACAGCAGGCGGAGGAAATGGAGAATATAGACGTGAAGCAGTACGGTTCTTCCGAGAGTGTGGGAACCAGCCTTGGGGATTTGTTTGCGAAGCTGAACATTAAATAATGATATTCATGGCCGGCCGTTTTCGTGCGGCGGCAGTATTTGTATAATAGTTATAATCTTTAGGCGTAAGCCGGCGAATAGAACGAGACTTCTTATGAGGTCTCGCTTTTTTTGTTTACGTATTATGGGCACGCTCCGACGCGCAATTATTTTAAGTGAATATATATTCGTAGTTAGCTTATATTAATTAACGTTATAAAACAAATAATGATTTTGAGCAGATTTGACTTTAGAAAAAGTGTTACATGTTAGAATATATGAAAATTGCAATATATACATGATTTTTATATATCTATGGATATCGAAAAATTTATTGAAGCAAATACAATATATTTGTTTGATTAATAAAATACAAAAATATATTTGTGAGATATAAACAAAAATAACTTTTTTATTTAGCTAAAAAATCAATATAAATTAAGTGAATATTATGTTATTTTAAAGTTATACATTTTGTGTAGTGTCATTTTATATTTTAAGAAGGGAGAGAGTAGAATATGGTGATAGGAAAGATGAGAAGAATCTTTAATAGAAGCCTGTCCATTGCGATGGCGGCATCTATTATGGCAACTTCGGTTCCTCAGCTTTCTGTCACGGCTATGGCACAGGAAGTGGGAATGGATGTTCAGGAGAATACAACTGAACAAGATTCTACGGAAGTGGCGGAACCGGACGAGACGGAAGGCGGAAAAAACCAAGACGAAGATTTTGAGGATGTGAATTCCAAAGATGATGATTCCTCACAGGACAATTTGGCTGGCGGAAGCCCGGCAGACGAAAATGCCGGAAATGAAGCGGAGGAAGGTACAAATGACCTTGACGAGACAGAGGGAGGAGACGTAAATGCTCCTGATGACGACTCGAAGACGGAGGACGATGGCTCGGATCAGGAAGATGACTCTGATGTCAAGGCTGATGATGAGAAGGATAAGAAAGAAGACAAGCCTTCGGTAGTAAAGAAGGCTCGTAAGGTGTACGCGGATGCTTCGTCTGATACGGAGGAAGATGTAGAAGGTAAGATTATTTATGAGAATGATTTTGATTCTGCATCAGTAGGTGACCAATCGGATGATGGCGATAAAACGGGTACTGTGGTAGAATTAGCCGACGGTAATAATGCCATGGAATATGATGTGGCTTTAAAAGGAGACAATAGCTGGGAAGAAGCTTTCAAGACATCTTATGCTTTGAAACAGGCATATGAAACGCCGATCAAAGAAAAGATGACAATGAGTTACGACATCTATTTCCCGAACAGTACAATTGACGGAGATGAAGACGTTGAGGCTGTAGAAGAGGGCAGTATAAGTGATTTTGGAACCATGAAAGTACAGACCGTACTTAATAATGGAAGTAACTGGGATTGGCTCGTTGCAGATGAGGACTTTGCTATTACAGCGCAAGATCTGGTACTCAGTGATATTGACGGGTATAGCAAGATTCATATTTCTGTTGATATAACAGGTAACAGAGGTATTGAGAGTGAGTCTTGGGAAATTGAAAAGCTTACGTCATTAAGAGCGGTTTCATTAAAAGTTGTAGGAGCCACAAGTACCTATAATGGTAAGCTGTATATTGATAACGTAGTTTTAAAGGATACTTCTTCTGATTCCGGAAGTGAAGAGCCGGAAGAACCAGATGAAAACGAAGAAATTGTATATAATAATAATTTTAATTCCATAGCTGCAGATACGGAACTAGCTGGTGGAGCAGTAAAATTGTTAGCCGACGGAAATATGGCTGTTGAGTATGATGTAGATTTATCGGAATCTAATGAGTGGACCAATATGTTTCAAGCAGATTTACCATTAAGTCCTGCATATGATGCTTCGGATGTAAAGAAGATGGTAATGAGTTATGACGTATACTTTCAGAATGGTTCGGACGGTGATAACGTAGATAGTATTGGCACTGTGAAAGCGCAGGCCGTTCTGCGAGATGGGGAAAAATGGGGATGGAGAGAGGCTGCTGAAATTCCAAGTTATACTGATTCAGATTTGGTATCTGATGAAATAGAAGGATTTACAAAGCTTTCGGTTTCTATTGATATAGAAGGCGGAAGTGAGTGGGAATTTAAAGATCTTGATGTACTCAATGCAATTACTCCTTGCCTTGCGGGAGATACTAGTAACTATAAAGGAAAGGTGTATCTTGATAATGTAATATTGAAGGTTGTTTCTACTTCATCGGAGGAAGATCCGTCAGAGGAAGATGAAAACCTGATTTATAAGAACAACTTTGATTCTCTGGAAAGCCTTGCAGGTGTTTTGACGGAGAATGCAGAGGGAGTGACCCCGACGCTTGATACGCTTGCAGATGGAAATAAGGCAGTGAAGTATTCTGTCAAATTATCTGGTAAAGAGTGGGAAGATATTTTTAAGGCAGAGTTTAAGGTTTCACCGTCTTATGATAAAACAATCAGTGATAAGGTTGTCATGAGTTATGATATATACTTCCCTAAAGATAGTGCGGGAGAGAACTTTGATTCCATGAAAGCACAGGCAGCATTAAAGTGCGGAGCAAATTGGAAATGGGTTTCTCAGAAATCATGGCCTGAGTTTAAGACAACCGATCTGAAAGAGGATGCGAACGTACCGGGTTACCAGAAGATTCATGTACAAATTGATATGTCTGATTTCGAAGCAGATGGCGCAGCATATCCGTTTGACCAGATCACCCCTATTCAGGCAGTTATCCCGTGTTTTGCAGGATCGGGCAGCACCTATGAAGGCGACTTGTATCTGGATAACCTTGAAGTAAGAGCGGTAAGCAAATCCGAAGAAGAGGATCCGCCGGCGGCAAGCAAAGAACTGATTTATGAGAATAATTTTAATTCTTTGTCAGATATTTCAGGTGTTCTCAGTGAAAATGTAGATGGAGCGAATCCTTCGCTTGAAGCACTTACGACAGACAACAAGGCAGTGAAGTATTCTGTCAAATTATCCGGAAGTGGCTGGGACGATATTTTTAAGGCGCAGTTTAATCTTTCGGAGGCATATGCGAAAACCATCACAGACAAAGTGGTTATGAGCTATGATGTATATTTCCCGGCAGATAAGGTGGGAGAAGGCTTCGATTCCATGAAGGCACAAGCGGCATTATCTTGTGGGAGTAGTTGGACATGGGCTTCTGCGAAATCAATTCCTGAGTATAAGACAACTGATTTGGTAGAAGATGAAAGTGTACCGGGTTATAAAAAAGTCCATGTAGAAATCGACATGACCGACTTTGAGACATGGGATAATGAGGCAGGAGCTAATAAACCGTATGCGTTTGAGGATATCACACCTATTCAGGCAGTCATCCCGTGTTTCGCAGGATCAGGCAGCACTTATGAAGGTGACTTGTATCTGGACAACCTTGAAGTCTGGGCTGTGAACGAGTCCGGCAGCGACATTCCCGAGCCTACAGAAGATCTGTTCTTGGAGCTGGATGCATCGGCGTGGACAGTTCCTGAAGATGCTTATCAGTATACGGGAGAGAGCAAGATCGCAAATAAGACGGTTGACAATAAGAAGTTTTTAGTTGCTACAATGGACTATTCTAATGATGCGAGTCAGGGATGGAGCGAGGCGAAGTTTGAATATACCCATCCGGAAACCGTGGCTACGTTACAGGGATATAATGCTTTTAAGGCAGATATATATTATAAACCGGCAGATAAGACGGCGGGCAGCTTTGGTATTAAATTGTTTGCCAATACGCCGGTAATTAATAGCGATGCTGCATTACCTGCGGGTGAAGCGGTAGATATTTCAGGCTTAGAAGGCTATTATAAAGCAGAATTTGTGTTGGATTACAGATTCCCGGCTGGAGCTTTCACAAATCTGACCTTTGGTTTTGTAGGTAAGAACACCGACTTTGCTGGAGATGTGTATCTCGATAATATGAGATTTACGAAGGTTACCGCAGAGGATGTTTATGTGGATTCCACGATCCTTCCTGAGAAAGGTCCCGGAATCCAGGTAGTTGATGACGGAAGAAGTATTCAGACGGCGAGCGGAGCGAAGTTTGCTATTGCCGAAGAGGTGGCAATGGTAGATGCCAATGCTAATGATGCAACTAAGAATCTGTATGCATATTTGAAGGCTGTAGGAGAGTCTGACAGTGTGATCTTCGGGCATCAGAATGATACGCACCACAAGGCGGGAAGTAAGGGTGATGAGTTCACCAATTCCGATACCAAGGATCTGACTGGCAGTATAGCGGGTGTTGTTGGTATTGATACGTTGTCTCTTACAGGTAACGAGGCCTCTACATGGGATACGCCGGAAGAGGAGAGAATTGCCAAAGTGGCAGAGATTACAAAAGAAGCGGCGGCAGAAGGCGCTATCATCACCTTATCAGCGCATATGCCGAACTTTGAGTTGATCGATCAGAGAGTTAAGAACTTTGAAGTATCGGGCGGAACCACTAATGAAACATTAGGATATTGGATAGCGGATGACGGCAGTAAACAGTACAACTTCTCCGGTTATACACCGGGCACCACAAGCGGAAATATAGTGTCGAGGATCATGCCCGGTCAGGACTTGAACTATCTCTACACGGATTATCTGGATCTGATTGCAGATTATGCGAAGGCAGTGGAAGGCGATGGTATTTCCATCCTGTTCAGACCGCTTCATGAGAATACGGGAAGCTGGTTCTGGTGGGGCGCTGCGTTCTGTGACGAGCAGGCATATATTAATCTATATCGTTATACGGTAGATTATTTGAAAGAGACCAGGGGCGTACATAACATCATTTATGTATACGGACCCGGCAGTGAGGCGGCAAACGTCAGTGAGTACAGCGCAAGATATCCGGGCGATGCATATGTTGATATGATCGGATATGACTTGTATCATCAGAATCCTTCGCAGGAGAATGAAGCAGGGTATCTGCAGAGCATCAAAAAGCAGAATACAATTTTAAGAGATTTCGCAACAGCACACAATAAATTATATGCCATCACAGAAACCGGTGTGGCTGATCAGGATGCGACGGGTGAAGCTATAGCGTTGCAGCGTACCGGAAATAAGGTTATGGATTGGTACATGCAGCTGCTCGATGAGATCAGTGACGATGGCGTAAGTTATTTCCTCGTATGGGCGAATTTCAGCGAAAACGGCAGCTTCTATCTTCCTTATGCAGTAGAGAAGAAGGAAGACGGCTATCTGCACGGACATGAGATGATGGATGAATTCATCAAGTTCTATAATGACGGCAGAAGTGTTTTCGCAACGGATATGAACAGCGGGTTTAAGCAGGTCAGCGGTGTTACCAATACGACGCAGCCCGGTGATGTGTCCGGTTATTTTATAGCGCCTCAGTCAGGTGACAGGATTCTTCCTGATGAAAATAATCCGAAAACACGCATAGCCGCGAAAGTATCAGGTGTTGATCCCGAGGCGGAAGATCTCAGCGTGCAGTTCGTAGTTGCAACAGAGTTTGATGAGGTAGTTCTTCAGGCAACTTACAATGAGGGTGTCTGGGAAGCAGAACTGAAAGACAGTGCACTCGTCAGTATGGGCGAAGCAATGGGAACGATCACCTTGTTTGTAAACGGTAAAAACATATCAGAAATCACAGCCAGATTCAATATGGTTGAGGCAGAGCAGGATGATATGGTGCCCGAGGATTTCGAGGGCTACAACGGTGACAGTCAGCAGTTAGGACTTGCATGGGCGCCCAATAAGGCTTCCGGCAGTGAGATTACTCTTTCTCTGACAAATGATTCAGAAAAAGTCTTTGGCGGAGATTATGGCTTACAGATGGATATTACGCTGGCGGCATCTGATGCATGGGCAGGAGCTACGAAGAGCTTTAATGCTGATTGGAGTGATGGCAATGCACTTGAGTTCTACACGATTCCCGAGACAAACGGACAGAAAATTGTAGTACAGGTTACGGCAGGCAATCAGGTGTTTGAGGTTTATTTGCAGGAATTTGACAGCTACACGGACAACGCGGCAAACGGATTCCCTGTAAAGGTAACGATTCCTTTCAGCGCGTTTGTGGGAAGAGATAACAAGGATGCAAAATTAAATCCGAGCAAAATCGAGAGCATCGGACTCTGGTGCAATGCAATTGCAAAAGAGGGTGTAGAGTTCCCGTTGAGTACAACTCTTTACTACGATGAATTCAAGGTAGTGACTACCGATAAGACGGCGGTTGACTTTGCGCCTACGGCTTATAAGGGTATCTGGTTTAAGGAGATTCCTGCACAGACTTACACGGGCAAAGCAATCAAACCGGATGTACAGGTATATGATGATGCGAAGCTGCTGACACCGAAGAAGGATTATACGGTAAGTTATAAGAATAATACGAAAGCCGGATCTGCGGATGTTATCATCAAAGGAAAAGGAAACTACAGCGAGACGATTACAGGGCATTTCACGATTCTTAAGAAAGAGATTGGTGAACTGACGATCACAGCTCCTGAATATATCATCTATAACGGAAAAGAGCAGAACATCGCTGTGACCGTGAAAGATGGTAAGAAGAAACTGGGTACAAAGAACGATTACACACAGGTGATCACTTTTGACGATGGATCAGGGCAGGCTGCAGAAGTACAGAAAGCGAAAGAAGAAGGTACTTACAAAATCAAGATTACCATGAAAGGTAACTATACAGGTGAGACAGAATTAACGTGCAAGGTTGTAAAGGATAAGGATCTTTTAAGCAAAGCGACAGTGGCGATTCCGAAATCTCTGGATTATAACGATGGAAAAGCGGTCGAGTTTGAAGAGTCACAGATCGTCGTGAAGCTGAAAGGCAAGGTTATTCCACAGAAAGAAGAGGATGGCACTGTTAACTATGCGGTTTCCTATGAAAATAACAAGCAGGTCGGAACTGCCACTGTAGTGATCACTGCAGGGACAGACAGCAAGTATGTGGGAAGCGTACGTAAGACTTTTGCCATTAAGGGCAAAACGTTCTCTACAAAGACAATTGATATAACAGGCTTTGAGGCAAAACGTCCTTATACGGGTAAAGCCATATATCAGAATCCGGTGTTGAAGGATAAGACATCCGAATCCGACGCTCCTTTGGAGAAGAATGTAGATTACAGAATTGCATATGTAAAGAACGTGGATGCTGGTAAGGCAACAATGACAATCACCGGTCTGGGCAAATACAGCGGTACGATCAAGAAGAACTTTACGATTGATAAGGTTGCGCTGACTGAAAATATGCTGCAGGGTAAGACGATTACCGTAAAGCAGAATCGTGCGGGCGCTACGCCGGATGTAGAGCTTGTCTATGAGGGCAGGACGCTTATAAAAGATCGGGATTATAAGCTGACTTATACAGGCAACAAGAATACTACTAGTGAGACGAAGCAGGCGTGGATAAATATTGCAGGTAAAGGTAATTTCAAAGGCAGCCTGAAGAAAGCGGTAGAATTAAAGATCGAACCGAAATCATGGAACAGCGGTGAGATTACCGTAGAAGTTCCCGATATGAAGTACAACAGTAAGAAGGCTCAATACACGCCTAATCCGGTCGTATATGACAACGGCAAGAAGCTTACGAAGAACAAGGATTATACGGTAGCGTATGAATCCAATACGAAAACGGATATCGGAGAAATAACGGATGCATGGCAAAGTCATACGGCAAAAGTCATTATCACACTGAGTGGTCCTGATTATGTTGTAGGAGAAGCAGGTGAGGCGAAGGAATTTGAGTTCAGAATCACCGGCAAGCTGATTAGTGAAGCCAAAGTAAAGGTCGATCCTCAGAAAAAGCAGTTCTTTAGCCAATACGGAACCAAACCGGATAAGACTGCTTTGACCGTGACATACAAGGGCAATCCGGTAAAAGACGATGAATACGATATTGTTGACTACAGCAAGAATGATAAGAAGGGCAAAGCGACTCTGGTTCTTGCAGGTAAAGGCCAGTATGGCGGAACTAAGAAAGTTACATTCACAATCAACGCAAGAGGAATAAAAACCAATCTTGCAGAAGAGTTTAAAAATGTGGTTGCGGAGATCACAGCACTCATGATGGAAGCGCTTGACTGATAGCATATTACGCCTAAGCTGAATCCATATAACCGAAAACGATGCAGGTTAAAATCTGCATCGTTTTTGGTGTTTGAGCGGTATGTCGTTTTTCAATGATTTAAACAATTTGTTATTTTGTTTCTCTTGCCGATTTGTCAATTCGCGGATTTTTCCCAAAGAACCAGACCGTGACGATTCGGGTCGCTTTCGTTGCTCGTGTATACGATCTTGGATACCGGAAGGCCGGGATCTCTTCCGAGCAGATCATTTTCCACAGCAAGACTTGAGACAAAACCTGTATACCCATCCATTTGGTCCTGTTTATATTGTTGTGTTACAGTCTCTACATATAGTTTTCTAAGGTCTGAATCCTGATTTTTATTTTGTGTACGATGTCCTGCGTACGATTCCATTGAATCAAACGATAGGTATTCTTTTTCGTAGCAATAAAATTGCACACAGGCAATTGTCGGATCTTCTTTGTCATACCAGTGACGCTCTAAAATGTCATAATGACTCGCTGCCTCGTTCCGAATGCGCAAATCCAGAAAAACCGTATTGTTTTTCTCTTCTACCGAAATGATCTCAATGTCTTCTTCGGAGAAAATATGTATGCTTTCTTTGTATGTTTTCATCCGTTTTATATTACTGTATGCACCCCAGGCTGTCGTCACTGCCGCCAGAAGGATCAGGATTGTCAACATTATAGTCAGAATACACAGAGCTCGCTTTCTCCGATAAAATTCTTCCTGCACCCGCTCTTTCATAATAGCAAGCAATTCGGCAAGCAGCGTTTCAAATCCCTGTCCCCCGGTATCTTCCGCAATAACTGTCAGATCCTTCACATCAAGAAGGACGGAAAGCGGAATATCCAGCTCCTGTGAGAGCGGTCCCAATAACTCTATATCCGGAAAGCTGAGTGCGCGCTCCCATTTTGAAACGGCCTTATCCGATATATGAAGGCGTGCTGCCAGTTCCTTCTGTGTCATTCCTTTCCCTGTGCGGGATTCTTTCACACACTGTGCAAATTTCTGATGATCCATGGCAATTCCTCCCCAAATTTTATTTCAGCATTCCCAATTCGTGATACAGTCAGGCAGTTGCTGTTTTCATGATCATTGTAGATACTAAGAGGAAAAAAGACAACCGACTGTCAGTAGAATGGAGATATAGCACGTTTTTCTATAGGTTTTAGCTATACATATGAATAATATATAAGCATTTGTTATTAGACGAACGAATCTATATAATGAAAGATAAATAAGAGAAGAACAATTTCGTAAGTAGAAGATTAGGAGCGATGGCGAGTAAAGATGGATGATAGAGAAATCAGAAGTGGAGGCAGAGTATGAGGAAACGAATTTGTATGGTACTGCTTGCTGCGGTGTTATTTACAATAACAGCCTGTGGAAACAGTGAAGAGAACCGAAATGATAATACAGAGCAGGAGGTAACAGATATGAAGATGAAAGTGCAGGTTGGAGAGAGTGTTTATACAGCAACGCTGGCGGATAATTCTTCCGTGGATGCGTTGAGGGAGCTGATGGCGGACGGGTCGTTTACCCTGAATATGAGTGATTATGCCAATATGGAAAAGGGCGCGGACTTAGGGGTGACGCTACCGCAGAACAATGAGCAGATGAATACGCAGGCAGGCGATATTATTCTGTATCAGGGCAGGACACTCGCCATCTATTATGATACAAATTCGTGGAGTCTGACACCCATCGGGAAGATTGACGATGTGGATGCAGAAGAACTCCGGGAGACGTTGGGAACCGGCGATGTTACGGTGACGCTGTCTCTTGAATAGGGAGCTGAAGGAAAGAAATTGTATTTAAGAGTTCCGATAGTCCTTGGGGAGCTTTCCGCAATACGCTTTAAATGCTGCCGTAAATCTACTCTGGCTGTCATATCCTACACTTTCTGCAATTTCAGCAATGCTTAGACTGGTTTCACGGAGCAGTTTTGCTGCCTTCTCCATGCGGTGCTCTTTTATGTGGGCGGCAATCGAGGTTCCATAGACGGATTTGAACATGGTTTTTAATGTGGTAGGGTTTATCAGATATTGTTTTGACAGTGTTTCAATGGTAAACCTTTGTTCCATATGTTCTGTTAGCTGATCATGAATCTTCCTGATAATTTCAATCTGCTCTGACTGATATTCCGTCAGGCAGTTTTTTGAGTCAACTTTTAACCCGCCAAGATACAGCAGGAGTTCCAGTACTTTTATTTTTTGCCAGGAAATCTGCAAATGTTCCGGCTGGCCGTAGAATGCGGAAAAAAAGCTTTCCGTCTGTTCGTTTCCTGCAAGTGAGGTAATGGGACTGTTTTTGCAGAATTTGTCATACAGAAACGTCCCTGTAATTCCTGTCCCGGAGAGTACCTCGGGCGGATTATCTGTAAGTTCTCTTAAGTCAATGCTGATAGTAAGCCCTTCATAATCTCCGTTTGGCAGGGATATTACGGAATCAGCACAGGTTTTCATGGTATGCAGGGAGAAATCCTTCTGGCCGAGATAAACGCTGTTTCCATTCCCCATTTTCCATCCAATGCGCCCCGAATGACAGTAATTGATCTCAAGTATATGGTCGAGAGCGGCGTGATGTACAGAGAGTTTGTCTGTTGTCAGGGTGAGGTAGGATAATTCAATGCCGGGATATAATTCAATTGTTTTAATATGATCCGTGCTATGGTGTTTGATAAAAGAGCCGCGGATGTCTGTCAATTCATCTATCATTGTGATACCTTCCTTTATTCTATTAGGAAATTACCCGGATTGCCACGAGTTTGTGAAGCGTAAGCGAACAAATCTCGCAAACGAGCTCTGCTCGTTTTTTTATCTGGGGCAGGCGATTTCCATAACCTGCTCGATCATCTGGTGCAGAAGCCGGCTTTGCGGTGTGTCCGCCGCCCGGTAATAGACTTCCTTCCCTTCACGGCGGCTGACGATCAGTCCGCTGTTGCGTAGCGGCCGCAGGTGATGGGATACCGCAGGACTGGACATGTCCAGCAGGGCGGAAATATTGATCACGCACTCTTCACAGTGACACAACAGAAAGAAAATACGGATTCTGGTGGTGTCTCCAAGCTGCTTGAAGATTTCTGCAATCGTCTGAAAATCGTCAATATTACTTAGCTGTTCCTGTATATAGGATGTATTAGTTCCTTCTGNATGATGGTGTGGCAGTTCTTTTTTTAACATATAGTTTCCTCCGTTTTCGCCCGATTGGAAATGTTTTTCGCCCATTTGGCAGGGTGTGATTCTAAGGCATTGATTTCTGTTTCTGGCTGTATTATACTGCAACCAAGATGATTAAACAAGTACTTAATCATAAAATTATAAATATTTAATGAGGAGGAATTTTCCAATGAAAAAGACTTACAAAATCGAAGTAGACTGCGCCAACTGTGCAAATCTGATGGAGGATGCGGCCCGCAAGACTGCCGGTGTGCAGAGTGCAACAGTTAACTTTATGACCCTGAAAATGAACGTGGAATTTGCCGACGGGTATGAGCCGAAAGCTGTGATGGAGGATGTGCTGAAGGCTTGTAAAAAGGTAGAACCTGACTGCGAAATTTTTCTTTAATCAGAACTGCCGTGCCTTGCAATGCAGGGCAGTGGAATGGATGGGCACCCTTAAAAATGCACTTCGGCAGTTTTGGGGTGTCTTTTCTATCNCAAACAAATAAACAATTACTTAATTATTGAAAGGAGATAGTTATGCAGGAATTAGTGATATGCATACTGCTGACGGTCGTTATCATAATGGCTGCCATTGTTCTTATTTTTATCNGCAGCCGCAAAGGAGGCTTGACCAGAAAGCAGAGGGTCATGATGATCCGGATTTTGATTACTGCCGTTATATTATTGTCACTCCAGTTTATTTCCGCAGAGATGTTTGATACGGTTGACAATTATTTATTCCCGTCTGCAGGGCGGTGGATACGTTTNGCGTGCTATCTGATTGATTACTTTATTATCGGGCANGACATTTTAAGGAAAGCGGNAAANGGAATNAAAAACCGTCAGGTATTTGATGANAGTTTNNTGATGGCAGTGGCTACCGTNGGAGCNATGNCNCTGGCTATTTATGAGAATGGTGAATATTTGGAAGCGATTGCCGTTATGCTGTTTTATCAGATNGGCGAATGGTTCCAAGGCTATGCAGTGGGCAAGAGNCGCCGTAATATCAGCAATCTGATGGATATTCGNCCTGATTATGCGAATGTTGAGCGAAATGGCAAACTGGAGAAGGTAGATCCGGATGAAGTAGAGATTGGCAGCGTTATNGTTGTTCAACCGGGAGAGAAAGTGCCGATTGATGGGATCATTGTTGAAGGCTCATCCAGTCTGAATACCAGCGCATTGACCGGGGAAAGTTTGCCGAGGGAGGCAAAAGCCGGAGATGAAGTAATCAGCGGATGTATCAGTATGACAAGTGTATTGAAGATACAGACAACGAAAGAGTTTGGGGAATCCACGGTTTCCAAGATTTTGGATTTGGTGGAAAATGCAAGCTCCCGCAAATCAAAGTCCGAGGATTTTATTTCGAAATTTGCTAAGATATATACTCCGGCTGTCTGCTACTGTGCATTGGCGCTGGCGTTCCTNCCTCCNNTTGTCCGTATGCTTTTTATGGGNCTGTCTGCGGACTGGGGTGTCTGGATTTACCGGGCATTGACNTTCCTCGTTATCAGTTGCCCTTGTGCNNTNGTAATCAGTATTCCTTTGAGTTTCTTCGCAGGNATTGGAGGNGCAAGCAAAGAGGGCGTGTTGGTAAAGGGTTCCAATTATCTGGAAATTCTTTCCCAGACCAAATATGTTGTTTTTGACAAAACCGGAACCATGACAAAAGGTGTTTTTGAGGTAAATGGGATTCATCATTCTACTATAGAGAATGAGAAGCTGATTGAGTATGCGGCTCTGGCAGAGAGCGCATCTTCCCANCCCATCAGCAAGAGCTTACAGCGNGCNTANGGAAAGGAAATTGACAGAAGCCGCGTATCGGATATACAAGAGATCAGCGGAAATGGTGTGACCGCGAAAGTGGATGGCATGGATGTAGCTGNCGGAAATGATAAACTNATGAANCACTTNAANATTCCGTATCAGAATTGTCACTCGACCGGAACAATTATTCATATGGCGATTAATGGNAAATATGCNGGNCATATCGTAATCTCCGATATTATAAAACCTCATTCTAAGGCTGCGATTGCAGAATTAAAGAAAGCAGGNGTAGACAAGACCGTCATGCTGACNGGGGATGCGANGAAAGTGGCAGATCAGGTTGCCGCNTCCCTTGAGATTGATGAAGTTTANAGTGAGCTTCTTCCNGCNGNTAAGGTGGANAAGGTGGAAGAACTNCTGCAGATGAAGCCGGGCAAGGCAAAGCTGGCGTTCGTAGGTGACGGCATCAATGATGCACCGGTGCTTTCCAGAGCGGACATCGGTATTGCTATGGGCGCGATGGGGTCCGATGCGGCAATTGAAGCGGCAGACATTGTTTTGATGGATGATGACCCGCTCAAGATTGCAAAGGCAATCAAGATTTCAAGGAAATGCCTGCGGATCGTTTATCAGAATATTACGATGGCACTTGTTGTTAAATTCACCTGCCTTGCTTTAGGAGCTGTAGGTATTGCGAATATGTATCTGGCGATCTTTGCGGACGTAGGCGTTATGATCATTGCGGTGCTGAATGCAATCCGCGGCCTGTTTGTGAAGAAACTGTAAGGAGATTTAGACCTTTTGAAGTCAAATAGGCTGGTAAGGCGGCGCAGGGATGGGAAAATGATATTTTATGCTTTAGTGGATGAGCATGTGCGGATGGTTGTTAAAAAAGGGGCAGAACATATTCGGCAGCGGTGAAACGGACAATATATTATTTCAAAAAAATGTGTATATACACATTTTTTTGAAATAGGATTTGAGACTGTGTTCATCTAGAAGAAAATACATGATACCATCAGATTCTGTTCTTGGAACCCCATTCACACATCCCGTCCAAAATAGGGATCAGAGATTTCCCGCGCTCGGTAAGACTGTACTCCACTTTCGGGGGAATCTGCGGATACTCCTCCCGATGAATCAGCCTGTCAGCCTCCAGTTCCTTTAAGGTGGAACTTAATGTTTTATAAGAGATATTACCGATATATTTTTTCATTTCATTGAAACGGACGATTCCGAACTCCATTAAGGTGTAAAGAATCGTCATTTTATATTTCCCGTTAATCAGGGATAAGGTATAGCTAAAGCCTGTGTCGTTTAAACATTCTTGAGAAATACAGCGTCCTTCCATTTTATACTCTCCTTTTGGTAAGTATATAACTTTAGTGTAAGTATCGCACCTGAATGTGCGTACTTGTTTTTGATTTAGTTTGTGCTAGTATCATAGTATGAACTGCAAAACAAGTCAAGGCAGTAAAAGATGGAAAAGCAAAGGAGTGCATATTTATGAGTAAAAAGATTGTTGTAATCACAGGAAGTCCGAGAAAAAACGGAAACAGTTTTGCAATGACAGATGCGTTTATCAAAGCAGCAGAAGAAAAGGGACATACGGTNACNCGNTTTGATGCTGCCATGAAAAAAGTAGGCGGNTGCCATGCGTGTGAAACCTGNTATAAGACCGGTAAAGCATGTTCTTTTGATGANGACTTTAATGAAATTGCTCCGGCTATTTTGGAAGCAGATGCCGTTGTATTTACGACACCGGTCTATTGGTATTCCATTCCNGCACAGATTAAGGGTGTTATTGACAGGNTGTTTTCGTTCTGTGTGGCTGGCAAAGATGTGGCAGGAAAAGAGTGCGCACTGATCACCTGCTGNGAAGAGGATGATATGTCTGTTATGGACGGGGTTCGCATTCCGGTGGAGCGNTCCGCNGCATTATTGAAATGGAAGATGGTAGGCGAAGTNCTTGTTCCCAGCGTTTTAAATGTGGGCGATATCGAGAAAACAGACGGATGTAAACAGGCGGCTGCTCTGGCTGATCAATTTTAGAGTAAAACCAGATAAATCAAACAGGAATTATCTGTGAAACGAGGCTGTCGCATTAAATCTGCAACAGCCCCGTTGTTTTTCGGTCTCGCTCATTATATCCCGATATCAAGAGCTTTTCTGCCGAATGGCTGCCCTAAAGGCCATCTTTCCTGCATTTGAAATTCTGACGATATTGTCCGGGNGTCANACCGAGGGTTTCACGAAACATTCGGATGAAATANCTGCTGGAAGCAAAACCTGTCTGCTGTGAGATCAATTCCATATCCGCATCGGATTCGATAAGCATTTTCTTTGCGCGCTCAATGCGAATTGCGGTTAAATATTCCGTAAAATTTCTGGAAAAATGTTTTTGAAAAAAGACGCTGAAATATTTGGGGGACATATGGAATTCCTGACCTAATTTTTGCAAAGAAAGCTTTTCGTTGTAATGTATTTGAATGTAGTGTGCAATTTCAAGGAGCAGGCGCGTNTGAGCGGAATCTTCGTGTTGCCTGTAGATTATCAGATTGTTTTCATACAGGAAGGCATAGAAACGTAGAAGCTCTGCCTTGATCATAAGCCAGTTTCCATCGTTATTGCAATAATTGTCATATATTTTCTGAAAAGCAGTATGTGCTTGTCCGGCAACTGGTGCAGGTAGCTGTGTAATTATTTGTGCTTTTCCTTCTATGAGAGGATTCAGATACATTTCCGCCGCTTCGTCCATTTGCGAGAATTGAAGCCATGAAAGGGGAAAGATAANAGCCAGATAGGTGCAGTCCGGTGTCTGTGACTGCATTCCATGTAACTGTCTGGGATTGATGCAAAAAATGTCTCCTGCTTTTCCAATATAGGTTTTTTCTTGAATTTTCAGATTCAATTCTCCGGTCTGTATCCATAAAATTTCCGCAGTTTCCTGCCAATGGTACGGAACATCAATTTTTCCGTTAGGCTCTTGCATCAGATAAATTCTTAAGGGACGCATCAAAGTGCCTTGCGGTCTTGTTTCCTGTAAGTTCTGTTTCATATGTCTGTCCTTTTCTTCATTNCTATTTTTAATCCATCACAGGTTTGATAGCCTGTAGCTTGCCGCAGGGTAATTTAATATGGATATTTTAACATAATGTATGGATATTCTTCAACATTTGCTTCGGTTTGCGGGATATAATTCAATTTGTAATATACCGAGACACTTGCAAAAAAAGATAAGAGAAAAAGAAAGCGAGGAATCATACTATGACACACTGGTTGGAACAAAGTATTTTTTATGAAATCTATCCGCAGAGTTTTTATGACAGTAATGGGGATGGGATAGGAGATATTCCCGGTATTATTGAAAAACTGGATTATATCTGTGATTTGGGATGCAATGCTCTTTGGCTGAATCCATGTTATCTGTCNCCGTTTGGCGATGCGGGATACGACGTGTCTGATTATTGTCAGGTGGCGCCGCGCTATGGAACGAACGAAGATCTGTTCCGTTTGTTTAAAGAAGCCCATATGCGCAGTATGCATGTCATCCTTGATTTAGTGCCGGGGCATACCTCTACAGAGCATCCATGGTTTCGGGAATCNTGTAAAAATGAGTCAAACCAATATTCGGGCAGATANATCTGGACGGATTCGGTCTGGACNGATGCGGCGGATTATGAAGGGATTTCCGGCTCGNTGCGNGGATTGTATCCGAGGAATGGCAGTGTTGCNGTTAACTTTTTCTCGAATCAGCCGGCGCTGAACTATGGTTTTGCCAATCCGAGCGAGCCGTGGCAGAGTGCNGTAGATGCTCCGGAGGCGTTGGCGACACGTCANGCGATGAAGGATGTTATGGCTTTTTGGCTGTCTAAGGGGTGTGACGGATTTCGTGTAGATATGGCAGGATCGTTGGTAAAAAACGATTACGGAAGTGTGGAAACAATAAAGCTTTGGCAGGACGTTCGCAATTTTCTGGATGATAAATATCCGGAGGCAGTATTGATNTCTGAGTGGGGTGAACCNGATAAATCTTTGATGGCCGGATTCCATATGGATTTTCTGCTTCATTACGGACCTTCTCACTATATGGATCTGTTCCGTTGTGAACATCCATATTTTTGCCGGGAGGGAAAAGGCGATGCTTCCTCGTTTGTAGACACCTATTGCAAAAATTATNCTTTNACAAACGGAAAAGGGTTGATCTGNATTCCGTCCGGAAACCATGATATGGAGAGAATTCGCAAATATCTGGATGAAGAAGAGTTAAAGATTGTATTTGCGTTTCTATTGTCAATGCCCGGAGCACCGTTCGTATATTATGGTGATGAGATCGGAATGCAGCATTTGGAGATTCCGTCTGTTGAGGGCGGATATGATCGTACNGGTGCAAGAACACCGATGCAGTGGAATGGCGAAGCAAATTACGGATTTTCAAAGGCANCGGCAGATAAACTTTATACACAGCAGGATTTATCAGAGAATGCGCCTATAGTCTCCGGGCAGATGTCCGATGAGGGGTCACTTTGGAATGAGATCCGGAAACTATGTGAAATCCGCAAATCGTATCCCGCTTTGTGTGCATCCGGGACGATTCAGTTTGTGTATTGTGAGCCGGAAAAATATCCGCTCGTATATCTGCGTGCAGATGAAAATGACAAAATACTGGTAGTGCTTAATCCTTCTGAAACAGATACTGTCTGTCCCTGTGCATATCGGTTAGAAGATGTGATCTACACATTGGGGAAGCCGATAAACTGCGAAGACGGGATGTTGCATGTGCCGGGGCAGAGCGCAGGCTTTATCAAGGTTGATGTGGCAAATATCTGTGAAACGGGGCTGTCGCGTTAAATCTGCAACAGCCCTGTTGAATTAAGCATAAAGGTCATCCAGAGAGATTAATATCAATTTTCCGTCTGATTTTGCGGTAAATCCGGATCTGCTAAAAAATCCATATTTATAGCAGTTTAATGCCGTTGAGTTTACTTGGCTTATTTCGTTTTCGATCATCTGTGAAGAGACAGGCTCTTTTCGAAATTTAGCTTCATAGAAAATGTAACCGTGTGAATCTTGGGTGACGATATCAAATTCTCCATTTTTTTTGCGGATCGGATCGTCGTAATAATATTTGCCGATTTTTTCAAAAGGTACTTCCATCATACCAAGGCGGTTTTGCCGAATCAGATACTGCTTACAAATTGTTTCGAAGATATGCGGAACATATGCAGTTTCAAAATCATTTTTAATATACCGGTCGTAGAATATTTCCGGTTCCATGATATTAAGCTGAGAAGAATAACGAAAGATGTAACGATAATAAAACAAAGAAAGATTATCGATTATATAATAGCCGGCCTTTCGTTTATTATTCTCGTCATTGATCGGTGTCAGCCTCTGAACAACTTCCATACGAATTAGTTTATCCAGAACATCCACCATGGTCGGGGCACTGGATACATGTGATTGCGATAAAATATCACTATATCTGGAAAAGCCGCGTGCCANNGCTTCAAATACTTCGTTCGCATTCGTAATTTTTGAAATTTCAGATTTCAAATACATAGAAACCTCATTTTCAAAACGTGCGCCTGGGGAAGCAATCAGGTCTACAATATTTTCTCTTACTGTTAAAGAAGAATCAATACATTTATTAAAATATGGGATTCCGCCAAATACGCTATACAGCCTGATTTTATCTTCGTTAGAAAAATCTGGATAAAATAGGGCGGACTCATAATAATCCATCGGTTTGAGGTTGAGCGTCAGATCAACACGGCCATATAATGGATTATCACTAAGTAAAAGTGATTTCATCACATCAACGAAGGAACCGCAGAGGATCAATTTTATCTGGGAAGCGTCATTATACTTGTCGATCAACGACTGAAGGATGCTGTCCATTCCGATGACAGAATCGTGCAAATAGGAATATTCATCTAACACAAGAATTAGTTTTTCGTGTGTGGCTTTTTGAAATAAATAATCCAATGTATCTTCAATGCCTTGAAAAGCAAGTCTGGGTAATCCGAATTTTTCGGATATCAGTTCGGACAAGCTTTCCACATTATTTAATTCTGTTGTCTGCTTGCATTCATAATAAATGCCGGAGATATCAGATTCTTTTAAAAGCTGCTTGATCAACTCGCTTTTTCCGACACGTCGGCGTCCATAGATCAAGGATACTGACTGATTATTCTGTTCCAAAAAATGATGGAGGCGTTTCTTTTCTGCAATTCTCCCGAAAAATTTCATGCACTGAGTTCCTTTCGATCTAATTCTTTACAATATAGTATATCATGACCATAAATAACAGTCAAACTTTACTCGGTCAAGACCGAGTCGGAATATGCCGAGTAAATTGCTCTTAATGCATTTCGGTATTTTTTTGAACGGGTGAAAAACTGTGTTTTGTAAATAACTTAAGTGTTGTATAATAAGACATGAAGTTATACTAAGGNGTCAAAGAATAGGAGGCATCTGCAATGCAGCAGACCACACCGGAGAAGATCGGGAGAGAAAAAGGGCAGGGGATGGTGCTCAAGAACCTGCCGTCTTATGAGTATAAACAGAAAGAGATCTGCGTATATAACAAGGGACAAAAAATNTACGGCATTGCTTATATCCCGGANNNCGGCAGGGAGCGNNTACCGCTTATCATATGNGCNCATGGATTNGGCGGTTCCCATAGTTCCAGTACNGCTCATTATGCAAGNCAGTTAGCNCCCTGNGGNGTGGCGGTCTACTGTTTTGATTTCNGTGGCGGCGGCGGAACTAAGAGCGACGGNGAGACCACCCAGATGTCNGTNATGACAGAAGTAGCAGATTTAGAGGCGGTNATAGAGNCGGCNATGCAGTGGGATTTCGTAGATACCGNNCNNATTGNGCTGCTGGGNACCAGTCAGGGAGCTGCNGTTGCGGCGATCACGGCGGCGAGGCATGTGCAGGATATTGCAGGGCTTGTATTGATGTATCCGGGATTTGTGATCAGCGATATTGTTCATGAGATGTTTCCGTCNCGGCAAGAGATACCGGACACNTTTCCTTTTCACTGGATTANGGCAGGGCGGCCTTACGCAGANGANATGTGGGATTATGATGTCTATAAGGAGATCGGNAACTATAAGAAAAAGGTTCTNCTGNTGCACGGCAATAAGGACACGGTTGTTCCGATATCCTATTCTGAGAGNGCGGCNGCAACGTATNAAGATGNGGAGTATTATGTGATNGANGGNGCGGAACATGGNTTTACGGANGANGCTTTTGATGAGTCGGNNAGACGGATNGTNGATTATCTGCANNAGATACAGATGATCANGTGANCTGTTAACNNGAGGCAGCATNCGGNATGTGTGCGGAAAGTACGAATTGATTTTCTGNCAGTNAGGAGGGNTTTCTATGAAATACGANGTAATTATTATNGGTGCAGGNCCGGGAGGNATTTTCACGGCATATGAACTGNTNCAGCAGGAGAAAGATTTAAAGATNGCNGTGTTTGAATCGGGACATGCGCTGGAGGCAAGACATTGNCCGATCGANGGAGATAAGGTNAANAGCTGTGTGCNNTGNAANAGCTGTTCNATNATGAGCGGTTTCGGCGGNGCGGGNGCTTTTTCCGACGGNAAATANAANATNACNAANGATTTCGGNGGNACNTTNTATGAGCATGTAGGNAAGAANCAGGCCATTGANCTGATGAAGTATGTGGATGAGATCAACATGAAATACGGCGGNGAGGGTACGAAGCTGTACACTACGGCCGGNAGNCATTTTAAGAAATTGTGCCTGCANAATAAGNTGAACTTATTGGATGCNTCNGTGCGTCATCTNGGAACGGANATNAACTATGTTGTNNTGGANAATCTNTATGCATTNTTGAAAGATAAAGTNGAATTTCATTTCGATACGCCGGTTCGGGCNGTAGAGACTATGNGTGAGGGNTATCGCATNGTATGTGAGAATGAAACNNATGAATGTGACAANTGTGTCATNTCTGTAGGGCGCAGCGGNAGCAAATGGATGGANANGGTNTGTGAGNANNTGGANATTGAGACGAAGTCNAACCGGGTAGATATCGGNGTCAGGGTGGAGCTNCCGGCGGTNATNTTTTCCCATCTGACNGANGANCTNTANGAGAGTAAGATCGTCTACCGCACAGAGAAGTTCGANGACCGGGTGCGGACTTTCTGNATGAATCCTCACGGGATCGTGGTCAACGAGAACACGAACGGTATCGTGACNGTGAACGGACACAGCTATGAGGGTGCGGATAAACAGACGAACAACACCAANTTTGCANTGCTTGTAGCGAANCATTTCTCCGAGCCTTTCAAGGACAGTAACGGTTACGGNGAGAGCATTGCAAGNCTNTCNAANATGCTGGGCGGCGGAGTGATCGTGCANCGGTTCGGNGATCTGGTGAGAGGAAGACGCAGCAACTNNAANCGNATTGNGGANGGNNTGGTGGAGCCTACNCTGTCAGCGACTCCGGGAGACTTNAGTCTGGTGCTTCCGAAGCGTATTCTGGACGGTATTATTGAAATGATCTATGCCCTCGACAAGATCGCGCCCGGNACNGCCAATGATGACACGCTGCTGTATGGTGTGGAAGTGAAGTTCTACAATATGGAAGTGGAGATCAATGAACACCTTGAGACGAAATATAAAGGACTTTATATTATCGGCGACGGCAGCGGCGTAACCCATTCACTTTCCCATGCGTCTGCGAGCGGTGTGTATGTGGCGAGGAATATCGTAGCGGGAGTCGCTGCAGAATAATGACAGGCGGACAGAGTACATAAGACAAGATTAAGACATATGATATAGAAGGACTGCATAAATTATATTAATAATCTATGCAGTCCTTTATTTTGTATTATAGGATTAGAGTGCCAAAAGGTGTATTAATAAATTTTCATAGGCAGATTGTGCAATCTGCCCCCTCAGTTTAGAAAATGCACTTCCCCCTAATCCTTATGGGAAATTTTCATGTTCAAATCAGATAAAGGAATGCTCGTATTTCAATGAGGCGTCACCCATGGTTGCAGCATTATCTAATATTTCCAACATTATTATCCCCGTCATTATCTTTTATATCGTAGCGTACGGACTCGCCGCCCGCAGTAATGTGTACGAGGATTTCATTAAAGGGGCAAAAGACGGTTTCCATACAGTGATCCAGATCATGCCCACATTGATCGGGTTAATGGTAGCGGTGGGAGTGCTCCGCGCATCAGGCTTTTTGGATTTTGTGGGAGGTCTGTTCGCAGGGATAACCGCCAGAATGGGGTTTTCGTCGGAGCTGGTGCCGCTCATTCTGATCAAGATGTTTTCTTCTTCGGCAGCAACGGGGCTGGTGTTGGATATCTTTAAGAATCACGGGCCGGATTCCCTGATCGGCTTGACCACTTCAATCATGATGAGCTGTACCGAGACGATCTTCTATACAATGTCGGTCTATTTTCTGGCAGCGAAGGTGACGAAGACGCGCTATACGCTGACGGGTGCGCTGCTTGCTACACTGGCGGGCGTGATCGCAAGTATTGTGCTGGCAGGAATTATGGTGTAAGGGTAGAACATGTAAAATATAAGAAACGGCACATCCGTAAGGAGTGCCGTTTCTTATGTGTGAGAAGGATAGAAATGTGTAAACTCAGTATATGTCAACAGGATGCCGGTTAGGAACATCTCTGTTATGTTTAGTCGAAGCCGGTCAGCACCGAAGCAGCACCGGCGGCTCCTATAAGGTGTAGATTAGAATCATTTCATTATGTATTCCCCAACTACAATTAATACTATAAGGGATAATTGTGAATGAGATGTGTCAAATATCGAAAGAAAAAAGAAATAATTTATAAAATAAATTTTATAATTTGTGTAAGAATATTAGAATAGAAAAATTAATTTGACTGTCAAACTATTATTTGTTAAAATAGTAAAACCAAATGCAGAGTATTGATGAGCGGTGTCCGGTAGATGTAAGAACGCTGTTATAATATGCGGAGGTTTCAGAATGGAAAAGGTTATGAATATCAACAGTACGCTGAATGATGTGCTGGTCAGACTGTTCCGCAATGTTAATGTGATAGAGGAACGTGCGATGCGCACCGAAGAATATAAGGATGTGACGACCAATGATATGCATGTGATCGAGGCGATCGGCATGGAGGGCGCGAAGAACATGACCAGTGTGGCGCGTTCCTTGGAAGTCACGACAGGAACGCTCACCATCGCGATCAACAGCTTGGTTAAGAAGGGCTATGTAGANAGGGTGCGGAGCGAGGAGGACAGGCGGGTCGTGCTGATCTCCCTGTCTGACAAGGGCAAACGGGCATATCTTCATCACCGTAGATTTCATGAGCAGATGATTGAATCCGTGGTAGAAGAACTGACGGAGGAGGAGCAGCGGATTCTGGAGAAGGCCCTTGCGAAGCTGTATCATTTCTTTCGGGTTACCTGACAGCCTGCGGGCTGCCGCTGCCGATTAATAATTCCGACAGCGTNCCGAAATCCGCAGGACCGTTTTCCAGCAGGAAACTGTGAAAATAGTACAGGAATTCGTGATCATTCATCACGGAGCCGTTTATTGTATCATGACGGGCGCCATCAGTCTGACGCGCATTATACCAGACTACGGCAGCCTGTTTTTTTAATTCCATGATTTCCAGATAGCCGAGATAGTATTTCGGGTAATTACAGGGCTCTTCNGCTATNTANGCNTAGATCGCGGCTATGGTAGAGTCATCTAAGGAGCCGAAGGAGGCGAAGATATTCCGCACATCCTCATAGGAGGCACCGTCATAGTGGATGGCAATATCAAGCAGGGAGTACAGGCAGAGCTGTATCTGGCGGTCCAGACGGCAGGCGCGGTAATATCCTTCCGCTTCCGGATAGGACCTAGAGGCAAGCTGTATGGCATAATCGTAGGAGGACATCTCGGCATAGATTGCCCAGCCTTCCACATACCCGCCGTAGTAAAGTACGCTGCGNAGCGGTGTTGTACCGNACCGATTGCGGAAACGCTGGCTGTATACGGTCTGATAGAGATGCCCGGGATAACCCTCGTGCGCCAGTGTGGTGAATAGTGAAAGCGCATCGGAAGTGTCCAGTGCATTGATATAGATCGTATTGTTCAGTACATTATCGATGGGCGGCGTCATGTAGAAAGCGGGAGCTGTATAGGCTTCCAGACTGTCATCCACATATTTGACGGTGCAGTCGATCGCATTACCGCCTGCGTCTTCGGGGATCGACGGGTAGTCCTGCTGTATGGATGTCTTCAGATAGCCGAGGATGTCTTTCGGGGACATCTCGGGAAGCAGGGCGGTATCTTCCGTGAGTTTATCACGAATGGAGCTATCACTCTGAAGCAGATGCCCTAAAGCGGTATAGTTGGATGACAGATCATTATAGAGAAGCTGCTTGATTTCATCAATATCGCGGCAGGAGCCGGTCTGCAGGTGCAGAAGCGCTTCGTANNACTCGCGGCCGCCGGGGCGGTGCGCCAAACCGCACAGCTCTTCGCCNCTTCCGCTAAGCAGCGTAAGCTCGTCGGCGAGACGCTCATAGGCGGGAGCTACAACGGTGGTCAGCAGCCGGTTATTTTCTGACTGATAGGAGAGTGCCTCTTCCTCGGTCAGCAGCCCGCGGCGGATCAGTTCCTGCAGGCGCGTATCGAAGGTGGCCTCCAGAAAGTGTGTATTGTTATTTAACTGTTCCGGNTCCATGAGGGCGCTGCACTGACGGATCACTTTAGAGACGGTCGAATCGGACATGAAGAGTCCGGCGGCCGCTTTTTCCCGCTCATACACCATAAGCCCGTCGAAATAGTCCGGAATCTGTGTCAGGATGGATAGATATAATTCTATNTCATTTACGTTGTCCAGCCGGTATTCCGCCAACAGGATCGGCAGCTCNGAGGGCGCTCCCGACGAGGGNGAGAGCGGTTCGGAGAAATACGGGTATGCGGCTGTGCAGCTAAGCGCATCTATGTAGGATTGCAGCAGATTGCAAAGATANCGGTTGCTGTCCGAAAGTTTCCGGTTATNGTATTTTGCCAGCTGCCCTTGCAGAAGGGACAATGCGTAGATGTCATTTGCAGCCTCTCCTTCGTGGTATATGGGCATTTTAAGCAAGGATTCATCGATCCGGTAAGTATCCGGATCATCTACGGAATAGTGGAAATGAATCGGATTTGTCTGTAGTTCGTTTAAGAAGAATTCTTCCGTGAAGGATTCGAATTCTGCGTCCGCGTGATTATGTACATACCCGAAGAGGGTAGCAAGGCTAAAGCCTGTAAAGAGGATCAGGGCGGCAGCCCACTGTTTGGGAGATAGGACATGTTTCAAGAGAGTACCTGCCGGATGGATTGATATTGATATTAATATATGAACCTTTCCGTCAAATCATGAGAGGAAGAAAGGAAAAGACCGGATAGGCGATACATAAAAATATTGCGGTATCTTTACAATCTCGGATTGAGATTTAGCTTAAATACTTTATAATGATATTATGAGCATTGCGCGTATATATAAATTTTACAAAGTGATGCAGTGAAAAAAATGCATTTTATTTTCTCTGTATGTCGTACAGCGTGTAGGTAGTCGTAGAACAGGAGGTAAGTGATGGGAGCAAAAGAGTNTATCGCAAGCGGTAAGGCGGTGTTGGGGATTGAGTTCGGCTCGACAAGAATCAAGGCGGTTCTGGTGGATGAATNGAATCAGCCGATCGCNTCNGGCGCGCATGACTGGGAGAACAGATTGGAGAACGGCATCTGGACGTACAGNCTGGATGATATCTGGACGGGATTACAGGATTGTTATCAGAAGCTGACAGAGGATGTACAGGCGCAGTATGGCGAGNNGCTGACGAAGATCGGTGCCATCGGGTTCAGCGCCATGATGCATGGCTATATGGCATTTAATGAGAAGGACGAGTTGATGGTGCCTTTCCGTACATGGAGAAATACGATTACGGAGGAGGCTTCCGTGAAACTGACGGAACNTTTCAATTATCATATTCCCCAGAGGTGGACCATCGCGCATCTGTATCAGGCGATCTTAAACGGGGAAGAGCATGTGGNGGATCTGAGATTCGTCATTACACTGGCGGGTTACATTCANTGGAAGCTGACAGGCGAGAAGATCGTCGGTGTGGGCGAGGCTTCCGGTATGTTCCCCATCGACATTGAGACGGGACAGTTCAACGAGCGGATGATCGATCAGTTCGACGCGGCTGTGGCGGATAANGGTTTTGCATGGAAGCTGCGTGATGTGCTGCCCGCTGTATACACGGCTGGACAGCAGGCCGGTGCACTGACGGAAGAAGGCGCGAAACTGTTNGATCCTACAGGCACATTGCAGGCAGGCGTTCCTTTCTGCCCGCCGGAAGGTGATGCGGGAACAGGCATGGCGGCAACCAACAGCGTTGCACAGCGCACGGGNAATGTGTCCGCCGGAACAAGTGTATTCGGCATGATCGTATTGGAGAAAGAACTCTCNAAAGTATACGATGCTATNGANCTGGTGACTACGCCNGACGGCAGNCTGGTGGCTATGGTGCATTGTAACAACTGTACTTCCGATCTGAANGCGTGGGTGAATCTGTTCAAAGANTATTCNGANCTGATGGGCATGAAAGTGGANATGAACGAGCTGTACGGCAATCTGTACCGCAAAGCGTTAGAGGGTGACGNCGACTGCGGCGGTCTGCTNGCATANAANTATTTNTCCGGTGAGCANGTGACCGGATTNAANGAGGGNCGGCCNCTGTTTGTGCGCAGACCCGATGCGNAGTTTAATCTGGCGAACTTTATGAGAGTACACTTATTTACCTCTCTGGGCGCATTAAAGACCGGNCTNGACATTTTGCTGAAAGAGGAAGGCGTACAGGTGGATGAGATNCTCGGACACGGCGGACTCTTTAAGACCAANGGCGTGGGACAGAGCATTCTGGCNGCNGCCATCGANGCGCCGGTGAGNGTTATGGAGACCGCNGGCGAAGGCGGCGCATGGGGAATNGCGCTTCTGGCTTCCTATATGATCAANAAGGGTGCGGACGAGAGTCTTGCGGCGTTCTTAGACAGCAAAGTATTTGCCGGACAGAAGGGTGAGAAGATGGAACCGAAGGCTTCTGATGTGCAGGGCTTCAATGAATTTATGAAGCTGTACGGCGCGGGGCTTGCGATCGAGAGAGCGGCGGTTGAAAACATATAAAAAGAGATGAAGATATACAGGGAAAGGGGTGATCAGAGAAGATGTTAGAGGAGTTAAAGAAACGGGTCTACGAGGCGAATATGCTTCTGCCGAAATACGGATTGGTTACTTTTACATGGGGAAACGTCAGCGGGATCGATGCGGAGAGCGGGATCTTTGCGATTAAGCCCAGCGGCGTGGACTACGATAAATTGACACCCGATGATATGGTGTTAGTGGATCTGGAAGGCAATAAGGTGGAGGGTAAGTACAATCCTTCTTCCGATACGGCGACCCATGTGGAGCTGTATAAGGCATATCCGGAGATCGGCGGCGTGGTGCATACCCATTCGTCCTATGCCACAAGCTGGGCACAGGCGGGCAGGAGCATTCCGTGCTATGGAACGACCCACGCTGATTATTTCTACGGAGAGATTCCGTGTCTGCGCTGCCTGAACGCGGACGAGATCGCGGATGCTTATGAGAAGAACACGGGGCTTTTGATCGTCGGTGAGTTTCAGAGAATGGATAAGGACCCCATGGCTGTCCCGGCGGTGCTGTGCAAGAATCACGGTCCTTTTGCATGGGGCAGGGATGCCCACGAAGCGGTGCACAATGCGGTTGTTCTGGAGGAAGTGGCGAAGATGGCTTACCGCGCGGAGACGATCAATGCACGGATTCAGCCCGCGCCCCGGGAACTGCAGGATAAGCATTATTACAGAAAACATGGTGCAAATGCATATTACGGGCAGGGAAAGTAACAAGAAACAAACAGTTATTGAATATTCACAAATTTTGGCTAGTAGATTTGTATAGTTTGTGCTATGATGATGTAGTGAAATGTCTAAAAAAACAATACGGAGGTCGGCGATGAATAAATTAGAGTTACAAAGAGCAGCTAATGAAGTCCGTAAAGGGATCATAACCGCGGTGCATGGCGCGAAGGCGGGACATCCGGGCGGTTCTTTGTCTGCGGCGGATGTTTTTACATATCTTTATTTCGAGGAAATGAATATCGATCCGAAGGAACCTAAGAAGGCGGACAGAGACCGCTTCGTATTATCCAAGGGGCATACGGCTCCGGGACTGTACTCCGCGCTTGCCAACAGAGGATATTTCCCGGTGGAAGATTTAAAGACTCTGCGTCATCTGGGTTCCTATCTGCAGGGACATCCCTGTATGCAGGAGACGCCCGGCGTGGATATGTCTTCCGGTTCTCTTGGACAGGGGATCTCGGCGGCGGTAGGCATGGCGCTGGCGGCTAAGATGGATGGTAAAGATTACAGAACTTATACACTGTTAGGCGANGGTGAGATTCAGGAAGGNCAGGTGTGGGAGGCNGCGATGTTTGCCGGACACCGCAAGCTGGATAATCTGGTAGTGATCGTGGATAANAACGGATTGCAGATCGACGGTAAGATCGACGATGTATGNTCACCTTACCCGATCGATAAGAAGTTNGANGCTTTTAATTTCCATGTGATCAATATTGACGGNAATGATTTCGACCAGATCGACGCGGCATTTAAAGAAGCCANAGCAACGAAAGGCATGCCCACGGCGATCATCTGTAAGACTGTTAANGGCAAAGGCGTATCCTTCATGGAGAANAATGCGGGATGGCACGGCAAAGCGCCTAACGATNAGGAATATGCGACGGCAATGGCGGATCTTGAGAAGATCGGAGCAGAATTAGGAGGTGCGAACTAATGGCAGACGTTAAGAAAATTGCTACCCGNGAAAGTTATGGCAATNCACTTGNCGANTGNGGTGCCGATTNCCCGAATCTGGTCGTTCTGGATGCAGACCTTGCGGGAGCNACCAAGACANGCGTATTTNAGAAAGCATNTCCGGANCGCCATATNGACTGCGGTATTGCAGAGTGTAATATGACAGGTATTGCGGCGGGGCTTGCTACCTGCGGCAAGATTCCTTTTGTCAGTTCCTTCGCCATGTTTGCGGCGGGNCGTAACTTCGAGCANGTTCGTAACTCCATCGGCTATCCGCACCTGAATGTNAAGATCGGTGCGACCCATGCCGGTATTACGGTGGGAGAGGATGGCGCGTCCCATCAGTGTAATGAGGACGTGGCACTTATGAGGACGATTCCGGGCATGACCGTTATCGTGCCTTCCGATGATGTAGAGGCTANGGCGGCCGTNAGAGCGGCGATAGAATTAGAAGGACCGGTGTATCTGCGTTTCGGTCGTGCGGCNGTTCCNGTGATCAACGACACGCCGGATTATAAGTTCGAGATCGGNAAGGGCGTTCTGCTTCGCGAGGGTACGGANGTGACGATCGTTGCCAGCGGCATTACGGTTGCNTCTNCACTGGAAGCGGCTGANATGCTGGCGGCTGACGGGATCAGCGCGGAAGTGATCAATATNCANACGATCAAGCCGTTGGATGAAGAACTGGTATTGGCTTCCGCTAAGAAGACAGGCAGGGTCGTGACAGCGGAGGAGCATTCCGTGATCGGCGGCTTAGGCAGCGCGGTTTGTGACTGTCTGTCTGCAAAATATCCGACACAGGTTCTTAAGATCGGTATGCAGGATGTGTTCGGCGAGTCCGGACCGGCGAATGCACTGGTGGAGAAGTACGGATTAGACGGTAAAGGAATCTACGGTTCCGTGAAAGCGTTCATGAAATAGTGCCGGATAGGCTTTAGTTCGCACGCTGTACTGTCGATTCGGTCAGACAGCGTATACACTTGATAATTCAGAAAGGCATGGACGTGTATATGTCTGAGCAGGCTAAGAGAAAGAATATCCTGTCCCCTTCGATATTGGCAGCGGATTTTGCCAAGCTGGGAGAACAGATTACGCAGGCGGCGAGATCCGGTGCGGAGTATCTTCATATTGATGTGATGGACGGTGTGTTCGTGCCGTCGATTTCCTTCGGGATTCCTGTGGTGAAATCGCTGCGTAAGGTAACGAACAGTATATTTGACGTACACTTGATGATCGTGGGACCGGAGCGCTATGTGAAAGAATTTGCACAGTGCGGTGCGGACAGCATCACTTTTCATCTGGAGGCGGCGGAGGATGCCGATGAACTGATCGATCAGATTCATGGTCTGGGCTGTAAAGCGGGTATGTCGATCAAGCCCCAGACGCCTGTGGAAGCGGTCAGAAAGTACCTTAAGAAGCTGGATATGCTGTTGGTGATGACGGTGGAACCGGGATTCGGCGGGCAGAAGTATATACCCGAATCCACGGAGCGGATCAGACAGGTCAGAGAGATGGNCGACGAATTGGAGACGGAGCTGGATATTCAGGTAGACGGCGGAATCACGCAGGATAATGTGAAGGTAGTCCTTGACGCCGGTGCGAATGTGATCGTTGCCGGGTCTGCGGTTTTTAAGGGAGATATTACAGAAAATGTCAAAAGGCTTATGGCGCAGTTTTAGACTGCGCCATTTTGCTGCGCGTCAAACAACGTATTGTGGTATAAATTGCGACGTAACTTTAATATGAGAAAGCGTGTTCCAATATCCATATATTTCCATTAAAATCAAATTGTGGAGTTCCTAAGGCATTTTAATTAGGTGGATTAAGATAGGGATGTGCCTTATTGGCTCTGCAAAATATGTCGAATTCTGTCGGTATAACTACACTAACCGTTTATTTTTGGGGCTTTTGAGGTCATTTTCTGCTTGATATTCTACGAATAATAAAATACTATTGAAATATAACAATATTTCTAATACTATAACTACAATGCTAATTGTAGCGTGTAGAGACTACGGAGGCAGAATATGACACTTGAAAATTTAACAGATTGTGAACAGTTAGTAATGAAGACAGTATGGGATGCTGATGAAGAGCTCAGTCTTATGGAGATCATGCAGAGAGTGAATGATAAGTACCATAAGGAATGGAAGCCGCAGACAGTGTCTACATTTCTGGCGCGTCTCGTAAGAAAAGGGTATTTAAGGCATTATCGTCAGGGGCGTGTATTCTTCTACCAGATCTTGGTTCCGCTTGACGAGTATAAGGGTCAGTTGACTAATGACTACGTCAATTTCTGGAATCATGACAATGCGGATGAATTCCTATGCGCGCTGGCGCAGGGAAGACCCTTACGACAGGATGAGGTCGAAAGGATACAAACGATGATCGATGGATTGGGTAAATAATATTTTCCTTGCATTGCTGCTGACTGATATCACAGGAACCATATTCTTTCTGGTGGAACTGCTGCTNAGAAAGTGGACTAAGTTAGATGCGAGATTTACTCGTTTTCTGACGATGGTTTCATTGGGCGCATTTCTTGTGCCGATTGTCTATCTCGTNTTNTATGCGGGCAGGTGGTTCAGTACGGCAGGAACTGAGGATAAGGTCAATCTGTTCTATCACACACCGTTGACACAGTTCTTAAATGCACTCGGCGGTTATATATGGATCGGATTGTTCCTTGTACTTTTGGCCGACAGGATGGTGCGCTGCCTGCGATGGAAATGGACATGCAGAGGCAATATTCCGGAGGAAGACGAGGTTGTTTTCAAGGCGTTTCGGGATGTCTGTGCCGAACTCGGGATTAAGGGACGGATGTCCGTGTGTATGAATGATTCCGTTACTATGCCGTGTATTACTTATGATCATGGTTATACCGTGGTCATGCCGCTATGGCGTTATACGGAGGAAGAAGCGAGAGTTATTTTCTGCCACGAGCTGTGTCATTTCCGCAACGGTGATCTTATCATCAAGACGATTGGCAGTATTGTTACTCTGTTGCATGTGTTTAATCCTGCGGCGCATCATCTGTTTAAGCAGATGAAGGTGGACTGCGAGAAGTATTGCGATAGGGTGGCGTGTGAAAAGGGAGCACATATGTTTACCGACTCGGGATATTTTCAGGTTATCCTGAATTTATCTTCCGAGGACGGTAAGCGCAACAGGTACCAGTTATTCATGTTGGCAGAAGGAAAGTCGGATTGCGAGAGGAGAGTGGAATATATGAGCGAGTATCAGAAACACGGCAGATTAAAAAGAACGACAGCAATCGCATTGGGTACATGCTTTCTGCTGGGCAGCAGTATGACATCGTTAGCGGCAGGAAACGGTGTGTTGAATTTATATGAGAAATTTGCGCATTGGTCAAGCATTAAGAATACATATGAGAATAGCAGCGCGGACAGTACGATGGATAACGTGACAGAGATCAGTCCGGCCAGCATAATGGACATTGCGGCGATAGAGAATACGACAGAGGATGCCGCGGATGAGGAGATCAGACAGATACTCTCGAGAGAGTATGATTTAGACCCTGAGGACGTGGTCATGATGGGCGATGACGGCATTGAACTTTATGGACTGTTCTATAATCTTATTTGGAACATTCCCGCCGGAAAGACTTATGTGTCTGCCGGGTTTAAGCAGGATGTGGGTGATTATGTGCTTCTTACCGTAGCGGGAGAACCTGAAGAGATTGAGTATGAGTTGGGAATCAAAGATCCGGAATGTATCATGTGGTATGTGTTGGGAAGCGGTGCAACAATGCAAAGATTTGATATCGAAATCAAAGGAAGACATTATTTCTACGTGATGAACCGGAGCGAGGAAGAGGAACTGCATGCAGAGATTACATTGAACAGACATATGGTGGATGAGGAAGAAGCGGAGTAATACTCCGATAGGAATAGAAGACAAGACGGCAGAAACCGCGTGATCGGGCGCGGTGCTGCCGTTTTTTATGCTATAGGAAATCTCTACGTACATGCACGAGTTTGCGGAGATGCGCAGCATCTCATGAGCAATATCTCGCAAGCGAACTTGTTCGCTTTTTTACAGACCATATTCCCGATACAGCTGCTCCCGATACGCCGGATCAGACAAGACGCGTGTCATTTCCTCAGTTTTACCGGACTCCATGAGCTTCTGAATCAACTGTGAAGTGTACCCCTTGTCAAGGACATTTTTGAAAAAAGGGAAAATATGTTCTTCAATAGATGCTTCTATATTTATTGTTCCTTTTCTGCGCCCTTAATTCCTTTCAAAGGATATATTC
>JAAUZM010000017.1 GCA_014804605.1 Lachnospiraceae bacterium | reverse complement strand
CCTTCCTTCAGATTCCACCTCACGATGGACACCCTTGGTCTTGGCTGTATCCTTCCCACTACTAGGGCGGATTAGGGACTTTCACCCATTAGAAACGTGCGCCGCAAGGCGCACTACATCAACAGCCTCACAGATTACTCCATGAGGCTGTCTCATCAGATAATTTCTACATCTACTCTCTTATTGTCTTTGGATGATGCCGCTTTCACAACAGAGCGGATCGCCTTAGCGATGCGTCCCTGTTTACCGATCACCTTGCCCATATCGGACGCTGCAACATGAAGTTCTACGGTAATGTTTTTACCCTCTTCTTTCTCCGTTACAACAACCTCGTCTGGGTTTTCCACAAGAGCTTTTGCGATTACTTCAACCAATTCCTTCATAGTCCACCTCCAAAAGCCGACTGCTCGAACACTTTCCTGTAAAAGTAAAACTTATTTTGTAATGCCTACGCTCTTGAAAATTCTGTTGACAATTTCAGTGGGCTGTGCGCCGTTAGCTAACCACTTCTTAGCCGCTTCCTCATCAACTTTGTAGGTACTGGGATCTGTGTTGGGATCATAAGTTCCGATCTCGTCAATACATCTTCCGTCTCTCGGGGATCTGGAATCCGCAACCACAATTCTGTAATAAGGATGTTTCTTCTGTCCCATTCTTCTTAATCTGATTTTAACTGCCATTTTCTTTGCCTCCATGTAAAAATTATTATTTATTTTGAAACCCTAAAATGGGAATTTCATACCGCCCATACCGCCGAACATGCCCCGGCCCTTCTTGCCGCCCATCATACCGGGAAGCTGCTTCATCATTTTCTGGGACTGTTCAAACTGCTTAATAAACTTGTTAACCACTGCAATATCCACGCCTGCACCTTTCGCAATCCTGTGTTTCCTGCTCGGATTCAAAAGCTTGGGATTCTGACGCTCCGCAATCGTCATGCTGAGCACGATCGCCTCCATGCGCGCAAGCTGCTTCTCATCCACCATGGACTCTATATCGCCCATCTTAGCACCCATGCCGGGCATCATACTTAAGATGCCGGACAGCCCGCCCATATTGCGCATCTGTTTCATGCTCTCCAGATAATCTTCGAAGTCAAACTTGCCCTTCTTCATACGGGCAGCCATCTGCTTCTCTTTCTCTTCATCGATATCTATATTCTGCTGCGCCTTCTCGATCAGAGTCAGCACATCACCCATACCTAAGATCCGGCTTGCCATGCGATCCGGATAGAACTGCTCCAAGTCGGAGAGTTTCTCTCCCATACCGATATACAGAATCGGTTTGCCGGTCACAGCCTTGATGGAAAGAGCCGCACCGCCTCTGGAATCACCATCCATCTTAGAGAGAATAACGCCGTCGATTCCGACTTTATCATCAAAGTCCTTCGCCACATTGACCGCATCCTGACCGGTCATGGCATCTACCACCAGAAGCGTCTGGTGTACTGCCACATTGCCCTTGATTTCCTGAAGCTCTGCCATCATTTCTTCATCTATGTGGAGTCGTCCCGCCGTATCCAGAATGACTATATTATGGCCGTTCTTCTCTGCATGTTCAATTGCCGCCTTGGCAATGTTGACAGGCTTGTGATTCTCTCCCATGGAGAACACATCCACCTGCTGCTTCTCACCATTGATCTGTAACTGCTTGATTGCCGCCGGTCGGTAGATATCGCATGCCACTAACAGAGGCTTCTTACCTTTTAATTTCATCTTGCCGGCAATCTTCGCCGTAGTAGTCGTCTTACCTGCACCCTGCAGTCCGCACATCATGATGACCGTGATTGATTTGCCCGGCTGTAACGTGATCTCGGTGGTCTCAGATCCCATCAGAGAAACCATTTCCTCATTCACGATCTTAATGACCATCTGCCCCGGATTCAGCCCATTTAAAACATCTGCGCCGATGGCACGTTCCTCCACCGACTTGACAAACTGCTTCACTACTTTGAAGTTGACATCCGCCTCTAAGAGTGCCATCTTCACTTCCTTCAAAGCGATCTTGACATCTTCCTCAGTAAGGCGCCCTTTGCCCCTCAGATTCTTAAACACATTCTGCAATTTGTCTGTAAGACTTTCAAATGCCATAATACACTATAACTCCTGCAAAATTTCGGCCGACAACTTCTCAACCTGTAAACTGTAGGCGAGGCAGCGATCTCTGTCAATCGCTCTGCCGTCTTTAAACTGCTCTGACAAATGATTGATCTCGGACACTTTCGCTTTGATATTCACAAATCTGGCTACAAGCCGCAGCTTTTCCTCGTAACCCTGCAATGTCTTATCGCACCGCTTTACGATATCGTGCACGGCCTGTCTGCTGATTCCTTCCTCCTGCGCAATCTCGCCGAGAGAAAAGTTGTCATACACAAAGCTCTCATAAATCTGACGCTGGTGCTCCGTCAGCAGCTCTCCATAGAAATCATATAGCAGTCCCTGTTCTACGATCTTCTCCATATCGAAACCTTCCGTGGGAAACACCATTTCCACACTCCTGCGCACATTTCCGTTGCTCTGCAAAATATTCCATGTTGTTCCCGACTTATGCATTCTACTATATTAAAAAACGGGTGTCAAGTATTTTTTCTTGACACCCGTGAAAATTGAGCCTCGTAAGGTTGTGAAATTCTTTTCTTACAAAATGTCCTGTTTAGTTTAACAGAAACGGTACTGTGTATATACCGATCAGTACTGCCGCTAACACAATCATTGCAATAAATGCACCGATCTTGCCCGGCATTGTAATCGGTTTGCCACATAGCTTTTCCTGTTCATCCGCAAGTATCTTTGCTTTGATTCCGGCAGCCGCCCGCCCATCCATTAAATCTGCCATAAGCTTACCTCCTAAAGTTATGCACATATCTGCTGTGTTAATATTATTATACTTTTTTATTAATCAATTTCAATGCTATATTGACACGCTTGCTTTGCATCTCTACGGAATCAAAAAAAGTATCTGCCTGGGAAATGAGCCTTGCAATAGGACAAAATGGCAGTTACATCAATCGCATTGAAAACAGACAGGCATTTCCTTCCATGCAGGTCTTCTTCTATATTTGTGAGTATTTTCAAATTTCTCCGAAAGAGTTTTTTGACGAGGAAAATCTTAATCCATTAAAAACAAGCAGAATTGCAAAAGAATTGGAAACTTTAGATGATGTTCAATTAAACACGGTTCTTTCCGTGATCAACGGTCTACGACACAGTGTCAAATAGTATTTTATTGCAAGCCTATAATATATACTTTCTCCCTCCGTTTGCATACTCAATATATACTTTCTTAGTATCAATATCGTACTTTGCAATTGGTTTATGACAGAATTTTGCTTTTGCTATTGCCGACTTAACCGCCTGTACTGCCCGTTCATCCATCACTGCATCATTATCTGAAATCGCATTTCTATGATTATTAACAGATATCACATTTATTGTATAATTCTTTACTGTTCTTACCTTTGTTGTGTTCATCCGCTCAACCCTTCTCGCACAATTTCTATCACACTAATAATCATCTTATTTGAATCTCTCATATTCTACATGGTATCTATAAACAAAATCCTAATCCGTTATAACCGTGCAGTTTCTGCCTCCAAATACTCTACTACCATATTTACCACTTCTTGCGCTGTCTCTAATTGCTCTTTCGCATCTTCAACAGAGACGATATAAAAATCATCATAGTCACTGGCATGGCGTATCTCTTGCGCACGATTAATCTTTTTGCTGATTTCTTTTGGAAAAATACCGGTATGCACGAAGTCTCTGTTAAAATTTCCTATCACCTGCGCATGTTGTTTGTACGCTTTGAATCTTAAAGCAAGGCACGCTGATATAGCTCTGAATATTGCATAGTACGCTCTATTATTAGATGCCCTGTAGTGTCCACTCTCAAAACTCAATCTGGCGGCATCCAAATCCTCCTTCGCCGCACTAAGTCTATACACGGCTTATTCTTTTGCACCGCCTATATCATCTAACTCAAGCTGCATATAACTCTACCCCCTCTTTCTTAATATTATAATAAAACGGATACGATCTGAGCCATTTATTAAAATGATTCAAGTTCTTAACAATCGGCATTATTGATAAATCATTTTCAAAATTATACTCAAACGTCATATCTGAAAGAAGCCTCCCTTTCTCTTCAATTTCTTTATCCGTCAAATCAACTAATATCATAATGTCAATATCCGAGTCAGAATCGTTATCCCCGCGCGCATAAGAACCATATAAAATTACAGTTTTTAATTGATTTCCATACACTTTAAGTACATCTTTCACATATTTTTTCAGTATTTCATTCAAATGTTCGGACATCTTATGCCTCCTTCCATTCCCGTTCTTTTTAACAGTATATCCGCTCCTAAAATTAAAATCAACCACACTGACTATTTGTTTTTACCAGTAAATCTAATATAATAAAGCGGAGCGTCTGTCCATAACAAACGCCCCTACACACTCTCTATTCCGTAATCACTTCCAGATACCCCACCATCTTCGCCATATCAAACTCCGGCAGTATCCCCTGATTCGGCTCATAATACTTGCCGTCATATCCTACCAGATAGTGGCTGTATCTGCCCATTTTCTCCATAATGATACAGCAGCGTGGCAGTTCCACAGTTTTACCCAGCGTATATACGATCTTGTCCGCATGGCGGATACCGAGGTACTCCAGCGTAGCTATCATCTTACTCATATTCGCCTGCCATTCACGGCATTTCATGATATCACTCATCTCATCCAGTGTGGTGCCTGCAATCATTGCAAGACATGCCTGACCGCACAGACCGTCCCACGGCTGGGTCACCAGATCAATTCCGTCGATCTTACGGATCGGATTCTGTGTGCTGTACGGGCTGTTGCTGCTCATACTTACCACATTTCCCACGATCTCAATGGAAACCAGATACTTCTTGCCAAGTTCCACCTTAGATAGCGTGTCCTGATTTACGGGAATATCGTAGTACCCCTGCCCCTTCGGCACCAGATCGCAGATAAAACACACATCGTCGAAGCACACCCTGACCGGCGCATCTCCGACCTTCTCACATACTTCCCACACGTTAAACGGCACAGCAATAGTATTCTCGTTCTCCCGAAATTCTACCGTGCCCTCAAATTCATATTTCATAGATAACCCGCCTTTCCTGTCATATAATAATCATATTGTAGCATATACAAGGATTCAAAAACAACCTGCGAACGCACAAAAGATACCCTTTTCTTTGAGTGCACCTCCTAAAGTATACCCTTTGCCTCCTTTTCATTCCAGCTTCGACGGCGACACCCCCACAATCATCTTAAACCGCCTCGCAAATGTCGAGTAGTCCCGAAACCCGCATTCGTAACATGCTTTTGTTGCCGGCATGCCCGACAGGATCATCCGCCTTGCCGCCTGAATACGCTTCTCGTTGATATATCTGTGAATGCTGTATCCCGTCGCTTCCTTGAACTGTCTCATCAGATAATATTTGCTGACATAGCAGTGTCCGGCCAGTATATCTACATTGATCTCCTCCGTCAGATGTTCCTGAATATATGTGATCACATCGATTACTTTCTCATGGTAGGCTGCTGTGGTAATAAACGCCTTCGGCTGGCTGATTACATTCCGGTTAAAAAGCACCATAAACTCCAAAAAAGCGCTTTTTAAGAGCAGATCGTTCATATACATATCTCTGTGGCTGTCAATCTTCTCCATGCGCAGCAGGCAGCCTACGATCTCCTCGTAACTCTCCGGCGCAAAATGCACCACCCGGTTTTGAGACTGCGCCGCCTTATCAAAGCAATATTTCAGACTCTCACCATGTTCGTTATCCTGCGCCAGAAATTCCTCCGACAGATAGATGATGTACCGCTCATAGGAAACCGTCCCGTCAATTTCCGGCTTATGGATCACATTAGCGCCCACCAGCACAAAATCATAAGGTTTTAAATGATAGGTTTTACCCTCTACCTTATAGTCTACACGGCCATCCACAAAATAAATGATCTTATAGAAATCATGATAATGAAAATCAAACTGCTGTTCCTTACATTCTCTCAAATGGAATATTTTATAGGGTTCCGTCAGATATCCTGTTTTCTCATAACGATCGAAGTCTCCGCTTTCAATCAAATAATCCTCTGCCACTGAATCCTCCATTGCCGGTCATCTGTGAGCTGTCAGACATGCACGGCTTCATCACTCATCCGCCAGATCTTCAAAACTGATATTCAGATCCACATCCCCCTCTATTCCCGCTACACTTCCTTTATCCGTATACTGCCATACCTTGAAATCATAAGGATAATAAAGCTGCTCATCATAGAAGGCAAACCATTTGTCATAATCCTCCAGCTGTTCCAAGTCAAGCATCAACATAAAAGTCTTCAGATTCCCATAGATCATCGGCGTGTACCCGGCATTCTTAATCATCTCGCAGAAGGCGATACAATACTGCGTCCGTTCCTCTTTTGTCAGTTCTTTGGTTCTGGCATTTGCATTGCTTACTGCCTCCACATCAATTACTACCGGATAAGCCACGTTGTAACCCTCTATCGTATCCAGCACATACTGCGCTTCCTCCTCGGCCTCCTCCACGCTCGTCGCCTGCGTAAAGAAATATACGCCCACATCGATATCGTTTTTGCGTGCACCTTTTATATTATTTTCAAAAGTATCGTCCTTAGCGATCGCACCCTCTGAATAGCCCCTGATCCCCAGCCGTATAAAGGCATATTCCACGTCATCCTCCGCTACCTTTTCCCAATTGATCTTGCCCTGATACTTGGACACATCGATACCTTTGTGGGATATCTTCTCACCATTCTCATAATAGTCCATAATCTGATCTTCACCGATTGCAAAACCATTCAGATCATATGTATGATGGGCAAGTTCTTCCAGAATCGGGAAGAAATAATACTCCCCTGCATCTGCTACCACAATTTCATCCGGATAGAAATACCTCAGCATTGCCGTGGTACCGTCTCCTGTGAGCATGAGTTCTTTTAATTTATCCAGAAATTCCGTTCTGACCTCTTCGCTAGTACTGTCGGCCGTATCCTCCACCGCCTTGGCGATCATGGCATCCACCTCGCCCTGCGTGTAAGTAACAGTCTCATCCATCCGAATCGCTTCCAACTCATTCATGACCGCCGTATTTTCCATCTGTACGGAACGACACTTAAACACCATCATAAGGCTGATAGTGATTGCCGACAATGTCACAAGACATAATATAATCGATCCGATCAGCAATCCGTTCTCACTTCTCCTGCGTTTCTTCTTATGTTTCTTACCATATAAATTATTTTCCCGCATATGATCTCCTTCTATCTATGTCTTGTCATTTATCCTCATCGTGTATATTGCATAGCGTGACTATATCCGTTCGCTGAAGTAGCTCTTATAGCCTTCCCCGAAAATCTCCGAAGCGCTGGTAACGATCATGAAAGAATCCGGGTCTTCGTCCCTTACAATGCTCTCTACACGCGGAAATACAGTCTTCTTCATGGCACACATAATAACTTGCTTCTCATTTCCGCTGTAGGCACCTCTTCCGCTGATGTGCGTCATGCCGATATCCAGCTCCGCCAAAATACGCTGTGTGATCTGATTGGGCTTATCGCTTATAATGTATAGAAGTTTCGCCTCATCCCGTCCATAGAGCACCACGTCCATCGTAATCGAAGAACATCCCACTGCGATTGCCGCATACAGCGCGGCATCGACATCACGGAATACGATCCCTGAAAGCGTCACCACCACAGCATCCGCAATAAAAAATATATTGCCCGTCTTTAAATGAGGCAGTTTCAGCCGCAGCGCTTTCACAATGATATCCATACCGCCCGTGGTCGCACCCGCCTGAAAGATTACGCCGATAGCCACCGCGGACAGAATCCCCCCTGCAATCGCTGCTAACAGTCTATCATAGGTCGCCGCCTGAAGCGGCGCTAAAATATTGGTAAATATGGAAATAAGCGCTGTGGCATAAATCGTCGGAACCGTCAGGCCCATTCCGAACTTCCATATGGCAAAAATAAAAATCGGAATATTCAGAACCAGAATCCATGTACCTGTTCCAAGCGGTATCAGTCTGCTTAGGATGATCGCGATACCGGTCAATCCTCCCGGCGCCATATTATTCGGATCAATAAACAGACTGATCCCCGCCGCATAGACAAACGCCGCCACTGTTATAATAATATATTTCTTTAGCCAATCTGTCTTGCTTTTTTTGAAAAAAAATTTATTTTTCTTCTTTTTTTCTGCTTTTTCTCTCTTCATACTAATACACATGCCTTTCTCACAAGCTGCGAATTTGTAGCCTCATATCCTCTCCCAATAGCATAACCTTTTTTCTGCAAAATCATGACAGCAAGCCGCCTCTACGATATGCTCCCATCGCATAATATCACAAAAGCCAGACTATTCAGTAGTCTGACTCTTGCAGCCGTACAAATCCATTATTTATCACATGTCCTGACAAACCGCTTTGGAACGGGAATACGTACTAGATACCCACACGCACGACCTTCGGCTGATAACCGTTCTGATTCAACGCTTCGATGATCTGGTTCTTATGTTCTGTGCCATACGCCTCCAGCGTGATCCGAAGCTCCACTGCCGCGTTGCGGTTGATGGATACGAACTGATTGTGCTCTAACTTGATTACATTGCCGCTCTGTTTCGCAATGACATCAGAGACTCTGGACAGTTCGCCCGGCTTATCCGGCAGAAGAACAGATACTGTAAAGATTCTGTCACGAAGTACCAAGCCCTGCTGAACTACCGAAGACATCGTAATCACATCCATGTTTCCGCCACTCAAGATCGACACGATCTTCTTATTCTTCACATCCAGATGTTTCAGTGCTGCCACCGTAAGCAGTCCGGAATTCTCCACAATCATCTTGTGGTTCTCCACCATATCAAGGAAAGCCACCACCAGTTCTTCATCCTCCACCGTGATGATGCCATCCAGATTCTTACTTACATATGGGAAAATATTTGTGCCGGGTGTCTTCACGGCCGTACCATCCGCAATCGTGCTCACCCGGTCAAGTGTCTGCACCTTGCCCGCACGGATAGACTCCTGCATACAGTTAGCGCCCGCCGGCTCCACCCCGATCACTTTAATCTTAGGATTCAACAGCTTCGCCAATGCGGACACGCCGGTAGCAAGCCCGCCGCCGCCGATCGGTACCAGAATATAATCTACGAGAGGCTGTTCCTTGATGATTTCCATGGCAATGGTCCCCTGTCCGGTCGCCACATCCAGATCGTCGAAAGGATGTACGAATGTATATCCCTTCTCTTCCGCCAGCTTATATGCATATGCGCATGCCTCGTCATATACATCGCCCTGCAGAATTACTTCCGCACCATACCCTTTCGTGCGGTTCACCTTGATCAGTGGTGTGGTCGTCGGCATCACAATCACGGCTTTAACCCCATAGCACTTTGCGGCGTACGCAACACCCTGCGCATGATTGCCGGCAGAAGCCGTAATCAATCCCTTCTCCCGCTCTTCCTCTGATAACGTGCTGATCTTATAGTAAGCACCGCGCAGCTTATACGCACCTGTCAACTGCATATTCTCCGGCTTCAAATAAACTTTATTATTCGTCTGTGCGCTGAAATAATCGCTGTAGATCAGTTTCGTCTCCGAAGCGACCTCTTTTACAACTTCATATGCCTCCTCAAACTTATCTAAAGACAGTTCTTTCATGACCCTATCACCTGCTCCTTTCTCATTTGACGCATACTCAACCCGCTTTACAGAATATTATATCTATGCACAAAATATCGTTTTTAGACATTTCCCGTGTCTGGTTCCTCCGGCACATCAAAAAGCGCGTCCACGAACTGATCCGCGTCGAACTTCTGCAGATCGTCTATCGTCTCGCCTACACCGATATATTTAACCGGAATCTGCAGCTCCGACTGAATCGCAACCGCGATACCGCCCTTGGCCGTACCATCCATCTTGGTCAGGATGATACCCGTCAGATCCGCCACCTCACAAAACTCTCTCGCCTGCTGCAGGGCGTTCTGTCCGGTGGTGCCGTCCAACACTACCAGATTCTCCCTGTGGGCATTGGGAAATTCCCGGTCAATGATACGGTTGATCTTCTTTAACTCTTCCATGAGATTCTTCTTGTTATGAAGTCTCCCTGCCGTATCACACAGGAGTACATCCACATTCCGCGCTTTCGCGGCATTTACCGCGTCATAAATCACACTGGCCGGATCGGAGCCTTCATTGCCGCCGATCACATCCACTCCCGCACGGTTCGCCCACTCATTAAGCTGCTCTCCCGCCGCCGCGCGAAAAGTATCCGCCGCCGCCAGAAGCACTTTTCTTCCTTGCGCTTTGAGCTTACCGGCCAGTTTTCCTACGGTAGTGGTCTTCCCCACACCGTTGACACCGATCACTAACACTACCGACTGTTCTTTCTCAAAATCATACGCCGTCTCCCCGACCTGCATTTGTTCTTTAATGTTTTGGATCAGGAACTTTTTACAGTCCGCAGGTTCCTTAATATGATTCTCCCTAACCTGATCCCGCAGCTTGTCAAGAATCTCACCGGTTGCTTTCACACCGATATCGCCCATGATCAGGATTTCCTCCAGTTCTTCATAGAAATCCTCGTCAATATTGGAAAATCCGCCGAACACCGAATCAATTCCGTGTACGATATTATTCCTTGTCTTAGTCAGACCTTCTTTTAATCTGCCAAAAAAACCTTTCTTCTCTTCACTCATCAGTCATCCAATTCCTTATCAATTAAATTAACGCTCACAAGCGTAGACACGCCTTTCTCCTGCATCGTGATGCCGTAGAGGCGATCCGCCTTCTCCATCGTGCCTCGTCTGTGGGTAATCACAATAAACTGCGTATTCTTAGTCAGTTTATGCAGATACTTGGCAAACCTTCCTACATTACTCTCATCCAGAGCCGCCTCGATCTCGTCTAACAGACAGAAAGGCGACGGCTTCAGATTCTGGATCGCAAAGAGCAGACAGATTGCCGTCAGCGATTTCTCACCACCGGACATCTGCATCATATTAACCAGCTTCTTCCCCGGCGGCTGTGCGATAATACGAATGCCCGCCTCCAGCACATCCTCATCCTCTATCAGCTCCAGTGTGCCCTTCCCGCCGCCGAACAATTCCTTGAATACCTTGTCAAATTCTCGGTTGATCTCGGCAAACTTCTCGTTAAACTGCTTCCGCATGGAAGTGTCTAATTCTTCTATGATACCGATCAGCGTCTTCTCCGCTTCCACCAGATCGTCATGCTGCGTCTTTAAGAAAGTATAACGCTCCATCAGATTCTTATAATCTTCAATGGCGTTGACGTTGACATCGCCCAGTTTGCGGATCGCATCCTTTAAGGTTGTGATCTCTTTTTTCATAGAAGGAAGATCATTCATTGTCTCATCCTTTAAGGATTCCGCATCCGAAAGGGTGATCTCGTACTCATCCCACATATAGTTGATCTGGGATTCGATAGACTCCTCCATACGCTCTTTCTGACTGTTCAGACGATAAACTTCCTTATCCAGCGCGGTCATACGCTCCGACAGTTCCTCTCTGGATGTAAAAAAGTTTTTCTGTTTTGCAGAAAGTTCTTCTTTTGCTGCAATATCTTCTTTCAATTTCTGCTCTGCATCCGTCTGGGCGGTATAGGAGGAAGCGATCGTCTTCTCAATCTCCAGAATACTCGCCTTCTTGCGCTCTACTTCCTCTTTACCCAGATGTAAGCCTTCCTGCACTTCCTTAAGCTCCGAGGTATGTCTGGCGATCTCGCCCTCCACACGTTCCAGATTCTGGCGCTGGAAACCTTCGCTCTGGCGCATCTTTTCGACTTCTACATCCCACTCGGCCACTTTGGCCGCCTGTTCTGATTCTTCCGTCCGTTTCTCTTCCAGATCCTTCTGGAACTCTGTGATCTGCACCTCCACATTCTTTTCCAGTGTCTCGGAATCTTCCAGTTCTCTGGCGATTTCATCCTTGCCGACCTGAATTTCCTTGATCTGAAGCTCTATATCCTGCTCTTCTGTCTTTAACTCGCCGAAACCTTCCTCCGTCTCGCTCTTCTTATCCCTCGCCTGCATCACATTCATTCTGGCAGTGTTCTGCTCAATGAATTTACGCTGCAGCTGTCCTTTGACATCTTCTAATTCCAGACGCAGTTTATTACGCCTTCTTTTCGTCTCCTCGATGTCATTTAAAAGCTTATCGACATCGATCACATATTGTTTCACTTTCTTCTCAAGTTCTTCCATCTCGCGGCGTCTGCCCAGAAGATTGGAATTATTCTTATATGCTCCGCCGCTGATGGCTCCGCCGGGCACGAGAAGCTCTCCCTCCAGCGTGACCATACGGATGCCATAATCAAACTTTCTGGCAATCTTCACGGCATGATCTACATTGTCTATGACTACGATGCGCCCCAGCATTGCCTTGGCAACGTTCCGGTATTTCTTATCAATCTTCACCAGTTCGTCCGCCATGCCGATGACACCTTCTTCCTTCAATGCCTCGGGATTCTTAAATTCCTGCGGATGTGTGATACTGGTGAGCGGCAGGAAAGTGGCACGTCCCGCCTTCGTCTTCTTCAGATAGCCGATCATGCGTTTCGCCGTCTCCTCATCCTCCGTGACAACATTCTGGATATTACCGCCCAGCGCTGTCTCGATCGCCGTTTCATACTTGGCATCGGCCTGAATGATGTCCGCCACGACGCCGATGATTCCCTTTTCCTGACCCTTTTGTTCCATAACAGCCTTGACACTGCCACCATAACCTTCATAGCGCTCCGTCAAGTTCGCCAGTGCTTCCAGCTTGGATTTTTCCTGATGATACAATACCTGTGTATCGCGCAATTTCTGGTCTCTGCCTGCCAGTTCTTCCCTGATACCCGCAAGCTGCTCTTCCATGCTCTCCTGTCTGTCATTTAATTCACGGATCACCACGTTGACAGCTTCAAATTCCTCTTCCAGCTTCTTGATATTCTCAGTCTGGGCAGCCTCATCGGACTTGGCACGCAGGAGTCTGGAATTCAATTCCGCTTTGCGGATGTTGATCTGTTCCAGCATGGTATCATAACGTCCCAGCTTGGATTTGATCGTAGCACGATTGTTCAGCGCATCGATAATTGTATTCTTGCCGCTTTCGATATTGTTATTGAGCTCCTCGATTCTTCCCTGGGTTGCTTCCAGCAATTGTCTTGCCTCTGTCCTTGCTGCCTCCAACTGCTCCAGCTTTCCGTCGATCTCCCCTTTATCTGTCAGGATTTTGTCCTTTTCCGCAATACGCTCGTTGATCTGCTCCTGAATACTGCTGATACGGCTCTGCAGATGTTCCTCGTTTCCTTCCGCGGAATGAATCTGCTCTTTCAGGACATTGATCTCTCCTTCCAGCTTAGAGCGCATAACACCCGTATCCGTCAGGGTGGAACGAGCCGTCTCGATAGCTTGATCCAACGCCTCGATCTGACCCTCTATCTGCTCATATTCCTCCTTGATATGCGCATATTTATCGCTCGTTTCCTCCAAGTCACCGTTTGCGATCCGTAACTTACCATCCACCTCGGTAAGCTGCTGCCTGACTCGCACATTTTCTAAGAGGAACACGTTTACATCCAGTGTCTTTAATTCTTCTTTTTTCTTTAAATATACTTTTGCCTTCTCGGACTGCCGCTCTAAAGGACCGATCTGATTCTCCAGCTCCGCAAGAATATCGTTGACGCGGACAAGATTCTGTTTCTCGGCCTCCAGCTTCTTCTGCGCCGCATATTTGCGCCGCTTAAACTTCACGATACCCGCCGCTTCATCAAAGAGTTCTCTGCGCTCCTCCGGCTTGCCGCTTAAGATCTTATCGATCTGTCCCTGACCGATAATGGAATAGCCCTCTTTACCGATACCCGTATCATAGAACAGCTCGCTGACATCTTTCAGACGGCACACCGCACCGTTGATCATGTACTCACTCTCACCGGATCGGTACAGTCTTCTTGAGACAGTCACCTCGTCATAATCAATAGCAAGCTGATGATCCGAATTGTCCAGCGTAATCGCCACATAAGCATATCCCAACGGCTTACGCAGTTCCGTACCCGAAAAGATAACGTCCTGCATGCTGGCTCCACGAAGCTGTTTGATCCGCTGCTCACCAAGCACCCATCTGACGGCATCCGCCACATTACTCTTACCGGAACCGTTAGGACCTACTATGCCGGTGATACCGTTATGGAATTTGAAATTGATCTTATTGGCAAAGGACTTAAAACCATGAACCTCTATACTCTTTAAATACATATATTACCCTCATCTATTCTGTACTCTATCGATATCCGAAGCAAGCAGTGCCTCATAAGCCGCTTTCTGTTCCGCCGCTTTCTTGGAATGACCCGTTCCGGAACCAACTTTCATATCTCCCACCATCGCTTCCACCACAAAAGTCTTATCATGCTCCGGACCTTCCGCACGTACCAGTTCATAGTGCAGCGTTCCTCTATTCTCCTTCTGCACTTCCTCCTGAAGAATCGTCTTGGCATCATAGAATAACTGTTTATGTTCCAGATCGGAGAGGATAAATCGATGAATATAAGCTTCCGCTTCCGCCATGCCGCTGTCTAAATAGACGGCTCCGATCACAGCCTCCATGACGTCCGATATAATAGAATCTCTTCCCCGGCCGCCGGTCGCTTCCTCTCCTTTACCGAGAAGAATATATTTTTCGAGTCCGATCTGTCTGGCACAAAATGAAAGCGCCGGCTCACAGACAAGCGAAGCGCGACGCTTGGTCATCTGTCCCTCCGTCATATCGGGATTCTCATGATAGATATAATTACTGCTGACCAGTTCAAGCACCGCATCCCCTAAGAATTCCAGCCGCTCATAGTTTCCGTATTTATTGATCTTCTGCTCATTAGAATAAGAACTGTGCGTAACCGCCTGCTTTAACAACTGCTTATTGTGAAAACAATATTCTATCTTCTGTTCCAACTCTTTTAATCTGTCTTCTGACATAGGAACCCTCCGCGCTACTGTTTCGCCCAAACCGGTATAATTGCCCAAATATGCACATAAACAAACTGCAGCCGCTCTACATATGGACATGGAAAAGCCCCTTCTTAACGGAAAGGGCTTCCTCGATTTCTTTATGACATAGAATTACGAATCAAAGCAACCGCTTCTCCCACCGTTGCGATCTGCTCTACCTTATCGGCGGGAATCTCTATCTCAAAGGCTTCCTCGATTCCCATAATGATCTGAAATACATCTAAAGAATCCGCCCCTAAATCCTCGGTAAAAGTAGTCTCTGCTGTGATCTCATTGGGATCTACATTTAAAACATCCGCTATTACTTCTCTCAGCTTATCAAACTCCATATCGGCAGCCGCCTCCTCTTCTCTCTCGTCTACTTATCCTCTTCGGACACTACTTCCTCCGTCAGAATCATCTCCCTGATCTTCTCGTTAATCTTCTGTTCCTTAAAGGTGATACACTGTAGAATCGAATTCTTAATCTCTATGGATTTGGAACTTCCGTGAGTCTTAACTACCAGCCCCTTGAGTCCTAGCAACGGCGCTCCGCCGTACTGTTCCAAATCAAAGGCTTTCAATGTCTGCTTCAGCGCCGGTTTCACGAGAAGCGCACCGATCTTACTTCTTAAGCTGGTCATCATACCTGCCTTGACTTTCTCAATAAGTGTTGCACCGACACCCTCGTAAGTCTTGAGAATCACATTGCCTGTAAAAGCCTCGCATACGACCACATCTGCAGCTCCGGCCGGAATATCTCTTGCCTCCACGCTGCCAATAAAATTAATGTCGGGACAATTCTTCAGAAGCGGAAATGTTTCCTTGACAAGCGCATTACCCTTCTCTTCCTCCGCACCGATATTGACAATACCGACCTTCGGATTCTTCACTCCCATAACATTCTCCATATATACGGAACCCATCTTGGCGAACTGCACCAGATGAGACGGTCTGGCATCCACATTGGCTCCGCAGTCAATCAGCAAAGAACAGCCCGTCGCCGTAGGAATAAGCGGTGCAAGAGGCGGTCTTTCCACGCCCTTGATGCGACCCACGATAACCTGTCCGCCTACCAGCGTAGCGCCTGTACTTCCCGCAGATACGAATGCATCACAGGTGCCGTCCTTCACCAGATTCAATGCCTTGACGAGAGAGGAATCTTTCTTCTTACGGATCGCCATAACAGGCGGCTCCGCCGTCTCTATGATCTCCGTCGCCGGAACGANCTCNAACTGNTCCTTCTGATATNTATAGCCCGCCAATTCTTTCTCCAGCACGTCCTTAGGACCTGTCAGATAGACTTTGACCTTATTACTCTCATTAATGGCTTCCACTGCGCCCTTGACGATCTCCACCGGGGCATTGTCGCCGCCCATACCGTCTACCGCTACTTTTACTAATTCGCTCATATTGATAACTGTGCCTTTCTCTCTGCCTAAGGAATATATAGCACGCATATTGCCTGCATGAACCACACCATGCACCAACGTGCGTAAAGACATCGCATACTAATATATTAATATACTAAATATGCTCATAAAAATCAAGTTTAAAAAAACGCTCTAAACTCTCCCTAAACTCTCTCTAAACTCTATTGCTCTATGTTCCTATTGTTACTTTAAGCCTGATCAAAATAAAAAAGTGTAAAGCCATAATATTAAATAGGCTTTACACCTTGTTTTGTGTGATGATTAAATGATATTACTCTTTGATTTTATCAATCTCTGTCAAATTAACGCCTGCTACATTAAGCAACGCTTTTAATGTTATATACTCTTCTTTCAGATCTGCATATGTTTTAGGGGCATTTTCTTCTTTTGCCAATAACATACGCCTTTGAACTTTTGCAAAATCATCCAGTGCAGCTTTCGTTACCTCAATACCCGATGGCATATAATCACCTNCTTTCTATATTGTGGCTTGTACTAACTGATACAATANNAGCATANCACAATTNANNTNCAAAGTCTATTCAAACCTTCCGTANAANNACNNCCNCNCAAAACAAAAAAGTGCCCTAACANCATGCATCACTGCTAATGTTAAGAGCACTTTAGTACTGCAAGTACGATTATAAAATTCATGTTTACCGATTAGTCAACTGCGATAATCTCTTTCTTGTTGTATGTTCCGCATTTCTTACATACTCTGTGAGGTACCATCAAAGCACCGCACTTGCTACATTTTACCAATGTAGGAGCAGACATCTTCCAGTTTGCTCTTCTCTTATCTCTTCTACCTTTAGAAGATTTGTTCTTAGGACAAATAGACATCGTCACACCTCCTTATTCCCGTTAAAGATATCTTTTATTACCGCCATCCTTGGATCAGGAACAAAGGTATCACAGTCACATGTTCCCGTATTCAGGTCTTGACCGCACTGACGGCAGATTCCCTTGCAATCAGGCTTACACAAAACCTTCATAGGCCAGTTAATTACGATTTCATTGTTTAGTAAGTCTTCCATNTTGAACTGATAGCCATCCATAAACTCCTGATCTTCTGCTCCATCAGGTATAGTTTCTATCATGTCCGNTGTGAACACTTCCCTGTCAAATTGAAGTACAAGCGTCTTATCAACAGGCTTTAAACATCTGTCGCAGTTCATGGAAAATGTGATTCCGACATCGCCAGTAATCCGCGCCTTCCCTTTACCGATATTGGTAAAAGTCAGATTGACCGGAGTTTTGTCCTTTACTGAAAATATGGTATCACCTATCTTGATCTGCTCTAATTCCGTTTCTGCCTGTACCGTGACTACTTTACCTTCATTTGTAAACACATCAGTTAAGTTCACGAACATAGTTGACTCCTATCCACACTCAAACAATTATACCCATGAGGATATGGTTTGTCAACTANAAAATTTTGTCCGGNTCTTCCNNCGTTCCCGTTACGCCTGCTTTTGCTGTCTCAGTTTGCGCTTTTCTACTCTGATATTCCAGAAGCTTCTCNTTGAGGCGCCTTGANTCCCGGATCTCCATTGTCCATATAACCGNCGAAATAGCTNCAAAAATGACTAAAATAAGANCCATCATCCCCGCAACCATAANCGGAACTCCTAAATCAAACCATTCGAAACGGCTTCCGGCACCCAATACGACAACATTGATATACAGATAGTGCAGCAGCAGATTCACCCGGAATCTTCTCTTTCCNACTTCNNGCANCGGGTGAATCAGATTCCCCANACTNCANAGNAANGAGGTCAGTAATATCTGCCATAAAATATCNGCACCGACATCATTCATCGCATAGTACACCTTAATATAAACCANCGCCGCAAATACAATNCCCGTAGTAATCATACAGAAGGTCAGAAAGATTTCTTTTANTTTTCGCATAATCATATATTGCATTCTCTTCGTTCCTCCTTACATACCGAGTCTCTTCTTAAGCAGTGGCACATATGCTCTGGAAATCAACACTTTCTCCCCGTTCATCATGGTTGCTTCAAACCGCCCTCCGAATTCCGGCGCAAAATGTTTTACCTTGGACAAATTCAGAATAACGGATTTAGACGCCCTGAAAAAGTCCGTATTTGCGTATTCCTCCTCGATCTCATAGAGCTTCTTCTTCGTCTCAAACACTTCCTTCTGCAGATAAAGCCATACTCTGTTATCCACCGCCTCTATATAGTAGATTTCTTCCGCGCCGACCTGTCTGATCCGATCATTCTGTGTAACCGTAAATTTACCTCGACCGACCTTCAGCTCATTCAAGATTCTGAGAGTCGTCTCGTCCAACTCCCTGCATCGGATGATGATTTCTTCCTCTTCGCCCGGTGCAATATCCTGTATCGTTATTTTCATAGTATAGTCCCATTCCCACGTACCTGCACATTCCGTCACAGGTATCTATATTTAACTGTCATCTGTCCCGTCCGGCACGGTATCTGCTCACAACAAACGCCGCCACAGTAACTGCCGCACTTAATCCTATCACAAATACCACCGAAGTGAAAACAGAAATTGCTTTATCATCCGCCCAAAGCGTAATCCCCATACTCTCCTGATAACCTTCCGACAATTCCTTCGGCAGCCCGTAAAACGTCTCTGCCAGTGAATCCCTCGTACATACACTGCGCATCATGGACGCTCCATGCAGTACCGGAAACATTTTCAATGCCGACACAATCTTCTCCGGCAGCATACCCACGGGAAGATAGATCGCTCCCACAAATCCCACCAGCGTACCGATTACCGTAAGCATACCGCTCCACGCTCCCGTGCTGTGGATGTAAAGTGCCAGAAGATAGGCTATGGCCGAATACAGAAACGTATTGATCAATATCATTCCCGCCATCGTAATCAGATCCGATACTCCAAGCGCCGCGTTGCCGTATACCACCAAATATCCTTCCCCCAGCGCAAATGTCAAAAGACAAAACAGCATACCGATCACCCATGAAGCCAGTATATATCCGAGTGCGATCTTACTGCGCTTTACCGGCGCAATATAGAATGTCGCAAGTCTGCCTTCCGCTTCGTCCGTCACCATATTGCCCATGACAGTCATCGGCACTGTGACACAGTTGACCAAGAGCACGCCCGCCAGAGTCCACATGCCAACCAATCCTCTGGCATTTTCCCTGTCAAGCACAGCATCACGTATACCACCGTACTGTTCCAATAGCTCCACTGTCTCATCCGTATTCATGTTCCCCAGAAACACCGCCATCAACATCAATACGATCAGCATGGATAACAGAGAGAAAAAGACGGATGCCCTATCTCTCATGAATATCAGGATATTCCTTTTGACCAAAACAAATACTTCTTTCATAAATAAACTCCCCTTTCTCTATCCGAAAATCAATTTTCCGGCGTCCTGCCAGTCACGTTTAAGAATACATCGTCCATCGTTCCCTGTACCATCTCGAAGCCGTCCAGTACATCCCGGCATTGCTCCAAAATGGGCAGTGCCTGCATACTGCGATCCACTGTCAGGCTGATATAGGCTTCTTTCACCTGATAACTTAACTTCCTTTGTTCCAAGATGCGCATTAACTCCTGCTCTTTGCCCGTTTTAGCCACCATTCGCAGTTTATCCCTCGCATACCGCTCTTTTAAGTCAAATGGTGTTCCCTGTTCTTTCAGATGTCCCGCATCCATAACGGCAATGTTCGTAGCCCTTGCTGCCTCCTCCATATAATGCGTTGTCAGAAAGACTGTCATGTGCATCTCCTGCCGTAATTTTTCCACGCTCTCCCACACGAACTTTCGTGTTGCCGGGTCAAGTCCCGTTGTAGGTTCATCCAGAAAAAGTACTTCCGGCGTATGGAGAAGCGCTGCCGCAATCTCACAGCGTCTCTTCTGCCCGCCTGACAACTTAGCATATCGTCTGCAGACAATATCATTAAGACTCATGATCTCGCAGACTTCATCCATTTTCTTTCTGAGTTTCACGCTGTCTCTCTCATAGAGTTTTCCCCGTATCGCCAGGTTTTCTCTGACACTCAGGCGATTATCCATGCTGTTATTCTGGCAGACCACGCCGATCGATCTGCGGATTTCTTCATTTTTCTTTCCCAGCCGATATCCGCAGATCTCCACTTGTCCCTCAGTCGGCGGAAAGAGTGTACACAACATATTGATAGTCGTAGACTTGCCCGCTCCGTTCACTCCGAGAAATCCGAACAGCTCTCCTTTCTGAATCTGAAAACTGATATCGTCTACCGCTTTTACTTCTTTGAAATATTTTTTGAGATTTGATACCTTGACTACCGTCTCCATAACTGCTCCTTCCTGTTTTTACTGCACTGCTGCAGTTATGGTAACGGTATTTGATCATTCGGAAAATATAAAATGTGGTAAGATGTAATTTTGACGGGGTAAGATGAAATATATACAGGCAGCCTGCGCATCGGCAAGCTGCCTGTATGTCATCACGCTAACTGGGCCTGCACTGCAGTCAGGGCTACTACGCCTACGATATCCTGCCAGGAGCAGCCGCGGGACAGATCGTTGACAGGCTTGGCAATGCCCTGCAGCATCGGACCGTAAGCTTCCGCCTTACCGAGTCTTTGTACCAGCTTATAGCCGATATTACCGCAGTCCAGATTCGGAAAAATCAATACGTTCGCCTTGCCGGCTACCTCGCTGCCCGGTGCCTTGGATTTTGCCACCTGAGGTACTAACGCCGCATCCGACTGTAACTCTCCGTCTATGCACAAATGCGGATACTGTTCCCGTGCAATTCTGGTGGCTTCGACCATCTTATCTACCAGCGGATGCTTCGCGCTTCCCTTTGTGGAATGGGATAACATAGCTATGATAGGTTTGGCACCCACCAGACTCTTGAAACTCTTAGCTGAGGTATCTGCAATCGCCGCCAGTTCCTCCGCCGTGGGATCCTGATTCAATCCACAGTCCGCGAACAGGAATGTGCCGTTTTCTCCGAGTTCGCAATCCGGAACATCCAGAATAAAGAAACCGGACACCAGCTTCACGCCCGGCGCAGTCTTTAAAATCTGCAGGGCGGGTCTCAATGTATCGGCCGTTGCATGGCAGGCTCCCGCCACCATACCGTCAGCGTCATTAGCCTTAACCATCATAACACCGAATGTCAGATAATCATTCAGAAGCGTCTCCTTCGCTTTCTCCGGTGTCATCCCTTTGTTTTTTCTTATCTCATATAACAATTCCGTATACTGCTCGAGTTTTTCCGTCTTCTCCGGATCAATAATCGTGACACCGTCCAGCTCTACTTCCAGCCACCCGGCACCATCCATGATCTTCTCCTCATTGCCGACCATGATAATATCAGCAATATTTTCTTTCAGAATATGCGCGGCGGCAATCAATGTCCTCTTATCGTTTGTCTCCGGAAGCACAATCGTCTTCTTATCGCTCCTTGCCTTTTCCTTCATCAGATCAATGTATGACATGTTGCTCTCCCTCCTGTTTTTATTCCGTAAGTATATCTTATATGCAAAATTATACCGAATGAAACGATTGTATACAAGACACATTCTCCTTTTTGTACATATTTTTTTCGGGTAAATTTTTTGTAGTGAATTTCAAATAAAAATAAATACAAAATACACATTTTGTGATAGACTTGTCTTAGTGGAGGATAGCATATGAAAACAGTAGGTATTATCTCAGAATATAATCCGTTTCACAACGGACACGCCCATCAGCTCGCGGCGGCAAAGAGAATGACCGGCGCCGATTATTGCATCGTCGTTATGAGCGGTAACTTCGTGCAGCGGGGTGCCCCTGCTTTTATGGACAAATACACCCGCACGCAGGCAGCGCTTGCAAACGGTGCCGATCTGGTGCTGGAGCTGCCCGTCTGCTATGCGCTCGGCAGCGCAGAATATTTTGCCTCCGGGTCCGTTGCCCTGTTAGACAAGCTGGGAGTCACAGACTCTCTCTGTTTCGGCAGCGAATGCGGCGACATTACATTGCTATCCGAATTTGCTGCAAAACTATCCGGTGAAGATGATACCTTCAAAAAAGTTCTGGACAGCCAGCTCCGTAGCGGACTTACCTACCCAAGCGCGAGAAATGCCGCTCTGCAGGCCTCTGCGCCTCATCTGAACGGTCATATGAACGTGCTAATGCAGCCTAACAATATACTTGCCATTGAATATTGTAAAGCACTTACAAAACGCGACAGTTCTATCAAACCCTTTACCGTTCCGCGTGCAGGCTCCGCCTACCACGATGCCAGCCTGAATAACTCCTTCTGTTCCGCTCTGGCAATCCGGGAATCCGTTGCTTTCTCCGACAGTCTGGCGGAAGTAAGAGCGCTCATGCCCCGAAACAGCTATGAACTTCTGGAATCACAGTACGGCAGAACATGTCCCATTCTCACCGATGACATATCACTTCCGCTGCACTATCAACTGCTTTCCGAACAATCTGAGGGATACACGAAGTACGCCGATATTGACGGCGATCTCTCTGATCGTATTATTAAAAAACTGCCCACATATCGGCGTTTCACCGATTTCTGTGAACAGTTGAAAACCAAAAACCGCACCTACACGCGTATTGCCCGCAGCCTGATGCATATCCTTCTTCGGATTGAAAAAACCGATCTGGCACATTACCAGTCGGAAGATTACATATATTATGCACGTATGCTCGGTTTCCGCGAAAGTGCCGAACCGCTTCTTAGCGCCATCAAAGAACATGGCATCATACCTTTATTATCCAAGCTCGCCGATGCCGACAGTCTGTTGTCCGGAAACGGCAGCCGCATGCTTCACATGGATATCTATGCAAGCCATATCTACAATAGCATGGTGCAGCATAAATTTGCCGCCTGCCCGGACTTACCTTGCGAACATAAAAGAAAAATCATCAAGTACTGAGCTTCTATGCGGGGCTCAGTACTTTGTTTATGGCATTGACAATCCGGTCGCGCACCAGATCGGCGATTTGCACCGTCGTCATATCCTTATATTCTTCATAAGATATCGACTTGAGAAAATGTACCTGTGTCTCCACCGGTCTCAGTGACCATTCCTCAAACGCTTTATAGGAATCGATTAACGCCACAGGCACAATAGGCACCTTGGCTTTCACCGCACTCTTAAAACTGCCCGGTTTGAATGCCCCAACCGTATTATGATTCCTGTAATATCCACCTTCCGGAAAAATAATAAACCTGCGTCCGTTTTTCGTATCCTCAGCCAATTCTTTGATGATCTTTATGGACTGTTTCAGATCTTCCTTCACCATCCTCTTGCCGTGTACCAGATCAATGAACTGTTTTACCAGAATCCCATGCGACTTGGCATCGTCAATCACCACCGAACAAGGTTTCTCGTGAGCATACATAATTCCCAATGCGTCATATTTGCCCTGATGATTCGGAAACATAATATAACCGCCCTCTGCAGGCAGATTCTCCATCCCGTATTTCTTCGTCGTTATATGTCCTGCCCTCATCATTCGGCGGATCGCCAGTTTCGCATAGGCATAACACTCCTCTTCCGAATACCGTTCCACATGCTTTGCCTTATACGCCATCTTAGGAATCATATAGATCCTCGGCAGATTACACACAATAACCTGTATAAAACGTAACATAACTATCACATTCTCCCTTACTTCATCGCTACAGAAGCGGTGAAAATAATTTTAAAATCGGGCCGATTATATTGGTCTTCATAAACTTTTTTCTGTACCACTCCGCCGTAATTACTTCGCAAACCTCAAAGGTCTGCTCCATATCTTTCTTGAGTTCCATGACGGCGTCCGCCTGATAGAGAAATACTCCGCATTCAAAATGGTGATAAAAACTTCGATAATCAAAATTGATCGTCCCCACAATTGCCACTTCGTCATCGCAAAGTACACATTTGGAATGTATGAATCCCGGTGTGTATTGATAAATTCCGACTCCGGCCTCAATCAGATTCTGATAATTCGACTGTGTCAGCCAGTAGATCGTCTTTTTATCCGGCACACCCGGCGTTACGATCCGCACATCCACGCCCCGTTTTGCTGCCAGTTTTAAAGATGTATACATCTCATTATCGGTGATCAGATAAGGAGTGTAGATATAGATATAACGCTTGGCATGTCCGATCAGATTCAAATAGACATTCTCCCCCAGGATCTCATCATCCAGCGGCGTATCTACATAAGGCTGCACATAGCCTGCCGCCCTCGGTTTTTCATCAAAAACATACCGGTATCTGCTGTAATCCTCCTCGGTGTAACGGGACATATTCCACATCTGAAGGAACATCACGGTAAAATTCCAAACTGCCTCCCCTTCAATGCGAATCCCCGCATCTTTCCAGTGATCCCCGTAAGGACATCTATAATTGATATACTCATCCGCCATATTAATACCGCCGGTATAGCCGACTCTCCCGTCAATCACCACAATCTTCCTGTGATCTCTGTTATTCAGAATCAGCGACATAAACGGAATCAGACGATTGAACGCAACGCACTTGATCCCTTTCTTCTCCATGGCCTCATAATATTTCTTCGGCAGCAGAAATACGCTTCCCACATCGTCATAAATCAGACGAACTTCCACGCCTTCCTGTACTTTGCGTTCCAGTACTTCCAGTACCGCATTCCACATACTGCCTTCGCACAGAATAAAAAATTCGATGAAGATGAAATGTTTCGCCTGCTCCAGATCTTCCAATAGCTGCTTCCAGTAGTCTACTCCCTCCGAATAATATACCGCTGTCGTATGATCCCATACAGGCGTATTCCCATACTTAAGCATATACTTACTCTGATTGGCAATACTCTGATCCTTCTCTTCCAGTTCTCTCAGAATGTTCTCGTCCTGCTGCAGGCTTTTCTTAACGAGGATGTCTGTCCGCTCCATGCCTGCACGCAGCTTCTTCGGCAAAAAAACATGTCCGAAAGCCAGATACATGATTCCGCCGAAAAGTGGAAATATCAGAATCGGCACAATCCACGCCAGCTTCACCGCAGGGTTATTCTGACGCCATATGATGTAGAACACCGCGCCGAAGCTGAGCAGCCGCAGCGCAAAGGCAATCTCCACATAATAATTACCCCATTTGAATATCTCAAGCGCAAAAAACCCTACCTGAAATATTACGATGAGAGCCGTAATTACGGCCCTGTTTAATGCATAGTGTAATATTTTTCTCATTTCAAAAATCCGTTTACAATCTGTTCCTCTGCTTCTTTCTCCGTAAGCCCGAGAGTCATAAGTTTCATCAATTGTTCGCCCGCGATTTTACCGATCGCCGCCTCATGAATCAGATTCGCCTCTATATTATTGGCAGTCAGTTCCGGAATAGCGCTGACGCTCGCCTCGTCCATAATAATTGCATCGCATTCACTATGTCCGTGACACATACCGTTACCTATGATCCTACTCCTAAAAATCTGTCTGGAATGTTCCTTCGCAACTGAACGTGAAATCAGATTCACACTGGAGTCATCCCCGTTCATATCCACCGTAAAATCAGTCTCCGCATACTGTCTGCCGTGGGTCATGATTTTCTCTTTGATAATAAGGGAGGCTCCCTCGGCCACTTCAGCTTTTGTCGTCCTTTTCGTGGAATCGATCCCCTTAATCTGCACCGTCTCCATCTCCAGAGAAGCGCCCTCGGCCAGATGAATCTCCGTTGCCGGATTCATAATGCGCTCTCCATTGCCGTCGCCGGACCCATAGTGTTTTTCCACATATCGCACCTTTGCATTTTTCTCAACAAAGAATCTGTGGATACCGGAATGTTCCGTGGCTGCATTACCGCCGTTGTGTATGCCGCACCCGGCAATAATAGTCACATCTGCATTTTCTCCCACAAAGAAGTCATTATACACACTCTCCTTAAGTCCGCTCTGACTAAGCACCACCGGAATGTGCACACTCTCAGATTTCGTGTCCGGTTTGATGCGGATATCAATTCCGGATTTGTCTTCTTTTGTAATAATATCAATATTTGCTGTTGTATTTCTTCCGGCCATCTGTCCGTTTGCACGAATATTGTATGCACCTGCAGGTATCTCATGCAATCCTGCTACCTGCTCCAGCAAACTCTGTTGTATCGCATCCATCTGTAGATATCACCTCTGTTTCTTCATTTCTTACATGTTGCAGATCCTTGCAGTCTACATCTTGTCAGTCAGCGTCCTGCACGGCTGCCCGCAGCCGAGAAGTTCCGGCATAACTTCATCCTTGTTTCCCACTTTCTGAATCCGGCCGTTCGCCATCAAAATAATCTGGTCTGCAATATTTAATATGCGTTCCTGATGGGAAATAATCAGGATAGAACCTTTGATTTCCTCATGCATTTTCTCAAACACACGGATAAGATTCTGGAAACTCCACAAATCTATGCCTGCCTCCGGTTCGTCGAAAATGGAAACCTTGGTTCTGCGTGCCATAATCATCGCAATCTCAATACGTTTCAACTCGCCGCCGGACAGTGACGCATTTACCTCACGATTGACGTAATCTCTCGCGCACAGCCCTACCTCCGAAAGCATTTCGCAGATCTCCGTCATCGTAGCCGCCCGGCCTGCTGCTATGGACAGCAGTTCCTTGACCGTGATGCCTTTAAAACGAACCGGCTGCTGGAACGCGAAACTAATACCCATATTGGCACGTTCCGTAATAGACCGATCCGTGATGTCCTCACCGTCCAGCAGAATCCTTCCCTCTGTAGGTGTCAGAATCCCTGCAATAATCTTGGCAAGCGTGGACTTTCCGCTGCCATTGGGCCCGGTCACTGCCACAAAGCGATCGTCTATTTTCAGATTAATATCATTTAGAATTTCTACCTCTTTGTTCTCATCCTCGGCAGAAAAACTGATTCCTTTTAACTCTAACATACGCTGCTCTCTATACTTTCTTTCATTTTAATCCATTAGAATATCTTATCACAAAATAAATTAGTTAGCAAATACTTGACGGATAATTTCTGTTTGCCCCCGGCTGTAAAATTAATTTCAACAAAGAATAGAACTACGATGTGTTGTATAATTTACTATTTTTTGTATTTATGGATGGGGAGTTTTTTCTTAATTTTTTTCTCCTCATCCGTATT
>JAAUZM010000016.1 GCA_014804605.1 Lachnospiraceae bacterium | reverse complement strand
ATGCAAGGGCAAATCTTTGCAAGTCGACTTGAAAGAAGAAGGAGGATGGCTGCTATGAATAATGATGAATTTGAGCGGTTTGTCCTGAAGTTTGGAAAGGATATCCTGCGGTTTTGCCGAATGACAGCCGGAGACGCAGAAAATGGGGACGAACTGTATCAGGACACAATGCTCAAACTGCTGGAGAAAAAGAAAAGGCTGGACTCCACGCAGAAGACAAAGAGTTACGCTTTATCCACTTCAATTTATCTTTGGAAGAATAAAAAGAAAAAATACGCAAACAGGATGAGACTGGTTCCGATTGACAGTATGGATGAGTTGTCCGACGAGGGTTACGAGATTTCCGATCATGATATGGAAGTTTCACCCGAACATATTATTTTGCAGCGAAATGAGGTAGATATGATCCAGGGATTAGTTGCATCCCTGCCTGAGAAGTATAGAATACCAATCTATTTGTATTATTCGGCGGATATGCAGATAAATGAGGTGTCTGAGATTCTCGGACTGCCGGAAGGAACCGTCAAGAGCCGGATGCGAAAAGCAAAAAAACAGTTAAAGGAAAAATTGGAGGCGATAGGATATGACAGATGAAAAATTGGATCAAATCTTAAAGCAGGCCCTTGCTCCTGAAATTAATGACAGAGAAATCCGTGTACGTAGAAGGAGGAAAGGTAAAATGAGAAAATCTGGTAAAATAGGAACAGGAGTAGCCGCGGCAGTGGCAGTGGCAGTTATTGGAATCGGTGGACTGGGTTATGTTAATCCGGTGCTTGCAGCAAAGATTCCACTGATTGGCAAAATTTTCGAGAAGGTTGAGGATGAGGTCACATATTCCGGTGACTATACGGATAAGGAAACTGTCCTGACGAATGAGGATCATGCAGGCAATTTGGATACTTCGGACTACTCCGTATCTGATAAAGGAATCACACTGACTGCATCGGAAGTTTACTGTGACGGATATTCCATATTCCTTACGGTAAATATTGAAGCAGAAGATGCAGAATTTACCCATATTCCGGAGCATTATACAGGTATGAATGTTACAGATGACCGGACAGCCGCAGGATTTTATATAGGCGGAACATGGAGTGTTGATGGAAATTCACCTGAGATGCTAAAAAATACATTTGAGGGAGAGGTAATCGACAACCATACATTTGCAGGCATGTTGAAGATGGATCTTGAGGAAAAAGTTTCAGGCAACGGCGTACTTAACTTAAATGTAGACGGTCTTGGTTATGACGATGACAGGATGCTTGACAGCGAAGAAATATCTGCCTCCCATTGGACGGACGGCAGCTGGAATATTGTCATTCCGTTTGAGGTGAACGGGACAGATGTAAAGGTTATTGAAGTAGGTGAGAAGAAAGGGAATATTACGCTTGATAATATAGTGGTATCTCCATATCAGGTGATCGTCCATGCAACAACACCGGGAGAGCATCGCGAATTAACGGATGACTGGAGAGAAAAATTGCTTTCAAATGATCCTGATCTGACAGATGCAGAGATGTTTGAGATAATCGGGTGGACTTATGAACCCTGTTATACAATCGTATTTAATCAGGATGGGGAAATTCTTCACCCGGATATGGAAATGGCAGGCTGGGCGGGATTTGCTGTTCAGGGAAAAGAAATAAAAACTCTGCATATCTTCATTTATGACAATCTTGATGATTGGGATCAAATGGAGTCGGAAGGAATGAACAGTAGTGTTGCGGACAAGGCGGTCATTGCAAAGGAAATACACGTAGAGTAGGTAAGCGAAAGCGTTTGTTGGAAAAACCAATGAACGCTTTTCCGCATTTAAGGATAATGTTATGCACCCTTTACAACATAGAAAAATATTTTTTTCAACGCGACCGATTGATGTTATGGTTCATCTAATAAATGTAAGCAGAAATCAGTGTGCATTGAATCGTTATAAGTATTATAAGAAATAGCCGGCAGAAAGGACATTATGACAAAAGAACAATTAGGAAATTTAATTATCACATCGGAGGACACGATGTATCATGTAGCAAAAACCCTGCTGTACAGTGATGCGGATTGTTCGGATGCTATACAGGAGGCGATTGTCAAGGCGTTTACTTCGATACATACACTGCGCAGAGACGCCTGCGCTAAGACGTGGCTGGTCCGTATCGTGATAAATGAATGCTATGCAATTATGCGGCGGGAGAAGAAACTGGTGTCTTTGGAGGATTATTCTGTGGAGGAAGCAGCGGAGGAGAGAGCGGACTATTCCGATTTGTATGAGGCGCTCGGTCATCTTTCGGAGGAAATTAGGCTTACGGTGACGTTGTATTATATGGAGGGCTACAGCGTCAAGGAAATCGCTGCTCTGATGAAGACGACAGAGAGCGCAGTGAAAAACCGCCTTGCGCGGGCGAGGGATAAGATGAAAAAGGAGCTTGCGAAGGCACAGTGAGGAATTTAAAGAACTGATAGTGCTTGAGCCACGGTTTAAGGGTTCAGACAGAAATGGAGATTAAGATGAGACAAGAAGAAATGAAATTAGAAGATTTAAAACAAAGTTTTCCTAAAATGCCATCGGAGCTTAGGATGATGGTTGAGAGGGAAGTACAAGAACAGATCAAGATAATGCCAACAAAAGGGGAAGAAGAGATATGACCAGAAAAACGATTGCAGCCGCAATTGCGGCAGTTATGCTGGTTGGAACGACAGCGTTTGCCGGTGTTGCCTATAAAATGCACGGTGAACCCGTGGGGAAATACGCGGTGAATACAAAGATAGAGGATATGAATCAGGTGGGAGCTGAGGAAAACAGTTCCGCAACAGGACAGACACAGGAAGTCGTTGATATCAAGAATGTCAGAATGGAAGTTTCTTATTTGCCAGAGGGCATGGTTGAGACAGAAGATGGGAAATACAGCTATACAGATGCCTTGTATAAGGGGGGCGTGACAATCACCTTTTATAAAATGGACACCGGGGATGCGCAGTTTGACATGCTTACCACGAGCGTCAAGGAGAGTGAGGAAATCAAAGTCGGAGGTTATGACGGTATCTACTGTGAGCTGTATGGAGGAGATAACCGGGAGATTTCATTTAACCAGCGCATCTATGTGGCGTATACAGATGTGCATTATGTGATGGAGATGTATGCTGCGTCAGATGTGGCAAAGGAGGAGGCATTGAAGATCGCGGAGGGCGTTCATCTACAGCCTGTTTCTGACGGGAATACGCAGGATATTGTACATGCTTACAATTGGAGTGAATATGTGAAATCAAGAAATGAGGAGACGGTTGCGTGGAATACGTCGGTTACTGTACCGAAATCCGCGATGAAGAATACTCATGCAGTTGGGGAAGCATTTACAGCGGCGAATGTAGAGTCACCAGAGGACGATTGGCTGGGGCTTGGCAATATCGAAATCAAAGTGACAGATGTTCAGGTCAGCGACAAGATCAATCTACTCGATTTATCTGTGATGGATGCTGATTATAGGGATGAATTGCAGAAAGAGGTCAATCAAGCGGGAGAACTGCTTCCGACGAAAATCAATTATATGAAATACGGCAATGGTATCGATACCTTGGATGAAGTAGTAGAGAGTCGGGAGGTGCCGCAGAAACTGGTATATGTCACTGTGGAGTACACCAATATTGGTGCAGAAGAATTGGATGAAATTCTGTTTCTTGGAAGCCTGATGAAAATTGTGGAGGAAAACGGTCAGATGAAAATGTATACAGGAGAAGCATCTGGACAAAGCGCAGCGTGGGATGAGGCAGTACCTGCGGGACTCGCGCGCAATAGGGAAATGTGGTATTATGATGTGCACGGTGGAGAGCGGAGAAATAATTATATTACAAATTTGAAAGCAGGTGAGACAGCAACTATTCATATGGCATGGCTTGTGCCAGATGCAGAGTTGAGCTATCTGTATTTGAATCTGGATACGTTTGGCGGAAGTTATGAGTTTAACGAAAGTTCACTTGACCTCGGGTATGTGGATATTCGGCGGTAGGTGCTCTTGTTCGGCTAAATCTGTGGGGATGAGAATTTAATTGTAATTTTAAATAGCTGAGGCAATATAATTGATTTATCGTACAGGGTTACTTTCCTTGGTATAGTCATTATACATCAGAAAGTCCTGTACGATACTTTTTTATTTATAAACTTTGTAAAGAGAAAAGTGCGACATTTTGCCCTGATAAATCGTATCTATAGTGGAGGTGAAAAATAATGAATTCTTCATTAATAATGGATGGAGAAATTGCTAAAATCTATAATCGCCAGTATAACACTGTTTACCGTATTTGCTTTTCCTTTATGAAAAATGCAGAAGATGCGGAGGACATGGTGCAGGAGACATTTTTGAAGCTGATTTCGAGCAAAAAGCAGTTTGAGTCTGAGGAGCATGAGAAGGCATGGCTTATTGTAACAGCGTCCAACACCTGCAAAGATGAACTGAAGAGGTGGAAGAGAAGGCAGGAAAATATCAAGTCTTTATTCCGACAGGAAAATGTTGTCCGAACAGAAGAAGACAGAGTTCTCGAATGGGTGATGGCCCTTCCGGTCAAGTATAAACAGGTTATTTATCTGTATTATTACGAGGGTTACCGCACTTCGGAAATTGCAGGTATGCTGCATTGTTCGGAGTCAACGGTACGAAATCAATTGCTAAGAGGGAGGAAAATTTTGAAAAAGAATAGTGTATACCATGTGAAATCAGGGGTTGTTTTGGCTGCAGTTTTGGCCGGGAGCCTGTTAGTAGCAACAACCGTATATGCCATTTATACCTATGGCTTACGTGATCTTCATATGGGAAAAGAAACTGTTTTGGATTTATCCAAACGGGAGGAATTACCGGGGGGAAGTGTCTGAAAAAGATATCCCCAAAAAAGAAGTGGATGTCATTGTGCTGGGCGGCATAGAAGGAAGTCCGGAGTACAGTGCCTGTAGCGAATGGAAGTCATTTCTTGATGGGTATGATACGGATGGAGCAATACTTTCAGAGATCGGAAATGGTTTCGCAGGCTTAGGAGAATACGAGCTTGTCTATAACTGTTATACGCAGGATATGGCGGACAAGGTAGATGAGATTTGCGGGAAGTATGAATTATCCAAACTGCAAGGATTAACCATTGTGGACGATTATGCCACTCTGTGCAGGCAGACAAATATCGGCGACTTTTGTACAGGTGCGGACGAAAGTGTGAGATGGGATTTTGGCGGCGGCAGTTTGTATGATGACGGGTCATTTGACCTGGATGGCAGAGTGATATGGAAAGGCCCCGCTGAATCCAAATTATTATGTGTCACGGATTATCAATTTGGACGGACCATGAAAGGTTCCTTTAATCCTTTTACGCTGAATGTGGGCGAGATAGAGGAATATCATGAATGGGAGTATTTGTCTGAAAGCGGACAGACTGTACTGTTGGCAAATAGCAGCCTAAAAGCATTAATCATTGCAGAAAGGGATCATTCGTTTATTGTAGTGAATGTTCTGGGCGATTTGCCATCGGATACATTGGAGATGAGTGATGAGATGCTGGAAGCGTTGGCAGACCTTTTTGATTTTTCGGCAATACCGTAAAGGGAGTGTAAAGTATGGAGAGGAGATACAACATGATAAAGAAAAAAGTAATGATTGTTTTAATTACGGCAATGATAATGATGAGCAGTCTTACCGCATGTCAGAAGACGGGGGACGAGACTGATCATAATGCGAAACAGGCAGAAGAAGCAATGGAAGGAATAACAGATGAAAAGGAAGTATCCGATACAGAACGGGAAACACTGCAGCAGGAAACCGGCGCCTCGTTAGGGTTCCTTACGGATAGTCCGGAATATAAGGCATGTGCAGAGTGGCGTGAATTTGATGACGGATATGATACAGATTTCGCAATTCTTGAGCAAGTCGGAAACGAACCGGTGGATCTGGAGTATGAATATGAAGCATATTGTTGTTATTCGCCGGAGATGGAGCAAAAGATAGACGAAATTTGTGAAAAGTACAGTTTGTCTAAATTAAGCGGCTTCCAGATCGCTGATGATTACAGTGAACTGTGCAGTAAGGCAGGCGTTGGGGATTTCTGCGAAAGAGCTTCAGAGAATGTGAACCAGAGTGTTTTATCCAGCTATTTGTATGATGGAGCATTTCTGATGGAAGGCAATGCTGCGCTTGCAGGCTCATCAATTTATGAGGTAAGTTACCAGTTCGCGCGTGTTGTGAAAGGCTATTTTACATTCGCTTATCTTGATTTTGGGGATCTTGCGGAATGCAATGTACGCGCATATACAACGAAAAAAGGCGAAAATGTATTTTTTGCAAATATTATAAATGAAGATTGGGGTACAAAGACATACATTATTGCAGATAGAGAGAAGTCTTTTATTGTAATAAATGTTCTCGGTGATATGACAGATATTACTGATGTGAATGATGAGAGGCTGGAACTGCTGGCTGATGCTTTTGATTTTACAGCGATACCATGAAAAGCTTTGAGGACATGATATAGTGGTGGCCTCTTTTGACGAAAAGATAACTTGTTGATCATATTCATTTGTTGGGAGGAAATTTTAATGATGAAAAAGATTGTAAGATACGTGGTGGCTGCATTTATGGCAGTGATTGTGTTGTGCGGGTTGAATGGATGTTCCAATATTAATGATTATGGGGACACTGAACAGATGGCAACCGAGGTGGAGGATGAACAGATTGAGGAACAGAATAGTTCCGGCGGAATGGACGAAGCAGCACTGAATGAGAAGCATAATGACACAGAGAAAACACTGGATGAGAAGCGTGGCGATATGGAGAAAGCTCTGGACGAGGAACATAACGATACAGAAAAAGCGACATCAGGTGAGGACCTTGATGTGGTTGTGCCGAATGCTGCCGATGACGACTGGTATATGAAAGGAAACATTTATACAGACGATGAAGGAAATCAGTTGGAGGTTTTTTTCAACGATTACGGCACGCTGGAATTTGCCGTCAATGGTCTTTCCATGTATTTTACTACGGTTGATAACTTTCAGCAGGAAAATAACTGGAAGGTTTACACCTGTGATGATGGTACAATGATTGTTTATTATCCGGGCGAACCGGCACATCTTGAAATTGCGGATGGTGATTATACCGGGCTTTATGAAGCCGGCGGTGATAAGATGAATTGAATGAATGTAAAATTTTCGACCCTGAAAATATATAACGATCACAGGCAGTTTACAAATATTTTTATTTCCATTATGATTGATTTATTAAGAGATATCAGCAGAGTAGGGATAAATTATGTATAATTTTGCGGTAATGCACCGAAATGAACCGGTAGCACAAGTCATTATTATGATAGAATCTGTTACAGCGAGGAAGTGTCCGGATGTAGAAGGCCATATATGAAATCATGCATATGAACAGAAGAACAGCCGACATAGATGATGCCGGACACTGCAGGATATATTTTAAATCATTCCTGCCGTATAACTTATATCTGGAAGAAAAGGAAGATATCGATTCTCTGGTAAATAACATAACAGATTTCCATTATTGGTGTGCTTCCAGAGCGTTGACTCTGGACAGGAAGTATGCGAAAGAGATCGGTCTGAACCAGATAAAAGAAGTAGAGCAGGAAGTGTTTGCAGATCGGCCGCAGTATTATGAGATGTTTGCGCAGAGATTGGAATTACTGAAAACAGTGGCAGGTGTGTGACCCGCCGCTAGTACGGTGATTAGAATTGAAATTTGTCAATGTGGATTTCCGTATATATATTATGATAGAAATAAAAACAAAAGCATGTTATAATAATCGCACAACAAAACATTTTTCTTTTATATGAGGAGGTGAAGTGGAATGCCTACATATGAAAAGGAATACAATGGCTATTTATTTGATCAGTTAACTATTTTAGATGATCTGCAAGAAGTGGCAGAAAAAGAAAATGCTACGGAAACATTAAAATTAATCAGCAAAAAGCGTAAACAGGTAGAGCGTAAACTTTACCAACAACCGCCACTTAAAAGTGAATAGAACTTATCAGGTAAGAGGGTGTCAGGCGACATCCTCTTTTAGATACTTCTTTTGATTTATATAAGTACTAAAACACAAAACCATCAATCTATTGACATAGGATGATTCAAAGGCTAGAATATGTAGCGGGCTACAGTTCACGGAGATGAAATAATTTGAACATTTCCCGGACCACAATCGTTGGAATCGTGTACCGACTGGAGAAAGGTGATAATATGGCAGATAACAAGAATGATTTTACACAGGGAAGCATAATTTCCAAACTGTTACGTTTTATGATTCCGATTTTAGGTGCACTGATCCTGCAGGCAATGTATGGGGCTGTAGATATCCTTGTGGTTGGGCGGTTTGGAACGACCGCCGGAATTTCAGGTGTATCTACCGGAAGCAATATCGTGAACCTGATTACCTTCACCATTACCGGGCTTACCATGGGAGTTACGGTTGTCATGGGACAGTATATGGGAGAAAAGAAGTCTGAGAAAGTGGGACAGGTTGTAGGCGGTGCGATCTGGCTGTTTCTGATATTGGCATGTATCATAGCGGTGGCCATGCTGGTACTTGCAAGACCGCTTGCGCTCCTTATGCAGGCGCCGGAGGAGGCGTTGGATCTGACGGTGCTGTATGTCCGCATTTGCGGCGGGGGAATTTTCTTTATCATTGCATATAACGTGATCAGCAGTATCTCCAGGGGAATCGGTGATTCCAATATGCCCTTGATCTTTGTGGGTATCGCGTGTGTCGTGAATATTGTGGGAGACCTGCTGTTTATTGCGGTATTTAAATGGAATGTGGCAGGTGCTGCCCTTGCGACTGTTATGGCGCAGGCGGTCAGCGTTATATTATCTATTATAATCATCAAAAAGCGTAAGCCGCCCTTTGGTATGAAAAAGGAATATATCCGCTGTAATCCTGAAATCAAAAAATTCATACGGGTGGGAACGCCCATCGCATTTCAGGAAATTTTGACGCAGTTTTCTTTTCTGGCATTATGCGCCTTTATCAATAGTCTGGGTCTGGACGCTTCTTCGGGATACGGTGTGGCGAATAAGATCGTGAGTTTTATTATGCTGATACCGGGTGCGCTCATGCAGTCCATGGCCTCTTTTGTCGCCCAGAATGTGGGTGCGGGGCAGGAGAAACGCGCCAGAAAAGCAATGGTCACAGGCATGATTGTGGGATGCAGTATTGGTATCTTTATCGCCGCCTTATCATTTGCCCGAGGAGATTTGCTTGCCGCAGTTTTCTCAAGCGATGCGGCAGTCATTACCCGTGCGGCACAGTATTTAAAAGGCTTTGCGCCGGAGGCAGTAGTTACGGCAATCCTATTCAGTTTTATCGGTTACTACAATGGACATTCCAAGACATTATTCGTGATGTTGCAGGGCATTGCCCAGACCTTTATCGTGCGTCTGCCCATGTCCTATTTCATGAGTATCCAGCCGGACGCAAGTCTGACCATGATCGGTTTGGCAGCGCCCTGTGCAACGATCTTTGGAATCGTGATCAATTTGATATATTTTGCGAAAGTGAGCCGGGAAATGAGGCAGTCGGCGAAAATGTGAGGAAGCGATATCTTGGGCGGCAGATACATAACGCCGTATTCTTCTTTTAGATCTTTGGTATGAAGTACGTATGGCGTTGCAGTCTGCTCTGCATATTTTATGCGGAATTATACATGAACAGGCTGTCAAGGTCGCCAAGATAATTTACAAAAAGGTCAGTAACTTCCTTTCCGACACGTCTGGTACCGTCAATTAACAGTGCTGTACTGCCGCTTGATGTCTGTTTCCATTCGAGAAGCTTATCATATATTTTTCTTTTCATTTTATACCCATCCAAAAACAAGAGCATTGATAGTAGAATAGTACACATATTCAAGATTATTATATTTGTGTAAGCTTTACATGACATTTTTACCACCGATGAGTGGTGGTTTTTCTCAGAATAATCATGTATGTTATGCTTATGGAATATCACAATAGTTATGTGCTATATTCTATTTCATGGAAAAGCGATCCCCTGAAATAGTGAGATGCATGAAGCGCATTTTGTGGTTTTACGATCATTTTTTGGGCAGAAAGGAAGGAATAGGATTAACGACATGCAATTACACGAAAAATTACAATTACTGAGAAAACAAAACGGTCTCTCACAGGAGGAACTTGCGGATAAACTTGGCATTGCAAGACAGACGGTCAGCAAATGGGAGACAGGGCAGGCGGTTCCGGAACTGAACGGGCTGATTATGCTAAGCGAGCTATATGGCATAACAATTGACCGAATGGTTAAAGAAGATGATGAGTGCAACCTTACCCTGAGTGCGAAGGTGGAGTTGGATTACGATGAGATCGTAACGTTTCTTATCCGTGCAAAGAAAAATACTTATGCCGGGAAAGCGCACGAGGTCAAGGCGTCAAGAACGCAGTCCCATGATTTCTGCTATGAAGAAAACGAATATTCATATTACGACACTTATCTGGGCGGAGAAAAATTTGCGGGAGAGGAAGCGGTCTGGCATCATGGAGAACCGGTTTGGAGCATGAATTATGTCGGAAGGGTGATCGGGGAACATTTCAGCGGAGATTTTCTGAAAGAAGTTCTGAGTCATGTTCCGATGGAGCGGCCTTTCCGCGGACCGGATATCTATACCAACGGGGATTACCGCTATCATTGCAAGACGGAAGGCGAATTCACATGGTATCAGGGATATGAGGAAATTTTCTATATGGAAGAGCGGATCTATGAGTGCTATTTTCATGGCGGGATGATTCAGGCATGAGAAATGTTTGTTAATCTGCTGCTATTGTGCTGCAGCCAAAGATCAAATAACAATCCCCTTCCTACGATATTCGGTCGGCGTCATGTGCATTTGTTTCTTAAAAATGCGGATAAAATGTTCTGTTGTTTCATAGCCGATCTGATTGGCGATATTTGCAACAGAAAGATTTGTATCCTGTAGCAGTACCTGGGCTCTCTCCAAACGGACCTGCTGCAGAATCTGCGTAAAGGATCTTCCGGTGGTGGACTTAAACAAACGGGAAGTATACTCTGGGGTATAGTGAAATTTTTCGGCGACCTGATTTAGGGTTATTGTCGAGAAATTATCCTGAACATATTGCAGTAAAGCAAAGCGTTGAACATCTGTCTTTTGCATAAAGGTAGGTAATTCAATGCTTTTTTCGTAATTACGAATCAATGTTCCAAATATCAGCATCAGCATATAGGAAATCATCTGATCCCAATAGAGAGTTTTCTCCAGAGATTCTTTATACATATATATTACTCCGCGATGAATTTCATAATCATTACCTGTATGGAAAATGATATAATCATTTCCNTTTTCGGAATAAATATTATTGATGAAGAAAGCNGATAGGATGTTTGGATTGTTCAAAAAGTTAAAAAAGATATTATGCAGGGTGCTTTTGCGTATAAGACAGTTAAAAACGATACTGTCGTCAAATACGCCGATAGAATGTTTGATTCCAGGCGGAATAATGCAGACATCACCCATAGACAGATTTTTCTTGTTGTTGCTGATCACCTGCTCGCATACTCCCTCATAGACATAAATCAATTCAAAAAAGGTATGATCGTGTATAATTGCCGGACTGTATCTGTTATGACGCAGGGTGATCAGAGAAGCACGCTTGTCCGNATCAAGATAAAATGAATCCTCAAAGCGGGGAGGAATCGTGTTCGGTATTTCCGGTATCAAATAATGTTTTTCATATACTTTCGACATGTCCAACTCTGTAAGGAATTTGTTAAGAGAATATTCCTGCTGTCTGGCATAATAATATTTCCTATAAAAAACTTCATCTTCATTCAGTTTATATATTTCACTCTTCAGTGTTTCATAATCCATGAATAATTCCCCTCTTATAAATTGATATGATAATAAAAATCACCAGGAATTTATAAATGTCAAAAAAAGATAGTTGATTATGCAGATTATAACATTNATATCAAAAATAGTCAATAAATCTGGTTTTTTATAACCATTGGAAAAGAAATCTAGCAAATTATAATGTAAGTATAACAGAAAGGGAGAGCCAACATGAAGAAAAAAATATTGATGAATTCTTCAAAGCGATTGATCGGTGTTAAGGAAGATATCACGAAGATCGTAGGCTTTATGGGGCAGCGATAAAAGAAGAAAGGACATGGGCATATGGGAAAAGAAGTCATTGTTGAAGTAAAGCATATGGATAAGCGGTTCGGNTCCACNATTGCGCTGAATGATGTCAGCATTGAAGTNAGGCGCGGAGAGATTCANGGGCTGATCGGCGAAAACGGATCGGGGAAATCTACCGTAACATCCATTATATCCGGTATGCAGAAAGCTGATAGCGGAGAAATGGCCTATAAGGGAGAGAAGTGGGAACCGGTTTCCATGCTCTGGGCNTTGGAAAAGGGTATNGGCATGATCGTACANGAAAACGGAACNGTTCCGGGAATCAGCGTTGCAGAGAACATCTTTCTTGGCGAGACCAATCGATTCAAGTCTTTTGGAAATGAAGGGAAGAGATGGGGAACAGTTAACAGGAAAGAAATGATGAANGAAGCGCAGAAAGCGCTGGATGCAATCGGNGCNTCNCACATTAAGGCNGGACAGATTACAGCGAGTCTGGATATGCAGGATCGNAAATTGGTTGAGATTGCAAAGATCATGATCAAGAATCCGGAAGTTTTGGTGGTAGACGAAACGACGACGGCATTATCACAGATCGGCCGTGACATCATCTACAAGATTATGAACCGGATGAAAGAAGAAAACAAGGCAGTAATCTTTATCTCCCATGATCTGGATGAAATCATGAATGTCTGCGATTCGCTCACGGTGCTCAGGGACGGCAAGATCATCATAACCTTCGCCAAGGAAGAGTTTGATGAGGAACTGATTAAGACCAGCATGATAGGACGGGAAATGCAAGGCGATTATTATCGCAGCGATTATGACGGAAGCTACGGCAATGAAGTTGTATTAGAGATAAAGGATGCGAATCTTGGAGATCAGTTAAAGAACTTTAATTTACAGATCCATAAGGGTGAAATACTCGGGATCGGCGGACTGTCTCACTGTGGAATGCATACACTTGGCAAGGTGCTTTTCGGAGCATGTAAGCCGGCGACCGGCAGGGTGCTGATAAGAGGCCGGGAGCTGAGAGGTGAAGCAGATGCCATGAAAGAGCAGATCGGATATGCCGCCAAAGACAGAGATGTCGAGTCCTTGTGTTTAAATGCAAGTATTCGCGACAATATAGCAATCGGAGGATTAGACCGCTTTGCACTACATAATTTCCTGATTCTGCCCGGAAGAGAAAAGAAATATGTACAAAAGCAAATCAATGATTTGAGCGTGAAATGTGCAGAAATGAATCAATATGTATCTGCATTGTCCGGCGGAAATAAACAGAAGGTTGTTTTCGGTAAATGGATCGGAAGAGGAAGCGAGATACTGATTCTGGATTGTCCGACCAGAGGCGTTGACATCGGTGTAAAACAGGCAATGTACCAACTGATGTATCGAATGAAAAAAGAAGGAAAGTCCATCATTATCATTTCCGAGGAAATGACGGAGTTAATAGGAATGGCTGACCGCTTGATCGTCATGAAAGACGGGGAGATCAAGAAGGAATTTCCAAGAAGTGAAACTCTAAGTGAATCGGATATCATTCAATACATGATTTAGGAGGAAAGCAAAATGAGTAAAAACAAAATAAAAAAATACATTATGAATTTGACTCCTCTGTTCGGATTAATTGCATTGTTTGCCGCTTTTCTGATCATTGGTACGATGCGGGATATCAATGTTTCCTATGGACTGAAAAGTATTATCAATCAATCCGTTGTGGTGGCAGTGGTTGCGACAGGTGCCATATTCATATACACACTGGGGTCTTTTGATATCAGTCTCGGAGCTTCTACCGCAGTAAGCGCACTGATCGGCGGAATGGTATATATCAAAACCGAGAATCTGTTTCTTATGACGCTTGTCTGTGTCGGGGTTGCGGTTTTGGTCGGATTGTTTAATTCGGTGCTTGCCTCGGTATTTAATCTGCCGGTATTTGTCACGACAATTGCAATGCTGAGTGTGCTAAATGCGCTGGTATTGGTTTTAATCAGTGTAAACGGAACAGGTTCGGAAATTGCAGTGCCGGCCGCGGCGGTAAAACCGTTAAACAATACGACGTTTAAAATAGTTGTTCTCCTGGTTTTTGTTCTTCTCAGTATATTTATTTTCAGCTTTACCAAAATCGGCAGAATGCAGAAGTTTCAGGGTGGTAATCCGGTCTGTGCAAAGCTGAGCGGNATTTCGGAAAAGAAAATGGCGATCATCGCGTTTGTAATGTCAGGTATCGGCGTAGGACTCGGAGCATTTCTGTCCATTATATATGCGCCTACGCTGACGAGAAACACAGCTTCCAGTGTAGGTATGGATGTTATTATCGCTATCGTGTTCGGCGGCATGCCGGTTTCCGGTGGTGCAAGAAGTAAGATTTATGCGGCAGTAATCGGAGCTTTTTCCATGACGCTGCTTGGACAGATTATGGTGATGTTCAACCTGAATTCAGGAATCGGACAAATGGTAAAGGCGGCAATCTTCATTCTGGTTGTATTCTTGGCAACCAGCGATCAGAGAGGAAATATGCTGCCGAGATAATGGGTTGGTATTTCGTGGGGACACTTAATACATAAAAATGACAAATAAGGAGGAAATATCTATGAAAAAGTTTTGGGCATTATTGCTTACGGCGGCTATGACAGTATCAATGTTAGCAGGCTGTGGTAACAACAATTCAGACACAGGAAGTAACACAAGCAGCACGGGAAGTGAGGCACAGGAGGATCAATCCGCAGATTCTGCGGCAGCAGATGAAAGTGGAAGCGCAGCGGCAGATCTCGATATGAGCAAGACCGTAAAAATGGGTATTTTGGTGTCAGATGCGACATCGGCGGAAGCGCTTGCATTCCGTAACTATTACACAGAGTATATTCAGAAACAGTACAATGTTGAGATGATTTATTCTGATGAGCTTACGGATGCAGCCGGCGAAACTTCGGCGATCGATACATTTATTACAAATAATTGTAAAGCCATCATCTCATTTTCATCTTTTGACCGTGCAGCACAGCTTGAACAGTGTGATGAGGCAGGTGTGTACTACGCGGTTGCAACAGGTACTCTGACAGANGAAGAGTATGAAACCTATAAGGGATATGAGCATTATGTAGGCGCAATCGGGCCCTCTCTTGATGTAGAGTTTGAGACCGGTTATAACATGGCGAAACATTATCTGGATCAGGGTATGAAGAACTTTGCTATTTTCGGCGGCGCAATTCCTTACTATACCGAAATGCATATTTATCGTGCAGCGGGTATGTTGACTGCAATGGTGGATGCAGGCGGTGACGGTGCGAACTATCAGGGCGCAACTGATCAGGGAGCTATTCTCGGACAGATTTTTGCAGACGGTGAAGTGAAGACAGGTGCCATCGGAGATGTTAATATCTTAGGTTATGTCGGCGGATATGATATGGACGACGCTTGGTTCGGAAAATGTGCACAGATGGCGCAGACAGCAGATTTGGAAGTAATTCTTGCAGTAGGAAACGGCTCAGATTTCTTTGGAACGGCTATTTCAGGTACTGATGTTAAGATTGCCAGTGTGGATGCCTATGCGAGCAGCTATGGCGAAGCGATGGAAGCAGGAATGCTTGATTATCTTGCAGGAAAGTTTTCAGCCAGCATTGGACCGATCTTTATTGCAACATACAGAGCAGCTTTAGGCTCACCGATTCGCACAACAGACGGAAATGCACTTGCTTTAAGTCAGGGTTATTGGGTAGCAACGGGTGCAGATGAGTTTAACACATACTATGCGGTAGACAGCAGCGTTGATTCACCGGCTTATACGAAGGATATGCTGGACACTTTACTGACAGCAGACTATGCAACATTCGAGAACTTTGTAAGCAAGTACAGTTTTGAAGAGATTCAGGGTATGTAGTTAACGATTACTATTGGAAGCAAAGGAAGTTACGCAGGAGGCGGGTGGGCGGATGTCCACCGCTGCCCTGCAGCAAAATAACAATAATAAGGATTGATGATATGAAAACGAATAATATGAATATTTATAAAAGAATAGCAGGGACAGCGGCAATTCCCGTAGCGACCTTTCTGATTGTACTCATACTGTGCAGCGCAAAGGGCGTGAAATTATTTGAAACAGAAGGAAACTGGGTATTGTTTTTCAGGGCAACAGCATCTGTAATGCTCACAACGTTTGCTCTGTCACTCAATCTCAACAGCGGCAGATTTGATTTTTCTATTGGTTCGGTGTCATTGTTATCGTCAGTAATCAGCGCATCCATATGCACATCACTCGGATTGCCTACGGTGCCGATGCTTATCATTTCTATTATAGCAGGAGCAGTACTTGGGCTGGTGTCAGGATTGATTTATGTTATTGTGAAACTTCCGCCCATCATCGTATCTCTCGGTGTGGCACTGTTTTATGAAGGTCTGGCGTTTGCGATTACATCCGGATACGGCGTATCGTTTGTGGCTAATACGGAACTGACAAGTTTCCCCAGTGTTTTAAATTATGCACTTGTAATTATATTCGGATTGTTAATATTTATCTTTCTTTTTGATCATACGCAGTTTGGTTATGAATATAAGTCTCTTGTCTCCGGTCAGAAGGTATCGGTGAATACGGGAATCAAAGAGGTTCCCAATGCAGTTGGCTGCTATACGATTGCCGGAGCGCTGATGGGCGTGGTTGGATTTATCAGTGCAACCAATACGGGAACCATACAGATGGCTTTGAACTTCGGATCGATCGGAGTAATGTTTACGGCGTTTCTTCCGATGTTCATCGGAGGCTTTATCGGAAGATTCTGTAATGAAAAAATCGGGTATCTGTTAGGGGCNGTTACGACTGCGTTTATTTCCCTGATGTATGCAAGGCTGAATGTGGATGCTTCCATACAGCAGATTGTGACAGCATTGATATTAGTATGCTTCCTGATTTACTTNAACAACGAAAATAAGGTGATTGAATTAGTCACTTTCAAAAAATATATAGCGGGAAAAGAGAAGTAAGTTTCCCTGGAGGGCGCAATGAANTATAAAGCAGTGATTTTTGATTTGGATGGTGTAATTTGTTTTACNGATAAGTATCATTATCTGGCATGGAAGAAAATGGCAGATGGCATGGGAATATATTTTGATGAAACGATCAACAACCGCTTGAGGGGTGTAAGCCGCATGGAAAGTCTCGAGATTATTCTGGAGCGGTGCGATAAAGAGCTTACTCAGGAAGAAAAACAGGCNCTGGCGGAAGAGAAAAACAAAACGTATGTGGAACTGCTGGGACAAATGACAGAGAAAGACTTGTCTTCGGAAGTCAAAGAGACTTTAGATTCGCTTCGGAAAAGCGGACTGAAACTTGCAATNGGCTCATCNAGCAAAAATGCAAAATTTATTCTGGAACGATTGGGATTAAAAGANTATTTCGATGCTGTCAGTGACGGGACCAATATTTCCAAATCGAAACCGGACCCGGAAGTCTTTATAAAGGCAGCGGAATTTTTACATATGGCACCGGCGGACTGCCTNGTGGTAGAAGATGCAAAGGCCGGAGTAGAGGCTGCAAAAGCCGGAGGATTTGACAGCGCAGGGCTGGGAGAAGCGGCAGAGAGTGAAGCGGTTACGCATGCAATGAATTCTTTTAGTGACTTGATTGGAATTGCACTGTAGAAGTTAGAAGTGATAGAATGAGAGGAAGACTATGGACTTAAAAAAGAAGCCTTTTTGTTTAAACGATGCAGAGGTTGAATGGGTAGAAAAAACATTGGAGCAGATGACTTTAGAAGAAAAGATCGGGGCGCTCTTTTGTCCGATCGGATATTCTACAGAACCGGAATACCTGGATATGATGTTAGGATTTCATATAGGCGGACTGTTCTTCCGTGACGGTGTCGGTGAAGAAATGAGAAAGACTTTTGAATATGCGCAAAGTCATTCCCGTATTCCGTTGTTGATTCCCTCCAATCTCGAAGCGGGCGGAGACGGTGCCGCCACTAACGGAACTCCCTATGGTAAGCAGATGGCATGCGCGGCCGCGGGAGACAAGAAATATGCTTACCGCCTTGGTAAAATTGCATGTACGGAGGCGGCAGCGCTTGGGATTAACTGGGCGTTTGCACCGGTGGTTGATATTGACAGGAATTATCATAATCCGATTACCAATGTCAGGACTTATGGTGATGATCCGGATACTGTGTATACATATGCAAAAGAATATATGCGTGCCGCAAAAGAATGTAATGTGGCAGTTTCCNTAAAGCATTTTCCCGGCGACGGAGTAGATGAACGNGATCANCATTTGGTTACTTCCGTCAACAGCTTATCNATGGANGAATGGGATGAAACTTACGGAAAGATATACCGNCGGTTGATTGAAGACGGAGCGCTGACTGTTATGGCAGGGCATATTGCGATGCCGGCGTATCAGGAGCATTATAATCCGCAGACAGCAGGAAGTACGATTCCTGCATCGCTGTCCAGAGAATTATTAAATAACCTGCTGCGGGATAAATTGGGCTTTAACGGTTTGGTTATTACCGACGCGACGCCGATGGTTGGATTCACGTCGGCGATGGCAAGGGAAAAATCTGTACCGCTTGCAATCGAAAGCGGGTGTGATATGTTTCTGTTTAATAAAGATCTGGCGGAAGACTATCAGTTTATGATGGATGGATACAAGAGCGGCATTCTCTCGGAAAAACGTCTGCTGGAAGCTAACAAAAGGATTCTGGCATTAAAGGCGGCGCTTAAGCTTCATGAGAAGAAGGCTGCGGGAACNNTGGTTCCGCCTGAGGACAGTCTGCAGGTGTTAAAGAGCAGGCANCATNNAGAGTGGGCAAAAGAACTGGCGGACAGATCAATTACACTGGTTAAGGATACACAGAAATTATTGCCTGTCAGCGCAGAGCGGTATCCTAAAGTTCTGCTTGAAATTATGGGAGNTTTTCCTTCCAATGAACGTGTTTTAAAGCAGGTAAAGGAAGAACTGGAAAAGAAGAAGTTTCANGTCTTTGTCTATGAAAAAGAGAATTTCGAAGTAGGCGTTGATAACGTAAAAACTTTTAAGGAAAAATATGATTTGGTTATCTATATCGGTAACGTTGAAAATGCCAGNAACCAGACTACCAATCGATTGAACTGGTACACATTCTGGGGACAGGGCAACAATGTACCNTGGTTTGCAAATGAGATTCCGGTTTTATTCATCAGTGTAGCCAATCCGTATCATTTATTGGATGTACCGATGATAAAAACTTACATCAATTGCTATTCCAANAACGAGTATGTGATAGAAGCCGTGGTAGAGAAGATAACCGGTAACAGCGAATTCAAAGGGAAGAACCCTGTGGATCCGTTCTGNGGAAGAAAAGATCTTTCGTATTAACAGGGNCACCTGACAACTATAAAACGAGTGTGGGAAGGATAAGAATATGAGAATAAAACATCTGAGAGTCAATCATTTAGAAAAGCCGATAGGGTATGATTTCTCATATCTGACACTTTCTTGGAAAGTAGAGGAGACTGCTGCAAAGTATTCAGACGAGGTGCGGTTAATCATATCTGAGACAGAAGATATGAGTGAGCCTGTTTATGACAGCGGTATTCTGCATGACTTCAGACAGTGCAGGCTGGAAGTGCAGATGAATCTGAAACCACGTACGCGTTATTTTTGGAAGGTTTTTGTTGAAGTACATAATGCGGGNCTGCAGCCGGCCGAGAGCGCAGAAAGCGAAACAGCATGGTTTGAGACAGCCAAATTAGAAGAGAAGTGGACGGCTGACTGGATTTCGGTGCCGGAAGATAAAACACGGATGCCGGTATTGTACCGCGATTTTGCNGTAGAANANAAGCTGAAAAAAGCGAGATTATANATTTTTGGCGCCGGGCTTTATGAGGTGGATATCAATGGTACAAAGGCNGGGGATGAATATCTCCTGCCGGGGTATCATTCGTATGATCTGTTAATGGAATATCAGACCTTTGATGTCACCGAAATGTTAGAAAAAGGTGATAACCGGATCAGTGTTCTTCTGGGAGANGGCTGGTATAAAGGNAGGTTCGGATTTGACGATGTATATCTGGATCTTTATGGAGACAGGAAGAAATGTATTGCGGAATTACATCTGGAATATGAGTCCGGTGAAACCGCATGTATTATTACGGATGCAAGCTGGAAGGCACAGGAAAGCAATATTCTGGAAAACGGGATTTATGACGGAGAGTGGCAGGACGATACGCTGAAATCAGCGCGGCTTGCCGTTGAAGTATTACAGGATGATAAATCCCTGTTGACGGCCAGAACGAATCCTCCCATCCGGAAGACAGAAGAATTCATTCCGGTTTCGGAAGAAGTGCATCCGGACGGATATTTGTTACTGGATTTTGGCGAGAGCATTACCGGCTGGGTAGAATTTANCGGCTTATTGGAGCAGGGACAGCAGGTTAGGCTTCAGTATGGTGAAGTGTTGCAGAACCAAGAGTTTTACAGGGAGAATTTAAGGACGGCGAAGGCGGAATTTGTTTATACTTCTGATGGAAAAGAGAAAATTGTTCGTCCTCATTTTACATATTATGGTTTTCGGTATGTCAAAGTGGAAGGTTTGAAAAATAATCAGAAGCTGACTTTCCATGCATATAGGGTTATGTCCGATCTTGAGGAAACCGGAAGTATTGAGACTTCAAATCCNAAAGTNAATAAGCTGTTTGAGAATACGATACGTTCCCAGAAATGCAACTTTCTGGATATTCCGACGGACTGTCCCCAGAGAGACGAGCGCATGGGGTGGACCGGAGATGCGAATATTTTTGCGAACACAGCATGTTTTCATATGGACAGTAACGCATTTTTCAGACATTATGCAAGGAGCCTGTATCTGGAACAAAAATTGATGAACGGCGCGGTTCCGTTCTTCGCACCAAGACCGAAGGTTCCGGTAAGAGAGNATACAAATCCTTTTTATCTGGATGGAGGAGCCTGTATCTGGAGCGATGTTGCGACAATGCTTCCGTGGACTTTATACGGNTATTACGGAGATGTGTCTTTGNTAAGGGAACAGTATCCGATGATGNGGTCATGGGTGGAATATATCCGTATGCGGTCGCAGGAAAATGAAGTGCCNTATCTGTGGCAGAACGANCGGCATTTAGGAGACTGGCTCGCACTGGATAACGGGAATATCCATAATCCGATCGGAAAGACGGATGNTCAGTTTCTGGCTTCTGCATGCTATTATCAGTCAACGTTGACGGTGGCAAAGGCAGCAGAGGTTCTGGGACTTGAAGAGAAGCNGGAATATTCGGAACTTGCAGAGNATATNANGAANGCATTNAATGAGTTTTATTTTACANAGGAAGGCAGNNTGAANATNGAACNGACCCAGACAGCATGTGCATTTCTGNTATCNATCGGACTATATCCGGATCATGCCAAAGAGAATCTCAAGGAAGATTTGAGACAGCTTATAGAGAAAAATAACGGACATCTGAATACGGGATTTGCGGGGACTCCCGTTTTATGTCCTGCATTATCGGAAAATGAATTGAATTCTTTAGCCTACGATTTACTTTTAAATGAAGAGTATCCGGGATGGCTTCACGAGGTGAATCTTGGTGCAACGACAGTTTGGGAACGCTGGAATTCCTTAGATGAAAATGGTGTGATAAGCGGGACGGGAATGAACAGCTTAAACCATTATGCATACGGAAGCATTGCGGACTGGATGTATCGTTATATGTGCGGATTTCATCCGGATATGGGTAAAGAAGTCAAAATGATAATCAAGCCTATGCCGGATAAGAGATTTTCTTATGCCAAAGGAAAATGGGAATCCGTATTCGGCACGTATATAAGCAATTGGAGCTACAATGAAGAAACCGGATTTCAGTATGATATAGAAATACCATTTAATGCAAATGCAAAAATAGTATTCCCGAACGGCAAGAGCTGCCTGCTGGAATGCGGAACATATTGTTTTGACAATAATGGAGAAAGCCTATGAAAATTGCTGTGTTTGTCGGCGGTATTGCATATGAAGCCCAGAGCCGCCTTATGGAAGGAATCAGAAAATATGCAGATGAAGAAAATATCAATATTTTTGTATTCACCTGCAATGGCGATATGTACAGGCAGTCGGAGTATGGAATCGGGGAATTTCAGATCTTATTTTTACCGGATCTTACGCAATATGACGGAATTATTTTTGCGAGAGATACCATACAGAATGAACAGTTTGCGGCTGAAATCACACAGAAGATCATAGAGTCCGGCACGCCTGTCATCAGTATTGAAAGCCATATTCCGGAAATGCCGACATTCCATGTAGATAATCGGGAAGCTATGCGGGGNATTGTATCTCATTTGATAGAAGTGCACGGAGTGCAGGACATCTGCTATTTATCCGGACCGGAGCAGAACNTGGAAAGCGTTGAACGATTAGAAGGCGCTATGGATGCCATAAAGGAGCATGGNTTGACGCTNGGAGAGGATAAGATACATTATGGTGATTTTTGGATANACGGCGGCANAATGCTTGNNGAGCGTCTGATGGAATCCGGTGAAAAACTGCCGGACGCGNTGATCTGTGCCAATGATGATATGGCATTGGGCGCTTATTTAGAGTTTTGCAGTCGTGGCGTTCAGGTGGGCAAAGATATATTAATTACAGGCTTTGACCATACATCGGATGCCTCTAACCTGACACCGAAGATTACAACGGTAGAGAAACCTCAGAGCCAGATTGGTTATGAAGCCTGTAAGGCTCTGGCGGAAGGAAGGCAGACAGCAAGCCGGAAATTTGAGGTGAAATACCACTACAGAGGAAGCTGCGGATGTCAGGAGCACAANATACGCAATCTTTCGGAAGTACAGTTAAAAAATGTGAGCAATAAGCTTGCAGTCGTCAANATGGCGGAAATTAATAAGAACATGGTATCCGATCTGAATGATTGTGATAATATGCAGGATTTTTATAAATGTTTAAAGGAATATATTGCACAATTGGATTTTGCTTTTGTGTATCTGTGTCTCTGCGAGGATAGCGTGGCGGGAGATACAATCGAGTATGATTATCGGATCAAAGAAGATTATTCCGAGAAAATATATATTCCGGTTGCATATGAAAACGGAAGTTTTACGGAATATCCGTATTTTGAGTGTAAAGANCTTCTGCCAAAGGAGTGTATGGAAAAGATCGCTAACCGCATGTGTATTGTTGCACCTGTACATTTCAGAAAAAACTGTCTTGGATATCTGGTNATGTGTGGCAGCGAACTTCCGTATAACAGCACGCAGTTCCAAGTATGGCTTATGAATATCTCAAATGCTTTGGAAAGTATGCGTAAACAGGGAGAACTGAAACGNCTGGTAAAGAAACTCAAGGATGTCTGGATGNTGGACAGNNTGACACAGATCTATAACAGGGCCGGTTTTTTTCACTTCGCAGATAAGCTNCTAAAAGAGTGTAAGCAGCATAACACACCGATCGGTATGTTGTTTGTNGACATCAATAAGTTGAAGCGTGTNAATGACGGGTACGGGCATGAGGAAGGCGATTTCTATATTAAGACGGTAGCAGATTACATGAAAAAGCTCAGGAATGAGGATCAGCTTCTCATGCGTTACGGCGGCGATGAATTTGTAGTTTTGGGGCCGTATACGAAGGGCGATGAATTTGCAGGGCTGACGGAAAACCTGAATCTGCGGCTTGAAGAGTGCAGACGGCAGAATGAGAAACCTTATGAGATGAGCGTGAGTATAGGGTTTCAGTCGGTTTCGATGACACAGGACTTCCAACTGGACCAGCTTATGAAACAGGCCGATCAGGAAATGTATAGTATGAAGAAAACGCGAGGATGAGGTGAATATGCAAAAGAGTGTATCAATTCNGTTAAAAGTTTTAATCAGTTTGTTAGTCATTTTAGCTGCGGTATTAATCAACACTTTGTTTTCAGATAGTGACTTTAAGAAAATCGAAAAATCCGCATCCCAAATGAATGAAGTTTACATCCGGATTCAGGAGCTGTACGGCAAAGTCGGTAAAAGGGTAGAAACCACACAGAAATATGCCAATATTCTGATAGGCAGTTCCGATGAGGATCTTGCAATTGCCGGAGATATCTATGGGAATCTGGATGCCGAGGTGGAAGCGGTAAAGGGACTGCTTGCGGAANTGAAAACATATTGCGCGATGACGGAAAACGAAGAATTGATAGCAATATTTGAGCAGTACGATATCGGGTGCAATGCTATGCTTAATAGTATGCAGACGGTCAGCGGTCTGAGAAAGGACAATGATTTTGTCGGGGCAAAGATGTATATGGGAACGGATGCCCTGACTGCGATTCTCTCACAGGAGCAAGTATGCGTGGATCTGGAGGAAATCTTTGACCGGTGTATTGCAGAGGCGCAGGTCGATTTGGAAGACCGCATTCAGGCAGCGAACAGGAGTAATTGGGCCGTATCAATCATCTGTATATTAAGNACTGTTATTTCTATTTTCATCATTTACAGGGAAATGCTTCGNCCTATTAAGCAGACAAGCCGGAAAATGCAGCAGATTGCCTTGGAGATATCGGAAGGAAGAGGTGATTTGACCGAAAGGTTTGAGGTNAAGCGCAAAGATGAGATCGGTCAGTTGATGGACAGTATGAATCAATTGTTAGAATCCTTCCGGAAAATTACGTTGAGAATTCAGAAAACCACTACATATATGGAAGAAGCAGCCAATAGAACAGAAGTGCAGTGCGCAGCCTCCAATGATAAAATCACTGATTTGTCGTCAGTGATGGAAGAACTTTCCGCAGGGAGCGAGGAAGTTTCGTCACTGGTCAATCAGATGAAGGGTGAAATGCAAGGGATTTCCGGAGAAACAGATGATATTACGGTGAAGGTGGATGAGGGAACAGAATTCGCAGCCGATTTAAAGGAGAGAGCCGGATACATTCGTATACAAACCACGGAGAGCAGACAAAAATCGGAAAAGATGGTTGAGTCGATCAAAGGCACAATGTCGAGAGACATAGAAGAAAGCCGAAGCATTGATAAAGTAAATGAGTTGACAGCAACGATCTTAAGCATCGCCGACCAAACGAATCTGCTGGCATTAAATGCAGCTATTGAAGCGGCAAGGGCAGGAGAATCCGGCAGAGGATTTGCTGTCGTGGCGGAGGAAATTCGTAATCTGGCGGATAACAGTAAGACAAATGTTGCCGCAATACAGGAATTAAACAACAAGGTGATATCTGTTGTACAATCTTTGAGCGCGTGCAGCAAGAAGATGTTGGATTTTGTTGATGCGGATATCATGGAAGATTATAAGAAGTTTGAGACGATGTCAGAGCAGTACTTAAATGATGCAGATAATGTTTCTGGTATTATGAGCAGGATACAAGGCAGTGTTGATTCCATAAACAGGCAGATTTCTTCGGTTGTTCAGAATATCAGCGGTGTCTCATCGTCTGTCGAGGAAAGCGCTTTGGGCATTCAGAGTGTGGCTGGAAATGTCCTGGATCTCTCTGAGGCAACCAACGATATTTATCAGGAAACACGCCAGAATGCGCAGACAGCGGTGGAACTCAAGAAGGTGTCGGAAGGTTTTGTAGTACAATAAGACATGAAGTTATACTAAGGCGACATAGAACGCCGTCTAAGGATAACTAAATCATGTCTGGGAGAATGNGAAAAGCGTAGGCAGCAGCGGATCNGTAATTCGCTGCTGCCTGNTTNTTANAGAGTTNNAGNTNATATTCATGTTTAGCAATCAGAATCAGGGTCTTTCACCTTCTGNGCAATCAGCGTATCCATACAGTGCTTNTGGGGTATGCCGCCGCTGTTGCAATCGAAGATTTCTTCNTTACAGGTATGGAACANCCAGTCGTGATAATATNCGAATAATTCNCCCGAATGCCANGGCTTTCTTTGGNNCTCATCCCGTGTACTGTCAGGGGCACGNGTAATAAAAGGCTTTTTGACAAATNCATTNAGNGCGTTTATGCCGGAATCTGNGGTATGCGNTTTTAANCTGTCACATAATTCTTTCCGNTCNNTNTCNGGAAGAAAATGAANNACNCCGCTNCTGAAAATGATNTCATACTCGGTATCCGGGCGGTAAACAAGTAGATCNGCCTTGAAAAAGNGCACATCGACTTTNTTGTGTTCTGCGAGCTTTTTTGCCTTCTCAATNCCCTGTTCGGATATATCAAACGCAGTCACGTCATAGCCGCATTTGGCAAAGAAAACNGCNTCNTTCCCCTCNCCGCAGCCGATATCCAGNANGCGGTAGGGNTTAATGGGNGGAAGAATCTTCATGATATCGTAGCAGATACGGTTCGGCATGAGTCCCCAATAATAGCCTTCCGTATCGTATCGTCTGTCATAATCCGTTACCACGCTGGTGTAGCCGAGCAGCGCATCGACGGTTGTATTCAGTGCCGCAGCCAGTTTCGGAAGNGTCTGGATGTCGGGGTATGCCGTGCCGTTTTCCCATTTGGATACCGCCTGAAAAGATATATTGAGAGTCTTGTGCAAGCTGATTCTGGGTGAGCCCCAGTTCCTTGCGCCTTTTGCTGATTACTGTTCCGGTTTTTAAATCATCCATTTTGCGGAGTCCTTTCTATATACAATTATTTATGCTTGATTTATTCCCGCGNGTAGCAAGCAGGGCAGATGTGCTTGCGCGGCTGCTTGTGATATCTTTAGCATAGTGCANGGGCAGAAGATTTGCAATAACGCGTGNAGTGAGTACGNGNCGGTAATTCACCTGATGGTTGAGTCTTTACAGGATTTTTCATTACAGGATTTTTCACGGATTTCCTCTTGACAACAACAATGCAGATATACTATAAATTATAATTAGTAATAATATTCACAGACGTTGAAGAAGACAGTATCTGATTTCTCAAAGGCACAGCGAGCCGGTGATGGTGNAAGACCGGTGCGANTAGGGGATCAGGGAAGATCACTTCCGAGTTTCAGACCGAACCTTNCTTAAGCGGAAACAAGTAGGGAATGACGGNCTCCCGCCGTTACCGGGAACCGTATAGCCATTTTATAAGGANGGCAGTACGTCGTAACAGGTGGTATCACGAGCAAATTGACCTCGTCCTTTTACGGGATGAGGTTTTTTAGTGGGATTACGAGTTTGCGAAGCAAATCTCGCAATCGAGCTTGCTCGATTTTTTTTAGGAGGAGCNCACCATGTATCAAAAAGTTGACACAAGTTTAAATTTNGTAGACAGAGAGAAGGAAGTCTGCCAGTTCTGGAAAGANAATGACATTTTCCNGAAGAGTATGGATTCCNGCAANGAGGGAGANACATACACATTCTATGACGGGCCGCCGACGGCNAACGGCAAGCCCCATATCGGNCANGTGCTGACCCGTGTTATCAANGATATGATTCCCAGATANCGNNCCATGAAGGGNTGTATGGTTCCCCGTAAGGCCGGATGGGATACCCACGGACTGCCGGTAGAACTGGAAGTGGAGAGACTTCTGGGTCTGGACGGCAAGGAGCAGATCGAAGAGTACGGGTTAGACCCTTTTATCAGCAAATGTAAGGAATCTGTCTGGAAGTACAAGGGCATGTGGGAGGATTTCTCCGATACGGTCGGTTTCTGGGCGGATATGGATGATCCGTATGTAACGTACCATGACGATTTCATTGAGTCCGAATGGTGGGCGCTGAAGCAGATCTGGGATAAAGGCTTATTATATAAGGGCTTTAAGATCGTGCCCTACTGCCCGCGCTGCGGCACCCCACTCTCTTCCCACGAGGTAGCGCAGGGGTATAAAGCAGTAAAAGAGCGTTCCGCAGTTGTACGTTTCAAGGTGGTAGGAGAGGACGCTTATTTCCTCGCATGGACGACCACACCGTGGACGCTTCCTTCCAATGTGGCTCTCTGCGTGAATCCGAATGAGACTTATGTCAAGGTTAAAGCGGCTGACGGCTGCACTTACTATATGGCGCAGGCGCTTTTAGACAATGTATTAGGAAAATTAGCCGAGGACGGCAAGCCTGCCTATGAAGTTCTGGAAACTTATGTAGGAACGGATTTGGAGTATAAAGAGTACGAGCCTCTTTTTGCCTGTGCAGGCGAGTCGGCGGCGAAACAGAAGAAGAAAGCGCATTTCGTGACATGTGATAACTACGTTACGATGACGGACGGTACAGGTATCGTTCATATCGCGCCTGCTTTCGGTGAGGACGACGCGCAGGTAGGACGCAAGTATGACCTGCCTTTCGTACAGTTCGTAGACGGCAAGGGCGAGATGACACAGGAGACACCCTACGCGGGATTGTTCGTAAAGAAAGCCGATCCGGAGATCTTAAAAGATTTAGATAAAGAAGGCAAACTGTTTGACGCGCCGAAGTTCGAGCATGACTATCCGTTCTGCTGGCGCTGCGACACGCCGCTGATCTATTATGCCCGTGAATCGTGGTTTATCAAGATGACAGCGGTAAGAGACGATCTGGTGCGCAACAATAAGACAGTCAACTGGATTCCGAAGTCNATCGGTGAGGGACGTTTCGGCAACTGGCTTGAGAATATTCAGGACTGGGGTATTTCCCGTAACCGTTACTGGGGTACGCCCTTAAATGTGTGGGAATGTGAAGAGTGCGGNCACATGGAGTCCATTGGTTCCCGTGANGAANTGNAGAAGATGTCCGGCAATCCGGCNGCGCAGACNGTAGAACTGCACAGACCTTATATTGANGAGATCACAATCACCTGTCCGGACTGCGGCAAGACCATGAAGCGTGTGCCGGAGGTNATNGACTGCTGGTTCGATTCCGGTGCCATGCCTTTTGCACAGCACCANTATCCTTTNGAGAATAAAGAGTTATTTGAACAACAGTTCCCGGCGCAGTTCATCTCNGAGGCTGTGGATCAGACNCGTGGATGGTTCTATTCNCTGATGGCGGAATCGACGCTGCTGTTCAACTGTGCNCCTTTTGAAAATGTCATCGTTATGGGGCATGTGCAGGACGAGAACGGACAGAAGATGAGTAAATCCAAGGGNAATGCGGTAGATCCTTTCGAGGCGCTTGAAACNTACGGNGCAGANGCGATCCGCTGGTATTTCTATATCAATTCCGCNCCATGGCTTCCGAACCGTTTCCACGGTAAGGCAGTGCAGGAGGGACAGCGNAAGTTCCTGGGNACGTTGTGGAATACNTANGCNTTTTTCGTGNTGTATGCGAATATCGACAANTTCGATGCNACNAANTACAGCTTAGAGTATGATAAACTTCCGGTTATGGATAAATGGCTGTTATCCAAACTCAATACAGTCATANGTGAAGTGGACACCAATCTGGACAACTACNGGATTCCGGAGGCGGCNCGTGCCNTGGACGAGTTCGTNGACGAGATGAGTAACTGGTATGTGAGAAGAAGCCGNGAGCGTTTCTGGGCGAAAGGCATGGAGCAGGATAAGATCAATGCTTACATGACATTGTATACGGCNTTAGTTACGATCTGCAAATGTGCCGCACCGATGATTCCGTTTATGACAGANGAGATTTATCTGAACCTTGTGCGGAGNGTNGATGAGAGCGCNCCGGAAAGTATNCATCTGTGCGACTTCCCTGNNNCGGATGAAAAGATGATCGACAAGCAGCTTGAGGATGACATGGAAGAGGTGCTCAAGATCGTTGTCATGGGACGTGCGGCGCGTAATACGGCAAATATCAAGAACCGTCAGCCCATCGGCACCATGTTNGTCAAGGCGGAGCATANGCTCGGNGAATTTTATCAGGACATCATCAAGGATGAGCTGAANGTGAAGAANATCGAGTTCAGCGATGATGTGTCTGCTTTCACAAGCTACAGCTTCAAACCGCAGCTTAAGACNGTAGGACCTAAATACGGCAAACAGCTTAACGGCATCAGAGCATATTTGAGNGANGTGGANGGCACCAAGGCNATGGANGANCTNAANGCGCAGGGNGCACTGAAATTCGATGTGGACGGCGTGGAGATCGCGCTGGCGGAGGAAGACCTGCTCATCGAGACAGCGCAGAAGGACGGNTATGTGTCCGAGNCTGACAACAGNGTTACNGTTGTGCTTGACACGAACCTGTCCGAAGAGCTGATCGAGGAAGGNTTTGTCTNCGANGTGATCAGTAAGATNCAGACNATGCGTAAGGATGCAGGNTTTGANGTNATGGATCACATCAAAGTCTCTATCAACGGCAATGANAANGTNGCCGGNATCGTGCAGAAGAANGCAGANGCGATTTCCGGTAAAGTGCTGGCGGAGGCGATCGTGACCGNGGNAGCATTGGCAGTCGTCAAAGAGTGGAATGTCAATGGGGAGAAGGTTACGATTGGTGTAGAAAAAGTGTAGAAGCATATTTCTGACAATTTAAGCACATTGCNTATAGTCAAAANCAGAAATACAAGATATAATAATANAATGGAGTTAAGACAGACATTGTTTTTCAGNNCCAAGAGNAAACGAGGAGGCATACAAATGGCAAAGAAAGCTGTAACAACAACCTTTGATACAGAGCTTTTTAAGAGAAGTGTTCTGTATAATATCAGGACGCTTTACAGAAAGACACTTGAGGAAGCAACAGATCAGCAGATTTTNCANGCGGTATCCTATGCGATTAAGGATGCAGTNGTGGATCAGTGGCTGACGACACAGAAGGANTACGANAAGCAGGANCCTAAGATGGTATACTACTTNTCCATGGAGTTCCTGATGGGGCGTGCCCTCGGCAATAATATTATCAATCTGCAGGCGTATAAGGCTGTAGNNGANGCGCTTGAGGAGCTGGGCATCGATATTAANGTGGTGGAAGATCAGGAACCCGANGCNGCGCTCGGAAACGGCGGTTTAGGACGTCTTGCNGCCTGCTTCTTAGACTCTCTGGCAACTTTGGGNTATGCGGCTTACGGCTGCGGTATCCGNTANCGTTACGGTATGTTTAAGCAGGANATCCGGGACGGTTATCAGGTAGAAGTACCGGANAACTGGCTTANGGACGGTAATCCTTTTGANCTGAGAAGACCGGANTATGCTAAGGAAGTNAAATTCGGCGGATATGTGAACGTCTATGTGGACGAGAACGGCAGAAGTAATTTCAGACAGGAAGGCTATCAGGTAGTACGTGCCATTCCTTATGATCTGCCCGTAGTAGGTTACGGCAACGGTATCGTTAATACGCTGCGTATCTGGGATGCGGAGCCTGTAGAGTGCTTCCAGCTTGATTCTTTTGATAAAGGAGATTACCAGAGAGCCGTAGAACAGGAGAATCTGGCGAGAAATATCGTGGAGGTGTTATATCCTAACGATAACCATTATGCCGGCAAAGAGCTGCGCTTAAAACAGCAGTACTTCTTCATCTCTGCCTCCGTNCAGGAAGCTGTAGCGAAATATATGAGGAAGCATAAAGATATCAGAAANTTCTATGAGAAGGTTACGTTCCAGCTGAATGATACCCATCCNACGGTNGCNATCGCGGAACTGATGCGTATCCTNATGGATGAGCANTATCTGACATGGGATGANGCGTGGGAAGTAACGACTAAGACCTGTGCATATACCAATCATACGATTATGTCCGAGGCGCTTGAGAAATGGCCTATTGAGCTTTTCTCCAGATTGCTGCCCCGTGTTTACCAGATCGTGGAGGAGATNAACCGCAGATTTGTGGCACAGATCGAGCAGAAATATCCGGGNAACCATGATAAAGTGCGCAAGATGGCGATNATTTANGACGGACAGGTGAAGATGGCACACCTTGCTATCGCGGCNNGCTACTCTGTCAANGGNGTGGCAAGACTGCATACGGAGATCNTAAAGAACCAGGAATTAAANGACTTCTACGAGATGATGCCGGAGAAGTTCAACAACAAGACCAACGGTATCACCCAGAGACGTTTCCTGTTACANGCGAANCCGCTTCTGGCTGACTGGGTTACGGCACATGTGGGNAANGACTGGATCACCGACCTGCCGCAGATCGGCAGATTGAAGATATATGCGGACGATGAGAAGGCNCAGCAGGAGTTCATGAATATTAAACATCAGAACAAGGTTCGTCTCGCGGAATACATTTTTGAACATAACGGTGTGGAGGTTGACCCTCGCTCCATCTTCGATGTACAGGTAAAGAGACTGCATGAGTATAAGCGTCAGCTTCTGAATATCCTGCATGTGATGTATCTGTACAATGAGTTGAAAGAGCATCCGGATATGGAATTTTATCCGAGAACCTTTATCTTCGGAGCGAAAGCGGCAGCAGGTTACCGCAATGCGAAGCTGACGATCAAGCTGATCAATTCCGTAGCCGATGTGGTAAATAACGATCCGGCGATTAACGGCAAGATCAAAGTTGTCTTTATTGAGAACTACAGAGTATCCAATGCGGAGATCATCTTCGCGGCGGCAGATGTATCCGAGCAGATTTCCACTGCAAGTAAGGAGGCTTCCGGTACAGGTAACATGAAGTTCATGCTGAACGGTGCATTGACCATCGGAACCATGGACGGTGCCAATGTGGAGATCGTGGAAGAGGTCGGAGAGGAGAATGCATTTATCTTCGGCTTAAGTTCCGACGAAGTTATCCGTTATGAGAACTACGGCGGCTATCATCCCACAGAGATCTTCAACAATGATCCCGATGTGCGTAAAGTCCTGATGCAGTTGATCAACGGTACTTATGCACCTAACGATCCGGATCTGTTCAGACCGCTTTACAACTCTCTGCTGAATACACAGAGCACCGCTAAGGCGGATACCTACTTTATCCTGAAGGATTTCAAGGCTTATGCCGAGGCACAGAAGAAGGTAGAAGCAGCATACAGAAACGAGAGCGGCTGGGCGAAGAGCGCGATCTTAAATGTGGCATGTTCCGGCAAGTTCACTTCCGACAGAACCATTCAGGAGTATGTGGATGATATCTGGAAGCTGGATAAGGTAGTGCTTCCGAAAGAGCCGGTTGTGACCGATAAGAAATCCATAAAGAAATAGTTGACAGTATAATGAGAACTGCCGTCCTTTGGGGCGGCAGTTTTTTTTGGAAAATTCTATTGAGTAAAATTGACATTAATGTAAAAAAAATTCAATAAAGTCTTGCCCTGTAATCCGGAAAAATATAAAATGAAATTGAATAAAAATGTCAAATATGTCATAAATATTCAATGAAGGAGTTTCGACATGGAGATTAAGAGAGATAAATATTTAAATGACCTGTTTGACAGAATGAATAACGGCGTGAAGAGCATAACCTTCAAGATCACGTCCGCCGACAATAAGTTGATCTGGTTCGGGATATTCTGACCGGAGAAACGGGCGCGTTGGGGCAAAGGCTGTTCATGGTATAGTAATATGCCGTGGACAGCCCTTTTTGTTAAAATTTTGTTATTAAGAATTGGAGATGTTGAAATTAAAAAAATACAGTGACATTTTACGGTGACGTTTATGTGGTAATGTGTTATATTTTTCTTCGGAGTGATAGCATACTATGAATTTGAGTAAAGAAAAGGAAACTTTAGATTTGTGGTAGGATTACTATTAAAACAAACGGAAGGAGATGCCATATGAGATATAAGGACCTGATGATATACCCGCCATCAGCATTATTGGAAGAGGAGGATGAGGATTATGGCAGTGATGATAAATGAACCTGAGATAAGTGAACGTTTTGACCTTGATGATATCAGGAAAATCCGCACATATAATGCGGCAAGGTATGAGCATGTGACACCATCGGAGATCGTGGCGGATACAAAAGCCGGAGCGGCAGAGCTTCTGGAGATTATGAAGAAGCGAAAGCTCATGAAAGCATAAGAATTTAAATACACTTTTTATACAGCAATATTCAAACATTAAACCCGGAACGGAGTGCGGACAGCCCTTCTTGCCGGGTTTTCCAGTATAAGGAGAATGAAATAAAATTTTGCAATCCCTTGTGTCTATTTCTAAAATCCTGTATTTAAACAAGTTAATTAAGAACCTCCAAAACTAGCCGTTTGGCTAGTGGACTTAACGCGAAAAGTAGCGTAAAATGGTTTTATGCGCCCGTTATGGGGCATACTGGGAAGGTTTTCCCATGCAAAAACAGGAGGAAGAGATGAAGAGGATAAGGAAACGTATACTTGCTGCGGCGCTTGCGGCGGTCATAGTGATCACCATGCCGGGAACAGCGTCTTATGCATTGGAGGAAAACGGGCAGACAGAATATATTTCTGACATCAGTACGGAGTCTGAGGAAGCTAATTCGGCAGAGGAACAGGAAACGGAAACCGGTGATATCGAGAAGCCGAAAACAGGAGACAGCGGTACAGAAGAGCCGAAGACTGAGACCGGTGATACGGAAGAAAAGGAAACGGATACTGAAGAAACAACAGAGGAAGAACCGAATAGCATATCCGGGGAAAATAAAGAGGATGCAGGACAACAAGATACAGGCGAACAGGAGGACGACACCAATCTTTGCGCCCACCACAAAGAGCATACGAAGGACTGCGGTTACAGCAGGGCATCAGAGGACGGGGAAGGAAGCCCGTGTACCTATGAGTGCCGTATCTGTCCCATCGAGGACTTGATCGCTGCCCTGCCCGATGAAGTTACAGAGGACAATGCGGAAAAAGTGCGAGCGCAGCTTAATAAAATCCTTGACCTCTACTGGGAACTGACGGTGGAAGAACAGGAGCAGATCGACATTTCGCGTTGTCTGGAGCTGCAAGAGGTGCTGGACGTGACCAACACGCCTACGGTTATCGATGAACCGACCGAAGGAGCGGTAGCAAAAGTGGAGAAAGAGGGCGAAGCCCCAATCTATGTCACCTCTTTGGCGGATGCGTTTGCGGAGGGGAATAGCGGCGCGACAGTCACCTTGTTGGCGGATGTGATGATGTCGAATTGCATAAGTATATTGTACGACAGAACCTTCACCATGGATCTGAATGGGCATACAATTTCTTGCAGTTACACCGCCTTTCGTCTTAACGCTGGTGGCAACCTGACCATCCGGGACAGCGGCGAAAACGGCGGGATCGCTACTTACGCTGACAGCCACGCTATTGCTGTACTGGGTGTTCTGACATTGGAGGGGGGACACTTTTCTACTTCAGGTGATAACTATAACGGTGTAAACGTATACAATGATACCGTCTTGAACGTCACCGGCGAGGATGTATACATTAACAAGTTATTTGTCGATAGATCCCAAGAGGTCACCCTCTCTGCTGGGACTTATGGCTCAATTACCAGTAGGAATAGCCTTGATAACCTGCTGGGCGAAAACTGCGCCTATTATGGTGCTGACGGCAAGCCTCTTGTCCTCGATGGTCTTGGCGGCGCGGAAAGCATGAAGGTTCTAACCGGCCCCATCACGGTGCGGAAGTGTCAGCATGATGTCGAGGATGTAGTACAGTATCAGCCCAATGACGGCACACAAACGCATACCTTGACCTGCCTTGCCTGTGGCTATACAAATGAGGCGGAAGACTGCGACTACGGTGACGAGTACGAGTACGACGATACCAGCCACTGGCAGACCTGTACGCTCTGTGGCGGTAAAAAGACCGAAGCGCATACTGTCACCGGACTCACCGCCGAAGTGAGTGACACGGTCATAACGGTGAGCGAAGCGTGTGCCTGCGGCTATGCGGAAGAGTTGGGCACAGTAACCCTCACCATCCCCGAAGATCTGATTTATGGCGAAACGCTGGACAAACAAATAACATGGGAGACTGATCTGGAGCTGACCGGAGGAATGTTGGGGCTCAGGTTGGACTCCGCTGTAGAGAGATTATATAGTCAATCATGTATCCTGTCTGAGCTGATATGGCAAGGGAAGCAGCTGTCCGCAGGGGAGCATACCCTGGAAGTTACTGTGGACATGACTGAGGATATTAAAAACCCTAAATATGCGCAGTGCTCTATCCATTTTACCGTTTTCAAAGCCACGCTGACGCCCAGCATTGATACAGACGGAAGTACGCCCACCAAGACCTATGACGGCACCACCACCGTCTCCTCTGACGGGCTGGGCATTAAGCTGGAAGGCATTGTAGGTGATGACGATGTGATCGCAGCAGCCGCGTCCTACGAGTATGACAGCGCCGATGCGGGAGCGCGTACCATCATTGCCGGCGGCATTACCCTGAGCGGGGATGACGCTGGGAATTATAAGTTATCCGATGATACCGCCCGGATTGACGGAACCATCGATAAGGCAGTAGGAACACTGACGGTTCCGGAAACACTGTTTAGTAAAAAATACGGTGAGGCAGATTTCTCTTTACAATGCTCCACCAACGGAGACGGAGAGATTTCCTATGTCTCTGACGATGAAAATGTGGTCACGGTTTCAGCGGACGGCATGGTACAGATCAAAGGCATGGGAGAAGCCACGGTCACGGTCTCTCTGGCAGAAGGCAGGAATTATACCGCTGCCGCTGCCCGGACAGTCACTATTACCGTTGACAAGGGCGACATACCGGAAGGACTGTGGATCAGCGGTCTGGCCCGGTCCGTACCCTACACCGGAAGCGCAATCAAACCGGAAGGCATCAGTGTATACCACGGCGACACGTTGTTGCGTGAGAAGACAGAGTATACCATTTCCTATAAGAACAATACCAACGCAGGCACGGCACAGCTTATCGTGACGGGCAAAGGCAACTACAAAGGGAAATGCACGGCGGAATTTACGATCGAGCCGGTTGACCTCACTGTGGACTCCGGTATCCAGGCCACCATTGCCACCGTTACGGAGACCGGCAAGAACCTTAAGCCGACAGTGACCGTCACATGGAATGGTAAGAAACTGAAAGAAAAGAAAGATTACACCCTTTCCTATGAGACAGGTATCAAGACAGCATCCGAAGAGGGCTATGCCGTGACCATCAGCGGCAAAGGGAATTATACCGGTTCCATTGAGAGAAGATTCTATGTCAAGCCCAGAGGAACGAAACTCCTAAACAGCGCGAAGGTGACAGGAATCAAAAAGAGCTACGAGTATCAGAGCAGTGAAGTGAATGACGAAAACGGAGATGCACAGGGACAGGACGCAAGCCCGGAGGAACAGAACGCACTTCCGAAGGGTCTGGAAGCCGACCTTAAAAACATCACTGTAAAAATCGGGACCACTACGTTGACACAAGGTACCGACTATACAGTCCGTGTGGAAAACGGAAATGCTGTCGGAACGGGGTATGTCGTGATCGAACCGACACAGACGAGTGATTATGCAGGGGAAAAACGCATTTCCTTCAATATCACCGGAACGAACATAAAGAAATGCTTCATCACGGGTCTGGAAAAGTCATACCCTTACACGGGTCAGCCGATTATGCCGGAAATTAAGGTATACACCGGCAAAAACGGAACAGGCACACAGATACCTTCTGGCGCCTATACCGTTTCCTACAGTAACTATACCAATCAGGGGAAAGCCACAGTGACCGTCACTGGCATACCGGAGAAAGGCTGTTCCGGCAGCGTTAAGGCGACCTACAGTATCGGCAGGCTGAACCTCGCCACCGGGAAAGAGACCGGCATCATAACGGTCACAATGCCCAATGACATAAAATACGCAAAAGGCGGCGCAAAGCCCCAGCCCGTGATTATCCACAGCGATAACGGAGTGATCCGCAGCCTGCGGGAAGGTGTCGATTACACACTGAAATACAGCAACAATACAGCCAAATACAGCACACTGTCCGGCAGTACATCAACCCGCAGTACAAAAATACCGACCCTGAAGATCACAGGTATAGGCAACTACACCGGAACCATTACGGAGAACTACGATATTAACGTACAGGACATCGGTAAGCTGGAGATCACTGTGGCTGATAAAGCATACAACAGAAAGAAGAAAGGAAACTACTATTATTCCGTTCCGAAAGTATATGATTTTGACGGAAAGCTGCTGAAATCGGACAAAGATTACACTGTCAAGTATACCGATGAAGCCACCGGTCAGGAAATCGGCAAAACGGATACGGTAGAGAACGGCACACAGATCCGCGTCACCGTGACAGCGAAAGAGGACAGCAGTTATGAGGGCACCCTGAGCAGAACCTACTATGTCCGTGACGCAAAGGATGTCAAAGATATATCAAAAGTAAAGTATGACAAGATCGCGGCGCAGCAGTACACGGGAAGCAGCATAGAACCCGAAGTGAAGCTCTACACGCTGACCGGAAAGACAAAGAACTACCTGACCGAAGAAGACTATGAGATCATCGGTAATTACAACAATATCAAGCGCGGAACCGCCACGGTCCTCATCCGCGGAACAGGCGCCTACAGCGGCACAAAGAGCATAACCTTCAAGATCACGCCCGCCGACAATAAGCTGATCTGGTTCGGGATCTTCTAGCTCGGGAACGGAATATTAGTTGATTTTATGGAAGATACTGTTATAATAAAGCTATAAAAGGTGCTGCTTGTAAAGCAAACGGTTCACCTTGGCTTTAGTTATTTATCAAAAAAGCAACCGTTATCCTTGGCTTGGGCGGTTGCTTTTTTGATGCACATGGATTTCCACTTGCAGACAAGATGGAGGTGAATGGCGTGGTAAGTGATGCAAATAGAGAATTTATAAAGTTCCTTCTGGAGAGATTTAAAATAGAACGGGAGAAATTCGACCGATCAGGAGTGTATGCATATACACAGCGTTCACTTGCATATAACTCAAATAAAATCGAGGGGAGTACACTGACGGAGGAACAGACGGCTTCTTTATTTGATAACGGTACTCTGCCCAAATCGGATGATTATTACAGAGCAAAAGATGTCGAGGAAATGAACGGACATTTTCTGATGTTTAATAAGATGGTAGACACATTTAATGAGCCGCTGACACAAGAGTTGATAAAGCAGTTTCATTATGAATTGAAATCCGGAGTATTCGAGGATCGTGCTAACGGATATGCGATTGGAGATTATAAGCAGCGTCCTAATATGATCGGTATATACCAGACCGTAAGACCGGAAAATGTCGTGCAGGAAATGGGCTTATTAATGGATTGGTATAGTAGTCAGGATGTAGATATTTCTGTTTTGGCTGAGTTTCATGTAAGATATGAGAGTATTCATCCTTTTCAAGACGGTAACGGAAGAACAGGCAGGTTGATTCTTTTCAGGGAGTGCCTAAAGAACGGAATAGTGCCGATGGTGATTGAGGATGTGAATAGAAATGAGTATTTGGAGGCGTTGAAAGAATATAGAGAAGTAAAAAGCTCGGATAAGCTGATTAGGCTTTTGGAGAAAGAGCAGCAGATTTACGTGGAGAAATGTAAGTATTTTATTTAATTACGTGATAGCAGAGTCATTATACAAAATTCAAATTTGACAATCCGCTAATATCCGTGTTATAGTTTTAGCATATTCATAAAGAAATATAAGCAGAAAGGTGGCTTTAGCGTGGGAATTTTTATTCGTTGTGCTCGCACCCGCAGACAGGGGCAGTAGAAAAGCAGATATATAGTCTCATGTAGATGGGATTTTTTTGCGTGCGAATAAAAATTGTCATATGCCAACCAACAGATGTGGCATAAGTGTCCGATCTGTGTTGTTTGCCTTAATGCATCGTTTTAGCAGGAAAATTCTGTTTCGGGAATTGTGCCTGCTTTTTTATTGTCCTTTCTTCGAGGAAACGATTCGGTTTAGACCGGATTGCGGAGTACACAATAAGAAGGAGGCACGCTATGCAAAAAGGCAGGAGGCACCGAAAATATAATAATGTCAAAAATATATCCCCAAAAACTTTATCTGCAACAAATATCTCGCAACAAAATTTATCGGATTCACAGAATTTTATTACGAACGGGAAACTGATCCACAGGATCATAAAACTCGCAGATTTTCGTGTAAATGATACGGTTCTTGAGATCGGAACCGGTAAAGGACATTTGACGGAGGTTCTGTGCCGGAAAGCCGGTACGGTCTGTTCGGTGGAGATTGACCGGAAACTGTATGAGAGCGCAGGTAAACGGCTTGCGCAGTATTCTAACTTAAAACTGATATACGGAGATTTTCTGAAATATGATCTGCCGTCAAAGGGTGATTACAAGGTTTTCGCCAATATACCTTATTTCATTACGACACAGATTATCGAGAAACTGACGCAGGCGCCAAATCCGCCTAAGGACATCTGGCTGGTGATGGAGAAGGGGGCGGTGAAACGGTTTATGGGGATTCCGAAAGAGACGAAGAAATCTCTGTTACTTAAGGTCGGTTGGGATATGAAGATCATGTATTATTTCCGCAGAGAAGATTTTCATCCAATGCCGGGAGTAGATTCTGTTCTGGTGCATTTTACGAGGAAGGTAACGCCGGATCTAGGCAGAGACGAGTACCATGAATTTCAGAAATTCATTGAGCGGTCGATGAAATACGGTATATGCGGTAAGGGCGGACCGCTTACCAAAAAGCAGGTGGCGGTGGCGTTGAAACAGGCAGGACTGCCCCACGCTCATGAAGACGGGGTCACACTTTACATCCAGTGGCTCTGCTTGTTTCGATGTTATTGGAAAATGGGAAAGAATAGAAAATAGGTGAATAAGAACATAATTGCGTTGATAGTTGTTGTAAAAAAGAGGGTATGATAAAATGGTAATACGAATAAGATTTAGGTTGTTTTGTCAGTTATGCAGATATGAATCTGATTGATGAAAGATGTGTGAAAATTATATGACATGTAATGGGAAAATGAAAGGAATTTTTAATATATGGAAAAAGCTTTTTTAGTAGGAGTAAACTTAAACGACGGAGAGGATTATCTGCTCTCCTTAGAAGAACTGGGAGCACTGGCGCAGGCATGCGATATGGAAGTGGTGGGCGTGGCGGAGCAGACCCTTCCGGAAGTGCACAAGGCATTTTATATCGGTACGGGTAAGGTGGAGGAAGTGAAGGAACTGGCACTAGAATGTGACGCAGATGTCATAATATTCGACAATTCTCTTTCGCCGATGCAGCTTCGCAATCTGCAGGAGCGTCTGGATAAACCGGTTCTGGACAGAAGTACATTGATCCTTGATATATTCGCGAGCCGGGCAAGGTCGAGAGAGGCGAAATTGCAGGTAGAGGTGGCAAGGCTACAGTACATGCTGCCCAGGCTGGTAGGGCTTCATGCGTCACTGAGCAGACAGGGTGGCGGTAGCGGAGCTTTGAGCAATAAGGGTGCCGGAGAGAAGAAACTGGAGCTGGACAGGCGTGTGTTGGAACGCCGCCTGACGGAGCTGCGCAGAGAGCTGAAGGACGTGAGCGGGGAGCGCATGACACAGCGCAAACGCCGTGCGGGATCGGGTATGCCCAGAGTTGCATTGGTGGGATATACCAACGCCGGTAAATCCACCTTGATGAACGCGATGCTGGACTTATACGGGAGTGATGAGATCGACGTAGAAGAGAAGAAGGTGATGGAGAAGGACATGCTTTTCGCCACGCTGGATACCACGGTGCGTAAGATCGAGCCCGGAAACCATCACGCATTCCTGCTGTCGGATACGGTCGGATTTATTCATAAGCTGCCGCACCATCTGGTGGAGGCTTTTCACTCTACATTGGAGGAAGCAAGAGAAGCGGATATTCTTCTGCAGGTGGTAGATTACAGTGACCCGCATTACAGGGAGCAGATCTCGGTTACGAACCAGACATTGAAGGAACTCGGAGCGGACGGCATTCCCATGCTCTATGTATACAATAAGAGCGATCTTGTTATGCCGGACGACATACCGGGGCTGGCGGGCATCGAGCCGGAGCAGTTGAAGTCGCAGCTTCCCATTATGTCGGAGCACAGCATCTATCTGTCTGCGAAGAACCGGATCGGTATGGAAGAGTTGATTCGCCTGATCGAGAAGAAGCTGTCCGGTGGTTACAGAGAGTGCACGCTGTGTATTCCTTACACAGATGGCAGGGCGGTATCTTATCTTAATGAGCATGCGGTGGTGTATGAGACGGAGTATCTGGAAGATGGAGTGCGGCTGCGGGTGAATTGCAGGGTGGAGGATTATGGGTATTATGAGAGGTATGTTGTGGAGGATAAAGTATCTTGCTGACATTTTGAAAGACGGTATGTTATTGCAGTATGAAGATGGCAATGTGTAAAGGATAGGAGAAAACGGAAATTAAGGAGCGACCATGGGTAAACATATAGAAAAAATTGTTTTTATTGTGTGTGGTGTTTGCACGCTTTTACTGGTGTTGAAAATTGGTCCTAAAGTAATTGATATTGTTCGACTACTCGTAGAAAAACCAACGTTGGTTTATTACGAGATGACGGAACGGGAGCAGGAGTTCTTAAAAGAGGAAAGTGATTATCAGGAAGAAGATGCTAAAAGATATGATGAGGGAATGTTATATTCGTCTGAGATAAAAGAGGTAAAATGGGTGCGGCAGTTATACGCAGACCTCGAGGAAAGGTATCCGGGATATCAGTTTCGGATTACGTGGAAGACGCATACGGGTCTGTTCGGTCCGTTAGGGTATTATGTGTATTATTTGGAGGAGGAAATTACGGGGCGTGAGTTTAAAGCTTATGTGTATTACGACGATCAGGGAGACTATGACTATGAGAAGGATTATTTTTACGGTTATTTCGTGGAGGAAGAGTATGCGGAGTATATAGGGGAGCTTCTGAAAGAAAAAGGGGTAGAAAAGATTGCCAAAACAGGAGGAGTGATGAGCACTGCTATGGGAAAAGAGTGCAACAGCACCATTACAGTAGAGGAGATAGTGAACGAATACATAGAAGGAATGTCACCTTCTGTATGGTTTTTTTTGGAAGCAAAAGGAATGACGGAAGAAGAATGCGGAGAATATGCGAAATGGGTACAGGAGAAACTTGAAGAGATAAATCTAAGGGGTATGTATTGTATATATTTTTGTGATATGGCAGAGAAAGAAATAATAACTTCGGAGAAAAAAGATATGGTGATCACTTATAGACACAGTTGCGAATCATGGAACTGGGGAAAAGAAGAGGAAGAATAATGGGCGATAGCAATGAAGAAGGACACGTAGAAAACGGAAGTTGTGGAGCAATCATGAGGAAATATATAGAAAAAATTGTATTTATTATGTGTGGTGTTTGCACGCTTTTACTGGTGTTGAAAATTGGTCCCAAAGTAATTGATATTGTTCGACTGCTCGTAGAAAAACCAACGTTGATTTATTACGAGATGACGGAACGAGAGCGGGAATTTCTAAGATCAGAAAGCGACTATCAGGAAGCGGATGTTAAGAGATATGACGAGGGTATGTTATATTCATTCGAAGTGAAAGAGGTGGAATGGTTGCGACAGTTATATGCCGATCTTGAGGAAAGATATCCGGGCTATCAGTTCACTGTATCTTATAAGACACACGATGATCTGTTTGGAGCAAACGGGTATTATAAATATTATACGGAGGAAGAAATTACAGGGCGAACATTTTACACGTATATTTTTATGACGACCAAGGAGATTATAAGCATGAACAGGATAGCTTTTACGGGTATTTTATAGAGGACGAATATGCGGAATATCTAAAAGAACAGTTAGAGAAAAGACAGATAGAGGATGTTGTGAGGGTGGAGGTCAGAATGCCATATTCAATGGGAAAAGAATGCAACAGCAGTATGACTATTGAGGATATCATAAGCGAAGACATACGAGTTTCATCTCAGTTTAAAAAATATATATATGCAAAGGGAGTAACAGAAGAAGAGTGTAAAATGCATGCCGAGTCACTGCAGATGGAACTTGAGAATATAAATTTGTATGGTACATATGATATATACTATTGTGATATGGAAGAAGAGGAAATCTTATTTGCTGAAACAGGATTTAAGTTTACATACATAAGCAGAAGTGAATCGTGGAATTGGAAGAAAGAGAAGAAAGATTAATGGGCGATGAATTATTAACAGTTGAGCAGGTTCTGCTGTTGGCGGATTTGACATGTTTAGCGAACAAAGATGAAGTTATGTTTGTTGGAAGATAGTACACTCCCTGATATGACGATGATAGCTGTTAAGGAAGGCTTGGAGAAAACAAAGGAACAGGTAAGAGACAGATACGTGTCGGGAAGGAGAGAATGAGTGAAAAAGAGAACAAAAGTATTTCGCGTCATATTGTATGTGTTGCTTGTGATGGTAATCGCGAGAATAGCATACTTTAAATATGATTTAATGCCGAAATATTATAAACTGACAGATAAAGAGAGGGAATTCTTGGATTGGTACAACTACTATTATGGGATTCCGGCACCAAAACGATTTATTAAAGAAATGTTGTATAAAGACGAAATCAGGCAGATAGAATGGCTACGGCGCCTATATGCAGACCTTGAAGAACGGTATCCGGGGTATCAGTTCTATATTTCAGGAAAGAAGGATCCGGGGATGTTCGGGGCAGCAGGATATTCCGAGTATTATACAGAAGAAGAAACCACAGGGCGGGACTTCGATACACATGTGTACTTCAAAGACGGAGATTATGCCTATGAGGAGGACAACTTTTACAGTTATTTTGTGGAGAACGAGTATGCAGAGTATATTGAAGATCTTCTACGAGAAAAAGGTGTAGAAGACGTTGTTGATGTAAACTGTAGTATGTCGGTTGTGAAAGGAAAAGAATACAATAGCAAAATAACACTTGAAGATATAGTAAGTGGAAAACTAAAGGTGCTGCCAGCTGCTCAGATGTATTTATTAGCTCGAGACAGAACAGAGGAAGAGTGTAAGGCGCATGGAGAACTGATACAGCAGAAAATTGAGACAGCTATTCCGAAGGGACATTATGGAGTATATTTTTGTGATATGGCAGAGGGTGAAGAGCTATCTTTAGAGGAGGAAATAGAGTTTATCTATATACACATATGGTAAATATGGTAGGAGAAAAACATAAAAGATGACAATTTATTATCGGTGGAACAGGTGCTGCTGTTGGAGAATTTGACATATTTAGCGAACAAAGATGAAGTTATGTTTGATTTGGCGGCAATATAGCAGAACAAAGCGGGTGATGATTTAACGGTAAGGGAAATTATTAGTAAAATCGAAATAGACCAACTGGACGAGAATGTTGACTACAGTACTTTTGAAAAACAGAGAAGACTGGCGGAATGTTCTGAATACAATTCTGGAAGATGATACACTCCCTGATATGACGATGATAGCTGTTAAGGAAGACATGGAGAAAACAAAGGAACAGGTAAGAGGCAGATACGTGTTGGGAAGGAGAGAATGAGTGAAAAAGAGAACAAAAGTATTTCGTGTCATATTGTATGTGTTGCTTGCGCTGGTAATCGCGAGAATAGCATACTTTAAATATGATTTAATGCCGAAATATTGTAAATTGACAGACAAAGAGAGGGAATTTCTGAATGCGTTCCGGGATTATAACGGGAAGGATATGAAACGGTTTGAGAAAGGAATGTTGTATAAATATGAAATTAAGCAGTTAGAATGGCTACGACGCCTATATGCAGACCTTGAGGAACGTTATCCAGGGTATCGGTTCTATATCTCAGACAAGAAGGCTCCGGGGATGTTCGGGACAGTAGGGTATTCAGAGTATTATACAGAAGAAGAAACCACAGGGCGGGACTTTGATACACATGTATACTTCAAAGACGGAGATTATGCCTATGAAGAGGACAACTTTTACCGATATTTTATAGAGGAAGAGTATGCGGAGTATGTCGGAGGACTCCTAAAGGAGAAAGGGGTAGATAAGGTAGTCAAAACAGGAGGGGTGCTGCAGACTGTTATGGGAAAGGAGTGTGACAACACCATTACGGTCGAGGAGATTGTGAGCGAATACATAGAAGAGATGTCACCTTCTGTATGGATTTTTTTGGAAGCAAAAGGAATGACGGAGGAAGAATGCGGGGAATATGCGAAATGGGTACAGGAGAAACTTGAAGCGATCAATCTCAGGGGGTACATATAGCATATATTTTTGCAATATGACAGGGGACGAGATAGTATCTTCTGATATGGAAGATATGATATTCATATATATACATCGTTGCCAGTCATGGAACTGGGGAAAAGAGGAGGAATAATGGAAGATGAGACAGTTTCTGTCAGATTTTCTATATACTAATTTAATAGGACAAGAACTGGTACGGATGTGTTCATATATTAAACTGCCAACGCCCCGATGTGTTGTGTATTATAATGGGGAGAAGGATTCACCGGAAGAAAGTGTGTTGAAATTGTCGGATGCTTTTGCAAATCGGTCGGAGGTGCTGGGAATGTTGCTGGAAGAAGTTGATTTATGAGAAAAGATATTAAAAATCCCCTACCGTCTTGCACGCCTCAACTATATCTTATATAATAAGTTTCGGGCGAAGTGTTTCACAGAACGCTTCGGAATGGAGGAGAAAGTATGATCAAATTATCAGAAGGCGGCGCATACCTGCTTCACGGAACCGAGATCGTTCCTGACGGTGCAGAGGCGGCGGCACAGATTAAGAGCAGGACAGGCAGGGAGGTATCTCAGGAAGAAGCTGCGAAGAATACGATGGTTTATGGTATTCTGCAGGAACACAATACCTCCGGCAATATGGAGAAATTAAAAATTAAATTTGATAAACTGACGTCTCACGATATCACTTTCGTGGGAATCATCCAGACAGCGCGTGCTTCGGGACTTCAGAAATTTCCGATTCCTTATGTGCTGACCAACTGCCATAACTCTTTGTGTGCGGTGGGCGGTACGATCAATGAGGATGACCACATGTTTGGATTGACCTGTGCGAAGAAGTACGGCGGTGTCTATGTGCCCCCTCATCAGGCAGTGATTCATCAGTACGCCAGAGAGATGTTAGCGGGCGGCGGCAGGATGATCTTGGGTTCCGATTCACACACCCGTTATGGTGCGCTTGGTACGATGGCCATGGGCGAGGGCGGTCCGGAATTGGTGAAGCAGTTATTGTCCCAGACTTATGACATCAACATGCCGGGCGTTGTGGGTGTCTATCTGACCGGTACCCCCGTGAAGGGCGTGGGGCCTCAGGATGTGGCGCTTGCCATTATCGGTGCGGTGTTCGGCAATGGCTATGTGAAGAATAAAGTGATGGAATTCGTAGGTCCCGGTGTAGCAGCTTTAAGCGCTGATTTCCGTATCGGCATCGATGTTATGACCACGGAGACGACATGTCTGTCCTCCATCTGGCAGACCGATGATCAGATTAAGGACTTTTATGATATTCATGGCAGGGTAGAGGAATATAAGGAGCTGAATCCGGGTGAGGTGGCATACTATGACGGCATGATCACGGTGGACTTATCTGAGATCAGACCGATGATCGCTATGCCCTTCCATCCCAGCAACACCTATACTATTGATGAGGTCAATGATAATTTGAAAGACGTGCTCCACGATGTGGAGGAGCGGGCGAAGGTGAGTCTGGACGGTGCGGTGCCTTATTCTCTGCAGGATAAAGTGGTAGACGGCAGATTCATGGTAGATCAGGGTATCATTGCAGGCTGTGCGGGCGGCGGATTCGAGAATATCTGTGCGGCGGCGGATATCCTGCGCGGTTCCTATATCGGTTCGGACGGTTTTACGTTAAGCGTATATCCTGCCTCCATGCCGGTGTACATGGAGTTAATCAAGAACGGTTGTGCCGCGGCGATCTTAGAGACTGGTGCGGTGCTTAAGACGGCATTCTGCGGTCCCTGCTTCGGTGCGGGAGATACGCCGGCGAACAATGCGTTCAGTATCCGTCATTCTACGAGAAACTTCCCGAACAGGGAGGGGTCTAAGCTGCAGAACGGACAGATTTCTTCCGTGGCGCTTATGGATGCGCGTTCCATCGCGGCGACGGCGGCGAACAAGGGTATGCTTACGCCGGCGACGCAGTTCGACGGTGAGATCGGAAAATATAAATATCATTTTGACGCAAATATATACAAGAATCGTGTGTTTGATTCCAAGGGCGTGGCGGATGAGAGTGTGGAGATTCAGTTTGGCCCCAACATCAAGGACTGGCCGGCTATGGGAGCGCTGCCGGATAATCTGGTATTGCGCGTCGTGTCTGAAATTCACGATCCGGTAACGACTACGGACGAACTGATTCCGTCCGGAGAGACATCTTCCTATCGTTCCAATCCGCTTGGGCTGGCAGAGTTTGCTTTGTCCAGAAAAGACCCGGCGTACGTGGAACGGGCCAAGGATATCCAGCGTGCGGAGAAAGCAAGAATGGCGGGCGAACATCCCTGTCAGGCACATCCGGATGTGAAACCTGTGATGAATGTGATCAAGAAGACTTATGCGGACGCTTCCCATGAGAATACGGGATTCGGTTCTACGATCTTTGCGGTGAAGCCGGGTGACGGTTCCGCCAGAGAGCAGGCGGCGAGCTGCCAGAAGGTGTTAGGCGGCTGGGCGAATATCGCTAATGAATACGCAACGAAGCGTTATCGCTCTAACCTGATCAACTGGGGCATGCTTCCGTTCCTGATTGAAGAGGGTGAGCTTCCTTTCAAGAATCTGGATTATCTGTTCTTCCCGAATATCAGACAGGCGGTGGAAGATAAAGCGGACGTGATCAAGGCATATAAGGTGTCTGTCGATGAAGGAACGCTGACGGAGTTTACGCTGCGGCTTGGTGAACTGACAGATGAAGAGAGACAGATTATCCTGAAAGGCTGCCTGATTAACTATAACAGGGTAGACGCTTAACGGACGGCAAAAGGAATTAAATAAAAATCAGTGGATATATCTGCTAAATTATTCAGAGCATGCGTCCGATATATAAAGTACGAGGGGTGGTTGCTCTTGGCCAGACGATTGCTTCTTGAATCTGAATGATGTACAGACCATGGACGGTATTTTGGAGGGAAAAGGATTTTCCTAAGAGATACCGTCCTTTCTATTGCCATGCATCAGGGAAGGTGCAGTCGGTGGCACAGACAGGCAGGGAGCGGGTCTTTACAAAAGGAGGGAAAAGTGAGAATTGATTCCAGTGTAGTGGGAATGGAATCTGCCAGAAGATACTCTTCTGTGACAACCAAATCAGTGAGAGGCTCCAGTATGCGGCTCAGTGCAGCCCAGTATCAGGCATATGGCGGACTGGGCAGTCTGTTCGGCAATTTGGTCAATTCCGGAGAACAACCGGAGAGCGAGAAGACAGAGACCAATGAGAAGAATGAAGAGAGTACCGCAAATCTGGAAGATATCACAACACATTTTAAGAATCTGACCAGTGCCGTGAAGGTAAAGGAAAGAGAGACGCCGGAAAATACGATGCTTTCGATCAGGCAGAGTTGCATACAGTTTCTGATGGAGCTCTTTTTCAAATTTCGCGGAGAGAGATACGATGCAAGCCGGTGGAACAGATCGGATGTTCCCAGAAGCAATATAAGTACGGCGCAGCCGGTTTATCAGGTCAATACGCTCACCAATCAGTATTATCACAGAGAGGAAGAGCAGACCACATTTTCCACGACAGGCATGGTGAAGACGGCGGACGGCAGGGAACTGTCTTTTAATCTGGAAGTTGCCATGAGCCGCAGGTTCGAGGAGTACTATGAGGAGACTTACAGCACCGGAATGGTGACTTACTGCGATCCGCTTGTGATCAATCTGGACACGAATATTGCGCAGGTGTCGGATCAGAAGTTTTTCTTTGATCTGGATCAGGACGGTGAGGAAGAGGAGATATCGTCGCTTGCATCCGGCAGCGGATTCTTGGCGCTTGACTTAAATGATGACGGCGTGATTAACGACGGTGGTGAGCTTTTCGGAACGAAGTCCGGCAATGGATTTGCGGATCTTGCAAAGTATGATGCGGACGGCAACGGCTGGATCGACGAGGCGGATGATATCTGGGAGAAGCTGTTGATCTGGACGAAGGATGAGGATGGTAACGACAAGTTGTATCATCTGTCCGATCTGGGCGTGGGAGCCATCGGATTGGGGAACGTATCTACGCAGTTTGCTCTGAACTCGGAGCAGAATAATCAACATAACGCCATGATCAGGAATACGGGAATCTTCCTGTATGAGAACGGCACGGTGTCCACAGTGCAGCATTTGGATTTGGTAAGGTGATAGATTGCTTGTCTTTGGATTTTGAGAATCCGTGCGACATAAAATACGGAGCACGCACATAGTAATAGTACATGTGGGGTGTTTCATGAATGATAACAGAATCGTCTTAAAAGGAACAAACAAAAGAGATGCAGGATGCTTTCTTTTGTTTGTTTTTTTATTGCCATATGTGTGTGCCTGCCTGTGGGGGCATGTGGGAGAGGAAGCGGAAGCGCTGCGCCAAGGTAAGGAACTGGCAGAGGCACAGGAGAGTCCGGATGGCCGCATCATACAGGCAGTCATGTCATGGGGGATCTGGGAGATTCCTCTGGAGGAATATCTGGTCTATCAGTTAGCGGCAGTCATGCCTGAGACATATGAGCCCGAGGCGTTAAAAGCGCAGGCGGTACTGCTGCGGACGGAAGTGATCCAAGTCATACAGGAGCAGGGAATTACGGTACTGCAGGTATCGGGCGACGGTCTGGAGAAATGGTATGAAGCGAATGCGCGGGCTTTAGAGGCGCTGCAGCCATTTCGTCAGGCCGTGGAGGATACGGATGGGCTATANCTGTGTTATGNCGGGNAACCGATACANGCNTCTTATTTNAAGATCAGTAACGGNCAGACNAGGGATGCCGGCGAGGTATGGAATACGGAGCGGTGTCCNTATNTGNCGAGTGTGGCATGNGAACAGGATAAGGCNGCAGCAGATTATTACAGTGAGGTGACGATCTCTCAGTCNGATTATTTATATGAAATTCANAAACATATNGAAGAAGAGTGTTCTCCTCAGGANCTGTGGGAGGGCATGNGGCTTACTTATGACGGGGCCGGATATGTGACAAATGTGTCGTTTTATGCGGNGGATAAAGAGGTAGGGCGGATCGAGGGAGAGACTTTCCGTTATCTGTTTTCGCTTGCGTCGGCATCTTTTGAGGCAGAAAACATTGGGACGCAGATGATTTTCCGGGTAGAAGGAGTGGGGCACGGTTTCGGTATGAGTCAGTATGGGGCCAATTGCAGGGCCATAAACGGGGAGACTTACGATCAGATTCTCAAAGATTTTTTTGTCGGAACAGAATTAGCAAAAATTGAATAACCTGTCAAAAATGGGTAAGACTAACACCATGTAAACTTTTATGATTGCTTATCAAGCAAAAGTGAAAATAGGAGGCATGATTTCATGGCAACAAGAAGAAATAGAAATGGTGTTAGGAAAGAGAGAATCATTATGTTGGCGTCATCCGTGCTTGTACTGACGGCATTGACGGTAACGGGTGTTTTTGTGAAAAGGAGTAACAACAGCGAACGGGAAAATTATGTGGTAGATTTCGAGGCGATCGAGAAGGGAGCCGATACGAGCGCGGAGAACATGCTGTCNGGNGAAGAACTGGACACGCTGTTTGCGGAAGTGGGAACCGATGATCTGGATTATGATCCCAGCTTTCAGGAAGCAAATTCTCTGAAAGTAGAGAACACTGAGGACAAGCTTTCGACAGCAAAGAAGACCAGCGGGGCAGATACGGACAGAAGCGGAAGAAGCGGTAGTGCGGCCGAAGATGCCAAGCCAGAAGAGNACGGAGCAAAGAGCGAGGAAACAAGTGAAGCGACAGATAAGAAGAAGACCGATAAAGCGGAAAGCTCTGACAAGAATAAAAAGAAAACTGATGAAGAGGAAGAGGCGGGCATGTTTGATGAGTCCGTGGATACCGCTAAGAATCCGGAGGAGACAGAGACGGCCGAAGCGATCTCCACAACGGTGCAGCCGTCGCTTGATTTCAATGAGGAAGACGGGCTGGTATGGCCCATCGTAGGTGACGTGCTGATCAATTACAGTATGGATAAGACTATATATTTTCCGACTTTGCAGCAGTATAAGTATAATCCGGCAATCGTTATCGCGGCACCTCAGGGCACAAGTATCNCGGCGGCGGCTAACGGACGTGTGACCTCTGTGGGTTATGATCCGACAATCGGTAATATGATCGTGATGGATCTGGGCAACGGGTATGAGCTGACTTACGGGCAGTTGGAGAATATTACCGTATCTGAGGGCAGTTATGTGAGTGTGGGTGACGGAATCGGTACGGTGGCTTATCCGACCAAGTATTACAGTCTGGAAGGTTCCAATGTGTATTTTAAGCTGACGAAGGACGGAGAACCGGTGAATCCTATGAGTAAGCTGCAGTAATAAGTAGTAATGTAATTGCCGATATGNGTAGAAATGAGGATGAANATGCTGGTTATCATACACGGAAATATCAGAACGATGGAAGATAAGGATTATGAGGACGGTTATCTGCAGATCGATCATGGTAAAATCGTCTCCATAGGGGATATGAATGAGTGTAATGTGCATGCGCTTAAGGCTGACGACCATGTACAGGTACTCGACGCGAAGGGAAATACGGTTCTGCCGGGGATCATCGAGGCACACTGCCACATGGGGATAACGGAGGAGAAGAAAGGGATGGAGGGGGATGACTGTAATGAGACAGTGAACCCCGTGACTCCCTATCTGCGGGCCATCGATGCCATCAATCCGATGGATGATGCTTTTCATGATGCATTGAAGGCAGGAATTACATCCGCGATGATCGGGCCGGGGAGCGCTAATGTCGTAGGCGGACAGTTTGCCTTCTTAAAGACGCACGGCAGATGCATCGATCAGATGATCGTCAAGGCTCCGGCGGCGATGAAAGTGGCGTTCGGGGAGAATCCGAAAGTGAATTATTCGGGGCAGAACACCTCCCCTGCTACCCGTATGGCGATCGCCTCCATGCTCAGGGAAGANCTGACGAAAGCGAGGGAATACCAGCGGCACATCTATGAAAATCCGGATACANCACCGGATTTTCATTATGAATGCTGGCTTCCGGTATTAGACGGTGAGATTCCCCTGAAGGCTCATGTGCACAGNGCGGACGATATATTGACGGCGGTGCGTATTGCCGAGGAGTTTGGGCTTAAGATGACTTTAGATCACTGCAGCGAAGGGCATTTGATTATAGAGGAACTTCGCGCGGCGGGATTTCCGGCGATCGTCGGTCCGGATATGGCAAGCCGCAATAAGATCGAAGTAAGCAATATGGCTTTCAAGACGGCAGGGGAACTTAGCAAGAACGGTATCCTGACGGCGATCACCACGGATCATCCGGTGTCTAAGATACAGTTTTTGCCGATCTGTGCTGGGCTGGCGGTCAAGGAAGGCATGGCAATGGAAGAAGGACTGCGTGCGATCACCATCAACGCAGCGAAAATCTGCGGCGTGGATGACCGGGTCGGAAGCCTTGCACCGGGCAAGGACGGGGATGTGGTGATTTATGACGGCAATCCCATGGAAGTGTTCACGAAAACCCTGTGTACGATCATTGAAGGAAAAATTGTATATTATGATGAAGAATGCGGACTTTTGTGTTAAAATGGTATAGCGTCTTCTAAATATAGATTCCGGTTAATTCGGAGACGCTGTATCGGACGNATATGATNACGAAAGAGCTGACGTTTCATGAAGAACAGACATTTTAGAATATTAATCTGCATATTGCTCTTGGCAGCTTTGCTGACAGGTTGTGCCTCCGCATCGGAGCTTTCTTTTGATACGCGGTCAAGCAGTGACGGCGACAGCGGGTTCACGACGCTGGGGCTTACACCGGAATTTAATTATGAAGTACCAAGGAGCCTCCCGAACATTCTGGTGGATCAGGTGGGATATGACCGGTATAGCAATAAGATCGCGGTTTTTCAGGGAGAATTGCTTCCCGATTCTTTTACGGTTACGGATGCGGTCAGTGGGCAGAGTGTATACACGGGGCAGATCGAACGGCGGGGGTATGACGAGAAGACAGGTGTATATGTCAGTTATGGTGATTTTACGTCGCTGCAGACGGCCGGTACATATTACATAGAGGCGGCAGTCGTAGGGCAGTCGTACAACTTTGAAATAGCGGATAATCCTTATGCGAAGCTATATAATGTGGCGTTGAAACAATATTATTTAAATCGCTGTGGTTTGACATTGTCACTGGAAATGGCGGGCGACGCGGCGCACAATGCATGCCATGCCAGAGAGGCGCAGATGAAGGATGAGGCTTCGGTAAAGCTGGATGTGTCGGGTGGCTGGCATGTGGACGGGGCGGCGAACCGTGATGTGAGTACGGGGTGCCGTACTGTCAATCATCTGTTGCTGGCATATGAGCTGTATCCGGAAGTGTTCAGTGATGACGTGGGAATTCCGGAGAGCGGTAATGGGATACCGGATGTGTTGGATGAGGTCAAATATGAGATCGACTGGCTTCTGAAAATGCAGGATTCCAAGAGCGGCGCGGTATATTCCGCAGTCAGCAATGTGGATAATGCGGCGCTGGGCTATCTGCTGTACATTGAAGGAATCACCATGGACGCAACGATCCAATTCGCAGCTGCTATGGCGAAATTCAGTTATCTGTATCAGAATTATGATTGGGAATTTGCCAACCGCTGTCTGAAAGCGGCGGACAGAGCCTACCGCTATGCCGGGAAGTATCCGGCGGATGTGTCGCCGGAGGAGTATTTCTATGCGGCAACGGAGCTTTATCGTGCCACCGGCAATTCTGGATATCATAATGTAATTAAGAATTATCTGCNGGAGAATCCTGTGGAGGATATGNAGAACGATTTCGTTTTCTGGGGGTGTGTAACTTATCTGTCCACGAAGCAGAGGGTNGATACGAATCTGTGCAAGGATATGATTAAGGTATTGATGTTAGAAGGTGAGAGAATTTCTTATGCCGCGAAAAATTCTAAATTTCTGGTGATTATGGATGAGAAGTCCAGCGGCAGTGCGGAACTGTTAAAGGATATCACACGGCTCGTGGTGGTGGATCATATCATCACCAACCATGAGTATGCCACGGTGCTGCAGAATCATCTGCACTATATGCTGGGACGTAATTTGCAGTCGATCAGTTATCTGGACGGTGCGGGTACCCGCAATTATAAGGAGATTGATGAGAAGTACGGCATCATGAATCAGGTAGAGTTAAATGCAGAACTGGTTATGATGATGAGTTCCATTATGTATGAGCTGCGGCCGGAGGAAGATCCTCAGCCGTAGCTCACACAAGCTCTTCATTCTTCAGGTAATTTGCCTTAATCACTTTCTGTACCATAGCGCTGAGACGGCGTTTATCTTCCTTGCTCAAATCTCTTGTATAGATCGGTTGTCCGTACTCGATGACNACATGCGCTTTNTTGATCTTGGGGATGTGATCNTCGAAGATNGCGCCGGCATTGTTGATGCTGATAGGTACGATCGGACAGCCCGATTTCTCGGCAATTTTTAAGCTGCCNTCGTGAAATTCCAAGAACATCTCATCTGTTTTGTTGCGGGTTCCCTCCGGGAAAATACAGATAGAAATACCGGATTTGACTTTTTCAATGGCATCCAGAATAGACTTCAATCCNGCTTTGATGTCGGAGCGGTCCAGAAAGATACAGTGCAGATACTTCATCCATGTACTCAGGGACGGATAGCGCAGCATCTCGACCTTAGCCATATATCCGGTAGGTCTGGGCACGCGGACATAGGTCATGATAATGTCAAAATAGCTTCTGTGATTGCCNACGTACAGTACTGCTTCGTCCTTNGGNACATTCTCCTCNCCGAGTACGGTTACGGAAGTNCCNGAGAGCCACAGAACAACACGGAAAGCCCAGTTGACGATTGCCAGTGAACTGCGGTCTTTCAATCCGGGATTATATTTGCCGATGATAAATTCCACGAGCTGGATCGGCAGACTNACAATCAGAAATATAACGACAAAAANTNNNANTAAGATTAAACGTATCATANTNNTNTAACCATCCTGTTTTTAAGGAAAAATCTAAAGCATACTTCGGGTTCGCGAAGCGATTTACTTTTANTATATAGGCAGTCTCTCCATTAATCAATAGGAATACACACACGTTTCTTATAATAAATTAGTTAATAAGAGTTTATTGTCGGAGTAGGAATGTATGAACAGACTGTATGAATATCAGAAGAGACTGCTTAGTGTCTGTCTGGTCTGCCTTATGTGCATGGGAGTGTTTGCGTGCGGAAAGAAGCAGGATACAATGGAGAAAATCAAAGATCTGGAATGTACGGTGATACCGGAAGATAACTTGCCCGAAGAATTGTTTAACATGATCGAGCAGAAAAAGTCGGATGCTTTTAAGGTTACTTTTGAAGATAAAGGATTCCTTTATATTTGTGTAGGATACGGCACGCAGACGACCGGAGGTTATAGTATTGCGGTGAATGATCTGTATGAGACAGCCAATGCGATTTATGTGGACACGAACTTGATCGGCCCTGCGCCCGAGGAAAAAGGCAATCCGGTAGAAAGTTATCCTTACATAGTGATCAAGATAGAATTTATTGATAAACCCGTAGTGTTTGATTAGAAAAATTATGATATAATAGCCGCAAAAGAAAAACAAGCGGCTGCGAAGCAGACATAACGCGAAACGGCGTTAGATTGGAAGAGATTATGATCTATTTAAAGAACGGTTATATGATTGACCCGGCATCGGGGACAGAGGGATGTCGGGATATTCTGATTAAAGAGGATAAAATTGTCCGCATAGCGCCGCAGGGGACTTTAGAGACGGAGTCATTCGTCAATGACGGCTGTGGTTACGGAATGGAGACTGCAGCAGAGGATGTTACAGAGATTGACTTATCCGGTCAGTGCATTGCGCCGGGATTTGTGGATGTTCATGTACATTTCAGAGATCCCGGTTTTACCCATAAAGAGGATATTCATACAGGCGCACGGGCCGCGGCACGGGGCGGATTTACATCGGTGGTGCTGATGGCGAATACGCGCCCGGCAGTGGATAATCCGGAGACGCTTGCCTATGTGCTGAATAAAGGCAAAGAAACGGATATTCATATTCACACTTGTGCCAATGTAACTAAGGGACTTCAGGGGAAAGAACTTACGGATATGGAGACTCTGAGTAAGCTGGGTGCCGCGGGCTTTACCGACGACGGCATACCGATCACGAATGAGGGGGTGCTGCGGGCAGCGCTGCGACAGGCGGCAAAATGTGGTAAGCCTGTCAGCCTTCACGAGGAAAATCCGTCGCTTATTACGAATAACGGTATCAATGCGGGCAGTGCTGCGGCACATTACGGCATAGGCGGCTCTCCCAGAGAAGCGGAGATTTCTATGGTGGAACGGGACTTACGCATCGCCGTAGAGGAGGAAGCCGACCTGTCCATTCAACATATCAGCACAAAAGAAGCGGTTGAACTGGTACGGCAGGCGAAGAAAAAGAACCGGCGTATCTATGCAGAAGCGACGCCGCACCATTTTACATTAACGCAGGATGCCGTGATCAGGCAGGGCGCGTTGGCCAAGGTGAATCCGCCGCTTAGGGAGGAGGCTGACCGGCTGGCGATCATAGAGGGACTAAGGGACGGCACTATCGATATGATCGCTACGGATCATGCACCCCATAGCGCGGAGGAAAAAGCAAGGCCCCTGACGGAAGCGCCCAGCGGCATGATCGGTCTGGAAACTTCTTTTTCATTGGGGATGCGGGAGCTGGTGAATAAGGGCTATTTGTCTATGGTGGAGCTGATAGAGAAGATGAGTCATGCTCCTGCAAAACTGTATCATCTCGATGCGGGTTATCTGGCGGAGGGTGGTCCTGCGGATCTTGTGGTGTTTGATCCCAATAAGATGTGGACGGTGAAAAGTTTTGTATCGAAGGCGGCAAATTCCCCGTTCGTCGGGGAGAATCTGCCGGGAGTGATAAGTTATACGATCTGCGGCGGCAGGATCGTGTATCGTGCATGATTTTATGTCGGCGGACAAAGGTGTTTATAAATAAAAATCGTAACTGTGAAGAACAGGGTTCTGAACAGTTACGAAAAATCTTGCGAATTGCTACGGTCTCTGTTATAGTAAATCTATCAATTCAAAGTGAATCTCTTATTTCTTTACCGTGACAGCTATGAAGGCTGTCACAGGGCGGAAATCTTTATCGGCATCTCGCCGGAAATTCACGGAAGAAAAACTAAATATGGAAGGCAGAGATGAGGATAACAGTGTGCCGGAATCGTTCCGTGCTGGGTACCGTCATGCTCTGTCAGAAGGAGGATGTATGGGATATACCAAAAAGACACTGCAGGAACTGGATCTGAACGATAATTTCCTGTCAAACGCAATCGCTTCCAACAAAGAGATCAATGAGCCGTTCTACCGGCTTCTGTTGTCTGTACTTCTTGGAAAAGAGATCAAAACGGTGCGTGTGCTGGCGCAGCAGATTATTCCCGCAGCCACACCTTAAGGACGCGCTCCATCTGCCGAGACATAACAGATACTATCAGGCTAAGATAGACGGCCGATATGTGAGAAGAGGATTAAAAGATTTTTCCTGCATACCGAACCTGTATGTAATCACGATCACCAACTATGACCTGTTCGGAAAGGACTACATGATGTATACGGTACGCAACAGCTGTGTGGAGGTGCCGGAACTGGAATATGACGATGGATTACAGTTTGTATATTTTTATACGAAAGGGCAAAAAGGTGGTAGCCAGGCAATAAAAAATATGTTAACATATATACAAAATAGTGATAGCAAAAATGCGGT
>JAAUZM010000015.1:215451-255621 GCA_014804605.1 Lachnospiraceae bacterium | reverse complement strand
TGCATATCTTTGATAATGATACTTCCGGGTTACAAGCTGATTGTGATCCGGTCAATTTAGAATGACGGTGCGATACCGATGTGGACAGTGTAATGAGCTGTCACTCGTATGTATTTTTTAAGAGAAAAGTTATTGTCTGTGGATAAAAGGATAAGAACTTAAAAGCTTGTTTTTTTATCGGTAGATAATACCGTGAAGGGAGGATTATGAAAAACGCAGGTAATTTGAAAAAGGTTGAAGTCATAAATGTAGTGAAAGAAAGATATGGAAGAAAACGCTTTGTAAGATATAAAACTGGCGCAGAACTTTATGATATGAGCCAGAGCAGCTTTGAAGATTTGGCTGAAGAAGCAGGTGCAAAATATAAGATAGGTAAAATGGTATTAGTGAATTGCGATATATTTGAGGAATATTTAGAAACTTTTCGTATGAATAATCGAGAGTAAGTATGGAAAGTGAGTTTGCATAAAGATTATAAAAACTAATTGCAGAACATAAATATTGACTTTGTGTTCTGCAATTAGTATAATTGGGGAAAAGAGGAAGGAGGTAAAATTCAATGGCAAAAATGGGGAGACCAAAAGTTGCATCCCCAAGAAAGGTTTCGGCAGGCTTCCGTATGAAAGAGGAAGATTATGAGAAACTGAAACGATTTGCCTCTGAACACGATTTGACCCAAACAGAAGCTATAGAGAAAGGCTTGGATTTGTTATACCAACAATATCAGAAAGCCGAACTCTGACTTGCAAACTCTCTTTCTTGAAGATTAGGAAGGAGAAGCATGGCAAAAGCAAGAAAAGACCTTAAAGGGAGAGCGCTTTGGAAAGGGGAATGTCAGCGTACATCTGACAAGAGATATGTTTATACATATACGGATGCGTATGGGAAACGCAGAAGCGTTTATGCAAATGATCTAGCCGAACTCCGAAAGAAAGAACAGGAGATAATGAAAGATCAGTTTGACGGAATTGATTCGGCAAAAGCCCGTAATATTACGTTGAATAAGATGTTTGAGCGCTATATTGCTACGAAATACGATCTGCGTCCTAACACATTTCATACATACAAATATCTTTATTGGCATTATGTAGGAGAGGTGTTGGGGAAGAAAAAGCTGATAGATCTCAGATATGCAGATATGGTTCACTTTTATTTTTATCTGATTGAGGAAAAACAGCTTAAAGTCCGTTCAGTTGAATATATCCATATAATTCTTCATTCTGTATTTGATATGGCGATTAAGGATGAAATCGTCCGACAGAACCCGACACATGGGATTATGGCGCAAGTAAAGAAAAAAACAGGGTATTCACGGGAGACAAAAGATCCTTTGACAATGGCGCAACAGCAGAAGTTTATGAATTTTACTGCCAATGATCCTGTTCATGTAAAGTATGTACCACTGTTTACTTTTTATCTTGGTACAGGCTGTCGTATGGGGGAAGCGTTAGGACTGCGGTGGGAAGATGTTGATTTTGAAAATCGTATTATTCATATTACCCACGCTGCCAAGTATCGTCCGGGAACAGACGATAAAGCAATGTGGACTATCACAGAACCCAAAACAAAAGCTGGCATTAGGGATATTCCAATGATTGATCAGGTATATGAAGCATTAAAAGCAGAATATAAGGCACAGCAGGAAAGAGGTTTCCCTACTCCTACAATAAGCGGCATGACTGGTTTTATATTTGTGAATGAGGAAGGCAGACTGCGCTCCCCAGAGGCAATTAACAGAGCAATCGACACAATAACAAGATGGTGCAACAAAGAGGAAGAACAAAAAGCTCAGGAAGAAAAGAGAGAACCCATTATCATCCCTCATTTCAGTTGCCACGTTTTTCGCCATACGTTTTGCACACGGTTTTGCGAAAATGAAACAAACATCAAGGTAATTCAGGAGATAATGGGTCACGCAAACATCTCCATAACGATGGATATATATGCCAAAGCTACGGAGGAGAAGAAAAAGCAAGCATTGGACGAACTGTCCAAAAACCTGAAAATCTTTTAACATTGCAATTTAATATCTTCAAGGGAGTGTCTGACGCTGTTCTTCAAGATAAAAATTGACAACAATTTTGACAACAAATTTTATAAAAACCGTACTGAACAGTACCGAATAATACTTTTTTGAGAAACTGCTTAGAGCTTCTCCGGTTCCGGGTATTCTACCCCGAAAGTATCAACGGTAACAGTCTGCATTACTTGATTTTCCAGCGGTCTGTCCTCATAATCGGTAGCTGTTTCAGCAATGCGGTTCACCACTTCCATACCTTCTATTACTTTTCCAAACGCCGCATAAGCGCCGTCCAGATGCGGGCTCGTCTTGTGCATAATGAAGAACTGGCTTCCTGCAGAATCGGGGTGCATGCTCCTTGCCATAGAGAGCACGCCTTCAGTGTGCTTCAGGTCGTTGGGGAAGCCGTTCTGTGCAAATTCGCCACGGATGGAATAGTCGGGACCGCCCATGCCGGTGCCTTCCGGATCGCCGCCCTGAATCATGAAGCCTTTAATGACTCTGTGAAAGATCAGTCCGTCATAGAAATTCTTATTAATTAAGCTGATAAAGTTGTTGACGGAGATCGGCGCAATATCGGGATAAAGCTCCGCCTTAATGACATCTCCGTTTTCCATTGTAAAAGTAACGATTGGGTTTTGTGACATAGTTTCCTCATTTCCGCGCTGTCTTTGGCGCAATTTTCTCGTTTCTGAAATTTTGATATGGTAATATTATATATAGTATAAGACGGATAATGCAAGAGGGCATGGGGATTAATTTTACGGAGAAAGAATAAATGATGCTGAGAAAAGTGATTTTACTGATCGAGGAAGATATTTTGCAGCAAAAAGTTCTGTGCGGGGAAAGTATTTTGCCGGATGATTTGCGGGAACATGGGGTGGAGATCGTTATTGGGCAGGGACAGAGTGTGGTTGTGGATATCGAAGTAGAAGAGAACGCTGCGACATGTAACAGTACAGAATGTTACCGGGCAAAATGCAGTGAAGCGGAAGGGATAGCTGAAGTATGTGTTAGTGTAGAAGGTGGTACAGAAGAGCACTTATACATCACAGATTCGGAGGATACATACCGCCTTTTGAGGCAGCGGGGAAGATATGTGCTGCCATACCGACATGAGAATAATCAGACCGCGGATTTTACGGGAGCACTGTATGTGATTGAGCAGATTGAAGAGGTTGATTATGAGACGGTTGATCTGGCGTATAGGAGGCTTGCGGGACTGCCGTGGGAGATTCTCAGGACGAAGCGGTGCATAATCCGCGAGACTACGGAGGCGGATGTGGACAGTTTCTACAATATATATGCGGAACCGGAGATTACCAGATATATGGAAGATCTGTATGAGGATCGGGAAGAAGAACTGGCTTATGTCGCAGAGTATCGGGAGAAGATGTACGGATTCTATGGGTATGGCATGTGGACTGTGCTTACGAAAGAGGGTACGGTGATCGGCCGGGCAGGCATAAGCTGGCGTGAGGGATTCAACCTGCCGGAGCTGGGATTCGTGATCGGAGTGCCCTGGCAGGGACAGGGATACGCCTATGAGGTGTGCAGGGCGATTCTCGATTATGCGAGGGAAGAGCTGGGCTTTACACAGGTTCAGGCACTTGTAATGGAGGGAAACGAAAAGTCGGCGGCACTGTGCCGGAAGCTGGGATTTCGGAAAGGGGAGCGGGTCGAAGAGGACGGAGAACAGTATGACAGATATCTGGCGGAGCTGACCTAGACAGCTCTGTAAGAAAGAAAAGCGGCACATTCTTCCATGATGATGCAATTTTGATACAAATTTGATGGAGTTTTGATGCAAAGATTATGCTTTTATGTTGCAAATCTGATGCAGGATTGATGCTTTCACACGGTAGCATAGACGTAGAGATTACACGTACCGTCAGATTTAGGATGATCAAAAGACGCGAGAAGGAAGGATGTGCAGTATGAAAAAACACAGAAAATTATTAAGCTTTTTGGCTGTACTGGTATTGCTTATAGGTTATGCGCCCACAGTACATGCGGAAGAGGAAACCAATGAAGACAGAACGCTTTCCCCTTATTTCTATGTGGAAAGCGAAGAGACGGGAGTGGACTGCCTGCCGCTGAAAAGCACGGATGTGAACACAACGATAGAGGGAATCATCGCGGACACTTATGTAGTGCAGACATATGCCAATCAAGGGACGAAGCCGATTAATGCCAGATACATTTTCCCGGCATCGACTAAGGTCACGATACACGGTATGCAGATGCAGATCGGGAACCAGATCGTGAAGGCGGTCATTAAGGAAAAGGAAGAGGCGAAGCAGGAATTTGAAACTGCTAAGAGTGAGGGCAAAAGCGCCTCCATGCTGTCAGAGCAGAGAGCAAATGTGTTCACAATGGATGTTGCCAATATTATGCCCGGTGATGAGGTGCGGATCGAGCTGCACTATACGGAGCTGATTACGCCCACAGACGGAACCTATCAGTTTGTCTATCCGACAGTGGTGGGTCCGCGGTATGTGGGTCCCGTGCTGGACGATACGGGAAATCGTGAGGAATGGACAGGCACAGCGTATCTGCCGGAGGGGACTGCGCCTGCCGATCAATACCATATTAATGTGACGGTTGCCTCCGGTGTGCCGATCTCGTCACTTTCGAGCAACTCGCATGATGTCAAGATTGACTGGGAAGATAATACGACAGCCCATGTCAGTCTGGCGGACCCGTCGAATTATGCCGGCAATCGGGATTTTATATTGGACTATAGACTGACAGGAGAAGAGATCAACACGGGACTTATCACCAGTCAGGGAGAAAATGAGAATTATTTCATGTTAATGATACAGCCGCCGGAACGCTATGAAGTAGAGGAGATTCCGCCCAGAGAATATATTTTTGTACTGGATGTATCCGGTTCCATGTCGGGATTTCCACTGAATACGGCTAAGAAGCTGATTAATAATCTGGTATCCGGCCTGCGGGAGACCGATACCTTTAACCTGATCTTATTTTCCGGGGATTCTTTGCAGATGTCAGACAGTTCGGTTCCGGCCACGGAGGAAAATGTTAATAAGGCGCTCCGTCTGATTAACGCGCAGAAGGGAGCGGGCGGCACCGAACTGGCTTCCGCACTGGAAGATGCGCTGCAGATTCCGGCGACAGAGGATACGTCCCGCAATATCGTTATCATAAGTGACGGATACATATACGGAGAGTCGGAAGTATTTGATATGATCAATGACAATATGGATAAAGCGGATTTCTTTTCCTTCGGCATTGGCTCCGCCGTAAACCGCTATCTGATTGAAGGAATCGCGTCGATCGGACAGGGAGAGCCTTTTATCGTGACTGATGAAAAAGAGGCATCCGAGATGGCGGAAAAGTTCCGCACATACATACAGTCACCGGTACTGACGGATATCAGGGTAGTTTTTGAAGGAATGGATACTTATGATTTTGAACCCACCGTGCTGCCGACGCTGTATGCGCAGAAGCCCATTGTCCTGCTGGGCAAATGGAGAGGCGAAGCGACTGGAACGATCCGGATCAGCGGCATGACCGGTGAGGGACAATACTCGCAGAGCATAGAGGTGTCGGAGGCAAAAAACGGTCAGAACGATGCGGTAGGATATCTGTGGGCACGCAAGAGAGTGGAGCGGCTGACTGATTATGGCAGGAGCGAAGACGATCCGAAAGTACGGGCAGAAGTGACACAGATCGGATTAGACCACCATATGATTACGCCCTATACATCCTTTATCGCAGTGTTAGATACCGTTCGGAATCCCGAAGGTGACAGCACCGATGTGGATCAGCCGCTTCCGCTGCCGTTGGAGGTGTCTAATCTGGCAGTCGGTTATCGGATCGGATCGGAACCGAGTGATATCATGTTTATCGGAATGTTGATGGTGTTGCTGCTATTATCGGCGCTGGTGAAGAGGCGGCTACAAATTCGCAGGCTGTGAGAAAGGCATGGGTATTAGTGTAATGACACGTACTTGAAACAGGTTTATGCGTAAATGAAATGTGTATGCAGATAGGAAATGAAAATGGGAAAAAATATAATGTACGACAGAATATATCAGAATCGGATACTTCTCATGGCCTCAGCCGTTATTGCTCTCGTGATGTGTTATTTCTGCAGGGCAAGCGACAGCGATGCCCTTACCTGGATACTGGCACCCACCGCATGGTGGGTCAGTATCCTTGGCGGTATTCCTTTTGAATATCTTCCTCATCAGGGATATGTCAATCATCTATGGCAGTTTGTGATCGCGCCTTCCTGCGCGGGGTGCCGCTTCATGCTGATCACGTTTCTGATGCTGGTTTTTTCATTTGGAAAAAGTGAATCCGCACGCGGTCCGGAAAAACAGTGGGCATGGTTCGGATTTAGTCTGGTGTTTGCTTATGTATCCACAATTTTGGTCAACGGCATACGAATCGTTGCGTCCATATATCTGCCCGTTGTTTTGGAAAGAAAACAGTTCATGGTCGGGTGGCTGACACCCGACAGACTGCATACGCTGATCGGAACCGTAACGTATTTTATATCATTGTGCGTGATTTATCTGCTGGCTTTGTCGATTCGCCAACGCATATTCGAGCGAGGGAAACGGATTCAGCAGGAGGGTGGGAAAGCTGTCGAAGCGTTCTCCGGAGAAATATCTGCACGCACGATACAGCACAGGAGCCTAACTGTACCGGCATTTTGGTATCTTCTGGTCGTGCTGGCGCTGCCTTTTGTGAAACGGGTGTATCATCATGATCTGGCGGGATTCGGGACATATGCGGCGGTGATTGGCGGGGTGTGCGGGAGTGTGTGTGTGATAATGGCGGTCGGAGGGTGGATTACAAGACGGTTATGGCGTGCTGATATCCCGTCCCATACAAAGTGATTCCGGCATATCCTTGTAGTCACCGTAGTTACTGATCTGTTCGAAGCCGTAACGTTGATACAGGCGGACGGAGGCGGCCAGAAACGCACCGGTCTCTAACAACATACGTTTATAACCTGATTCCTGTGCGTGTTCAATTAAGTGTGCCAGCAGCCGGCCGCCGATATTCTGTCCACGATAGGATTCCTGCACGAAAACCCGTTTGACTTCAATTTCGGTATCCGAATACTTCCGCAGCGCCGCACAGCCCGTGGCATGCTGTCCATCGTAAGCAATGATCACATAGTCCATAGTGTCTAAGTGATTGTATTTCTTATATTTCTCCCGTTTATCCTCTCCGCCGATTGCCTGATTGAGGAACTGATCCAGTTCGTTACATAACTGAAGAAAATCAGGATGACTGTATGGTACTTGCCGTAAAGTAATTGAAAATGTGTGCATGGTTTCCTCCTTAGTGGTTTACTGATTTATTTGCTTTTGCTTGAATCAAGTATATCTGCATGATATACTATCTGCAAATATGATTAATCAAATATCACTAATTTGATTTTTGAATAATAATACTTGCAGATATTACGAAGGGAGCCACCACATGGACACGCAATCATTACAGACTTTCATCGCACTAGCAGAGTACCGGAACTTTACCAAGACTGCTGACGCGCTGTTCATAGCGCAGTCCACGGTGACGAACCGGATCGCGGAGCTGGAACGGGAGATTGGGAAACAGCTTTTTGACAGAAATAAGAGGAAAGTGACTCTGAGTAAGGAGGGAGAAGCTTTTCTTTTCTATGCGAAAAGAATTCTGGAGCTACAGACTGCGGGGATTCAGGAAGTTAATTCCCTTAAGAAATATCAGGATACCTATCGGATCGGGACGACGAATACGATCTATGAGTGCTATCTCTTTCCGATGATCAGAGAATATATGGAGACACACCCCGAGCATGCCGTGAAGATCACGATCGGGCATTCCAATGATCTGCTGCAGGCGATACAGGATAATCTGCTGGATGTGGCGTACTCTTATCTGCCGTTCTATCATGCGGGGTTTCGCTGCGATGTGTTTGCAACGGATGAGCTGGTACTCGTCACGGGATACGGGAATACGACATACCAAGACGGCATTACGAAGGAAGAACTGCTTCATTCTAATTATCTGTACTGTAACTTTGCCCTGCAGGAGGTGGGAGTCTTTATCAGAGAGCTTTTTCCGCCGCATTATCAGTTCGGATTTGAGATTGACAACAGTACGAAGCTGATCCCGTATCTGATTACGTTTGAGGGAATCAGTTTCGTGCCGGAAAGTCTGGCGGCGCCGTATATCGAGCAGGAGAAGCTGCGGCGGATTGAGCTGCTGGATTTCGAGGCGCCTAGGATTAATAGTTATAAGATTGTGAGGGGTTAGGCGTTTTTCTTTCGGTTTCGCTGAATCACAGAACTTTTAAATGCCTTATACATTGCAGGGGACAGTTCGGGAGAATCTTCATCAAATACGATCGGCTGTTTCCCGGCAGCAAATACTTCTTGTAATTGTTCTTCTGTAGGTTTTTGTTCCTGATCAATAATGTATGTCCTGGTCATAATATAATCTCCTTTCCGATTCGGTTGCTATATATTGGGATGCAGTTAGTGTGGACATTTTATGAGGCTGGTTTGACCGATCAGAGTTTCTTGTAAACAGTGACCGCATTTTTTGCAGTATGTGCCTTCGTAGGTATATAATGTACATCCTCCGCTGCTGTTTTTCGCATGATAATTTCGCTGTCCGGTTATGTATTCATGAGTGCATGTCTGGACAATCTGTGCGTTCTCTGCGTTGACCGCGTACTGGTTACCGTATTCGTCCACGATTATTTCATTCGATATGGAAAAATCTAAATATGATGTATCTGGCGCAGCAAGCGGAGATTGCTCACCGTTAAATACAATATACATGACATCTCCGTTTAGCTCGTAGTCTGGCAGATCCCTATATACGTAAACCGGCTGGTATGCCAGTACGGATATAGGCATTGACAAAGCAACGACACCTATTAACAAGGCGGTAATGACTTTTCGACAGAGTGATTTACATTTTTTTCTTTCCATAGACAATATCCTTTCTTTGGTCAGTTTGTTATTGGTAGAAAAAGTGCCGGTAAAGAGAAGGGGTGAGCCACTATGATTTCGGGTGGACTCAATGATCAAGTTCGCATAATACATTTTCTGCGTTTCGTTGAAAGGTGCGATTACCATTTCGTCACAATTCTTTTCGCACACATCACATATTTCTAAGAAGAGAAGATAAGAAAACGGGTTATACCAGTGGATCAGTATAGTGATAAAAGAGATGAATTTCCACAATGCATCATGGTTCCTGATATGGCATAACTCGTGTGACAGATACATCGGCAAGTCCTCGCTATTATACTCCTTGGGAAGTATCATGACGGGATGAAATAAACCGATGGTTAGCGGACTGCTGATGAGCGGGCAAAATGTGATTTTCTGCAGTTTCTTTTGAACAGACGGCATAACATCATGTGGTATTGCAGTATTATCGGTTTCTGCATCGGAGATTTCTGAAAGAAGCATCAGCTTATTTCGGAAGGAACGATATTTTCCTATTTGACGGTATAGCACAAAGGCGGCGAAGAACAGCCACGCGATCGAAACGATCAACAGCGGAAGCCAGTATTTATAATGCATTTTTCCATCGGGGGTTATATAAATGGTATAGTTATCTTCAAACTTATGGATACCATCGCGCAAAGGATTGACTGCCTCTCCGTTTCCGAACAGGACGTTACAGAGTATGAGACTTTTATTCTGAAGACATTGATAAGGAATAAGATAAAAAAGAAGACATATCTTTAGAAAGTTATACTGCCAGTGGGCTGTACAATAACGGTTGGAGAAAGGTTTGGTACACAGATATAACAAGAAAACAATACTGCCGCTTATAGACATGACGAAAAGGAGGTTCATTTTTTCTTATTCCTTTCTCGAAGTAGTTTACGGAGCTCTTTCGCGTTTTCATCGGATATACTGTCGCCGCCGGACAGCGCTGATACGAATGTCTTGAGGGAACCGTCAAATAACTGATTTAGTAGTTGGTTTGCAAGTATCTGATCATATTCCTGTTTGGAGATCGTGGGAGTATATACTTTGTGACGGTCTTCTCCGGTGGCGGTAAGTATTCCTTTACTAAGAAGTGACTGTATAAAACAGTTGATCCGCTGTCGGGACTCTTTCTTGCCTAGGCTGTTCACGAAGTCGTGGATCTCGCCAAAGGCTACACCATCGGGGGCATTCGCCCATATAAATTTCATGATTTCATATTCTTTGGGTTTTAAGTCGTAATTCATTTGGGCACCTTAGGAAATTTTATTTAGCTAATAAAATAGTAAAAGACTTTTTTTACAATGTCAAGTAAAAAGTATTGACTTCTTAAACTGAAAAAGGTATATTTAGTAAAATAGAAATTTTACTAAATATTTTTGGGGGATGTATTTTAAGGGAAACTTTTGGGTAATACAATAGATGAAATTTTTGCGGGGTAGAACCGATATATATTACAACTGGAGTGAACAAACAGTGATAATATTTACTGACGACTAACCTAAGTCACTCCGGGGATACTTGCGGTACGAAGAATAACGGAGGTGTAAAATGTTTTATATTGATAGCAATCCTTATAAATTAACAGAAGATTCAAGCTATGCAGAGCGGATTAGAAGTAAGAGGATGGTTGTGCAGTATACGGAAGAGGACATAAAACAGACAAGAGATATCTTTGAAAGATCGGGCTGTAAGGAACTCAGATATCCTGCGTATACAAAATTAGCTGTAATTGACTGGCCTGCTCAGGATGATCGTGCAGAGATGCGGGAAGTTATGGAGGGCTATTATGCAGGGAAGGTCAGTGCAGAGGATATCAAAGGATTTTTTACGGAATATTGTTCTGGATTGTCTGCGAGAGGTGAGAAGGCAATACTGAATGTGTACGAGACTTTTTTGGACGTAGGCTATGCGGCGGCTGTTTCGGCCTGCTTCGAGGAAGGAGAGAGGATTGCGAATAAAGAGGGAAGAGATAGCCATTTTATGGTGTATTATGATGCAGAGTATTATTATAAGTCAGAAGAGATACATACAGCTTTGCAGGAAGCGGCAAAAGAGTACGGGACAAAATATGGTGTAGAAGTGGACGCGGTGAAAAGGGATGAGAATTTCCAGAAAACATATCCGACAGGCACTCCGAATTTTCATGATAAGTGGAATTATATGGCACAATGCATGTATTATGCAGGCGGAATTGTGGATAAAGACGCAGTGCCACCAAGGGATTTTTCGTTCTTCTTTAAAAGAGGTGGAGATAACGGCGAGAAGGATAATCTGCTTATAATCAGCGGTAAAGGCTGGTCGGAGAGCATAAATATGGCTTTTGTGCCTCGAGAAGCTGGAAAATCAGCAATAGACTATTTCTATTTGTCGGATTTGCTGCGGGTAAACAGTGGCAAGGAAGAAAATCATAAATGGTACAATAACTTCTTAAATAAACTCTACATCAATAGGACATCACCGGGGCTTGTGATCAAACGGCGGTAAGTGGAAAGGGAATTGTACATGAATATCAATATTACATCTTGGAATATGAATAGGAAACTGAATTCGATCAGCATAAGGAAGAATGCGATCGCAACTTTACTCGGTAAGCACAATGTTGCGCGTAATGTAAAGAGAGACTCTTTCACGAAGGCGGAAATAAATGACGCGGGGTTGTATGAGGCTCCTATGAAGAAACATAAGGGAATGATTTCGGAACATCTCATGTCAGTTATGAATGACAATATTTCCAAAGTACAAAAGTACGGCGATGTATATGTGTGCGAAGGCGTGTCTTTTACTGCGGATCAGATTCCGAAAGTGCAGCCGGATTCGCTGGGAGAGATTCATGCGGATAATAATATCATGGATTTTGGCAGGAATCGATACTTTAAATACGTGGAGAAGAACGGAACAGAGCACTGTGCGTATACGAATGGCAAGGGAATCAACTCAGTTTTTACCGAATATATGCGTGATGAATCTTATGACAGGGTGTTGCAGCAGTATGTCGGATTTTGGAATTATACGATGTCGAAAGATCCCGTATTTATTACGAAGACGTATCCGGAGGAGCAAATCAGACAGTACATGGATGAAGCCGGTATTAAAACAGGGTTTTTTACTGTCAGGATGGGGGACAGGGAAACGACTCATTATTATTCGGCGACGAAGGTGACCATTCCCATTCTATCGAAAGAGAGATACGATTCCCATTACCAGAGTCTGACATCGGAAGGGTTTTTGACAGATTACGAGCCGGGGAGCGTATTTCGGATAGGCAATAAGGAATATGTTCTGGACTCATCGTACAACTTAAATATTCCATATGGTGAAGATATTTATAGTTTGGAGTATCCGAAAAAAACAAACTGATATATAATTGTAAGCAAAGGAAATGTTATAAAATATTGCAAGAGTAAATGGCAGAATCGATATTATGGTTCTGCCTTTTGTCCCATTACAGGGATATGCCTCTTATACAGATCTATTATGTGTTAGCTTTTATAGCATAGGAGAACCAGGAATGAAATCTGTCAGATATATATTCAGCGGTTCGCTGATCGCGATGGCATTGCTGATCGGGTGCGATCTTTTTCAGATTTTCTTATATGATTTTGAAGATTTCTGGCAGACATCTTTCTATGTGCAGGATGAGATCGGCGTGGAACAGATGAAAGAGCAGATCTTTGATTCCGCAGAAAAGTATGGATTAGAAGTAATCTACATAGATAAATACATTGAGGGAGATTATTACACACGAATCGACGTATACTGCACTCCCGCTACCGAGGAAATGTTTGCACGAGAGTATCAATTGTCAGAAGGGCATTACGGCAGTCTTTTTTCCGGCGAGTCGGATGTAGTGTTTCACACCGTGGAGGAATTGTCCGGAGAACGGATGCACAAAGAACCGGAACAATATTATATTTTAGGGTGCACTGAAAACGCCACTGCATATAAAGCAGAACTGGTTGATACCTACGGCGGCAGTCTGCCGCGTCCCAAAGAAAGAGATAGTATGCAGGGGGCGTTGAAGCGCCTGATCTGGATCTGGCTTGTGGTAGGGATTTTGATCTGGATGCAGACTTATTATAAAACCATACAGATCAGAAAAGAGATTGTGGTGCGGTTATCGCTGGGTGAATCCATAGAAAGAATCGTCTTGCTTCATGCTCTTATAGATATGTTGTGGTACTGCCTCTGTTTTTTTGCAACATCATTGATTTTGTATCGGATATATCATTGTCTGTTTCTATGGAATTATGAGATTATTGCATTGGCTGCTATTATTTTGGGAGATACTGTAATTTATGCCTCGCTGCTTCGTTGCGATCTCAAGCTGGGATTTTCGGGCGTGAGAATGTCACGGAAACTTCTGAATGTAAGTTATTTGCTGAAAACATTATTGACTCTTGCATTGTCTGTTTCCGCGGCGACAACGATTGCTCTAAGCGCCAAATATATAGATTTGGAAAAGCAAAGAGAGTTTTATGCGGCGCGCAAAGCATACTCTTATTTATATTTGATAAATAGTTCAGGGTACATGGAGACATGGTTTTACAGGAACTATTTTACGATGTTCGATATGCAGTTTATCTGCGGAAACGGATCTTACGACTGGAAAGATCAAGATAAACTTGCGATCTGTATAAATGCAAACATGAAAGATTATTTGTGTGAGAGCCTGCCATCCGTAGCAGATAAAATCAGCAAATGTAAGGCATGTGTGCTGATTCCGGAACGAGAAGAAGTGTCCGATGATGCAATGGCGATTTTGCTGGATGCGTCAGCTTCTTTTGCAAATTTAGAGGAGAACGATGTCGCAGTAATTTATTACAGTGATCATCCCCGTATCATTAATTATGATGTATACAGGGGATATGTCAGATCATACTGTCCTGTTATTATCTATAATAACTGTATTGAAGATGCAAGACCGATTGAAGAGGGACGTATTTTGTTTGAACTTAATTTCGGTAAGGTTATGATGAAGCCGGATATGGAGGAACTTGACCGTTTCTGCGAGGAGCATGAGTGCAAATATTTGCAGGAAAATGTATGTCTTACTTTCGAGCATGAATTACAAAATGTAAAAAGAGGAGTGATTATGAATATAGTCCTGCTGCTGTTTCAGTGTGCAGTGGAATTGTGTTTGAGCGCAGCTATCATTAGGCTGGAGTTTGAGACAAACCGTCTGGAGATCATAATGAAGAAAATATTGGGCTATTCTGTCATAGAACGGATCGGAAGGCAGTTTATAATGACAATAACGTCGAGTGTGGCAGGCATTGTCGGAGCATGGATATGTTATAAAATACTTGGACTTCAGCATGCTGGTCTTATGTGCGCCATTGTATTGATTTTAATGCTCATAGAAACGGCAGTCATGTTCGGAAGATTTCTTTATATAGAGAAAGAGAGTATCCAGAAAACATTGAAAGGCGGGTTTTTATGATGATAGAGATCAGGCATTTGTATAAGAGCTATGACGAGAAACAACTGTTTTCGGATTTGAATTTGGTTATTGAGGACGGTGAGTTCGTAGTCTTCTGGGGAGAAAGCGGATGCGGGAAGACGACACTTCTCAACATGATCGGTTCCTTGGAGAAGATTGATCAGGGGGAAATTCTGGTTAATCATAAGGATATTTTTCTGAGGAAAAACCAGAGAGAGTATTTAAGAAATGAGGTGGGGTTTCTTTTCCAGAATTTTGCATTGATCGAGGCAAAAACGGTACGGGAGAACCTGAATATGGTAAAGAAACAGACTCGATCCGAGTATACAGTGGAGCAGGCGCTGGAATATGTAGGTCTGTCAGATGCGGTAGATAAACAGGTGTTTAAGTTGTCGGGAGGAGAGCAGCAACGGGTAGCTCTTGCAAGACTTATGATTAAGAAGTGTTCTATTATATTGGCGGATGAACCTACAGGATCGCTGGATCCGGGCAATGCGGACAGGGTAATGGAACTGCTGCAGGCATTTCATAAGCTGGGAAGAACGGTCATTCTGGTAACGCATGTTGAGAAGTATAAGCGGTTGGGGTTTCGCACAATAGAAATAGCATAAAAGTTGTGCTATAGTATATTTATCATGTAGTATCGGGCGGCAGGAAACAAGGAGCATATTTATGTGGAACAGCAAAAAGAAACGGGTTTTGATCATCCTTGGGGTTACGGCTTGTCTGTATGTTTTTATATGGGGCATGAATGCGGATTTGCGGTATGCTCCTTTTTGTAAGAAACTTGGTGGCGTCACAGGCGCATCAGCTACAACTCTCTGGAAAGAACCATATACATACAGTGTATGTAAGCCGGCTTTTTTGTCTTTTACAGGTAATCTGGGTATTTCTGAAACAAGCAGTAACAGCCATGAAACAACGGCAGATATCGTAATATGGCCGCAAGGAATCGGCAATTATGAAGTTAGGCTGGATATTTTTGTTCCGGTGCAGGTTGATGAGTATTCATCACATCATGTCGCTAAGAGTATGATGCTTGATCAGAACATGAAGCTTTTGGAGAATACACCGGAGAATGTTGAATTGTATGAGCAGAATCTGGATAAAATCGAGAATTTATACCATAAAGCATATGAGATGTGGGGGATTTTGGGATCAGAGCAATGAAGTGCTGCGATAACAGTACTCGTAATTTTTCTGATTGCCGTTTCAGCATTATTATTACTTAAATTTTTATAAGATAGTAAAACAGTCATATGTGTTCCGACATAGGCGCATATGACTGATATTTTATGAAAAGGATGAAAAAAGCTATGGTTTCGCACTAAGAAAAACTGCATGTTTTTGAGGATATATTTTAGATAAAGCTGTTTGGAAACGCATAGGGGAGCTTTTCCGGGTTAGAACCGATATGTATTATAACTATAGTAAACAAACAGTGATATGCAGGGTTGTATGAGGTTCCTATGAAGAAACATAAGGGAATGATTTCGGAACATCTCATGTCAGTTATGAATGACAATATTTCCAAAGTGCAACCGGATTTGCTGGAAGAGATTCATGCGTATAAGATTCCCGTTACCGTCAGATGTGTGGGACGGGACGGCGTAAGCAGGGATGCGTCTACGACTGTGAGTGTAGTTGTGAAGAAATAAAAGAAATGTAAATTGTAAATAACGAAAGAAAGGCAGAGATTCGGTTGAGTCTCTGCCTTTTCGAGGCGGGTAAAATCGGCTTTCTAAGTGGTAATTTATATTTGCATAGTATATAATACGATTTAGAAGGCAGATGATTTTATGGAACTATTGAAAAAAGAAGAAACATATACGATCGAAGATATTTATTCATTGCCGGACGGTGAACGTGCAGAACTGGTTGATGGAAAAATTTATTATATGACTCCGCCAAATACGGATCATCAAAGACTGGTCCATTTTTTTGACAGGGAAATCGGTAATTATATTCAAAGGCATGAGGGAGAATGTGAAGTGTTTCCCGCTCCGTTTGCGGTATTTTTAGATAAAAGCGGTAAAAACTATGTGGAACCGGATATATCTGTTGTTTGCGAAAAAAATAAGATCACAGAGCGGGGATGTAACGGCGCTCCGGATTGGGTAATTGAAATTGTCTCTCCGGGCAGCAAGGCTATGGACTATTTTACGAAGCTATTTAAATATCGAACTGCCGGTGCAAGAGAATACTGGATCGTTGATCCGGCTAAGCAGCGTGTTACGGCATACTTCTTTGATAAAGAATCAGTAGAGGAGTATTCGTTCGGAACTGATATCCCGGTGGGGATATATGAAGGATTTACTATAAGGGTAGAATAAAGGACACTGAGTAAGAATGTGGCGATGACCGGGATTCGAGAGAGTCTCTGCCTGCAAGGGCAGAGATGGAGCAGGAGACCATTGCAATACATAACAATTGACGAGAGGAGAGGGGTAAGAAAATGATGTCAAGAAAGAGAATGCTGTCAGGGAAACGAGTGTTAGCGGGCATTTTGACGGCGGTGATGGTGATTTCTTCTGTACAGCTTCCCATGGGTAATGTCTATGCAGAAGAGCTCACGGCATCTGTGCAGGAGGATGAGAACGGCAACCCGAAGCAGGAATCCGGAGAAGATCTATCAAGTACAGATAATCTGAGTACGGAGGATCAGGGCGAGAATGAAGGGGCGGGTGTAGAAAACCCTTCCCAGAGCGATGACGCTGCTGACGGAGAAAATCCTGCAGATGGGGAGCCGGGAGAACCGTCTGACGGAGGGGGTATTTCGGATACGGATGCACAGGAGCCGTCTGACGAAGAAGATATTTCGGATACGGAGGCGCAGGAGCCATCTGATGAGGTGAACCCTTCCGTAGAGGATGATGCGGCGAGTGAGGATGGGGAAGACGGGATCGAGGAGTCTGACACTGGAGAGCTGTATGTTACAGGGATTTCGGATAATGATCTTGCAGAACCGGATTTACAGGAAACAATGACGGAGGATGAAATAGACGGTGCCTATCAATTTGGCGACGCCCCGTCGAAGCGGGGCAATCTCTCAGTATATTCGGTATCTGCACAGAGCGATGAAGCCGAAGAATATATTTATCAGCAGATGCTGGCGCGCAAGGAGATGATCGATATCTCGGCTTACAACATACCGTATGATTCTTCCGGAATAGCGATGTTAAGAGGTTTGGTAAGTGGCGTACTGAACGAACATCCGGATCTATATTTTGTTGAAAGTGGATATAGGTATGGGTATACCGGAACAATTATCACTGCTATTGCGCTTACATATAATGACACTTTGGATGACGCGGCAGTTCAGCGTGGTATTGAAGAGGCACTTGCAACAGTAGATGGGAGCATGAGTGATCTGGAGAAAGCCATTGTTCTGCATGATTATCTGGTGGTTAATTGTGAATATGATAAGGAAAATTTAGATGCAGGGACTGTTCCCAGTGAATCACACTCAATTTATGGAGTGTTTGCAAAGCGTATTGCTGTGTGTGACGGTTATGCACTTGCCTACAAATATCTGCTTAAACGCGTAGGAATTGATTGTTATATGGTCACTAGTGATTCCATGAAACACGCGTGGAACATGATCGTGCTGGGCGGACAGTATTATCAGGTGGATGTCACATGGGACGATCCTACATGGGATAAGATCGGAAGGGCGGTGCATACTTACATGTTCCGCAGCGACAGCGCATTTGCGGAGCATCAGGACTGGCGGATAACGTATGGAAGCCAGACAGTGGATTATAAGGCTACCGATACACGCTATGATAATGCTTTCTGGACAGAGTGTGATTCGCCGCTGGTGCTGGTGGGAGACGACTGCTATTATGTTTCGTATGACAGTACCGCACGTCAATGTGCTATCAAAAAGAGGGTGCTTGCTGATTTTACAGATGGTGGCACAATAATACAGAATATTGACCGCTGGACGGATTGGGATGATGATCGTAGTTATTGGCAGGGAGCTTACTCCGGCCTCTTCCGGATAGGCGACCGCTTATACTACAACGACAAGTCATCCATCTACAGCATTGCCATGGATGGTACAGATAAGCGCACTGAGTTTACGGCTGACACATCTACCGGTTATATATATGGCAGTGCATATTATCAGGGAAATGTGCTTTACGCTTTACATCAGACCCCGAATTTGAATGGGAGGGAAACTGTACTGGTGGCATCCATGGGTGGCAGCGGCTCTGCCGATATTCCAGTGCAGCTTGTTGAACTGAGCGCATATACATTGGAGCTGGCAGAAGGAGATGAGGCGGGGCTGTCTGTGACAATTTATCCTGCATATGCCACCGATTCCGCCGTTGTATGGACAAGTGACGACGAAACGGTAGCAGAGGTGAATAATGGCATAGTGCGCGCAATTTCCGCCGGCAGTTGTACCATTACGGCTACGGCAGGAGGTAAGAAAGCGGAATGTGCTATACAGGTAAAGGGCGCACTTGATCTCAATAATCTGTCATATGAATACACTACAGTGGATGACACGAAGATCAGTTCTGCGGCAAATGGAAAACCGAAACTTTTGATCTTCTATAGCAATACATGTGGCAATTGTCGGAATACTATTCGGGGAATAAGCAATAAGATCGATCAGTTTGCGGGTATAGATATTTATGCCATGGAGACAAATAATGGAACCAAGGAAGCTGTCGCCGAATTTCAGAGCCAATATGGTTGCGAGGAGATTACTTTTTCCTATGATCAAAATAATGTGAACGCATTGAGTATGAGTCGATACGCGCAAGTCGGTGGAATGGGCACTACTATATCATGGCCGCTAATCTGCTATATTGATGCAAACAACCGGTTGCAATACATGACAATGTCACTGATTGCGGCGGATGAGATACTGTCTAATCTGAAAAAATATTGCAATGTTGCAGGCGAGGCGCCTCAGACCTATACGATCACATACGTTCTGAACGGCGGTACGAATAGCGGCTCGAACCCGTCCACCTATACATCGGAGACGGACACGATTATTTTACGGAGCGCGACCAGAGAAGGCTATCAATTTGAGGGCTGGTACAAGGATTCGGCATATACAATCAGAGTGACACAGATCGTAAAGGGAAGTACGGGAAATATAACTCTCTATGCGAAGTGGGAACCGATCGAGGACGAAAGCCCGATCGAGGTGAAACCGCCCGCCATTACGACTTATAAAGTCGGACAGAAAATCAATCTCGCAGGCGGAACGGTGACCTATCCTTCTGGCAGTCAGACCAAAACCGTAACGTTGACAGCCGCTATGATCAGCGGATTTGATTCGACGAAACCGGGGATCTGTGCGGTACAGGTTACCTGCGACGGCTATACGACCAGCTTTGATACGTTGGTCGTGGAAGAACCGAAACTGACGGCTTCTGCCGGTCAGAGGATTAGTGAGGTTGCTTTGCCACAGAATGAATACGGCACATATACATGGCAGGATAATTCGGCGATTATGGAGAAAGCCGGTATTTATACTTTTACGGCAGTATTTACGCCGAAGGATCAAACAAAATTCCAGAAGCTGACGGATATACAGGTACAGGTGACGGCACAGGAGATGCTGGGAGCCGACACGGACGTTACTTTTAAAACGAACAGATTTACCTATAGCGGAACGGAACAGGAGCCGAAGGTCGTAGTGAGAGCATCAGACACTGTGCTGACAGAGGGAGAGGATTATACGCTGTCTTACAGCAATAATAAGAATGCCGGTATTGCGACGGTGACCATAGAAGGCGAAGGGTGTTATCTTGGCAGTACCAGCAGGACTTTTGAGATCAGTCCTGCGCAGCTTGTGATCACTGCACAGGATAAAACGATTCTGATCGGAGATCCGGTTCCGACACAAAATGAGTATAAATACGAAGTGAGCGGTCTGATGACGGATGACGCTCTGATTACTGAACCTGCTGTCGCATGTGAAATCGTAAGCAGTACAGTGGCAGGCCAGTACGATATTGTGCTTTCCGGTGCCGATGCCGGAAATAATTACATCATATCCTATGTGAACGGCAAATTGATTGTAGCGAGTGAGTACGTTTCATGCACTGTCACCTTTGATGTGCAGGGGCATGGAACGGCTCCGGCAGATTATTTCGGTATCAAGGTCGGGCAGACTATTGACAGACCCGATGATCCGTCAGAGGCAGGATATCGTTTCGACGGCTGGTATAAGGACGTAGCATGTACGAAAGCATGGAATTTTGACACGGATATCGTACAGTCGGATATGATTCTGTATGCGAAGTGGCTCGGCGGAAGCGTGGACGGTGAATTTACATTTCAGGAGATTGCCGATGTATATTATACCGGTAAAGCATGTAAGCCTGTAGTAAGTGTATACGACGGTGATACACTTTTAAAATCGGGCAGGGACTATCAGATCAGATATTACAATAACATCAATGCCAACAAGGGTGGTGTGCGGAAGCAGGGGAACGGTGAAGGCACATATTTTAACAAGGACCTTCCCTATGTGGAAATTATCGGCAAGGGTAATTATACGGATCGGATCAAGGACGGAAACAAGGATACGGTCAAGGTCAATTTTAATATTCTCAGGACTTCAATCGGCGATGGCAGTAGTCAAGCGGCTGATGGGATCGTGCTGAAGGTCTCTGATCAGCTGGTGACGGCGAAGAAAGCACAGAAGCCCTTTACATCCATTAAGTATGTCAAAGGAATGAAAAAGGATACTGATTTTAAGGTGATTCTGACGGTGGTAAATGCACGCAATCAGTCAGGCGAGAGCCTACAGGAGGGCTTAAAACTGGAAGATGCTGCTGTTCCGGCAGGTTGCAGTGGTGAGTTCTTACTGACTATAAAGGGTGTAGGCAATTATAAGGGAAGCATTTGCAGAGAAATTTATGTAACGGATAAGGCGCATCTGATCAAGAATGCAACGATCACGATCGGAAAGAATCTGAAGAACATTACCTTTACAGGAGAACCGGTACAACTGAAACCTGCGGAGACCGATTCCGCGGATACCTTTACCGTAAAATACGGAAAAACATTCCTCAAACCCGGCCGGGATTATACTGTGAGCTATCTGGATAAAAGCAATGAAAGGGTCGGGAAAGCGACGCTTGTCATTACGGGAATGGGAGAATATGCCGGAAGTAAAACCGCGACTTTTAATATCAAGGGAAGAGCGTTTACGGCCAAGACGGTTCTGGTAGCAGATATCGAGGATAAAGTATATACGGGCAGGGCGATCACACAAAACGGTGCGAAACTGACATACGGCACAGAAGCTGAGGAACTGCGGTACGGAACGGATTACACAATAAGCTACAGCAAGAATATCAATAAGGGTACGGCTACAATGACCTTTAAGGGTGCTGTGAATGCGGGATACAGCGGCAGCTTTAAGAAAACTTTCAAGATCACAGCGGCTGATATTACGCAGGTAAATCGTTCGGAAACGATGCAAAAAATGGTCTTTAACTATTGCAAGGCAGGCGTGAAGCCCATAGATGAGATCCTGCTTACGAATCAGCAAGGATTTATATTGCGAAACGGTAAAGATTACACGCTCAAGTATGCCAATAACAAAGCGGTAGCAAGCGCTTCTGCCGAGAAGCCGCCGACGGTGACCGTGAAGGGTAAAGGTAACTACGCCGGCGAGTTCAGTCTTAAGTTCGATATTATCAGGACTGATCTCAGGGCGGGTAGTATTCAGATTAAAACGACACCGGTTGAGTATAAAGATAATAAGGCGGAAGATTATGCCTATAAGCCTGCGGTGAAGCTGACGGACGGCAAAGCGGCGCTGCGTGCGGGGACGGATTACGAGATCGCATATCGGAATAATACGCAGGCGGATTATGAAAGATATATACAGAAGCTGCAGGAGTCTGCGGGAGACAGCTTGCCTCAAGGTGGCGAATTGACGATAGAAGATGACGTGCCGATGGCGGTTATTACCGAGGTAGAGGGATCTTCATACAAGCTGGAGCCGGATCGACCGATTATCGTCCCGTTGCCGATTTATGCGATAAAACTGACAAAGGCAAATCTAAAGGTAGATATTGGCGAAGCGGTATACACGGGGAGTCAGGTTACGCCGGAAGTGACGGTGTCTTATGACGGAAAACCGCTTAGAGAAGGCGAGAATTATTCTCTTTCATATGGTGCGAATACTGCATCCGGTAAGAATAAGGGAAGTGTAGTGATTAATGGCATTGCACCGAATTACGGCGGCAGTGTGACTGTGAAATTTGATATTACGAAAAAGCCCATCTCATATTAAAAATTCCATTAGTTTGTATATATAAAACGGGCTCCCGGTGCTTCCACCACTGGGGGCTCGTTTTATGGGTGCGTTGAGCAACGCATATGTTTAGCGGGATTTACATTTTTTCTATAAATTCTTCAATAGATTCCGATTTGGCGGCGAGTTTCAGCCAGCGTCGCAGAGTGTCTAAGTCAGTCTCGCTGTCGATTTGTTTCGAAATTTTTTCCGGAATGGCACCTAAGTCGGAGAGAAAATTCTGTATGGATTCAGTACATTCTTCGGTTCTGCCTTCAGTTCTGCCTTCGTTTCTCATCATCCAATCTCTTTCATACGATTTCATATAGGAAATAGACACCTCCTTGTCATATTTGACTTTGTCTACCATGCTCTGGACTTCCCTTAAGGGTTCGCTTACCGCATTGTTCCACGTTGTGCTTTCGAGATATCGCAGCAGCTCTTTCAATTCCTGTGAGATAGTGCCAATTTTTCCCTTTGTGTATATGAAGAGGTTCAGAGCACCGTCTTCATATGCCATCTCCGGCTCCTCTATACACTTATTCCTGACGGTGTACATTATCCTGTCATAGCCGAACGGATCGTAGGGAAGCAGCATAATGATAATGACATTTTTGAGCCGGTCATAATCGGCTCCGGATTGCAGATTTCTGACATCAATAGTAGAGCGGTAGAAACGCACCCTTCGCGGGAGGGCCTCTTTTGAGGTCTTATCTCCGTTCTGATCTGGTTCAATGTCATAGATACTGCTTAGCCGTACATTGCCCTGAATAACTCCATCCTCTTCCTCGATGTAAACGTCCAGTCTTGCTCCATGCTGATCCGTATCCTGCCCGTAGTAATTCATCTGCGGGACGACCTTTAGTATTTTTACATCCCTGTTCAAGATGGTCTTGATCAGGATTCGGGCAAAGCGTTCTCCATAGACCGGGTGTGAAATCAGAGTTCCAAACAGGAAATCGTCCAATAAGTTTAGTTCTTCAAGTTTCTTTTTCATTTGTTCTTCTCCTTCCAGCGGTATGCCGAGAGAAGAAAATGAAAATAACACATCTGTTCCGACATCATCCGCCATATTTAATTGTTCATATGGGGATTGTCAAGGCGAAATCAGACCGATTTCTTGTAAGATGATATCCCAGATATGTAGGTCAATTGTAGCAGAGAAAAATGGTAATGTCAACAAAATATTCTGGTATTTTATTAAACAATATTATCAATAAACCGTATATAGAAAAAGCGAGGACGGCGACGGTACATCAGATTATTTTTTTGCTAAAATCCCATAATCAATTGATACGTATTGTCATATTATGGTATGATTAGAATGTTAATATCAGTTTAAGATATTACATTTCAGTATAAAATAGAAATATACCGGTTATATGCCGCGTCAGCCCGATGCGGGGATGTTGACTTGATGAAAAACATCACAAGGAGGAACAGATCATCATGAGAAAAACAAAGATCGTATGTACACTCGGCCCGGCAACAGACAATGAGGATGTACTCAGACAGATGATGATAGAGGGGATGAACGTTGCCAGATGCAACTTCTCCCACGGAACTTATGAGGACCATAAGAAGAGGATGGACGAGGTCAAAAAGCTTCGCAAGGAAGTGGGCAAGCCGGTGGCGATCCTGTTGGACACGAAAGGTCCGGAAGTGCGGGTTAAGGATTTTAAAGAAGGCAAAGTGACACTGGAAGAAGGGCAACTGTTTACGCTGACCGCCGATGAAGTGGAGGGGACGAAGGATATCGTGAGCGTGACCTACAACCGCCTCTATGAAGATCTGGAAGAGGGAATGCGGGTGCTGATCGACGACGGCCTGATCGAGATGACAGTGGAAAAGGTTGATAAGAATAATATCGTCTGTCGTGTCATTAACGGTGGTGTAGTATCGAACCACAAGGGGGTCAACGTACCGGACGTGGATCTTTCCATGCCGTATATCAGCGATAAAGACAGAGAAGATATTCTCTTTGGTATAGAGCAGGATGTGGATTTTATTGCAGCATCTTTTGTACAAAAGAAGGAAGACATTCTGCAGCTTCGCAAGCTGCTTGAGAAGAACGGCGGTGAGGATATCAGGATCATCGCCAAGATAGAGAATGCGCAGGGCGTTGCCAATGTCGATGATATCATAGAGGTGTCTGACGGCATTATGGTGGCAAGAGGTGACATGGGCGTTGAGATTCCTTACGAGGAAGTGCCCGTGATCCAGAAAAAGATCATTAGTAAAGTTTACCGCAGCGGTAAGCAGGTGATCACTGCCACGCAGATGTTAGAATCTATGATCAAGAATCCGCGTCCTACCAGAGCAGAGACGACTGATATAGCCAATGCGGTATACGACGGCACCAGTGCCATCATGCTCTCCGGCGAGACGGCGGCGGGCGCATATCCCGTGGAGGCGGTGAGAACAATGGTGCGCATCGCGGAGCGCACGGAGCAGGATGTGGATTACCGCAAGCGTTTCTTCCAGAATGAACGGGAGGCTAATCCGGACGTGACGGATGCCATTTGCCACGCTACATGTACTACCGCACTTGATCTGAATGCTAAGGCAATTGTGACGGTGACCAAATCCGGCACGTCGGCGCGGATGATTTCAAGATATCGTCCGACCAGTGATATCATAAGCTGCGCCACCACAGAGAAGGTGTGCCGGCAGTTGTCATTAACATGGGGTGTGACACCGATATTGATTAAAGAAGAAAAGGAAGTTTTCAACCTTTTTGACAGGGCGATCCACGCTGCTGAGAAGATGAAACTGTTGGAAAAAGGAGATCTGACGGTCATCACATCAGGAGTGCCCATCGGATTCTCCGGGACGACCAATATGATGAAAGTACAGATTGTGTGATCTGAGTTTGCGAAGCAAATCTAGCAAAGTTATTTTTGTTATGCTATAGGAACAAGCTCACCACTGGAATCGTCCCCAGACTTAAGATTGTGGTTAGGATGATACCCTGCGAGATCGTATCCGTCTCCACATGAAGCTGCTTGGATAGCATCAGCGGCATGTTGGCGGCGGGCACGGCGAGCATGAGCGCCATGGTATTTAAGATCAGAGGATTCCGAATAAGCGGCCGGAACAGAATAATACAGCCTATGGGCACTAATATCTGGCGCAGCAGTGTAAAACCATACAGCTTCGGATGGGAAAAAATATCCTTAGGAGCCATCTGCGCGACAGAGACACCCAGAACCAGCATGGACAGCAGTGTGGTAGCCTGTCCCATATAGGTCAGGGTAGAGGATACGATGACCGGCACATGGAAATTACCCAGATAGAAAATGATAGTGGCTGCGGCGGAGATGGTTCCGGCATTAACCAGCTTCTTCCATCGTTGAGACGTGCTATGTGCGGATATTGTATCCTGAGACAGATTACTTTTCTGAGACGGATCGGGCGACTGTGTACCTTTCGATGCAGCACTCTGAATCTGTCTTGCCTCTGCTCTCTGCAGCAGCGAAATTCCGAAGGTGTAGATCAGAATATTAAAAATCAGATTATAGATCGATACGAAGATCAAAGACCGTGTTCCCAGAACGGCGGAGGCGAGCGGAATACCGATGAATCCCACGTTGCCGAAGATCGTGAGCATTTGATAAGCATAGTGATACATGTCAGGCACGCGCAGGATGCGCGGAATTAGAAAACTCACAACGATCAATACAGCATACACGATCAAATAGATCCCTAATGCGATTCCGAGTTCATTAAGAGATACTTTGGGACCATCCTGAAAAGCAGAGCAGATCAGCAGCGCCGGATTTGTTACATTGACAATAATGCCTGATATCTGCTTGGCAGTCACTTCTGACAGCATTTCTTTCTTATATAATAGTATACCGATACCGATTAATATAAAGATCATAACCATCTGCTGTAATACGACTGTGATACTCATAACATATCCCTTCCTCATTGATTTCCATATCAGAAAATGTATCGGCGACAGGAGCTCGTCTGAATGCCGATAGTGGATATTGTACCACGATTCCCCTTATATTAAAAATATTTTTTGTCTGAATTAAAATTTATGTTTTTGACATATTTCTTTTCTTATATGGAAGATGTTGGTATAATAAAGCATGAAGTTATACTAGGACACCAAAATACGGTGTCCAAGTATAACTAAGTCATGCTTAGGAGAATGCAAAAAGCGTGCATTCTCCGTAGAAACTGAAATAGGATGTCCAAGTATAACTAAGTCATGCTTAGGAGAATGCGAAAAGCGTGCATTCTCCGTAGAGACTAAAATGGGAAGTCCAAGTATAACTAAGCTATGTCCTGGAGAATGCAAAACCATACATTCTCATGTGACCGTTTATAGACAGCGCAAAATGTAGCTTGGAGGGAAGACAACATCTTAAGGAGCCCCTTAGAACGCGCCGGCGCTTAACGAGGTATTTCACGAGTTTAGCGTCCGCTGCGTGTTCTACGGAGCGGGAGCGCGGCGACGAAGATGTTGTCTTCTCTCCAAGCGGTCGGTTGAGAACATTCTAAGAAAAAGGAGAAAGCGGTATGAACATCACCTACAATGAACAAAACAGAGTTTTTAAATTAGACACGATGAACGCGAGTTACTGTATCGGGATTGTGGACGAGGATAATTTTGTCGGACACATTTATTATGGAAGAAAGCTGACAGAGGATAATCTGACATACCTTATGCGCACCTCCGAGCCGCCTTTTGTTCCGTCGCAGAATAATCGGGACAGAACCTCCTTCCTGGATACATTTCCCATGGAATATACGGGCAGCGGATTGGGAGATTACAGAGAGGGAACGCTGGCGGTCAGGACGGCAGGCGGGCATAGTGCTGTGTCGTTATCCTATGTGTCGCACAGAATATACGATGGTAAAGACGGGCTGCAGGACTTGCCGGCAACCTTCGGTGAAGCAGCGGATTGTAAGACGTTGGAGCTGACCTGCGAGGATAAGCTGCTGCAGTTACAGGTTATTCTTTCTTACAGCATCTTTGCAGACAGCGATGCCGTGGCGCGGAGCGTGAAGATCGTCAATCAGGCTAAGGAGCCGATCTATCTGACGAAGGTTCTGTCCGCATGCATTGACATGGATAATGAAGATTATGAGATGATTACTTTACACGGGTCGTGGGCGAGAGAGCGCATTATCCAGACGAGGCCGGTTATGAAGGGTAAACAGAGCGTATCGTCGGTGCGCGGGGAATCCAGCCATCAGGAGCATCCTTTTATGGCATGGAAAAAGAAAACCACGACAGAGGAAAGCGGTGATGTCTATGCCATGAACTTTGTCTATTCTGGCAACTTTCTGGCGCAGATCGAGGCGGATCAGTTCGGCAGTAGCCGCGCCATGATGGGAATCCATCCGCAGGATTTTAGTTGGAAACTGGAGGCGGGAGAGAGTTTTCAGGCACCGGAAGTAGTCTGCGTTTACTCTGCGCAGGGCATAGGCGGCATGACGAGAACCTTCCATGATCTGTACCGCAATCATCTGATCCGCGGCGAGTATAAAGATAAGAAACGACCGATTCTGATCAACAACTGGGAAGCAACCTACTTTGATTTTAATACGGAAAAATTATTGGATATTGCCCGACAGGCATCCAAACTCGGTATCGAGATGTTGGTGATGGACGATGGCTGGTTCGGACACAGAAACGACGATAATTCGAGTCTGGGCGATTGGCAGGTTAATGAGGATAAGCTGAAAGGCGGACTGAAATATCTGGTGGACGAAGTCAATAAACTAGGCATGAAATTCGGTATCTGGCTGGAACCGGAGATGATTTCACCGGATTCGGATCTGTACCGTGCGCATCCCGATTGGGCGATCGCGATTCCGGGCAGAGCAGGCAGCCTTGCACGCAATCAGTATGTGCTTGATCTGACAAGAAAGGAAGTCAGGGATTATGTCTATGAGATGATTGCTGCGGTTCTTCGGAGCGCCAATATCGAATATGTGAAGTGGGATATGAACAGGCAGTTGAGCGATCTGGGCAGTTACGGGCTTCCGGCTGACAGACAGGGGGAACTGCTCCACAGACAGGTGCTCGCAGTCTATGAACTGCAGGACAGGATGACGACGGAATTTCCTCATTTGCTCTTGGAGAACTGTTCCGGCGGTGGTGCCAGATTCGATGCGGGTATGCTGTATTACAGTCCGCAGATATGGTGCTCGGATGATACTGACGCGATAGAGCGGCTGTCCATTCAGGCGGGCACGTCCCTGATCTATCCGTTGTCCACGATGGGGGCGCATGTGTCTGATTGTCCGAATCATACGGTCGGCAGAGTAACCCCTTTTGAGACGAGAGGTTACGTGGCATTAGCAGGAACATTCGGCTATGAGCTGGATGTGACGAAGATTCCGGAACAGGATCGTAATATGATCCCGCAGCAGGTTGCCATGTACCACAAGTATAATGATCTGGTGCGCATGGGTGATTATTATCGAATCGCGCACTATGCGGACAATCATTATTACGACTGCTATGAAGTAGTGGCTAAGGATAAAAGTGAGGCGCTTGTCACCTACATTCAGGTGCTGGGNAGACCGAACTTCCACAGCAGGCGTATCCACATTCCGGGGCTTGATCCGGAAGCGGTTTATGTGATCGAAAATGCACAGGACTGGCCGGAGCTTAAACAGACACAGTACAAGGGTGACACCCTGCACTATGCCGGCATCAATATACCGCCGCTCAGTGGTGACTTTAAAGGCAGACTGATGCACCTGATCAGGAAATAGTATAGACACAGGACAATATGATATTCAGGACATAATATCATGCAAGAAAGAATAGAATAAAAAGGCAGGTTAGAGAATATGATCGTACAAAAATATAAAGACATGCTTCAGGGCAAATCGGTAATCAGGCAGTTATCGGAGTTCGCCNCTGCGAGGGGCGCTGAGATCGGGTACGAGAATGTGTTTGATTACAGTCTTGGGAACCCTTCCGTGCCTGCGCCGCAGAAGTTCACAGACACAATGATCGATCTGTTGCAAAACAGAAATCCCATGGAACTCCATGGCTACAGCCAGAGCCTTGGCATTCCGGCTGTGCGGGATAAGGTGGCGGAATCCCTGAATAAGCGGTTTGGCATGAATTATACGGGGAACCACATTTTTATGACCACCGGAGCGGCGGGCGCTATCGCCCATGCTGTACGGTGTGTGAGTGAACCCGGTGACGAGGTTATCACGTTTGCACCGTATTTTCCGGAATATGGTCCCTATATCAACTTGACGGGGGCAACGCTTAAGGTGATTCCCGCAGACACGGACAGTTTCCAGATTAATTTCGAAGCATTTGAGGAAATGCTGACGGAGAAGGTTGCGGCAGTTCTGATCAATACCCCCAACAATCCTTCCGGTGTGGCGTATTCTTCGGAGACCTTGNGTAAACTGGCAGCAATTATGACAGAGAAAGAGAAAAAGTATGGGCATGATATCTTCCTGATTTCTGATGAGCCTTACAGAGAAATCGTTTTTGCGGGNGTGGAAGCTCCTTATCCGTCGAAATTCTATGCAAATACACTGTCATGTTATTCTTTTTCGAAATCCTTGTCTTTGCCGGGAGAACGAATCGGGTACGTGGCGGTGAATCCGGAATGTACGGATGCAGAGCTGATCAGTACGATATGCAGNCAGATTTCCAGAGGTACGGGGCATAACTGTCCGCCNTCCATCATACAGCTNGCNGTGGCGGAAGTACTNGATCTGACATCCGATCTGTCGGTCTATGAGACGAATATGAATATTCTGTATCGGGAGCTTACCGGTCTCGGGTTTGAATGCGTAAAGCCCGGCGGAACCTTCTATATGTTCCCTAAGGCCTTGGAGGAAGATNCAGTCGCGTTCTGCGAGAAGGCGAAGAAGTATGATCTGGTTATCGTGCCCGGCAATACGTTCGGCGCGGACGGATATGTCCGNCTTGCGTACTGCATTGATACGGAGAAGGTGGAGCGCTCGCTGGAAGCATTCAGGAAATTTGTTAAGAGTGAGTACTGATTATTTAGAAAGGCGTGGAAAGATACATGATAAACATAATCGAAATCCTGAAAGCAATATTGTTCGGTATCGTGGAGGGAATTACGGAGTGGCTGCCGATCAGCAGCACAGGGCACATGATCCTGCTCAATGAGTTTGTAACGCTGGATGTCTCGCCGGAATTCTGGGAGATGTTTCTGGTGGTGATACAACTCGGTGCGATTCTGGCAGTNGTGATTTTGTTCTGGAATAAAATATTTCCGTTCCGGTTTCATGAGAAGCCGGTGATACAGAAGGATATTTTCGTACTATGGTTTAAGATTCTGGTGGCGTGTATTCCGGCGGCGGTGATAGGACTGGCATTTGATGATGTGNTGGACGCGCTGTTCTATAATCCTTGGTGTGTGTCNATTGCNCTGATCGTTTTTGGNATTGCGTTTATTGTGATAGAGAATCGTAACAGAAGTATGAAGCCGAAGATTCGGGAATTGAGTCAGATTACTTATCAGACGGCTCTTATGATCGGTGTATTCCAGCTTTTGGCGGCGATATTTCCGGGNACNTCCCGNTCCGGCGCAACGATAGTCGGNGCTCTTATGATCGGCGTATCCAGAACCGTGGCGGCAGAGTTTACTTTTTTNNTGGCAATTCCGGTTATGTTGGGTGCAAGTCTTCTTAAGATCGTGAAGTTNGGNTTCAACTTTACNGGNGCGGAAGCAGTGATNCTGTTAGTGGGTATGGCGGTAGCTTTTATCGTATCGGTGATCGTGATCCGCTTCCTGATGGGGTATATNAAGAAGCATGATTTCAAAGTNTTCGGNTGGTATCGTATTGTGCTGGGNGCGGCNGTGCTGTTATATTTTGCACTGGCAGGATAGCGGTGTGAAATGGCGTAAAAGGGCGTNATTTTGGCTTTTTTTGGGTCATTTCGTATAAAATACCGAAAGAAAAGGGCAAGTATTTGTTACAGATTGTTGATTGACAGTACATCGGTATTGCGTTAAAATCCCCATAGAGTCNGAAAGNGTGTGGACTGGGGACTTATGAAAAAGAGTAATCGTAACATTTGNCGTCCGAGNNAATCGGACAGTGTGGAAGGAGAAGACTTATGGCAGAAACAAAGAAAACAGCAATTGCGAAACCGGTAGCGAAGGCAGTAGCAGCACAACCTGCAGATACAAAGACAGAAGAAGTAAAGACAACTACGGCAGCACCTGCAGCAGAGTCTAAGAAAGAAGAGACCAAGAAGACGGCGAAGAAGACAACTACCAGAAAGACAACAGCAAAGAAAGCGCCTGCTAAGAAGACGGCAGCTGAGAAGAAGACAACAGCGAAGAAAGAGACCGTTAAGAAAGAGGCGGTTAAAGCAACATTCAATTTACAGTTTGCAGGTAAATCCTACACAACGGAAGATCTGGTTAAGATTGCCAAGGATGTATNGAAATACGACNTGAACCAGAAGGCCGGCGATTTCAAAACGGTTGAACTGTATGTGAAACCGGAAGAAAACGTAGTTTACTACGTAATCAATGGAGATGTGACAGGTAACTTCGGTATCTAATATACATAGCCTNCTATTAAAATGACGCAGANGCGGTCGATTTGAGGAAATCTTGAATCGGCCGCTTTTTATGGAAATTTCTCCGTTTTTTTCGAGTTTGCGAAGCAAATCTCGNAATCGAGCNTAGCTNGATTTTTTNATAATTTTTTTATAATTTTTTTTCAGGGAAATGTTGACAATAAAAATCTTAAGTGATAACTTACTACTAGAAGATGTTAGCACTCTAGCTGGTCGAGTGCTAACAACAGGAGAAATGGTATGCAGTTAGACGAAAGAAAATACAAAATATTGCAAGCCATCATTCGCAACTACTTAGAGACCGGAGAGCCGGTAGGAAGCAGAACGATCTCCAAGTATACCGACCTGAATTTGAGCTCGGCAACCATTCGTAATGAGATGGCGGATCTGGAAGAACTGGGTTACATTCTACAGCCGCACACTTCCGCGGGGCGTATTCCGTCCGATCAAGGTTATCGCCTGTACGTGGATAAGATGATGGAAGAGAAAGAGCGGGAAGTGGAAGAACTAAGGGAGAATCTTCTCGAGAAAGAAGATAAGATGGATCATCTCCTGAAGCAGGCNGCCAAAATGCTTGCGGCCAATACGGAATATGCGGCGATGGTCTCCGCACCGCAGTACCGCCGTAATAAATTGAAATTCATTCAGTTATCCCGCGTGGATATCAATCAGATTCTGGCGGTCATCGTGGTGGAAGGCAACGTGATTAAGAACACGATGCTCACGGTGGAGGAAGAACTGAGTGATGAGACACTCTTAAAATTGAACATCCTTCTGAACACGCATCTGAACGGGCTGTCATTGGATGAGATCAATTTGGGNATGATATCGGCAATGAAGCAGCAGGCNGGAATACACAGTGAGATCGTNGCNGATGTGATCGACGCGGTTGCAGAGGCGATCAAGGCNGATGAAGATCTGGAGATCTATACAAGCGGCACGAAGAACTTCTTTAAATATCCGGAACTGTCAGANCACGAACGGGCCAGCGAGCTGATNACTACNTTCGAGGAAAAACAGCTTCTNAGTGAACTCGTGCAGGNCAATCTGGCGGACGAGAATAATACCGGCATACANGTCTATATCGGCAATGAGACGCCGGTGCAGGGCATGAAGGACTGCAGTATCGTGACGGCCACATATGAACTGGACGAAGGAATGAAGGGAACGATAGGTATCATCGGACCTAAGAGAATGGATTATGAGAAAGTAGTTAAGAATCTGAAACTGTTAAAACATCAGTTAGATGATTTATATAGAAAATAAGTATGNCGCGAACCGACNGCAGGGCGTGGCTAATACCAAAAGCGAGGCAATGTGCAAGTTCGGCATAACAGAAAGGAATGAGAGGCGTGGCAGAGGAGAAAGATAAGTTACAGGAAGAAAACATGACNGAAGAGGCAGCTCCTGAGACCGGGGAAAACAAAGAGGCAGCGGACAATGTCAGTAAGGAAGCGGCGGCTGGACCGGCTAAGGCGGAATCTAAGGACGATAATAAGAAAGAAAAGAAAAAGAAAGAAAAGGCNGATAAAAAACAGGAAGCACTGAAGGAGAAGATCGAGGAACTGGAAGACAGGGTCAAACGCCAGATGGCGGAGTTTGAGAACTTCCGGAAGCGGACTGAGAAAGAGAAGACGGCCATGTTCGAGACCGGTGCGAAGAGTGTGATCGAGAAGATCCTGCCGGTGGTGGATAANTTCGAGAGAGGGCTGGCGGCTGTACCGGAGAATGAAAAAGACGGCGGTTTCGCGCAGGGCATGGAAATGATCTATAAGCAGCTTATGACAGAGCTTGAAAATATGGATGTGAAACCTATTCCGGCAGTCGGAGAAGAGTTCAATCCCGATTTCCACAATGCAGTGATGCAGGTGGAGAGTGAAGAGTACGAATCCGGCGTGATTGCACAGGAGTTACAGAAAGGATATACCTATCGTGACAGTGTGGTAAGGCACAGCATGGTAGCGGTAGTGAGTTAGAAATATATATCATAACAGGAGGAAGAAATTATGAGTAAAATTATCGGAATCGACTTAGGAACAACAAACAGCTGCGTGGCAGTTATGGAAGGTGGTAAACCCACCGTTATCGCCAATACGGAAGGCGCAAGAACGACACCTTCGGTCGTAGCATTTACCAAGACGGGAGAGCGGCTTGTAGGTGAGCCGGCGAAGCGTCAGGCGGTAACCAATGCCGACAAGACGATTGCTTCTATTAAGAGAGATATGGGTACAGACAGAGGACGTACGATCGATGAGAAGAAGTATTCTCCGCAGCAGATTTCCGCTATGATCCTGCAGAAATTAAAAGCCGATGCAGAGAGCTATCTGGGTGAGAACGTGACGGAAGCAGTTATTACCGTTCCGGCATATTTCAATGACGCGCAGAGACAGGCAACCAAGGATGCAGGTAAGATCGCCGGTCTGGATGTAAAGCGTATCATCAACGAGCCTACGGCAGCAGCCCTTGCTTATGGCTTGGACAATGAGAAAGAGCAGAAGATCATGGTATACGATCTGGGCGGCGGTACCTTTGATGTATCCATTATCGAGATCGGTGACGGCGTCATCGAAGTGCTTTCCACTAACGGTGATACACATCTGGGCGGTGATGATTTCGACCAGAAAGTAATCGACTGGATGCTGGCTGAGTTCAAGGCACAGGAAGGCGTGGACTTATCCAATGATAAGATGGCGCTTCAGAGATTAAAAGAAGCGGCTGAGAAAGCGAAGAAGGAACTCTCTTCCGCAACTACAACAAATATCAACCTTCCGTTCATTACAGCGACAGCTGAGGGACCGAAGCACTTCGATATGAACCTTACCAGAGCGAAGTTCGATGAACTGACGCATGATTTAGTAGAGAAGACAGCAATTCCGGTGCAGAATGCCATGAAGGATGCCGGTCTGACCAATTCCGACCTCGGTCAGGTATTATTGGTAGGCGGTTCCACACGTATTCCTGCGGTACAGGATAAAGTAAAACAGCTGACAGGCAAAGAGCCCAGTAAGTCCTTAAACCCTGACGAGTGTGTAGCGCTGGGTGCTTCCATTCAGGGCGGTAAACTGGCAGGCGATGCCGGTGCAGGCGAGATTTTACTGCTGGATGTTACACCCCTGTCATTGTCTATCGAGACGATGGGCGGCGTAGCAACCAGACTGATCGAGAGAAATACAACAATTCCGACTAAGAAGAGTCAGGTATTCTCTACTGCGGCGGATAACCAGACGGCAGTGGATATCAATGTCGTACAGGGTGAGAGACAGTTNGCGAAGGATAATAAGTCCCTNGGNCAGTTCAGACTGGATGGTATCCCGCCGGCAATGCGTGGTGTTCCGCAGATCGAAGTTACTTTCGATATNGATGCCAACGGTATTGTTAATGTGTCCGCGAAAGANCTCGGCACAGGTAAAGAACAGCATATTACGATCACGGCAGGTTCCAANATGTCCGATGACGAGATCGACAGAGCAGTGAAGGAAGCTGCAGAGTACGAGGCACAGGATAAGAAGAGAAAAGAAGCGATCGATACAAGAAACGAGGCNGANTCCTTTGTATTCCAGACAGAGAAGGCACTCTCCGAAGTGGGCGATAAGCTNGACGCATCCGAGAAGGCAGGTGTGGAAGCGGATTTACAGACAGTGAAGGGTATCTTAGAGAGGACTAAAGATCAGGAGATGTCTGACAGTGACATCGACGAACTGAAAGCGGCGAAAGAGAAACTGACAAATTCCGCACAGGCGTTGTTCACNAAAATGTATGAGAATATGCAGCAGGCACAGGGCGGNCCCGATATGGGCAATATGGGCNGTGCAGCAGACGAGAGCNCACAGTCCGGTGCGGCAGANGATGTGGTAGACGGGGACTACAGAGAGGTCTAAGAGCAAGGATAGGCTTGGAGGATTATAAGTATGGCAGAACAGAAACGAGATTATTATGAGGTGCTCGGCATAGATAAGAATGCCGATGATGCCGCAATCAAAAAAGCATACAGAGTTCTTGCTAAGAAGTATCATCCCGATATGAATCCCGGCGATGCGGAAGCTGAGAAGAAATTCAAGGAAGCCTCCGAGGCTTATGCAATCTTGAGTGATCCTGAAAAGAGACGGCAGTATGACCAATATGGTCATGCTGCTTTCGATGGTGCGGGCGGCNCCGGCGGATTCGGTGGCTTTGATTTTAACAGTGCCGATTTCGGAGATATTTTCGGAGATATCTTCGGAGATATTTTCGGAGGCGGGCGACGCAGCGGCAGGAGCAACGGACCTATGAAGGGNGCCAATATCCGNACNACTGTCCGNATTTCNTTTGAAGAAGCGGTTTTTGGNGTAGACAAGGAGCTTGAGCTGCAGCTTAAGGATGAATGTACCGCGTGCCATGGAACCGGNGCNAAACCCGGCACCAGNCCNGAGACATGTACGAAGTGCGGNGGCAAGGGGCAGGTAGTTTTCACGCANCAGTCTTTCTTCGGNACTGTCAGAAATGTCCAGACTTGTCCGGACTGCCACGGNACCGGTAAAGTGATCAAGGATAAATGNCCTGACTGNAGAGGAACGGGGTATATTGCCAATAAGAAGAAAATACAAGTGTCTATTCCGGCGGGTATCGATAACGGACAGTGCGTTCGTATCCGTGACAAGGGTGAGCCGGGCACTAACGGCGGNCCCAGAGGAGATCTGCTGGTGGAAGTTGTNGTGACCAGACATCCGATCTTCCAGAGACAGGATGAAAACATATATTCTACCGTNCCCATGTCTTTTGCAATTGCAGCGCTGGGTGGTGAGATCGTAATAGATACAGTGGACGGCAAAGTGATTTATGACGTTAAAGCGGGTACGCAGACGGATACAAAGGTGCGCCTNAAAGGCAAGGGNGTTCCGTCTCTGCGCAATAAGAACATTCGCGGCGATCATTATGTCACGCTGGTGGTACAGGTGCCGGATAAACTGTCCCATGAGGCGAGGGAACTATTGAAGAAGTTTGACGAGCAGACGGGCNATACGCTGAATGCGGCTAAGAATATATCTTCCGGCAATGCGGAGGAGCCTGTTAACAAGGGTAAGAAGAAATTTAGAAAGTAATGGAAAATATAGAAACTTGAATGCAGAACACACTCTCGGTGAATGGGAGTGTGTTTTTTTTGGAAATTTTTTCGGTTTCTTTTAAAAGTTNGATGTGCTATGATATATATACATTTCCGAGTTCGCGAAGCGAATTTCGCAACGTTAATCGCGAAGCGATTTACTTTTTTGTTGTCCGTGGTTGGTATTAAGAGGGAAAATAATATGAGAAAAAACCGAAGAAAAAACAGAGCAATAGTATCCCTGATTTTAGCAGCGCTTCTGGCGNTGGAACCGGNNGGGGCGGCGATGGTCGTGCAAGCGAGTGAGAATCCTGTATCTGCATTGCAGACAGAAACCGGCGTTGATGATGCCAAAGATCTCACAGGGGAGGAGNCCGNAAGTTCGGAAGAAGACGGTACGGGAGCAGATTCCGGNAATATGGGGGAGAATGCTACTGGGCAGGATTCCGGAAATACAGAATCGGATGGTACAGATACAGGTTCCGGCAACACAGAAGAAGACAATGGGACAANGGATTCCGGCAACACGGATGATGATGGTACAGGAGCCAATTCCGATAGTACAGATGGGGGCGGCACAGGAGCAGATTCCGAGCATTCAGACGAGAGTGACGGGGACGAGGATTCTGCCAATGATGACGGAATAGAGAATGACGCGGAGGATACCGAGGAGCCGGAAGAGGATANGGAAGAAGCGGAGAATACAGCGGACAACGAAGAGGATGTCGAGGATGCTGAAGAGCCGCAAGATGAAGAAGCTGATACGGATGAAGACGAACGGNTGGAAGGATTTGAGCAGATGCCTTCGAATTACCGNCTNACATCAGAGCAGATNGAGAGNAAGCGGGATCTGGCTTCTCATTTGGATGAGATNAGTGCCTTTGAGGAAGGCGTNGATTATGTAGACGGGCAGGTCATTACTTTTGCNGAGACACAGGAGGAAGCAGAGCAGATTGCNGATGCATATCATGCCCGGATCGNAGGGTTTGAATATGGCGTNTTGACGCTGGAGNTGGACAGACAGGACACNGTCAGTAAAGCNATGCGNGTAGCAGCCAATGAGGAAATTAATTTGCCGGCGGTGTGGCCGAATTACTACCGNTATGCATACGGAGAGATCNCGGCGGNGGAGTCTGATCTTTCGGAAGAGATNCCGGAGGAGGNGNNGGCAGACNGTGAGCNGGATACCNTATTNCGGACAGGATGGTGNGCANGAAGATACAGCNGAACAGGATGATTTTATAGAAATAGANACGGAAGAGTACGAAATGGAAGGTGCGGCGGACGGAATTGACGGCGCAGAGCAGACGGANGCTTCTTATATGGAGGCGTTGGCTTACAGNGATCCTTATTTNAAANCCACNAANTCTTATTATCAGTATCATCACACGATTATTGGCTCGTCCTATGCATGGGCGGCAGGTTACACAGGTCAGGGAATCAAGGTTGCAGTTCTGGATACCGGTGTTGCGAATCATACGGATGTGTCCGCAACGAGCATATATGGCTCCGGAACAAGTGACAGCAATGGACACGGCACGCATGTAGCCGGTATAATCGGTGCGAAAGCGAACGGTAAGCTGGGAGTGGGTGTGGCGCCCGGCGTGACATTATACAGCGGCAATGTGCTGCCTGACGGTACGGGAACAGACGATGATATTATCAAAGCAATTAAGGCGGCGCAGGCAAAGAAGGTGGATATCATCAATATGAGTCTGGGAGGACTCGGATATAACGGTGCATTCCAGCAGGCGGTTAATGATGCATATAAGCAGGGAATCGCGATCTTCGCCGCATCGGGTAATGACGGTGGAGCAAACTATACCTATCCTTCCTGCTATAATCATGTGATCAGCGTAGCTGCTACGGATGCGGGCAATGCGCGGGCATACTTCTCTAATTACGGTAATAAAGTGGATTTAAGTGCGCCGGGTGTCTTTATCTGGTCTACAAGCAAAGACGGCAGTAACTATGTGCGCATGAGCGGTACGTCCATGGCCTGCCCTGTTGCAGCAGGTGAGGCGGCAGTTATCTTATCAGGCAATGCGAGTGTGCGTAGTAAGACAGGTAAGGCAAGAGTGAATGCCTTAGAGAGCACGATGAAGGCGAATGCGATTAAGGCCGGGTCCGGAATGGGAGCAGGCATTACGAGTCTGCCTAAAGCATTGAAACTGAGTACGGCGGTCACGAAACCGGCAACTCCGACGATTTCCTTTGCGCCGGATAATAAAACGGCGGCGCAGACCGTGAAAGTGACGATTAAGGCACAGGGCGAAGTAACCGTTTATTATACAACCAATGGTAAGACACCAACATATAAGAATGGTTTAGTCGGTAACGGTGCGGTGCAGTATACGCAGCCGTTTGAGATCAAGAATCAGGCGAAGGCAACCGTAAAAGCCATTGCGGTCAATGAGAACGGACTGGCAAGTGCGGTCAGATCCTCGTCCTATACATTGAAACCCTATGTCAGCAGCATTACCATATCAGGTGTGCAGCAGATCGCCAAAGGCAAGAGCGTGCAGATGAAAGCGGAAATTCTGCCGGCGTATGCGACCAACAAGAAAGTGACATGGGAACTGTATACGGCCGANAATAAGAAGATCGATGCGAAACTTGCAAAAGAGNNNGGAGTAAGTATTACGTCCGCCGGTAAAGTCACTGCGACTAAGAATGCAAAGCCCGGNAACTATACGATNAAGGTAACGGCNAAAGATAAGGGCGCTAAGAGCGNGACATATAAAATAACCGTNATNGATACCGTAAAGATCGACACCGTTAAATTCATGGANAAGNGCAAAAAC
>JAAUZM010000015.1:0-215446 GCA_014804605.1 Lachnospiraceae bacterium | reverse complement strand
GCTTAANAATGTGGCGCTTACACTGCCCANGGACAGNAGCTATAATCTGGGCAAGAGTCTGGAATGGAAGTGNAAGAACGGTGCGACGGCAGCGTTGTCGGATTTCAAATGGAGCAGCAGCAATGCGGCAGTNGCCAAGGTCGATACCAAGGGTGTCGTGACACCGNTTAAAGCGGGCAAAGTGACGATCACGGCGCTGGCNAATGATTCCAGCGGTAAGAAAGCCACTTGCACCATAACGATTAAGCAGCTTGCCAANAAAATTACAATATCGGGCAGTGCTAAAGTAGCGGCAGGGACGAGCCAGACATATAAAGCGACAGTGACACCTGNNTATACCAGCAATAAGAAAGTGACATGGAAACTGTCGGATGCNNCCGGAGAAGTGACTGCGAAACGCGGNAANGAGATNGGGGTAAGNATCAATTCGACAAACGGCANATTGACGACAACTGCCAAGGCCNNCGCCGGCACNTATACGGTTTCTGCGGTTGCGGCAGACGGCAGTGGAAAGAGTGCATCGAAATCNGTCGTGGTCACGAAAGGAAAAATTACNGGTATTACGTGGGATAATANGGCATATAAAAANGTGTCTATATTCAGAAAGCAGCAGGTCAGCGGAACGAAGATNTCGACGACTGTATCTGCAACGGTAAAGGGAACGGACGGGGCNGATNTGACTGCCTATACGNTANCGAACAGCAATCCCGGTATNGCTTCGGTAAGNGCGAAACANTCGGGAGCCAAAATCACACTGACGATCAAAGCGACCGGCAAGGCAGCAGGCAAAACCAATATCACGATCGCGGCAGCCGACGGATCGGGCAAAAAACTGACTTGTACGGCTACCGTCAATAATCCTGCTTCCGGCATCGTGATTGCACCTTCAGCAGGCAGAAGTCAGTATGTGGCGAGAGGAAAATCGCTGCAGCTTAAGGCCGTGGTGGGAAGTGAAAACGGTACAGTGTCGAACAAGGGTGTAACTTGGGAGTTGTATAACTCAAAGGGAAATAAGATCGATGCGAATCTGTCAAAGACAACAGGCATGAAGATCACGGCGGCCGGCAAGGTAACGGCTACGAAGGATGCAGCGATCGGCTCTTACACGGTTAAGGCTACGGCAAAAGACGGCAGTGGTGTGACTAAGACATATGCGATATCCGTTGCGGCTCCTGCCACCTACATAAATCTGTACGATAACAGAGGCTATATGTCTACAACATACCGATATATTCTTGATCGGGGCAGGCTTTCTTATGCGAAGCTGACTTCAGACGCAAAACAGGGTTCCATTGCCGTATCTTCTTCAAATCCGGCAGTGCTATCGGTGTCCGCACCTCCCGGCAGCGGTATACTGGAGATTGCGGCATACAAGAAAGGGACTGCGGTAGTAACACTAACGGCTATGGATGGCAGCGGGAAGCAGGTGAAGTATTATTTTGCGGTCAGATAGATGAGAGATTATAGAAAAAATTATATATTAATATTTTGTTGTATGGCTTTTATTTGCCGATCGGGTGTGCTATGATATCCGTGTGCAACTGGAATCATCATTTGTATGGGAAGGGGGATTCAATGAAGAAAAAAATGCTGACGGTTGTAATAGTAATCATAGCAGTTATTGTGTTGGTGTTTGTAGGGTGGTATGTAATGTTTGTACATTTTGGTAGAGGACCGGCGTTTCCCTTTCTGAAGGTTCAGAAGATGAATATAGAAAGCATGGATCGGGTCATGATAGCGGATAACTCTTTGATGTCGGAAGCAGAAACAGAGGAGAAGGCGCGTGAGATTGCAGAACAGTATGGCATTGAGCTTGTATCCTTTGAGAATGGGATTGCATTGTATCATACGGAGGAAGATCCGTTTGAAGTAATCGCTAGAGGACAGGAGAATGGTTATGCGCAATTATCGGTCAACTTTATCAGAACCGAAGATGATACGGATTGAGTACAGTAGAAAGATAGGTAAACGAATAACAGAGAATGGAGGAAGATGATGAGAAGTAAGAAATGGAAAGGAAGCAAGTCGGTTCTTCCATTGTTGCTTTCCGCAATGATGGTTGTAGAACCGTTTGGAATGGCCATTACGGTTCACGCCGAGGAGATTGCACCCTCGACTATAACGGAAGAGCTTGAACAGGAAGAGAGTGTAAACACGGAAGAAAATCTTCCTGACAGCGAGGAAGAAGTAAAAGAGGGTGCCGATAACGAGGCAGAGACAGATGACGAACAGGATGACAATAGTCAGGAAACAAATCAGAGCCCTGAAGGTGAGACGACAGGGGAAGATGAAAGTTTAGATTCTGAAAAAACAGATGAGAAAGATGAGTCTTCAGAAGAGCTTTCTGATGCGGAAGATCAGGAAACAGACGAAAATATTCCTTCAGAGGAAGACGGTGTATCCGAAACCGAGTTAGAGGAAGAGACAGTATCCGGAAATAATATGGAAGAAGAGGAACAGGACAGTGATACGGAACAGTTCACAGATATGCCGGATAAATATCAACTCACTGTTGCGCAGCGAATAGACAAAGAGGTGTTAGCGGGAGAAGTGGGGAACATTAATGAAGCTGATGAAGGTGTTTTATATGCCAAAGGTCAGGTGATGGTGGCAGCAAATTCGAGGGAAGAAGCTGAAATGATTGCTGAGGCATATAATGCCGAGATTAAAGGCTTCGAGAATGGAGTGTTGTTACTGGAGTTACAGGAGGGCAGTACGGTAGCCAGTGCGGTAAAGGCAGCGGCATCTACAAGAAACAGACTGCCGGCGGTATGGCCGAACTATTACCGTTATCCCCATGTAGAAGAAGCCGCTTCAGTGAATAGTAGCGATACAATTAAAATTGAAGAGACAGAGTATGAAGTGGAAGATAGTGCTGCTACAGCATATGCGGAAGAAGATACTCCGACTTTAGAAGCATATGCGAATGCGATTGCCTCTTATAATGATCCGGATCTTTTATCAGATAGCGAACAGTATCAATGGCAGCATGTGGCGGTAGGATCTCCCTATGCATGGGCGGAAAAGTATACCGGTGAGGGAGTTAAAGTAGCGATTCTTGATACAGGTGTAATGGGAACCCACAGTGAATTAACGCTTGCGGGTGAAGCTGATGCAACAGGGACATCAGTTGTGACAGGATCAGGCACTGCAAGCGATAAAGGCGGACATGGTACGCACGTGGCTGGTATTATTGGGGCGAAGGCTGATAACAAGGCCGGCGGAGCCGGTATTGCACCGGATGCAGCGTTATATGCTGTCAATGTATTAGGTGGTGACGGAGAGAATGCCGGTACAGACTGGGCGATTATACAGGGTATCGAACAAGCGATAAAATGGGATGTGGATATCATCAATATGAGTCTGGGTGGTCCGGGATATAGTGAATTGTGCCAGAGGGCAGTAACAAAGGCATACAGTAACGGAATTGCCATATTTGTATCAGCCGGTAATGATGGAGCGAGCTGCATTAACTATCCGGCGCATTTTGATCACATAATCTGTGTAGCGGCTACGGATCAGAATAACAGCAGAGCTGATTTCTCTACATATGGCTCATGGGTGGACTTAAGCGCTCCGGGTGTAGCTATCTGGTCTACTTATTATGATGGCGGCTATACAATTATGGATGGAACATCTATGGCATGTCCTGTTGCAGCGGGAGAAGCAGCGGTAATCTTAAGCGGAGATAAGTCCCTGAAAGCAATGGACAAGAACGGAAGTAAAGTAGATGCTCTGGAAAAAATAATGAAGAGTAATGCTGTCAAAGTTTCCGGTAGCGGGATGGGTGCCGGTGTGACAAGTTTGACAAAAGTGTTTAAACTTACTACAGCTTCTGTTAAACCACAGGCACCGGAAATTAGCATTAAACGGGATTCGAAAGCCCAGCAGGTTACAGTCACGATTGCTGCGACGCAGAGTGGTATGACCATTTATTATACGGATAACGGTAAGAATCCGGTATATAAGAATGGTGCAGCTGATGCAAATACCAAGCTGTATACACAGCCTTTTGTAATAAAAGATAAGACTAAAGGAACGATCAAAGCAATTACGGTCAATGATAGCGGAGTTGCCAGTGCGGTGAAATCCGACAATTATACTTTAAGTCCTTATGTGAGCGATATCACGATCTCCGGTGTGCAACAGGTAGCAAAAGGTAAGAGCATCCAGCTTACAGCGGAAGTGCTTCCTGAATATGCAACGAATAAGAAACTGGAATGGAAGTTGTATACTAAAGATGGTGCGGAAGCCACGGCGGCAAAAGATAATATCAGCATTAGTTCCTCTGGCAAGATTACAGCAAAGTCGGGTGCGGAAGAGAATGCGCAGTATACTGTCCGTGCGACAGCTAAGGATGGTTCCGGCAAATACGACGAGTATGCGATAACTGTTATTGCTAATACTAAGATGAAAAGCGCTAAGTTTGACCAGAAGAGCGTAACATTGAGTATTCCGAAAGAGCAAAGTCATGATTTGGCATCGATTTTCAAGGCGGAATTTGCTGATGGAACATCGGCTACAGTAACTGATTTTAAGTGGAGTAGTAATAATAAGAAAGTCGCTACAGTGGATAGTAATGGTGTTGTGTGGCCGCTTAAGGCGGGTAAGGTTACGATTACTGCTCTTGCCAATGATTCCAGTGGTAAGAAAGCAACATGCACAGTTACGATTAAACAGCAGGCAACGGACATTCAAATCTTCGGTTCATCTTCGGTAGCTGCCGGCAAGGGTGTGACATTTAAAGCAACGATCTCTCCAGCGGATGTATCGGTTAAGAAAGTGGAGTGGAGTATAGTGGATTACGCTACTGGTGAGGAACCTGCGGCAAGCAAAGGTGTGAAAATTAATAAGAGCAATGGTAAACTGACTACAAAGGCTACATCAGCAGGTAAATATATTGTAAAGGCTTCTGCAACAGATGATAGTGGGAAAACATCGGAGCTGCCGATCACTATATGTGATGGCGCGATTAAAAGTATCTCTTTTGACAAGCCTGCCGATAAGAAAGTAACAATTTTTAGACGAAAGGTTACTGATGAGACAAAAACTTCTGCGACGGTTCAGGTTAAGATCGAGGGTACAACAAGTAATGCGAATTTGGATGCATATGAAGTAAGCAATAGCAATCAGGGTATTGCAACTGTTACATACAGCCGATCGGGAAATGTGATTACTCTTAATATTAGTGCAACGGAACGTGCAGCAGGCAAGACTAATATTACAATTGCATCTACGGATGGAACCGGCAAGAAGGTAACCTGTGCTGTAACTGTTAATAACCCGGTTACGAAGGTGCATATTTCATCAGCTACCAAAACTATGTCTGCTAGGCTAGACAGCCAAAACGTTATAGATATGATGGTGATTAAAGGTAAGAGCCTTCAACTGAAAGCGACGCTGGAGAGTGAGTATGGTGCAATATCTAATAAGAAAGTGAAATGGAGTATTAATGCACCAGCATCAACGGGTATCTCTATAAATAGTTCTGGTAAAGTCACAGCAAAGAAAGGGGTGGCTGAACGTATTTATACAGTAACAGCGGAAGCAGCCGATGGAAGCGGGGCTATGGCTACCTATAATGTGTACCCTGCACCCGCGGCGACTTATGTAAGGGTACCAGACTTGATACCCAAACCGGGATATGTAAATGCGCTGAATCCAATGCCGTTACTCTCAGATGGCACTCAAGATATTTTGCCTCTCCCGATTGATACGGATGTATTCGGAGGTTATATAGAGGCTACTTCTTCTAATCCGAAAGCAATGGAAGTAACTGTGTGTTATAGGGGCGGACAATATTGGCTGCTTATTACGGCGAATAGGGTAACGAAGGATACAATGGTTACAGTTACGGTTAAGGCTACGGATGGAAGCGGCAAGAAAGCATCCTATAAAATTCTTGTAACAAATAGATCCCTGTAGGCTGAGGCATAATAATAGGATAAACGTAATCAATGAGAATGCCATTTCGGGTATGGACTCTTGAGCAGTGATGAGTTAAGAGTTAGCATTAGTTTGATGTAATTAAAAAGCAATATTAAAAGGAGTGTGACGTAACTCAAAGGAGGTTATTTTGTCACACTCTTTTTATGTTTTTTGGAAAAATTTAATAGAGTCTGTTGTTTGACTTTTCTAAATACTAATAAACGTAAAGTGAGTACACCATTATGATTAAATCCAGTCCACAGTTGTAATAAAAAACAGAATGTGCTACAATCTTTTCAAGCAAAGATTTAATCTAAGATTCTTATGATATCTTAACGGATCTCTTTTATGATCCGTGTCCATGCAGAGTGATCTCTGCGAGAACTCCTTGCTTACAACTAAATAATTGCAGGGAGGGAATAGAAGCAACAATGGAAAAGCACCTCTCTGCCCACGGAGAAAGAGAGGAAATGCTATGCAGAAGAAAGAAACAGGAAAAGCGAATCAGAAAACCAAGGTACAGAATACAGCACAGAGGATAGAAAGACATGCCGGACATACGGCGCCTATGCAGGCGTATGGCGTAGCGGATGATTTTCAGAATATATTTCCGGAGGAATATCAGCTTAACTTAAGTGATTTTGCCCTGTTTTTGTCAGTTATGAAAATAAAAGAAGCCTATGAAGACGTGTTGGGAATCATATTAGATGAACCTCATCTGAAATTGAAAGAAGTCAAAGTGGAACAAGTTGTTCTAAACAAGTCCGGCAAGCGTGCAATACGCCTTGATGCATGGGCACAGGACTGGCAGGACAGACGATATGATATGGAAATGCAAAATGATACGGATGGAGATAACGTTCGCAAACGTTCCAGATTTTACCAGAGCATGCTGGATACCCCAGTTTTAAAATCGGGCAAGAAAACACGATACAAGTATCTGCCGTCCACAACTATCATTTTCATTACACAGGACGATATTTTCGGAAAAGATCTGGCGATGTATACATTCAGTGAACGGTGTAAGGAGATACCGGAATTATCTCTGGAAGACGGTACAAGCAAGATATTTCTGAATATGACAAGCAAAAACGGTAGACCGGAGCTGATCAGCCTGCTGCAATACATGAAACATACTACACTGGATAATGAGGATGTGACGGTAAGAGACGAGCGGATTCTGGATCTGGACAGGATTGTCGGCGAAGTGAAGCAATCGGAAGAATGGGAGGCCGTTAAGATGAATATTCTTGAGATTGGTATAGAAAAAGGTATAGAAAAAGGCAGTCTGCTGACGCTGGTCAAAAATGTGGAGTCGGCAATGAAAAATATGAATACAGATCAACAGAAGGCGTGTGAAGTTCTTGGTGTATCAGTGGAAGAGTATGAAAGCGCAAAGCAACAGATTGCGGCATGGAAGAAATAATAATGTAACTATACTGTAAGGACCCTTGCCACAGATGACAGCGAGCAGATAGGAACCAGGCGTTATATGTTTTTGCGTCAATCCGAATATTTGATGTTACAGGAATTAGGCTAAAATTCGCAAAAGAAATTAATATATACACCCTTCCAATTTTCGGTTATAATAAAAATGTTTATCATCCATATACTAATTTATGTGCAACATAATATGACAAAAGAACGTATGACGTGGAAGAGGGGGAAAGATGATTCATAAGAAAATAGCATTACTAATTGCGACGACATTATGTGTAATTGCTTGTTTAAACGGTTGTGGCAAGAAAGAAGAGCCTGCACCGCTGCCGGAGCCGGAAGTAGTGGAGGAGCCGGAACCGGAGCCAGAACCGGAAGAGGAGATCGTGGAAGAACCCGAGCCCACGACGGCTTATCCTGTGATTGAAGAGAGAACCGTGGTAAACGGTAAGATTCAGAGTTATCTGACCGGTCAGTGGACAAGCACAGAGCAGGCGAACAGAAGACCGATTGCGGTCATGATTCCGAATAACAGGCCGGCGATGCCGCAGTACGGATTATCGAGGGCCGGTATTATATATGAGGCGCCGGTAGAGGGGCGTATTACGAGACTGATGGCTGTGTTTGAGGATTTTGACGATCTGGAGCGAATCGGACCGGTGCGGAGCAGCCGCGACTACTTCGTCTACGTGGCGATGGGATATGAGGCGATCTACTGCAACTGGGGATTGGCAAAACCGTATGTGGAGGAATTGATCAACAGGCCGAACTATTATAATGTCAGTGCGGCGGTGAGCGGTATCCACAATCCTGCCGACGAAGCATTCGGCAGAGTGAAGCGTCCGGGGTATGCTCAGGAATTCACCGGATATCTCAAGATAGACGGTCTGTTTAAGGCGGTGGATCGTCTCGGATACGACTGGAATTATGATGCGGCCTATGTACCGCCGTTCCTGTTTGCGGCGGATGGTGTGCGGGCGGATTATGCGGAGAATGAGGATGCGTGGATCATCTATCCGGGTGGTAAGACGGGTAATAATTCCGGCGGATATGGAGCGTATAATCCGTATTTTGAATATCATGAGGATGATCAGCTCTACTATCGTTATCAAGACGGGGGCAAGCAGATCGATGAGCTTAACAATGAGCAGCTTACGGTCAGCAATGTGATATTCCAGTACTGCCACGGAGAGGTCAGGGATGATCATGATTACCTTGCATTCGGCGTACACGGCGAGGGCGATGCGATCGTCTTCACGAACGGTAAGGCGATTCCGTGCAAATGGATGCGATACGACGGAGATTTCACGCCCGCGAAGTATTACGATGAAGACGGCGAAGAGATTATTTTTAATCAGGGTAAGACATGGGTATGCAATATCTGGCAGGAATATGGCGAATGCGTGCAGTACGGCGCGGACGATGACAGCCTGATCACACCGGATGTACCGTCGGTTAAATCCGCCGGTCAGGCTAAAGAACAATAAAAACATGCGGCATCCGACCGGGACAGACCGGCATGGATGCTGCATTTAGTCTGTATAGGATATACGCTTTGTTGTAATGCACAATAACGGTGCAGAAAAGAGGTAAAACATGAAGTGGACGAAATTCAGGATTAAGACGATAACGGAGGCGGAGGACATCATTATCAGCGCGCTCTATGATATCGGTCTGGAGGGTGCGCAGATTGAGGATAAGATCCCCCTTACAGCGCTCGAGAAAGAGCAGATGTTTGTGGATATTCTGCCGGATGGACCGGAGGACGACGGCATCGCATATCTCAGTTTCTTCGTGGAGCAGAAGGAAGACAGCAGTCTGGAAGTAAATGGTGTGTCCACTGACAGGGATGCCGTGGAGGCACAGATACGGCAGGAGCTTGAAGAGCTACGTTTCTTCATGGAGATCGGGGAGGGCAGCATCACCGTGACGGAGACGGAGGACATTGACTGGATCAATAACTGGAAGCAATATTTTCACCAGTTTTACATAGACGATCTTCTGGTGATTCCGTCATGGGAAGAGGTAAAAGAAGAGGACAAGAATAAGAAGATACTGCATATCGATCCGGGAACAGCTTTCGGTACCGGCATGCATGAGACGACACAGCTGTGTATCCGGCAGATTAAGAAATATCTTACGCCTGAGACAGAACTTCTTGACGTAGGAACCGGCAGCGGCATACTGGCGATTCTTGCCCTTATGTATGGTGCAAAACATGCCGTCGGTACGGACTTAGATCCTTGTGCGGTTGAGGCAGTGGCACAGAATATGGAAGCAAACGGGATTGCCGAAGAAGCCTTCCGGATGATGATCGGTAATATTATCACGGACAAGGAAGTACAGGAACAGGTAGGCTACGGGTGCTATGATATCGTAGTTGCCAATATCCTTGCGGACGTGCTTGTACCGCTCACGCCGGTTATCGTCCATCAGATGAAAAAGGGCGGTATATACATCACATCGGGCATTATTGACATGAAAGAACAGACCGTCAGGGATGCAGTGGAAGCGGCAGGGCTGGAGATTCTCGAGGTGACATATCAGGGTGAGTGGGTCAGCGTTACGGCACGCAAGAACGGATAAGATAATGGTTAAAACAGTACGACAGAATAAGATAGTAAAATGGAGCAATATCGCAGGTCTTCTGGCAATCATATGGATGTGTGTGATCTTTTCCTTCTCAGCGCAGACCAAAGAAGAATCCAGTGTAGTCAGCGAAGGGTTCAGCTACCGTATGGTCAGCTCCACCGGATTGCTTTTTCACCTGCATATAGACGAGGAGAAGATCAGGGAGATTGCGGGCGCTATTGAGCGCTTTGTGAGAAAAGGCGCGCATATGACGGAATTTGCGATACTGGCATTATTGCTGTACGGATGGTTGTGCAGATGGCAGCTTTCCCGTATGCGCAAGACGGCGGTAGCGGCAATATTGGCGGTATTGTATGCATGCAGCGATGAACTGCATCAACTGTTTGTAGCGGGGCGTGCCGGAAGGTTCAGCGATGTGCTCATAGACAGTGCGGGCGTTGTGCTGGGGATGGCAGTTTTTCTTTTGATATTGAGGTTGATTGATCGACTGCGAAAACGGCGCGGACGGGAAAGGCGAGGATAAGAATCAATGTACCGATTTTTTGTAGAACCGGCCCAGATAGAGGATAAGAGAATCGTGATAACGGGCAGGGACGTCAACCATATCAAGAACGTGCTCCGCATGAAGATCGGAGAGGAGATCGCTGTCAGCAACGGGATCGACAGCAGGGAATATCGCTGCGGAATTGAAGAATATACGGAGGACGAAGTGATCTGCACGCTTCGATTTATCAAGGAGGACGGCGTGGAACTGCCGTCTAAAATATATCTTTTCCAAGGACTGCCTAAGGCGGATAAGATGGAGCTGGTGATTCAGAAAGCGGTGGAGCTGGGAGTGTACGAGGTGATTCCCGTGGCCGCAAAACGCTGTGTGGTAAAGCTGGATGATAAAAAGGCGGCGGCGAAGATAAACAGGTGGCAGGGCATCGCGGAAGCGGCGGCGAAGCAGAGTAAACGCAGCGTTATTCCTACCGTACACGATGTCATGAGTATGGGAGAAGCGATTGCATATGCGAAAGATATGGATGTCCGTCTGATTCCTTACGAACTGGCGGAGGATATGGGTCACACGAAGGCTCTGATCGAGGCAGTCCCTGCCGGCAGCAGTATTGCGGTGTTCATCGGACCCGAGGGCGGATTTGAGGAGAGCGAGGTGCAGGCGGCAGTTACGGCCGGCATAGAGCCGATTACGCTGGGGAGACGCATTCTTCGGACGGAGACGGCAGGAATGACAGTGCTGTCATGGCTGATGTATCAATTGGAATCTTAGCATCATATTATAAGGTATGAAGCAGCGATCTGTTTTATGCTACAATTATGAGTAAATAAAGGAATGACAAACATGGAAGCATATTTAGACAATTCTGCGACAACTGTCTGTTTTGAGGAAGTCGCGCATCTTATGCATAAGATCATGTGTGAGGATTACGGGAATCCTTCCAGTATGCACCACAAAGGAGTAGAGGCGGAGAAGTACGTAAGAGATGCGACAAAGACACTGGCGGATCTGCTGAAAGCAGAAGAGAAAGAAATCTTGTTTACCTCCGGCGGTACGGAGTCCGATAATATTGCGCTGATCGGTACGGCGATGGCAAATCATAGAAGAGGAAGACATCTGATCACCACCAGAATCGAACATCCGGCAGTATTGCAGCCGATGGCGTATCTGGAAAATCAGGGATTTCAGGTGACATATCTGCCTGTAGATCATGAGGGAAAAATATCGTTAGAAGATTTGGAACGTGCGATCAGACCGGACACGATCCTTGTATCGATCATGCATACAAACAATGAGATCGGCAGTGTGCAGCCTATTGCGGAAGCGGGAGAATTAATCAAGCGCATGAATCCGCAGACGCTTTTCCACGTGGATGCGGTACAGGGATTNGGCAAGTTTCGNATTTATCCGGCGAAAGCGCATGTGGATATGTTGTCNGTGAGCGGNCACAAGATTCACGGNCCGAAGGGCGTCGGCTTCCTTTATATCAGAAAAGGCGCCAGAGTCAATCCGATCATCTACGGCGGCGGCCAGCAGAANGGAATGCGNTCNGGAACAGAGAACGTTCCGGGAATCGCAGGNCTGGCTAAAGCGGCGGAACTGGTCTATCGGAATCTGGATCAGGATATGGATAGNATGTACGGGCTGCGGGATATGCTGNTAGAGGGAATAGGTGATATAGAAGATGTGAGAGTCAACGGCTGTCCGGGCAGANAGGGCGCAGCNCATATNGTGAGCCTGTCGGTGCGGGGTGTGCGGAGTGAAGTGCTGCTCCATGCGCTGGAGGAGAGAGAGATCTATGTGTCTGCCGGAAGCGCCTGCTCTTCCAATAAACCGCAGANATCGGCTACGCTTAAGGCGATCGGNGTGNAACGGGNACTGCTGGANTCCACCATACGTTTCAGCTTTTCTGTCTTTACAACNGCAGAGGAAATCCAGTATACTATACAGGCATTGCATGAATTGATTCCGGCGCTCAGGCGGTATTCCAGAAGATAAGTGCGTGTAGGAATCACTTGTTGATATCATGGGAGGAAGTACTATGTTTACGGCTTTTTTGATAAAATATGCGGAGATCGGTGTGAAAGGTAAGAACCGTTACCTGTTTGAAAATGCACTGGTACAGCAGATTAAGTACGCTTTAAAGAAATGCGACGGCGAGTTTGCCGTGCGCAAGACGGACGGACGCATCTATGTGGATGCGGTTTCCGAATTTGACTATGATGAGACAGTGGCGGCATTACAGAAAGTGTTCGGTATATCCGGAATCTGCCCGATGATCTATGTGGAAGATGAGGGATTTGAGAAGCTGGGTGAAACGGTGGTTGAATATATCGGTCATGTGTATCCCGACAGAAATAAGTCCTTTAAGGTGGCAGCGAGGCGTGCCAGAAAAAATTATCCGCTTAATTCTATGGAGATGAATGTNGAGCTGGGCGGNATAATTCTCGATGCCTATCCGGAGATGCGCGTGGATGTGCATAAGCCNGACATTATGCTGAATGTGGAGGTTCGTGACAAAATCTATATTTATTCGGAAATCATTCCCGGGCCGGGAGGCATGCCGGTGGGCACGGGCGGCAAGGCCATGCTGCTTTTGTCCGGCGGCATTGATTCTCCGGTGGCTGGATGGATGATCGCCAAGCGCGGTGTCAAGATCGATGCCGTATATTTTCATGCGCCGCCGTATACGAGCGAACGGGCGAAGCAGAAGGTGGTGGATCTGGCGGCTAAAGTGGCGGCTTATACGGGGCCGATCTATCTGCATGTGATTAATTTTACGGATATTCAGTTATATATCTATGATAAATGTCCTCATGATGAGCTGACGATCATTATGCGGCGATATATGATGCGCATAGCAGAGCATATTGCCAAGGAGACGGAATGCTTAGGACTGATCACAGGAGAGAGCATTGGACAGGTGGCCTCCCAGACGATGCACAGCCTGATGGCTACTAACGAGGTATGCGAACTGCCGGTTTACAGACCGCTGATCGGATTCGATAAGATGGAGATCGTGGATATCTCCGAGAAGATTGACACCTATGAGACATCGATTCAGCCCTACGAGGACTGTTGCACGATCTTCGTGGCGAAACATCCGGTGACGAAACCGAATCTGAAGATTATCAGAAAACATGAGCATAATCTGGATGAAAAGATTAATGAATTGGTGCAGAAGGCGCTGGACGAGGATGAGGTAATTATTGTTAGATAAAAAAAGTAAATTCCTTCGGAATTAACTTTGCGAGATTTGCTTCGCAAACTCGAAAAAAGGAGAATGCCTGTTTTGGCATTCTCCTGAATCTTGTATCGGGTATTGATTACATAATATATGGCTTTAATGTAGCGAGGACTTCCTCGGTACCTTCTTCAGTATGAATATTCAAGTCGATCGGCTTGGATAAATCTAAGCTGAAAATGCCCATGATAGATTTCGCGTCAATAACATATCTGCCGGATACGAGATCGAAGTCATAATCAAATTTTGTAATATCGTTTACAAAAGATTTAACCTTATCAATAGAATTTAAAGAAATCTGTACTGTTTTCATTTAAGCATTACCTCCTTTAGATTTTTATATCTGTTGCTATAATACTAAGGGTTGAACGAGTAAAAGTCAATGCTAAAACAATACAAAAAATGCGGAGATTACTATGAAAAGTGTAGCATTACATAATTTGGGCTGTAAGGTGAATGCATACGAAATGGACGTTATGCAACAAAGATTACAGGAAAAAGGGTACAAAATTGTATCATTTGATAAGGCAGCCGATATTTATATTATTAATACGTGCACAGTGACTAATATTGCAGACAGGAAAAGCCGGCAGATGATTCATCGCGCTAAGAAATGTAATCCGGATGCAGTGGTGGTAGCGGTGGGATGTTATGTGCAGACCGGGGAGGAGAACGTAAAGCAGGATGCGGCAATTGATCTTGCAATCGGGAACAACCGCAAGAAAGATCTGGTTTCCATTTTGGAGGAATATCTGGACAAGCGGGAGAATGGGAATGCAGGCATAGGAGCGGTAAGCGAGGCGGTTGTGACCGATATCATCGATATCAACCATACGGATGAATATGAGGAAATGACGCTGANACGGACAGCAGAGCACACCAGAGCTTACATTAAGATTCAGGATGGATGCAATCAGTTCTGCTCTTATTGTATCATCCCTTATGCCAGAGGCAGGGTCAGAAGCCGCAGGGAGGAAGACATTCTGAAAGAAGTGCAGGGAATCGTGGATGCCGGCTGGCAGGAGATCGTGCTGACGGGTATACACATCAGTTCCTACGGAGTTGACAGAGGAGCTCCGGAACTGCTTAAGCTTCTGNCTAAGCTGCATGACATAGAAGGACTGAAACGTATACGGCTTGGCTCTTTGGAGCCGCGCATCGTGACGGAAGAGTTTGCGAGTCAGATCAGCGCGATGCCTAAAATTTGTCCGCATTTTCACCTATCTATGCAAAGCGGTTGTGATTCGGTGCTGCAGAGAATGAATAGACACTATACCAGNGGGGAATACTTTCGGACAACAGAAGCGCTCAGGAAGTATTATGGAGATCCGGCCATTACAACGGACGTGATCGTGGGATTCCCGGGAGAGACGCAGGAGGAATTTCGGGAAACGGAAGCGTTCGTGCGCAGAGTCAATTTTTACGAGATGCATATTTTTAAATATTCCAAGCGGCAGGGAACGCGGGCGGCGGNGATGGATGGGCACCTCACGGAAGCCGAGAAGAGCAGACGCAGTATGATCCTGTCAGAAGCGGAGCGGGAAATGTCCCATGATTACCGGACAGGCTGGCTGGGCAGGGAGGCGGAAGTCCTGTTTGAGGAAAAGAAAGAAATAGACGGCAAAATCTACTGGATCGGACATACACCGCAGTATATAAAAGCGGCAAAGGAGGCTGCCGGTACGGAANATNTGGGGAATCAGATNCAAAGAGGAANCATNGCAGGNTTTCTGGAGGANGACATCATGCTTNTAAAATGATTGAATTTTGTGCGGCGATAGAGTATNATGGTAATAATAGGGGTAATNTCAAAANTGACAATGGATAAGGGCGTGAAACAATGCAGGATTTAGNNAACACACAATTTTTTACGGTAGAGACGGAACCGGAGACGGGAGTTAAACTTGTACTTTCTACGGTGTATGAGGCACTGACNGAGAAAGGATACAATCCGGTCAATCAGATCGTGGGTTATATTATGTCCGGCGATCCNACCTACATTACGAGTCACAAGAGCGCNCGCAGCNTGATCATGAANGTGGAGCGTGATGANCTGGTGGAAGAGATGCTTGTGGAATACATTAGGAANTCTCTGCATAAGTGATGGCGGGCANACATATGAGAATCATGGGTTTNGACTATGGGTCTAAAACAGTGGGCGTNGCAATCAGCGACCCGNTGCTTATTACGGCACAGGGAATTGAGATCATCAGACGGAAAGATGAGAATAAACTGCGACAGACGCTTGCGCGGATCGAGGAACTGATTGTAGAGTATGAGGTGTCTGAGATCGTGCTGGGTCTGCCGAAGAATATGAACGATACGATNGGCGACAGGGCAGAGCTGTCTTTAGAATTTAAGGACAAGCTCGAGAGAAGAACAGGACTGCCCGTTACAATGTGGGACGAGAGACTTACCACGGTGGCGGCGGATAAGGCGATGATGGAGGCCGGCATACGCAGGGAACATCGCAAGGAATATGTGGACAAGATCGCTGCGGTTTTTATCCTGCAGGGATATCTGGATTATCGCGCAAGTCATTTGCAGGATGACGCAAACGAGGAGAAAGAGTAAGTGGAAAAGATTGTTTTTACGGCGCAGGGAGAAGAAGCTGTTGAATTCTACGTATTGGAGCAGACCAGACTGGGCGGGATCAATTATATTCTGGTGACGGATTCCGAGGACGGAGACGCGGAGGCATTGATTCTCCGGGATATTTCCACAGATGGAGAGGCGGAAGCCATATACGAGATTGTGACAGAGGACGAGGAACTGAATGCAGTGGCGGCTGTATTTGAAAATATGTTAGACGACGTGAAATTAATGTAATGAGTACCGGTCATGGCGATGGCAGGGAATGACGATGGGTCAGACCGATGTGCATCGCTTTTTGACGGGAAGAGAATGGAGGAAAATGTTTGAAAAAAATTGAACAGGGGAAAGCAGCTTCTAAGCTGAAAGTGATCCCATTAGGCGGTTTAGAGCAGATTGGGCTTAATATTACTGCCTTTGAGTATGAAGACAGCATTATTGTGGTGGATTGCGGGCTGTCGTTTCCCGAAGATGAGATGCTGGGAATAGATCTCGTGATTCCGGATATCACTTATCTGAAAGAGCATGCGGATAAAGTAAAGGGATTTGTTATCACCCACGGGCACGAGGATCATATCGGCGCTCTGCCCTATGTCCTAAAGGAACTGAACGTGCCGATCTATGCAACGCGGCTGACTATGGGAATTATTGAAAATAAACTGTCCGAGCATGATCTGACGGCTAAGACGAAGCGCAAAGTCGTGAAGTTCGGTCAGTCCATTAATCTGGGACAGTTTCGGATAGAATTTATCAGGACGAATCACAGTATCGTGGACGCTGCGGCATTGGCGATCTATTCGCCGGCAGGTGTTGTGGTGCACACCGGTGACTTTAAAGTGGATTATACGCCGGTATTCGGAGATGCCATTGATCTGCAGCGGTTTGCCGAGATCGGCAGGAAGGGCGTGCTGGCGCTCATGTGTGATTCCACCAATGCAGAACGGCTTGGATTTACACCTTCCGAGAAGACGGTGGGCAGAACGTTTGACAGTCTTTTTGCGGAGCACAAGGATACGAGGATTATTATTGCGACTTTTGCATCGAATGTGGATCGTGTACAGCAGATTATTAATTCCGCCTACAAGTTTGGCAGAAAAGTTGTGGTGGAAGGCAGGAGCATGGTTAATATTATTGACACTGCCTCTGCGCTGGGGTGTCTGCACATTCCGGAGAACACGTTGATTGACATAGAACAATTAAAGAATTATCCTAATGACAAGACAGTCATCATCACGACCGGAAGTCAGGGAGAGAGTATGGCGGCGCTTAGTCGTATGGCCAGTGACAATCATAAGAAGATATCGATTCTGCCCGGCGATACGGTCATCTTCTCATCCCATCCGATACCGGGTAATGAGAAGGCGGTCACGAATGTCATCAATGAGCTGCAGATGAAGGGTGCAGACGTGATTTTTCAGGACGTACATGTATCCGGACATGCCTGTCAGGAGGAGATCAAGCTGATCTACAGTCTGGTGAAGCCGAAGTACGCAGTACCCATTCACGGGGAGTATAAGCATCGGAAGGCGCAGGCGAAGATTGCGGACGAACTGGGGATTCCGAAGGATCATATCTTTATGATACAGTCCGGTGACGTGCTGGAGATGGATGAGGAGAATGCACAGATCGCCGGTAAGGTGCCTGTGGGCGCCATTCTGGTAGACGGTCTGGGTGTCGGTGATGTAGGCAATGTGGTTCTGCGCGACAGGCAGCATCTGGCGGAGGACGGTATCCTGATTGTCGTGCTGGCACTGGATTCTTACAGCGATCAGCTCGTATCCGGACCGGATATCGTGTCAAGGGGATTTGTCTATGTCAAAGAATCCGATGAACTTCTGGATGAGGCACGGCTTCTGGTAAATGATGCGGTGCAGGGCTGCCTTGACAAGGGCAAGACCGATTGGGGCAGGTTAAAGTCTACGATCAAGGATGTACTGAGCGAATTTGTGTGGAAGAAGACAAAGCGCCGTCCGATGATCCTGCCTATTATCATGGAGGTGTAACACCGTGACCGCAGTTTAGTCATTGTACAGTGGAGAAAGCGATATATCCATACTTAAGGAGGAATGGCGACATGTCAGACAGCGAAATTATGGAAGCCGCTAAGAAGTTTGCGGCAATTATTCAGGAGACCGATACTTATAAGGAATATTATAATCAGAGGGAAAAGGTAAAGAAACAGCCTGAACTGTATGACAAAGTCAATGAGTTTCGACAGAAGAATTTCGATCTGCAGAATGAGTCGGACAGTGAAGATCTGTTTGACCGGATGGAAGCGTTTGATCAGGAGTATGCGAAATTCCGGGAGGACCCGCTGGTGGATGATTTCCTGAGGGCGGAGCTCGCTTTTTGCAGGATGATGCAGGACGTTGAAATATTGCTTGCGGCAGAGATCGACTTTGAATGATGGTCGGAATGGAGAAAGTTATGAATTGGAAATATCTTGTAGGTGGGACGGCCCAGCTGATTATTAAAGCAGTTGCGCTTGTGTTTATCATTACGTATATTCTCCGCATATCGGTGGCAGCGTATGACTATGGCTATCGCGTATTTGCGGAAACGCCGGTTTCGTTGGGAGAGGGCAGGACGATCAGCGTCTATATAGAGGATAAGGAATCCGCGAAAGAAGTAGGAGAGATGTTACAGGAGAAAGGACTGATTCGTGATGCGAATCTATTCATGATTCAGGAGCTTCTGTCCGAGCACCGGGGAAAGATTAAACCGGGGATCTATGACCTGAACACTTCCATGACAGCGCAGGAGATGTTGGCCGTGATTGCGCCGGATGAGGAAGATGAGAGTGAAGAATAGAAAGGCATGGGTATTAGTGTGAGAAGGACGGTATTACAATGATAACAGACGAGCGCATGAGCGCGTTTATCGATTCTCTGGATACCGGCAATACTCCTTTCTTAAATGAAATAGAGAGTGAAGCGAAGAAAACCAATGTGCCCGTTATCCGCACGCAGGTGCAGAGCCTGATCAGGCTGCTGCTCGCGATGCAGAAGCCGAAGTCGATTCTGGAGGTGGGCTGTGCCATTGGTTTTTCTGCTTTACTTATGAGTGAGTATGCGCCGACGGACTGTCATATTACGACGATAGAGAACTATGAGAAAAGGATTCCCGTAGCGCGGGAAAATTTCAGACGCGCCGGCAGGGAAGACAGGATCACACTGTTAGAAGGAGATGCAGCGGATATTCTGAGAGAATTGGACGGCTCTTATGACCTGATCTTTATGGATGCGGCCAAGGGGCAGTATATTCACTTCCTGCCGGATGTCTTAAGACTGCTTTCCCCGGGAGGAATCCTGCTGTCGGATAATGTGCTTCAGGACGGAGATATCATAGAGTCACGTTTTGCGGTGACACGGAGAAACCGCACCATACACAGCCGCATGAGAGAATATTTATATGAATTAAAGCATCATCCTGAGCTGGAGACGGTGATTCTGCCGGTAGGGGACGGGGTGACGATCAGCGTACGAAGGACATGAAGTTGCACTAAGGCCGTAGAGAGCATGACTTAGTGTAGCGGCGTGTGCCTGAAAGGATAGAAACAGCATGAAAAAACCTGAGTTATTGATTCCGGCGAGCAGCTTGGAAGTGTTAAAAACAGCGGTTATATTCGGAGCGGACGCGGTTTATATCGGCGGCGAAGCCTTCGGTCTGCGTGCTAAGGCGAAGAACTTTACGCCGGAGGAAATGGCGGAGGGAATTGCTTTTGCCCATGAGCACGGCGTGAGGGTGCATGTGACCGCGAATATTCTGGCGCACAACTACGACTTGGAAGGTGCCGAAGCTTATTTCCGTGAGTTAAGAGAAATGAAGCCCGATGCGCTGATCATTGCGGACCCCGGAATGTTTATGCTGGCGCGGGAGATCTGTCCGGAAATCGATATTCATGTATCCACGCAGGCGAATAATACTAATTATTTGACTTATCAATTCTGGCAGAAGCTGGGTGCGAAACGTGTTGTCTCCGCCAGAGAATTATCTTTGCAGGAGATCAGGGAGATCAGGGAACATATTTCCGATGACTTGGAGATCGAGAGCTTTATTCACGGAGCGATGTGCATTTCCTATTCGGGAAGATGTCTCCTGAGCAGTTATTTTACGGGAAGAGATGCCAATCATGGTGCCTGCACCCATCCGTGCCGCTGGAAGTATGCGGTGGTGGAGGAGACGCGTCCGGGAGAGTATCTGCCTGTCTATGAGAACGAACGGGGAACCTATATTTTTAATTCCAAGGACTTATGCATGATAGAGCATATTCCTGAGATGATCGCCGCAGGGATCGACAGCTTTAAGATAGAAGGGCGGATGAAGACAGCACTCTATGTGGCGACGGTGGCGCGTACATACCGTAAAGCGATCGATGATTATCTGGAGTCGGAGGAAAAATACCGTGCTAATATGGACTGGTATCTGGCGGAGATTTCTAAGTGTACTTACCGGCAGTTTACGACTGGGTTTTATTTCGGCAAACCTGACGAGAATACCCAGATCTATGACAATAATACCTATGTGAACGAATATACTTATCTTGGCATCGTGGGAAGTCTGGGGCCGGTGCCGGGAGCCGGATGTGAGACTGTCGGTTATGTGGGCACTGACAGCGGAGCGGACGGTTTTGTATGTGCCGATGGTGGAGGTGTTGAGCACGGCGGCACACGTCTGTGTGCTCGCATCGAACAGCGCAACAAGTTCTGTGTGGGTGCTTCTATCGAGATCATGAAGCCCGACGGAAGCAATGTGCCCGTTCAGGTTCTTGCCATGTATGACGAACAGGGACAGCCTGTGGCATCCTGCCCGCATTCTAAGCAGGTGATAGATGTGCTGCTTTCCGAGACACCGCAGGTGTATGATATACTGCGGGCAGCTAATGTGGGAGAGTGAAACAGACAGGCGAATAAATTATATCGTGTTCATTCCTTTGTGTACTTGGCTCCCTTATATTATGGATTGCTTCATCTGTAATATTTTATTGAAAATAGTAATAGGGTACATCTGTGATTAATTTTTATTAATTTCCTATTGCATTTTCATAAAAAGTAATGTATCTTATAAAAAGAATCGCTGATTGAAACGGTTCGACATAGTGGTATCATGAACGATGGTGTTCCAAAAGGCTTATTTTTGGAACACTTTTTTGCGCGTATCAGCAGAGTCGGAAGCTTTCCACAGCAGGTGTCGTGCTCGCACGTAAGCGTGCTGCGGAAGGCTTACGACGAGCAACGCGAACTCGTAAGACGAAGTCTTACGAGTCTGCTGATACATACAGTGTGATACCCCCAAGCTGGAATGGAGGAGATGAAAAAATGAGTGAAGTATTTAATGTGGAAGAGATTTTTGCAAAGAACGTATTTACACTCAGTAAGATGCAGGAACGTCTGACGAGGAATGCGTACAAAGAAGTGGTAAAGGTTATGAATGAAGGCGGCGAGCTGTCCATGAATACAGCGAATATGGTCGCTAAGGCTATGAAGGACTGGGCGGTAGAGAACGGCGCAACGCACTATACGCACTGGTTCCAGCCGCTTACGGGTATCACGGCGGAGAAGCATGACGCTTTCGTATCTCATCCTGACGATATAGGCAGAATGTTGACGGAGTTCTCCGGTAAGGAGCTGATTAAAGGCGAACCGGATGCATCTTCATTTCCTTCCGGTGGTCTGCGCGCTACATTCGAGGCGAGAGGATATACCGCCTGGGATATTACGTCTCCGGCTTTTCTGAAAGAATCCGGCTGCGGCATGATCCTGTGTATTCCGACGGCATTCTGCTCCTACACAGGTGAGGCGCTGGATAAGAAAACACCGCTCTTACGTTCCATGGAAGCGCTCAGTGAGCAGGCGCTGCGTATCGTGCGGCTGTTCGGTAACACGGAAGCGACGAAGGTGACGGCTTCCGTAGGACCGGAGCAGGAATATTTCTTGGTAGATAAAGACTTATTTATGAAGAGAACCGATTTGATGTTTGCGGGACGTACCCTGTTCGGTGCGCCGGCACCGAAGGGTCAGGAGATGGAGGATCATTATTTCGGTGTTATCAGAGAGCGTGTGGGCGCATACATGAAGGATCTGAACGAAGAGCTGTGGAAGCTGGGTGTAACCGCTAAGACACAGCACAACGAGGTGGCTCCTGCACAGCACGAGCTGGCACCCATCTATGAAACGGCTAATATCGCGGTAGATCATAACCAGTTGGTTATGGAGGCGATGAAGAGGGTCGCGATTCGTCACGGTATGAGATGCCTGCTGCATGAGAAGCCCTATGCAGGCGTGAACGGTTCCGGTAAACATGATAACTGGTCGATCACTACGGATAACGGCGTGAACCTTCTGGATCCGGGCGATACGCCTAACGACAACATACAGTTCCTTCTGGTGCTGGCCTGCATCATGAAAGCGGTAGATACCCATGCAGATCTGCTCAGACAGTCGGCTTCCGATGTGGGTAATGATCACAGACTCGGAGCAAATGAGGCGCCTCCGGCGATTATCTCTATCTTCTTGGGCGAGCAGCTTGAGGATGTGGTTACCCAGCTGATTGAGACCGGTGAGGCAACCAGCGTAAAAGAGGGTGGCAAGCTTCTGACGGGCGTTAAGACATTACCTGATTTTCAGAAGGATGCCACGGACAGGAACAGAACATCACCTTTTGCATTTACGGGAAATAAGTTCGAGTTCCGTATGGTGGGTTCTGCCGATTCCATCGCCAGCCCGAATACGACATTGAACGCTATCGTGGCGGAAGCTTTCTGCGAAGCCGCTGACAGATTGGAGAAAGCCGACAATCTGGAGCTTGCGATCCACGATCTGATCAAGGAGTATATGACTGCGCATCAGAGAATTATCTTCAACGGTGACGGTTATTCCGAGGCTTGGGTAGAGGAAGCGGAGAGAAGAGGATTGCCGAATATCAAGTCCATGATTGAGGCAGCAAGTACGCTTACCACAGATAAGGCAGTGAAGCTCTTTGAGAAGTTCGGTATCTTCACGAAAGTGGAATTGGAGTCCCGTGAGGAGATCATTTACGAGACTTATGCGAAGACTATCAACATCGAGGCTCTTGCCATGATCGATATGGCCGGCAAGCAGATCATTCCGGCGGTTGTTAAGTATTCCAAATCTCTGGCGGATACCGTGAATGCGGTGAAGGCAGCTGGAGTTGACGCTTCTACACAGACGGAAATCTTACGGGAAGTGAGCGAGAAGCTTACGGCTATGCAGACGGCTCTTCATAAACTCGAGAAGGCTGAGAAAGAAGCCTCTGCAATGGAAGATGTGAAGGCACAGGCGTTCTTCTATAAGGATACGGTGAAAGCTATTATGGATGAGTTACGTGCGCCGGCGGATGAACTGGAGATGATCGTCGATAAGGAAATCTGGCCGATTCCTACATATGGAGAGTTGATGTTTGAAATTTAAGACCATAAATGGAGTGATAGACAATGCCCCTTCTTATAGATTTTTTAATTTTTATAAGAAGGGGCTTATACCAAAATCAAAACAGAAATATATTTTTGAGAGATTTTCCAAAAAATTTTATAAAAACACTTGCAAAAAGCAATAATATCCTATATAATCGTTAATTGTTGATGGGCTATCGCCAAACGGTAAGGCAACGGACTCTGACTCCGTCATTTCAAGGTTCGAATCCTTGTAGCCCAGTTGATAGGCTCGGCTGAGAGATCAGCCGAGTTGTTTTATTTGAGAAGTTCGCGATTGAGAGAAGCTTGATCAAGGAAAGAAGGGTAGATATTGTATACATTTGAAAGCAGAGTACGGTACAGCGAAGTGGGTGTGGACGGTAATATGACACTTGAATCACTTCTGGATTATTTTCAGGACTGCTCCACATTTCATTCGGAAGATATCGGGCTGGGAGTGGATTATTTTAATGAGCTGAATCAGGTGTGGCTCTTATCTGCGTGGCAGATCTGCGTCAACAGATATCCGCATCTGTGTGAGCGGATCGTTATCGGCACGGCACCCTACGAGTTCCGGGGATTTGTGGGCTGTCGTAACTTCGAGATGAGGACGCAGGCGGGAGAAGTGCTGGCTTATGCCAATTCCATCTGGAGCCTGATGGATGTGGGAAAGATGACACCGGCGAAACCCAACGAGAAGATGTTAAAGGGCTATGTGCTGGAAGAAAAATATCCGATGGAGTATGCACCCCGTAAGATTAATGTACCTGCGGACGGAAAGAAGATGGAACCATTTAAGGTGAGGGCGCACCATCTGGACACGAACAATCATGTCAATAACGGACAGTACGTGCGCATGGCGATGGAGTATATTCCGAAGGACTTTGCTGTCGGACAACTTCGCGTGGAATATAAGAGCCAGGCTGTGCTTAATGATATGATCTGCCCCGTAACGTCGGTGAATGATGCGGGTACGCTGTATACGGTATCGTTGAACAAAGAAGACGGTAAACCTTATTGCATTGTGGAAATATCAGGACAGAGATGAGTGAAGGCGTTTGTGTCAGAAAGAGCATGGAGGAGCAAGTATGATTCGATTGGGAGAGATCCAGACTTTGCAGATCGTAAAGAAAGTGGAGTTCGGCGTATATCTGAGTGATGGTTTGGACGGCGAAGACAAAGTGCTTCTTCCGAAGAAACAGACGCCGGAGCAGGCGCGGACGGGTGATGAGGTGGAGGTGTTTGTCTACCGTGATTCTAAGGATCGTCTGATCGCTACCACTCATATGCCGAAGCTGACGCTGCACGGCGTGGCAAGACTGCGGGTCGCGCAGATCAGCGCGGTGGGTGCGTTCTTAGACTGGGGGCTTGAGAAGGATCTGTTGCTTCCATATAAGGAACAGACCCGGAAAGTAGCGGCGGGAGAGACATGCCTTGCGGCGCTTTATATTGACAAGAGTAACAGGCTGTGTGCGACCATGAACGTGTATCCCTACCTGTCCTTGGAGAGTCCATATAGTAAAGAGGACAGAGTCAGCGGAACGGTCTATGAGATCAGCGATAATTTCGGCGCGTTTGTGGCAGTGGATGATAAGTATTCGGGGCTGATTCCGAAGAAAGAGCTGTACGGCGAGATACGGATCGGGGATGTGGTGCAGGCGCGTGTCACCGGTGTGAAGGAGGACGGCAAGCTTAATCTGAGCGTCCGGGAGAAAGCATACTTACAGATCGAGAAGGATGCACAGCGGGTTATGGATGCTATCGACAGCTTCGACGGCGCGCTTCCGTTTACGGACAAGGCATCGCCCGAAGTGATCCGTCGGGAGATGCAGATGAGCAAGAACGAATTCAAACGTGCGGTAGGACATCTGCTTAAGGAAGGTAAGATTCAGATTACGGAGAGGGCAATCCGCTCAATATAAATATTCGTGACGATATGTGCGGCGAATGTGCCGTGCAGGCAAATAAAAAATCTCAATCCTCTTATCAGGGTTGAGATTTTTAATACCGTTAATTCTTTGAAAGACCAAAGTACTATACGGAAATATCAATATTGGCACCGATATGCGGATTTACGGATAACTCCATAGCGGCGGCATCCATCATGCCTACAATTTGGTCGCCGGTGGAGGAAGCCAGATCGAGAGATTTGCTCAACATAGCTACACCGTATGCGCTCTGTGTGTTGACCTGTGCCATGGCCATAGATAATGCTGCAATATCCATAATGATCCTCCTGCTCCTGAAACGCTTCTTTCGAAATCACCGTAACAGACTTCGAAAATACATAAAACGATTCTGTGCTATATTTATTTAAATTATAGCACAGGATTATTAGTTTGACGAGAGTTTTTTGCATTTCCCATAGGTTTTTTCAAGCGGTATGCAGACTGTTTCGGATACTGTAAAATATTTGTATAAAATGTCTAAACAGATAAAACATGAAAAAGTATTATTTACATTAAAAAATACACAAAAAAATCATGATTAGAGGTAGATTTTTTTGTAAATATAGATTAAAATGAATACTGGATGTTGTATTTCGATGAATTTAGCGTTTTATTGCGTTGTGTAATTTGCTAAAAGAATAACAAGGGGTGGGCTATGATTTCAAATCAGATTTTACAAAATACGATTGAGGGATTAAAATCAATTGCCAGAGTAGAACTGTGCGTCATGGATATCGACGGGAAGGCGGTTGCGATGACGGCGGACGAGATGGAACAGTGCGGCAGACCGGCGGCGGAATTTGCCAAATCGCCGGCGGATTCGCAAGAGATACAGGGATATCAGTATTTTAAAATATTTGACGAGCAGCAGCTTGAATACATTCTGATCGCAGGGGGTGTCGGTGAGGATGTTTACATGGTTGGGAAGATGGTCGCTTTTCAGATCCAGAATCTTCTGGTAGCGTATAAGGAGCGATTTGACAAGGATAATTTTATTAAGAACCTGCTTCTGGACAATCTGCTTCTGGTGGATATCTACAGCCGGGCGAAGAAGCTGCATATCCAGACCGATGTAAAGAGGGTTGCGCTGATCATTGAGACAGAGAATACTAAGGACAGCAATGTGCTGGAGATGATGCGCACTTATTTCGGAAGCAACAGTAAGGATTTCATTACTGCGGTTGATGAGAATAATGTGATTGTGGTCAAGGATCTGTCCGAGGGCGACAGCGTGAAGGAGATCGATAAGACGGCGGACAGCATTGCGACATTTTTGAAAAAGGAAAATATGAAGAAAGTCAGAATCGCCTACGGTACGACCGTCAATGAGATCAAGGAAGCAAGCCGCTCTTATAAGGAAGCGAAGATGGCGTTGGATGTAGGCAAGATCTTCTTCGGAGAGCGTGATGTCATCGCCTACAGCGAACTGGGAATCGGTCGGTTGATTTATCAGCTGCCTATCCCGCTGTGCAAGATGTTTATCAAGGAAATCTTCGACGGCAAGAGTCCGGATGATTTCGATGAGGAGACGCTGACGACGATCAACAAGTTCTTTGAAAATTCGCTGAATGTATCGGAGACATCCAGACAGCTGTTCATTCACAGGAATACGCTGGTATACCGTCTGGATAAGCTGCAGAAGAGTACAGGGCTGGATCTGCGTGTGTTTGAGGATGCGATCACCTTTAAGATCGCACTGATGGTTGTGAAATATATGAAATATATGGAGAGCTTCGAATATTAATTTTACATAGGTGGTGGACAAGTGGCAGTAAAGAGAAAGAAGAGAAGTACAGCAGCAGAGAATGAGATCATTACCCTGACAAATGTCTGTAAGGCGTATTCTACCGGGGCACCGGCGCTCAAGGACGTTAATCTTCATATTAACAGAGGGGAATTCGTATTTATCGTCGGGGATAGCGGATCGGGTAAATCGACTCTGATCAAACTGCTTCTTCGGGAGCTGACGATCACGAGCGGTTACATTAATGTTATGGGATATGATCTGTCCAAGATCAGGCATAGGAAGATTCCGAAGTTCAGAAGGAATCTGGGCGTTGTGTTTCAGGATTTCAGACTCCTGAAGGATCGTAATGTGTATGAGAACGTTGCCTTTGCACAGAGGATCATACAGAAGTCCAATAAAGAGATTAAGAAGAATGTGCCGAGTATTCTGGCGATCGTAGGGCTTGCGGGCAAGTATAAGGCGAAACCGAAGCAATTGTCCGGTGGTGAGCAGCAGAGAGTGGCGCTTGCGAGGGCACTGGTTAATAAGCCGACTGTCCTGCTGGCGGATGAGCCTACGGGAAATCTTGATCCGAAAAATTCATGGGAGATCATGAAACTGTTGGAACAGATCAATGAGAACGGCACCACCGTCATCGTCGTAACACACAACAGGGAGATCGTCAATGCGATGCAGAAGCGTGTTGTCACTTTGAAGAGGGGTGTTATCATAAGCGACGAGGAAAAGGGAGGATACATCGATGAGGATTAACAGTTTTTTCTACACACTCAGACAAGGTGTCCGTAACCTTTTCAGAAATAAGTGGTTTACGCTCGCGTCGATTGCGACGATCAGCGCATGTCTGTTTCTGTTCGGACTGTTTTATGCGATTGTCATGAACTTTCAGCATATCGTGAAGAATGCGCAGGAAGGCGTTGCGGTGTATGTATTCTTTGATGACGGGTTAGAGGAGAGCAGGATACAGCAGATCGGGGAGATGATTCTGAAACGTCCGGAAGTGTCCCGGGTTGACTTTGTGTCCGCAGAGGAGGCATGGGAGTCCTTCAAGGCAGACTATCTGGGTGGTTACGAGGATGGTTTTACGGAGAATCCGTTGGAGAATTCCGCACAGTACGAGGTCTATCTGAGTGATGTGTCCATGCAGTCCGCGTTGGTGACATACTTAGAATCACTGGACGGTGTCAGGATGGTCAACCGCTCCGAGCTTGTAGCGACTACGCTGACGGGAGTGAATGCGCTGATCGCATATGTATCTGTAGGCATAATAGCAATTCTGTTTGCGGTATCTGTTTTCCTGATCAGTAATACGGTCATGATTGGTATCTCTGTCCGTAAGGAAGAGATCAATATTATGAAATATATCGGAGCTACGGATTTCTTCGTCAGATCCCCATTCGTGATTGAGGGCATGATGATTGGCCTCGTAGGGGCGGCGATTCCCCTGGGAATCATATATACGTTATATAATATTGTGATGGAATATATCACGACCAGATTTTCGATGTTGTCTTCACTGCTCAGCTTTTTGAAGGTAGAGGAGATCTTTCATGTATTGACGCCGGTTTCTCTGGGAATCGGTGTGGGAATCGGTTTTCTGGGAAGTATCATTACGGTAAGGAAACATTTGAGAGTATAGGGTGCGGAGAGCACAGGGATGCCTATGAGACATTGGAAGAAAGTAGTATGCGTGCTTCTGGGAATTGCTATTATGTTCACATATGTTGAACCGGCACGGGCGGTCACGAACGACAGCATTCGGGAGAAAGAGGATCAGATCAAGAAGGCCAAGGAAGAGGTTTCTAATCTGAAATCCAGTATGACGGATGTGGAGGCGCTGAAGAAGGAACTGGAGCGGTCGAAGAATGATCTGACGGCCTATGTGACACAGCTGGACACCGAATTGAGCGGCATACAGGAGAAGATTCAGAAATATAATACACTGATTACGGAAAAAGAAGATCAGATCGTAGAGACCACCGAGGAACTGAACGAGGCGATCAAACAGCAGGAAGATCAGTACGAGGCGATGAAGAAGCGGATCCGGTTTATGTATGAGAAGGGTGATACTTTTTATCTGGAGATGCTGTTCTCGTCAGCGGGTTTCGCTGATATGATGAATAAGGCCGATTACATCGAGTCATTGTCGCGGTATGACCGGAACAAGCTCGAGGAGTACGTGCAGACCAGAGAAATGGTGGAGTTGTGTAAGGAAGAGCTGGAGACGGAGAAAGAACTGCTGGATGAGGCAAAGACTGCCAAGGAGGCGGAGGAAGCAACTATCAGTTCACTCATCGAGGAGAAGGAGGCACAGATCAAATCAGTATCCGGCGATATCGCCAATAAGGAAGCGGCGATTAAGGAATATGAGGCAATGATCGCGCAGGAGAATGCGGAGATATCGGCTTTAGAGAAGGCGGTAGCCGAGGAAAAGGCGAGGCTGGAGGCGGAGAATGCGCAGGCGAGGATCTATAACGGCGGCATGTTTACCTGGCCGTGTCCGGGATATAAGCGAATATCAGACGAATATGGAAACCGGATTCATCCGATTCTGGGAACACAGCAGTTCCATAACGGTGTGGATATGGCAGCGTCCAGCGGTACAGCGATACTGGCAGCTTATGACGGTGATGTGATCGCGGCAACCTACAGTAGTTCCATGGGAAACTATATTATGATCGACCATGGCAGCGGATTGTATACCATATATATGCATTGTTCCGCGTTGTATGTATCTAAGGGGCAGGCGGTTACGAAAGGACAGAATATTGCCGCGGTAGGCAGTACGGGGCGATCCACAGGACCTCATCTTCATTTTAGTGTGCGGTTAAACGGGAATTATGTCAGTCCCTGGAATTATTTAAAATAAGATCATGAGATATGGAGAGGATCAATTTGAATCAGAATGGAGACAATAACTACTATAACAATGATTACAGCCGGGGGAACATAAATCAAGGTACAAACAACCCCTATTATCAGCAGCCGGCACCGGTACCGCCACAGTATCCATATCCTCCGGCGGGAGGTCAGAATAGTAAAGGCGGCGTATTCCTGCTGGGTCTTTTAGCGGGTGTAATCATTACCGCGCTGGTGGGAAGCTGTGCATATGTAGGAACGAGACTGTATCATCTGGCGGGCGGCCGCTCGGCGAAGACGGCCAGTGCGGACGGCAGCGCAGGGAACAGTCTGGTAAACGATGATACTTTAGAGAAGCTGGAAGCTTTGGAGGAAGTGATCGACGAGTATTATTATAAAGATGAAGACATTAACGTCGAAGAGATGACGGAGGGAATGTATTCCGGTCTGGTGGCGTCTCTGGGTGATCCTTATTCTGTTTATTATACTGCGGAAGAGTGGAAGGAACTGATGGCGGATACAGAGGGGATTTATTACGGAATCGGTGCTTATCTGCAGTTAGATACCGCTACCGGATTAGCGAAAATCAACGGCGTAATTGCAAACACCCCGGCAGAGGAAGCAGGATTGCGGGAGAATGATATTATATATCAGGTGGATGGAGAGATGATTCAGGGACTGGAATTGTCGGAGATCGTGTCCAGAGTAAAGGGCGAGGAAGGTACTACCGTTCATCTGACTATCGTCAGAGAAGGAGAGTTGGATTATCTGGAGATTGACGTGGAGAGACGTAAGATCGAATCTCCAACAGTTAAATATGAGATGTATGATAACGGAGTAGGATATATTCAGATCACAGAGTTTGACGACGTGACGACGGATCAGTTTACGGAGGCGTTGTCAGTAGTCAAAGGTTCCGGTGCAAAAGGGTTGATTCTGGATCTGCGCAGTAACCCGGGAGGAAGTCTTCCGGTAGTGGTAGACATCGCAAGGTCAATTCTACCGAAAGGATTGATCGTATATACGGAAGATAAATACGGCAAGAAAGAAGAGTATACCTGTGATGGTAAAAGAGAGTTGGATATTCCGATGGTGGTGCTGATCAACGGTAATTCGGCAAGCGCCTCCGAGATACTTGCGGGAGCCATCAAAGATTATGATAAAGGAACGCTGATTGGCACGACTACATTTGGGAAGGGCATTGTGCAGCGTGTGCTGCCGCTTACGGACGGAACAGCGCTGAAGCTGACGATCAGTTCCTACTATACGCCGAAGGGAAATAATATTCACGGAATCGGCATTGATCCCGATATTGAATGTGAATTTGACAGTGAAGCGTATTATGAGAGAGGCGTGGATAACCAGTTGGAGCGCGCGAAGCAGGAGATCGACCGGATGATCAAATAAAGCGGAACACTGACAGCGCAGACCGTTGATCGACAGTATAGACATAGAGGAACGATGTATGAATATCGTATTGTTATCGGGCGGATCGGGCAAACGTCTATGGCCGCTTTCCAATGATACCCGTTCTAAGCAGTTTATTAAAATTTTTAAGACTGCAGACGGGGAATATGAATCCATGGTACAACGAGTGTACCGTCAGATCAGGTCGGTTGATAAAGGCGCCGATATTACCATTGCGACATCGAAGTCGCAAGTGTCGGCGATACACAATCAACTGGGGGAGAACGTGGGTGTCAGCGTGGAACCATGCAGAAGGGACACTTTTCCGGCAATCGCTCTTGCGGCGGCATATCTGCATGATGTGAGGGGGATATCGGAGCAGGAGGCGGTGGTAGTCTGTCCGGTAGATCCTTATGTGGAAGAAGACTATTTTGAGGCGCTTCGCAAATTGGGCGAACGTGCGGAAACCGGGAATGCCAATCTGGTTCTCATGGGGATAGAACCTACTTATCCCAGTGCTAAATACGGATATATCATCCCGGAGAGTAAGGATAATATCAGCAGAGTATCAGTATTTAAGGAGAAACCGACGGAGGAGACGGCGCGGGAATATATTGCACAGGGCGCGCTCTGGAATGGTGGTGTATTTGCTTTCCGGCTGGAGTATGTGTTGCGGCGTGCTCATGAATTGATTGAATTTACAGCATATCAGGATCTTTTCGCCAAGTATGATTCATTGACGAAGATCAGTTTCGACTATGCGGTAGTTGAGCATGAGCAGCATATCGAAGTGATGCGCTTTGCGGGCATGTGGAAAGATATGGGGACATGGAATACGCTGACAGAAGCGATGGAGAGCGACCATATCGGTAAGGCGATCCTGAATGAGCGGTGCGAGAACGTGCATGTGGTGAATGAACTTAATGTTCCGGTGCTGTGTATGGGTCTGAAAGATGTGGTCGTGTCAGCCAGCCCGGAAGGGATTCTTGTGTCAGACAAGAATCAGTCAAGCTATATTAAGCCGTATGTAGACGAAATCAATCAGCAGATCATGTTTGCAGAAAAGTCATGGGGCAGTTTTCAGGTGATAGATATCGGAGAAGGCAGTATGACGATTAAGGTTACGTTGAATCCCGGACACGGCATGAATTATCATAGTCATGCGCTGCGTGATGAGGTCTGGACGGTAATCGACGGTCAGGGCAGGACGATCGTGGATGGCGTGGAGCGCAGTGTCGGTGCGGGCGATGTGATACAGATGCCTGCCGGGGTGCCGCATACGATTCTGGCGGACACGAAGCTGCAGGTAATCGAGGTGCAGATCGGTTCGGAGATCAGTGTGCATGATAAGAAGAAGATGGCATTGTGAGATGATGGAAGTGAATGGTTTGAGTTGCGTGTTTAGATGAACAAACAGTGCGGGAGTTAATCTCCCGCATGTTTGTTATGGTGTAGATCGACGGCTATTGCAATAGCGGTAGCGACAACGAGTATTATAAGATATCCTGTTAAGCCCGGTAGCGAATCGGATAAAGGAGTATCAAATAAAGCAAATCGAAAAATTATAGCTAATGCAAAAGCAACGAGATAAACAACTGTACAACTCAAAAGGCGGTAGCGTCTGCGTTCCGTTTTCTCTGCTTCGGATAGAAGTGTCTGTTGCTGCCTTTCTAACATTTCGGTGCGGATGGTTAATTCATCGACTTCGCTCTCTTTTAGCAGATAGTCGGTGGTAACATTAAAAATTTTACTTATTTCGACTAATCGTTCTAATTCGGGGATGGATTCCCCTGATTCCCATTTTGAAACAGACTGCCGGGATACATCTAGTTTCTCAGCGAGCTGCTCCTGAGACAGCCCGTGGGCCTTTCTCATTTCATAGATTTTGTTTGACAGATTCATCATTCTTTTTCCTCCTGTTATTTTCGGCAGGTCAGGTGTGCCGACCTGTCGGTTTTTTTAAGTATATCAATCGCAGTGGTTGCATACTATCAATCACACTGTCTAAATTATCAACCGGGAGTTGCATTATGAAACATTATACTATAGTAAAACTTGTTTTTGTTGTAATATATCGGATATTCACAGTAAAGAGAACAAATGTTCTAAAAATACTGTACAAATCTAAACGGGTATGCTATAATCATAACTACTTTGGCGGGGCTGTATCCGCATGAGTTTGACTATAACTATTTGAGCTGAAAAAGAGGCATGAAATTGTGAGGTGATCTTGAGCGTATGGACTTCAAACTGCACAGTGAATACCAACCCACCGGCGATCAGCCGCAGGCCATAGAGGCTCTTGTGAAGGGATTCAAGGAAGGCAGACAATTCCAGACATTGCTGGGAGTCACCGGTTCCGGCAAGACTTTTACTATGGCAAATATCATACAGCAGCTCCAGAAACCTACGCTGGTAATAGCGCACAATAAGACTCTTGCGGGGCAGTTGTACGGTGAGTTTAAGGAGTTTTTCCCAGAGAATGCGGTGGAATACTTTGTGTCTTACTACGACTACTATCAGCCGGAGGCATATGTGCCTTCCACGGATACTTATATCGCAAAAGATTCTTCTATCAATGATGAAATCGACAAGCTGAGGCTGTCCGCCACGGCTTCCCTGACGGAACGTAAGGACGTAGTGGTGGTAGCAAGCGTTTCCTGTATCTATGGTTTGGGAAGCCCGGAGGAATATGCGGGAATGAGCATGTCCCTGCGGCCCGGCATGTGTAAGGATCGCGATGATGTGATTCGGGGCCTGATCGATATGCAATATGATCGGAATGACATGGACTTAGATCGCTGCTGCTTCCGGGTGCGGGGTGATGTGGTAGAGGTTTATCCGGCACAGGGCGGTGACTATCTGATTCGTATTGAGTTCTTCGGCGATGAGATCGACCGGATCGCGCAGACGGATCCGCTGACGGGACAGGTTCATGCGACATTGGAACATGTGATGATCTATCCGGCATCTCATTATGTGGTGGCGCAGGAGAAGATTCAGACTGCCTGTAAGGAGATTGAGAAAGAGCTGGAAGGTCGGGTAAAATATTTTAAGGGTGAGGATAAGCTGCTGGAGGCGCAGCGTATCTCGGAGCGCACGAACTTTGATATCGAGATGCTCAGAGAAACCGGCTTTTGTTCCGGTATCGAGAATTACTCACGCCATCTGAACGGCATGGCGGAGGGAGAGCCGCCTTTTACGTTGCTTGATTATTTTGACGATGATTTTCTCATTATTATTGATGAGTCCCATATGACAATTCCGCAGATTCGCGGTATGTATGCGGGCGACAGATCGCGTAAGAACACGCTGGTGGATTATGGGTTCCGTCTACCTTCGGCGTTGGACAACAGGCCGCTCAACTTCGGAGAGTTTGAGCAGCATATAGATCAGATGCTTTTCGTATCCGCTACGCCGTCCGAATACGAGGCGGCGCATGAACTGTTTCGGACGGAGCAGATTATCAGACCTACCGGGCTGCTTGACCCGGAAGTGGATGTGCGGCCGGTGGAGGGGCAGATTGACGATCTGATTTCAGAGATCAATAAAGAGGTGGCGAATCATCATAAAGTTCTGGTGACCACCCTCACAAAGCGGATGGCGGAAGACCTGACGAGTTATATGAACGATGTGGGTATTCGCGTGAAGTATTTGCACTCTGATGTGGACACGCTGGAACGCGCGGAGATCATTCGCGATATGCGGCTTGATGTGTTTGACGTGCTGGTAGGCATTAATCTGTTGCGTGAGGGATTGGATATTCCCGAGATTTCTCTTGTGGCCATTCTGGACGCTGACAAGGAAGGGTTCCTGCGTTCGGAAACGTCCTTGATCCAGACCATAGGGCGTGCGGCGCGTAANGCNGANGGGCATGTCATCATGTATGCNGACAACATGACGGATTCCATGCGGGCCGCCATCACAGAGACGAACCGCAGNCGNGAGATACAGCAGCGNTATAATGAGGAGCANGGCATCACGCCGCANACGATNCAGAAGGCNGTCCGGGATCTGATCAGTATTTCCAAGACCATTGCGAAAGAAGAACTGCGGTTTGAGAANGATCCGGAATCCATGAGNCGTCAGGANTTAGAGAAGCTGATCAAGGANGTGGAGAAGCAGATGAAGAAAGCGGCGGCGGATTTAAACTTCGAGGCGGCGGCCGAGCTGCGTGACAGGATGACGGAGTTGAAGGGGAAGCTTCGGGATTTTGATAAGTGATAGAGAATGGAGGTAACTATGACAGACACGATAAAGATGCGCCCGAGGGAGTATATCAAGATCAGGGGAGCAAATGAACATAATCTGAAAAATTTGAATGTGGATATTCCGCGAAATGAGTTCGTGGTGCTTACAGGTTTGTCGGGATCGGGAAAGTCATCTCTTGCATTNGANACGATTTANGCGGANGGACAGNGAAGATACATGGAGTCCCTGTCATCTTACGCGAGNCAGTTCCTCGGACAGATGGAGAAACCGAATGTNGAGAGGATAGAAGGGCTGTCTCCGGCGATCTCCATCGACCAGAAATCTACTAACAGAAATCCTCGTTCCACGGTGGGAACAGTGACCGAGATTTATGACTATTTCAGACTACTGTATGCGAGAATCGGTATTCCCCATTGTCCGAAATGTGGCAAAGAGATCAGAAAACAGACGGTAGATCAGATTGTAGATCAGATTCTGGCTATGCCGGAGGGAACGAAGATCCAGCTGCTTGCGCCTGTGGTGCGGGGCAGGAAGGGTGAGCATGCCAAGGTATTTGAACGCGCCAAGCGGAGCGGTTATGTGCGTGTACGCGTGGACGGTAATTTATACGATCTGTCCGAAGAGATTCCGATGGAGAAGAATATCAAGCACAACATAGAGATCATAGTGGATCGTCTTGTAGTAAAGGAAGGAATCGAGAGACGTCTGACGGATTCGATTGAAAATGTTTTTGCGTTGGCGGAAGGACAGATGATGCTGGATGTGATCGACGGCGAGACTGTGAATTTCAGCCAGAATTTTGCATGCCCGGATTGCGGAATCAGCATTGGGGAGATTGAACCTAGAAGCTTTTCCTTTAATAATCCTTTCGGTGCCTGTCCGGAATGTTTCGGACTTGGTTATAAGATGGAGTTTGATGTAGATCTGATGATTCCGGATAAAGGCTTAAGTCTGCACGAAGGTGCAATCTGNTCTATGGGCTGGCAGTCCAGCGGAGATGAGGGAAGTTTTACGAATGCAATCTTACAGGCGCTGGCTAAAGAATATAAATTCAGTATGGACACGCCTTATGAGCAGCTTCCGCAAAAAGTACAGGATGTTATCTGCTATGGCACTGATGGCAAGAAAGTGGAAGTACATTATGAAGGACAGCGCGGCAAGGGAGTATACCCGATTGCGTTCGAGGGCCTGATCAAAAATATGGAACGGAAATATCGCGAGACAGGTTCTGATCTGATCAAGCAGGAATACGAGAGCTATATGCGCATTACCCCGTGTAAAGAATGTAAGGGAATGCGTCTGAAAAAGGAATCTCTTGCGGTGACCGTCTGCGATAAGAATATCTATGAAATTACTTCGATATCAATTAAGAACCTACATGCTTTTATCGGAGAAATGAAACTGACCAAACAACAGGAATTAATNGGNAAACGAATTTTGAAAGAGATTCGCGCACGTGTCGGGTTCCTGATGGAAGTCGGGCTGGAATATTTGTCCCTTTCCAGAGCTACGGGAAGTTTGTCCGGTGGGGAGGCGCAGCGAATCCGGCTGGCGACTCAGATCGGCTCNNGGCTGGTAGGCGTCTGCTATATTCTGGATGAGCCAAGCATCGGCCTACACCAGAGGGATAACGATAAGCTGATCGCGGCGCTTAAGAACTTGAAAGACCTTGGTAATACGCTGATTGTGGTGGAGCATGATGAAGATACGATGCTGGCGGCGGATCACGTGGTAGATATCGGACCCGGCGCAGGATCACATGGCGGCGAGGTGATAGCGCAAGGCACTGCGGAAGAGATCATGCAGGTGGAGGAATCTATCACAGGACAGTATCTGAGCGGCAAACTGCAGATTCCGGTTCCGGACAAGAGGCGGAAACCGACAGGATATCTGACCGTCAAAGGAGCTGAGGAGAATAATCTGAAGAAAATAGATGTAAAGGTACCGTTGGGGATTATGACCTGTGTGACAGGTGTGTCAGGTTCCGGCAAGAGCTCTTTGGTTAATGAGATACTTTATAAACATCTTGCACGTGATCTGAACAGGGCACGCTGTATTCCCGGAAAACATACCAAGATTGAAGGAATCGATCAACTGGATAAGGTGATCGATATCGATCAGTCTCCCATCGGCAGAACTCCCAGATCAAATCCGGCTACCTATACAGGTGTATTTGACCAGATCAGGGATCTCTTTGCTTCGACACAGGATGCCAAGGCAAGAGGATATAAGAAGGGGCGCTTCAGCTTCAATGTGAAGGGCGGACGCTGTGAGGCCTGCGGCGGTGACGGTATTATTAAGATCGAAATGCATTTCCTGCCGGATGTCTATGTGCCCTGTGAAGTATGCGGCGGCAAACGCTACAACAGAGAGACGCTGGAAGTAAAGTACAAGGGAAAGAGCATATTTGATGTTCTGGATATGACGGTGGAAGAGGCGGTGCCTTTCTTTGAGAATCTTCCTTCCATCCGCCGCAAGATAGAGACGCTGTATGATGTGGGGTTATCCTATGTAAAACTCGGACAGCCATCCACGACACTGTCCGGCGGTGAGGCGCAGCGTATCAAGCTGGCTACGGAACTCAGCAGACGCAGTACGGGGAAGACCATCTATATTCTGGACGAGCCCACCACAGGACTGCATTTTGCGGATGTGCATAAGCTGGTCGATATTCTCCATAAACTGGCTGAAGGCGGCAACACGGTGGTGGTGATCGAGCATAATCTGGATGTGATCAAGACTGCGGACTATATCATTGATATGGGCCCGGAGGGCGGCGATGGCGGCGGAACGGTCATTGCCCACGGCACGCCGGAACAGATTGCCAAGAATCCCGATTCTTATACGGGTATTTATGTGAAGAAAATGCTGGAGAGAGCGAAGAACCGATAGAGCATGTATTGCGGCGTTCTGTCTCCACAGGCGTCTATATGCCATGAAAAGGCATAAAATTGGTATGAATTAACTCGTGGACGCCTTCACGCGAAATGCCTGCCTGACGATATATTCTATGTGGGCAGGCAACAGATTGAACACAGTGGAGGCGGAGCATGAATATCAATATACAGAGACTTAATAATTCCATCTTCAGCGGTATGCAGCAGGCGGGAGGTCGTGGGTTAAAGAGTACACAGCAGAAAATGCAGCGACAGGAAGAACGCGATAACCAGATAGCTGTTTTCGAGAAACAGAAGGACAATTTGAAAAATATGAAATGCGAAACTGTCGAAGAAATAGCTAAGAAACTCGACATGTTTCGATCTTATAATGATCAGATCGCTGCGGCAAGGGCGGCTTATAATAATGAACAGATGATGCATGTTATGGATGAATCGCGGGAGCTGGGCGAGAAGATTGCCAAAGCGGTGGAGAAGATGGCGCCCAAGACAGCCGAGGAGAGACTGGAAGATATCGTGGAAGAGGTTATGGGAGTCGAGGAAGGCGTATTGGATGAGCTGATGGATGAAGTCGCTGAAATGCAAGAGGAACTGCAGAATACCATAGCTGAAGACCTTGTGGTAGAAGGAAAAATTACCATTGAGGAAGATTTGCAGGAGACGATGCAGGGAGGAATTGCCGGCGAAGTTGAAATGACAGACAGTGTGGAAGATAGGAAGATTTTCCCACCGGATAGGGGTTTAGAAAAACAGAAAACGATCCGATAACAATACAGTAAGGCACGGATGCCAAAAACAGAACGGAAGGAACCGTTCTGCTTTTGGTGTTTTTCATTTTTTTCAAAAAAAATCATAAAAGCCTTTGAAAAACCATTTCTTTAGGTTATAATATATCCAGCGTATTGCGCTTTTTTCTGAAAGAAACGGAAGAATATTCGAAAAATCGAGGATTTGGGGCGCAGAACCGTATTGATGTTTAGTTTGACGGCAATTGGAAATTATTATAGAGAGACCACGGGAAAGGGGATCGAAGGGAAATGCAGTACACAGATATCGGGATAGATTTGGGAACAGCCAGTATATTGGTATACATCAGAGGCAAAGGCGTTGTATTGAAAGAGCCCTCTGTTGTAGCTTTCGATAGAGACACAAACAAAATCAAGGCCATCGGCGAAGATGCAAGACTGATGCTCGGAAGGACACCGGGCAACATAGTTGCAGTAAGGCCGTTGCGTCAGGGTGTAATCTCCGACTATCAGGTGACGGAGAAGATGATGAAATATTTTATCCAGAAAGCTCTGGGTAAGAAGACGTTCCGGAAACCCCGCATAGCGGTATGTGTGCCCAGCGGTGTTACGGAAGTAGAGAAGAAAGCGGTTGAGGACGCGACTTATCAGGCAGGAGCCAGAGAGGTGTCCATTATTGAGGAGCCTATTGCAGCAGCGATCGGCGCCGGCATAGATATTTCCAAACCGTGCGGTAACATGATCGTGGATATCGGCGGCGGAACATCGGATATTGCCGTTATTTCATTAGGCGGCACAGTGGTCAGCGCGTCTATCAAGATCGCAGGGGATGATTTCGACGAGGCGATCGTGCGTTATATGCGTAAGAAACATAATCTGTTGATCGGTGAGCGGACGGCGGAGGACTTAAAGATTAAGATCGGTTCGGCGTTCAAGAGACCGGAGGTTGATTATATGGATGTCAGGGGTCGTAATCTGGTAACCGGTCTGCCGCGCACTGTTAAAGTGTCTTCGGAGGAGACTGAGGAGGCACTGCATGAGACGACCGTGCAGATTGTGGAGACGATCCACAGTGTTCTGGAGAAAACGCCTCCGGAATTGGCGGCCGATATCGCTGACAGAGGAATCGTACTTACCGGCGGCGGCAGTCTGCTGCGGGGATTGGAAGATTTGATCGCGGCGAAGACAGGCATTAATACGATGACGGCGGAAGACCCGATGACGGCGGTTGCTGTCGGCACGGGCAAATATGTAGAATTCCTTGCAGGATACCGCGAGGAGTAAGAGAGGCAGGATACTTATGCTTAAAGGATTGTATACAGCGTATACGGGAATGATTAACGAGCAGCACAGAATGGATGTTTTGACCAACAATCTGGCGAATGCTGACACTAATGGTTATAAGAAAGAGGGAGCCACAAGTCAGGCGTTTAATACCATGCTTGCTTATAAGATCAAAGATTTGTCCGAGGCAGGGAATCTGCCCAAGGGACTCGGGATCGGCAAGCGTCTTGATGAGGAACTGGTGGATAATCCGAACAGATGGGTGGAGAGAACCGGCTTAAATCTGGGTGTCAAGGTCGGAGAAAATTATACGGACTATTCGGAAGGGCCGATGAAGGTAACGGGTAATACATTTGACTTTGCGTTGACAGACAGAGGGTTCTTTCTTATAGAATACACAAACAAGGCGGATGTCACTTCGGTGAAGTACACGCGGGACGGTAACTTTACCATGAATGCACAGGGATATCTTGTGACACAGGACGGAGATTTTGTTCTGGATGAGGACAGACGCCGGATCAGACTGGATCCGAATGATACGGAGATCGGCACCAATGTATACGGGGAGATCTTTCAGAGCGGTGGCCGGGTAGCCAAGATTGGTGTGGTAGACTTTGAAGATTACGATATGCTGGAGCATTTCGGGGAGAACTTCTTCCAGATCGTGGACAGCGATGAGGTGAAGAATGCTGAGGCTGTATATAATAGAGCCAGATCTTACACTATGATGGCACAGAGAGCATTAGACCGGGCCAGAGCGCAGAATGCGGCGGATATAGATGAGAAAGAAGCGGCACTGCAGGCAGCACAGAACAGAGAGGCAGAGGCTGAGCAGGCTTTAGAGGCGGCACGCGGGGAAGACGATGCGGCGAAGCGGAGACTCGAACAGGAATCCACGGCACAGGTCAGGGCCGGATATTTGGAGACCGCGAATATCTCTGTTGTGACAGAGATGGTTAATATGATTGCGATACAGAGACAGTACGACAGTAATCAGAAGGTAATTACTACATACGATGAAACACTGGATACTGCAGTCAGTCAATTAGGCAGAGTCAGATAAAGCTTAAGACGGATAAATTAAGACAGAGCAAAACATAGGAGGCGTAAATATGGTTAGAAGTTTATGGTCGGCAGCGACCGGAATGAATGCACAACAGACGAATCTGGATACGATCGCCAATAATCTGGCAAACGTAAACTCAGTGGGTTATAAGGCACAGGTAGCACAGTTTAAATCACTCCTGTATCAGAATCTGCAGGCGGTAACTACAACCGCGAACGGAGATCCGAAGCCGACATCTTCCCAGATCGGACTGGGTGTCCGCACATCGTCCATCAACTCGCTGTTCACACAGGGCAGCCTGCTTGATTCGGACAGCGACACTGCTTTTGCGATTGAGGGTCATGGATTCTTCGCATTGCGCGGGGAAGACGGCGTTACCTATTATACCAGAAACGGTGATTTTACATGGGCATTAGGTGCGAATCAGGGTATGATGCTGACGAATGCAGACGGTCTTCCGGTATTGGATTCTACGGGACGTGCGATTGAGCTGCCGAGAACCTATATTGCAAGTAAACTTTCTATGACAGAGGACGGACAGATCTGCTATCCCGATGAGCAGAATAATCCGCAGCCCATCGGCAGAACGATCGGCACATTCCAGTTCAGCAATCCGGGCGGACTGAGCAGAGTTGGTGATACATTGTTTGCAGTGACGGAGGCCAGCGGTGCTGCAATCAATGAAGATACGAATCCTAACGTAGCTAAGAGCCGTATCGTGCAGGGATATCTGGAAGGCTCTAATGTACAGGTGGCTAATGAGATGGTAAACATGATCATCACACAGCGCGCATATGAGATGAACTCCAAGGCGATCACAACCTCCGATTCCATGATGGAGACAGCGAATAATCTGAAACGCTGATAACAGGGAAGGATGGATAACATGGATTTAACAGGATTAGGAAATTATACGGATTATATGACGGATACAAACAGAATAGCGGCGGAGAATCTGCAGAGTCATCTGGAGAATACTGCCAAGGCACAGGGCGAAGACGACGATGCGCTCTTGGATGCCTGTAAACAGTTTGAGGCTTATCTCTGGGAGCAGGTCTATAAAGAGATGGAGAAGACTACCAAGTTCTTCAGCGATGACGATGAGGAAGAGGGCTATGGTTCTAACATGGTAGACTGTTTTAAGGATCAGGCCATTCAACAGATTGCCGAGCAGACAGCTTCCCAGAAGTCTAATTCTTTAGCGCATATGCTGTACGAACAGGCGAAGCGCAATTACGGCATATAGAAAATATGAATGAGAGCGGGCTGCTTATTCAAGGCAGCCCGTTGTTGCGTAGTACGGTCCGATGACAGAAAGTATCGTGGACAGATGGAGAAGATCAAAGGATTTATAGAACATATCATATATCGCAATCCGGATAACGGATATACGGTATTAAATCTGATTGCTGACGGAGAAGAGGTTACGTGCGTCGGTTTTTTTAAGACAATGGATCAGGGAGAGACGATTGAGGCTGAAGGAAGCTGTACAACCCATCCGATTTACGGGGAACAGTTTAAGATAGAACGGTATGAGATCGTTCCGCCGGAGGATGTGGTGAGCATAGAGAGATATCTGGGCTCCGGCGCTGTCAAGGGTGTGGGAGAGGCGCTGGCGGCAAGGATCGTGAAGCGGTTCGGAGCGGATACCTACCGTATTATTGAGGAAGAGCCGGAACGGCTGGCTGAAGTCAAGGGTATCAGTGAACGTAAGGCGCGGGAGATTGCCGTCACGGTGTATGAGAAGCGGGACGCCAGAGAAGCGATGACGTTTCTGCAGAAATACGGAATCTCCAACACGTTGGCGATTCGTATCTACGAGTCCTACGGTGCGCAGTTGTACGGTATCTTAAAGGAAAATCCTTATCGGCTTGCGGAAGATATTCACGGTATTGGTTTTCGGATCGCAGATGAGATTGCGGCGAGGATCGGTATTCACACGGACTCAGATTATCGGATCAGGAGCGGACTGCTCTATACGCTTATGCTGGCAGGTGGAGAGGGACACTGTTATCTGCCGCAGAGTGTTCTGCTGCGCAAGGCAGGTGAACTGCTGGGGCTGGACGGGGCGGTTATGGAACCGCAGATCGGTAATCTGGCGATGGACAAGAAACTTGTCGTGAAGAGACCCGCAGAGGACGAAGAAGAATGTAAAGTCTACGGATCGACCTATTATTATGCGGAATTAAGCTGTGCCAAGATGCTGCACGACTTGAATATTTCTATAGAAAATGAGATTCTGCCCTCGGAAGAGAATGCGATCAGAACGAAGATCGACAGGATCGAGGAGGAACTCGGCATCGGACTGGACGTACTACAGAAGCAGGCCGTGCTGGAAAGTGTAAAAAACGGTCTTTTTATTCTGTCGGGAGGCCCCGGAACGGGGAAGACTACCACGATTAATGTGATGATACGTTACTTTATGGCCGAGGGCATGGATATCTATCTCGCGGCACCTACCGGAAGAGCTGCGAAGCGTATGACAGAGGCGACAGGCTATGAATCCCGTACAATACACCGGATGCTGGAACTTAACGGTGTGGTGTCCGAGGAAGCGAAAGCGGCACGCTTTGAGCGCAATGAGGAGAATCCTCTGGAAGCGGACGTGATTATTGTGGACGAGATGTCTATGGTAGATATTTTTCTCTTTCAGTCGCTTCTTAAGGCGGTTACGGTGGGAACCCGACTGATCATGGTAGGGGATGTCAACCAGCTTCCCTCGGTGGGAGCGGGGCAGGTGCTTCAGGATATCATGAGCAGTGGCCGGATTCCCATGGTTATTTTGGAAAAAATTTTCCGGCAGAAGGGTGAGAGCGATATTGTTTGGAATGCCCACCGCATTCATGCCGGAGAGGAACTTGTGCTGGATAATAAGAGCCGTGATTTCTTTTTTTTGGAAAGAAATGACATAAATGTCATCTATAAGCATATGATACAGTTGATTACAGAGAAACTTCCACCTTACGTTGAGGCGCAGCCGTATGATATTCAGGTTTTGACACCGATGCGTAAAGGCGCGTTGGGAGTGGAGACCCTCAACGGCATCCTGCAGAGATATCTCAATCCGCCCTCTGATGACAAGAAGGAGTATGCGGCGGGGGATATCCTGTTTCGAGAGCAGGATAAGGTCATGCAGATTAAGAACAACTATCAGCTGGAATGGGAAGTGGTAAGCAAATACGGGATTCCCATTGACAGGGGAAGCGGAATCTTTAACGGTGATATCGGGACGATCCGGCAGATCAATGAGTATGCGCAGGAGATAGTGGTGGAATTCGATGAGCACAGACGGGTAACTTATGCCTACGGGCAACTGGATGAGATTGAGCTTGCTTATGCGGTAACGATCCATAAGTCTCAGGGAAGCGAATATCCGGCGGTGATCATGCCGCTCCTGTCGGGACCGAGGATGCTTTTTAACAGGAATCTGCTCTATACGGGCGTGACCAGAGCGAAAAGATGTGTGACCATTCTGGGAAGCAGGAAGACACTGCAGGAAATGGTGGAAAACAATTATCAGAACCGCCGCTATACCGGGCTGGCGGAGCGGATCAGAGAACTGATCCCGCTGGCATAAAAGGTAGTACAACTAAGAACATACAAAGGAACAATTATATGAATAATTCATTTCTCGGGATACTGACGGATCTGATCTATCCGCGCAGATGTCCCGTCTGTGACCGGGCAGTCAGCCCATTCGGAAGTCTCGTCTGTGAGACATGTAAGGAAGCATTTGAATATGTTAAGGAACCGTACTGCATGAAATGCGGTAAGAAACTCGAAGAAGAGGAAACGGAGTATTGCCATGATTGCATGCAGCACAGGCACCTGTTCGACAGAGGGCGTGCGCTCTGCTCGTACCGCAGTATATCAGACTCGATTTATCGGTTCAAATATAAAGGGAGACAGGAATATGCGGCATATTATGCTGCTTGTATGGAACAGTCGCTGGGAAATTGGATCAGACGTTGCAGACCGGACGCGCTGATTCCGGTGCCGATCCACACATCTAAGCGAAGAGTGAGGGGATATAATCAGGCGGAGGTGCTGGCTAAGGAGTTGGGAAAGCGGCTGGGCATTCCGGTAGAGACCAATCTGATTAAAAGAGTGCGCAAAACGGTGCCCATGAAAGAATTATCTGTTTATAACAGACAAAATAATTTGAAAAGGGCTTTTAAAATCTGTCATAATGATGTAAAATTAAGTACGATTGTTATTATCGATGATATCTACACGACAGGCAGTACCATAGATGCAATGAGTTATGAGCTGCGCAAGGCAGGAGTAAAGCGCATTTATTTCGTGACTCTTGCAATCGGTAATGGTTTATGACCAAATTATAGTACAGGAGGACAACAGCATGAACGCAAGAAACTGCAGGAAATGTGGGAAATTATTTAATTATGTGTCGGGACCGCCGATCTGCATGGCATGTCGGGAGGCGCTGGAAGCGAAATTTCAGGAAGTAAAAGAATATATCAGAGATCATGTTCAAGCGACGATTCCCGAAGTGTCTGAGGCGTGTGACGTGTCTCAGAATCAGATTCAGGTATGGCTTAAGGATGAGAGACTGCAGCTTGCAGAGGGATCGGGTATCACGCTTCACTGCGAGAATTGTAATGCGCCGATTTACAGCGGCCGGTTCTGCGAAAAGTGTAAGAACAGTATGGCGAACCAACTGCATGAGAGCATACGTAAGCCGGAGCCGCCTAAGCCGACGCCTAAGAAAGATGTGAAAGACAATCCGAAGATGCGCTTTCTGGGTTAGGAGATCTGTATGTTAAATGAAAAGAGAATAATCCTGATGACGAAAATGGCATCCTATGAGGCGAACGAAGGCAAGAAAAATGTCGCTATAGGAAGCTATTTTCGGAGTGATTATATAGGATGGCAGGTGTTAAAGTCCATTATAAGTGCGACCATCGCATTTGTAGTGGTCTTTGGCATGTACATTTTTTATGATTTTGAAATATTTATGGCAGACATCTATAAGATGGATCTGCTGGAATTTGCGAAACATATCCTTAAGATGTATCTGTGGACGATCGGGGGATATGCCGTGATCGCTTATGTTGTTTATACAATACGTTACACTAGGGCAGTCAGGAGCCTGAAGGTGTACTACATGAATCTGCGCAGACTGGCGGATATGTATAAGCAGTAAGAGTTACGAAAGTGTACAGAAAGCGAAAGGATAAATAATGACTACCTTACTTGTTGCAAAACAGATATTAATGACTCTATACAGCAGATACGAGGTATATATCACACCGCTTTTGAAGTTTATGACAGCCCTGATCTCTCTGCTTCTCATAAACTCCCGCATTGGCTATATGGATACGATAGACAGAATGACAGTGGTTTTGATTGTAGCACTTATGTGCTCTTTTATGCCCATGAATTTTATCGTGGTTATGTCTGCGCTGTTTGTTCTGCTCCATTTGTATTCTTTCAGTCTGGAATGCGCGTTAGTGGTGGGCGTGGGATTTTTCCTTATGTTCCTGCTGTATTTGAGATTTTCACCGAAAGATACGCTGGTGGTGCTGATTATGCCGATCTGCTTTCTGTTAAAGATTCCGTATGTGGTACCGCTTGCGATGGGACTGATCGGAACCCCGGCCTCCATGGTTTCGGTGGGCTGCGGGGTGATCGCGTACTACATGGTTCACTACGTGGCACAGAATGTATCTGTCATAGCTGCTATGACAGGGGATGAGACATCGACGTTCAATTTTTCGGTTGCCAAATTCAAGTTTGTTGTTGATGGTTTGCTGAATAACAAAGAGATGGCGGTTACCATCATGGCGTTTGCATTCACGGTTCTAGTGGTATACCTGATCAGGAGACTGAGTATTGATTATGCATGGACNATTGCCATGGCAGCAGGNGTGGTGGTGAACATTATGATTCTTCTGGTAGGGGATCTGATGTTTGACACAAAGGTGTCGCTGTTNGGCGTGATTGTAGGCAATATCGTGGCATTTCTCTTGACGGTNGTNCTGCAGTTCTTTGTTTTCAACGTGGACTACAGCAGAACGGAAAANGTACAGTTTGAGGANGATGAATACTATTATTATGTCAAGGCGGTACCTAAGGTCGTGGTATCCAGAGCNGAGAAAAAAGTAAAACAGATCAACAGTCAGAAATCGCACACTGCGCAGAAAACCAGAAGTGCACATGACAGGTAANAAAAGTANATTTACTTCGTAAATTAACTTTGGGTTATAGAGCTAAAAGATCAGAAAGGTGGTGGGANATATGGAACAACTGAATAGATTTATTTCGACATATCTTTCNAATNTGCATATGCCCACGATTTACTGGACTGATATTGTAGAAATTTTTATTTTGGCTTTTNTGGNATATCACATTCTGCTGTGGATCAAGAATACGAGAGCGTGGGCGTTCCTAAAGGGTGTCACAATGATTGCGATATTCATTTTGATTGCGGCGTTTTTCAGAATGAATACGATTCTGTGGATCGTGACGAACGTATTTAATGTCGCGGCGATNGCCATCGTGGTCATGTTGCAGCCNGAGCTGCGTAAGGCGATGGAAGAGCTGGGACAGAAGAATTTCTTCTCGGCGATGCTTCCTTTTGATTCCGGAAAGTCGGAGGGCGGACGCTTTTCCGACCGGACGATCAGTGAGATCGTGAAGGCTTCCGTGGAAATGAGTAAGGTAAAGACAGGAGCGCTGATCGTTATAGAGAAAGAACAGCCTNTGAGTGAATATGAGAGAACCGGTATTGATGTGGACGGTATTGTTTCCAGTCAGCTGTTGATCAATATATTTGAGCACAATACACCGCTGCACGACGGTGCGGTTATCGTGAGGGGCAACCGCATTGTTTCGGCGACGTGCTATCTGCCGCTGTCTGATAATATGGCGCTTAGCAAGGAGTTGGGAACGAGGCACAGAGCGGGCGTCGGNATATCTGAAGTGACCGATTCGCTGACCGTGATCGTTTCCGAAGAAAACGGTAAAATCAGCGTTGCATATAACGGAGAATTGGAGAGAGGGATGGACGCCGAAAGGCTTAAGGTGAGACTGTCGGAGATTCAGAACAAACCCGTGGAAGAGAAGAAGCGGAAGTTGTGGAAAGGCAGGGTCAGAAATGAAGAATAAGCTTACCCGAAACTGGGGACTGAAACTGGTGTCTTTCTTATTTGCGGCGATGTTATGGTTGATTGTTACNAANATTAACGATCCGATNNNTGATNTTCGTGCGACGGATGTNCCGGTTACGATTCGTAATACGGAATTGATTACGGAAAGAGGACAGGTCTACGAAGTGTTGGAAGATACNGANGTGATAGATTCNGTAACAGTATATGCNCCNCGNTCCGTCATNGCTTCCCTGAGCAANAGCGANGTAGTNGCNACAGCAGATATTAATGATTTGACCAGNTTAGACACNGTNCCGATTAAAATTTCCACCAGTAAACATAGTGATAAAGTGGAAANCGTCAAGGCAAGCATAGACAGTGTNAAGTTAAATATTGAGNATAAACAGACCAGATCNTTCCCGATTCGGGCCAGTGTGACGGGTGAAGTCGGTGAAGGATATATGCTGGGTGATGTGAGTACNGAACAGAATCTGATCCGGATCTCCGGGCCGGAATCCGTGGTTTCCCGGATCGTAAAGGCACAGGCGGAAGTGAATGTCTCCGGCTTTACAAGTATGATCAGTGCAGATTTTGATATTCGACTGTATGACGAGGCGGGAACCGAGATTCGTTCCGCAAGTCTTGAGAAGAGTATTTCGAAAGTGCGGGTGACTGTAGANATATTAGAGACGAAGACTGTGCCGATCAGTTATCAGATTTCCGGCGTGCCGGCGGACGGATACCGTCTTACGGGAGAGAGCGCAAGCACCAGAAATAATGTGGTGATAGCGGGCAAGTCCAGGATCATACAGAATATTACGGCCATCGAGATTCCGGAAGGCGTNATCGATGTGACAGGTGCCAGAGAAGATGTGACGGCATTGGTTGATCTGAAACAGTATCTGCCGGAGGGNACGATCATTGCAGAGGAAGATTTCACCGGTATGATCAATGTTACGGTATCNGTGGGNCAGGAGATGCGGCGNATCTTTACGATTCCGGTGAGAGATATCCGGGTCACGGGTGTTCCGGCGGGATTGAAGACAGAGATAACAGACCCTGATGGAATATGTACAATCACGCTGATTGGACTTCCTGCCGAACTGGAAGAGATCAATGTGAATACATTAGAAGTAACCGTTGATATGACGGCGTGGCTTGCGGAACAGGAATTGGAAGAGCCGGAGCCGGGGTATCATCAGATGCCGCTGATCGTAAGTCTGCCGGAGGATTCCGCAGTCGTGTGGGAGGAAACGGAAGTGCAGGTTCACGTCACGGAGGAAGAATAGATACGGTGACAAGGATACAGAGAAAGGAACAGATATTATCATGAGNAGGTTATTCGGTACAGACGGAGTCAGNGGNGTTGCAAACGAGGAGTTGACACCGCAGCTTGCAATGCAGCTGGGTCAGGCGGGAGCCTATGTTCTCACTAAGGAAAATGCGCATAAACCCACGATCATGGTGGGATGCGATACAAGAATTTCAGGAGATATGCTGGCTAATGCACTTATGGCCGGCGCTTGTTCCGTGGGAGCGAATGCGGTCTATGTGGGAATCGTGCCTACACCGGCAGTTGCTTATCTCACAAGAAAATATAAAGTGGATGCAGGAGTCGTGATTTCGGCATCTCATAATTCGGTGGAGTTCAATGGAATCAAGTTTTTCGATGGCAACGGATATAAACTGCCGGATTCTCTGGAGGATGAGATTGAAGCTTTAATTAAGAACGGTATGCAGGGTGTGAAATTCCCGACGGGCGCGGGTGTGGGCAAGATCAAATACCGTACCGATGCCAGGGAAGAGTATATTAACCATGCGATGAAGGCGGTCAACGTGGATCTGCGAGGAATGAAAATCGTATTGGACTGCGCGGAAGGCGCTTCCTACTATACATCTGTGGAGACAATGAAGGAACTGGGAGCGGAAGTGGTAGCGATCCACAACAATCCCGACGGCACGAATATTAATGCAAACTGCGGCTCCACGCATATGGGCGAACTGCAGGCGAGAGTTGTCTATGAGAAGGCGAACGTAGGGCTTGCTTTCGACGGGGATGCAGACAGACTGCTGGCGGTGGATGAGCTGGGGAATATCGTAGACGGCGATCAGATCATGGCACTGGTCGGCAATCATATGAAACAGAACGGACGGCTGAATAAAGATACGATTGTGGCTACCGTCATGAGCAATCTCGGCTTCTTCCTGATGGGAGAGCATAACGGGATACACATTGAGCAGACTAAGGTAGGAGACAGATATGTGCTGGAGCGGATGCGGGAAATCGGCGCGAGCTTAGGCGGAGAGCAGTCCGGGCACGTTATTTTTCTGGATGAAAATACTACCGGGGACGGACTCCTTAGTGCGCTTCATCTGCTGCAGGTAATCGTGGAGACGGGAAAACCGTTGTCTGAACTTAAGACGATCATGGAAGTTATGCCGCAGGCATTGGTGAATGCCAAGGTGCCTACACATAAGAAAGAGAAGTACATGGATTATCCGGAAATTGCCGAGGCGATCGCAGCCTTGGATAAGAAATTTGCAGGTGAAGGCCGCGTGCTGATCAGACCTTCCGGAACGGAGCCGCTCGTCAGAGTCATGATCGAAGGAAAAGATCAGGAAATGATCGATGAAGAGGCCAAAAAGCTGGCGGAACTTATACAGAATATTATGTTATAATACTTGTGATACCTGTGAAAAAATGATATAGTTAAAGTTAGGTTGTGGTTGAGAGTTACAATGCGAAGTCAGGCGTGTGTGAATTGTAACATTAAGGGGGTCAAGCACTGACCAGAATTGATATTTGGAGGATAAGGGTATGGTAAGCCAAAAGGTAGTCATCAAAAACCCGACAGGGCTGCATCTAAGACCGGCAGGCATCCTATGTAAGGAAGCAATGCAGTTTAAATCATTGATAACTTTTACATTTCGGGAAAATACAGCGAATGCCAAGAGTGTATTGAGTGTGCTGGGTGCGTGTGTCAAGTGCGGCGATGAGATCGAGTTTGTGTGTGATGGCGAGGATGAAGAAGAGGCGCTGAAAACACTGATCAGTGCGATCGAGAGTGGACTCGGTGAATAATGTCATCTGTTTAGCCCGTTGTGTTCAACGGGCTTTCTTTTATTATTGAAGAATTGGAGGAGACCTAAATGTTAAATTACAAGCGTTATCGTAAGAATCCGGTGGTGGATTATCCGGAGAGAAAATGGCCGAATAAGGAGATCGAAAAGGCACCCATATGGTGCAGCGTGGATCTTCGTGACGGCAATCAGGCGTTGATCGATCCCATGATTGTATCGGAGAAGATCGAATTTTTTAACTATCTGATCAAACTGGGATTCAAGGAGATAGAGATCGGCTTTCCGGCGGCGAGCCAGATTGAATACGATTTTCTGCGGCAGTTGATTGACCGTAGGCTGATTCCGGATGATGTGGTGGTTCAGGTATTGACACAGTGCCGTGAGGAATTGGTGGAACGGACTTTTGAATCCATTCAGGGATGTAAGCAGGCGATCGTCCATATCTATAATTCCACCTCCACACTGCAGCGTGATGTGGTGTTCCATATGGACAGAGAGCAGATTATTAATATTGCCGTGGAAGGCACAAAGATGGTGAAGCGTCACGCGGAAAATTTCCCGGGCAAGATTATTCTGGAGTATTCTCCGGAGAGCTTCACAGGAACGGAACTTGATTTTGCATTGGACATCTGTACCGCGGTACAGGAAGAGTGGGGACCCACGAAGGAAAATCCGATGATCATCAATCTGCCCTCTACGGTGGAGATGAATACGCCGAACGTGTACGCCGATCAAATTGAGTGGATGAACACCCATTTCAAGAACCGGGAGAGTATCATCTTAAGCGTGCACCCGCACAACGACAGAGGGACCGGAGTGGCGAGTGCAGAGCTGGCGCTTCTGGCGGGAGCAGACCGCGTGGAAGGTACACTGTTCGGTAACGGTGAGCGTACCGGTAACGTGGATATCATGAATATTGCATATAATATGTTCTCACAGGGGATCGATCCTAAGCTTGCGATCGAGCACGTGAATGAGAGTATTGAGATCTATGAGAGGTGCTGTAAGATACCGATCCATCCGAGACATCCTTATGCGGGTAAACTGGTATTTACCGCATTCTCGGGTTCCCATCAGGATGCCATTAACAAGGGCGTTCATGCCTTGAAAGAGCGCGGCAGTGAGATCTGGCAGGTGCCGTATCTGCCCATAGATCCTTCGGATATCGGAAGAGAGTATGAGCCGATCGTGCGGATCAATTCCCAGTCAGGCAAGGGCGGCGTAGCTTTTATCATGGACACATACTTTGGTTTCAAGCTGCCTAAGGGCATGCATAAGGAGTTTGCAAATGTAATCCAGAAGATATCCGAGAAACAGGGAGAAGTATCACCGGATCAGATCATGGAGAATTTCAGAGAGCAGTATCTGAATCAGAAAGAGCCGATCCATTTCCGCAAATTGCGTGTGGATGACTTAAGCGGAGAGACGAAGTCAGAGTTTGATACTAAAGTAACTGTGATCTATACGGATAACGGAGTGGAGAAGACCTTTGAGGCTGTGGGCAACGGACCGATTGATGCGGCGAAGCGCGGACTGCAGGAAGAGCTGGATATCGATATTAAGATTCTGGATTACGAAGAGCATGCGCTGCAGAGCGGATCGAATTCGCAGGCGGCGGCGTATATTCATCTGCTGGATGTGGAGAGCGGCAGAGTGACCTACGGTGTAGGCGTAAGCTCCAACATCACGAGGGCTTCTGTGCGGGCGATCTTCTCCGCGGTAAACAGGCTGGAACTGGGGGAGCATAAATAAGACCGGGTGAATAACGGCGTGGTGAAAATCCGATTTGATGATGGTTTTGCATTGTCATGAAAGTGGACAGAAATACAATATGCGTTGTAAAATAGCAAATGTAACATAACGAGCGTAACATAACGGGTGTGACACAATGCGGAATACCTGACATACAGCATGGTCAGATATGGAGGTGGAGTATGGAACAGTTAGAACAGCTTCGTAAATGGGTAAATGAAAGCAACAATATCGTATTTTTCGGGGGTGCCGGGGTGTCTACCGAGAGCGGCATTCCGGACTTCAGAAGTGTGGACGGTTTGTATCACCAGCAGTATGATTATCCGCCGGAGACGATCTTAAGTCATACATTTTATCGGCAGAAGACGGATGAGTTCTATCGTTTCTACCGTGCTAAAATGTTATGCCTTGACGCGAAGCCCAATGCGGCACATTTAAAACTGGCACAGTGGGAGCGGGAAGGAAAACTTAAGGCGGTGATTACCCAGAATATTGACGGTCTGCATCAGGCGGCAGGCAGTAAGGTAGTGCTGGAACTGCACGGCTCTGTTCTGCGCAACTACTGCGAGACGTGTGGTACATTCTACGATGTGGAATATATTGCAAATTCCGAGGGCGTACCGGCGTGTACCTGCGGCGGCAGTATTAAACCGGATGTAGTGTTGTATGAGGAAGGGCTGAACCAGAAGACGATTAACGACGCGGTGCGTTATATCAGCGAGGCAGATGTGTTGATCGTGGGCGGTACTTCACTGGCAGTCTATCCGGCGGCGGGACTCTTGGATTATTATAACGGCAGTAAACTGGTATTAGTTAATAAGACACCCACGCCGAGAGATTCCATTGCGGATCTGATCGTGCAGGGGAGTATCGGGGAGATCTTTTCGCAGTTGGATTAGGATGCGACAAGGTGACGCTCAGGAAGAAGTATATTCCTTCGGCGCCGCGCTTTCGTTCCGCAAAAAGCGTAGTGAACACTAGACTCGTGAAATACCTCGTTAAGTGCCGACGCTTTTTGAGGGGCTTCTACGGAATATACTCCTCCCTGAGCTGGTTGTTGGCAAGCCTTAGCGAATGCTATGTGAAAGGGTATTGGTAATGGATATTAAGGTTGGGGATATATTACAGCTTAAGAAACAGCATCCCTGCGGTTCTAAGGAGTGGGAGGTGTTGCGTGTCGGGGCGGATTTTCGATTGAAGTGTATGGGATGCGGTCATCAGATTATGATTCCGCGCAGGCAGGCGGAGAAAAATGTGAAGAACGTGAAGAGCGCTTCTAATTCTGTATAAAAAACACTTGCGGTTCGCGGGTTTCTATGGTATCATAAATATCCGTGATATACTAATATGACTGTAAAGTCAATCATCCTTGCTCCTTTATTAAGAAGGGGCCAGAGACCAAAAGGAGGAAAGAAGCATGAACAAATACGAGTTAGCCGTTGTTGTTAGTGCAAAGATCGAAGATGACGAAAGAGCCGCTACTTTAGAGAAAGCTAAGGCTCTGGTAGAAAGATTCGGCGGACAGATTACAAACGTGGATGACTGGGGTAAGAAGAGACTGGCTTATGAAGTACAGAAAATGAAAGAAGCCTTCTACTATTTTATCCAGTTCGAAGCGGAGAGCAATGTTCCGGCCGAGATCGAGAGCCGTATCCGTATTATGGATAATGTCATCAGATACCTGTGCGTAAGACAAGACGAGAAATAGAAAGAGGTATTTATGAACAAAGTAATACTTATGGGGCGTTTGACAAGAGATCCTGAGGTAAGATATTCTCAGGGAGACAACGCTATGGCAGTTGCTAGATATACACTGGCTGTAGACCGCAGATTTAATCGTAATAACGATGATCAGACCGCAGATTTTATCAACTGTGTTGCATTTGGCAGGGCAGGCGAGTTTGCGGAGAAATATTTTCACAAGGGAACGAAGATTGCGATTACGGGACGTATCCAGACGGGCAGCTATACCAACAAGGATGGCGTCAAAGTGTATACAACAGATATCGTGGTAGAGGAACAGGAATTTGCCGAGAGCAAGAACAGCGCCGGAAATGGAGATGGGGGATATGCTCCTGCAAACAGACCTGCACCGGCAGCAGCCGGCGACGGATTTATGAATATTCCTGACGGAATCGATGAGGAACTGCCGTTCAACTAATTGTTTGAATTTAGAAGGAGGCAAAGACCATGGCATTTAATAAAACAGACAAGCCGGATTTCCCTAAGAAAAAGGGCGGAATGCGCAGAAGAAAAAAAGTATGTGTTTTCTGCGGCAAAGATAATGTAATCGATTACAAGGATACCAATAAACTGAAAAGATACGTATCTGAGAGAGGTAAGATCCTTCCCAGAAGAATCACCGGAAACTGTGCGAAGCATCAGCGTGCGCTGACAGTAGCGATCAAGCGCGCAAGACACGTAGCGCTTATGCCCTATGTACAGGACTAATTAATGTTAATGAGAAAGCTGTTGCCTTGGCAACAGCTTTTTATTATGTTATAGGAACTACCATATCCTGTCATTTTTTAGTGAAAAAGCTCTATATATTGGAGTAGCACGAATTTATAAAAAATGCTATACTTATGATGGTGCGCAAGCGTATATCGGAAGAAAATACAGATTCTTTGTGAAGATGATTGATATGCTTCGGAATAAATAAAGAGAAGAAGATATGATGAAAAACAGTGTAAAATTAAAGGGAAGATTAAAGTCGTACTTACAGTCTTCTTTATATCTGGGATTCTTACTGATCGCTGTGGATGTCCTGATTTATATGATCGATTACAGAGCAGGGCTGATACTCAGCGGATTTATTATATTCTATATCGCCATTATTCTGTCCATGATGTTCTATAATAAGCCGATCATTATGAACGAGCTGGTCAGCTTTGCAACGCAGTACGGACAGATTCAGAGAAGGCTTCTGCGGGATCTGGAACTTCCCCATGCGCTGTTAGACGACGGCGGCAAGATTATCTGGACGAATATCGCATTTGAGAAGATGGTACATCAGGATAAAGGATACCGCAAGTCTGTCACATCACTGTTTCCTTCTATCACGAAGGACAAGCTGCCCGGCATCAATGAAGAGGACGAAGTAGAGTTTGATGTGGAGTATGATTCCGGCAATTATATCGCTAAGATGAAGAAGATCTCTCTTAAGGAGATGGCCGAGAACAGTGATATTATAGAGGCTAAGGGGTATGAGGGCTATCTGATTGCTCTGTACTTGTTTGACGAGACGGCACTGAAAATCGCTTTGAAAGAGGTCGATAACCAATCATTAGCCGTAATGCTTATTTATCTGGATAATTACGACGAAGCATTGGAAAGTGTGGAGGAAGTCAGGCGTTCTCTGCTGATAGCATTGATAGATCGTAAGGTCAACAAATATATCGCGGCTATGGATGGTATATGCAGGAAGCTGGAGAAAGATAAATATTTCGTTATCATGCGCAAGGAAGCGGCGATTCAGCTTCAGGAAAACCGGTTTGATCTGCTGGAAGAGGTTAAGACGGTCAATATCGGTAATGAGATGGCGGTTACGATCAGTATCGGCATGGGGTTGGACGGATTAAGCTATACACAGAACTATGAGTTTGCACGCAATGCGGTCGATATCGCACTGGGGCGCGGCGGCGATCAGGCTGTGGTCAAGATGCCCGAGAATGTGGCATACTATGGCGGCAAGAGCCAGCAGGTGGAGAAGAGCACCCGTGTCAAGGCAAGAGTCAAGGCGCACGCGCTTAAGGAAATCATCGCCGTTAAGGATGAGATCTTTGTTATGGGACACCGCATGGGTGATGCGGACAGCTTCGGTGCAGCCGTGGGCATCTACCGAGTTGCCGAAGTATTGAATAAGAAGGCGCATATCGTGTTAAATGACGTAGGCGCTGCCATCCAGCCAATGGTGGATACATTTTTAAATAACAGTGCTTATGAAGAAGATATGATTATCAATAACGCGCGGGCGCTTGAGATGGTCGGCAGCAATGCGGTACTGGTGGTGGTAGATGTCAATAAGCCCAGTATCACGGAATGCCCCGAGTTGTTAAAACGTTGTAAATCCGTGGTGGTACTGGACCATCACAGACAGGGATCGGAGATTATTGAGAATGCGACCCTCTCCTATATTGAGGCCTACGCCTCTTCCGCATGTGAGATGGTGTCGGAGATCCTACAGTATATCGGCGATAATCTGAAGCTTAGGCCGGAGGAAGCGGACTGCATGTATTCCGGTATTATGATAGACACGAATAATTTTATGACGAAGACCGGTGTCAGAACTTTTGAGGCGGCAGCATTCCTGCGCAGGAACGGTGCGGATGTGACCCGTGTTCGGAAACTGTTTCGTGACGATGCGGCAGAGTATAAGGCCAAGGCGGATGCCGTCAGTCAGGCGGAGATCTACAGAAAATCTTATGCGATATCGGTATGTACGGCCGATGACGTGGCGAGTCCTACCGTGGTGGGCGCACAGGCAGCCAATGAACTGTTAAATATCAAAGGGATTAAAGCAAGCTTTATTCTGACGCCGTATAACGGCATTATCTATATCAGTGCGCGTTCTATTGACGAAGTGAACGTGCAGGTGATCATGGAACGGATGGGCGGCGGCGGTCACATGAATGTGGCGGGCGCACAGATGGAGAACGGTACGATAGAAGAAGGCATCGTAACCATTAAGAGAACGCTGGATGCGATGATCGCGGAAGGCGAGTTGGAGGCGTAAGAAGTGTGAGTATGCTTTGAGAAAGCGTACAGGCGCACAGAAAGCGGGGAATTGACATGAAGGTTATTTTATTGGAAGATGTAAAATCGCTTGGTAAGAAGGGCGAGATCGTAAACGTGAGTGACGGATATGCAAGGAACTTCGTTCTGCCTAAGAAATTGGGCGTGGAAGCGAATTCCGTCAATATGAATAATCTGAAATTACAGAAAGCAAATGCGGATAAGGTGGCACAGGAGCAGCTTGAAGCGGCGCAGGAGCTGGCTAAGGTGCTGGAGACGAAGGAAGTGGTGCTTACCATGAAATCCGGTGAGGGCGGACGAGCTTTCGGTTCCGTATCTTCCAAGGAGATCGCGGCGGCGGCGAAGGAACAGTGTGCCTTGGAACTGGATAAGAAGAAGATCCAGCTTCCGGAAGCAATTAAGGCATTAGGTGCCTATGAGGTAAGCGTGAAGCTTCACCCCAAGGTGACCGGCAAGCTGCGTGTGAAGGTAGTGGAAGAGGGCGCTAAGTAACACAGGAAGAAAGTACAAAGTTAAGGCAGGTGGCAGACATTGGAGGAAGCGCTCCTGAAAAGAATATTACCCCACAGCATAGAGGCGGAGCAGTCTGTCATCGGTTCCATGATCATGGACAGAGAGGCAATCGTGGTTGCCTCGGAGATCGTGCTTGGAGAGGATTTCTATAACAAACAGTATGGCGTGCTCTTTGACACGATGGTGGAACTCAATGATGAGGGCAAGCCGGTAGATTTGGTAACACTGCAGGATAGACTGAAAGAGAAAGATGTGCCGCCGGAGGTGAGCAGTCTGGAATTTATCCGCGATTTAATCACGGCGGTGCCCACTTCGGCGAATGTAAAGTATTACGCTAATATTGTGTCGGAGAAGGCCACGCTCAGGAAACTAATCCGACTGAATGAAGAAATTGCTAACACCTGTTATGTTGGTAAGGACAGTTTGGAAGACATCCTCGCGGATACGGAGAAGAGAGTTTTCGATCTTGTGCAGCGAAGGAATACGGGAGAGTTCGTTCCGATCAGACAGATCGTTATGAATGCCATGGATCATATAGAGAAGGCATCCCATAATAAGGGCAATGTAACCGGAGTTGCGACGGGATTTCTGGATCTGGATTACAGAACAGCCGGTATGCAGCCTTCTGACCTCATTCTGGTGGCGGCAAGACCTTCCATGGGAAAAACAGCGTTTGTGTTAAATGTGGCCCAATATGTGGCTTTTAAGCAGGATAAAACGGTGGCGATCTTCAGTTTGGAGATGTCTAAGGAACAGTTGGTCAACAGACTCTTTTCCATGGAGTCTAAAGTTGACTCACAACACCTTAGGACGGGTAATCTGTCTGACGCAGAGTGGGAGAAGCTGATCGAGAGCGCAGGCGTGATCGGTAAGTCGCATTTGATTATCGACGATACGCCCGGTATCAGCATTTCAGAAATGCGTTCCAAGTGCCGCAAATATAAGTTAGAACACAATTTGGAAATGATCATCATAGACTATTTGCAGTTGATGTCCGGAAGTGGAAGATCTACGGATTCCAGACAGCAGGAGATATCCGATATCTCCCGTTCCCTTAAGGCGCTGGCGAGAGAGCTGCATGTGCCGGTGATTGCGCTGTCTCAGCTTAGCCGTGCGGTGGAGCAAAGACCCGATCACAGACCGATGCTGTCGGATCTGCGTGAGTCCGGTGCGATCGAGCAGGATGCGGATGTGGTTATGTTCATTTACAGAGATGATTACTATAATAAAGATACGGAGAAGAAAGGAATTGCGGAGATTATCATCGCGAAGCAGAGAAACGGTCCGATCGGCACAGTAGAGCTGGTATGGTTACCGGATTTCACAAAGTTTGCAAATCTGCAAAAATAAATAATAACTGAACGAGGCGCAATTTTTACAAAAGAGACAATCCTGAGTAGGGCGGTCTCTTTTTATATTATATTAGGAAATTGCTTGGCAAGCTTCGAGTTCGCGAAGCGAATCTCGCAACCCCGCGAAGCTCAATTTTTGAAAGAAGGAGGAGTCGGAATGGAAGAAAAAACAATCTTCTACATATCAGAGGCCGCTAAGAAGGTACAGGTGGAGAGCCATGTGCTGCGATACTGGGAAGATGAGCTGAAACTTCCTATTAAACGCAATGAGATGGGGCACCGATATTATACGGAACAGGATATCAAGCAACTGCAGCACATCAAGTTACTGAAAGAGCAGGGATTGCAGCTTAAGGCAATACGCACCGTTCTGTTCAAAATTCCGCCCGTATCGGGAGGGGAGCAGAATGGGCAGTCAGTATCTGAATCGCAAGAAGGTGCAGGAAAGAGTAATGAAAAAATAACGGGCGATACGAATTGCGCGGTATGGCAAAGTAAGGCGGAAATCCGAGAGGAGAAATTGATGAATATGGTCAAAGAATCTGTGAAAGAGAATACGGAGGGAAAAAATACAGAGCAGGAGCACCGTTATGCGGTGGTATTGCCGGGAAAGGAAGGCAGTGCGGTATCACAGCAGCACGAGAATAATGATGCGGAGAGAGAACGGAAAGCGGCAAGATTGCAGTACTTATTACAGCATATGATTACGGAAGCAGTCAAATCGGCGAATAAAGAATTATGCACCGATGTAAAGGACAGTATATTGAAAGAACTGGACTATCAGTTTAGGATGCAGGAGGAGCGGGATGAAGCGCGCTGGAAACAGGAGGAAGAGCATTACCGCAAGATCGACGAAATGATTAGAGACCGTCACAAGACGAGGGAAAGACTGGGTAAAGGGAAAAAGAAAGTGTAGAGAAACCATATATGAAAAAAGTTACTCTGAGGCACAGTACCTAAGAGTAACTTTATGTTTGGAAGAAACGCTGTAGGACGTTTCTTCTCTGTATTTCGCTTTAGTGTGTGATTAACCCTGAGAAATGGAACCTGTAGGGCAAACACCTGCGCAAGAACCGCAGTCGATACACTTTGTTGCGTCGATCTCGAATTTGCCGTCGCCCATGCTGATTGCACCGACAGGACACTGACCCTCACAAGCGCCACATGCTACACAAGCATCACTAATTACATATGCCATAACCGTATCCTCCTTAATATTATAAGACTGTGAGTGATTGATATAAATTTATCAATTCGTCATGTATCTATTTTAATATAAAAGAAACCAATATACAAGTGGCAAAGTATAGCTTTTTTGAAAATGAGGAAAAGCTTATGCCTGCAGACTTAATTCCTCGCGGCGCTTGCGGATGCCGTCCAGAATCTTTTCCTTTTTTTCGATCAGCTTGCTTTTATCCATGGGTTCTACGCCGTCCAGTTTGTAGGCTATGCCAAGCTTTTCATACTTCGGTTTTCCCATAGTGTGATAGGGAAGTGCATCCAGCGCTTTCAGATTGGATAAACCACCGATAAAATAGCCGAGCTGATACAAATACTGATCATCATCCGTAATGCCCGGCACGATGACATGCCGAATCCATAAATCTACATGCTTTTCATCCAGATACTCCGCAAAAGCAAGAATGCCGTCATTGGGCTGGGAAGTCAGTTCTTTATGTTTTTCGGGATCAATGTGTTTAATATCGAGCATGACAAGATCGGTCATTGTCATTAACTGATCCAGCTTGGCAAGCCATTCCGGATTAGCGTTTTTCTTATAGGCGATTCCCGATGTGTCGATGCAGGTGTGTACATTGTTAGCCTTGGCAATTGTAAACAGATCTATTAAGAAATCAACCTGCATTAGCGGCTCACCGCCCGTAACCGTAATGCCGCCGCCCTTGTAAAAAGCCTCATTTCGTTTATACTGCTCGAAAATTTCTTCCGGTTCCATCATCGTTCCGCCGGTCATAGCCCAGGTATCGGGATTGTGGCAGTAGGCGCAGCGCATAGGGCAGCCCTGTACAAAAACTACAAAACGTGTTCCCGGCCCGTCTACCGTACCGAAACTTTCTAAAGAGTGGATTCTTCCCTGCATATATCATAACCTTCTTTCTTGTATTATTAGGATATTTCTACGTTCATGTACTAGTTTACGGAGATGCGTAGCATCTCATAAGAAATTTCTCGCAAACATACTTGCTCACTTTGTTAACTTCGCAAAGCGATTTACTCTTTTATTCTATCCAGTTCAGTAAGATTAACTCCTAAAGTTGTTAATGTCACTTTTAATTCAATATATCGTTCATACATTGAATTGTATGTTACGGGATCTTTATCCCTGACGGATAGCATCCAGCTTTGTAATCTTGAAAATTCTGTAATGGAATCTCTGATGATATTTGCCGCATCTGACATATGATCACATACTTTCTTTGCATTATCATTACCTTTTATTGCTGATTATATTATAGCAAACGGCTTATGGGGTGTAAAGACTAACGAGAGGAGGTGTGTATGGTGAAAGGATCCAAATTGGTATGATCTTGAAAACATAAAAGGAGCCTCGCTGTTGCGAGACTCCTGTATACTTGACATTCAGAATTATACTGACTCGTGGAATGTACGAGAGATAACGTCTGCCTGCTGTTCCGGTGTCAGTTTGATGAAGTTTACTGCATAACCGGATACGCGGATCGTCAACTGAGGATAGTTCTCAGGATGCTTCTGAGCATCTAATAAAGTATCTCTGTTGAGTACGTTTACATTAAGGTGATGGCCGCCCTTTGTTGCATAACCATCTAATAAAGAAACTAAGTTATCTACCTGAGCATTTGCTGCTGCCATTGTTTTGTCCTCCTATTATTTGTAGTCGTCTAAACCCTCATGGAGAGTCGGAACACTGCAGGCCAACGGGGTACGGGAGCAATCCGTGCACCCCATTGTCTGCACATTTTTAGAATTGTCAGCTTTGTCGTCAACGTCTACATTCACATGTCCGACACCCTGTGCCATACCGGAATCCATCATCTTGACAAAGTCTTCAATCATCTGATTATTATCCATATATTTTTCCTCCTTAGATATCTTTGGAAAAAAATCTGTCATATATGGATTTTTTTCCGATTTCAGCTTTTGCTGAAATCATCTTATTTATTCAGATCTAACTCGATATCACCTGCGAATACCTGATCTTCTTTACCAAGGGCACCCGGAATGATGGTGAAGGTATTGGAGATACCATCCTGTGCATCGTTGAACGGAAGCTTGGATACGGAAGATAAGGAAGCTACTGCACCGTGAGTATCACGTCCGTGCATCGGGTTAGCACCCGGAGCGAAAGGCTGACCTTTCTTACGTCCGTCAGGTGTATTACCTGTAGCCTTACCATAAGTTACGTTAGACGTAATTGTAAGGATAGAGGTTGTAGGAACACCGTTTCTGTAGGTGTGATGTCTTCTGATCGCTGTCATGAACTTGTGAACGATCTCCTGAGCGATCTCATCTACGCGGTCGTCGTCGTTACCATATTTCGGGAACTCACCTGTTGTCTTGAAGTCAACGATGATACCGTCTTCGTCTCTGATCGGTTCAACCTTAGCATACTTGATAGCGGATAAGGAGTCAGCTACGATGGAGAGACCTGCAACACCTGTTGCGAAGTAACGCTTAACATCTCTGTCATGAAGAGCCATCTCTGCTCTCTCATAGCAATATTTGTCATGCATGTAGTGGATGATGTTCAGTGTATTTACATACACGTCTGCCTGCCACTCTAACATGTCGATGAATTTATCCATAACATCATCATAATCCAGTACATCACCGGTAACAGGACGATATTTAGGACCAACCTGTTTCTTGGTAACTTCATCGATACCACCGTTTAATGCGTATAACAGACATTTAGCAACGTTAGCACGTGCGCCGAAGAACTGCATTTCCTTACCGATAACCATGGAAGATACGCAGCATGCGATACCGTAGTCATCACCGTGAGTTACTCTCATCAGATCATCGTTCTCATACTGGATGGAAGAAGTCTGGATGGACATCTTAGCACAGTATTTTTTCCAAGCTTCAGGAAGTCTTGTGGACCAGAGAACTGTTAAGTTCGGCTCCGGAGAAGGTCCTAAGTTGGTCAGCGTGTGCAGGTAACGGAAGCTCATCTTCGTTACCATCGGACGACCGTCAACACCAACACCGCCGAGGGACTCTGTTACCCATACCGGATCGCCTGCGAAAATCTGGTTGTACTCAGGTGTACGTGCAAATTTGATCAGTCTTAATTTCATGATGAAGTGGTCAACGAACTCCTGAATCTCTTTCTCGGTAAATGTACCGTTAGCAAGGTCACGCTCTGCATATACATCAAGGAATGTAGAAGTACGTCCGAGAGACATAGCAGCACCGTTCTGCTCTTTAACGGAGCACAGATATCCGAAATATGTCCACTGGATAGCTTCCTTTACGTTAGAAGCGGGTTTGGAAATATCGCAGCCATAGGAAGCAGCCATTTCTTTCATCAGCTTCAGGGCTACCATCTGCTCGGAAAGCTCTTCACGAAGACGGATCACATCGTCTGTCATAACGCGGCCTGTAGAATCCTTCTGCGCCTGCTTATCCTCGATCAGTCTGTCAATACCGTACAGAGCAACACGTCTGTAGTCGCCGATGATACGTCCACGTCCGTAAGCATCCGGAAGACCTGTGATAATATGAGAAGAACGGCAAGCTCTCATCTCTGCATTATATGCATCGAAACAGCCGGCATTGTGTGTTTTCCTATGTGTGGAGAAAAACTCGCTGATCTCGGGATCAACTTCATATCCATTATCTGTACAAGCTTTCTCTGCCATTCTGATACCGCCGTAAGGCTGTAAAGAACGCTTGAAGGGCTTATCTGTCTGGAAACCTACGATTGTCTCCTTGCTCTTGTCTAAGTAGCCCGGGCCGTGGGATGTGATCGTAGATACAACCTTAGTATCCATATCAAGTACGCCGCCTGCCTCACGCTCCTGCTTCTGCAGATCAAGAACCTGTGCCCATAAGTCTTTGGTGTTCTGTGTAGGCTCTGCCAAGAAGGACTCATCACCGTCATACGGATGATAGTTTCTCTGGATGAAGTCGCGAACATTGACTTCTTTGTCCCATTTGCCGCCTACAAAATCTTTCCATTCTGGTCTCATTTTGAAATAGCCTCCTATCAATTAATATTTTGTTAAATTTTTGACATTTTTAATAAAATGCCGAAAAATGCTTATCCAGTACACATATTATATGTTATAGCAAGCGGAAGAGTCAAGTCGGGCTTTGTACTTTTTCTCATACAAATGGCATATTTTTATGAAAAATTTGTGAAAATTGTATGTAAAAAACATATTGTTTAAAAAATGGGAAAATTGATGGCTTGCAGGAATCTTTTTTTCCTATTATACTAATGAAACATAAGGACATGTGAAATAATACATGTTGATAACCCTAAAATAAACTGTTCCGCCTGCGCGGGATGAACGGAGGTAAATGATCATGGCAGATATTACAAAGGACACAACAATCGGCGAAGCGTTAAGAACGAATCCTGACATCGCACCGGTACTCATGGAGATCGGTATGCACTGTCTCGGATGTCCTTCCGCACAGGGAGAGACATTGGAAGAGGCGGCTATGGTGCATGGGATCGCAGTAGATGATCTGATGACTAAGATTGCGGCGGTGTAAGAATTTTCAAGAAAAGTATTGAATTATAATCAATATTGCGTTAGAATAAGAGCATAAAAAGGGTGTTACCGTTAGTAACGGTTCGCCTTGGTTAATAGTTGCAAATCAAAAAAGCAACCTAACTTTTGGTCGAGTGGCGGTTGCTTTTTTGATGNTTTCTGTTTGCTTTAGTGGACTGTATGATACTGATACCGGTNACNATTATACTGACCACTGTTACCGCAATACCCACGATATCCACTATCGTTTCCNACATCATATCTTGTGCCTTTCACTTTATTTTCCATTATGTACCACCTCCGNAATACGGGAAGTTCTCAAATGTANTCATCTGGCAAAAGGCGAACCGCTTACCGTTTTAGTAACACCCATNAATACGGTAGCATATAAATAAGCATATTGCAACAGTTTAACAATAAATAATTNACTAAATTTAATATCAAAATCGGGCTGNGGGATTTTTAAAACCGGAAATANATTGACGAGAATTTTAGGNGGNGGGTATAATGNAATACATGCGATGTTGTATTTATACGGNCATACANAAGAAATTATGAGGGAGAAAANCATGAAGACCANAAGTGGAAAATGGATGAGAAGAAGAGCGTTGAGCATATTGTTGGTGTGCGCAATGCTTTTTTCAAGTACGGATTTGACGGCACTGGCGGCAGAGCCGAGCGTGGANGCGGGAATAACGGCTCCGGGTGAAGGAACAGAGACAACGACGCCGGGCGGAGAGGCGGAGACAACGGTGCCGGACGTGGAAGGTGAAGCACCCGATAGAGAGAATCAGCCGGANGAACCGNAACAGGGCACGGGTGAAGCGCAGGATACGGAGACAGATGAAGATGTGACTGNNAATCCTGAAATGGGAGACGGTACAGATGAAGATAATACTGGTGATACGGACGGAGGAGAGACCACAGACAAGCCGGATGACGTTGTGGGAGATGAGGAAGAAAGCGGTGGCATAGGCGCTGCTGCCGATGAGGANCAGTCGAATGTAACGGATGATGAGGATGAAAGTATTTCGGAAAACAGTGTTTCAGAGAATAGTGTGTCCGAAAATNGTCTGGTGACCGTTAATGCAACGAACTCGCTTGGGCGCTTGTTCGCAGATAACCTGTCTGAACAGGTTTTACTGGAGAGTGAGAATACAGGATGTAATGTCTATGGAATTACTCTGAATGGAACAGAAGCGGCAGTTTCCTTTCAGACAGCAGAAAAAGGGACGCTGGTTGTAGGATTATATGACGAGAACAGTGACAGACTGATAGCATCGGGCAGCGTGGATGTAAAACCGGGGGACACGGAGGCAGCAGTTCCCATAGAAACAGACAGTATGCCGGAATACTTTGTGCTGCGTGGGTTTCTGGTAGAAACCGAAAGCGCAAGACCGCTTGGAAGAGAATATGAGTCATCGGATTATACGCAGAAAATGCAGAAATTCTATGCTAAGACGACTGCGGATTTTGCAAGCGAACAGGTTTTAAATCTGGATGAAGATACATATAATAACTTTCTTGTTTTTCGAGAAGATGTAAAAGTTATCCGTAAGAGTGAAAATACGGATGTAAATAAGGTGATAGAGTGCGATGAAGAGAGCCTCATATATCGGATTGAAAATCCGAATGAAGACATTACTTCATTGGAGGAAGGGGATGTCATCGCCTATTATTATGACGATAATGCCACCATTATTACCAGAGTTTACAGCATAGCAACGAATACGGAAGAATCTCCGGCAATTACCACAATCATAGGAGAAGAACCGGATTGGGACACCATTATTGAGTTCATCAAAGTGGGTGCGGAAAATCCCAAGACAGGTGCGCGAAGCGATTATGCGGAGCCCGATTACGAACGGGCTGCAGAGTGGAGCATTGAGGACTGGTCTACGGCGGAAGATGATGAAGACGGAATTTCTTTTAATCTTAAAGATATCGGTGGGGAGAGTACCGTCAAAATCTTTCTGGACGATAAGGAAAAGATCAAGAGAACTGAAATGAAGATCACCTATGGCGCAACAGCGTCGATAGAGTGTAAGGTCAGCGGAGAGAAAACGAGGGAAATAGGTAATCCGAAGATGCCTACAAATGTTCCGGGAGTAACACTGAGCTGTAAGCTCGATGTGAAGCTAGAAGCAGAAGTAAAAGGCGGTTATGTAGGAAAACTTTCGGGATCGGTCGGATTTGCAATTGAAGATGGCAACGTGATGAATATCAGTGAAACCCCGGTATTTATGTTGTCTGAATGTGTGGAGGCGACGATTGCTCTGGGACTGGTTGTTTCCCCGACGATTTTTTTTCTGCACGAGAAGATTTTGAGCGCTGCATTACATTTAGACGGCGGCGTTAAAGTGACGGCAGTAATGGAAGAAACAATATTTTCGACAGCAACAGAAAGACATAAATGTAATACATGCTTCAATGTCGATATTGGACCGTATGTGAATATTACGGGGGATCTTACTTTTTTACTATATACAAAAGAGATTGAAATATATGACAATGATTGGCCTACAACAGCGTGGTATTATTCCTTGGATTATCAGAAATTTGGTTTGGGTGAATGCCCATATAAGGAATTCAAAACAGACGTTAATGTAACTTCTTCGACACCGGGCTCGAAAACGAATAATTCCGTAAGTGGCGCGAAAGTGTCCGCCAAAGGCGGTGGCGGTGCAGGGAGAATGTCGGCTTACAGTGACGATAATATGACCGTGACGGCAGATGAAGAAGAACCATCGGCACTGACTAACAAAAACGGTCTGGCAACCCTCTGGCTTCCGGCAGGGGAATGTGTTTTGTCTGCGACGAAGAACGGAATGTCAACTTCTAAGACAGTGGAGATAGACGGTTCCAGAATACAGCTGGAGATACCGAACGCAGTGAGCAAAGTATACACATGCGGCAACCGTTCTGCGGTCATTACAGGAGACGGAAGCCTGTACATGTGGGGAAACGTGCGTCTATATCCGAGAGAGGGTCTGAGTGGACCAGAACCTCAGACCACTCCGGTAAAAGTACTGGACGGCGTGAAGTCGGTCAGCTTGGCAGATACGCACAGCGCGGCAATCACGGAAGACGGAAGTCTGTATCTGTGGGGAGACAATACATATGGTCAGTTAGGTGACGGAACGACAACAGACCGTTTGGAGCCGACTAAGATTTCTGTAAAGAATAAGAAAGTAAAGTCGGTTGTTGTAGAGTGGGGAGCTACTATAGTAGTTACGGAAGACGGAAGCATATACGGCTGGGGAAACCTTGGACATAATTTTTTTAATGATACGGCGATGCAAGTGCCTCCCATGGTATTTGTTAATCCGGTGGAAATAGTGATGGATGGGAATGAATCGGTGAAGGAGGTTTTTGCCTATCCGAATAATATCTCTCCGTATTATGCGATTACAGAAGATGGTGATCTGTATGTTTGGGATGTGAACATGAACCTTTATGGACCGGATGATTTAAATCTTGTCACACGGTCACGAGGAAGGGTTTTGATCTGCGATGCCATAAAGAATAATAAAAGATTGTGCCAATTTACGGTGGAAAAGAAGTTGGAAAATGTCAAAGCGGTTGATCTGGCATGTGGGGCTTTAGGAAATTTCGGATTAACAAGCGCGGCAATCACGGAAGGCGGCAGCTTATATATGTGGGGAAATAATCCGTATGGACAGGTTGGAAACGGAACGACAGAGGAACAGACGGAACCAGTCAAGGTATTGGATAATGTCAAAAGTGTCAGTTTGTCAGGCGATATGAGCTTTGCGGTTAAAGAGGACGGAAGCCTTTACGCGTGGGGAAAAAATACCGACGGAGAGATCGGTAACGGAACATGGGGAAATCAGTTGACCCCCGTGCATATATTAAATACAGAGCGGATCCGCGACGTTGTTGCTTCGCGTGATTATGGTGGTAATATCATTACAACGACGGTAGCAGCGCTCCCGGAGAGTGGCGGTTTGTATATGTGGGGTGATAATGGATATGGGCAGATCGGCGATGGGACAGAAGAAGATCAGTTGATCCCTATACGGATATTGGGTCATGAGAAGATTAAAGATGTTAATGGATTTCATGCGGCATATGGAACATATGCGGCAATCACGGAAAACGGAAGTCTGTACACGTGGGGGTATAATAGGGATGGACAGGTCGGCAACGGCACGACAGATAACCAGTTGACGCCGTTTCGTTTATTTGCACCGTCCGGTATTGGTCGTTCCGCTTACAGCATAATGACCGTAGATGAACCGGAGGAGCCATCCGTGCACGATGCTACGGAAACCTTCACCAATCTGGTACCTAACGAGATCTACAATGTCTACGCCATGAAAGACCGTACAGATGAGAACTGCTTCAGCTCAGGCAACCTGCTTTACATAGGCCAGTCAGTCTCCGATGAGAACGGCAGTCTGAACATTTCATATGAGCTGAAAGAGGCATATGATAATCCGGACATATTCTGTGTTGCGCTTCATCAGGTGGATCTGGGATCTGCAGAAATCACCGTTGACGATATCATTTACGACGGTGAAGAGCAGACTCCGATTATACAGGTACTTTACAACGGACAGATATTGATGGAAGAAAGGGATTACAGAGTTTACGGAGACATTGCCGTAAAGCGGCTGGGAGAATATAAGGTTACTATTAAAGGAACGGGAATCTATTGCGGGGAGAAAGAAGTGATATTCCATGTCAAAAAAGGAAGTGATCCCGTTGATGACGATGATGATGAAAACGATGATTCCGGGCAGCCGGACCAGCCCGATCCGATATACGGCGACATCCTTCCCGAAGATATCCCGTCAGACGGCAGCATTCCTGACGGGCTCTGGATCGCAGGCATTACCGAAACCGGTTATGATTACACGGGCAAAGCGATCAAACCGGAGGTGCGGGTCTACGATCACAAGACGCTGCTTAAGGAGAAGACTGACTACACGATTGCTTATAAGAACAATACCAAGGCGTATGAATTGGATTCTGCAGATTCGGCATTTGATGCAAAGAAAGCGCCTACGATCACAGTGACCGGCAAGGGAAATTATACCGGCAAAGAGACACAGACATTTAAAATACTGCGTTTAAATATAGGGCCAGACACATCTGGCGGTACGGATGTAGCAGCCGGTGGTGCGCAATCGGGCGATAGTGTTTTCGCAGCAGACGATATGACCATCGCCTATAAGAACGCAGCCCAGAAACCGATTCCCGTTCTCATGTGGAATGACAGGAAACTAAAGAACAAGACGGACTATACAGTAACCTATTACGACAGCACAGGTGAAAATAAACTTGATTCGGTCAAGGAGGCGGGAAGCTATTACGTTGAGCTTGCCGGACAGGGGAATTATACAGGCACACGAAGGATCAGTCTGACTATTACGGGCGAGTTAAAACTGATGAGTAAAATGACCGTGTCGAAGATTCCTAATAAAGCGTATACCGGAAGCGCTATTGAACCTGCGGTCACGGTGCAAGATGGGAAGACAAGATTAAACGCGGGTGAGCATTATACTGTAAGCTACAGCCGCAATACTCAGATTGGCACAGCCTATGTTATTATCACGGGCAAAGAAGAAGCCGGCTACAGCGGGACGAAACGGGTCAGCTTCAAGATTACGGGAACTGCCATAAATAAGGCGTCTGTGACCGGACTGTCGGGTCAGGATTTTGTATATGGGGGCATAAGTTTTAGACCGCAATTAACTTTGCGTATTAAGATCAACGGAACGGAGCGGCCTCTTGTGAAGGGAACTGACTATACGGTATCGTGGCAGAAGAGTCGGGATGCGGGAACGGCGACAGTGACTTTTACGGGCAAAGGCAGCTATACCGGCACCCTGAAGAAGACCTTTAAGATCAAGCCGTATAATATCGCTAAGGACGAAGAAGAGCGTATCCGTGCGGTGCCGGAGAGTAGTGCCGTTCCTTACGCCAAGGGTGGTGCGAAGCAGGGGGCAGTCGTCACATTCAGCAATGATGACGGCACCACGCAGACACTCACAGAGGGAAAAGACTACACATTGTCGTATCAGAACATTAATACCCTTAATGATGGCAGCGGAAGGAAACAGCCGACGATCACGATCAAGGGAAAAGGAAACTTTACCGGTACATATACGACGAAACTGACCTATAAGATCACTACACAGGATATCGGCAAGCTGACACTTACGGCGGCGGATAAGACATATCAGAATAAGAAAAACAGCCATGCCGCTAAGGTGACGGTCACAGATATAAACGGCAAGGCTTTGAAAGCAGGGGCGGATTATAATAAGACTTTCACTTATACCTATAAGAACGAGACTACACTGGACAATGGAACAGTCCGTGCTGAGGGGACATTGGTGGATAAGAACGATATCATTCCGGCAGGGACGATCCTGAATGTACAGGTAGATGCCAAAGACGGCGGCAACTATACGGGAACAATAACAGGAGAGTATCGTATCACGCAGGCGGCCATCTCTTCCGCGTCGGTATCCATCCCGAAGCAGACCTACACGGGACAGGAGATTACATTGGATAAGAGTCAGATCACTGTTAAGGTCAAAGGAAAACAGGTCGATGAAAGTCAGTATGAGATCGTGCCGAACAGCTATAAGAACAATGTTAAGAAGGGCACTGCAAGCGTAACCATTCGAGGCGTAAATAACTACGGAGGGACCAAGATTGTCAAGTTTACCATTAAGGCGAAAGGGTTCCTGTGGTGGTGGAGGAAGTAGCCACTTTCTTATAGCAATTAGCAATGTAAAAAAGTATTGTGCGAAAAAAATCAAATAAGCAATCCTGACTTTTGGCCGAGTCGAGGTTGCTTTTTTGNTGCTTTCTGTTTGCCTGCTTTTCGTTTTAGTTTTTCTTGCATTTTGTATTTTTTTATGCTATAAACATTACATATTCGCATATGAACAGGACGGTTTTCTGAAAAATCAATGCATTTTCATGCAAATATTTCCAAAACCTTATTGATGTTTAAAGAGACATAAAGTTATAACTGATTTTGACTGTTGCGAAGTCGCTACCTGATGTTGCGGTGGGTGCGTTGACTTGACAATATGGGATACATGCCATAAAATTAAGAAAGGATAATATACATAAATGAAGGAATTTGTAATTGTTTTGTATACAAAGAAAACCGGCGAGAAACCTGTTAAATGTTTTTTGGATTCTCTTGAAACAAAGATGCAGGCAAAAACATTACGTATGATTACTTTATTAAGACAAAATGGGTATGACCTGCGGGAACCCTACACTAAAAGTTTGACAGATGGTATTTTGGAGTTGAGAGTTATACAGGGAAATAATGCTGTCAGAATACTATACNTTTTTGTGGAGGGAAATACTATTGTTTTAACAAATGGATTCATTAAGAAAAGTAATAAAACACCAAGGGCTGCATTGGAATTAGCAAAAAAATATCGCAAAGATTATCTGGAAAGGCTGGGATGTAAACATGAAAGATGATTTGGATGTGTTNCTAGAGGAATATATGGAAAATTCGGAGTTTCAAAGAGAGTGGGATAATTTGGNACCGGAGTTTAATGCTATTCAGGCGCTGATTGATGCCAGAAAGAGTAAGAATATGACGCAAAGGGAGCTTGCGCANCGCACNGGCATTGANCAGGCAGATATCTCCAAGATTGANACAGGAAACGGTAATCCNACATTGCANTTATTAAANAGANTGGCTGATGGGATGGANATGNTTCTTAAATTGGANTTTNTTCCNAAGTGAAATCTATAATATATAAAAAAGCAACCCTNACTTTTGGTCGAGTCGNGGTTGCTTTTTGATGCTTTAATTGTCTTTATAATGTTGATTATAATAACAANCGTTCTTTAATTCTATAGAGTTCTATANCTGNGCCAAAGCCTCAATCGCATGCTCTTTAATCAACGGCTCATAATGNTCTTCCAGATAAGCCTTAGCGGAAAGCGCCGCTTTCTCCGGCNTGCCGTATTCCGAGATCANATTNCANATNCGGTTGAAATCGGAAGCGCTCTGGTTATCGGAATTGATTAACAGCAGGTAGGCACCGCTTGTTTCATCTTTATATAATGTGCTGTTCCCGTTGTAGGTGGCAGCCGCCACATGGGCCAGCCTCGTCACATCGTGCAGTGTCGGGAAACAGAAAAGNCGNCTGGAAGACTGCACAGGGGCAGATTCCTTCGCAGCACTGCGTCCGGNAGAACTCTCCGGGGAGGAAGGCTTTGTCTTGGCGGAATCGTCCGGGATATCGGCACCGCTCATCTTACGCAGCATATTAAGTACCTCATCGGCTCCGTCGGAGAAGGCATTGACTAAGTCCTCGCCGTCTTCGTCATAATCATCGTCCTCATGGACTGACGGGGCAAATTTGGAAAAACGTGTGTCCAGTTCTTCGGGATCCTCCACCTTCGTGATGATCAGTACGATACATTCGGAGTTTAACGGGATCGCCTCGATCATCAGCGGGATATCCTCNGCCTCGAAACCGCACTCGAAAGATGCCTGACGCATCATATCGCGGAACAGNGTCTTGGCTTTCTCGGTGCCGTAGGCNAGTTCACTGATCTTCAGTTCTCTNGTGGCAAGATCTTCTCTTGTAAGAGTGCAGCGGATCTGCTGCTCGTTAACTTTTTCTATTTTCATATGATAGTCACATCCTTTTAAGTCATATATTTTGTTCAAACAGAATATTTATTATGAAATTCTTTGGCATACTTCGAGTTTGTAAAGTCAAACTCTTTTTTTGATACCTGCATCTTATACTTTGCGCCAATTTTAGTCAATAGTGTGCATAAAGTGTTTAAAAAATTTTAATAATTTTAGAATTTACTTGCTTTTTTGTCATATTATGGCTATAATCGATCTACAAGGTGTCTCCGATAGTCGGCAACGAAAGGAGGCAGCGTGTGCAACTTCATAAATAACATCTTTCTCTCCGCTGCGATCGGNAGCACAGTTCGGAGAGAGTCTTATAGGCGATGTGCCTGATCATAGACCATATCTTATTTCTTTCTATATTTCACAATTATAATTCACAAGGAATGAGTAGGTTATACAGTTATTTTTTATTTTTGCATGTCGGCGATGCCTTGGAAACTATTTCACATCCTAATAGTATCTTATGCCGTTAGTATATCACAATGCTCTTTTTGGCAGACTAAATTTTAGGATGAAACGGTAAAAACCTGNGGGCGTATGAAAAAGCATATGTGAATGAATTATATTATAGAACGCTGAGGTTTCTCTAAGAAGCTCCCGCTTCATGAGACTGTAGCAGGTGACAGCCGTGGCCGGATTATGCAGGATGTAAATTTTGGTAATAATTTTGGTAAAATACGAATGTGCCGAAAAATGTCAAAATTATAATGACTGAAAGGAAATAGTTTGTTATAATGAGGACGGTCAGAAAGGAGCTGGATCTATGAAAAAAATAATTCCGGTACTAATCGCGATCGTCCTTATTATCGTGGTTGCGGGGGTAGGATTTGGAGCTAAATTAATAGAGAAATATTCGTATTCCAAGGAGCGTGCGGATCTGGCGGAGTATTTCGGCATCGAGGGCAGCGACGATGTGCCGATTATTTTACAGGATGAACGGGTCGAGGAACACGCCAGATTGTGGGATGGCGTGTGTTACTTTGACTTTGCCACGGTGCATAAATATTTTAACGACAGATTTTTTGAAGACACGAGGGAAAATGTGCTGATTTATACATTGCCGGATGCCATAATCACGTCGGTGATCGGTTCGCAGACAGTTGCGGTGGACGGCAGCGAAAGCAGCAGGGATTATGTGATCGCCAGATACGAGGGGGACATGCTGTATGTGGCGGTGGATTTCGTTAAAGAGTATACGAATTTCTCCTACGCGCTGTATACGGAGCCGAATCATATGCAGGTCTATACGGAGTGGAATGAGCGTCAGGTGGCAACGATTACCGATGATACGCAGGTGCGCTATCAGGGCGGGATCAAGAGCGATATTCTGACGGATGTCTCCGAGGGTGACAAAGTAGTCGTGCTGGAGGAAATGGAGACATGGACGAAGGTGAAGACGGAGGATGCCTTTATCGGATATGTGGAAAACAAGAGATTGAGTGAGACAGAAACGGAGACGCCAGCACCGGTGACTGACTATACGGAGCCGGTCTACACGTCTAATACTCGCGATCACAAGATCAATCTGGCATGGCATTCCGTGGCGAGCATCGGGGGCAATGACACATTGGCGGAGATGATGGCGGGTACTAAGGGGATCAATGTAATATCACCCACATGGTTTGCTCTATATGACAATGACGGTAACTTTACGAATCTGGCCTCGGCGGATTACGTGGAGCGGGCACACGATATGGGATTGGAAGTCTGGGGACTCATAGATAATTTCACGAATGAAGGAGTGGACACTTATGAGGTTCTGGCGGGACTGAGCACCAGATCCCATCTGATCAGCGGTCTGATCGATACGGCGGTGGCATATGATCTGGACGGGATCAATATTGACTTCGAGAATATCAGTCTGGATGCCGGGGAACCTTTTGTCGAGTTTATCAGAGAATTGTCGATTCCGTGCAGGGAACATGGAATCGTGCTGTCCATCGACAATTATGTGCCGATGGGATACAATGATCACTATAATAGGAAAGAGCAGGGAATCGTGGCGGACTATGTAATTGTCATGGGCTACGATGAACATTACAAGGGAAGCGATACGGCCGGATCGGTGGCGTCTATTGACTTTGTGGAGAACGGAATCTCCAATACGGTGGCACAGGTGCCTGCCAATAAGGTAATCAATGCGATTCCCTTCTACACAAGGATATGGGAGACGAAGGGCACGACGGTGGACAGTCAGGCGGTAGGCATGGAGATGGCACAGCAGTATATTAAGGATCACAATATCACTACCGCGTGGGATGAGACGACCTGTCAGAATTACGGAGAATACCAGTCGGGTGACAGCCATTATCAGGTGTGGCTGGAGGACGAGGATTCGATTCGTGTGAAATTGAACATCATGAATAAATACGGCATCGGAGGCGTGGCGGAATGGAAACTCGGCTTTGAAGTAGATTCTATCTGGGGTGTGATCGAAGAATATATGAATCAGCCCTAGCGGTCCGCGCTAAGACAGCATTTTTCGGAAGATTTCTTCATATGCATTTATAAAGGGAGTGACGTTAGGAATGGGATATGAAGGGAAAGAAACCGGAAAATAGGGAAAGACTGTTCAGGATCGTACTGCTTATATTGATGTTTGCGGCGGCTTGCTTTATTGTGCGCGGGGGACGCAGGATGTCTGAGTCGGTAACCTCAGAGAAAGTAGAGGTGCCGGAAAATAAGCCCTGCGTTGTAGTTGATGCAGGGCACGGCGGAGCTGATCCGGGCAAGGTCAGTGTCGATGGCAGTCTGGAAAAAGATATTAATCTGCAGATCGCATTAAAATTACAGAAATTTCTGCAGATGCAGGATGTAGATGTAGTATTGACAAGAGATTCCGATGCGGGGCTGTACGATGAGAATGCCTCTAATAAGAAAGTTCAGGACATGAAGAACCGTGTGGGAATCATAGAGGAGAAGCAGCCGGTGTTGACGGTCAGCATACACCAGAACAGCTATCATGAGGAATACGTGCACGGCGCACAGGCGTTCTACTATGCCGGCAGCGACAAGAGTAAGGAGCTGGCGGAGAGAATCCAGCAGGTCATGGCGCTGGAGCTCGATAAGGATAATGCCAGACAGGCGAAGGCTAACGATAGTTATTATTTGTTAAAAAAGACTTCCACGCCGATTGTGATCGTGGAGTGCGGATTCCTGTCTAATTATGAGGAAGCGCAGAAGCTTTCTTCGGAGCTGTATCAGGAAAAGGTAGCATGGGCGATCCATCTGGCAATCATGCAGACTATTACCGCGGAAGGTAAATGAGCGGTTGCTGATATATAAGAAGGGTATTTATGTGAATACAAAAGTGATCCGGATAGATGAACAGCATATGGATACGGCTCTCATTGAGGAGGCGGGCGATATCATTAAGGCGGGCGGTCTGGTGGCCTTTCCTACGGAGACGGTGTACGGTCTGGGCGGGGATGCACTGAATCCGCAGTCTTCCGAGAAAATATACAGCGCAAAAGGAAGACCTTCCGATAATCCGCTGATCGTGCATATCGCAGATATACAGATGCTTAGCGCGATCGCGCGGGAAGTGCCGGAAAATGCGTGGGAACTGGCGGAGCGGTTCTGGCCGGGGCCGCTTACCATGATCTTCTGCAAGTCTGAACTGGTTCCCCGCGAGACGACGGGCGGACTTGATACGGTGGCGGTGCGTATGCCTGCACATCCCGTGGCGAGAGCACTGATACGGGCAGCAGGCGGCTATGTGGCGGCGCCCAGTGCGAATCGGTCCGGCAGACCCAGCCCTACGGTGGCGAAATATGTGATTGAAGATATGGACGGAAAAATAGAGATGGTCATAGACGGCGGAGATGTAGAGATCGGATTAGAATCCACGATCATAGATCTGACATCGGAGAAACCGACCATATTACGTCCCGGATATATTACCGAGCAGAAGCTTGCACAGGTGCTTGGCGAAGTGGCGCAGGACTGTACGATGATGCGCGCCGATTCCGGACAGGCACCCAAGGCGCCGGGCATGAAGTACAGACACTATGCCCCGAAAGGGGAACTCACGGTCGTGGACGGTGAGGAAGGTTCTGTGGTAGAATATATCAATACGCAGATCGGGCAGAAGAAAAAAGATAATAAAAAAACGGGTGTTATAGGAACTGATGCGAGTATTGCACAATATCAGGCGGATGTCTGCAGGAGCGTAGGGAACAGGAACGATGAGGCGGAGATTGCCAGAGAACTGTACCGCGTCTTGCGGGAAATGGATGATGAGAATGTGGAGATCATATATGCGGAGTCTTTCGGGACGGTTGGCCTCGGACAGGCGATCATGAACAGACTTTTGAAGGCGGCAGGGCATAAAGTTGTGCGTGTATAATGCGGTAGGAGATGGAGGAGAAACGGATATGATAGCGATCGGAAGCGATCATGGCGGATATGATTTGAAAGAGGCAATTATCGCTTATCTGCAAGAGCAGGGTGTGGATTGCAAAGATTATGGGTGTGCGGATAAGTCTTCCTGTGATTATCCGGTTTATGGACGCGCAGTCGCCGAGGCGGTTGCTAAGGGTGAATGCGAGAAAGGTATTGTGATTTGCACGACGGGTGTCGGAATTTCCATTACAGCGAACAAGGTCAAGGGAATCCGCTGTGCATTGTGTGCGGATACTTTGACGGCGCAAATGACCAGACAGCATAACGATGCGAATGTGCTTGCTATGGGCGGCGGTATTGTAGGACCGAATCTGGCATTCAGTATTGTGGATACTTTCCTGAATACGGAGTTTTCAGGGGAAGAGAAGCATTGCAGAAGAGTGGGACTGATTGAATAATAATATCACGTGTTATGATTAAACGCATTATGGAGGATGTTTATGAGAGGCACGCGTAGAACGGCGATCTGGATGGTTCTGGTCTTGATGCTCGGACTCACGACTGTCACCGTACAGGCGACGGAGGAGACTCGTCAGAAGATCAATAAAGCCGAGCAGGAGAAAAAGGACGCAGAGGACAAACTGGACGAGACAGAAGAAAATCTAAAAAATCTGAATGAGCAGAAGGATTCTCTACAGGGTGCATTGTCAACCTTGAATACTGAGCTTACGCAGGTGAGCAATAACTTGAGTGACTTAGAAGATAAGATTGCGGACAAGGAAACGCAGATCGAGACATTAAACGACAGGATCGAGGAAGTTAATAAGGATCTGGAAGAGGCGATTATCCTTAAGGATACGCAGTACGAGACGATGAAGCAGCAGATTCGGTTTATCTATGAGAAGAGCGATTTTCTTTATATGGAATTGTTTTTCTCCGCCACCAGCTTTTCGGATTTTCTGAACAAGAATAATTATATTGAGCAACTGTCGGCTTATCAGCAGAAAGTACTGCAGGATTATAAAGATGCACAGGCGGCGATAGAAGCGAAACAGGAAGAACTGGAGCTTGCCTTGACGCAGTTAGAGGAAGATAAAGAGGAATTAGGAGAGTATAAGGTACAGGTTGTGGCGGAACAGAGCCGCGTATCCGGGCTGGTCAGTCAGACGACGAATTCTTTGCATGCAACTTCCGGTCAGATTTCGGAAGCGGAGGCACAGGCGCTTGCCTATGAGCAGAAGATCAAAGAAGAGGAAGAGAATCTTACGGCTTTAAAGGCGAAGCTGGCGGAGGAGATCCGTATGGCGGAACTGGCGGCGCAGTCAAGCTGGCGGGATATTTCGGAAGTGAGTTTCGCAGAAGGCGACAGATATCTGCTGGCGAATCTGATCTATTGTGAAGCCGGAGGAGAATCCTACGCCGGTCAGGTGGCGGTAGGGTCTGTTGTGATGAACAGAGTGCTGAGTTCGGTATACCCCAATACGGTAACGGGCGTTATATATCAATCAGGACAGTTTTCCCCTGTGGCCAGCGGACGTCTGGCGTTAGCCTTGGCAGACGGAAGAGCGACGGCATCCTGCTATCAGGCGGCAGATGAGGTTATGCGCGGTACGACCAACGTGGGCAACTGCGTCTATTTCAGGACACCGGTAGCCGGTATCAATCCGCGGTATACGATCGGGGGACATATTTTCTACTAACAAATACTATGAAATAAGGACGGCATGGATTTCGGTCTGTGCCGTCCATGCCGTATATCATCTGTTATTAAATGCTTATATAATCTTCGGTAGGTTTTTGGAGTTTGGGAAAATCACCGGCATAGATGGTCTTCAGCAGTCGGTCTAAACAAAGCAGAGACCTGCTCAGCATATCTTCGGACAGGATGCCGGATTCTCTGGCGGTGACGAGCTCATCCAAATCCACCACTTTCACAAAGCCGTCGGGATAGACGATCACATCCGCAAGGAGATCCGTGACAATGTATGTATCAGTCTCTTCGGTGTAGTCATAATCGACGATATCACAGTACCAGAATAGAAGAGTCTCGTCTTCCCGATAGAACCGGCTTACTTTAATGCCTTCGTTAAGATAGTAGCAGGAGAAGCCGTGGTGCAGGTCTTTGCGTGGCTTTAAGGAGTTCCAGCCGGTTACGATGATCTGCTCGTCGCGATATAGGACACGGTCATCTTTTAACAGAATACACTCTTCGGGAATCAATCTCTTGCGATATAGAGTCGGATTTGCCATAGTACCTCCTGTGAACAGCGATGGTGATGAATCAGTTTTCTTAAACACTACGTTACATTGACAAGATTAAAAAGTCAAGAAGCTGTGTTATATATTTCGAGTTTGCGGAGATGCGCAGCATCTCAAGAGCAATATCCCGCAACCCCGCGAAGCTCAATTTTTTATCTATTTTTCACAATTTGTCTGGACATAAGTGGTAAAAATGAGTATAATTTTACACGGAGGCTGTAATTTCCATTAATAGACAAAATAAAAGAAGGGAAAGGCTGTGAAATATAATAGAAATGTCTATCAGGCACTTATGATGATAAGTCAGTTCGGTATTAACATGCTGGTTCCTATTTTTATTTGTTCTTTTGCGGGAATGTTCCTTGATTGGAAATTCGAAACCTCTTTCTGGACAGTAGTGTTGTTTTTTGTCGGTGCGATGGCAGGATTTACAAATGTATTCAGATTTGCCAAGAAGATATACGAGACGCCGGCAGTGACACGAAGACGCAACACGAAGAGACAGGATGACAAGAAGGAAGAAGAGTGAATTATGAAGAAAAAAATCGATCCGACTTTGTTTGATCTGTGTCTGGGAATTTTCTTATATGGCTTGATATTTCAAGCGGTTCTGCTTTTTTTTTCAAGGAGGGCGTCTTACAGTCTGGGATTCTGGATCGGTGTCGTGCTCGCAATCGCAGGCTCCGTCCATATGTGGTGGTCGTTAAACCGTGGAATGGATCAGGCGGCCAAACAGGCGGCGAAGACGATCGGGACGAACAATCTGATCCGGTATTTGGTACTGGTGGTGGTTATGTTCGTACTGATTTATACGGACTTTGCCAATCCGATCTTTATGTTCTGCGGTTATATGGGGATGAAGATATCGGCTTATCTGAATCCTTGGCTGCGTAAGATAAGTGCGAAAGTATTTAAAATTTAAAATACATAAAGTCATAAAATAAGGGGGTGAAAGTATGGGACAGGGAGTTCTGTTATCCGCAGGCGCTGATATCGATTTTATGATTCATGGAGTGTTTTCCTATGAATTGTTTGGACAGACTGTATGGATTACGACTACGCATGTGTGTGTGCTGATCGTTATGCTTGTGATCATCGGTTTCTGTATTGCTGCGAACCGTGCCGTCAAGCATGCGTCGGATGTTCCGGGTACTTTCCAGAACATTGCGGAACTTGTGGTGGAGATGTTAGATAATATGATCGGCGGCGTTATGGGCAAGTTCAGCCCGAAATTCCGCAACTACATCGGAACTATCTTTATCTTCATTCTGCTCAGCAATATCTCAGGTCTGTTCGGTTTAAGACCGCCGACAGCGGATTACGGCGTGACATTCGCGATGGGACTTATGACATTCACACTGATTCACTTTAACAAATTCAAATATCAGAAAGTGAAGGGTGTCATCGCAGGTCTGTGTGATCCATGGCCGATCTGGGCGCCGATCAATGTAATCGGTGATATTGCAGTTCCGGTTTCATTGTCACTGCGTCTGTTTGCAAATGTCTTATCCGGCACGGTTATGACGGCGCTGGTATACGGACTGCTCTCTAAGATCGCGCTTGTCTGGCCGGCAGCGCTGCATGTGTATTTTGATCTGTTCTCGGGAGCGATCCAGACTTATGTATTCTGTATGTTGACCATGACATACATTACAGATGCCTGTACGACTGAATAACCGGTATGGATTAAGGGAAAAGGAATTAATCGCTCTTTTCCGAGTTTGCTAAGATGTGCAGCATCTCATAAGCAATATCTCGTAAATGAGCGTAGCTCAATTTTTTTAAAGGAGGAAATAAAAATGGGAGAATTTAACACAAACTTTATCTTAGGATGTTCGGCAATCGGTGCGGGACTTGCGGTTATCGCAGGTATCGGACCCGGTGTCGGTCAGGGTATTGCGGCAGGTCACGCGGCTGCGGCGGTAGGCAGAAATCCGGGCGCTAAGTCGGACGTTACCTCTACCATGTTGTTAGGACAGGCTGTTGCCGAGACAACAGGTCTGTATGGTCTGTTGATCGCAATGCTGCTCTTATTCGTAAAACCTTTAGTACCATAAGATGAAGTTATACTAAGGCTGTAAAGAACACAGCCTAAGTACAACTAAGTCATCTTAAAGAGAATGCAAAAAGCGTGCATTCTCTGTGAACTGAGAGTATGACATAGTCATCTCTGAGCGAGCGGTACGAATATTGTGAAGAAAGGAGGATAAGAGCTTGAGTACATTAGCTACACAGATGGTATTGGCAGCCGCAGCAGAAATGGAACCAAGACTTTTTGATCTGGATCTGCAGTTGATTGCGGATTCGGTTTTGATGATCATTGCGGTATTTACATTGTTTTTGGTTGCTTCTCATTATCTCTTCAATCCTGTCAGGAATATGATGCAGAACAGACAGGATCGGATCAAAAACGAGCTTGACAGCGCTGCAGCCGATATGGAAAACGCGAGAGCACTGAAAGAACAGTACGAAGCCAAGCTGAAAGAGATCGACAAGGAAGCCGAAGAAATCTTAAGCGAGGCCAGGAAAAAGGCGCTCGCCAATGAGAACAAGATCGTATCGGAAGCCAAAGAGGAAGCGTCGAGGATCATCGAGAGAGCCGGCGTGGAAGCAGAGCTGGAGAAGAAGAAAGCCGCCGATGAAGTGAAGCGCGAAATGGTGGTTCTGGCATCCCTGATGGCGGGTAAAGTTGTGAGTGCTAAGATAGACACGACCGTTCAGGACAGTTTGATTGAAGAAACGTTGAAAGAAATAGGTGAGGGCACATGGCTAAGCTAATTTCAAAAACATATGGAGATGCATTATTTGAGCTTGCGGTAGAGGAAGGCAAAATAGATGTATTGTCAGAAGAAATCCTACAGCTTCAAAAAGTGCTTGCAGACAACGAGTCTTTCGGCAGACTGATGAATCATCCCAAGATTATTGTCGAAGAGAAGATTCAGGTTGCGAAGAACGTATTTGAAGGCAGGGTGTCCGATGAACTGCTCGGATTTCTTACAATCATCATTTCCAAAGACCGTTACAGAGATATCGATGAGATTCTGGACTATTTTATTGCGGAAGTAAAGCGGTATAAGGGGATCGGCGTTGCAACGGTGACGACGGCTGTTCCGCTCAAGGAAGAACAGTGCAGCAAAATAGAACAGAAGCTGCTCGGAACAACTCAGTATAAGAAGATGGAAATGCATTTTCAGGTAGACGAAGCCCTGATCGGCGGTATGGTTGTCCGTATCGGCGACAGAGTGGTGGACAGCAGTATCAGGACAAAGTTAAACGAGCTGCAAAAAGAATTGTTAAAAGTTCATATCTGATCAGCCGGATTCGGCAGAAAAGTTATGAGCTTATATTCAAATTAAGAAGAAAGGTGCGTATGATCCATGAATTTAAGACCAGAAGAAATTAGTTCAGTCATTAAGGATCAAATTAAGAGATATGCTTCAGACTTGGAAGTATCCGATGTGGGTACGGTTATTCAGGTAGCTGACGGTATAGCTCGTGTGCACGGACTTGAGAATGCCATGCAGGGAGAACTTCTGGAGTTCCCCGGCGAGGTTTACGGTATGGTACTTAATCTGGAGGAGGATAACGTGGGTGTCGTTCTGCTGGGAAGCCAGAACAACATCAACGAAGGCGATATCGTAAAAACTACGGGACGAGTGGTAGAGGTTCCCGTAGGTGACTGTATGCTTGGCCGTGTCGTAAATGCCCTTGGACAGCCTATTGACGGCAAGGGACCGATTCAGACTGATAAATATCGTAAGATTGAGAGAGTTGCATCAGGTGTTATCACAAGAAAATCTGTTGATACACCGCTGCAGACAGGTATCAAGGCAATCGACTCCATGGTTCCGATCGGAAGAGGTCAGCGTGAGTTGATCATTGGTGACAGACAGACCGGTAAGACGGCGATTGCGATCGATACAATTATTAACCAGAAGGGACAGGGTGTTAAATGTATCTATGTTGCCATAGGACAGAAAGCATCTACGGTTGCTTCTATTGTTAAGACATTGACAGAGTACGGTGCGATGGCATATACGACCGTAGTTGCCGCAACAGCCAGTGAGCTGGCACCGTTACAGTATATTGCTCCGTATTCCGGATGTGCGATCGGTGAGGAGTGGATGGAGAACGGCGAGGATGTGCTGGTAGTCTATGACGACTTGAGTAAGCACGCCGCTGCATACCGTACACTCTCTTTGCTGCTTAAGAGACCGCCGGGACGTGAAGCTTACCCCGGTGACGTATTCTATCTGCACTCCAGACTGTTGGAGCGTGCGGCGAGAATGAGCGAAGAGTATGGCGGAGGTTCTCTGACGGCGCTTCCGATCATCGAGACGCAGGCGGGCGATGTATCCGCGTACATTCCGACTAACGTTATCTCTATCACGGACGGACAGATCTATCTGGAGACAGAGATGTTTAATTCAGGTTTCAGACCGGCAGTTAATGCGGGACTTTCCGTATCCCGTGTAGGAGGAGCCGCTCAGATCAAGGCGATGAAGAAGATTGCAGCACCGATCCGTACGGAGCTGGCACAGTATCGTGAGCTGGCAGCATTCTCACAGTTCGGTTCGGAGCTGGATGCCGATACGAAGGAGAAGCTGGCACAGGGTGAGAGAATCAAGGAAGTCCTGAAACAGCCGCAGTACCAGCCCATGCCGGTACAGTATCAGGTAATTATCATATATGTGGTGACGAATAAATATCTGCTGGACGTTCCGGTAGAAGACATCACAAGATTTGAGAAGGAGTTCTTTGAGTTCCTGGATACGAAATATCCGGATGTTCCGGGTGCGATCGCGCAGGATAAAGAGATTACCGAGGAGACAGACGGTAAACTTCGCAAGGCCGTTGAAGAGTTCAAGGCGCAGTTTAAATAGTAGAAATAGAGAAAGAGGAAGGTGACGCTATGGCCTCAATGAGAGACATTAAAAGGCGTAAAGGCAGTATACAGAGTACTCAGCAGATTACCAAAGCCATGAAACTCGTTTCTACCGTGAAACTGCAGAGAGCGAAACAACGTGCGGAACAGTCGAAAGCATATTTTAACTGTATGTATGAGACAGTGTCTTCCATGCTGGCGAAGACCGGCAGCTTGAATCACCCTTACTTAAAAGCAGGAGAATCCGGGAAGAAGGCAGTTATTGTGATCACTTCCAACAGAGGTCTTGCGGGCGGCTATAATTCTAATATTACCAAGCTGATTACCAAGGGAGATTTTAAGAAAGAAGATCTGGAGATATATGCGATCGGCAAGAAAGGCAAGGATGCATTGCAGCGCAACGGCTATCATATCATGGAGGAAAACTCGGATATCATCGAGGAACCGTCCTATGTGGATGCCATGGGTATCAGCAAAAAGCTGCTGGAAGCTTATGCCGCGGGTGAGATCAATGAGATCTATCTTGCTTACACGGGATTTAAGAATACCGTGGTGCATGTGCCGACTCTGTTAAAGCTTCTCCCCGTAGAGGCACCGGAAAGCGGTGAAGCGGGCAAGGAGACTGGCAGTAAAGCGATGATGAACTTCGAGCCCGAAGATGATGAGGCGCTTGACATGATCATTCCGAAATATGTTACAAGCCTGATTTACGGAGGTTTGGTGGAAGCTGTCGCCAGTGAGAACGGTGCGAGAATGCAGGCTATGGATTCCGCGACAAGCAATGCTGAGGAAATGATAGATCACTTGTCACTGATGTACAACAGAGCACGTCAGGGATCTATTACGCAGGAATTAACAGAAATTATTGCAGGTGCAAATGCAATATCATAATTACAGTTCAGCCAGACCGAATTTGCCTGACAAATCATGCTTGCATGAATTTGGCAGTCAAATGATGGGCTGAGGGAACGCCTGCTAATGAGCAAAAGAAGCTGCAAGGCAGCGGGAAGCGCGGAACGCGCGGTTTTGCGAATGGCGTGAGCTGAACTGTGCAATAAATAACATGAGTGAAAGGAAAAAGAGATGGCAGAAGTAAAAACAAGTGAAAATCTTGGAAAAATCACTCAGATTATCGGTGCTGTGTTGGATATCAAGTTTTCGGCGGGTAACCTGCCGGAGATCAATGACGCGATCAAGATTCCGCTCAAGAGCGGAGATGAGCTGGTCGTAGAGGTATCACAGCATCTGGGTGATGACACCGTTAGATGTATCGCTATGGGTTCTACTGACGGACTTGTGAGAGGTATGGATGCGATTGCAACCGGCGCGCCGATCACGGTTCCTGTAGGTGAGAATACACTGGGACGTATCTTTAACGTTCTGGGCGAGCCGATCGATAATAAACCGGCGCCCACTGATGTAGGCTATGAGCCGATTCACAGGCCGGCTCCCGCATTTGAAGAGCAGTCCACGGCTACAGAGCTTTTGGAGACAGGTATCAAGGTCGTTGACCTGCTGTGTCCTTACCAGAAGGGCGGTAAGATCGGTCTGTTCGGCGGTGCAGGCGTAGGTAAGACAGTTTTGATTCAGGAATTGATCCGTAATATTGCGACAGAGCATAGCGGTTATTCCGTATTTACCGGTGTAGGCGAGCGTACCAGAGAGGGTAACGATCTGTACCATGAGATGGAGGAGTCAGGCGTTATCGACAAGACTACCATGGTGTTCGGACAGATGAATGAGCCGCCGGGAGCAAGAATGAGAGTAGGTCTGACCGGACTTACGATGGCGGAATATTTCCGTGATAAGGGCGGTAAGGATGTGTTGTTGTTTATCGACAATATCTTCCGTTTCACGCAGGCGGGTTCCGAAGTGTCGGCGCTGCTTGGCCGTATGCCTTCGGCGGTTGGTTATCAGCCTACTCTGCAGACGGAGATGGGTGCTTTGCAGGAGCGTATCACATCTACCAAGAGCGGTTCCATCACTTCCGTGCAGGCTGTATATGTACCTGCGGATGACTTGACAGACCCGGCTCCGGCGACAACGTTTGCACATCTGGATGCGACTACGACACTGTCCCGTTCTATCGTGGAATTGGGTATCTATCCGGCGGTGGATCCGCTTGAGTCCACGTCCAGAATTCTTGATCCGAGAATCGTAGGACAGGAGCATTACGAAGTAGCCAGAGGCGTGCAGGAGATTTTGCAGAAATATAAGGAACTTCAGGATATCATCGCGATCCTCGGTATGGATGAGCTCTCCGAGGAGGATAAGCTGGTGGTTGCCCGTGCGAGAAGAATACAGAGATTCCTGTCTCAGCCTTTCCATGTGGCGGAGCAGTTTACCGGATTGAACGGTAAGTATGTGCCGATCACAGAGACAATCCGCGGCTTTAAAGAGATTCTGGAAGGTAAGCACGATGATATTCCAGAGAGTTATTTCCTTAATGCAGGCAGCATAGACGACGTACTCGCGCGCGTTAAATAGACATGAAGAAATACACTTCTAAGTCATGTCTGGAAGAATGCGTAAAGATTGCATTCTTCCGCGATTTCGAGGATACAAGGTATGTAGAAGGAACAGGTAGCGTATGGCTGATGATAATAGAAATTTTACCTTAAAGATTATTACACCGGACAGAGTTTTCTATGAGGACGAAGTGTCTATGGTGGAATTTAATACGGTAGAGGGAGAAGTCGGTATTTACAAAGATCACATTCCGATGACGATGATCGTTGCTCCGGGAATCCTGACGATTACACGGGGAGAGGAAGTGAAGGAGGCCGCACTGCATGCGGGATTTACCGAGGTTCTGCCGGATAAGGTTACAATTCTTGCCGAAATCATAGAATGGCCGTCGGAGATTGACGTAAGTCGTGCTGAGGATGCGAAGTCACGTGCCGAGGAGAGACTCAAAGAGCACGATCCGGGTACGGATATGAACAGAGCAGAGCTGGCCTTAAAGCGTGCAGTGGCAAGAATAGAGACCGTGCGACAATAAATAGCACATGTAATTAAATGAGTGAGGGGCGGGTGTATATAATATCCGTCTCTCTATTATTTTGTCCGGAAAACTTCGCGATTCGCGTTACACATGAAACTGCATATGATAGAATAAAAAGACATAGAGTTGGTGCAGTATGAATCAATCCAGAATATTGCCGTTCTATATGGCCTATCCGCTTCCGCTGTATTATCAGCAGGAGGACAGCGTGACGCGGGATTTGGAATATTTACAGCAGATGTATCCGATGGAAGCGAAGAAATATCAGAAGATCATAGCGGAGACATTGGATCGTATCGACTATGAGGGCAGTATGATCTACGATGAATATCCGGATAGATGGCAGATATACAGATTAACCCAGATTATCGTGGATAAGATCAGAAAGACACAGGAAGAGCGGCCGGAGGAGGGAGAGAGCAAAGATGCGGACTGGGACAGAGTCACGGAGTTTGTCCAAGTGCTTCTTTCCTATGAAATCTACAGGAAACGCCATTCCAATCGAAATGGGATTTTAAAATTCTAGTTGTGGTTTTACGGTAATCTGATTAAAATAAAAGCATAGTGCGTGGGCGTAGAATGCTTTGAAATGGAGAAAAGATGGAAGAACAGCTTGAGAAACTTTTGCAGGAAACAGTGGATGAGGGGCTTTATCAGATCATTCTCAGCAATCCGAGAGATAAAAACGGGGCGTTTAAAATTAAAATAAGGCCTGTTATGGTAAAGGGCAGATTACTTTTCCAGAAGACCACATATGAAGGTAAGCAGGTTTTTCATGAAAATCTGGATCAGGCCGCGGTGATCCGGCACATAGATGTAGTGCTGGAAAGAGATTTTAGGCAGTGCGAAGTGTCGCATCAAGGGTGCAGGGCGGTCGTTCTGGTCAGTAAGAAAGGTAAGATGACGATCAGTAAAAAGAAGATTGAGAGCACGGAAAAAGAGGCAGCGGCGGGCAGGGCTGTAAAGCTGGCGCATAACAGGAAGAAACAGTATATTTTGCAGGAGGGCATTCCGGTTCCGTTTTTGGTGGATCTGGGTGTACAGACAAACGAAGGAAAGATTGTCCATGCCCGCTATGATAAATTTAAGCAGATTAACCGTTTTTTGGAATTTATTGAAGATATTTTGCCAACACTCTCAAAAGAGAATACTGTGCATATTATAGATTTCGGCTGCGGTAAATCTTATCTTACTTTTGCCATGTACTATTATTTGCATGAGCTGAGAGGCTATGATGTGGAGATCACGGGACTGGATCTGAAAGAAGACGTAATCACAAACTGTAATGCCCTGAGCCATAAATACGGATATGATAAGCTACATTTTATTAAGGGTGATATTGCCGAGTATGAAGAGGAGAGTACGGTTGATATGGTGGTGACACTGCATGCCTGTGACACCGCCACCGACTATGCTCTCGCGAAAGCTGTCGAATGGGGCGCGAAAGTGATCCTGTCCGTACCTTGCTGTCAGCATGAGATAAACAGGCAGATTCATAATGAAGCATTGTCTCCGCTCCTTAAGTACGGTATAATCAAGGAGCGGCTTTCGGCGCTTGTCACGGATGCACTGCGTGCCAATCTGCTGGAGGCGGCCGGTTATGAGACAAGTATTCTCGAATTTATTGATATGGAACATACGCCGAAAAATCTGTTGATACGGGCAGTCAGGAAATCCGGCGGTGATGGGAATAAACAGCAGAGAGTCAGACAGGAGGCCGATGAGGTGATGCGGCTTCTGCATGTTGATCCGACTTTAAACAGGCTGATTTGAGACGGGCATATACGGTAAGTAGTCTCAAAGGCGTACAGAAATGAGGACTTATATGAAAAGAGCGATCATAAAGGGAAGTTTGCTGGGAATCATCTTCGCGGCAGCGCTTATGCTGATCAGCATGGTGATGAATCAGGGCAACACCGATATGACAACTGAAATGGGGGAGGCCTCCTATCCGATCATATCTATGTCTGTGGACGGATATGACGTCAACAGCCTGCACGGTTATGCAGAGAGTATGGACAGCGCCTATCTGCGAGGAACACTGCAGCCGGTGGGAAGCGACCGGAAGATCGATGTACACATGGATACCTATGGAAGAGATATTGCCGGGATTGCTTTTGAAGTACGCAGCCTGAACGGCGACCGACTGGTGGAGAGTACCGAGGTAGAAGAATATGAACAGAGTGACACACGGATCGATTTCAATATTACGCTGAAAGATTTGATCGAGAATAATACGGAATATATGCTGGTATTTCTGATTACGCCGACAGAGAATGAGCCGATACGTTATTATACAAGGATCGTACTGGGTGATTCTCTGCATGTGCAGGAGAAACTGGATTATATCAAGGATTTTCATGAGAGGACTTTTGATAAAGAGGCGGCAGCGGAACTGACGAAATATCTGGAATCTAATTCGGAGGGAGACAACAGCACTTTTCATAAAGTGACGATACACAGTAGTTTCAATCAGGTGACATGGGGAGAATTGCCGGTTCATAAAATAGCGGAACCTGACATTATGATTCGTGAGCTGACAGAGCAGACGGGCTCTTTTAGCATGGAATATCTTGCTTCCATCAGGGAGGGCAGGGAGACTAAGTATTATCGGGTCGGCGAGTTTTATCGTATCCGCTATACTCCGGACCGAATGTATCTGCTGGATTATGAGCGGGAGATGGATCAGATTTTCGATGAGGAAGCTGATATCTACATCAATAACAAGATTGTGCTCGGAATTGCCGGAGATGAAGTACAGATGAGCGAGAGCGACGGCGGAAATGTGTTTGCTTTTACGGTGGCAGACAAGCTCTACAGCTATAATGTAACGGATAATAAGCTCATCAGACTGTTCAGCTTCTATGGAAATACAGAGGGAATGGACGACGCCAGAAATATTTACAATCAGCACGACATACAGATCCTAGCGGTGGATGAGACGGGTAATGTGACTTTTCTGGTATACGGTTATATGAACAGAGGCCGGCATGAGGGCAATGTGGGCGTAGCTGTCTATTATTACAACAGCATGACCAACACAGTGGAGGAGTTAGTCTATATTCCATACGACAGATCTTATGAATTGTTGAAAACAGATATCGGGCAATTGTCCTATGTGAATAAGTCAGGAATATACTACTTTATTCTGTCCGGCAGTGTATATGCGGTGGATCTGAAATCACAGGAATATGAGGTGGTGGTCTCCGGTTTGCGGGAGGATGGCTATCATGTGTCTGAGTCTAATAAGATGCTTGTATGGCAAGCGGGCACGCAACTGCATGCCAGCAATGAACTCATGCTTATGAACTTGAATACACAGGAGCAGACAGCCATCCGTGCGGGACAAGGTGAGTATATATCGGTGCTCGGATTTATGGAAGAGGATCTGATTTACGGTCTGGCGAGGCAGCAGGATATTGCGGTAAGCAATGCCGGAATCGAGACGTATCCCATGTATTGTGTGCGGATTCAGGGGGATGACGGCAAAGTGCTTAAGAGTTATCGCAAAGATGACATATATGTAGTGGGAAGTTCTGTGGAAGAGAATCAGATCACCCTTACCAGAGTGATGTGGGACGAAGAAAATGAAAACTATGTGCCCACGTCAGACGATCAGATCATGAGTACGGAGCAGATTAAAACGGGAAGCAATATGATCGGATACGTGGTTACTGAGAATTATGAGACGATCTGCCAGATTGAAGTTAAGAATGAGATAGACGGCCGCGGTCTGCAGCATTTGTCGCCGAAGGAGGTACTGTTTGAGGGAAACCGTGCCATTGAGATGCCCGAAGTACAGAATCGTGAACCGCTCTATTATGTTTATGCCAAGAATGGTGTTGAGGGAATCTATGAAAATCCTGGAAGAGCGGTGGAGCAGGCGTATCGTCTCGCAGGATCGGTGGTGGATGACGATGGGGAATATATATGGAGAAGAGTGACGAGAAGCACCAGAAATCAGATCATGGCAATTACAGAGGATGAGATGTCGGAGACAAGAAGCTCACTGGCGGTTTGTCTGGACACAATCCTGAAGTATGAAGGTCTGTCCAGAAATACAGAGAGACTGCTAAGCCGTGGAAGTTCCGTGTTCTCGATTCTGGAATCTGATCTTCAGGACTGCACGGTACTCGACCTGTCGGGGTGCAGTCTGGATGCCGTGCTCTATTATGTGAATCTGGATCTGCCGGTGCTGGCACTGTTAGACGACGGTAATGCGGTGCTGATCGTAGGGTTTAACGAGTTAAATATTGTGGTGATGGATCCCGTCACGGGAACATTATATAAGAAGGGCATGAATGATTCTACGGAATGGCTGAAAGAAAACGGAAACCAGTTTGTCACCTACGTGCGGAAGGAACAGTAAATACAGGGAGAAGAGAACGATGGGGAAAGCTTTAAGCTTTCGCAAAACAGCGTATTTAGGGCAAAGGAAACCGAAGGTTGCGGGCGGATTCGGTGTAAGCAACTGATATTTCCTGCATTGGAAAGCAGAAGTTGTAGCGCAGGGAGTCTTTTTTCTATATGATGGCCTCATAGAAATTTACCAAGAAGCGATATGTATCGGATATAATATCACGCGTTATAATAACACGACATATTGTATCACAAGGACAGTGCTTCAGAACGGAGGAACATATGAATCTTGAAATCGCGAGCAGACTTGTATCGCTGCGTAAGGAGAATAATCTGTCACAGGAGGCTCTGGCGGAGAAGCTGGGGATCAGCAGGCAGGCAGTCAGTAAATGGGAAAGGGCAGAAGCCTCTCCCGATACGGACAACTTGATTGCGCTGGCGAGGTTATATCATGTCTCTTTGGATGAGCTGTTGAAGATACATGAGGAGGAAGAGAATGAAGAACCGCATGATTCGAAACAGAAAGAGATGTTAACGGAGCTTCAGACGAGCGCTGAATTCGGGACGGATACAGAGAATCAAGGTGAGGAGAAGGAAAGCGGGAAATATGAGCAGAGCGGGGATGATGATGTCGAAGAAGATGTGCATGTAGGATTCGACGGTATCCATGTGAAGGACAAGGACGGAGAGGTTCATGTGAGCTGGCGCGGAATCCACGTGCATGACAAGAAAAACGACAATGAAGTACATATTGATAAGAACGGCATACGTGTCAACGGAGATGAGGCGAGAGATCACCTTCTTACACGAGGGAAGGAGGCGGAGCTTCCACTCGGTATCATTGCGATCGTAGTTTATATTCTGATAGGCATCTTTTTTAATCTATGGCATCCGGGCTGGCTGATTTTCTTCTTAGTGCCGATTATCAGCACACTGATTCATGCGGTGCGCTGGCGTAATCCGGATCTGTTCGCTTATCCGGTACTGGTATTGCTGGTGTTTCTGTACGCAGGTCTTATCTATTCTGTGTGGCATCCGGCATGGGCAGTATTCTTAACAATACCGGTCTATTATTCTATTACGGGATATATCAGGAGAACACGGACGAAGGATATGGAGGAGGACGGTAGAGATATACGGTAAAAAAGGCTTTTGGGAGAAAATATAGCGGCCGCGCGGGCGAAGGGTTATAGTTTCGCCGTTTGCGCGGCCGTTTTATGTTTTAGTTTTCCTTGAAAATAATATTCTTGTATTTCTGCAGAGAGAACAGGAGGATCATGCCAAGGACTCCGCATGAAATAACCTCGCCTGCGCCTACGGTCAGACAGTAGTACCCGAAACATTGCAGCACAGATAATCCTTCGATCATCAATCCGTATCCGTAGATCAGTACGAGCGGTACAATGATCGTATTGGCGATAATCGGGCAGATGGGGGCACACCATTTCCATCTTCGCAATGCGTATGTGCCGAGTGCACCGATTAAAGTTGCCAGACTGCCGAAGATGATGTCGGGCAGCGCGCAGCCCGTCAGGATATTGCTGAGCAGACAGCCGATGAACAGACCGGGTATCGCGGCGGGTGTGAAAAACGGCAGAATCGTGAGTGCTTCAGAGAATCGAACCTGCACGGCGTAATTGGCAAGTCCGAAAGCGTTGGCGATAAAAGTCAGCACAACGTAGATTGCGGCGATCATGGCCGCCTGAACCAAGAGTGTCAGTGACATGGGTGGGGCGGTTCTTACGGGAACCGTCTCACTGTAAGATTGTTTTTTCATATGCATTTGTCTCCTTTAGTTTTGTTTTACGTCAGGAAGGTCTCGAACTGACGTGTAGATNTTGGAAAAAGCTACGTATAAGTGTTTTATCCAAAGCCTAAGTATATCATTGAATCGGAAAATGTCAAGTCGAGTATAAGATTTGGCATTATTGTGGGTTGTGTGTTGGAAATATACGACATAACTTGTAAAGCGCTATTCACGATTGTATTTTTTGTGTTACAATAATGTACAGCGCAAATGATGCGAAAATAATAAGGGGGACAAATTATGCGAAATATGAAAAGATGGATTGCATATATGCTTGCTATGGTAATGGCACTTAGCGACTGCAGCATTGCACCGGTATTTGCAGCAGATAATACCATGGCAGCTGAAACGTCGGTTTCGGATAATGATGCAGAGAGTCCGGAGACGGGCGACGCTTTNCCTGTTTCAGAAAGCGAATTGAAAGAAAGNGAATTGGAAGAAAGCGAAAATAAGGACATTTTATCCGAAAATTCTGATGAGGATAAAGACAATGAAGTAACAGATTCCATGCAAGACGGGATTACAGATTCCGAAAAGGAATTGCCTGCCCTGCATATCGGACAGATCAAAAAGGGAGAAGAACTTCCCGATTCGGATGATTCCGAATTTATATACGATTTACCGGTTTCGTTCGAAACGTCAGAAGGTCTGGTGTTATTTGTCAATTACGACATCGATATGATACCTGAGCAGGAAGAAAACGGTACGCTGCTCTGGAGTATTCTCCGCGGAGAGAAAGGAACGGCAGCGGGCAGTGCCAATCTTGTGAAAGCAGAAGACGATTGGACGAACTTTGAGATTGTGTCTGATTCGCCGTATTTTACAATGACGGAGAACGAAGACGAAGAGAGCGATTACTATAAAATGATAGAGCTTGCTCCNGAAGAGGCTGACGGGCAGGATGATTACGACTACTATATTCGGGCGGCTTATTATCTGGGCACAGGGGAAGATAAGGATGAAGCTTTTTATGCGGCAGCAACAGTACCGTTCGTGCCCCNGAACGTTGATATGGATAAGGCGCAGGATGATACGATAGACGAAGGCGAATCTGCGGACGGCGTGTTGGCGGAAGAAAGTGATATCGATAAAGTATCGGAAACAGTTGATTCTGAGAATGTCGATGCGGATGAAACATCGGAAGCAGTTGATTTGGAGAAGCCTGAAGAGGATGAAACATCAGAAACGGTTGATTCTGAGAATACGGAAGCGGATCAGGCAGAAGAGATGATTTCTACCATTTCAGGAAATGATATACAACCCGGTTCAGGGGAAGAGGACATTAGGCTGATTTTATCTGAAACAGATATAAAGATGATTCCCGGAGACGCTCCGAAACAAGTTACTGCAACGATTGTACCGGGGGATATTCCGGTACAAGCTTCGTGGTCAAGCAGTGACAAAAAAGTGGCAGCAGTAGACCAGGACGGTGTGATATCGGCACGTGCGGAGGGTAAGGCGCAAATTACTGCGGAGTACGGCGATATTAAGGCTGTAGTCAAGGTGGAAGTTGTGCGNCCTGACACTGATCAGGTAATCGACCTTTCCGGCGACATCTGGGTGGCAGGTTTTGAGAAAGAAAGCGATGATTTTGTCTATACGGGACAAAAGATTACGCAGGATATCCGCATATACTATAAGGATATTCCGTTACAGGAAAAGACGGATTANACACTGACNTACAAGAATAATGTCAACGCGGCTGCATGGAATTCCGTTAAAGCGCCGAGCGTTACTGTTACCCTGAAGGGGCAGTATAGTGGCAGCGTGACTTTGTATTATACGATCAAACCCGCAAATATAAAAGATACTGATATATACAACACAAATAAAGANAGTGCCGATGGAAGCGAGTGGTGAGGGGCANTCATCGGGCTATGTACAGGCGGTTAATTACAGCAAAACGCTGAAAATTCCNAATCCCGAGCTGACGTTTGGCAAGGCTAAGCTGAAAGCCAATAAAGATTTTGTATGTGATTATGTTAGTGTTCCGGAAGGCGATGAAGATTATGTTCCCATGCCGAAAGATTATACAAAGGGCGCTTCTTATGAGCTGGGCAAGGTATACAATTATATCGTCAAAGGAATCGGTAATTATACGGGATTTTTCAAAATGCAGCTTGTAGTTGTTGAANATAAGAACTTTAATTTTAGCACTGCAANGGTGACGCTTGATAAAAAACAGTACGAGTATCATGGNACGCCTTTATCCAAATCTGATGTAACAATTAGCAGTATTAAAGTGGGTAAGNCGNCTCTGGAAGCAGGTCTTTATGATTATGAAGTGTATGCGGAAGATATAACAGGCGCCTATGTGATGGTATATCCCAGCAAAGCCGGCAGAGATGCAGGGTATTATGGTTACAAAAAAGNNAATTTGAAATTGGTAGGNGACCGGAATATTAAAGATGCCGATTTGGGAGAAAAGTGGAAGGATAGTATNACCTTTTCCCAGAAAACGATAAATGAGGAGGGCGGAATTTTTCAGGAAAAAGATGGTCTGCTAACCTTTGGAACAGGGAAGGAAGCGCTCAGGGAAGGGCAGGATTATACCATAAAGTACAGCAATGCCAAAAAAGCCGGNAAGGTGACGGTCACTTTTACCGGAAAGGGAAGATACAAAGGGTCACTTAAGAAGCAATACGTGATTACACCGAATGGAGATCAGCAGAATTTTAAGCTTATTTGGAAGAATGTAAAAGATGAAAACGGCAAGCTTTCTGTGGCTTATCAAAAAGGCGGAGCGGTGCCGGAATTTGTCTTGAAAGATCAGGACAATAATGTCTTGAAAAATAAGACCGATTATACGGTAAAATTAAAAAACAACACAGCTCCGGGGAACAAAATGAGCTGTGAGATTAGCGGCAAAGGGAATTATAAGGGATACAGCCATTCCGAGGAGCTCGAGGTAACGCTCGGAGATATCAGTAAAGCGACAATATCCGTTCCGGATAAGCCATACAGCGAGAAGCCAAACGCATGGAGATCCAGCGTAACAATTAAAGATATGAATGGTAAAAAGCTGGCAGCGGGAAAGGATTATAACAAAGATATTAGCTATACATATGAAAATATTGGAAACGGGCAGGTTCCTAAAGCGAATAGTATCGTTAAAGTGGAAGTACAGGGAATAGGATATTATGAGGGTTCTACGATTAGTGGCAGTTATCGGATTTTTAAGGACAATATCAGTAAATTAAAGATTGCAATCGATCCTCAGGAGTATACCGGTGAGGAAATCACATTAGCACCGAATGATATCCACGTGTACGCCAATGCTGCTGATATGAAAAATAAGCGCAATGAAATAACGGAGAGGTGCTATGAAATTATAGAGTCAGAGTACAAGAACAATACCAAAGCAGGCACTGCTAAAGTAACATTACGTGGAATCGGAAATTACGGCGGGACAAAGACCTATTCTTTTAAGATCCTAAAGAAAGTGTATCTGACAAACCGTGTAAAGAGTATCAAGCTAGACAAAACCAGCCTTAATATCTCTCTTGCCGAAAAAGGAAAAAGAACTCTTACCGCTACGATAACACCAAATGATGCATCGCAAGAGATAACGAATCCGACAGTGATCTGGACTACCTCCAACAGCAATATTGCTACTGTTAAAGCAGTTGAGACAGCCGCAGACGAGACCGGCACAGAAACTGACACAAACAATGTCCTTACCGTCAAGGCTGATATCACTGTAATAAAAACCGGAACAGTGACCATAACGGCAATTGCACAGGACGGCAATAAAAAGGCAACGTGTACGGTGAAGGTAAGCGTGCCGACTCTCAAAGAGAAAGACCAGATAATCCAGAAAAAAACCGGTGACACTTATCAACTGACATTTAACCAACCTGATGATATCGAGATCGATTATGACGGGTTCACATTTGAAAGCACGAATGAGTCGGTGGCANCCGTAGATGGCANAGGGCTGGTCACCATGAANNGATTCGGTATGGTTACNATTAAAGTATNTGTCAACANNCAATCTGTCCAGCAATGNCATTTTATNGTAAAAAGAGTCAGTGACGACGAGCTAAANAGCAGCAATGTGCTCACATATGAGCAGGAACCGGGATGNAAGGANGATACCGCAGCCATCAACGANCTTTTGCGAAAGGCTGAACATAGTGGTGGCGCCTATGATACTGTATATATACCCGACGGCACTTATCACATCAACACNGTGAAAGATGGTATGGGTGGNNTCATNCTGACAGATAATCAGAATCTGATCATGTCGTCAAATGCAAAGCTTGTGGCNNTTAAAAACAGCAGCGNNAATTATCAGGTAATATGGGCCTTTGGCCGCAAAAATGTTACCATTTCCGGCGGGCAGATCNTCGGNGANCGTGATACNCACGGNGGAGGCGGCGAGTGGGGNCANGGCATNAAGATATCCGGNTGCACAAATGTTTATATCAGCGATGTGGAAGTATCCAAATGCTGGGGAGACGGTATTTANATCGGNTTCTATGATGGACCGAATAAANCCAGCANCGGTGTCATAATNGAAAACTGTAATCTTCACCATAACAGAAGAAACAATCTTTCCATTACNGATGCGTCTAATGTTACGGTAAGAAACAGCCAGTNTAATTANGCAAACGGNACAGACCCNCAATACGGCATTGACATTGAGCCGAACANCGGCANAACCTGCAGCAATGTAACAATATCCGGTTGCACGTTNCNANNAAACGCCAAGGGAACCATTCAGATTCTCGGACAGTTGAANGCNCATGTGAAAGGCGTCAAGATAGAAAACTGCACCGGAGATAAGGCACCCGTCGAATGGTCGGGATTCGGTGGCAGTGTGAGCGGCGTGACATATAAGAACAACAAGTGGAACTAACCATAAAGGGAAACACCGTAAATAACAAAATTAATACAAACAGAAGGCTCCCGCGGGAGCCTTCTTCATATTATTCCAATATATTATATATTATTCCAATTCCCCCGCATTATATCTTGCCACGATCGACTGAATACGTTCCACGGGATTCAGCAGGTCGCTGATGGAGGTGTCGTGGTTTAAGGTATCAATAATATAGGCGATATATTTGCTCATATCGCAGTCGATATACCATTCTCTGGAAAGCAGTTCCGGTGTCTGGTAGATCAGGTTCGTGGTTAGAACACGGCAGATCGTGCCATCGGCATATGCAGCATCGAAACGATCCAATCCTGCGGTGAATAGACCGAAGGTGGAGAACACAAAGATTCTGTTCGCCTTGCGTTCTTTTAAGGCGGATGCGACTTCCAGAACACTCTCTCCGGAGGAGATCATGTCATCGATAATGATCATGTCTTTACCTTCTACGCTGGAACCTAAGAACTCATGTGCCACAATGGGGTTTCTGCCGCCTACGATCCGGGTGTAATCTCTTCTCTTGTAGAACATACCCATATCCAGACCAAGCACATTGGCGATGTAGATTGCCCGGCTCATACCGCCCTCATCCGGACTGATTACCATCATATGATCGCTGTCTATCGTTAAATCTTTCACATGGGTCAACAGACCTTTGACAAACTGATAGGCGGGCTGTACGGTCTCGAAGCCGTGCAGCGGAATGGCGTTCTGCACGCGGGGATCGTGGGCGTCGAAAGTAATGATGTTATCCACGCCCATATTGACCATTTCCTGAAGTGCAAGCGCACAGTCGAGAGATTCTCTGGCGGTTCTCTTATGCTGTCTGCTCTCGTAAAGGAAAGGCATGATGACCGTGATACGTCGTGCCTTACCACCCACGGCAGCAATGATACGTTTCAGGTCCTGATAATGGTCATCGGGTGACATATGATTTTCATGACCGCAGAGCGAGTAGGTCAGACTGTAGTTGGCCACATCTACCAAGAGATAGAGGTCGGAGCCGCGCACGGACTGCTTGATCACGCCTTTGGCCTCACCCGAACCGAATCGGGGTACATCAGCTTTGAGAATATAGGAATCTCTCTGGTAACCGGAGAAGGCAAGAGAATCTTTATGCTCGCTCTCACGCTCTGTTCTCCATTTGACGAGATAGTAGTCAACCATCTCGCCTAAAGGTCTGCAGCCTTCCAGCGGAATGATTCCGAGGGAGCCTACGGGAATGGTTTCCAGATTTCTTTTTTCCTCACGTCTGGTCATGAAAAATCCTCACTTTCTGTTCATCAATCGTTTCTTGTACATTCGGATATCCTGCCCGGTCAGTTTACAGATTTCATAGTGACTGGTTATCCGGGAAAAGATACGGTCGGAGTACCGGTTCCTTAATTCCTCCAAAGACAGATTTGTGGAGATCACGGTCGCTTTTTTTCCCATATGCCGTTCGTTTAAAAGCGAAAAAAGCTGGGAAGTTACGAACTGATTAGTCAGCTCGGTGCCTAAATCATCAACGATAAGCAGATCGCATTGATATAAATCCGCATAAGTTTCCCGCAGTTCATCCCTATTCTTATAATCAAAGGAATTCTTCGATAGTAAATCAAAAAGACCGGTCGCACTGAAATAGATAACGGAATGTCCGCTCTCGATCAGTTCTTTAGCAACACAGCCGGAAAGAAATGATTTTCCCGTACCCACTGTACCATAAAAAAACAGATTATGGTAGTCAGAATTGAAATTTTTTATAAAATTGCGGCAGGTGTTTACTGCGTTCCTGAAACGCGACAGATCCTCGCCGCCGTAGTATTCATAAGAAAGTGAATCAAAGTTCTCCGTCCGGAGCATCTCGCGGATATTGGACTGCTCGTAGAGAAGAGTGATCATAGCCTGCTTAAAGCAGTGGCATTTCTGTCCGTCCGCATATCCGGTATCTTTACAGTCCGGACATTCATAGACCGGTTCCAGATAATCGGGAGCCAGTCCGGCATCCTCCAGAAGCTGCGCTTTGCGCCCAGATAATTCTGCAAGAGAATCACGCAGATCTTCCATGGCGTCGGGATCGCCGTTAAGCAGCTTTTTACCCTGTGAGACAGAGACGCTGGCCACGGCCTCTTCCAGCTCGCGGTAAGCGGGAATGTGATCATAGACATATGCCAGTCTTTGTTCCGCATCGCGGCGGCTTCTAAACTGTTTCATCTCATATTGATGAAGAATCATATCATATTGGGCATTCGTCAGTGACACAATGGTACTCCTTTTGGTTGGTAAGCGAACAAATCTCGCAATCGAGCGCAGCTCGATTTTTTAATTGCTTAACAATTCCTGCTCTAAAACGTCGAAATCATAGTTGTTCTGTTTAAATTGATTAAATTTATTAGTGGAAGCGGCTCTGGACGGCTTCGTTTTGCGATAGTGATCGTCCAGCAGCTGAATATCGCTCTTGTGATGTACGCCGGCCTGATACCAACTGGTCAATATGCTGTCGGCATATTCCAAACGATGCTTGTCCGTGGCGAGTACGGTACGTTCGCAGGCGGTATAGATGACATCGGCTGTGAAACCGTATTCCTTGATCCAGCGCGTGATATAGGAAGCCTCTGTTTGAGTCGGCGTACCGTTCTTACCGAGCGCTTTCATGATATCATACACAATTTTGTCGTATTTGCCTGCCAGCCGGGCAGCCTGTTTGGGGGTCGTTATGCCCTGCTGTGCCCAACTGATTGCCACTTTCTCTATGTATCTGAGGTCCTTCTTGTCGCGATCCACACAATATTGAATCAGATAGTCGATCAGATCTTCGGAGAATCCCAGCTTGTCCGAGATAAATAGGATCGTGCGGACTTCCGATGGGCTGAGTGTCTTCTTCAGATACTGTTCTGTGACAAAGAGGAGTCTGGAAGTTGCCTCGTCAGATTTAAAAGCTTTCAGTTCATCCAGAGTATAATTAGGTTTTATGTAAGCGTCTTCGTCCTCCTCCGTGTTTAATTTGGAAGAGATCGGTACGACGGAGGCAAGCGGAGCTGCCGCTGCGGCGGATACCGACGGAACAGGTGCAATGACCGGAGCGGAAACGGGCTGGGCAAAGTCCATCAGATGGATACCGGTAACGGTTTTATTGTCATCATATTCCAATGTCAGAAGCCGCTTCTTCTCCCAATATTTCAGGGCACGCATAACATCTTTTTCGGTATAATTAAACATGTCCGCAATATCGGATATACTGGTAGAGCGTCTGGCGCTCATCATACGAATCAGATACAGATAGATCTTAAGCTGTGCATCGTTCGCGTCCTCCATATATTCGTCAATAAAACGATTGGAAATAACCGTAGAATCGGCATAATTATCCTGATATATTGTTACATGACTCATTTCAACACCACCTCTGTTCCGCAAGGGAACTCATTGTGCCCCTATATAGCACATGCTGAATTATAGCATAGCGGTTTTTAAAATGAAATAGGCAAACTGCCATAATCAAAACAGAGAACAAGGGTTCATCAAATGTGGATAATGTGGATAGCATACGGAAACACCGTTAAATACAAGGAAAGTTATACATAAAAATATCCACAGAAAAGCAATGGATATTTCGACTGTTTTCTGTGGATATTGTGAATAATTATTTTCGCAGTAGGTTTTCCCCGATTTTTACGACATCACCTGCCCCCATAGTTATCAACAAATCATCCTTTGTGCAATTTTTCAGAAGAAAGTTTTCAATCTCTTCAAAAGAAGGAAAGTAATAACACCGATGGCCGGACTTCTCGATTTCCTGCTGCAGTGTCTTGGAACTGATCCCCAGAGTATCTTTCTCTCTGGCCGCATAGATGTCGGCGAGTACGATCTCATCGGACAGTGACAGGGCAGCGGCAAAGTCTTTTAAAAATGCTTTGGTCCTCGAGTAAGTATGAGGCTGGAACACGCACCATGTAGTGCGGTGAGGGTAATTCTTAGCGGCAAGAAGGGTTGCACGGATCTCCGTCGGGTGGTGGGCATAGTCGTCGATGATGGTAACGCCGTTTACCTTCCCCTTGTATTCGAAGCGTCTGTCCGTGCCGCCGTAGTGGAGCAACGCCTTCGCGGTCACCTCGTCGGATATTCCGAGCAGATCGGCAAGAGCGATAGCCGCTATGGCATTATAGACGTTGTGTTCTCCGGGAACTTTTAAAGAAAATACTTCTTCTTTGCCGCTTCGGCGCATAAGATGAAAAGAAGGACAACCCGATGCGTCATATGTGATATCTTTCGGATAATAGTCGTAATCGGTGCTTGAACCGTAGGTGATAACCTTGCAGGCAAGATCGGTTGTGAGTTCTTCGCAGTGCGCAATATCCCCGCTTATAATCAGCGTGCCGTCGGCCGGCAGAAGGCGGGCAAATTTGTGAAAAGATCTGCGGATATCGTCAATGTCCTTAAAGAAGTCCAGATGGTCTTCTTCTATATTAAGTATAATACTGATTCGGGGATAGAAACTTAAGAAACTGTTAGTATATTCACAGGCTTCCGTGACAAAAAGGTCAGAGGAACCGACGCGGATATTGCCGCCGATCGGTTTGTAGATGCCGCCGATGGACAGGGTGGGATCATCATCGTTTTCCAAAAGGATCTGGGAGATCATGGAGGTGGTGGTGGTCTTACCGTGAGTGCCGCTTACGGCAATGGGAATCTTATAATTTTGCATCATCTGCCCCAGAAGCTGCGCTCTTGTAAGAAGCGGAATGTGCAGGCTGTCTGCGGCGGTCATCTCCGGATTATCCGGTTTGATGGCGCTGGTATAGACTGCCACATCGATATCCGGTGTAAGATTCTCCGCGCGCTGGCCATAATATATGACGGCACCCTGCTCTTCCAGCCGGTGGGTGAGCGGAGACGGGGCTCTGTCGGAACCGGATATATGGAATCCTTCAGAAAGAAGGATCTCGGCGAGTCCGCTCATGCTGATGCCGCCGATCCCGATAAAATATATATGAATTGGGTCTTTAAAGTTAATCTGATACATGGAAATCTCCCTATATTTCATTTTTACTAGTATTATACTCATTTCATATAAAAAAACCAATAGGAATTTGGAAAAGAAACGGATTGACTCTTTTTTGGATACAATTTATACAATAGGATTAATGAATTTATGTCTTATAAAAGAAGTATGTTGAAAATAGACAAATATATTGAAATGCAAAGCAAAATATTGTATATTATTAACACACTCGGAAAAGTATTGATTGAATAAATTTGTAAATAATATTCACTTTCCCTTTGAATTGTGGTATAATTAACAAACAAAACAAAATAGGCTTTTAATTTTAATATATATATTAAAAAAATTTAGGAAACAAGAGGTGATACGGATGGTAAAGAAGGAAATGATTGCCATGCTGCTTGCTGGCGGTCAGGGAAGCAGATTAGGGGTGTTTACGTCAAAGGTTGCAAAACCTGCTGTATCCTTTGGCAGTAAATATAGGATTATCGACTTTCCGCTCAGTAACTGTATTAATTCAGGTGTTGATACGGTCGGCGTGTTGACACAGTATCAGCCGCTTCGACTGAACACTCACATCGGTATCGGTATTCCGTGGGATCTCGACAGGAATATCGGCGGTGTGACGGTACTTCCGCCCTATGAGAAGAGCGCGAACAGTGAATGGTATACGGGTACTGCTAATGCGATCTATCAGAATATGGATTACATGGAGAGCTTTAATCCGGAATATGTGCTGATCTTGTCAGGTGATCATATTTATAAGATGGATTACGAGGTCATGCTTGATTTCCACAAGCAGAATGGTGCCGAAGTAACGATTGCAGTTATGCCTGTTCCGATGGAAGAGGCGAAGCGTTTCGGTATCATGATTACGGACAAGGACCGCAAGATCATAGATTTCGAAGAGAAACCGGAGAATCCGAGAAGTAATCTTGCTTCCATGGGTATATATATCTTTAATTGGAAGACGCTTAAGGAAGCGTTGCTTACCAATGCGGAACAGCCGGGATTAGACTTCGGAAAACATTTAATTCCGTACTGCCATGCGAAAGGTGCACCTCTTTATGCCTATGAGTTTAACGGTTACTGGAAAGATGTAGGAACATTGAATTCTTACTGGGAAGCAAACATGGAGCTGATCGACCTCGTTCCGGAATTCAATCTCTATGAGGAGTATTGGAAGATCTATACGAAAAGTGAGATTTTGCCGCCTCAGTATCTGTCTAATGACAGCGTTGTAGAGAGAAGTATCATCGGAGAAGGGTCTGAGATATACGGCAAGGTATATAATTCTGTGATCGGCTGCGGCGTTACAATAGGAGCAGGTACTGTTGTCAGAGATTCCATCATCATGAACGAGGCGAAGATCTGCAGTAATTGTGAATTATATAAGTCTATTATTGCAGAGAATGTCATGATTGAGGATAATGTCAGACTGGGTGTCGGTGAAGAGGCTGAGAATGAGACCGATCCTCACATTTATAATCACGGTATTGTGGCTGTGGGAGAGAAGAGCGTTATCCCGCAGGGTGTTTCCGTCGGAAAGAATTCGGTTATTTTCGGCGTGACGAGCGCGGAGGACTATAAAGATGGAAATCTTCCGAGCGGAAAAACTTTAATTAAGGCAGGTGATAAATAGTGAGAGCGATTGGAATTGTCTTAGCGGGTGGTAATAATCATAGGATTAAGGAACTGACACAGAAACGTGCGGTTTGTGCGATGCCGATTGCAGGCAGTTATCGAAGCATTGACTTTGCACTGAGCAATATGTCCAATTCCCACATTAATAAGGTTGCCGTATTTACGCAGTATAATGCGGGAAGCCTGAACGAGCATTTGAGTTCATCCAAATGGTGGGATTTCGGTCGTAAGCAGGGTGGATTGTTCGTATTTACGCCTGCGGTAACAGCGGAGAGTAATGCATGGTACCGTGGTACGGCAGACGCCATTGCACAGAATCTGTCATGGTTAAAGAACAGCCATGAGCCTTACGTGGTAATATCTTCCGGGGACTGTGTGTACAAAATGGATTATAATAAGATTCTGGAATACCACATTGATAAGAAAGCTGATATCACGGTAGTATGTAAAGACATGTCACCCGATGTCAATGTCGAGAGATTCGGTACGATCAAGATGAATGAAGAGTGCCGCATTGAGGAATTTGAGGAAAAACCGGTGGTTGCCAAGTCCAATACGATTTCATGCGGTGTCTATGTAGTCAGAAGAAGACAGTTGATCGAAATGATCGAAAAGTGTGCGGAAGAAGACAGATATGACTTCGTTAAGGACATCTTGATCCGATATAAAAATATGAAACGAATCTTCGGATATAAGATCAAGGACTACTGGAGCAATATTGCCACGGTGGAAGATTACTACAAGACGAATATGGATTTCCTTCGTCCGGAGATCAGGGATTACTTCTTCAGACAATATCCGGATATTTATTCTAAGGTAGATGATCTGCCGCCGGCAAAATACAACGTAGGAGCGAGTATCAGAAACAGTCTGATTTCCAGCGGATGTATTGTGAATGGCAAGGTTGAGGATTCCGTGATTTTTAAGAAGACGTATATCGGTAATAACTGCTATATTAAGAATTCCATCATTTTGAATGATGTGTATATTGGGGATAATACGCATATTGAGAATTGTATCGTGGAAAGCAGAGGAACGATACGTGCGAATTCCTACCACAGAGGCGAGGACGGAATAGAAATTGTGGTAGAACATAATGACAGATATGTAATTTAATGGTATGATGGAAAGGCGGTTGCTATAATCGATAGAAATATTGTGTAAGAGGCATGGGCGTTATTAACTAAATGTTTATTACAAGCTACGTGGCTTGATGAGTATGACTTATGTGGAAAAGCTTGTGAAAACCGACAGATTCCTGTTCGGTATCATATGATAAGGAGGCTGAGCTTCATGAGAATTACTGATGTCCGCGTGCGTAAAATGACTCAAGACAGCAAAATGAAGGCAATCGTCTCGATTACCATAGACGATGAATTCGTGGTTCATGACATTAAAGTAATCGAAGGTGAAAAAGGTCTTTTCATTGCAATGCCAAGCAAGAAGGCTAATGATGGTGAGTATCGGGATATTGCACATCCAATCAACTCAGATACCCGCGACAGAATACAGAAGATTATTCTGGAAAGCTATGAGAAGGCGCTTTTAGAATCTGATGATGAGTAACAAATGCAGTGTGGAAAGAAGAAAAAAGGACGCGGAAAGCGTCCTTTTTCTTGGTTTGATGAAACAATTCTTGTACGAATGGAAAAATATTGATAGAATAAGAAACGGTCAATATTATTGCCGTACCTGAGTCAGCATATCAAATTGGAATCGAGGTAATTATGTACATTATCGTAGGTCTGGGAAATCCGGACAGGCAGTATCAGAACACAAGACATAATATCGGCTTTGACGTGATCGATGTCATCGCCGATAAGAATAACATTACCGTGAGGGAGCGCAAGCATAAGGCGCTTATCGGCAAAGGGGTCGTGGGCGGACAGAAGGCAGTCTTAGTTAAGCCCCAGACATACATGAATTTGAGTGGTGAAAGCGTCAGGGAAGTCATAGACTTTTATAAAGCAGACGAAAAGAGCGAGCTGATTGTGATCTCAGACGACATCAGTCTGGACGTAGGGCAGATCCGCATTCGGAAAAAGGGAAGCGCCGGCGGGCATAACGGACTGAAGAATATCATTCTGCATCTTGGACATGATGAATTTCAGCGGATCAAGATGGGCGTGGGACAGAAACCGGAAGGCTATGACTTAGTGGATTATGTATTGGGACATTTTCCCAAGGAAGAACGGGAGATCATGGATGAGAGCGCTATGCGCGCGGCGGATGCCATTGCAGTAATGATCGCGGAAGGTGCGGATGCGGCGATGAATTTGTACAATAGCGCGAAACGGAAAGAACAGCATGGAGGTAAGATGTGAGGGCTTTGCTTGCTCCCTTGGAAGAATTGGGAGAATATGAAGAAATTAAGAAAATGCTTGTAAAAGAGCGGGCTTCCGTGGCACTGAGCGGGTGCGTGGACTCGCAGAAGCTGCATATGATCTATGGGATCGGCGAGGAATTTCGCTATAAAATGATCGTGACTTTCAGTGATCTGCGTGCGAAAGAGTTATATGAAGATTATAAGTTTTATGACAGAAATGTCATGTTATATCCGGCTAAGGATCTGATCTTTTTTCAGGCAGATATCCACGGTAATCAGCTGACAATGGAACGAATCAGATGCCTGCGGCGGCTGATGGAGGGCAGACCCACTACGGTGATCACCACCTACGATGCCCTGATGGCGCCACAGCCGCCGATCGATGCGTGGAAAAAACATATAATACACATGGATAAACGAAGCAGCATAGATGAAAGTGAGCTGGCGGCGCGTCTCGTGGAGCTGGGATATGAAAAGAATTATCAGGTGGAAGCGCCGGGGCAGTTCAGCATTCGCGGCGGTATCGTTGATATTTTTGATCTGACAGAAGAAAATCCTTACCGAATCGAGCTGTGGGGAGAAGACGTGGAGTCCATACGCAGTTTTGATATTCTGAGTCAGCGTTCCATAGAGCAGCTGGAGTCAGTCACGATCTATCCTGCAACAGAACTAATTTTGTCGGAAGATGAATTGCGGGATGGACTTAAGAAGATTCAGGAAGAGTGTAAGAAACATACGGCTAAGCTGCGAAAAGAGATGAAGACCGAGGAAGCGCATCGGATCGAGACGCAGGTAAAGGAACTGGTGGAGCAGCTGCTGGAACTTGGATTGTCCAGAAACACGGTGAATTTGGAGAGCTATATACGGTACTTTTATTCGGAATTGTCAACTCTCCTTGACTGCCTGTCAGACGATGCGGAGATTTCCGGCAGGCAGGGCGCAAGCTGTGTTTTCATAGAGGAACCGCTACGGGTTAAGGAACACGTGGCGGCGGTAGAACTGGAATTTCGGGAAAGCATGATGCATCGTCTGGAGAAAGGTTATATTCTGCCCGGACAGATGGATATCCTCTACAGCGCGGAGAAGACGGCGGCGAGAATCACGAAAAGCAGAGTTGTGACGCTTTCCATGATGGATGGCAAGAATCCTCTTTTTAAGGCGGACAGAAAATTTGATATTCAGACGAGAAGTTTATCTTCCTATAACAATAGTTTTGAAGCGCTGGTGAAAGATCTGGGCGGTTATAAGAAAAGGGGGTATCGCATCCTGTTGCTTTCCGGTTCCAGAACGAGGGCGAAGCGTCTTGCGGAAGATCTGCGCGAGCAGGAGATCAGCGCCTTTTATACGGAAGATCCTATGCGGGAGGTGCAGCCGGGTGAGGTTATGACCTGCTATGGCAGGGTGCTCAAGGGATTCGAATATCCTCTTCTGAAATTTATCGTGATCTCGGAGAGTGACATCTTCGGCGTGGAGAAGAAGAAAAAGAGGAAGAAGCTTTATCAGGGGCAGAAGATCAATGACTTCAATGAGTTAAAAGTGGGAGATTACGTGGTGCACGAGAGCCACGGACTGGGGATCTATCAGGGCATCGAGAAAGTGGAAGTGGATAAGATCGTCAAAGATTATATGAAGATCTCTTATCGGGACGGCGGCATTCTTTATGTGCTTGCCACAGGTCTGGATGTGATTCAGAAATATGCTTCTGCGGAGTCAGGCAGCAAACCTAAACTCAATAAACTGGGTACGCAGGAGTGGAGTAAGACCAAGTCGAAAGTGCGCACTGCGGTGGATGAGGTGGCACAGGATCTGGTAGAACTGTATGCGGTCAGACAGCAGAGTCAGGGCTTTAAATATGGGCCGGATACTGTCTGGCAGAGGGAATTTGAGGAGATGTTTCCTTTTGAGGAGACGGAAGATCAGGTGAATGCCATCGCGGCCACGAAAGAGGATATGGAAAGCAGTAAGATCATGGATCGTCTGATTTGCGGCGATGTGGGATACGGCAAAACGGAAATCGCGATCAGGGCGGCGTTCAAGGCCGTGCAAGAGGGAAAACAGGTGGTATATCTGGTGCCCACTACCATTCTTGCACAACAGCACTATAATACTTTTGTGCAGAGAATGAAGGAGTTCCCGGTACGGATAGATCTGTTGTCGCGTTTTCGGACAACGGCGGAACAAAAGAAGACAGTGGCAGATTTGAAGAAAGGCATGGTGGATATTGTGATCGGCACCCACCGTGTCCTGTCTGCGGATGTGCAGTATAAGGATCTGGGACTGCTGATCATCGATGAGGAACAGCGTTTCGGCGTGGCGCATAAAGAGAAGATCAAGAAGATGAAGGAAAACGTGGATGTGCTGACGCTGACGGCGACACCGATTCCCAGAACGCTGCACATGAGCCTGATCGGCATTCGGGATATGAGTGTGCTGGAAGAGGCACCCGGGGACAGACAGCCGATCCAGACTTTTGTCTGCGAGTATAATGAAGAATTGGTGCGGGAAGCGATCGTCAGGGAGTTGTCTAGAGAAGGACAGGTATACTATGTCTATAACAGGGTAAATAACATTGCGGATATTTCCGCCGCGATCCAGAAACTGGTGCCCGAGGCAACCGTGGCTTTTGCACACGGACAGATGAAGGAGAGCGAGCTAGAGCGGATCATGTATGATTTCATCGACGGAGAAATCGACGTGCTGGTATCCACTACAATCATTGAGACCGGACTGGACATTTCCAATGTAAACACGATGATCATTCATGATTCCGATCAGATGGGGTTGTCGCAGCTCTATCAGCTCAGAGGGCGCGTGGGGCGTTCCAACCGGACGGCCTATGCTTTTCTCATGTATAAAAGAGACAAGATGCTCAGGGAAGTGGCGGAGAAACGCTTGGAAGCAATCAAAGAGTTTACCGATCTGGGCAGCGGATTTAAGATTGCCATGCGGGATCTGGAAATACGCGGCGCGGGTAATCTGCTGGGTGCAAGGCAGCATGGGCATATGCAGGCAGTCGGCTATGATCTGTACTGCAAGATGTTAAATGAAGCGGTTAAGAATCTGAAAGGTATTTCGACGATAGAAGACTTTAATACAAGCATCGATCTGGAAGCGGACGCATACATTCCGCCTTCTTATATCGTAAATGAAGTGCAGAAACTGGATATCTACAAGCGTATCGCGGGAATTGAGAACGAGAAGGAATGCGATGACATGCGAGAGGAATTGCTGGACCGCTTCGGCGAGATTCCGAAGTCGGCGGAGAATCTGCTTAGAATTGCGCTGATGCGTTCTCACGCGCATAAACTGTACATGCCGGAGGTAAAGGGTAAGGACGGTTCCATCCGTTTCCTGCTGCGGGCGGATGCTCCGATCAGAGTGGAAAATATCCCACACTTGCTGAATGCCTATGAGGGCAGAATGTCTTTTGAACCGAAAGGTACGCCGATGTTCAGGCTGCGTTATCGGAAATGCGGCGTGGTCGAGAAGGACGAGGAACTGTTGCTGGCACTGACGGAGGCGGCACTTTCCGATATGACAGAGTTGCTGCTGGAGTAGGAAGAAGTAGGTATTGGGGAAAATCAAGATGGGTATGCAATCTGCCAGTTTAATTTACTGGAAATGATTTGGATAGCAGTTGGAGTTGATATTAATTGCAGGCGGTAGGAGCGGAAATATGATTTATTTAGATCATGCGGCGACAACGAAAACAGCACCGGAAGTTGTGGAAGCGATGCTGCCGTATTTCACGGAATGTTACGGCAATGCGGGAAGTATATATAAGCTGGGAAATGAGAGCAGGATGGCGGTTATCCGGACGAAGGAGACGATTGCCGGGACGCTTGGCGCGGAAGCGAATGAGATTTATTTTACATCGGGCGGAACGGAATCCGACAACTGGGCGCTTAAAGCTGTCTACGAGGCTTATCGTGATAAGGGAAGACATATTATTACGTCTAAGATCGAACATCATGCGGTGTTACATACATGTGAATATCTGGAAAAGCAAGGGGTCCAGGTCACGTATCTGGATGTGGACGGTGACGGCTTGGTGGATATGGAACAACTGAAACGGGCGATTCGATCCGACACCATTCTGATCTCGGTGATGTATGCTAACAATGAGATCGGGACGCTCCAGCCGGTCAAGGAGATCGGAGAAATTGCTGCGTCCCACGGTATTCTGTTCCATACCGATGCGGTACAGGCTTACGGACAGTTGCCCATTGATGTGGCGGCATGTCATATCGACCTGCTTTCCGCCAGCGGACATAAGTTCAACGGCCCCAAAGGTGTGGGATTTCTCTATGTCAGCAAAAGGGCGAAGATCCGTTCTTTCATGCACGGTGGGCAGCAGGAACGGGGCAGGCGCGCCGGCACCGAGAACGTACCGGGCATCGTGGGGCTGGAGGCGGCTGTGAGGCGGGTGTATTGCAGCGTGGAAGAAGCGGAATGTGACTGCAATTTAGAAGAAGAGAAGAAACAGGGAAGCGCTTTCGTAGAAGAGAAGATATGGGCAGAGGTATGTAATAGTGATGTGTTAGAGAAAAAAGAAAAAGCGCAGAGAATGAAGTGGCCTCGCAGCTTGATGGAAAAGAACGCAGAACGTGAAAGGATATTGCGGGATTACCTAATCTCTCAGATTGAAGAGAAGATCCCCGCTGCAGTGCTCAATGGACACCGCACAAAGCGGCTGCCGGGGAATGTGAATTTCAGTTTTCCGGGAGTAGAGGGAGAGTCGGTGCTGATTATGTTAGATATGCAGGGAATCTGTGCGTCAAGCGGATCGGCATGTACTTCCGGTTCCATTGATCCGTCTCATGTACTGCTGGCGATCAGGCGGTCACCGGAGGAAGCGCGCAGTGCGATTCGGTTGACGCTTGGCGCGGAGAACACAAAGGAAGAGATGGATATTGTGGTGGGGGAGCTGGCACGGATTGTCGGCAAAATCAGGGAGAGTCGGTTGTAAGGTTGCTACTTGCAAATAAGCTCTTCTTGCATTTCGCAAACGTTATTTCGTTTTATATAAATACATGTTAACATCTATTTTGTCACCATGTATACTATTTTTTATCTGAGTAATCAAAGATACGTGCGCTCGCACATTCAGGCAACTTCTGCCGCTTACTCAATACTACAAATCAATTGCGGCAGAGGTACTTAATGATAGGTTCCATAATGTTATACCCCTGCCCGGAAAAAGGAGGTAACACTATGGAACATGCAGCCATCAGGGAAGAGGGAAACTTTATGGTAATGAAAGGCGGAAAATCTTACACAATCGCGGATATTGAAGCCCTCCCGGAAGACCAGCGCGCAGAACTGATCGACGGGGAATTGTTTATGATGGCAACACCCACATCAACACATCAGGAGATTCTCGTTCATCTTTTTTTCGAGATTGAAGGGTATATCAGAAAAAACAAGGGAGAATGTAAGGTGTATCCTGCTCCTTACGGGGTATACATCAAGGATGATGACCGTCACTTTGTGGAGCCGGATATCTCTGTCATTTGTGATAAAGAAAAAATAGATGAAAAAGGCTGCCACGGCGCGCCCGACTGGGTAATCGAGATTGTGTCGCCGATGAGCGGGCAGATGGATTATGTACGGAAGCTTGCCCTTTATCAGACCGCCGGCGTCCGGGAATACTGGATCGTGGACCCGTAGCGTGAAACGATCACTGTGTATGACCTGAAGCATGGAAGACAGGCTGAGGTGTATTCTTTTTCTGAGCGGATTAAGGTGGGGATTTATGAAGATTTCTATTTGAATCTTGCAGAATGATTTTCACGGTCACTACACGATCCAAAACACTGGTGGTGGATGGGTAGTTTCATAAATATATTTTGGTACATTGCGCAAGATTCCGGGAGTAAAAATATATGGGTGTAATATCCAATAGAGTCCAGATTATCGGACTCTATTTTTTGTATCCTTATACCAGAACAAAAGTTCGAGAAAAGGTAAAGGAGACAGATATTATGAAAGGATATGCAGTAGAGAGCGGTTATATGGGATATGTTGACGGAGAGTATATGTTGTTTGCCAGTGAGACAGATTATGCAGATTATGTGGAAAAATAGGTCGCGGTTCGGATTGCTATCATAATGATGACCGAACATAATAGCAGGAAAATGAAGAAATATTGTTTCGGATATTGCGGTGACTAACCTATATACAGTAAAATAAAACAATGTATAGGAAATATTTGCTATAGGAAAAGAGGATTAATCATGAAGCGACATGGCAGTGTTTTGGGTATAGCGACCGCAATGTTCATTGGGCTGGCGGGCTGTGGCGGACAGGATCAGCAGAATGCAGCTTCTGCCGCCATGTCAGAGAGTGCGGGGAATGTCGGTGCGCATGAAGAAGAGTCGGCGGGCAGTGAGCAGGACTCTTCCATTGAAGAACAGGATACTGACGCAGAACAACAGACGGAAGGCGTAGAGACCGCTGCGGGACAGCAGGATGAGGATGTGGCGGCAGACACGAACCAAGAAGATGAAAGTGCAGGGAATGATATAACGCATATAGAAGAAGGCAGTAATGAAGGTGTTAATTCCGAAGCAAATAAGTTTGTGAGAAGTATGAAGATCGGCTGGAATCTTGGCAATACTTTTGATGCGCACTCGGATCAGAATAAAGGGGATGAAATGGCTTATGAATCCGATTGGTGCGGGATCGTCACGACGAAAGAGATGGTTGACGAGATCAAAGCGGCCGGTTTTCAGACGATGCGCATTCCGGTGTCATGGCATAATCATGTCACATCCGACGGCAATTACACGATCAGCGAGGCGTGGCTGAACCGTGTGCAGGAAGTGGTGGATTATGCGATTGATAATGATATGCATGTGATTATTAATATTCACCATGATAATTCTACGAGCTATATGTATCCGGCAACAGAGCATTTGGAGCAGTCTAAGGCTTACGTCGTGGCAATCTGGTCACAGGTGGCGGCGAGATTTGCGGATTATGACGAGCATTTGATTATGGAGGCGCTGAACGAACCCCGTCTGGTTGGCACGAGCGATGAGTGGTGGCTTGATCTGAATAAGCAGCAGTGTGTGGAGGCAGTACAGTGTATCAATGAATTGAACCAAGTTTTCGTAGACACGGTGCGGGCATCCGGAGGCAATAATGGAGAACGCTACCTGCTGGTACCGGGTTATGCGGCATCTTTACAGGGAGCTACCAACCAATATTTTGAATTGCCGCAGGACATTGCGGGGAATGAGAACAAGATTCTGGTGGAAGTACATGCTTACACGCCTTATGATTTTGCACTGAGGGCGCCGGGAGAAGGCAAAAGTATCGATCAGTGGAGCGCTGATGATAAAGCTTCGACTGCTGAGATTGATGAGCTGATGGATACTTTGTACAAGAAATATGTGCAGAATGGTATTGGTGTGGTGATTGATGAGTTCGGGGCGAGAGATAAGCACGGAAATATTCAGGCGAGAACAGATTTTGCAGCCTATTATGTGGCGGCGGCGAGACAGAGAGGAATCACTTGCTGTTGGTGGGACAATAATGAATTTACCGGCGATGGAGAAAACTTCGGTATCTTCCGGAGGCAGGTATGCAGTTTTATGTATCCGGAGTTGGTAGAAGGCATGATGAAGGCTTTGTGAGCATTTTTTGCACAGTGAGGGGCAGAAACATAATTGCTAAATCACAGGCATAGGTATATGATAGTAATTGTTGCTGCGGCCCGACGCAAGCCGCACTTATAGAGTATGTGGAGAACACAGTGATTAAAAAGATTGATTCGATAACAGTGAACTATATAGAAGAGGGTGAAGGCGAAGCAATTGTGCTTCTGCATGGCTGGGGAGCGAATGTTACTTTGTATGCCGGTATTATTAATGTGCTGGCACAGGGACACAGGGTAATTGCGCTTGATATGCCGGGATTCGGTAAGACATCTGAGCCGCCGGAGCCGTGGTGCGTGGACGACTATGTAGATTTCGTGATGAAATTTATTGAATCTTTTGGTCTTGCGCGGTTCAGTGTTGTAGTACACTCGTTTGGCGGAAGGGTATTCTTTAAGATGAATGCCATAGAGAATCTGCCGTTTACCATAGAGAGAGCCGTGTTGATCGATAGTGCGGGGATTCTACCAAGGAAGAGCTTCTGGCAGAAGTTAAGTTTGCGTTGCTACAAGATTGGGCGGGCGGTCATGAGTACGAAAGTATTACATTTCCTGTATCCCGATGCGGTAGACAATATGAGACGCAAACGGGGCTCAGCCGATTATAACAGTGCGACGCCGACCATGCGTGCGACGCTGGTAAAAGTGGTAAATGAGGACTTAGAGCCGCTTATGCATTTGGTCAAGTGCCCGACCCTGTTAATATGGGGAGATAAGGATACAGCAACACCGTTGTCTGATGCCAAGAGAATGGAAGAGCTGATACCGGAAGCGGGACTGGTGGTATGTGAAGGAGCGGGGCATTTTTCTTTTGCCGAGCAGGCACCGAAGGTACATGCCGCGTTGGCAGCGTTTTTTTCTTCATAGAAAGCAGTTCATACTTTTAGAATAAATAGGAATCGATATTATGAATATTGTATTAACAGTCATATGGTTTATCACATATATAGTGGGTACCGTATGGTATGAACTTTATATTGTCCATATGTTTCAGCAGAACTCATACAAACCGCGGGAGTATATGGAATGGATGCAGGTACACAGCAATGTGGGAAGACTGCTGGGTAAATGTCTGTATGGAATTATATCTTTGCCACTGGTGTTGATCGGAAGCAGAGGGTGCATGGTCGCTGCATGTGTAATGAATATAATGACTATAATAGTCAACAAGCCCCATGCGGCGAAGAAACCGCTCGTGTATACGAAGCGGGTGAAGCGCATGCTTATAACTACGGCCGCCATCTATTTAATCGGTATGCTGTTAGCGCTTTTCCTTCCCACAGGCGGATACCGTATTGTTCTGACAGAGCTTGCCGCGACAGCGACCGAGGCAGAAGCATTACGTCTGCGCGTCTGTGCGGGGATTCTGACAGGTTTGTTTATTGTGCAGCCCTTTCTGATTCTGCTAGTTAATTTGCTTAATCGACCGATAGAGCAGGGAATAGATCGGCACTATATTAACGATGCCGCTCGGATTCTGAAAGAGATGCCGGATTTGAAGATTATCGGTGTGACCGGAAGCTATGGTAAGACCAGCGTGAAATATTTTCTGAGTACCTTACTGTCCTGTCGGTACAATGTACTGCATACACCGGGCAACTATAACACGACATTGGGCGTTGTCAGGACGATCAGGGAGCAGATGAAACCGTTCCACGAAATCTTCATCTGTGAGATGGGTGCAAGAGAAGTGGGCGATATCAAAGAAATTTGTGATCTGGTGCATCCCGATTACGGAATCATCACTTCGATCGGACCACAGCACTTACAGAGCTTTCATACGATTGAGAATATTATCGGTACGAAATTTGAACTGGCTGATGCCGTGCCGGCGGATGGGAAGGTTTTCCTGAATTATGATAACGAGTATATCCGTACACATAAGATCAATAAGAATGTCGTAAGCTATGGTACGATAGAAGAAGATATTAACTTTCGGGCTTACGATATAGAAGTGTCTCCGAGAGGATCTTCTTTCAAAATGAAAAACGAGAACGGAGATGAGTATGAGTTCCACACGCGGCTGGTGGGAAATCATAATGTACAGAATATTGCAGGTGCCATTGCGGTGGCTCATACGCTGGGCATTCCGATGGAGAAGTTGAAATATCCAGTGAAACAGCTTGAAAGCGTGGAGCACCGGCTGCAGCTTAAGAAGCAGGGGAACAGAATTATACTGGACGATGCCTATAACTCTAATAAGAACGGATTTGAGGCGGCGCTTGACACGCTGGCGATGTTTAAGGAGCTGCGCATTCTAATGACACCGGGCATGGTGGAGCTGGGTGAGAAGCAGTATGATGAGAATAGAGAAGTGGGTATTTATGCGGCGGATAAATGTGACTATGCGGTGCTGATCGGTAAAGAGCAGACGAAGCCGATTCAGGACGGTCTGCTGGAAGCCGGATTTACGCAGAACAGGATGATCGTAGTGGATACTTTGCAGGAAGCTTTTCAGATGGTGAATGCGATTCCGGATGAGAAACAGAAGGTAGTGTTGATCGAGAATGATCTGCCGGACAATTATGCGTAAAAGTAGTGTGAGCCCTTGACATGGAGGTAAAGATGAAAATTCGAGTAGGCGTATTCTTTGGTGGTAAAAGTGTGGAGCATGAGGTATCCGTGATCTCCGGATTACAGGCATATAATTCTTTTAACAGAGACAAATATGAACCGATCCCGATCTATATCACTAAGGATAATGAATTATACACTGGGGAAGCCATCGGGGATATTGCCAATTATAAGAATATTCCGGCGTTGCTGCAGAAGAGCACAAGAGTATTTCTGATGTGCGAGCAGGGACAGGTAGAGTTGATTCAATATCCGGTGAAGAAGTTCGGCAGCTCCGTGGCGGCGCAGATTGATGTGGCGTTTCCCGTAGTGCATGGCGCTAATGTGGAAGATGGATCGTTGCAGGGATTCCTACGGCACTATAACATTCCGTTTGTGGGATGTGACGTGGCAGCCTCCGCGGTGACTATGGACAAATATGTGATGAAAACTGTGCTGAAAGATAACGGGATTCCGATATTGGATTGTGTTACGCTGAATGTGAAGGAGTATGAGAGCGACGAGGAAGCCGCTTACGTTAAAGTGGAAGATAAGATCGGCTATCCGGTTATTGTCAAGCCGGTTAATCTGGGGTCCAGTGTGGGAATCAAGGTGGCAAAAGACAAAGACGGTTTACGGGAAGCGCTGGAGTATGCCTTTACGTTTGGTCCCAGAGTCTTGATTGAACATGCGATTATGAATCTGCGGGAGATCAACTGTGCGGTTTTGGGAGACTATGAGCAGGCAGAAGCCTCCGAGTGCGAAGAACCGATATCCAGCGATGAGATCCTAAGTTATGAAGATAAATATGTAGCCGGTTCCAAGAGCGGTTCCGAAGGCATGCGCACGGCTAAGAGAGAACTCCCCGCGAATTTGACACCGCAGAAACGGGAAGAAATCCGTCATATGGCAGTCAAGACATTTCAGGTATTAAATTGTAACGGTGTGTCCAGAATTGATTTTATGATTGACCGCGACACGGATCAGGTATATGTCAATGAGATCAATCCGATTCCGGGATCACTGGCCTTCTATCTGTGGGAAGCGCTTGATAAACCATATGTGGAACTTCTGGATGATATGGTAGGACTGGCGCTTAAGAGGGAGCGGGAAGAGAAGAGTACGCTGACCTCTTTTGACAGTAATATTTTGCAAAATGCGAATCTGTCAGGCGCAAAAGGAGTTAAGAAATAAGAGTAAAAATCAGCCATTTAAATTCCAAATTTGCATGCATATAATTTCCTGCTTTACAAATAATAGTAAAAACATAAAAGTGATTAAAACTATTACGCGGTGAGTCAGCCGCGATTTACNGATGGAGGTTATATGATATGAAAGCAACAGGAATTGTCAGAAGAATAGATGATCTCGGACGTATCGTGATCCCGAAGGAAATCCGTCGGACATTGCGGATTCGGGAATCGGACCCGTTGGAAATATTTACCGACAGGGAGGGCGAGATCATATTAAAGAAATATTCGCCGATCGGTGAGATGGGAACATTTGCAAANCAGTATGCTGAGAGCATGGCNCAGGTATCGGGCCATATCGCGATGATTTCCGACAGAGATCAGTTTATCGCGGTGGCAGGCGGCATGAAGAATATGCTGGGTAAATCGATCAGCCGGGAANTGGAGGAAAAAATCAATCACAGAGAAAGCCTTGTTGCGGCNAAGGGCGACCGCAATTTTATTCAGGTCAGCAATGATCAGGATGAGTTTCATCACGAGGCAATCAGCCCAATTATCTGTGAGGGCGATGTGATCGGTTCAGTGCTTCTTGTGGAAACAGACCATAAGTCCAAGATGGGAGAGGTAGAGCAGAAATTGATTCAGTCTGCGGCCGGATTCTTGGGAAGACAGATGGAGCAGTAGTTGCCGGAGATAAAGCAGAACAACGGTACAGATAGAACGGAAGAGTAACTAATAGGCGGGACGGAACAGATTCTGACCCGCCGTTTTTTTAATCAGATAAAATAATCGATCGTGGACTCCGGTGTCAGTCGCGTTTCCTGATTGAATACGATCACGGCTTCCCGCAAGTCAACCGCGCCCATTTCGTAAAAGCCTTCCGTCGTACGGTTGAGACGCTGCATGGAGACCAGACGATTGGCGCGTTTGGGNTGATCGGTNATAAAGGTGATTCCNNCGCTGAAATACTCTTGNTCCAGNTCGGGATCATCCAGTTCTTCATAGTATGGATCGAAAAGATAAACACTGTCCCCTTCTATTCCCGTAAGCAATACATAGTGAGGAACATCCAGATACAGCCTCAAAATTGCGACGCCTCCCTGCTGCAATGCTCCNACGATCTTACTGTTTTGTGCCAGANAGACNTTNTCGCCGGATAGAAATTCACAGGAGATCGGAAAATTTTTCATCTGACCGAACTGGTTGAGCCAGTTGCTTANAAACATCATGGCNGAAGCAGAAGTGCCGCGCTTGCCGACTTCGCCTTCTTCATTGTACGAATCAAGGCAGTACAGCATAATATATTTAATGATGTCGGGATAGATGACCTCACGCTCGAANANATAGCGGATGGCATTGGTCAGAGCTACCGGACCGCAATCATANTCGCTGGATTGGTAATTAAGTAAATTTTTCATGCNCATTTTCCTTTGTATTTATCGTAATTGTAGAAAATATACATCGCATTGCTTTTTTTGTCAAGGTTATGCTATACTAAGTCGATTGCTTAATGGGAATTTGACAAAAAATATTGACAATGGTATTTTATGGAAGTATAATTNCATANAAAACCTAGNTTNTTAGTAGGAAAAGTTGNNGCTGACANGGTCTACGNCAATATANGCTGCAAACACTTCGGAATGGAGGAGAGNTTATGAAAAGAATTACGAGAAGNTTACTNAGNCTGNTGATGGCAATCGCCNTGATTGGCATCATGACGGCATGCGGCGCTTCCGGTAATGACGGAAACACTGCGGCGGCAGATGGTATCGCAGCGGATGGTGCAGCGTCAGACGGCGAATCAGCGGGACCTGTCACGGCCGCAGAGGGAGAGAAAATCATCAATATCGGCGTAACAGACAGTCTCGGCGGGGTGAATCCGTTTGCGATCGATCAGACAGAAATCAATAAACATGCAATGGATCTGATGTTTCTGCCNTTGATGGAACTGGATAAGGATCTGAACTTTCAGGGAATGTTGGCGGATTCAATCACTACAGAGGACAATATGCATTTCGTCGTGCATATAGATGATAAAGCGACGTGGTCCGATGGTACACCGGTCACGGCTTATGATGTGGAGTATTCCGTATTGCGTTATGCCAGNCCGATCGTGGCCAATTCCACNTTGCTGTTATACGCTTTTGAAGGAACAGACGATGAGACCGGTTTTGTGGANGAGGGNGCGACCTCTATGGCAGGACTTACCGTGCTGGATGAGAAGACGATTCAGTTCAGCGCTAAGTATCCGATGGCGCTCACCACATTCCAGAACAGCTATGGCAGATATCTGCATATCCTGCCGAAACATGTGATCGAGAAGTTCGGAGAGAATGAATTNGTTTCCAATGATTGGTTCAATCGTCCGGACGTGATCAGCGGNCCNTACTTCCTGACGGATTACGACGCAGATCATTACATTTCCTATACGGCGAATACGGATTACTGGAAAGGTGCGCCGAAGATCGACAAACTGAACTTTAAGATTGTGGACGGAAGTCAGATCTATTCAGGACTCCAGTCAGGNGAGATTGACATTACGCAGCATACCATGACGGCGATTCCGCAGGAGGATTATGAGAGTATCGAAGCGCTTAAAAATGTAACGGTAATATATGGTTCTCCGGTAACGAACCAGTCGGCATTTATTCAAACGGCTAATATTTCTGACGAGAGAGTGCGGCAGGCGCTTATATATGCGATCGACAGACAGCAGCTTGTGGATCAGCTTTTAAAAGGACACGGAGAAGTCGTAGACGGATTCCTGTCTTCGGCAAGTCCGTTCTATGATTCTGCGATTGAACCGATTGAATACGATCCGGAAAGGGCGAAGGAGCTTCTGGAAGAGGCCGGATGGGACAGCACACAGGTGCTCCGTTTCTATGTAAATTCCGGTGATAACACCTTTGTTAACGGAGTTCAGGTTATTGCGGCACAGTGGGCGGCGGTTGGAATCAATGCAGAGATTACAACAGTAGATCTGGCCACACTGATGACAATAGCGGGCACTACGGATTATGATATTATGGCAGTGCAGTACACTTATGCACCGGTAGATCCTTATCCGGATGTAGCATGGCTGTTGGGCGGTGAAGGAAGCTGGACGGGATATTATGATGACGAAGTTGCAGCGGCTTTAGAAGGAACCCAGAAGGCAGGCAGCGTGGATGAGATTAAAGGATTCTATGCTGTCGTGGATAAGAAGATGCAGGAGGAGGCACCGATGTTCTCAGTTTATGTGGTCAGCGCTCAGGGTGCCGTGAACAACCGCGTAGTAGGTGCGCAGCCCAGTGTATACGGATTCCTTAATGATGTTCAGAACTGGGATGTTACAGAGTAATTGATGGTCACATGACATCGTCATTTGTGTCATAGAAAAGCGCGTCCTATGATACAAAACGGGTGCGCAGGGAGGGTGTGCCATGGCACATTTGCTGGAAGTGGAAGATCTGACAACGATCTTTCGCGGAGATTATGGAAGAAATATCAGTGTTGATCACATAAGTTTTCATGTGGATCAAGGGGAAGTAGTCTGCATTGTCGGAGAATCCGGCTGCGGCAAAAGCGTCACATCACTGTCTATCATGGGATTATTAAGGAGGGGCGGAGCTGTCACGGACGGCTCTGTCCTCTTTGACGGTAAGAACCTTCTTACTATGACGGAGAAGGAGCTGGATCAGATCAGAGGCAATGAGTTGACTATGATTTTTCAGGATCCGCTCACGTCGCTGAATCCGGTATTTACCGTGGGAAGCCAGATTACGGAGAGCATCCGCACCCATATGCAGTTATCGAAAGAAGAAGCAAAAATGAGGGCGGCGGAGCTGCTGGTGCAGGTAGGTATGCCGGATGCCGCAAAGACAATGAAGAAATATCCGCATACGTTGTCGGGCGGTATGCGACAGAGGGTCATGATTGCGATGGCGCTGTCATGCAATCCGCGGCTGCTGATTGCAGATGAGCCGACCACCGCATTGGATGTGACGATTCAGGCACAGATCATGAAGCTGCTGAAAGAGCTTCAGCAGGAGNGNGAGATGGCCATGATATTGATNACCCATGANATCGGACTGGTTGCCAACACGGCGGACCGGGTGCTTGTGATGTATGCNGGNCAANTNATAGAGGAGGCNNCTGTGGATGAGATNTTTGCAAATCCGAAACATCCCTACACGCAGGCACTGCTCNGGACNGTACCTACGATCAGAGATGATGCAGACAGGAAGCTTCAGGCNATTCCGGGNATAGTGCCGGANAGTTATGATGATATTNCGGGGTGTCGATTTGCTGACCGNTGCCCCTANCGCCGGGAAGNGTGTAGTAAACCCCAGNAAGCATACTCGTTTGGCGNGGGACATACGGCGAGATGTATTGTGGCGAAGGAAANGNGNCAGNCAGAGTAAAAGGATGCGAAGTCNGGAATTNATATGATATATGGNAATCGGCATTTGGAGGAAATCATGTTGGATGAAAAGAAGATACCTCTGATTCAGGTTGANAATATGAAGAAATATTATCCGGTCAAGGGCGGTATCATCACACATACAACCGGATATGTCAAGGCGGTGGACGGCGTCAGCTTCTCAGTNATGCGNGGGCAGACATTGGGNCTCGTGGGCGAGTCCGGCTGCGGCAAATCCACTATTGGAAGACAGCTTGTAGGATTGGAGATGCCCACGGAGGGAAGGATCTATTACAACGGNTGCGACTTGGCNGAACTNCAGAAAAATAAAAAAGAGATGCANCGCATTCGGACGAAATTGCAGATGGTATTTCAGGANCCGTATTCTTCTCTGAATCCGAGAAAGCATATCTATGAGATATTGGCACAGCCGATGCTGTATCATCACATTTCAGAGAAAAGTACCGTAGAAAAGGACATCNTGAAAATATTGGATATGGTGGGACTGCCGAAGACGGTGCTGGGCAGGTATCCGCACGAGTTTTCGGGAGGACAGCGGCAGCGAATCGGTATAGCCAAGGCACTGTCGCTGAATCCGGAATTTATTGTTTGTGACGAGCCGGTCAGTGCGCTGGATGTGTCCATTCAGGCACAGATTNTGAATCTCTTGAAGGAACTGCAAAANGAACTTGGATTGACATTATTGTTTGTAGGACATGGGCTGGGCGCCGTTAACTATGTCAGTGANCGGATCGCGGTCATGTATCTGGGTAAAATCGTGGAATTCGGCGAAGCTAAGGAGATATTCAACCATCCTGTGCATCCATATACGAAGGCATTGCTGGAGGCGGTTCCCGTACCTGATCCTAAGGAAAAAGAGCGGGGACGCAGGCTGCTGCAGGGCGAGATCGGAAGCAGTATGAATCCTCCGNCAGGCTGTAGATTCCATCCTCGCTGCCCATATGCGGAGGAAAAGTGCAGGAAAGAAATTCCGACGCTGTATGANACNATGCAAACAAAGAGNAAATNAACGCAGACAGAAGCNNAATTGCAGGCTGCGGGATTGAAGGGCGATAGCTGNCATATGGCGGCTTGTCCGGTAGTGATATCCGACAGGAAGGAGGACGATCATGGGTAAATATATATTGAAGCGTATTTTGATCGCGATTCCTGTTTTGATCGGTATTACAATTATTGATTATGTCATTATGTGTCTGGCGGGAAGTCCGCTTGAAATGTTNCAGGGACCGCGAGTGTCGGAAGCNGCTGTGGAAGCTAAGANAATCGCGCTNGGGNTGGATCNGCCTGTCTATGTGCAGTATTTTGTCTGGCTGGGACAATTATTACATGGCAATCTCGGATATTCCATGAAATCNTATCAGTCNGTGAGNTCCCTGATCGGCAGCCATATNGGCCCGACACTTCTTCTGATGGGCGTATCCTTGATNGTGAGNCTGATTATGGCNGTTCCGGCGGGAATATACAGTGCGATTCACCAGTATTCGAAAGGAGATTATGCAGTGGTGACGGCTTCNTTCCTGGGAAGCAGNGTGCCGGGNTTTTTNCTTTCGTTATTGCTGATCTANATTTTTACCGTGCGTCTNGGCTGGCTGCCNTCCGGCGGTATGACAACATTGGGAACAGAGGGCGGTGCNTCAGATGTGGCGANNCANATGGTTATGCCNGTGATNGTGNTNGCATTTTCTATGGCNGGNAGNAATATCCGNTATATCAGAAGCGCCATGCTGGAAATCTTACAGCAGGATTATCTGNGGACTGCGCGGGCGAAGGGNATCGGACGTTTCAGGGTNATCAATAAACATGCGCTGCGGAATGCGCTTGTGCCCATCATCACAGTGATCGGCATGGAGATTCCGNTNCTTTTCGGCGGNGCGGTNATCATAGAACAGATTTTTTCATGGCCGGGGCTGGGGCTTATGACGATGAGCGCGATCAGCAACAGAGATTATCCTGTGATCATGGGTGTATGTCTCTTATCTGCGATCGTAGTGCTCGTAGCNAATCTGATTACGGATATTCTTTATGCATTGGTAGACCCTACCATTCAGNTGGATTAGGAGGGCTTGCAGATGAAACTAAACAATATNCATANAATATTTCGTAANAANTCTGCGATGNCGGTCAGTGTGATTGAGGGCTATGATGCAGAGAATAACAGATCGCGACAAGACATATCCGGTGAAAGCTACTGGCAGACGGTATTCAGACGTTTTAAAAGACATCATCTTGCGACTGTCAGTNTGGTTNTCTTAGGNGTTATTGTTTTGGCGGCGCTGCTTGCNCCNGTCATTGCGCCGTATGACCCGAATGATATTGCAGGACCTTTTGCGGGNGNNCCGTCNAAAGATTTCTGGCTTGGCACNGATCAGATCGGAAGGGATGTNTTAAGCNGGCTGTTATATGCGACGAGGATATCCTTATTGGTNGGTGTGATGGCAACAGTCATATCGACGGTGATTGGTGTAATACTCGGTCTGATTGCGGGTTATTTCGGCGGTGTAGCGGATATGATCATCATGCGGTTTACGGATATGGTCATGTCGTTTCCNTATATATTNCTGGTGTTGGTGGCGGCGGCTATTTTTANACCGGGANTNTGGAATATCATATTNATNCTNGGNTTTGTGGATTGGCCGGGGATTGCCAGNCTGGTGAGAGGAAATGTATTGAATCTGNGGGAGACNAATTTTGTCAAGGGAAATNTNGTGGCAGGAATGCCCCTNCGGCATATTCTNTTNTCGGAGATTCTNCCGAATACGGTGGCNCCGATTCTGGTCTATGCTACTTCGGTGTTGGCGTTGTCGATTCTGGATGAAGCGGCGCTGAGTTTCTTAGGACAGGGTGTNCAGCCNCCCACGGCGAGCCTTGGTAANATGCTTAACGGCGCGCAGTCGCTTACGGTGCTNACGACTCAGCCATGGCTGTGGATTCCGCCGGGATTATTGATCGTGGTGGTGGTTATGGCAATCAATTTTATCGGTGATGCATTAAGAGATGCGCTTGATCCCAACAGCGGGAGATAGGCGTAGAAATTGCCTTGTGAGATTCGGATGTCAAAAGATGCAATCTGCCTATGAAATTTATTGATGCACCTTTTTGACACTCGAATTCGTATGAATTGTAAATGAGTAATCATGGATAAGAGTTAATTACAGGCTGATACNTGGNNTGATGAAGTAATATGGTGATGNCATGGNGAATCGTGTNTCGGGAGAGAACAGATGAGNGGGTTAGATGAGAAACAGTTGGAAAAATATTTGATAGATAANTTTGAGTGGTTTCACAGNCACCCGGAACTGCCCTATGAAGAGGTACAGACCACGGCAAAGATACGGGANCTGCTCACNGAAGCGGGAATCGAGATATTGCCCTATGATCTTGACACAGGTTTGNTTGCTGTGGTGCGGGGGCAGAGNAAACCGGCNGATNCTCGNACCATCGCNTTGCGCTGTGACATNGATGCACTGCCGATCGTAGANGAGGCGGANGTGCCCTATCGCTCAGAGATACCGGGTAAGATGCACGCCTGCGGTCATGATTTTCACATTACGGCAGGGATCGGCGCGGCTATTCTTTTGCAGGAGAGAAAAGAAGAATTATGTGGAACCGTTAAATTTATATTTCAGCCTGCGGAAGAAGAATCTCATGGTGCACTGAAAATTCTGGAGACCGATGTGATGGANGATGTNGAGTGNATNTGGGGATTTCANGCNGACCCTACNAATGCGGTGGGNGTGATCGGNATCAGGGAAGGATATGTGACGGCNGCGGTAGACCGCTTNGTGATCCGTGTGAAGGGAGTGGGATGCCATGGNGCNCATCCCGATGACGGTNTTGATCCGATTCTGGCATCTTCGGCGATCGTACAGGGNNTNCAGTCTATTGTCNGTCGTAACGTGAANGCATTTCATCCCGCNCTCCTCAGCGTGACCAGAATACAGGCAGGTACNACATGGAACGTGATNCCNGCGGAGGCNGANNTGGANGGNACNGTGCGNACNATGNANAGGGAAGACCGTATTNTATATGAAAAAAGAGTGCGGGAAATCGCAGAGCGGACGNCNGCGGCATACGGTGCGGAAGCGGANACAGAGTGGGTNNAGGGNCCNCCGGCTACNTACAATGACGGCANGATGGNGNNGATTTGTGAAACNANNGCGGAGAAACTTGGCATGAAGNCNGTGCCGGAAGAAAGTTCCATGGGCGGTGATGATTTTGCGTATTATGAAGATAAAGATACGATGTGCNGNGATNTACCGGGATGTTATGTGAAGATNGGCACCGGNGTAGGGCATCCGATTCANCATCCGGCCTTTTGTGTNGATNAGAGNGTGATTTTGCCNGCGGCGAAGTATTTGNCGGAANTGNTGCTGGCAGAGGAGTCTGATTGATATTTNAGAGNATNCTTTANCGTCATATGTGGNTGAAACCATAGTAGTTATGTGGTCATAGCGGGGAAATGCAGGCTAAGATAATTGCATTTCCCTTTATTTTATGGCATGATAAAAGTATGAAAAGAATTTCTAAGCCAGCAAATAACGCTGACTAAGAAATTCTAAATTTCATACGAAAGAGATTTTCTAAGGCACTTGAAAAACACTGCCTAAAAAATCTAAAGCTTCATTCCTGAGAATGCCAAAAGCAGGCATTCTTCGTGAGAGATTTCAGTATTTCAAGTATGGGTTACAAAATAAGNATAAAGAGGAGGTAATGTATGAGGTTATTAGTAATCGGCGGTGTGGCGGCCGGCACGAAGGCGGCTGCGAAGTTTAAACGGGTGAATCCTGAAGCGGAGGTGACGATCGTCACTAAGGGTAAGGATATTTCCTATGCAGGGTGCGGTCTGCCTTATTATGTAGGCGGAGCGATTCCGGAGAAAGAGCAGCTTATCGTGAATACGCCGGAAAAGTACAGTGCGCTTACCGGAGCGATGGTCTACCCGCAGAGAGAAGTAGTGGCGCTTGACACGGCGGCGAAGAAGGCTACGGCGAAGAATATCCGCACCGGAGCGGAAGAAGTCTATGAATATGATGCATGTATCGTAGCGGTTGGCGCTTCACCGGTGGTTCCGCCCCTTCCGGGACTGAATCTTCCGGGTGTTTTCGTGATGCGTACACCGGATGACGCGATTGAGACGAGGGATTATATTGCCAGAGACGGCGTGAAGCGTGCCGTGGTAGTGGGCGGCGGATTTATCGGTCTGGAAGTGGCTGAGAATCTGATGGAAAAGGGTCTGTCGGTGACTCTGATCGATATGGCGCCACAGATCATGCCGGGCTTTGATTCGGAGATGGCGGATTGTGCTGTGCGCCATCTTGCGAAAAAGGGCATTAAGGTACTCACTGCAACAAAACTGGAAGGTGTAACAGGAGACGAGAGAGCGGAAGGCGTGCAGACGGATAAAGGACTGCTTCCCGCAGATGTGGTGATCCTTTCTATCGGTATTCGTCCGAATACGGGATTTTTGCAGGATACGGGCATTGAAATGTTTAAGGGAACCATTCTGGTAGATGATAAGATGGCTACCAATGTGACGGATGTCTATGCAGCCGGTGACTGTGCGATGGTGAAGAACCGGCTCACGGGCGAGAGACAGTGGTCACCCATGGGTTCCTCCGCAAATATGGAAGGACGTACGCTGGCACTTTCGCTGGGCGGCAGAGATGTGACCTATCCGGGAGTGCTCGGAACCGGCGTAGTGAAGCTTCCCGGCTTATCGGGCGGCAGAACGGGTCTGTCGGAGGAACAGGCGAAGGCAGCAGGATATAATCCGATCTGCGTATTGGCAGTGACTGACGATAAAGCGCATTATTATCCCGACAGTGCGTGGTTTGCCATCAAGCTGGTGGCAGACTTAGATACACATAAATTATTGGGCGTGCAGGTATTAGGTCCCGGTGCGGTAGATAAGGTGACGGATATCGGTGTGATGGCAGTAACATTCGGGGCAACGTTAGAGCAGATGACTTGTCTGGATTTATCTTATGCGCCTCCGTTCTCTACGGCGATCCATCCTTTTGTGCAGGCGGTACATATGCTTTTGAATAAGATTAACGGGGATATGGACAGCTTTACGCCTGCGGAATATCTGGCGGGTGCCGCGGAAGGATACCGTATTATAGATGTGAATCCTGCAGGACCCAGCATTCCGGGTGCCACCTATGTGGATCTGTTGAAAGTAAAAGGTGAAGTTCCGGGACTTGCGAAAGACGAGAAATTATTGCTTGTGTGCGCTAAGGGCAAGAGAGGATATTTGCTGCAGAACAGGCTGAAATGCTATGGATATACGAATACGAAGGTACTGGAAGGAGCCTCCTTCTTTAATGTAGTTAAGGTTGCAAGTACGCCCGGTGTGGTGACGATTCCGGCGGAGGAGATCACCCGCGTGAAAGCGCTTGGCTGTCTGCATAATAAGGGAACCGATAATTTCAATGTACGCGTGATCACCAGAAACGGTAAGATTACTACGGCGGAGCACAAGAAGATAGCAGAAGCGGCAGAAAGATTCGGTAATGGGGATGTGGTTATGACCACCCGTCTGACACTGGAAATCGTGGGTGTACCTTTTGACAAGATAGAAGATCTGAGGGTATTTTTGGCAGAGGAAGGACTGGAAACCGGTGGAACCGGCTCCAAAGTACGTCCTGTAGTGGCATGTAAGGGAACGACCTGTCAGTATGGTCTGTTGGACTCCTACGGGTTATCTGAGAAGATACATGAAAGGTTCTTCCATGGCTATGCGGATGTCAAACTGCCGCATAAGTTTAAGATCGCGGTGGGCGGCTGTCCGAATAACTGCGTGAAGCCCGATTTGAACGATTTTGGTATTGTGGGACAGAGAGTTCCGGTGATCGATTTGGAGAAATGCCGCGGATGCGGAAAATGTCAGGTTTCTCAGGCGTGTCCGGTAGGAGCGTCTCAGGTAGTGGACGGCAAGCTGGTGATCGATCCCGACCAGTGTAACAACTGTGGACGCTGTGTGGGCAAATGTCCGTTTAAAGCGGCAGAAGAGAGCGCATACGGATACCGTGTTTATATCGGCGGACGCTGGGGTAAGAGAGTTGCCCACGGACAGAAGCTGGATAAGATTTTCCTTAGCGAAGAGGAAGTGCTTTCCGTTCTGGAAAAAGCGATTCTGCTTTTCCGCGAGCAGGGAAAGACCGGCGAGCGTTTCGCGGATACGATAAGCCGGATCGGATTCGAGAATGTGCAGGAACAGCTTATGTCGGATGAAATTTTGAAATATAAGGAAGAGATTCTGAATGCGAAGATGCATTTGAAGGGCGGAGCGACCTGTTAAAAAAACATGAAGAAGAGATGAAGAGTATCTAAGGCGGCAGAATACACCGCCCAAGATGCTCTAAGTCATCTCTAAGCGAATGCCAAAGGACGGCATTCTCCGTGATGGGTGAGATGAGTGAGAGCCGTCCTTTTTTTGATTGGAAATTTTGGCGAAGAAGGATGTACAGGGACGCAGATTTCGGATATATGGGGTTAAGTATGGAATGCATCAGTATCAATCATAAGACAGCAAAATCCTTGGACAGGCAGAGATGTTTTGTACCTAAGGAGAAAACAGAGAATTATATAAGAGAGATTATGAATTTGGACAGAGTGGAACAGTGCGTGCTCCTGTCCACTTGTAATCGTACGGAAATCTATGTGCAGGGAGAAGAAAACTGCTTCAAAGGATTGGAAGAAGTGATGGCGCGGGCTGCCGGCAGCGATGGGCAGTGGGTTCGGAGTATGGTCAGGCGGTATCAGGGCAGAGCGGCTGTGCAGCACCTTTTCCGGGTGGTCTGCGGGATGGAATCTATGGTGATCGGAGAGGATGAAATCCTGGGGCAAGTGCGGGACGCCTATATGTATTCTAAAGAGCACGGATATACGGACTACGAGCTAAACAGTGTTTTTCAGGCGGCGCTGGCATGTGCCAAGCGTGTGAAGACAGAGACGATGATCTCCAAGACTTCCGTGTCCGTGGCAACGCTGGCGGCAAATGAAGTGTTCCGTCTTCCCTTGCCGCAAAAGACCGTGCTTCTGATGGGAAGCAGCGGGCAGATGGGCGGTATTATTTTAAAAAATCTTTTAAGTCAGGAGAGCATACGCGTCATAGCCACGGTCAGATCACATAACGGGATATATCAAAGCGGTAATCCGCGGGTGGAAAATGTAGATTATCAGAATCGATATGATTATCTTGAGGAGGCGGATGCGGTTATCTCCGCCACATCCAGTCCCCATTATACATTGATGGCGGGCAAGGTGAGAAATGCCATAAAAACGCCTAAAGAGCGGTTGTTTCTGGATATATCCATGCCGCCGGATATCGATGTGGATGTTGCGGGGATAGAACACTGCCGTCTTGTCTCGCTGGATGATATTAACCGGTTGGCGGAAGAGAACAACAGACGGAAAGAGCAGGCTCTTATGGATGCAGAGGAGATTCTTAAGGAAGACCTTGACATGATCTGCAAGGTATTGGCTTTCCACCGGTTTACCGAGGCGGATGCCGGATGGAAAGAACGGTATGAAAGCTGGCCGGCGGACAAGTTGCTTTATCTGCTGCGGGATGAACTGGATAGCGCTTCCTTTGAGGCGGTTTTGGGAGTTTTGGGGCGTGTGGAGTGAGTGGAGCGGAAAAAAGATATTACGAAAAAGCTTATCATACTGAAAAATATATTAAGGTGAGTACTATGAAAACTATTACAATATGTGGCAGTATGAAATATGAAAAGGAAATGCCGGCAATAGCGTTTAAATTGGAAACAAAACATGGCTATAATGTTCTGCAATGCGTATACAATGTAGAAAAGATAGAGTTAACCTCCCTTGAAGCTAAGGCGCTCAAAGAGGCACATTACAAAAAGATAGATATTTCTGATGGAATTTATGTTGTAGATATTGAAAAGTATATAGGCGATTCTACAAGAGAAGAAATACGGTACGCAAGAGAACATAAAAAGGAAATTATATTACATTCAAGCTATGATTTATAGGTTATATATTATACATCGAGAATATCAGAGGATGTGATATAGTTTAATAAAGTGAATATTATGAATAATAAACAACAGATTTTATTGAAGGTAGAACAACTCCTGAATGCATATAATAATGGGCTTCTTGGTGGAGAAAAGATGCCGGAACATGAGAATCCGGGATTAAATATCGCATCTAAGGAGAATTATTTATACTTTACGCTTCCCATGGCACTTAATTATCAGAGAAATTCATATGTATTGTGGGAATGTGCAAATAAGATGTATAACGAGTCACCGGATGTGTACGATTGTAAAAGCGTAATAGATATGCCGGACGATGAGTTAAGAGATACATTGGTTAAATATAAGGTTGCTTTACAGCCGAATAAACAACCTGAAATCTGGAAAGTACTATGCACCACATTTATGCAGGAATTTGACGGGGATGTCCGTATATTTTTTAAAAGAATGAATTATGAGGTGCGTCAAATACAATCATATATACAACAGAATAAAAAGAAATTTCCGTATCTTGGTGGTAACAAGATAAGTAACTATTGGTTATATGTTATGGAACAATACACGGATGCAGCGTTTAAGGATAGAGAAAATATCACAGTTGCCCCGGATACTCATGTGATACAGGCAAGTGTAAGGCTGGGTGTTATTACAGACGAAGAATCTTCTTTATCAAATGTACAGGGGATTGTTACTGCACGCTGGAAAGAACTGCTTAAGGAAACGGAATATGTTCCCATTGACATACATACACCTATGTGGTTGTGGAGCAGAGGAAAATTTACTTTTAAAACGATCAATTTATAACTGGAATTTGTTGAGGATGATAAAACGAAACTAAGGAGGAAGTGAATATGCCGTTTACTGAAATATGTATTTATCAAGTCAAGCCGCAAAAAGTGGAGGAATTCGAAGCGCTAATGCTTGAAGCCAAAAGCTTTCTGGAAAAACAGGAGGGTTTGCTTTTGCTTCGGTTTAGTAAAAGAGGGTATCACATAGACATGGAGCAGATTAAGGAGGGGCTTCCGCCTCTTCAAATCACTCGCATTGTAAAAAGCGTTAAGTATATGCTTTATTGGGAATTTGATACGAAAGAAAGCTATGGCGCAGCACAAAAAAATCTTTACGACAGCTATTGGAAGTCAATCGAAAAGTGCTTAGTCGTTCCGCATGACAAATATTTAGGAGAAGTGTTATTTTGATACGGAAGTCATAGAACAGGCCAATGCAAACGGCGGTGGAACGGAAGGCTGGAAATGTGCCTTGCATAAGGCGGCACAAAGTATGGTTGAAAAAGGAGAACTCCAAGGATATTTAGCATATGATAATGAAATTTCTGTCGGCTGGTGTAACGCAAATGACAAAGGAAGTTATTACCGATTTGGAGAATTCAGTCCGGACGAGCTTCCGGTATTTGTGCTAGAATAAGAAGAAAGAGTGAGAAGGACGGTGTATAGACTATGGAAGCAGTAATACTGGAAATTCTGGAAACGGCGACAATCGCAGTCGGCGGATTCCTGATAAAAAAATATGTATTTTTAGAGCCGGATATGGAACCGAAGAAGCAGCGCTATTTTTACATGCTCAGTTTTTTGCTGATTGGTATAGTGTTTTTAGCTTTTGGGAAAGATGTTGCATCGCTGGCGGCATTATTTATGATAGAATTAAATGTTTGTCTTAGCAGGGACAAACATAGACTTCGGAGTTTAGTTTTGCTGATTCCGTTTTTGGGTATTGTCAACGGGCTTTTGCTTCCGATTTTGTTTGTGCCGCCGTATCTGCTATCTTTGTCCACGCAGGAAGCTTTTGTTTATCAGTTTGCGACCTACGGACTATTATTTGCGTTGCTGGTCATTTTCTATGTGAAAGGGCAGAACTGGCGACGCTGGTTTTATGAGAATATGCAGCACAGGAAACTACGAAAGTCAGAGAAGTATCTGTTGTGGATGGTCGGGATTCTAATGCTGTTTTTTTCAAACGTAGTGGCGAAGCAGATTTTGGAGGCTGACGGAACTGTGGGGGCGGTGGACAAATTGTACGGACAAAAGTTTGTGTTGTTTGTCGGTATCAGCAGCATTTCGGCATTTATAATGTCAGTTACGATTATCGTGCTGATCATGCAGGGCAATAAGCGTTCCTTTTATCATGAGCAGGTTTCCAATATGCAGTCCGGCTTGATTAAGTTCATGGCGGAGGTTGTGGAAAACAGAGACGATAATACGGGCGGACACATTAGGCGCACGGCGGAATATGTAGAGAGTATTGCAAAAGAGTTGAAAAAGCAGGGGATATACAGTGACATTCTGACTGACAGGTATATGAGCGATATGATAGTGGCAGCGCCGCTGCACGACATCGGGAAAATACATATACCGGACGCTGTCTTAAACAAACCGGGGAAACTGACGGAAGAAGAGTTTGAGATTATGAAAACGCATACCACCGCTGGAGAGGAACTGCTTATCCGTGCAAAGGAAGAACTTGGGGAATCGGGATATCTGAATACGGCGTTGGAGATGGCGGCGTATCATCATGAGTGGTGGAACGGCAAAGGCTATCCCTACGGCATATGTGGGGAAGAAATACCGCTTTGTGCGAGGATCATGGCGGTGGCGGATGTTTTTGACGCGCTGACTTCCAAACGTTGCTATAAAAGCGCTATGCCGCTTGAAAAAGCGTGTGCGATCATTAGGGAGGAATCTGGCACACATTTTGATCCGGCAGTTGTGGAGGCGTTTTTTGCGGCAGATATTGGAGGTGCAGGAGAATTAGGTTAAGACATAAACCAATCTACTACACTATTTGCCCGTAAATTTACATAGATTTATAACGGATTACGCTGATTAAGGGTAAAAAACAAAAATAAAAAAGTGCCGGAAGGCTAGAAATATCAAGGCTTGAGTTCTAATTTTTTCATTACATTCCTACCTTTCATTTTAGTCTGCTGAAAATCTTTTGAAAATATTTCTTGTGCTAATGGCAATCATAAACGACACAACACCCGAAAATAAAACGACAGTATATTCAAACCCTTTGCAGATTTCAAACAAGACACCATATAATGCATTGCCCAATGGCTGTGCGCACATGGAAACGGTAAGAATAACAGCAATCACCTTTCCAATTATATTTTGCGGAGTTTCTGTTTGGATAAAGGACATCATCTGTACGGTAAAAATCGTTGAGAATATCATAATGGCAAAACAACATACGGTTATGACAATATAATTTATCATTCCAGAGGAAAACAACATCAATGTAGCACCGATAGGAAACACACATACTGCACAAGCTATTACCATATTGCCCGATTTACGAATTGCCAGTCTTTTTGCAAAAATACCTGCTGCGATACCCCCTGTCAATCCTCCTGCTGCCAATGCTCCCTCTGCAAAACCATAAAGTCTGTTCGCCTGTGAAGTTTCTAAATTTAATACCTCTGTTACCAGATATGGCAGAGCGACAATAATCATTGCAGAAAGGAACAAATTAATTCCGCAGATTACGAGAACGGCTTTTCCGATAACAGGTTTATCCTTTCGGATAAAACGAATGCTCTCTGTAAAATCTGTTCTGGCTGTCCTTAATATGCCGCCATCTGCTGCTTGTTTCTGAAATGGTATTTTAATGAAAATTTCCATTATCGCTGACACAATAAAGCATACAATGCAAACCCATAATACAGGTTCCAATCCATATGCACTATACAAAACACCTCCAAGTACAGGACCTATCAACGATGCAAATGAACTGATAGTATTGATGATAGAATTTGCCGCCATAAAATTATCCTGATTTACTAACGCAGGAATGCTTGCCTGCACGGACGGCTGATATGCACCCGCAATACCGTATAGAAGCATCAACGTAACCGTCAGAAGGAGAATGAGATTTACTCCATTCATAAGTAGGGAGAAAGCCAGGATAACTGCCGCCGTAAACAAATCCAGTAGCACCATAATATTCCTTTTATTTGTCCTGTCTGCGACAATGCCGCCAATGGGAGACAGCAAAATGGCAGGAATAAAAGCACAAGCTGTAACAGTTCCGTAAAGTGCCGATGAGCCTGTCAAATTTAACAGGTATAGCGGTAACGCAAATCTTATTGTTGCATTGCCAAACAAAGAGATAATCTGACCGATGACAACTAACGTAAAATCCTTTGAAAATAGTTTTTGATTCATTCTTTAAACCTCCATTTTTTCTATTCCATTTGCCAGAACATGATATACAAAATTAGCAATTATAACGAAAACCACACTTATTGCCAACATTACCCAGATAATATTGCTTGGGGAAATTGTAATACAATTAACCAGAACACATACAATGAGCAAGGAGCATACGATTGTTGCAACTACCGAACGCTTTTTCCAACCAAAACCAGTAGCAATCATACCAACTGCGGAAGACAAAATACCCATAAAAAAACCGGAAAATAAAACTGTAAAGAAAAAATGCTCTGTGTCCATTTGTGGCATGATTCCAAAAATATGAGCTGAAATATACATAATGCCTATAACCAGCGTATTACTGATAAATGCAGAAACCGTTGTGATGACACTGACAACCAAACATTTTGTTCCAAGAATTGCCTTTCGATTGACAGGATAGCTCAATAGGATTACTGCATTTCTTCCACAATATTCGCTGATAATTACTTTTGCTGCAATAACTGCTGCCAAAATACTAAAGCAGGCAAACGCTAAAGCAGTTGTTAGTGCCAATAAGCCATTCCAATTTGCAAACAGTTCTGCTTCTTCGGATGTGCCGCTTCCTCCTGCTTCAATTTGAAAAATAAAAAGGAACAAAATACCTAGTGACAATAAGCTGACAAATATCCCTAATATTGCCCATAAGTAAGTAGATAACCGTATTTTCATCAATTCAAGTCTTCCTAAATTCATATCCGTTCCCTCCTCATAAGACCTATCACATAATCTTCAAGATTTTCTACCGGAGATTTCTGTTCGCCATTTACAACAAACTCACAAACGCTTCGCTTTTTGCTCGTATCGCCGCTTGAAATGCAGCGGCTCAATTCCTGTTTTATATAGCCATCTGAAAGAATGCCTATCCTGTCTGCCGTATGCCTGACTTCTCCGATAATGTGGCTTGAAAGCAAAATCGACATCCCCTCGTTTGCCAGCTTTCTCATCAGTCCACGCATTTCTGTAATTGCAATGGGGTCAAGGCCGTTAAGTGGTTCATCCAGAATTAACAATTTAGGATGGTGGATAATCGCCCTTGCCAGTCCAAGCCTTTGCTTCATTCCAAGAGAATACTCTGAAATCCGCTTCTTATCTGCATTTTCAAGTCCAACTAAATGTAATGCCTCTGATATATCCGCTTTTTTCTGCATATAACTTAAGTGCATGGATAAAAGCTCACCCGCATTTAAGTGTTCATAAAATGTCGGATTCTCTATTACACTTCCAATATTTGATAAATATTCTGTATCACTGCCTGCTTCTTTGCCCAAAACATAAATACAGCCTCTGTCAATTTGCTGAAGCCCAAGTATCATCTTCATCAACGTTGTTTTTCCTGCACCGTTAATCCCCAAGAGTCCATATATCTCTCCCTCATAAATCTTAAAGCTGCAATGTTTTATTACTTGTGTCGATCCGTAGCTTTTTTCAACGGAATTTACATCCACAATAGTTTTCATAATATCTCCCTTCCGTACCGCGCGTCGGTATGTATCTATTTCAAAATATATCTGCCCATTTTACAGGGCAGAAATTTATTCATGACAATAGAAAATTCTCAGAGCGCGCTTTCTATTGCTTGTTCTTTTGATAGATAGATGCCAGCTCCTGCAATCTCTCCAACATTTCGCCATCTACAATGTCAAGCCCAAAGCCTTGCAGCATCTGTCTGAATACCATAAACTTACGGTAGGATTCTTCCTCAGAACTGTCGAATATCATAGGATTCATCCAGATATTTGCCGCAAGCAAAATCAGTTCTGCCAATTGCTCTGGGTAATCTGTTTTAATAGAACCGTCTGAAATACCCTGCCTGATAATCGGCAAAATATAGTTTGGTGCTACGTTATCTATGGTATCATGTAAAAGGCTGAAAAGAAGTTTCGGATTATTGTGAAAATCTGGAGCCACCGTAAAAATATCATTCTGTACGGGTCGGCGGATTGATTCCTTAAAAATTGTTTTCAGCTTCTCTTTCCCGCTAAGGTCAGAACGGTCACGAATGACTGCAAGCATCTGATTAGATTCAGACGTCATCCTGTCTGTAACAGCAACTAAAATATCTTCCTTTGACTTAAAATGATGATAGATAGCACCTTTACTAAGACCGCCTAAATTATTGATAATATCCTGAATGGAAGTATGCTCATATCCCTTTTCCATAAATAAGCGGAAAGCAACATCTAATATTAAATTAACGGTTTCTTCTGGGTGCTTATTTCTTGCCATATTTCCTCACCTCCTTAACGTACTTTTGGTATGTATCCACCTTATCATACTGTCGGTATGTTTGTCAAGGTGTTTGATAATACATTTATAGAATGTAAATTGATATTAAAATTGTGGCAGAGCTTAGTATGAAGGAAGTATTATTCCGCTTAGGCGGGATGAAATTTATCAGACGTTTCCAGCTCCGTCAGAAAATGCGGGAGAGACGAACCGGCTTTACGGTAGTATGTGGGATGATGATTTCTCTACTGGTGCTTATGCTGGGAATAAATTGCTATGTCCTGTACGGGAATGTGCAAAAGGACACTATGAACAGTACCAGATTTGAGTACATGTATTTCCTCAAATATCCGATAAAGGAAGTTCCGGAAGGCGGGGAGGCCTGCTATGCGAATCCCTCTCCAAGATGGCAATGGGATATACCCTCAATGTTTCTGTGATTGGTATCGATGAAGATAACAAATATTATGAGACTGAGCCGGTGAAGGGAAAAAGCAGCATTGACGAGGGTAGGATTTACAGCATAAGTGATAGAAAAATTCATATGAGAATGCTATGATGTTCATATGGAAGATGTTGACAAATGTGTATTTGATGGTAAAGGTGAATGTAAAATGCAATATAGAATTAGAGAAGCGACTCCAAGTGATGTGGATGCTATTGTACAGATTTATAATTCAAATCATGTTTTTTTGACCAATCATTTAGGACGAGACAGTGTAAATCGTAGTTTTATTCTAAGCGAACAAGAAGAAATGGAAACTATGAATTTTATTTCATGTGTAATCACAGATGAAAGTGCAGATAAAATTGTCGGTGTGTTGGATTACAAACCAGATGAGACAGTATATCTTTCGATTATGATGCTTGACAAGCAACATCAAGGCAGTGGTGCAGGTAGATTTATATACGATTTATTTGAAAAAAAGATGATTGACATGAAGAGATGTGCTATTCGCATAGATGTTGTGGATACTTATAAGGGTAATGCGTTAGATTTTTGGAAAAAACAAGGTTTTGCAGCCGAAGAAAAAGTATTATTAAAATGGGGAGAAAAGGAATCATCTGCGGTTGTCATGAGGAAAAAAATAAAGTAATAAATGTGTATTTATGAGGTTCGCTGTAATGAAGAGAATGTAGACAAATTAGTGCAAACGAGGACAGGACTTTCAAAGTATGATTAGTTATAATCTGTGCATACAAGGAGGGTTAAGCGCAGTGTCGATACAGCTTATACAGCAGGCAATATGCTATATGGAAGAACATATTTGTGAAAACATAAATTATGCCGAGGTTGCAAAAAGCGTGCATATGTCAAGCTACAATTTTCATCGGACATTCAGTTTTATTGTGGGAATGACGGCGAATGAGTATATCAGAAAACGACGGCTTACACTAGCGGCTCAGGAGTTACAGACAACGGATATATCAGTGATTGACGTAGCATATAAGTATGGCTATGAATCACCGGAAAGTTTTAGTAAAGCTTTTTCACGATTTCATGGCTCAACTCCGAAACAGGCAAAGCAAAAAGGCACAAAACTTCATTTGTTTAATCCGCTTGTAATAAAAATTATATTGGAAGGCGGTAGTATTATGGATTATAGAATCGAGCACCGGGAAAGACAACAATTTATTGCACTGGTAAGAGCTTTTCCGAACGAAATCAGCAATGATGACAATGATCACAGTATCCCTGACTTTTGGACGGAATGTTCTGAAAAAAATCTCATTGAGCCCATGAGATTGCTTCGGTCTGAAGGCAAAAGAGATTTGTATGGTTTGTGCAGTCCCCTTAGAGACAGCGAAACCCATTTCAATTACGGGATCGGTATTATGATTGATGAAGATACCGATACTACAAAACTGGAGCATTTTACCCAAAACGGTTACTCCATATGGGAAACGGAACCCGCTGACTATGCCGTGTTTAAATGTTTTGGTTCTGACGGTGACTGTCTTGGGGAAACATGGAGCAAGTTTTTTAAAGAATTTGTTCCGCAAACGGGTTACACGCAGACGGACGATACAGACTATGAAATATACTTTGAAAATGGTGAAAGCGGTCTGTTTTGTGAGTTATGGGTTCCTGTAAAGAAAATTTGATAAAGTTTCTCAGTGTGTGATATAAAACTTTCAGCAGTCCCACTGATAACATTTCAAATCTACATGGGTTTCATCTTTCAAGACTATCCCCTCGTCTTCCAACAGAGTCCTCTGTTCATGCCAGCCGGGTGCGAGTCTGCCTGCATGATTGACTACTCTGTGACAGGGATAGTCGCCGTAGAGATGTGACATACATAACACTTTTCCTACTAAACGGGCATTCTTTTCTCGTCCGATCAGCCGGGCAATCTGCCCATAGGTGGCAACGCTTCCCTCGGGAATTTCCTCCACTACAGAAAGGATTTCATAGATCAGATCGTCAGACAACACGGTGCTGTTTCTCCTCTGTGAGTACATAGTCTTTTATCCCCTTTACCGTTTGAGCTTTCAATTATTATTTTACCACTAAAAGGGAAAAAACCAAAGCGTTTCAATCGCTTCACCATATCCCGCATGTTTTATGCTATAATATTTTATACGATGTTTTTTCGCATTTTCTTTATATTATAGAAAATTGTTCCTTCATGCACGAGTTTGCGGACATGCGTAGCACCTTATGAGCCATACAGATTTCTTAGAAATTGAACATTAAAAAAAGAAAGGTGAAAATGGAGAACCTAGAATTTGTTAAAGATATTAATTCATATACTGTGATTGAAAAAATAGCGGAGGGGTGTTCCGGAGATGAGAAGTACAAGCTTGAAAAAGATGGAAAATACTTTCTGCTGCGATTGGGAGATAAGACAAAGGCACCTGAAAGGAGAAATGAGTATGATCGACTTAGAGACTATGCCAAGAAGGGGATAAATACTCATAAACCCATCATGTTTGATACGACAATCGACAAATTCTATTCTATTGTATCGTGGGTTAGCGGTACGCCGGTAATGGACATTATTAAGAAAGATGTTACAAAAAGTTATTATCAGCTTGGAAGAAAGGTTGGTGTGGAACTGCAAAAGCTGCATTTATCTTCTCAAAGCGATTCAAAGATAGATTGGCAGGTTATTATTAGTAAAAAGGCAGACCTGTTTTTAGAGAATTATCATCGGATGAGCATCGAGTTTTCTTGCAGCCAATATGCGGAACAGTATATTTTGAACAACATCGCATTAATGGCGGACAGACCACAAGTTATTTTGCATGGAGATTTTCACTGGAATAATTGTGTCGTGGATGAGACGGGTAATGTTGGTATAATAGATTTTTCAGGGAACAATACAGGCGATCCGTGGTATGAGTTTGGAGGATTACTGTGGGCATTGGAATATACTGAAAGCTTTGCGAACGGACAGATTGACGGATATTTTGACACGCCGCCGGACGAGTTCTGGAAGATTTTTAAGTTTTATGTTGCTCTATATGCTTTTGAACATTTGACGTATCATAATGGTACTTCAGAAGATATTAGGAATCACATTTTCAATGCAGGCAGGATGCTGGATGTTTTTGGAAAAGATTTCGAATTGAAGCTGCCGATTTTTAGAAAATAAAACTCAATTTACGATAATAATTGGCTTGAAGCGAAAAGAAGATGAATAAAAGGTGATTAGATGGGATATTTTCCTTTTTTTATGGATATAGCCGGGAAAAAGGGTGTAATCGTGGGCGGTGGGAAGGTTGCGGCGAGGAAGGTTGAGAAGCTGCTTTTGTTTGAACCGAAACTGACTGTGATCGCGCCTCAGATTGAAGAATGTATACGGACACAGGAGAAGCTGTTGCAAAAGGATACGGCGGCAGCTCTGTGTTTTATGGAGCGGGAATTCAGGATGGAAGATTTAGCCAGAGCGGATTTCGTGATCGCAGCGACAGATGATGAAATGTTGAACGGTCGTATATCGGACTACTGTAAGGCGAAACAGATTCCGGTAAATGTGGTGGATGACAGAGAGAAATGTTCTTTCTTTTTTCCGGCTCTGGTGAAGGAAGGAGCTCTAACCATCGGGATTTCAACAGAAGGCAAAAGTCCTGTGGCGGCGTCTTGGGTGAGGAAAGAAATTTCTCATACACTGCCATCTGGGATAGGAGATGTAATTGACTTGATTGGGCAAATACGGCCGCGGGTTATGGAGCTGGATGTGTCGGAATCAACGAGAAAAGATCTTTTGGAGCAGATTTTTTTGTATTGTATGGAAAAAGATGGTGAGGTGACGTTGGAGGAATTGATGGATGAAATTCTGTTGAATATAGGAAGAACTTGTCTGTCAAAAAAGAATTGAAACAACCATGAAAAATGAAATTTGGATGAATAAGGAGAATTCATAAATGCAAGTAATAGATTATTTTAACTGTGACCGACCGGAGTATTGGTTATGTCAAATAAAGAAAAGTGATTGGGGTGCAGGGCAATATCTGCATGAACTATTAAGTGAAAGCAGGCTTAAAAATGTTGTGGGTGAAAATTCGAAGGTGCTGATGCTCACGAATGGGGATGAACTCATTTCATTTTGTACATATGCAGAGAAAGATGATATACAGCCGACGGCACTAACCCCATGGATAGGGTTCGTATATACCTTCCCGGAATATAGAGGGAATCATTATGTAGGTAAATTGTTCAAGGAAATTGAGAAACTTGCTAAAGCTGAGAAAGTGCATGATATCTTTATATCAACAAATCATACTGGATTATACGAAAAGTACGGATGTGAATTTTATCAAATGATGAGCGATATGAATGGTGAGCTTTCCAGAGTTTATAGGAAACATATAGATTATGATGATTAGAAAAGATACAGTGCTCAAAATTAAATAATGTTATGAACGCAATGAAAGAAGTAAACAGGGAGAAAATCTATGGACAAAATCCGGATTGGTACAAGAGGCAGTAAACTGGCTCTAAAGCAGGCATTTCTGGTGCAGGAGGCATTGCGGCAGGCGGACGGCATGATAGAGACAGAAATTGTAGTTGTACATACGAAAGGCGATAAAATTCAGGATAGACCTTTGTCCGAAATCGGGGACAAGGGAGTTTTTGCCTCGGAATTAGAACAGGCTTTGCGGGACGGACAGATTGATATAGCAGTACATTCCGCGAAAGACCTGCCCATGGATCTGGCAGATGGATTGAGCATTGCAGCGGTGCTTCCGAGAGGCGATGTCAGAGATGTGCTTGTGATTCCTGAGGGCGGGAGAATGCCTCTTCCGGCAGGGAGCGAACAGGAAGCTGCAAATGTGTCTGACAGGAGATTTGTAATTGGGAGTGGCAGCAGGCGGAGACAGCAACTGGCAAGTCAGATGTGGGAGAATGTGGTCTTTGAAAATATTCGCGGTAATGTGGACACCCGCCTGAGAAAGCTGAAGGGTGGCAGCAGTGATGGATTCATCTATGATGGGATCATATTAGCAAAAGCGGGATTGGATCGGTTAGGGATTGGCTCGGAACGGGAAGAAGGATTGGAGTTTTATCCCCTTCCGCCCGAACAGTTTCTGCCGGCGGCGTGTCAGGGAATCATCGCAGTGGAGGCTGTGCAGGATTCCGCCGCGGCTATGTTGTGCAGAAAAATTACGGATTCTGAGACGGAACTTTGCTTTCTGGTGGAGTGGGAAGTGCTGGCACAGCTTGCAACGGACTGTAGTGAAGCTGCCGCTGCATGGTGCAGGCAAGAAAAGGATGGTCTGACGCTGGATGTGATGTATGCAGGAAACAGGGAGAGACTTGTTTGTGTGACGTCTTCTTATGCGGACGAAATGGAAGAGAATAGAGCAGAGCAGCTTCGTGCGGGATTGGCGATGGCGCGGGAGGCAGTGAAAACTGTAGCAAGCATTGAAGCTTCATGAAAAGAAGATGATCAAGTGAAAATGGAGTAACAGTGAAGCCAAAGGCTGAACTGTTACAAAACGGACAAAATACAGCATTTATTGTCGGGAAAAGTGCATCTGAAAATCATATACTTGAGTTGACATTATAAATGATCAGGAGGGTGCACATATGGAAGCGTATATTTTGGAGCATTACAGAAAGACGGGAACTTATACTTATGCAGGAGGCTATAAAGATTACTTTTGCTCTCTGCCCGACGATATTGCCGTACTGGGCAGATTGATATGCAGTCAGGTAATACACAGGGTAACCCTGAAAGAAGGAAACACCAATGCGAATGCAACTCTTTTGTATGGGGATATGAACCGGTATCCATGGTATCGGATGCGATGCGAGGATGATGTCCTTTTGACGGCTCCGGCTCTTACCGCAGAGCTGTTTCGTATGGATGAACGTGGCTTTGTGAAAGACAGAAAGGTAGAAAACAAAATTGTGGTAACATGCCGCTATGTGTCCGTGCTGATGAGCACTATTTTAAAGGCCAAAGGCATTCCGGCTAGAAGCCGTGCGGGATTTGCACCTTATTTTAAAGAGGGCGTCAGCATGGATCATTGGATCAATCAGTATTATAATGAAAAAGAGAGACGATGGGTCACTTTCGATGCGGATGGTTTTTATGAGGAGGGAGGTATGCCTCTTTCCCAATATGATATGCCTGCGGACAGCTTTGATTGGGTGGCGGACGCCTATCTTGCCGTGAGGAGAGGAGAGACGGACGGCAGGCAGTATCTGTATGCGGACGGATTGGGAACCTGTTCTCTTCCTGCACTGGTTCGCTATTTGATCTATGATTTTCATGCGCTTATGAATCATGAGTTGACATACAGTTTTATACCCGCTTATCTGGACGGTAGACTGGACAGGCTGACTGAGGAGGAGCTGCAGGAGTTAGATCGACTGGCGGAATGGATGCTGGAACCGGATAGACATTTTGATAAATTATGCGTGTTTTGGGAACAGAAAAGGAAGTTCAGAATTTTAAACAGTCCGCTTGTGGGGGCATATGATCATGGCGCAGAGTTAGAGGAGTGACGTATGGATTGGATCAAAGCCGTAGAAGATGCAATCGAATATATCGAGGCAAACATCACAGAGGACTTGACGATCGCCGGAATAGCTTCCCAAGTGAATCTATCTGCTTTTTATTTCCAGAAAGGTTTTGCCATGTTGTGTGGATACACTGTAGGCGAGTATATTCGAATGAGGCGGTTATCTCTGGCAGGAAGCGAATTGCTGTCATCAGATGTTAAGGTAATAGATCTGGCAGTAAAATATGGTTATGATTCGTCGGACAGTTTTACCAAAGCATTCACACGTTTTCATGGAAGCACGCCGACAGATGTACGCAAAAATGGGACTTCCCTTAAGTCCTTTGCCCGATTACACATAAAGTTATCATTGGAAGGCGGCAGCGTAATGGAGTACCGGATCGAAGAGAAAGCAGCATTTAAGGTAATGGGCATTTCGCGAATATTTTCTTATGAATCGGCCAATACGGACATCCCTGAGTATTGGGATGAGGTTTATGTTGGCGCGGCCCGGAAGCTTGTGATGGGAATGTACGGAATCTGCTTTGCTGCTGAAATGAGCGGTAATCAGTTTCGGTATATGATTGCAGATGACTTGCAGGAAGAAGTCGCTGTGGAGAGGAATCTGGAAGAATATGAGATTCCGGCGCATACATGGGCGGTCTTTCCGTGCAGAGGTCCGATGCCGCTTGCGTTGCAGGAGGTCAACCGCAGAATCTTTTCCGAGTGGCTTCCCGCAAGCCGATATGAGCTTAGTGAGGGATATAACATCGAGTATTACAGCAATGCGGCTGATTATAAAGAAGGTACGAGCGACCCTGAATACTATTCGGAGGTTTGGATTCCGGTGAAGGAGAAAGAGCAAGATAGAGATAAGACCTATTACGGATGAGGACTCTATGCTGTCCGTAAGTAATATTTATGAGAAAGCTGGAAATACGTATATCGCGGTATTATTCCGGATACATAGCTTGCCGGTATTTTGTCTGACAGTAGGTAAATTGGCTTAAGCATCCGGGCACCTTTCTTAGATATCATGCAAGCTGTTATATCCAAACTGAAGAATATAGGATATAGAAAGGTCATTCCATTTAGAAAAGACTTTCCGCTATGGAGAAAATACATGATGAATAAAGAGCCTATAAAACATCATTATATACCGCAATTTATTTTGAGGAATTTTTGTTTTGATGGAGGAAATCGTCTGTATTACTTTAACAAAAAGACTTCCGAAATATGCGAGAGAAAAACCAACGAAATTTTTATGGTCAGGAATTTATATCGTGACAATATAAACAATCCTGATGAACCGGCAAAAATTGAGAAAGATATGGCTCGCTTTGAAAGTGAAGTCTCAAGAATTATAGCAGAAAAATTTCTGAGAGAGAATGAAATATCAATATCTTTAGAAGATAATGAAAAACTAAAACTTTTCTTTGCGCTTATGGGATTCAGATCGAAAATTACAAGCAACACATTCGGGGCCGGAGCGTCAGAAGAGTCCAAAGGCATCTATTTTTTATATCAGAAAAATGGAGATTTGTCAGACTTTTGGAAAAGAAATCTGGGGAAGTTAGTGAACTGCAGGTCGCTGAAAGAGGTATGTGAGCATAATGAAATAGATGATCCGATCAAGATATTTATGTGTCGTGATATCTTAGGGATTTTTGGCCTTTATTTCATTGTTGCAGAAAGAAGAGGCACCTTTGATTTTGTTATAAGTGATAGTTATCCTACTATTATTTATGGTGAAATGGAGAATGGATTGGAACTGATTTTATATTCTATAATCCCAATTTCGCCAGACAGAGTTATTTTACTTGTAGCCAATGGGGCTACTGCGGCACCCGAACGAGTTAGAGTTTTAAATGATGAAGTCCTAAGAATGCCGAAAATAAATATGAATAGAAAAATAATTACAATTCATGTCAGAAAAATATATGAAAGAGAAGTGGAATATTTGAATTCTGCGCTAATAAAAGAAGCTCATGAGGGAGTCGCGTTTAGAGATAAAAGCAGAGTAATGCTTCCGATTGCACCCAATATAAAATGATTCATAATTTTGGTAAAACATATTTATAAATATATGCTATAGTAATAAAAAACATATTTTCTACATAAACAGATCAGTAATTTCTATTTGTATTCTAAGTTTCAGAAAATCCATGCTTTGTTCCCAATTAACTTTTACTAAGGCAGGAGGATCTGAAGCGGTTCTCCTATAACAGGTAGACTTTTTGGCGTGAAAATGCTCTGTCTATGACCAAGGAGGACACAGAATGAACCAAACAAATGTACAATGTAACTTTAAGGACACAGTATTCCGTATGCTTTTTAGGATAACTTGTGGTTTTTTCTGAGAATCGGGCGGAGACGATAGCAGTGAGTATCTTTGAGTAAAGGAGAAGAGCGGGAGTTGAAGACGGGAAAAGTATATCTGACTGGCGGCGGTTGCGGAGATCCGGGTCTTTTGACTCTGAAGGCGCTGGAAGTTCTGCGCGGCTGCGATGTGGTAATCTATGACAGTCTGGTGTCGGAAGAACTGCCGGAGCGGACGAGGCCGGATTGTGAAAAAATATATGTGGGCAAGCGGTACGGCAGTCATGCCATGAAGCAGTCTGAGATCAATGCCCTCCTGATTAAGAAAGCCGGAGAGGGGAAGACTGTGGTGCGTTTAAAAGGCGGCGACCCTTACGTGTTTGGCAGAGGCGGCGAAGAGTTTCTGGCGCTGCGGAAAGCGGGGATATGCTGTGAGGAGATACCCGGAATCACTTCCGCAATCGCGGTTCCGGCGGCGGCTGGTATTCCGGTTACGCATAGAGGACTTTCGGCAGGCGTTACGGTGGTGACGGGTACGGCGGCGGAAAAGGACGGACAGGATCGGTTGCAAATGGATTTTGAAACGCTGGCACGCTTGGCTGGCACGCTGGTGATCCTGATGGGGATGCACCATCTGCAAGAGATTGCGGCGGGATTGATGGGAGCCGGCAAGGATCCTGATACGCCCTGCGCCGTCATTATGGAGGGCACTACTGATCGGCAGAGATGCATGAGGACAGTACTGTCACAAGTTCATAAAGAGTCTGCCGAACGGGGTTTCACGTCACCGGCAGTTATTGTGATTGGTGCGGTGGCGGAATTGGAATTGATATCGCAAACAGATGGCGAATCAGAGTGGCAGCAGATATTAAAGAGAAAAGATGAGCAGGCGGACAAACTTATAAAACCACTGGATGGAATTACTGTAGGGGCTACCGGGACACCGCATTTTGTACAAAAGTTATCGACAGCGCTTGCAGAGAAAGGCGCCGATGTATGTGATATGGGTTTTATGGAGATTCGTCCAAGCGAAAGTCCGCTGCCGGATCTGGAAGCCTGCGGCTGGCTTGTTTTTACCAGTCCCAACGGTGTCAGGGTGTTTCTGGATAGAATGAAACAGGAACGAAAGGACTTACGCATTCTTTACGGGAAACGGATTGCAGTGATCGGTCCGGGAACGGCGGCAGTTCTTGAGGAGATTGGGATATATGCAGACTATATGCCGAAAATTTATGATGGCGCACATTTGGCAGAGGGATTGGCGGAAAAGATTCTGGCTGAACAGCGGGATGGTCATAAAGATAAAACCCCGGCTGTTTTTTTGAGAGCCGCACAAGGGAGCGCTTCGTTACCGCTTATCTTTAAGGAAAAAGGAATTTCCTTTGTGGATTATCCGATCTATGAATTAGAAATCCAGGAGGAAAAACGTATTTCATTAATTACTAAGGAGCCGGATTATATTGTTTTCGGATCGGCTATGGGTGTGAGGGCTTATTTTGAAGGAATGGAACAGGCAGGACTTGTGAATACGAGAAGCCGATATGTCTGCATCGGAAAACTGTGCGGTGAGGAGTTAAAAAAGCACACGGAAAGCCATTTCCTGACGGCACAGGAATCCAGCGTGGATTCGATCGTGGAATGTCTATGTGAATATAATGCCACGGCAGAAACTTGATATAAAGTTTGTGAAAATATAAAACATACTTCAGGTAGTAACGAAAGCATTTAATTGGTTAGAGGCTGTGTTGACCTTGACGGTTTTTGACAAGAAAGCTAGACTTTATGAACTGCAAGTCGAAAAATATAAAAGTGCAAATAGTTTCCGACTTACAAGACGGAAACTATTGACAATTATGGGCTTACAGTTATAATGAAAGCAAGAAAGCAGGCAAGGAGGCGCTGCATGAATAACCTTATAAATCGACAGTTATATCTGGAACAAATGATTCAAAATAGAGATGTAGACTTGGTTAAAATAGTAACAGGTATCCGAAGATGTGGAAAGTCATCCATGCTTGATTTGTTTCACCAGTATTTAGTTGATGACGGTGTATCCGAGGATAATATTATCCATATGAATTTAGAATCCTTGAAATATAGAAGTCTGGTAGATTACCTGACCTTTTATGATTATGTCAGTGAACGTATCGTAAAGGATGAAAGAACCTATCTGATATTTGACGAACTGCAAATGGTGGAACATTGGGAAAAGGCGATAGAATCTTTTCGTTTGGATTTCGATGTGGATATCTATATAACAGGTTCAAATGCTTATCTTCTTTCGACAGAGTTTTCGACGATTTTGTCAGGAAGATATATTGAAATAAAGATATTACCGCTTTCATTTAAGGAGTTTTTGGATTTTTATGAGTTTGATGCTGCTGCAACGCCGGAGGAAAGATTTCAAAAGTATCTGCAGTTTGGCGGAATGCCAATACTGAGAGAATATCAGTTTAATGAGGCGCGGAGTAATCAGGCATTAGAAGGTATATACTCTACGGTTGTACTGCGTGATATTTTACAGCGTAATGATTCGGCAGATCAGAATATGCTGCAAAAGATAGTAATGTTTTTGTGTTCCAATATCGGCAGTATTACATCTCCCAATAGTATAGGAAATGTATTGGCTGGCGAAGGAGATATTCAGAAGACGAAAGGTAAAGGCGTAGCTGGAAAAACCGTAGACAAATATATATCTATGTTACGCAGTGCTTTTGTATTTTATTCGGTAGGCAGGTATGATGTAAAAGGGAAACAATTGTTAAAAACCCTCGGGAAAAATTACATCATAGATATGGGTTTTCGCAATATGCTTCTTGGATATCGTGATGGTGACAGAGGGCATATTCTGGAAAATATTGTATTTTTGGAACTGCTTAGACGGGATTATCGTGTGTATATCGGCAAAGTGGGAGAGGCGGAAATCGACTTTGTGGCTGAGAAACCGGATGATAAAATGTATATACAGGTAACAGAAAGTATGCAGTCCGAAGAAACGAGGGAGAGAGAACTTCGCCCACTTAGAATGATACCTGATAATTATGAAAAAATAGTTTTATCAATGGATAGGAATTATATAAAATCTTATGAAGGAATCAAATCATTATACTTGATTGACTGGTTGCTTCAGTAGAAAAACAAGCTTCCATGTTAAAGATGAAGAAGCAGGTATAAAAGATATTTTGGAGTTATTCAGTAGCGGGAAACTTATCTGTAAAGAATATGAATAAGTGACAAAAGGAGAAGACTATGTACCGATTCAGAAGATTACGCAGGGATGATAGAATCCGCTCCATGATGCAGGAGACAAGGNTGCATCCGAAAGATTTCATCTACCCTATATTCGTAATAGAAGGCGANNANATCAAGAATCCGGTGGANTCCATGCCGGGTATTTTNCAGTATTCCATNGACCGNCTGGAAGAGATTCTTGAGCAGGTAAAAGAGGCGGGAATCGGCGGTATTATGCTTTTTGGGATTCCGCTTCACAAAGATCCGCAAGGCAGTCAGGCATATGCCAAGGACGGAATCACACAACGGGCTGTCCGCTTCATTAAGGAAAAATACCCGGAGATATATATTGTTGTGGATATCTGTCTGTGTGAATACACTTCTCACGGGCATTGCGGCATGGTGCAGGGAGAGGAAATTCTAAACGATGAAACACTTCCGTTTCTCGTGAAGATGGCAGTGAGCCTTGCTGAAGCCGGAGCGGATATGGCAGCGCCTTCTGATATGATGGATGGTCGCGTGGCGGCTATACGGGAAGGGCTGGATCAGGCAGGATTTACGCAGCTGCCCATTATGGCTTACAGTGCAAAATTTGCTTCCGCTTATTACGGGCCTTTTCGGGATGCAGCTCATTCCGCGCCGGGGTTTGGCGACCGCAAGAGTTACCAGATGGACTTTTCCAACGGACAGGAAGCGCTTAGAGAGATCGCCGCAGATATAGAAGAAGGCGCGGATATTGTGATGGTAAAACCGGCGCTTGCATATCTGGACGTGTTAAAAGAAGCGGCGCTCACTTTTGACGTGCCGCTGGCGGTATATAATGTAAGCGGCGAGTATGCCATGGTAAAAGCGGCAGCCGCAAACGGATGGATCGATGAGAAGCGTATCGTAATGGAAAATCTGACANCCATGAAGCGGGCAGGAGCAAAGATCNTCATTACATATCATGCTTTGGATGCGGTGAGGTGGATATAGAACATGGACACAACGAAGTCAGAGCAACTTTTTACAAAAGCACAAACACTGATTCCGGGCGGGGTAAATTCACCCGTACGGGCTTTTAAGGCTGTAGGGCGGCATCCTTTTTTCGTAGAGCGGGCGCAGGGACCGTGGATTATAGATGAGGACGGAAACAGATATGTGGATTATGTTTGTTCTTGGGGACCGGGGATTCTGGGACATGCCCATCCCAAAGTGATCGAGGCAGTACAGCAGGTCTGCGCAAAGGGCTTGACGTTCGGAACACCCACAGCTGGAGAAGTGGAACTNGCAGAACTGATCTGCGGCTGTGTGCCGGATGTAGAGATGGTACGGTTGGTCAGCTCCGGAACCGAGGCAGTGATGAGCGCGGTGCGTGTAGCAAGAGGTTTTACGGGCAGGGATAAGATTATCAAATTTGCCGGGAATTATCACGGACATTCTGACGGGCTGTTGGTGAAAGCGGGTTCCGGTCTTATGACGCAGTCGGTGCCGGACAGTGCAGGAGTTCCGGCGGGATATGCGGCAAGTACTTTGACGGCAGTGTATAACGATGAGGAATCTGTGCGAAGGCTGATGGAAGAAAACAACGGACAGGTGGCGGCAATCGTGGTGGAGCCGGTGGCAGCCAATATGGGTGTAGTGCCGCCCAAAAAAGGCTTTCTCGAATTCTTGCGCTGCATTACGAGGGAGCAGGGTGCGCTTTTGATTTTTGACGAGGTGATTACGGGCTTTCGATTGGCGCTGGGTGGTGCGTCAGAGTACACGGGGGTTCATGCGGATTTATATACATTTGGCAAGATCGTGGGCGGCGGCATGCCCTTAGCGGCTTATGGCGGCAGGCGGGATATCATGTCTTGTGTTGCGCCGCTAGGTGCGGTCTATCAGGCGGGAACATTGTCGGGTAATCCTGTGGCGGTGACGGCAGGCATTACGACACTTAGGATTCTGATGGAAGATAAGGGAATCTATGAGCGAATCGACCAGCGGGCGGNGAAACTGGAAGCAGCTTTTCAGGAGAAAGGGTTAGTTGTAAATCGTGAGGGTTCTTTGCTTTCGGCATTTTTTATTCCCGGCTGGGATGGAAAAGAAGGAAAGGAAACAGAGGGGAAGAAAGAGAGGAAAGTTGAGAATTACGACGATGCGTGTCAATGCGACAGAGAGGCTTTTGCAGATTATTTCAACAGGATGTTGGAGCGGGGGATTTATGTGGCGCCGTCNCAGTTTGAAGCGATGTTTGTATCGGATGCTCATACAGATGAATTGATCGATAGGACTTGTGAGGCAATTAGGGAGAGCATAGAAGAATATCGNATCTTATGACACGGTTTAGATTGTTAAGAAAGTCCCGGATATCNATTCGGGATTTTCGTAACTGTTCAGAACCCTGTTCTTCACAGTTACGAAGATGCACAGAAATTATGCATTCTGCATAATTTCGCNCATGTCCATCTCGGGTTTTCTGTGACTTCCGCTTCCGCTTCACTCACAAAAANCACCTCGCGGAAGCACCTTCTGGAAAGTTACAGGAAATTTATTTTAAGAGGTTGACTATAATAAAAAGGGTGTTATAATGTACTTGTACAATAAGNACATTTACNNNCCCCAAAATAAAGGCGGTGGGTTATGGAAATTATTATCAGCAATAACGCAAATAAGCCAATCTATGAACAGATNACATCACANATTAAGGCAATGATCATGAGCGGAGANTTACAANCCGGNGANTCNATTCCNTCCATGCGNGCATTGGCGAAATCGATTCATGTGAGCGTTATNACNGTCCAGAAAGCCTATGAGGATCTGCAGCGGGACGGTTTTATCGAAACNACTGTCGGCAGGGGNAGCTTTGTGTCGGCACAGAACAAAGAATTTTATCAGGANGAGCAGCAGCGCATTGCNGANGAGCACTTNCAGGCGGCGGCNGAAATCGGGCGGGTNAGTAATATTTCCCTNGAAAAACTGACGGANNTGTTGGCCTTANTTTATTTAGAAGATGAATAAATATAGGCGTTCGCTGTAGGGATTTGAGATTCCGCCCCCAATTAGCAGTCTGAGTAAGAACAGGAGATTAGCATGGAGAATATTTTAGAGTTACAACANGTTTCCAANACATTTNCNAAGTCAAATTTTANATTNGATAACGTATCGTTTTCATTACCCTACGGAGCAATCTTAGGCTTCGTCGGAGAAAACGGCGCGGGCAAGACTACGACGATCGGCTGTATNTTAAATACGATCACAAAAGACGGCGGAACGGTAAAACTGTTTGGNANNGAAATGCAGGACNCTGATACAGATATAAGAGAGAAAATAGGNGTAGTNTATGACGGNGATAACTTTCCNGGGCATTGGAGNGCGGAGCAGTTNTCGAAGGTNATGAAGGGATTTTATACGAACTGGGACGATGAGNTGTTTNGCAAATATTTANAGGAATTTCAATTGCCGCCGAAGCAGAGGATCAAACACTATTCCCGTGGTATGACGATGAAATTGGCGATNGCNGCGGCGCTTTCNCATCATCCGCAATTANTGATCTTAGATGAAGCTACCAGCGGNTTNGATCCCATNATGCGNGATGAAATGCTGGATGTNTTTCTTGATTTTGTGCAGNAGGAAGANCANTCNATTCTGTTNTCNTCCCATATNACNAGCGATTTGGAAAAAGTTGCGGATTATATNACTTTNATNCATAACGGNAGNCTTATNATGACNGTNTCNAAAAATGATNTNGTATATAACTATGCNGTTATGCGNTGTAANGAAAGCCNGTTTCTTGCCTTGGACCGCAGTGANATGATTGCATATCGNAAGCGGGATTTTCAGATTGATGTGTTAGTTTCNGACGGGAAAGAAGCNCAGCGCAAATACAAGGNTGTTGTCATAGACCATGTTTCNCTCGATGAGATTATGCTGCTTTTAGTAAAGGGGGNACGGGTATGAAAGGGCTCTTGAGAAATAATATATATGGAACGCTCTCAAATGCAAAAGTATTTGCCGGGTTCATGNTTTTATTTGGAATTTTCGGTGTCGCTGTGATCAGTCAGTCGGTGCAGATCGGTTATGTGNTGANAGGTAGTATCGGATTTTCCNTAAGTGCAATCATTGTTGCCAAGAACGAGTTTACTACGAAATGGGGAAAGTATAAATTGACCTTGCCGGTAANGCGGGCGGATATTGTCAAAAGCCAATTCTTGAATCAAGTGATCTGGCTGCTTGTAGGAACATTTTTTGTCGGAATCGAATTGGGNCTGTCGTGGCTNTTNCACGGATGTCCNTTTGATCAGNATATTGACGTTCTTACNTTGTTTGCNCTGGGGATCAGTATGAACCTTTTTATGGGAGCAATATTCTTTCCGCTGTTCTATGCAGGCGGGGAGGANAGAGGCGAAATGCTCTGGATGATTGCGATACTCTGTGCGTTCGGTATTGATTATACGATCGTCACNATACTGAATGANNTGTTGGAGCCGGGGANTNNGNCCATNGTATTCGGGGCNGTTGCTTTGATNGTATGTTCNTNGNNGGCTTTTGGNGTATCTTATCCGGTGACTGTCGGTATNTTTGAACGGAAAGAATATTGANCNNTAATTGNCGNNTTTTNTGTTTCNGNGCACAGCATTAAAAGCTATGCCCNCCACCNCCGCCGCTGCTTCCNCTNCTGCTNCNTCCTCCACCGCCGCTACTGCNGCCGCTGCTCCCACTACTGNCGCTGCTTNNAGGATTNTAGGTGCGGCTTTCACGGACAAAGAATGCCTTTGGCTGTGTATAGTTAAAGTGATTTCTTCCGCTGCGCAGAATTTCTCTTCGCCCCGGTTTTTTAATTCTTGNGAAGAAACNTACCAGCCCATAGTTCAACAGCAGTGCAAGGATGACGGCNAGCAAACCGTTGCTGATATACTTCATAGGCTGAGCGATCTTCTGACCTTTNAGAAGTGTCAGAATTTGATCGTATGTGTGCGCCGCACAATCGTAATAATCTCCGTCGGATGCATAGCGGTAAACATTGTCCGTGATCGTGTCNGCATAGGATTCGGTGATTACNTTATAGACAGCCCCNTCACTGTGAATCCATATNTTACGGTTGTCCATGTCGATGAGAAAAAGAGTTCCGCTGGCTGTGCCGAACNGNTCTNTGTAATACTNCCGGGCATAGGATTCCGTGCCGCGGTCATTGTAGTCTATTGTCTTAAATGCTNCGTTTCCGTAGGATGTGATCTCCTGCATTAATGTGGCNAGTTCCTGTTCTTCCTCATCATTAAGAAGTTGTGCATCATCCTCGATTANNGCNCGGTAAGATGTCTCCGCATTGNNGTAAACCGNNNTGTCGTCGGGGGCTGTCTGTGATTCATCGCCAATATACGTTTCGTCCGTAGTGAAAGACTTTCCGGTCGTATTTTCTGCCTCTGTGTAATATNCCGGCACNTNGTCCGTATAATTATNCTGTTTNNCTNTGNCTGTNNNCCATGNATACAAGANTGCCANTNCAATTNCTGNGATGATNNCGANCNGNANGCNGANTTTTNNNNCANTATTCTCANGCATTCTCATCACCTCCCCGTCTGTTGAACTGCGGTAACNTACGTGTNGTCAGCATATTATATCTTCCGATGATGTCCATCAGTGTCCAGATNACCGCGCCCATAGAGATNACNGCNCCNCCGTAATAATACAGATCTGAAANGGGATTCCATATAATGATCACAATNGNCAGCANGATNGCNNCNCCGGGCTTNANCAGCACCGNAAGCGATTCCTTAANCGAACCTTTCTGTATAGATTGTTGTAATCTNTCCGTGGAGATTATGTACGNAAGGACAAAAAAGATTATGAAAACNGCAGTCAAAGCAACTGCATTACCGCCTCTAAAAGCCACAAATACCATAACANNCGGCATGACAAATGTAAATATCATTGCNCCGATCATNATCTGTAATATTTTTATTGAACTGCCGGATTTCNTGGANGGNTTNCGTTGTCCGATTTCGGCATAGTTCACCCAACTGTCATCNACACCGTTTTTGTTTGCATGGCGGCTGTTTTCCTGNTTGGAATANACATATCCNCTATCNTTTTCTCTCGTTTCCNTTTCCCTGATCCGNGACATCTGCGAAANAGAAATCAAAGCACANACAAACGCNAGAAGCGCTGAAAGGATCAGTGCNACGTTAGGCCTGATGGTAAAACGGAGATTCAGTATTANAAANAGCGGAATCGCCAGAAGCAGGGAACCGATCACATATTTTCTCCGATCTANCGGCAGGTCNGCTGCNGCCTTTCCGGTTTGCCCGTTGACCACGGCGTAGGCTACCCGGTCNCCTTTTCNNTAAGAGAGGAACCACACCGGAAACATAGCCGACTCTGCGNNNGTACATTTCGGNCGCAGTGCGTTTTTCAGGGAATATGCATTTTTCTGNTCCTTCACATGGTATCGGGAACAGACGCTGTCATTNGCCAGTTTGCTAAAGCAGTCCTCGACCGCCAGTTCTTCGGCCTCCTGTTCATATACGCTGCTGTCCACATCACTGACATCTGCATAGAANCCGCTTAAATACGNCGGTGTAAAGGNCTTGCCTGACTTCNTGTCATATGGTGAGATGGCNCCGCTNAGATCATCGGAAAAAGAAGCGGCCGCNTCATAAGAAATCCCNTCATAGGCNGCNTCCACATCACTNACAATATCATAGTGCTTAGTAATCAGATAATCNCCTTTCTGATGGCTTTTGCTGCCGCGAAAAGTGATTTGTCCCTTTTTCTCAAAAGAATAGACCCAGTAGGGCATATAGATNCCNCGGAATTTCTCNATATTTTCTTCATCTTTTAACTCTTTCGGTGCAAAGATGGCACGCCNCATCATCTTNGCNTAGGAAGCCTTNCAGTCTTCTTTTGTCTTGGAAAAAGGAATGATATGGACAGGNCGGTGTCCTNTGCCGATCCTGCTGTNCAGGATAGCCGTAGAGCCGCAGAAGCTGCAGAAAGTGGCGGCGGTNGTATCTTCNCTCAGAAGNTCGGCACCGCACTGTGAACAGGTAAAGATCGTCACATCATACTCCCGGCTCTCCTCNGCATCATGANCGNTCTGAATACTGTATGGGTCTACGGTGGTGCTGCAATAACTNCANAACATTTGCTGGGAGGCAATATCAAATTTCAGATTGCTTCCNCAGTTTGGGCATTCGTACATAATAAGCTCCTCTCACGTTGTCTCGACCTATGCATGGAATCCGGTANGGTATCTTTGGAAGGTCGTTTTNCTATTTCAGTATACGGTATAACGCGCTGTGANGCAAGNTTGCGGGNAGGAGGAGTTGTATAGANNNTTGANCTTTTGGTTTGAAAANAGAAAATATATAAAATTNTTGAAATAAAAGTTGACACANNNTNTNTNTNCTGTTAATATGATAATATANACTTTTGAAACAACAATNNGAANGCGNAAATNCTTTNGAAACAAAAGAAAAGTTGTAAAGATAAAAAAATATGGTAAAATGAAAGGNGTCGGTTACTATGAGATGAAAGGGCANGAAAANACGGTGAGAGNTAACCGTGTTTTCTTAGAAGGTGTTTGATATGGACTCGATGGAGCAGCGCAGAAATTTGATTGTTGATTTGGTGAATCAGAGCGGAAGTATTAGCTTTGTACAGTTGAAAAGTAAGATTCCCAAAATATCGGAGATGACACTGCGCACAGATTTAAAAGCTCTTGATGAAGCAAAACGAATTGTCAGGGTGCACGGCGGTGCAAAGTCGGTAGATGTTGTGATNGGAACCGATGATATGNTNAGCCGAAGGTCGGTGCGGAATATTGAGGCGAAGCAGCTGATCACGCAGAAAGCGTTACAGCTNGTACGGAAGGACACGACGATTTTTCTCGATTCCGGAAGTACAACGACTATGCTTGCANCGATGATGCCGGATCAGTCGAATCTGATCTATACGAATTCGCTGACTTGTGCGGTTGAACTCTGTAAGCTTGAGAAACCCGCGATACATATTTTAGGGGGAACAATGAACCGATACAGCATGAGTATATGTGGGATTCATGCGATTCAGGATGTATTGAGGATCAATTTCAACCAAGTATTCATGGGTGTTACCAGTTATTGTGAGCAGACGGGATTTAACTGCGGCGTTGATGAGGAGGCGGTTTTGAAAAGAACCGTCATGAATCAGGCCGAGCAGAAGATCGTTCTGATGGATTCTTCTAAAGTGGGTGTGAAGAATACTTATGCGATCTGTAGTCTGGCGGATGTGGATGTTATTGTTTCGGATGGTAATCTTCCGGAGGACTTCCTGGAGGAATGCAGAAAGTATAACGTCCAGATCATATAAGTTTTGTTTCAGTCAAGGGCAGACCAATGGAATGTAAAGGAGAACATTTATGAAAAATGGGGTACAGCGTTTTGGTAAATTTCTCTCAGCAATGATCATGCCGAATATCGGCGCATTGATTGCATTTGGTTTCCTTGCTGCATTTTTTAACGGCAGCGGATGGATTCCGCATGAGGGGTTTGCCACAATCTTTTCAGCAATTCTGGTTTATTTAATTCCTATACTGATCGCGGCGACAGGCGGAAAACTGATCGGCGGGGAGCGTGGAAGCATCGTAGGNGCGATCGCGGTTGTGGGTGCGATCATGAGCGATCCCGATACNACTATGTTGATGGCGGCTATGATTATCGGACCGCTTGGCGGATTCTGCATCAAGAAATTTGATCAGGCGATGGACGGACATATGCCTGCGGGTTTTGAGATGCTCATCAATAATTTCTCGGCCGGCATTCTCGGTATGCTTTTGGCGATGTTGAGTTATGTTGTGATCGGGCCTTTTATGAATCTGATTCTTGCCATTCTGACAGCGGGAGTCAANGTATTGGTAGCGCACAGCCTGTTACCGCTGATCGCGGTCTTTATTGAACCGGCGAAGGTTCTTTTCCTGAATAATGCGATTAATCATGGCATTTTCACGCCGATTGCCACGGCACAGGCAGCAGATGCGGGCAAGTCCATCATGTATATGTTGGAATCCAATCCCGGTCCGGGGCTCGGCGTACTGCTGGCGTATATGTTTTTCTGCGAAGATCAGAAGACGAAGCAGTCCGCACCGGGTGCAGTAATTATTCATCTGCTGGGCGGTATTCATGAAATCTATTTTCCTTACATACTTATGAATCCTCTTGTGATTATCGGTCCGATCATCGGNAANATAGCTGCGATCTTCTGGTATAACTTAACGGACTGTGGTCTGGTAGGNCCNGCNTCNCCCGGTTCTATCATTGCCTATCTGATGATGGCGCCCAGAAATAAAATATTCGCAGTGATCGTGGGTGTATTGATTGCGGCTGCCGTTTCCTTCGTGATTTCTTCTGCGGTCATCCGTATGGCTAAAGGCAAGAGNCTTGAGGAAGCNCAGGAAGANGTTGCAAATCGNAAAGCCGAGGCTAAGGGATTAAGCGCCGCNCCGGCAAAGATGAAAAATNCGGAAGGCNTAAAAAAGGTTGTATTTGCNTGTGACGCAGGCATGGGATCGTCGGCTATGGGCGCAACGAAGTTCAGGAACAGNATCAAGGCGTTGAGACCGGATCTGACTGTCATCAATACTTCCGTAGACAATATTCCGGCGGACTGTGANGTGGCGGTGGTACAGATTACGCTGGTGGAGCGTGCGAAGAAATCCGTGCCCGATGCGCAGATGGTGACGATCAATAATTTCCTGGCAGATCCGGCATTAGANGCACTGTTTGAACAGTTGACAGCGGAGAGTAATNCGACAAAGACAGAGGAAGCACCGCAGGATTCGGTCAAGAATACAGAGANAGCGATGTCAGAAGCGGCAGAAGAAGCTTCGATTGAGACTGACAAGAAAAATATTTTGGTAAAAGACGGCATCAAATTGAACTTGNCTCCCGTTTCCAAGGAAGAGGCAATTCNGGCGGCCGGTGAACTTCTGACAAAATTGGGATATGTGGATGCCACCTATATCGCCGCAATGCAGGAGCGTGAAAAACTTACAACTACCTATATGGGTATGGGTGTGGCGATTCCCCACGGCACCTCGCAGGCGAAAGGAACGGTTAAGAAGACAGGTATTGTTNTACTGCAGTATCCGGAGGGTGTTGATTTTGGGGACGAGAAAGCGCAGCTTGTATTCGGTATTGCAGGGATCGGCGATGAACATCTGGATCTGCTCAGCAAGATCTGCGGCATGCTGGAAGATGAAGACGTGCTGGAAACCTTAAAGACTACGGCGGATATAGAGTGGGTAATGGAACAGTTAAATTAAAGAACTCTATGCCTGAGAAGGGGTAATAGAGAAAACATTATAAAAGATCGGAGGAAACAAGGATGAAAGTAAAAGGAGTCAGACTACATGGAGCACATGATATCAGACTGGAAGAGTTTGAGCTTCCGGAGATTAAGGATGACGAAATCTTAGTAAAAGTTGTCAGTGACAGTATTTGTATGTCTACATGGAAAATGGTGCAGGCGGGTAAAGATCACAAGCGTGTACCGGAAAACGTGGCGGAGCATCCGGTCATCATCGGGCATGAATTTACCGGAGATATCGTGAAAGTCGGAGCCAAGTGGAAAGATCAGTTTCATGAGGGTAAAAAGTTTGCGCAGCAGCCTGCGATTCCGGGTCAAATGGAATCACCGGGATATTCCTATGAATTTTTCGGCGGAGCATCCACTTATTGTATTTTTCCCAATGATGTTATCGAGAAAGGATGTATCTGGGAATATGACGGGGACAGCTATTTTGAGGCATCTCTCGGGGAGCCGATGAGCTGTTGTATCGGCGGATATCACAGCAACTATCATACGGAGCACCTTTCTTATGAGCACAAAATGGGAACTTTAGCAGGCGGAAACATTCTGATCCTCGGCGGCTGTGGTCCCATGGGACTTGGCGCGGTAAGTTATGGGCTTACTTTTGAAAACAAACCGAAACGTATCGTTGTCACCGATATTAATGACGCTAAAATAGCCAGAGCCAGAGAAGTGATTCCGGAAGAAGAAGCGAAGGAGAAAGGGGTCGAACTGCATTATATCAACACGGCCAATATGGAAGATCCGGTAGCGGAGCTTAGGGCGATTACGGAGGGCGTAGGTTACAGCGATGTGTTTGTATATGCGCCGGTAAAGAGTATTGCAGAGATGGGTAACCGGCTTCTGGCGGTGGATGGGTGTCTGAANTTCTTTGCGGGACCGACCGACACACAGTTTTCNGCAAATATGAATCTCTATGACTGCCATTACGCGAGAACGAAGATNATGGGTTCTACCGGCGGCAATACGGACGATATGAAAGAGGCGATTGCGAAATCGGCGGCNGGACTTATCAACTCGGCAGTCATGGTAACTCATGTCGGNGGCATTGATTCCATCGTTGANACGACCAATAATCTGCCGGACATTCCGGGCGGTAAGAAGTTAGCCTATATTCAGTTCGACATGCCTATGACAGCAATTGAGGATTTTGGGAAATTAGGTGAGAGCGATCCGTTTTATAAGGAATTGGATGAGTGCTGTAAGAGGCATAAAGGACTTTGGTCAAAAGANGCGGAAGATATGCTGTTTAAACATTTCGGAGTAGCATANGATTCGTCTTGGATTGGAGGTAAAGATGATTTATACAGTGACATTTAATCCGTCTCTTGATTATATCGTATCCATGAACAGCTTCGAAATGGGCATGACGAACCGCACCACAAAAGAGCAGATGTTTCCCGGCGGTAAAGGAATTAATGTATCCATAGTTTTAAGTAATCTGGGAATCGAAAATACGGCGCTTGGATTTACTGCNGGCTTTACAGGCGAACAGATTGAAAAGCAGGTGCAGGCAATGGGACTACGCGCGGATTTTATCCGTGTGGACAANGGGTATTCGCGTATTAATGTCAAGCTGAAGGACTATGACGGCACGGAGATCAACGGAATGGGNCCCGATATNGATCAGGCTTCCGTCACTAGATTATATGAGAAGCTGGATCAACTGACAGAAGGCGACACACTGATTCTGGCTGGCAGCATTCCTAAGAGTCTCCCGGATTCNATCTACAGTGATATTCTGGAGAGGCTGCAGGGTAAAGGCGTATTGTTTGTGGTAGATGCCACGAAAGATCTGCTTTTAAATGCAATGCAGTATAGGCCGTTTTTAGTCAAGCCGAACAATCATGAATTGGGTGAGATCTTCGACGNATCTTTAAGAACAAGAGAGGACGTTGTTCCCTACGCGAAGAAGCTTCAGGAAAAAGGTGCAAGAAACGTGTTGGTATCCATGTCCGGACAGGGTGCCGTGCTGGTAGATGAGACAGGAGGCGTGTACGCACTTCCGGCACCGAAAGGAACACTTGTCAATGCGGTAGGCGCCGGAGATTCCATGGTGGCAGGTTTTGTGGCCGGATGGACAGAAAAAGGCGATTATGAACATGCATTCCGGATGGGGATTTCCGCAGGGAGCGCCAGTGCATTTTCGGAATTTCTGGCTACGAGACATGAGGTGGAACAGGTTCTTGCAAGTCTGGCCGAGTAAACGGTCAGGAGCAGCAAAAGCAGTATAAGAGCAGTTAAAGCGGAACAAGAGTCATGCATAGATAATATAAGATAGCCATAAGAATAAAACAAGAAAAGGAGAGTTGTAAGATGAAAGAATTTACATACGTTATCACAGATGCAGAAGGTATACATGCACGTCCGGCAGGAGAACTGGTAAAATTGGCGAAGGAGTACAATTGCGCAGTGTCAGTGATCAAAGACGGGAAAAAAGTAGATGCGAAAAAGCTTTTCGGTTTGATGGGACTCGGAGTGAAACAGGGTATGGAGATTACCGTACAGACGGAGGGCGATGACGAAGAAGCCGCATCTGCAGCGCTTGATAAGTTTTTGCATGACAACCTGTAAAATACAGAGATCCGTAGGGGCAGCTATTCGTAAAGGGAGGGAAATCCTGAATACGGGCTGCCTCGAAACGAAAATCGGAGAGGGTGAAACAGCCAAGAAGCAGTTCTTATAAGTTTTTTAGAAATAATCCGAAAAGTATGCCTTCTCTACAGGTATAATACGCTCCAGCCATGTGAGCATGTAGTATTCGGTCTGGATCTTTTCGTGTTCATAGAGATAAGACGGTCTCTTGTATCCCATCAGCATGGTGGTCAGCGTGTTGACCGACAGTTCCACCACGTTGATNGACTGGTTATCTTCCACCTGTTCACAGATGGTTTTGCCATCGTGCCANGAGACCATGTAATCGCCTTCATTCCATGGNGCCATCTCATCGTGCACCCGGAAATGCAGCTTGAAATCTTCCGGCTGTATCTGAAAAGGATATTCCGTAAGAAATTCCTTGACATCTATAATGCGTGCCATGATATANGGGGAAATCGTNTCGGTAATCTCGCTGTCNTCGAACAGATAGGCCATCGTCTCACCGGANTAGTTGTCTCCCTGAACTTGNGTGATCATGGAAAAATGTGCGCTGATATAGTTCCAGAGACCATGATTGGCTTCGATGTTTAAGTAGACCATTTCTTTAATNTGGAAAATCTCATTTGCGATNTAGTANACNACATATCCTAACGGTTTATGTTCCTTGCTNTAGTAAACCGCGGCAATAATATCCTCATTATCCCAGCGCCAGTATTCTTCCCANGCCAGTGCGTCACGAATCAGCGCGCCGTGTCTTTGCAGGGCGAAATAGGAATGTACATTGTGNTAATCNTCNGANTCCAGACNGACACGTTCCACCATGCCGTCTACGGGGATGGCTTTCGGAAGNTGNGTNTCTTTGACGGTAAANGAAAGNTTNTCGGATACNATTTCCCANCCCATCTTGCGNTAGAAGGGAATGGAGTAAGGATAGAGNAAAGANATCAGCATNTCCTGATCGTGTATGTAATCTAAAGCGTGCTGCATCAGTGANTGGATCAGACCGCGTCCNGTATACTCGGGATANGTGGCGACNCCGGTTATGCCNCCCATATCCATGATCGTGTCGTGAACGTTTACCTGCATGGAGTAGACTACGATCATAGAGGCNAGTTTGTCGTGATAAAACCAGCCGATGACGTANGCTTCTTCCAGAATGGGNCGCTTGGCATATTTAATTTCATCCTGCTCCCAGCCGGTTTGAAACAGATCGTAGGAGGTAACCTGAAAAGCGTATTGCAGCAAGGCATTAAACTGCTCCAGATCGCCCCGGTCAAGTTCCCGCATCCTGAATTCCCCGTTAGTCTCTAAGTAAGTATAAGTGTGATGCTCNTCCATGTGAAATCCCCATTTCGTGTNTTAAAGCGATGTATATGCAAGNNCAAAANGCTTCCGNNAATCNGAANGCNGCATNATTCAGTCTTGNAAATATTTNGTAAATTTACCGTCATCCGCGTCNAAGAAACAGAANCCGACGATTCCGCGTCCNGTGTGNGCGCCGATGGCACAGCCTACGACCGANATGNCNGTAGCCTTTGGNTGAAATGTCTCCTGAACCATGGAATTTACAAAATTAAGAGATTCCATGTCTTCTCCGTGNCAGAGTGCAATCGTCTGATTTTNNGGCTGNTANATNTGTTCCTTGGCATAGTCGATGAGATAGCGCAATGANTTCTTGCGGCCGCGNACGGTTTTAATGACTGCAAGAGCGCCTTCCTCGTTTACGATCAGGACAGGTTTCATATCCAGCGTTTCCGCCAGCGTGCCTTTGAATTTGGTNAGTCTGCCGCCTTTGATCAGNTAGGCGAGCGTCTGTACCGTAAATACNTGCCGNACATGNGAGATAAAATAATCCGCNGCTTCTATGAGNTCTTCTTTGGAGGCTCCTTTTTCCAGCATGGTGACCAGNTTGCTGACTACCAGACCGAATCCNGCNGANGCGCATTTCGANTCTATGATCGTCAGGTCGAAGTCNGGATAGTCTTCCANCACNCTNTTNTTAGCNATGTTNGCGGCATTATAAGTTCCNGCGATNCCTGTNGAAAANCACAGATAGATGATGGTATCCTTTGCCTCGGCATAGGGTGTAAANGCATCCGNGAACATGGCGGGATTGATATGATAGGTTTTNACATCCCGTTTNATNTCGTCCAGAATNNGATAGAATTCTTCCGTATAAATGGTTTTNCCGTCAAAATAATCGACATCGTCGATCACGACCGGCGTCGGAATCACATGCAGATTATGCTGCTCTATATAATCTCTGGGCAAGTCGCTTGCCGAGTCTGTAATGATACGAAGCATAGAACACTCCCCTTTTTTATGAAAGTTTTCACAGTAGTNCCATGTNGTATACCGGCAGAACCGTTAAACACATGGNAATTCATACTGCATACAATANATAGTTTACACCAAATAGATTAAATAGAAAAGGGTTTTAAATTNTATTNCTAATTAACTAATATGTGANTTATGACAAAGATTNATTTANAAACGAGGATAGATGCAAGGGGATTTTTANTAATTTGCGGGGAAATTCGCAAGGTGGTGCGAGGANTTCTTGAAAATAGGGAATGACATGAGATATAATAATAGACATCATTTTNTGTGNTGTGNTTGNTGATGGAGGTTTGAAAATGGCTGTATCATACAACCGATTGTGGAAATTGTTAGTAGATAGGAAGATGAGTAAAGCAGATTTGCGGAAGCAGGCGGAGATAGCACCAAATACTATGACCAAGCTTCGCAGGGATGAGGAAGTAACATTAGGAGTATTNGGAAAAATTTGTAANACACTTGATGTAGATTATGGGGACATTATGGAGTATGTGAAAGAATAAATAATGGGAGGCGACACATTGACGATAGCCGAGTTTGAAAAAGTTCTTTCGGANGGAGAGAACTTAACTGTTGAATTTAAAACATGGATATANGCAAAGGATATGCGGGAACGNATTTCTCTGGCAGTGGATGAATTGATTGCATTTGCCAATGCNAAGGGCGGGACNGTTTATATGGGAGTTGAGGATGANGGGACTGTAACAGGATGTACAGAAGGGTATGATACGCAGAAAATTATGGAATCCATCTACGATAGAACACGTCCNGCATTGTTTACAGAAATAGAAGTTATTAAATATGNNGGAAAAGACGTACTNGCNATTAAAGTTGAAAGGGATGGAACTACATATGCCACTTCTGATGGAAGATGCCTAAAGCGATTNGGCAGGAATTCCAAGCCNTATTATCCGGATGAGATGAGCAATAAGTACACNTCTNTTCAGTCTCCTGANTTNTCAGNGCAGATTTTAGCGGATAGCACTATTGAAGATGTAAATGTATTAGAGATATATAATTTAAAGGAAAAAACTGAAAATGCGCGATCCGAGTTCTTCNTTACCTGAATTGGAGGATATGTCNTTTNTNCGAGATTTAGGATTAATAAAAGAAGATGGAAATGTTGACAGACTGACTATTGCAGGATTGCTTTTCGTAGGAAAAGAGGCNGCGATAAATCGCCTGTTGCCTCAGGCAGAAGTCATATATCTTCACTATTCGGTAAATAATTTGGAAGAATATGATTCACGGTTGGATTTAAAACAGCCGATTATATCTGTGATTGACCGNTTAACTGAAAAGATACAGAATAGCAATAAAATCGTAAATGTTCAGGTGGGACTTTTTCGGTTGGAGGTTGAGGATTTTTCGGAGAAAGTATTTCAGGAGGCACTCTTAAATGCGTTGTCACATAGGGACTATNTGAATATAGGAGCAGTGTATGTGAAACATTATCCTGATAGAATTGTAATTGAAAATCCGGGCGCATTTCCGGAGGGAGTGACTGAAAAAAACATAATTACGCACCCGTCTACGCCAAGGAATAANTTGATAGCCGAAACATTACAACGACTGAAATATGTGCAAAGAACAGGGCAAGGGGTTGACATTATTTTTAGAGAGATGATTTCTTNAGGAAAACCNTATCCGCAATATCATGCATATAATGAAGCCGTAACGCTGACTATTTTCAGTGCAATTGACGATGTGAATTTTGTTAAATTCATTGCCAGTGAACAGAACAAGCTGCAAAGAACACTTCCGTTGCCGGAATTAATGATACTACGGTATTTNNCGGATAATAAGAGGATTATGTTGTCTGAAGCACAGGAATTAACNCAACTTCCGATNACAGAGGCACGGAAAAGATGTAATAATCTTGTAAGNGATGGTTTGATTGGNTTAGCAGGAAAGGAGTATATGCTGACNGCTAAGGTTTATGACGCAATCAAATCGGATATAGAATATACACAAGATACGGTAATTCGCTATGTAAAGGCGAAAAATCTGATAGAGGAATATTTACAATCTGCTGAATTTATTACAAATGAAAAAGTTCGGGAGTTATGCGGTTTTACAAGGCAACAGGCAAGAACGACCTTGGATAAAATGCGGTCTGAGGGAATACTCCGATTGGAAGGAAAAGGCCGTGCGGCGAAATATTATAGTAATAAATAAGTTTCTAAATGCGTTTTAAATGCGTCTAAATGCGTTTTAAATGCGTCTAAATGCGTTTTTTGAGTGGAAAACGCATTTAAAACGCATTTAAGGAGCTCTTTATTGATTCATCTGATCCAACAGAGAAATCTTAATATCATACAGCTTACTGGACAGATCCACATATACCTTATGCGGATTCACGAGACGTCTGGTCTCCTCCCAGAGCGTGTCCTGTTCTTCCTGACAATAAGCGCGGATGTCCATAACCTTGGGTGAAGTGTAGCAGCATTCCCCATTTTGGAAGATGGGAACCATGAGCTCCCTTAAGGTATAGCTTCCGCCAGTCAGCTTCGTCTTCTTCCACGGTTCATTCGGGTCAAACAGAAGCAATGGTGCATTCTCATCAAACTTCTCGTCTACCAGACAGATCAGATCGGCTTTGATCTTGCCGGTTTCTTTCTCATAGATACGATAGATCGTTTTATTCCCCGGGTTCGTGACCTTCTCCGAATTTTCAGAGAGCTTGATCTTGGGAATAAATTTCCCGTCTTTGCCCATTACTGCAGCTAATTTATAAACGCCGCCGAAGGAAGGGCAGTTTTTAGAAGTAATCATGTGTGTACCCACACCCCACGAGGTGATAGCCGCACCCTGATCTTTTAAACTCTGGATCAGAAATTCGTCCAGATCGTTGGAGGCAGAGATGATTGCATCCGGGAACCCTGCATCGTCCAACATTTTACGGGCTTTCTTAGACAGATAGGCCAGATCGCCGCTGTCTAAGCGGATACCGTAGAATGTGAGCGGAATGCCTGCCTGTCGCATTTCGGTAAAGACACGGATCGCGTTAGGCACACCGGATTTCAATGTGTCGTAAGTGTCTACCAGCAGGATACATGCGGAAGGATACATATCGGCGTAGGTTTTGAATGCCGTATATTCATCGGGAAAACTCATGATCCAGCTGTGGGCGTGGGTACCCTTTACGGGTACATCGAAAAGCTGTCCGCACAGAACATTGGAAGTGCCGATACAGCCGCCGATCATGGCAGCTCTCGCGCCGTAAATGCCGGCATCCGGTCCCTGAGCGCGGCGAAGGCCAAATTCCATGATACCGTCGCCGTGGGCGGCATAGCAGACTCTGGCAGCCTTCGTTGCGATCAGACTCTGGTGGTTGATAATATTCAGAATCGCGGTTTCTACAAGCTGTGCCTGCATGATCGGAGCAATGACCTTCACAAGCGGTTCCCGCGGAAAGACTACGGTTCCTTCCGGAATGGCGTAGACATCTCCGGTGAATTTGAAATCTTTCAGATAGTCGAGGAAATCTTTGCCGAAAATGCCGAGGTTTGCCAGATATTCGATATCTTCCGGTTCAAAGTGCAGTTCTTTGATATATTGGATCACCTGCTCTAATCCCGCCGCTATGGCGAAGCCGCCGTCACAGGGATTGCTTCTGTAGAAAGCATCGAATATAACGGTTTCATTCTGATCTTTGTTTCTGAAATATCCCTGCATCATAGTCAATTCGTACAGATCGGTGAGCAAGGTCAGGTTTTGTCTGTCCATTGTGTTTCCTCCGTTGGTTTTCATTCTTCATCCCGATTTCATGAAGGTGTGGTTGTTGATTACAAACATTCTACACCAAACCGCTGCATTAGAAAAGATATTTATGAAAGAAAGACAAGACAGGTGACAAGACAGATCGAATCATTATACACGCTTACAACACAGCGATAACAAAGATGAACGGTGTTGCTACAATTACCACATTTTGTATACATCAAAGCTGCGAGAAACCGATTGAACCGCCTACATATTCTATAGTATAATAAAGCATGAAGTTATACTAGGACACCAAAGTACGGTGTCCAAGTATAACTAAGTCATGCTTAGGAGAATGCAAAAAGCGTGCATTCTCCGTATAATTACTAAGTCATGTCTGGGAGAATGCAAAAAGCAGAAGAATGGAGTATTACATGAAAGAAGTGCGAATTCTGGAAATTAAACAGAGCGTTTTTGCCGATAACGACAAACAGGCGGAGCAGCTTCGACAGGAATTGAGGGAAAAAGGGGTGTTTCTGTTAAATCTGATGTCGTCACCGGGAGCAGGCAAGACCACGACTTTGATGCGAACCATCGAGGCATTGAAGGACAAGTTGAAGATCGGTGTCATGGAAGCGGATATCGATTCTGATGTGGATGCAAGGACGATATCGGAATCCGGTGCGAAGGTTATACAGCTTCACACGGGCGGTATGTGCCATCTGGATGCGGAGATGACTAGGCAGGGACTGGATGGACTTGAAACGGAAGGTATCGAGTTGGCTATTCTTGAGAATGTGGGAAATCTGGTGTGCCCTGCGGAATTTGACACAGGTGCGTCGAAGAATGCCATGATATTGTCTGTGCCGGAGGGAGAGGATAAGCCGCTGAAATATCCGCTGATGTTTTCAATCTGCGATGTGGTGCTGATCAATAAGATCGATGTATTACCTTATTTCGATTTTGATATGGAAAAATGTAAGGAATACATACATATGCGAAATCCACAGGCGAAGATCATTCCGATCTGTGCTAAGACAGGGGAAGGCATAGCGGAGTGGGTCGAGTGGCTGGCGGAAGAAGTCGGGAAGTGGCGTGAAAAATAGCGGTAAAGCATTTGAACGAGCATAATTAAATACAAAGTAACAGTAATGTTATGTGCGACTATTGGAATGGCACTGCCGTTACGGCAATAGATTAAAGAAAAGGGATTTGCTTAGACGGAATGGACGGCAATTCTAATTTAGAAAATACAAGGGAGGAAGGTATGGAGAGAAAACTGGACAAAGAACTGTATCCGGACTATGTTTATCCGGAACACAAAGCGGATCACAGCGAACCTACCCGTGAAAGCATCGTCAAGCTGGGAAAGATGATAACGGACAGGATACCGCAGAAACTGGGAATCAAGAAGATTACTCAGGATGATCCGGAGTATTGGGGATTGGCAGGTTTATTGACTGATGAGGAGGCAGAAATTGCGTTAAAACTTGGGGTCAGAAAACCCAAGACACTGCCTGAGATTGCAAAGCTTACGGGCATTCCAGAGAAAGAACTGGAACCTAAGCTTCAGCAGATGTCCGTGAAAGGAATTTTAGAGTACAACTGGGAGAATCCGAAGCATGAGAAACAGTATATTCTCCCGATGTTTGTTCCTGGTTCGGCAGAGTTTTTCAATATGAACAGTAAAGTGATCGAGGAGCATCCGGAGGTCACGTTATTCTTCGAGCGTATGACGAGACTACCCCTTGAAATGGTCACTCCTTTTGTGGGCGAGGGCGGAAACGGTATCGGTATGCATGTCATTCCGGTGGAAAAGGCGATCGAGATGGAAAGCGAGTCGATCGATCTGGAGCATATTTCCTACTGGCTGTCGAAGTATGAAGGCAAGTATGCCGCGAGTCCTTGTTCCTGCCGTCGTTCGCGTCTGAAGCATGACGAAGGTTGTGCAGACGATCCTGAGGGCTGGTGCGTGGCAGTGGGCGATATGGCGGATTACGTGGTGGAGACACAGAAAGACGGACGCTATATTACGAAGGAAGAAGCGCTTGCCATCTTTAAGCAGGCGGAAGATAACGGATTCGTTCATCAGATCACCAATATCGACGGAGCCAACAAGATTTTTGCGATCTGTAACTGTAATGTCAACGTGTGTTATGCGCTTCGTACATCGCAGCTTTTTAATACACCGAATATGTCACGTTCGGCATATGTGGCTAAGGTGGATAAGGATAAATGTGTTGCCTGCGGTAAATGTGTGGAAGCATGTCCGGCAGGCGCAGTGAAGCTTGGACAGAAGCTGTGCAAGAAGGACGGCAGCGAAGTTACATATCCGAAAATGCCGCTTCCGCAGGAGCAGAAGTGGGGCGAACATATGTGGACGCACAATTACAGGGATGTGAACAGGATCAACTGTTACGACACCGGAACGGCACCCTGTAAGACGGCTTGCCCCGCACATATCGCAGTGCAAGGGTATTTGAAGCTTGCGAAGGAAGGAAAATATGAAGAGGCATTGGCGCTGATCAAGAAAGACAATCCGCTGCCGGCGATCTGTGGACGTATCTGTAACAGACGTTGCGAGGATGCCTGCACACGTGCCACATTAGATGAGGCGGTTGCTATTGACGCGGTAAAACGTTTTGTGGCCGAGAGAGATTTAAATGCTGAGACACGGTACATTCCAAAACCGACAGTACCGTCATTAAAGGGCAGCTTTGATGAAAAGATTGCAATCATCGGTGCGGGTCCGGCAGGATTATCCTGTGCATATTTCTTAGCGGATAAAGGCTATAAACCTACGATATTCGAGAAGAGCGACAGACCCGGCGGTATGCTGACTTATGGTATTCCGTCATATAAATTAGAGAAAGACCTGATCGAGGCGGAGATCGACGTGATCAAGGCCATGGGCGTTGAAATCAAATGCGGTGTTGAGGTCGGAAAAGACGTTACCATTGCACAGCTCAGAGAACAGGGCTATAAAGGCTTTTATGTAGCCATCGGCTGTCAGGGCGGCAGAAAACCGAATGTTCCAGGAGAGAATGCAGAAGGCGTTTATACGGCAGTGGAATTCCTGAGAGAAGCCGGGCAGAAAGAAAAGTTTGACTTAGGCGGCGATGTGATCGTTGTGGGCGGCGGAAATGTTGCTATCGACGCGGCGAGAGTAAGTACCCGTTGCGGACAGGGTAAAGTATCCATGTTCTGTCTGGAGAGCCGTGACGAGATGCCGGCCAGCCGTGAGGAGATTCTGGAGGCCACCGAGGAAAATATCACCATCAATAACGGCTGGGGACCGAAAGAGATCCTGACGGAAGACGGTAAGGCTGTTGGAGTGGTATTCAAGAAATGTACCCGTGTATATGACGAGAATCACCGGTTTGCACCTGTATATGACGAGAATGATACCATGACGGTTTCCTGTGCGAATGTGATCTTCAGCGTAGGACAGGGAATCGCGTGGGGCGATCTTCTGAAAGGCACTAAGGTTGAACTGCGGCCGAACGGCGGAGCGATAGCCGACAAACTGACTTACCAGACAGCAGAGCCGGATATTTTCGTGGGCGGTGATGTCTATACGGGACCGAAGTTTGCAATAGATGCCATTGCGGCAGGACGCGAGGGAGCAATCTCGCTGCACCGCTTTGTACATGAGCATTGTACGCTGACGATCGGACGAAACAGAAGAGATTTCATAGAACTTGATAAAGATGATATCTTCATTGCAAGCTATGACAACACCGACAGGCAGAGGCCGGAGAAGGCCGAAGAAGCGCAGGCGCGTTCTTTCCGCGATCTGTCACATACTTTGACAGAAGAACAGGTTAAAGCGGAGACATCCCGTTGCTTAGGCTGTGGCGCGTCAGTGGTAGACCCGAATAAATGTATCGGCTGTGGTGTGTGCACGACCAAATGTGTATTTGACGCGATCTCACTGCACCGTGAAAATCCGGGCTGTTCTACGATGGTAGCCTCGGAAGATAAGTTGAAGTATATTCTTCCGAATATGGTGAAACAGTCGATCAAGGTGAAATTTGCACCGAAGAAGTGATGAAAAAGACATGAAGAAGACATGAAGATATTCTAAGGCTGCAAAATACGCAGCCTAAGAATATCTTCATGTCTTGGAGAATGCAAAAGGCGTGCATTCTCCGCGGATTGAGAGTATGGATGGAGAGCAGGGAGATAGATGCACGAATTAGGAGTAGTATTCCATATTATGGACAGTCTGGAAAAGGTTGCGGCGGAAAATGAAGTGGAAGGCATTTCCAAAGTGACCCTGGAACTGGGCGAGGTGTCTACGGTTATTGAGTCCTATTTGCAGAGCTGTTGGAAATGGGCGGCGAAGAAGAGGGATCTTTTCTCGGAGGCGGAGCTTATCGTGGAGATGCTTCCTGCCATAACTTATTGCGAAGCCTGTGAAAAGACTTATCCTACCGTGGAGCACGGAAAGATATGCCCCTATTGCCATAGCCCGGACACATGGCTTATGCAGGGGAATGAGTTTAACATTAAGGAAATAGAAGTTTATTAAATTACAGCGAGAGGGAAAAGAAATTAAAAATTAAACCAAAAGAAAAAGTGAAAAGAAAGAGAGGGATTTAAATGTTTAATTTAAGTGGCGGAATGATTGGCTGGCAGTTATTAGGCTGGGTGCTTGTTTTCTCAGGACTGATCATTATGAATGAGATCGCGCGCCGCACGAAGATCGGTGGAGGAATCTGCTTCTTTGCGATTCCGGCGGTACTTACTGTGTATTTTATTTCAATTTATGTGGGTGCGGCAAGAGGCGCAGAGTGGGCGTTAACGAATCAGACTTATGTGCATATGAACAGCTGGTTCCACTATGCGAAACTGTATGCCGCACTGGCAGGATGTATCGGCTTCATGATCATTAAGTATCATTGGGGCAAGTTAGGGAAATCCCATGCATTTAAGGTGTTCCCCTTTGTGATCGTTGCAATCAATATTCTGATTGCCGTTGTATCCGATTTTGAGTCCGTAATCAGAGGCGGCGATATCATGGGCGGCTGGTGGAAATCATCCGAGGGCGTATGGCTTTACGGCGGTTGGTGGAATATCCTAAACGGTCTTGCGGGACTTATCAACATTTTCTGTATGACAGGCTGGTGGAGTATCTACTCTTCCAAGGATAAAAAGGATATGCTTTGGCCGGATATGACATGGCAGTTTATTATTGCCTATGATATCTGGAATTTCCAGTATACTTATCTGAATTTGCCGACTCATGCATGGTACTGCGGATTCGCATTACTGCTGGCACCTACGGTTGCTAACGCACTCTGGAATAAAGGAGGCTGGATTCAGAATCGCGCCCATACATTGACGTTGTGGTGTATGTTTGCACAGGTATTTCCGCTGTTTCAGGATGCTAGCCGTTTCACTACGGTATCATCCGTATACGGAGCAGGCGGAGCTGCCGTGGCTATGGGTGATGTGATGCCGACTACGGCGAATCCCACGGCGCAGGGAATTATCTCGGTTATCTCCATCGTGGTGAATATTGTAGTGTTTGCGGTGATCTTAAAGCGTGCGAAGGCACAGAATAAGAACCCTTATACGAATGAGATCTTTACAGACCAGAAAGATTTCAAGATTGCAATGGATAGGGCAGAATAAAATGAATCCCCTTCTGTCATGATAAGATGGCAGGAGGGGTTTTGGTTTGTATTAGTAGGTATTTGGGAAAGGACAGACATATCAGGTATGGTTTGGTCAGAGCAGATTGTATTCAATAAGCAACTTTTCCCGATATTGTGGATCTTGCATGATTTTTGGAATGTCATCAGCTCTTCCGGTGCTAAGTAATGTGTTGACAAGGTTTATTCCAGTCTCAATCCCTTCATTTTTTGCGAAATTATATTCAGTTTTCCTAAATAGTTCTTCATCAAATTCAAATATACTCATACTGATTGCCTCCGCTCGATTTTGTCGTAGAAAATCTGCTAATATGTTATTTTTAATACATTCGGTCACAGCATATTCTACTGCTGCTTCCAAGGAAATTCCCGGAAGATTGAGATGTTTACGTATTTGTTCTATGTAAAGCATATAATCTCTCAGAGTTGGACAACTGTCCAATATTCGTTGATTGTTACCAAAGTTAATGTTTAACATGGTAACTTTTAGTTCAAGCTGTGGATCAACTTCATTGGTAAGGTAGGAATCTGACAGTTTTAGCAGAGGCATTTCCGGCTGTTTTTTCATCCCATTGCAAAATACGATGAATTTAGGAGCAGGAATGTGAATTATGGTAGAAGAGTATAAAGATTGGTCGTTTGTCAGTTTCTGATATTCTCTTGCTACATAGAACAGATTCCGCAGAGGAATATTTGGATTGTAAGTAGACTGATGTTCATAGAGGTATAAGTGAAAGTCTATTAAAAATGCCAGATCATTTTTCATGTTCATGTAAATGGCATTTTCCAATGTTACAATCTGCAAATCCTCTTCATTCTCGTGGTGAGAACCATTCACAGCATTATACAAAGAGAGCAGTTCCTTTTTATCTTTAAAAATCATACGGAACATAGTATCTTTGTATTTCCGGTTAGCAGTTACATTTGTACTTTCATAATTCATTTGACCTCCTTCGCAGGAGTGTCTTATTTGTGAAATCTCCTGCTTTTAATTTGATGGGATTAAAAGCATAGATTTCAGATTAATAGAATGAAATGAATGAATCATAGATTATAAGAAATATATATACTTTGAATGAATAATAACATATCATAAAGTAGAAAACAATATATTTTTATAAAGATAATAAACGAATTACCGATAATGCTATGTAAAAAGAACTTCTTCAAGGCTGTTCCAACATGTTCCCCGTTAATTTCTTATAGCGTGCCGCCCAGAATTCCGTCTGGTAGAACACGATACACTCCTGATAACCATCGCTTGTTACATACAGGTTCTTACCGGTGTTTTGCTCAGATATGACTTTGTTCATGAAAGTCAGCATTTTCACATCAAACCAGTCATTGTAAACGACGGCATCGTATTGATAGGATTTGCCGTTGCAGTTGAAAGTGACTGTCTGCACACCGGTGCCGGATTCATAGTCTACCTTGCTGGTATCTTCTTCAATATCTGTTATCGCAAGATCTTCCCCGACAATTTCGGAGACACTGTTTAAAAAATTAGTGTACATATGCTCAAGATCCATACATTCCACATCAAAAGTAAAGAACTGCCTCGGTTCAGAAGGCTGCACAGCCGCGTCATCATCATAGAGCAGTGCCGAAATGTATGTCAGAATCATTCCGTTAATCTGCTCTGGCTCCATGGACTCTAATATTTCCGAGGGAAAAGAAGTAAGGCTTTCGGTAATCTTTTCTTCTACGGAAGTGGCATCAATTCCGAGCTCTTTCAGTTTTGTAATATTTTCATGAATCATAATCTCTACCCTCGATGAATGGAATGAGTCTGCCTGCTGCGTCTGACCTATGATGTCATTGCTGTAATAGCGATACGCCATGGCGGCAGTCAGCATGAGCAGCGGAATCAAAAGTGCAATAAAAGTGCTTCGGTGCATGAGTACTGCCTTTCATAAATTATTGTATTATTTTGCGTCATCTTATCAATGACATTATACAGAATCGGAGAGGAGGATGCAACTGTGGCAGTAAGTTGTAACATTTCTCGGAGGATTTTCTGATATACTATAGTTTAGAAATGTCTGCAATATCTTTGAGGCGAAGATTAAGAGCAAGGAACGGTATTGCCGAGGCGGAGGTTAAGAGCGGGGAACGGTATTGCCGAGGCGGAGGTTAAGAGCGAGGAACGGTATTGCTGAACCGGGATTTGAAAGTGAGGAGCAGTATGGCTGGGGCGAAGATTAAAAGTGAAGGCAGTATTTCTTAGTTATAAAATTGGAGAGGGAACGGAGCAATTATGAAACAGATTCTGATTGTGGAGGACGACCGCCTTTTGAATAAAACACTTACCTATAACCTGTCTTCGGAGGGTTATGATATTACTACTGCGCTGAATGCCCGTACTGCCGCAGAAGCAATCAGGACACGGCAGTTTGATCTGGTGCTGTTGGATGTCAATCTGCCCGACGGGAACGGCTATGATCTGTGCGGACTTATTAAACCGGAACATCCGGATACGCTGGTGATTTTTCTGACGGCTAACGATCAGGAACGGGATCAGGTGCGGGGATATGAAGCCGGTGCGGTGGATTATATCACGAAGCCTTTTTCCATTGTGGCTCTGCAGCATAAGATCAGTGCCATGTTTGCGATGATGGAACGGCACAATCCTTCTGGGGATATCTATGATGACGGCAGACTGTGTCTTGATTTTGCCCGCCAGACAGGGACGCTCGGAGGAAAAGCGCTTGCGTTATCCGCCATGGAATATAGAACCCTTTCTCTGTTTTGCCGGAATGCGGGGATTGTGCTTACGCGCGGACAGCTTTTGGAAAAGTTATGGGATGTGGATGAGAATTATGTGGACGAGCATACGCTGACGACCACGATCAGCCGCATACGGAGTAAGATTGAAGCGGAGGGAGACCGTTATATTAAGACGGTGTACGGCATGGGGTATCAGTGGATGGGAGAAGAGCAGAGATAAAAGCGCGTAGATATAAGGGATAAAATCATAGTAGTACAGAGAAGCGTGAAATATAGTGTATAAGCCGGGATGGAGTAGGATATGGGAGCGGATGTGTATAAAGAGGAGACGTTAAAAGAAAATAGCGTAAGGTATACGGAGTCGGAGAGAAAACCGATATCGGTCAGGACAATTTATGCCTTAACAATAGCGGGCATGGTCGTTACGATGTTGACGGTCTGTCTCTGTTTATATCGGATGACCGGAGATGTGCTGATTCCGATATCCGGTATTTTGTTTGCAGTCTGTGCTCTTGTATGGAGCGGGATTTTGATGGCGCTTATGAGTAAGAGGCTGTCACTGTTTACGTTAGATCTTTGCCGGTTACTGGATCGCATGATAAACGGAGATGAGAAGTTGAAGTGGGGAGACGACAGCGAAACGCTTTTTGCGCGGATCAATCACCGGCTTATGCGGCTTTATGAGATCCTGCGTGAGAACAGGCAGCAGGCAGCCGATGAGCGGCAGAAGATACAGACGCTTGTATCGGACATATCCCATCAAATCAAAACGCCGATCAGCAACTTGCGGATGGTGACTGATACGCTGTTGACGAAGCCGGTTACGGAGCAGGAACGGGAAGAGTTTATACAGGGAATCGGTACAGAGACGGACAAGTTAGATTTTCTTTTTCAGGCCCTGATTAAGACTTCCAGGCTGGAGAGCGGGGCGATCTGTCTGGAAAAGACCGAGGGGCTGATCTATGATACACTTGCACAGGCAATGAGCGGCATTGTTTACGGTGCGGAGAAAAAGAAGATTGATGTGGCGGTACATTGCCCGGAACATCTGCGCCTGAACCATGACAGGAAATGGACAGCGGAGGCGCTTTTNAATCTCNTGGATAATNCCGTGAAATATACGCCNGAGGGNGGCAGGATNACNGTGTCGGTGGAACAGTGGGAGATATATGTCAAGATNGACGTGTCCGATACCGGAAAAGGGATAGCCGAGAGCCGTCAGGCNACTGTTTTCAGNCGTTTTTACAGAGAGGAAGAGGTGCATGACGAGCCGGGCGTCGGTATNGGACTGTATCTGNCACGCGAGATCATTACGAGGCAGGGTGGGTATATTAAACTCGTGTCAGAAGTTGGGAAAGGTTCTACGTTTTCGGTGTTTTTGCCGNGGCGGTGTACGTAAGCTCATGTAATGTAAAAAANGCAGCGTCATGCGGNCTCCATATTCTGAGGAAGCACCAGATTNAAAATAATTGCCACCAGAAATACTACTGCGACACAGTTCTGTGCGAAAACATTCTGAACAACCTGAGGGAAAATTGCAAATATTTCGGGTACCTGTGTAAAGCCGATTCCGGTACTCAAAGACAGAGCAACTATTGTTATATTCCGNTGNGAATAGCCGCAGTTTCCGATCATACGCAGTCCGCTTACGACGATACTTCCGAACATCATAATGGTACAGCCGCCCAGTACCGCATCGGGCAGGGTGGCTAACAATGCGCCGAATGCAGGGAAAATACCGGCAATGATCATAATCACGGCGCCCGTGGCGATGGTGAAACGGTTTACGACCTTTGTCATGGCGACCAGTCCTACATTCTGGCTGAAAGATGTAATCGGCAGACAGCCAAACAGGGAGGACAGAGCACTAATAAATCCGTCACACGTCAACGAGCCGGAAATCTCTTTTGGGGAAGCCTCTCTGTCAAGACCGGAAGTAGCAAGCGCTGAAGTATCGCCTATTGTTTCTGTGGCAGACACAAGGAAAATCAAGACGACAGAGACAATGGCATTCATATTAAATTCGGGCTTAAAGGGAAGAACGGATGGCAGTGCTACAACGGAAGTCGATTGCAGCGCAGAGAAATCTACCATACCCATACAGAGCGCNACNATGTATCCGACGGCAAGNCCGAAAAGAACGGAAAGCTGTTTCCAGTAAGATTTTGCAAAAATATTAAAAAGCAGACAGCACAAGAGGGTTATTGTTCCGAGAATCCAGTTGGATGCCGAGCCAAAGGCTTCGCTTCCGCTTCCCCCGCCGAAGGAAGAAGCACCTACCGACAGCAGGGAAAACCCGATGGCTGTGACGACGCTTGCCGCCACGATAGGCGTAATCAGCTTAGTCCAGTACTTAGCAAATAATCCGAGGATACCCTCAATAATGCCGCCCACTAAAATGGCGCCCNCGATGGCATTGTAACCATAGGTCGGTCCGATATAGCAGAAGACCGAAACAAAGGTAAAGCTGATTCCCATAACAATGGGCAGTCCCGAACCGATTTTCCACAAGGGAAACAGCTGTATGAGGGTTCCGATTCCCGCTATGACCATAGCGCTCTGTATCAGCATGGCGCTTTGGGAAGTGTCCAGTCCGCTGGCTCCCGCCACAATAATGATGGGCGCAATATTTGCCACGAACATAGCCAGTATGTGCTGCAGTCCGAACGGAACCGCTTTGCCCAAAGGAACTTTGCCGTCCAGTCGGTAAATATTATCAACATTCGCTTCTTTATTCATTNGTATATTCTGCCTCTCTTATGTATTTTGCAATCAATAGTTACGCATTCTTATTCCAAGCTTTGGAGCCGCCTGTTAGGCGTTACNGCCCTGNTCTCTGAAATTAATTTTGCCNGTNGCNGCATCCATGCTCTCCACGATGGCAAGGGACTCCAGATGATAGCCGAGATTTCTGATCGTACGACCGCCTGACTGAAATCCTTTCTCGACAGCAATGCCAATTCCGGCGAGAGTTGCCCCGGCCTGTGACACGATGGAAATCATTCCCTGCAAAGCGCAGCCGTTTGCTAGAAAGTCGTCTATGATCAGAACGTGATCGTCGGGACCTAAGAATTTTTTGGAGACGATCACCTGATTTTTACATTTGTGGGTAAAGGATTCCACTTCCGCCGTATACATGCTTCCGTCGATATTGATGCTTTTTGATTTCTTGGCAAAAACAACCGGCACATCAAAGTACTCGGATGCGATACATGCGATGCCGATTCCGGAGGCTTCTATGGTCAGTATTTTGTTGATATATGTACCTTCAAAACGCCGTTTCCATTCCTCGCCCATCTGTCGAAACAGCTTGATATCCATCTGGTGGTTCAGGAAAGTATCAACTTTCAGGACATTACCTTCCTTGACGATGCCGTCTTTTTGAATCCGTTCTTCTAAAAAGTTCATTGTGTTTTCCTCCTGTAGTATGTGTGTGGTGATGGGATCTATTGTTTCGTAATAACTGCCACCGCGCAGGGCATTCTTCCGTCAACAATGAAATAGTCAACATTTGTGTAGCCCGCATTTTCAAAAAACATTTTATACGAATTAATATCAAACTGCCGTTTAAAATTTGCTCCGGCAAGTTCGAGCAGACGAACGGCCTTTTTATTCACTCCGGTGGACGCATTAATATATGTCGGAATAATAATCTTACCGCCCGCTTTGCATACCCGTTCCAATTCTTTTATCGCGGCATACGGTTCTTCTAATAAATGAATCACATTTCCTGCGACCACTTTATCGAATCTGTTATCGCGACATTTTAAATGAGTCATATCTGCACGTCTTAATTTTATGTTGCTGTACTTCCGACATTTTTTTGCAGTCTGCGTTAGCATTCCTTTGGAAAAATCTGTTGCGATTAACTGTCTGCACCTGGGAGCAATATACTTGCTGATTGCGCCCGTGCCGCAGGCACACTCCAGTACAATATCATTTTGCCCGATTATCTCAGCAACTTTTTTGCCAAGACCTTGATATACTTTACCATTATATACTGTTTCAAACAAATCATAAACACCGGATACTTTATCCCAAAACATAAACTCGTTCCTCCGTATACTAGTTTGTTTAACATCATTATCTTAGCATATTCATTGCTGTAAATCTACTTGACAGTGTATATATTTTTTTTAGATAATAAGCAACCGGCGGTTGCAAAAAGGAACTGTAAAGTTGGTGGCAATTATCGTTCAGATTTTGTATGATACTCTCAGGTGCGCAGGAGGTGGCTAAAGTGAAGTTGTCGGAGAAAATTATAGAATTAAGAAAAGCAAGCGGAATGACGCAAGAAGAGCTTGCAGCAATATGTAATGTAAGCAGGCAGTCTATATCGAAATGGGAAGCCGACATCGCATTGCCGGAGACAGAAAAACTATTGATACTTGGAGAAACTTTTCACGTATCAATGGATGTACTGCTAAAGGATGATCTGATATTAAATGAGGTTAAGGGAAATCATAGCTGCGGTAATAATGCAATTCGCAAAAAGAAGCAGGAAGTGTATGAGGGAATATTGATCAAGGAAAGTGTAACCGATGATAGTATCATTGATCTTTTGAATATCCATAAGGTTGAATTGTGGAATGTCGGCGGAAAACCTAAGTATTGGACAGCGATGTTTTTTACATGTGATAAAAAAGATTTTCCTGAAAAGATCTCTAGGGTTATGATTGCGAATCCAGATTATGGCGGAAATTGGTTTGTTGATTTTAAGTCGGGTAATGAAAAGTACATTGTATTTAAAGATAAAATATTAAAATATGAAATCGGAGATCAGGCAGAAAAAAATCGTGTATGTAATGAATGCCGAAAAATGGGTATTGTTGACGAGCAGATGAATTGGCCGGAATAGGAGAAGTTATGAGAGTATTATTGACATCAGCGGGTTTAGAAACAGAAGAGATTCAAAAGTATTTTGTGGACATGACAGGTAAAGATATGTCTTTGGTAAAGGCATTATTTATTCCTACGGCAGCAATAAATGCAGGGGCAATCGCGGTGCTGCCGAAATGTATGAATGATTTGTTAAAATGCGGTATTCAAGATAAAAATATCAAAGTGCATGATTTACACATCGGAATGGAGATAGAAGAACTGCAGCAATATGATGTGGTATATTTGTGTGGCGGAGATACAAGTTATTTGCTTGAAAGAGTGAATGCAACCGGATTTAATAAGACCCTGATGGAGTATATTCAGGCGGATGGTCTGGTAATTGGTGTGAGCGCGGGAAGTCTTATTTTCTGTAATAATTTATCCGGTAATCTGGGGCTGATAGACACGAAATTAGCTGTTCATTGCGCGGAGGGCGACAAAGCTGGGAAAGTTGCGTATCCTGTAAAAGATAGTATACGGCTTACCGATACCAGAGCGCTTGCGGTACGAGCTTTTCCGGATGGATTAGAGATAATCGGATAGACCATGTATATTTTGAAATTACACAAATAGGAGCTGGCGGGATTTGCTTCGCCGAATCAATTGGATGTAAAATATTTTACGGTATCAGTTTATCTAATTCCGCATTTAATAGTGCTTTTAAATTTGCTAATTCTTCCGCATTAGGTTTGTATTTGTCAGAATTTAATTCTTTTTTATCTAATCTCCATACCGGTCCGGATTCAGGTGTATCTCCGGATCGTCTGGGAAAAATATGCCAATGCATATGAACTCCGTTACCGACACCAAGTAATTCATAGTTAAGCTTATCCGGGTGAAATGCATTATAGACAGCTTCTGCAACTAAAGACATTTCTTCTAAGAAATCACGCCTGAAATCCTTTTCCAGAAAATGTAATTCCGTAGCATGTTCTTTGCAAAGAAATAGTGTGTAGCCCTTAAATCTTTGTATGTCGCCCAACACTACATATCCTGTCCTAAGTTCCCGTACAAAAAATGGGTTTTTACCGTTTTTGGTTAATTCTATCCGTTCGCATACTCCACAGTTACACATTAGTTTTCCTCCGCATAATCCGAAATTACTCCCACAATCCGCGGAGAATGCATGCTCTTCGCATTCTCCCAGACATGATTTAGTTATACTTAGGCGGCGTTTTTTGACGCCTTAGTATAACTTCATGTCTTGTTCATGTCTTATTATAGCATACACCATATCATAATAGCCCGCTGAATTACTAATAAATTCTTTTTTCTATAATTATAAAAATAAATGAACAATTGTCTCAAAAGCTGATGTTTGATAGCAATATTCACATTCTTTATGCTATTATAATTTTAATAACCGAAAGTTAGCTACATGGTATTGGTAGATGATAACGGAAGGTATGGGTGCTTTTGACTTTAAAGAATATTCAGTAGAAGGAGGAGCATTATGGGTAATAAATTGTACGACTATGAGAAGCGGCATCTTTTAAAAATGTGCGCCTATGCGCCGGAATGTATGGTACTGCTTAAGAAAAACGGAGATTTTCCACTGCGGGAGCCGGGCAGTATTGCCATTTACGGCAGCGGTGCAAGGAATACCATCAAAGGAGGAACCGGTTCCGGCGATGTAAATTCCCGATTTTACATTACCGTGGAGCGGGGTCTGGAGAAAGCGGGATTTACAGTTACTTCTAAGGCATGGCTGGACGGATATGACGCTGTCAGGAAGAAAGCACATGAACAGTTCGTGGAAGATATTAAGCGGCAGGCAAGAGAGCAGCATAAAATAGCTGTCATGATGGGATGGGCGCTGTGATGCCGGAGCCGGACTATACGCTGCCGTTAGATGGTTCGGGCGATACTGCGCTGTACGTTCTGGCAAGAGTTTCCGGAGAGGGCAATGACCGTAAAGCGGAAGCCGGGGATATTAAACTCAGCAAAACGGAAATACGGGATATTCTGGCAGCAAACAAGAAATACAAGCACTTTATGCTCGTGCTGAATGTAGGCGGCGTGGTTGATTTAAGCCCCGTGGCGGAAGTGGATAATATTCTGGTTCTTTCGCAGTTGGGAGCAGTGACCGGACGGGCGCTGGCTGATGTGCTGTTAGGAAAAAGCACACCTTCCGGCAAACTGACCACAACGTGGAGCACATGGGAAAGCTATGCGTCCGTCGGTGATTTTGGCGGGATGGATGATACCTGTTATCGGGAAGGTGTCTATGTAGGTTACCGCTATTTTGACAGTGCGGGTATTCAGGTATTGTATCCGTTTGGGTTTGGCCTGTCATATACGGACTTTGCACTTGGCAAAGCAGAAACCGCACTGGCNGGAACTTCCCTGACAGTTACCGTTCCGGTGACAAATACAGGNTCAATGCCCGGCAAAGAAGTCGTACAAGTCTATGTTTCNGTTCCTTGGGGTAAATTGGATCAGCCTTATCAGACGCTGGCAGGCTTTGCGAAAACCAAAGAACTGGCTCCCGGCGAGACGCAGACGGTGACGGTTTCCTTCCGTCTGGAAAGCCTTGCCGGTTATGATACCGAAGCGGCGGCTTATGTTCTGGAGGCAGGGAAGTATATTGTACGTGTGGGCAACAGCAGTCGGAACACTGTTCCCGCCGCAGTCGTTGAACTGAAAGAAACTGTGAGTGTACGTCAGGTAACGAACGTGGGAGGAAATCCCGGTTTTACCGACTGGAAGCCGGAAGCATTAAAGACCGAGGAACTGCCCGCCGGTCTGCCGATACTGGAAGCGGATACCTGCGCATTGAAAACGCTGTCCTGGCCGGAGCGGAAACAGCCTTCTGACAAGGCGAAACAGATCGTGGCAGGATTAAGGGATGACCAGTTGGTTTATCTGTGCATCGGTAACTTCAAAGATGGAGCGGGGATTGCCAGCATCATCGGCAATGCGTCGCAGAGCGTAGCCGGAGCAGCAGGGGAGACCAGCACCCGCGTACCGGGTATACCGCCGTTAGTAATGGCTGACGGTCCTGCAGGACTGCGCCTTTCGAAGCAATACACGAAAGATGAGAAGGGGGCACACTCCGTTGGAAGCACGCTGCCTGCCGGAATGGAGGATTTCTTTGGACCGGTGCAGAAGTCCCTGATGGGGCTGCTGCAGAAGAAGAACAAGGGAGAGATTCTTACCCAATACTGTACGGCGATTCCTATCGGAACTGCACTTGCCCAGAGCTGGAATATGGAGCTGTGTGAAGGATGCGGCGCTGTAGTGGGTGAAGAGATGGAATATTTCGGCATTCATCTGTGGCTGGCCCCGGCGTTCAATATCCATCGCAGTCCATTGTGCGGCAGGAATTTTGAATACTATTCTGAAGATCCGTTAATCAGTGGCAGAGTAGGAGCTGCCATTACAAAAGGGGTACAGCAGCATGCAGGGCGGGGAACCACTATCAAGCATTTTTGCTGCAATAATCAGGAGACAAACCGTCTGGTTTCCAACAGTGCGGTCAGTGAACGGGCGTTGCGTGAAATCTATCTGCGGGGATTCCAAATCTGCGTGGAAGAGTCTTCGCCCTGTGCGATCATGACCTCTTATAATTTGTTGAACGGTACCCACACCTCCGAACGCAGCGATTTGCTTAAGACCGTAGTCCGCGGCGAATGGGGTTATGGCGGTCTGATTATGACAGACTGGGTGATTTCTGCTATGGCAGGTAAAGGAAAATACCGTGGGGCAAAGTCCGCGCCTACAATCAAAGCGGGAAATGATGTGTTTATGCCGGGCAGTCCTGCCGATTATAAGACAGCGATGAATGCGCTGCAGGGAAAAGATAAAGAATTTACACTTACCCGCACGGAACTTGTTTATTGTGCCGAGCATGTGGTGGATATGGTACTGAGGCTTACCGGAGTGTGATTTTATAGCGGAAAATGAAAGGACACGATTGAAGGAGAGGCTATGTGGCTGGAAGACTGCGCAAAATGATTTCAGTCAGCTTCTCCGGTGTTTCCGGACAGCCGCGATGAATCCACTCACTGAGGACGGAGATGAAACCGGCTTTGAAAAAAGAAAAGTGGTACCACATCTCCGCCTCTTCAATTGAGCCATAATGTTCCTGCATATAAGGTTTGGCGGCATATTCCCATAGTAAGGAGAAACTTTCACTCGCTGCGGCAGTATAGTGAGTTAGGTAAATATCAAAAAAAGTACGATGTTCTTTGACATAGGCAATCATTTGTGTCATGTTTTCGGGCACTAGAAAAAAGTCAATAACACTGTCGGAGTTTTCCATCATTTCTCCGATCTCTGTCATCATTTCCAATCCCATTTTATAAATCAGGTCATGTATATCCAGATAGTGCAGATAGAAAGAAGAGCGATTGATATGGGCCGTTTCACAGATAGCCCGTACAGTCACTTTATGGATATCTTTTTCTTGTGCTAAAGAAAGAAGGGTATTTTGGATTAGTTTTTNNNTNTNNTNATACCGCTGATNATTTTTCGTATTCATAGGNACTCCTTTNGCCATTAAANCAACACATGTNTTTAAAATGATGGCTGACTTTANNCTTNTATCCNATTATAATAAANNCAGATAAACAAAACAAGTGTTGCNTTAAAAAGGAGCAAGGTGATTNAAATGTCAGANATGTTATCNGCGAGAATATTTGACAGTCGGATTAAATCTGAGAAAGTGGAGAAAAAGGAAAAGTGGCTGGGNTATTTTATCGGACCGATCAGTGTAATTTTAATGAACTCTATTCTGTCAAACTATCTGAATGTGTATTATACGGATGTATTGGATATCAGCGGTATCTGGGGCGGTTTGTTNATCAGTNCTTTCCCTGTAGTGGCAAAAGTGTTGGATGTGTTGACGTTCATCTATATGGGAGTCATTGTAGACAGAACANNNTCNAGACANGGNAAAGCNAGACCATGGATTTTNTTTTCNGCNCCNCTTTTAACGGTTTGTATGATATTGCTTTTTATAGTGCCGAGAGGAAATGACAATCTGACTGCGATATGGATTTTTGTCAGCTACACTGTGTTCTATGCTGTGGCATATACAATGTACAGTACGGCGCATACGTTGATGGTGCCTCTTTCTACCCATAGTGAGGAAGAAAGAAGTAAACTGTCACTACTTACAAATACGCCGAATATGGTTGCCGGTTCCCTGATTGCAATTTTGTTTCCCTGTATTGTGGTGCCTATGATTGGTGTCAACAGAAAGCTGTGGGTAGGCGTCATGTTGGGAGTGGCTGTTGTGGCATTGCCGATGATTCTGTTAGAATATTTTTATACCAGAGAACGGGTAACAGAACAAAACAGAATGCAGGAAAAGGGGGAAAGCGGGAAAGTTTCCTTGAGAGAGCAGTTTAAGTGCTGCATGAAGAGCCGCAGATGGGTCATCCTAATGCTCTACTTGATTCTGATTCAGACTGTGAACGCGATGTTTAGTGCAGGCACTTTCTATTATTGCAACTGGGTGCTTGGAAGCTATAATGATGGATATACGCAGGCTCTCTTCTACGCACTGGGGCAGGCTCCGCTTGGAATTGGAATTGTGTTGTGCCGTCCGGTCTGCAATAAATTTGGTAAAGAGAAGGCGATGGTAGGAGGTTTTGTTTTGGCATTTCTGGGCGTGCTGGTCTGTCTGATCAATCCTGGGAATCTGGTATTGGTGTTGACAGGACAGGTGGTGAGGACGATAGGATTGATCCCTTCAACATTCATGATTTCCAGTATGCTGGGAGATGCTTTGGATGAGGTGGAACAGGTCAGTGGGAAACGCTGTGATGGATTTTCGTCCTCGGTGATGAACTGTATTACGACTTTGATGGGAGGCATTGCTCTTTGTATTTTTAATTTTGGCATTTCACGGCTGGGGTATCAGGCTCCGACAGAAACGTTGATTCCGGTACAAAATGCAGCGGTGCAAAATTTCATCATCTTTTGTGTGATTGGCGTTCAGGCAGCAGCGTATCCGGTGATTGTATTGCTACAGGCAGCAGCAATGAGTTATACTGATCATAATAAGGTAATATAGTGAAAGCTGCAATGGAAAGAAAAATGCAAGGAAAGCCGGAGCGGAGAATGATGAAAATAAGATATGAGCTACAATTTATTGTTGACCGAATCTGCACAACCTGGGGTATTGCGTGCTATGTGTTAGGAAAGGATGAAGAGCCTATTGTATGCATACCCCATGTGGAAAATGCGCCGATTTTGGATGAGGGAAATCTGGAAGTTCGCTATCGGGAGGCGGCGGATGCGATTTCCCGCGTGTGGAATGTGTGTGAAGATCACGCTTTTCCGGTGCTTTTGCGGGAGGGGAAGCAGGTATATTATTTTGCATTCCGGTATGATGAGGATTTGCTGTTTTTGGCAGGACCATTTGCATTTGATGAGATTTCTTTTGAGGAAATCCATCAGTTCCGTAAGAGGCACGGTATTAAAAATAGAGAGTATATGATACCAATTATAGAGTTAAAGAAAGTATTGAACTGTATGGTTGTCTCTTTTTATTTATTGACTGGAAGGCAGATTACGGAGGATGAAATCTTGATGGATAAGCTTAACAGTCGTGTCCAGGAAAAGGAGGTGCTTGCCTATGAGATAGGCCGGCAGACAGAAGAAGAAATCCGGATGTCCTACGAGTATGAGCTGAAATGGCTGGCATCCGTGGAGAATGGAACTGTTGACCCAAGCTACATGTTTTTAAATGAGGAGAATCTACAGAAACTCAAAGGGGTTGGAAATTTGGCAGATAAGGATGGCTATAAGCAGATTGAGTATATGGTAATTACTGCGGTTGCCCTGGCTTGCCGGGCGGCGATCCGTGGTGGAATCAATCCCTATGACGCTTATAATGTAGCGGACCTGTATTTTCAGCAGGTTGCGAAATGTCATACTATTATGGAGATGCTTAACATCTACGCGAATACAATGATGGATTTTTCGGAGCGTGTGCGCAGGGTAAACGAGAACCGGCTAAGCTCTGATGTGGAAAAATGCAAAGATTATATTGCCAGAAACCGTACAAAGAAATTTTCATTAACTGATCTTGCGGAGAACGTGGGGAAAAACCCAAGCTACCTGTCCGATAAATTTTCCCGGGAAACGGGTATGACCTTACAGGAATATACGAAGCGACAGAGACTGGAGGCAGCAGCCAACATGCTGGTCTACTCGGACACCGGGATCGGAGATATTGCGGAGTATCTGCACTTTTCATCCCAGAGCTATTTTGGTGTCTGTTTCAAGAATTACTATCATATGACACCGGCAAAATACAGAGAAAGGCACCGGATCATAGATTTCAAAGAAAAAACAGAATAAAATTAACAAAAACCTAAAATGTTTAATAAAACCAGAGAATCCTCTTGATGTATGCTATAGTCATAAAGACACTAAATTTTCTATGGAGGGCTGGTTATGGCAAAAGAAAAGAGACAGGGCGGTTTTTGGGCGCAGAGTTTTTTGGATTCCAGGGTCAAATCCGCGAACACGGAAGGAAAGGAAAAGGTTTGGGGTTACTTTGTAGGGCCGATGTTTATGATGATGGCATACTATGGAATTGCCGGAACCTATATTACACAATTTTACACAGATGTATTAGGTATTTCAGGCGTGCTGCTTACTATGATGCCGCTTTTTTCAAAGATTTTTGACGCGATTACTAACGTGATTATGGGGCGTATCATTGATAAGACCCGGACGAAGCAGGGAAAAGCAAGGCCCTGGATGCTGGCATCTGGATTTTTCATCACGTTTACTGGGATTCTATTGTATAATGTGCCAAGGGCTGATTACAAGGTACAGATCGTATGGATCATAGTAAGCTACAATCTCTTTTTTGCATTTGCCTATACGATTTATAACATGAGCCATACATTGATGGTTCCATTGTCAACGCGTAACACCAAGCAGAGAGATTCCCTGGCTATGCTGACTTCCATGGGAACTTCCATGATTCCCGGTCTGCTTGTCACAGTCATTATGCCGGTTATAGTTGCGAACATGGGCGTGGGTACCGAAGCGCAGGGGAGATGGGCACTTGTCATGAGCCTTCTTTCCATCTTTGCGATTCCGGCTGTTTTGGTTGAATATTATTTCACAAAGGAGCGTGTAACAGAGGAAAGTATCAGTGAATCCGGTGAGAATACCATGGAGATTGCGCCGATGATCGATCAGATCCGTGCTTGTCTGTCTAATAAATATTGGTGGATGGTCATGGCATTTTGGGCACTCTTTCAGGTTACACAGTTTTTAAATACCAATATCATGCTTTATTTCTGTAACTGGGTATTGGGAAATTCGGTTGCGTCTGGTGCCACAAACCAGATTCTGGTCAATGCTATTGGTCAGGCACCTCTGGGATTCGGTATCTTTATCCTGTGGCCTTTAGTACATAAATTTGGTAAGCGCTGGGTGACACAGATTGGTTTTGTAATTGCGGCCATAGGCTGTGTTATGGTACTGCTTAAGCCCACCAATTTGGGAATCGTGCTGGCAGGTATGATGATCAAGTCTATCGGTTGTCTTCCCACCTATGCGATGGCAGCTTTTCTGGCAGAGGCTATGGATCACATTGAGTGGAAGCACGGATATCGGGTTGACGGGTTCACGGCATCCGTCAATACCATAATCGTGACCATTTCTGCCGGTATCGGACAGAGTATTATCCTTGGCGGATTGCACCTTTTTGGATATATTTCGCCGGCTTCTATCGGGGCAACGTCAGAGACAATTATTAATCAGCCGGCCAGTGCGCAGAATTTTATGACTTGGATGTATGTTGGCGTTCCCATGATTGGATATTTGATTATTGGATTGATTTTCAGTCTGTATGATCTGGAGGATAAGATTCCGCAGATTACAAAGGATATTACCGCCCGCCATAAAGCGGAGGCTGAAGCCCGCGGAGAGGTTTACATTACAGCGGAGGAAAAAGAAGCCATGGAAATCGCTGAGCAGGAGAAGAAGGCAGAAATGATCCGCATTAAAGAATTAAAGGAAAAATGTGCGAAGAAGGGATTGAATTTCGAGGAGGAAGAAGCAAAATATCAGGCAAAGATAGGAGAGAAGAAAGCAAAAGAGGAAGCAAAGAGGGCTGCGAAGGAAGCAAAGAAGAAAAAGTGATAAAGTAGCACCTGTTATTCTTACAGGGCAGGCGGACGGTAATGCTGTCCGCCTGTTATGTCAAACAAAGAAAATAGGTTTGGAGGCTTACAATGAAATTGAATGAATATGAAGTTAAACATAATGCGTATCTTCGCGAAAACGGTGCGGAGTGCACGGTGATTTTGAAAAAGGATGGGAATTTTCCGCTAAAAGGAACAGGGCAGATCGCCCTCTATGGGAGCGGGGCAAGATATACGATCAAGGGCGGCACAGGATCTGGCGAAGTTAATTCCAGATTTTATGTGACAGTTGAGGAAGGACTTAAAAATGCCGGTTTTGCTATTACCTCAGACAGATGGCTGGATGGATATGATAAAGTGCGTGCAGAAGCAAAACAGCAGTTTATCAAAGATATTAAGGCAGAGGCAAAGGAAAAGCATACACAGGCAGTTATCATCTGTATGGGGCGCTCCATGGCGGAGCCGGAGTATCACCTGCCCATAGATGGAGAGGGAGATACTGCCATTTATGTACTTTCTCGTATTTCCGGAGAAGGGAGTGACAGAGAACCGGTTGCAGGGGAGATTCTGCTTTCGGAAACGGAGAAGAGAGATATTTTGTCGTGCAATGCAAAGTATCAGAACTTTATGCTGGTAATCAATTCGGGCGGTGTTGTCGATCTGACCCCGGTAAAGGATGTGAAAAATATTTTAATCCTGTCCCAGCTTGGCGTGGAGACCGGAGATATTCTGGCAGACATTCTTCTTGGAAAAAGCAGTCCATCCGGGAAGCTTACTACTACGTGGAGCGCGTGGGAAGAATATCCGTCTATGGATGAGTTTGGTGACAAGAACGAGACCAGATATAAGGAAGGTATTTATGTAGGCTACCGCTATTTTGACAGCGTCGGAAAATCACCTCTGTATCCCTTTGGATATGGGCTTTCCTATACTGACTTCTGTTTGGAAAAGGATAGCGTCCGGCTGGACGGAAAGAGGGTTACGGTGATTGCCAATATTAAGAATGTGGGCAAATATACCGGTAAGGAAGTGCTGCAGGTATACCTATCCTCTCCGGAAGGAAAGCTGGATCAGCCATATCAGGCACTGGCAGGCTTTGCAAAAACGAAGTCGCTTGCACCCGGCCAGGAACAAAAGCTTTCGGTGAGCTTTGATCTATCTGATATGGCATCCTACGATGAGGCATCGGCAAGCTATATCCTGGAGGCAGGCGACTATGTTCTCCGGGTCGGGAACAGCAGTTCTGACACGACAGTTTATGGTGTGATCCGTGTGGAGGAGGAGATTTGTTGTGTCAAGACCAGAAATGTGATGGGCAGACCGGACTTTACCGATTACAAGCCGGCGGCAGGAGAAAGAAAAAGCAGTTCGCTTTCGGCAGGAGAGCAGGAAGGAACAACAGTGCTGGATCTTGCGAAGGATGCGATTGACTCTGTCTGTGTGAATTTTAACCTGACTTGTGAAATTGACGCGGACGTAAAAAAGCTTTCTGATGATCAGCTGATCAAGATGAATCTGGGAGCCTTTGATCCCAAAGGCGGTATGGCCAGTATGATCGGGAATGCAGGCTTTACGGTTGCCGGGGCAGCAGGGCAGACATTTATGGAGGCGAAGGAGTATGGCATCCCGTCCATGGTTATGGCGGACGGTCCGGCTGGACTTCGGATCAGCCGTGAGTATGCCAAAGATAAAAATGGCATGGCACATACGCTGGGAGCATCCTTCCCGGAGTCCATGATGGATTTTTTACCAAAGATTGCCAAGTTGTTCATAAAGCAAATAGGATATAAGGTGAAGAAAACGGATACTATCGAAAACCAGTATGCAACGGCAATACCGATTGGAACAGCAATTGCCCAAAGCTTTAACATTGACTTTGCGGAAAAATGTGGAGATATTGTAGGATTTGAAATGGAACTGTTTGGCGTGCACTTGTGGCTGGCACCGGCGCTCAACATTCACAGAAGCATCCGCTGCGGAAGAAACTTTGAATATTTTTCCGAGGACCCCGTCATCAGCGGTGAATTTGCTGCTGCCATTACCAGAGGGGTACAGTCACATCCGGGATGTGGAACCACAATCAAGCATTATGCGGCAAATAATCAGGAGCTGAACCGTACACAGAATAACAGCCAGGCAAGCGAGCGGACGCTTCGCGAGATCTATTTGAAGGGATTTGGAATTGCGGTAAGAAAATCACAGCCGAAGGCAGTTATGACGTCTTACAATCTGATCAATGGCATACATACATCAGAGCATGAGGGTATGATCAATGATGTACTTAAATGTGAGTTTGGCTATAAGGGAATTGTTATGACCGACTGGGTAATTGCGAACTATGCCACGGAAAATGGCTGTATCCACCCTGTTGCAAAGGCACCGAACGTAATCATGGCAGGCGGAGACCTCTTTATGCCGGGCAGCAAGTCAGACTACGAAGATGTAGCAGCCGCCATGAAGGAAGGAAAGGTGACAAGGGAGCAGATGATGATGAATGCATCACGAACTGCCAGGATGGCAAGGGAATTAGTGAAAGGTAAATAAGAAGTATGGCGTTGGATAAGAGAGCGGCATAGAGATGAGGTAGAATATGAAAAAAATTGATTTTAATGATAACTGGCTGTTTTGGAAGCAGGGAAGCGGAGAGAAGAAGTCCATTATCCTACCCCATGATGCACAGATCTTCGAGAAGCGGGGGGCTGACGTTTCCGACGGCGGTCATGGATATTTCCCTGGGGGTGTGTATGTATACGAAAAGACATTTACCGCTCCGGCGGAATGGAAAGATAAAAAGATTCTGGCGGAGTTCGAGGGTGTTTATAAAAATAGTGTCATTTCCCTCAACGGTAAAGAAATCGGGGGTCATAAATATGGCTACACCACTTTTACCGTGGAATTGACCGGATTGAGATGTGGCGAAGAGAATACCCTGACCGTGGTGGCTAATAACTCAAAGCTGCCAAATTCCAGGTGGTATTCCGGTTCCGGCATTTATCGGCCCGTGTGGCTGTATGTCGGGGAAAAGAATCATATCGCATATCGGGGCGTGAGGATTACCACTTTGTCTGTCAGCCCTGCCAAAGTGAGGGTTGAAACCAAGGCTGATGCTGGTCAGATTGCCGTTGAAATTCTGGATGGCAGTGAAGTTGTAGCCAAGGGTTCCGGCTCCCTGTGTGAGATTGAAATTCCCAGGGGTAAACCATGGAGTGATGAAACTCCCAATTTGTATACCTGCAGGGTCACCCTGACGGAAGACGGAGCGGTTGTTGACACCGTTTCGGAAACCTTTGGTGTTCGTAATATTACCTGGAGTCCTAAGGGTCTGTTCATCAACGGAAAGGAGACGCTGCTTAGGGGAGGCTGTATCCATCATGACAACGGTATTCTGGGAGCAGCCGCATACGACGAGAGTGAATGGAGGCGTGTCCGTATCTTGAAAGAGGCGGGATTTAACGCACTACGTATGGCTCACAATCCCTGCAGCCGCGCCATGCTGGAGGCATGTGATTACTATGGCATGTATGTGATGGATGAAACCTTTGATATGTGGTACAACCGCAAGACAAAGTTTGACTATGGAAATGATTTTGAAGACTGCTGGAAAGAAGATACTGCGGAAATGGTGGAGCGGGACTACAATCATCCCAGTGTTATCCTTTACTCCATTGGCAACGAAGTTGCGGAGCCATTTGAGGCAAAGGGCGTGGACGCGGGCAAAGCGATGGTGGATCTGATTCACGGCTTGGATATTTCCCGCCCCGTGACCTGCGGTTTGAACCTGATGATTATCAGCCGGGCTGCCAAAGGGCAGGGAATCTACAAAGATGGTGAACAGAGTACCGCAGCATCGGGAAAAGAGCAGAAGGAAGGCGGCAATGCCAGCCTTGCTTTTAATATTATAGCTTCCTTCGTCGGTTCGGGCATGAATAAGGGGGGAAATTCCCCCAAGGTGGATGCCATTGTCACCCCGATTATCAATGCTCTGGACATTGCAGGCTATAATTATGGTTCGGGACGTTATCCATTAGAAGAAAAACAGCATCCGGAACGGATTATCTTTGGTTCTGAGACTTTTCCTCAGGATATTTATAAAAACTGGGAGATGGTAAAGAAATACCCTTATCTGATAGGTGATTTTATGTGGACGGCATGGGATTATCTGGGCGAGGCCGGTATCGGTGCGTGGAGTTATACCGGCGGCATGCCATTTAACAGACCATACCCCTGGGTGCTGGGAGGCGCCGGCGTGATTGATATTACCGGTGTTCCGGACGGCTCCTGCCGTTATGCATCCACTGTCTGGGGGTTGGAAAAAGCGCCTAGGATTGCCGTCAAGCCTGTGAACCATCCCGGAGTCCGGGTAAGCAAGTCTGTCTGGAGAGGCACGAATGCCATTGAAAGCTGGGCATGGGTAGGCTGCGATGGAAATAAAGCAGAGGTGGAGGTCTATTCTGATGTCGCGTTTGTGGAGCTGCTGCTGAACGGAAAATCTCTGGGTAAAAAGAGACTTAAGGAATGTAAGGCGATTTTCAAAACGAAATATGCTCCCGGAACTCTGACTGCTGTGGCTTATACGGAAGACAGCAGGGAGCAGGCACGGCGTGAGCTGGTTTCCGCCACCGGGAAAACGGTCATTGCAGTCAAACCGGAAGTGACCGCAGCTAAGGTGGGAGAGGTTGTCTATGTCCCAGTGGAACTTGTGGGTGAGAACGGCATTGTGGAATCAAATGCAGACCGGAAGCTGATGGTTTCCGTTCAGGGCGGAGAATTGTTAGGCTTTGGCTCCGCTAATCCCTGCCATGAGGAGCAGTATCATACGGGCTCCTTTACCACACATTATGGGCGCGCTCTGGCTGTAGTCCGTGTAACTGATGATACCACCGTCAGCGTCACGGATGGAACGTGCAGTGCAAGTGCAGAGATTCTTATAAAGTAATGCAGACAAAACATTTGAAAGAGATAGTGGGCGCAGGGGAATGCTTATGGAAAGCGAGGCGGTAAAAATGAAACAAAACAGTGAAAACAACTTTTGGGTGGGTGCGGCGACAGCAGCCCATCAGGTGGAGGGAAACAATATTTACAGTGATTTTTGGAAGATGGAGCATCTACCACATTCCAGTTTTGTAGAACCCTCAATGGATGCGGTAGATCATTATAATCGTTATGAAGAAGACATCACTCTCCTTAAGAATGCCGGATGCAATGCTTACCGATTTTCTATTGAATGGGCAAGAGTGGAGCCGAAGCAAGGGTATTATGACAAGGATGCAATCAGTCACTATCGAAAAGTATTAGAATTTTGCCATAGCCTTGATGTGGTTCCGATAGTGACTTTGCATCATTTCTCCAGCCCGGCATGGCTGATATCAAAAGGGGGATGGGGAAAAAAGAATGTGGTAGAGTATTTCGGCGCTTATTGCGGCTTTGTGGCAAAGGAGTTAGGGAGCCTGATGCCTTATATCTGCACCATTAACGAGGCAAATATGGGATATCAGCTACAGAAGGTGGCGCAGGATGTGATGAAAGCCCGCCAGAGAGAGGGAGGTGTTCAGGTAGGCGTTAATTTGGACATTAAGGTATTGTTGAAGGGGATGCTTGAGCAGGGTAAAGCGTTCCATTGCAGTCCGTTTGGCGTGAACACTTTCCTGACCCCCAGAAATGAAAAGAAGGAAAAATTTGTCATGCAGGCGCATCAGGCGGGTCGGGCTGCAATCAAGAAAGCTTCTCCCTATTCCAAGGTTGGCTTGACATTGTCGCTGTTTGACTATCAACCGGTAGATGGCGGGGAAGAGGCGGTTAAAAAGTTGTGGCATGAAGATTTTGGCTTTTATCTGCCTTATATTATGGAAGATGATTTTCTTGGTGTACAGAATTATTCCCGAAAACTGGTGGGACCCGAAGGTGCCAGAGAGCCGGCTTCTGATATGCCCTGCACCCAGATGGGGTATGAGGATTATCCTGCTTCTATTGGTCATGTGCTGCGGAAAGTGGCAAAGGAATTCCCAAGTGAGCTGATTGTCACAGAAAATGGAATTGGCACGGAAGATGACGACCGCCGCTGCCAGTTTATCCGGGAGGCTTATGAAGGCGTGATGGCGGCCAGAGCGGATGGTGTGCCTGTGAGAGGTTATATTCATTGGAGTCTGCTGGATAATTTTGAATGGCAGGCGGGCTATGCAAAAACATTTGGTCTGATTGCAGTAGACAGGAAAACACAGAAACGTTATCCGAAGAAGAGTCTGGATGTACTGGGAGAGTTAATACAATGAAAGCAGTCCGTTTAAGAACAGAATATTTAACAGAGCCGATAGGACTTGGCATTCGTAACCCACGCTTTTTCTGGAACTGTGAAGGCGGCATAAAGCAGACCGCGTATCAGATCATCGCAAAACGAGGAACAGAAGTTGTCTGGGACAGTGGGAAAGTAGATTCCGACGCGATGACTCATATCCGCTATCAGGGCAAAAGTTTACGAAGCCGTGACATCATTTCGTGGACGGTCTGTCTGTGGGATGAAGAGGGCAAAGTCGGAGAGACCTCGGAAAGCAGCTTTGAGATGGGGCTTTTGGAACCCGCTGACTGGAATGCCAAATGGATTAGCGGAGACTATCAGCCGTCCCGAAAAGAACGGTATCCGGCGGACTGCTTTTGCAGACAGTTTCAGATTCCGGAGAATCTGGTCAAAGCGCGTCTTTATGCCACGGCAAGAGGCGTCTATGACGTGTGGATCGACGGAAAACGTCTGGAAGACTTTATTCTGGCGCCGGGAATGACGGATTACCGGAAGCGCATTCAATATCAGGCATATGATGTGACCGCACTGCTTACTTCAGTGGGAAATGATGTTAAGGAACACCGGATTGAGCTTCGCCTTGCGGATGGGTGGTTTCGGGGCAGTGTGGCGGCGTACGGCGTGACAAATGTGTTCGGGACACAGACCAGTCTGATGGCGCAATTGGAAATGACAGATGCAGACGGAAAAGTACACAAGATCGTAACGGATGAAAGCTGGAAGTGGAGCAATGATGGCCCGGTTCGTTTCGCAGATTTAAAAGACGGTGAGGTATATGACGCTTCTTATATACCGTCTTACGATGGAAAGGCGCGAGTCGTAAAGAACAGTGATATAACAGGCGACTACCGAATTGGGAACAAGGGACCGCTGCTGGCAGCCTCCGATAATGTCCCGGTACGGGAAAAGGAGCGTTTAAAACCGACGCTGTTAGAAGATTCTACAGGGAAAAAAGTACTGGATTTCGGACAGAATATTGCAGGGTATCTGGAATTTGACGTGAAAGGAAAAGCAAGGTCACACCTGCGTCTGATTTGCGGAGAAGTGCTGGATAAGAACGGTCATGTTGATTTATCAGGCATTCAGGAGACAAAACCGGTAAAAGGCTGGAATAATCTGAATCTGGTAACGAAGCTTCTGGGGAAAGAATTAAAAGGCGATATTACGTATACGCCGAAGCAGGAAATCTCGTTTTATGCAAGCGGCGGAGAAGATCACTATAAGACCGGTTTTGCGGTTTTTGGATTTCGTTATGTGCAGATAGAAGGTGATCTGGAGATAAAGCCGGAGAATTTTACCGCCATTGCGGTCTATTCTGATATGGAACAGACAGGCAGTTTTGTCTGCTCGAATGAGCAGATTAACCGGTTGGTGGAAAATACGAGATGGAGCATGAAAGGCAATTTCCTTGACCTGCCTACGGATTGTCCTACCAGAGAACGGCTTGGCTGGACTGGGGATGCGCAGATTTTCTTCCATACCGGAGCGTATCTGATGGATACGGCAGCATTTTTCCGCAAATGGCTGCGGGATATGGAAGACGACCAGTATGATAACGGACTGCTTTCAGCGGTCATTCCGTATCAGGGAGTGGAGATGATGTATAAATCCACGGGTACATCTGTTGGCTGGGCGGATGCGGTGTATCTGATTCCGTATCGCTATTATAAGCGGTATGATGATCTGGAGCTTTTGAAGAACTGCTGGCCGATGATGAAAAAATATGGTGACTATCTGATGAGCCATTTGGGAATGAGCAGTAAGAAGTCGGCAAAAGATAATCCGTATAACGAATATACTTATGAAAAGGGCGTTCATCTCGGAGAATGGCTGGAACCGGAGAAGTTCAGGGACAAAGTTTACGGCGCACAGGCAAAGCACCCGGAAGAATGCACGGCATACCTGTACCTTACAATGACAACATTGGCGGAGATTGCCGGACTGTTGGAGGAAGCCGATTATCAGAAAAAATGTCAGAAATACGCTGATGGAGCAAGGCAGGCTTATGAGCATCTGTTTGTAAAGACGGGGACGTTGGATACTGACCGACAGGCGAAGCTTGTGCGGCCTCTGGCAACAGGGATTCTTCAAGGAGAGCAGAAAGAAAAGACGCAGAGGCGTCTGGTGAAAGCTGTAGAAAATTATGACTATTGTGTCGGTACAGGATTTTTGTCCACGCCTTTCCTCTTACCGGTGCTGACGGAGGCGGGAGAACTGGAAACTGCCTACCGGATGCTGGAGAATACAAAGAAACCGGGATGGCTTGGAGAAGTGTTGGATGGAGCGACTACTGTCTGGGAAAACTGGGAAGGAAATTTAAGCCAGAACCATTATTCTCCGGGTGCAGTATGCGAATGGCTGTTTGATACAGCTGCAGGCATTCGTGTGGAAGGGAAAAACGCCCTGACGATTATGCCGAAGCCGGGCGGAAATTTGACAGATGTCCGAGCAGAGTATATGAGTCCGTATGGGAAAGTAATCAGCAGTTGGAAAAGAACGGGGGATAATATTACATATGAAATAGTCATTCCGGCAAATACAGTGGCAAGAGTAATATTGCCATACGGACGGGAGAAGATGCTTGGCGCAGGAACACACATTTTTGCGGATTTTTAGGAAAGAAAGGCGTTTGTTGGGAGATACCAATGAGCGCCTTTGCTTATTACAAAGCTTATGATATCATGATTTTTATAGAGTGCTTGGATAAATACTGAACATATAATCAGGCTTTTATTGATATCAAGGAAATATATGGTAATTGAGGGAGGGAAATGTCTATGGATGAACAATTGATGAAAAAGATGCAGATGATAACGCCGGAAGAACAAGCTTATTTGGATGTAGATGCGCATGTAAAAAAAGAGATCTATACAAAAAAGAATGAATTTGAAGTTGACAGTCAGTTGTTTTTGCGGGAAGGAAAACTGATTACNGTGAGGCGTCACAGCCGCTTTGTGGAATTTCCGCTCCATAAGCATAATTATATTGAGATCGTATATGTGTTTGCCGGCGAGCTCACACACTATATTGACGGCAAAGAAATAAGAATGCAGCAAGGNGATATGCTCTTATTGAATCAGCATGTGGAGCATGGTGTAAAATGTGCCGGAGCCGGCGATATAGGGATTAACTTCATTGTCCTGCCGGAATTTTTTGACATACCTCTTCAAATGATGAATAAGGAAAACATTATTGCCAACTTTCTTGTGGGGACGCTCAAACAGAATAATGCGGTTCCGCAGTATCTGAACTTTAGGTTACAAGACCAGAATGCTATTTCGAATNTGATGGAAAACATGATTATTTCTATTATGGANGGAAATAGTAATGAAGATGTCATCAATCANTATTCNATGGGATTGGTTTTTCTGTATTTAATCAATCATATAGACAGGCTGTCNGGGGACTCNTCCCAAAGCTANGAGGATATTGTTATCCAGGCAACTACAAAATATATTGATTCCCATTACAGAACGGCATCCTTAAGTCATATTGCAGGTGATTTTAATCTGTCACTTCCGGCACTGAGCAGAATGATTAAAAAATGCACGGGNCACACCTTTCAGGAACTTTTAATGCGTAAGAGATTTCAAAAGGCGGTAGTGTTTCTGATGGAGACGGAGCTGCCGGTGGAAGAGATTGCAATAAATGTAGGGTATGAAAATCAAAGTTATTTTTATCGTCAGTTTAAGGCACGATATGAGATGACGCCGAATCAGTACCGGATNATTCATAAGAATGATGATCAGATAGAAATATAGATANATATAACNGTNNAGGNCCATGTCCTNNACNGTTANGAATTGAAATATAAGACAGTNTTTTTGTTAAATGGGGACATTATAAAATTGTGCCGGAAACTTTATAATAAAATCACTGTATGAATACAAATCCGGATAGCAGTCCTGTCAGNGTGGACTTAAGTCCGGTATTTCATTTGGAGTAGGTTTGGCTTAGGAGGAAAAATATGAGTACATATTATCTGGCTGTAGATATCGGCGCTTCCAGCGGCCGGCATATGCTCGGAAGCCTGGAGGACGGGAAAATGCATCTCGAGGAGGTTTACCGCTTCCCAAACGGTATGAAACGTGTGGACGGAAGCCTGTGCTGGGATGTGGAAGCACTGTTTTATGAGATTAAAGAGGGTCTGAAGCGGTGTAANGNAATGGGAAAGATACCGTCCTTTATGGGAATTGATACCTGGGCAGTGGATTACGTGCTGTTAGATGAAAGTGACCGGATACTCGGAAAAACTTACGGATATCGTGATGACAGGACAAACGGGATGGATACAAAAGTGTATGAGGAGATTTCACTAAAGGATCTCTATGCACGTACCGGAATCCAGAAGCAGATTTTTAACACGATCTATCAGTTGATGGCAGTAAAACAGAAGGAGCCGGAGCTGCTTACGGAAGCAGAGAGTATGCTGATGATTCCTGATTATTTCCATTTNCTTTTGACCGGAGTGAAGCGGACAGAGTATACCAATGCGACCACCACACAGTTAGTAAGCCCGGTGTCAAAGGATTGGGATTATGAGTTGATTGATATGCTGGGTTATCCGAGGAAAATATTTGGAGAGATCAGCCAGCCGGGGACTTTAGTAGGAAATTTCAGCAAAGAGATTCAGGAAGAAGTAGGTTTTGACTGTCAGGTGATCCTGCCTGCCACACATGACACAGGTTCCGCCGTAGTTGCCATACCGACCACNGAAGATGATGCATTGTATATCAGTTCCGGTACATGGTCNCTTATGGGAACGGAGCTCATGGAGGCTGACTGTTCGACCGAGAGCAGGATGCACAATCTCACGAATGAAGGCGGTTATGAATACCGTTTCCGGTATCTGAAGAATATCATGGGGCTTTGGATGATCCAGTCTATCCGGAAAGAATTTGCAGAAGAGTATTCCTATGGATACATCTGTGAACAGGCGAGGGAGCAGACCATTCCTTCCATTGTAGACTGCAACGATGATATGTTCTTATCACCCTCCAGTATGACCCAGGCGGTGAAGAACTTCTGTGAAAAGAGCGGGCAGCAGGTGCCGCAGAATGAATGGGAGATTGCGGCGGTAATCTACAATAGTCTGGGCAAGTGTTATGGAGATACCATCGGGCAGATTGAGCAGATGACCGGTAAAAAATACGACTGTGTTTATGTAGTAGGCGGTGGTTCCAATGCAGAGTATCTGAACCAGGTCACGGCAAAATATACCGGCCGCACAGTATATGCGGGACCCGGAGAGGCTACAGCCATCGGTAATCTGTTGGTGCAAATGCTTTATAATCAGACATTCATGGACTTAAAAGATGCAAGAGAGTGTGTAAAGAGATCCTTTGAAATAAGAAAATATGAATAGTAACAAGTTCAGCCATGGAATGATTAACAAGCTGTGCGTGGGTGCTTACACACAAAGCATTATGAATGGTAATTACAATTAATATTGACCAAATCAACATAAAAAGGAGGTTTTTATCATGTTAGTAGATACAAAAGCAAGAATCGGAGTTTTCTCAATTGCTTTGGGAGCATATCTGCCGCAGTTCCCGTCATTGGTACCTGAATTTGAGTCGCAGTATGACGCGTTCAAGAAGACGCTTCCGGATACGGTAGAAATCGTGGACGGAGGAATCGTTACCACGAAGGAGCTGGCTCAGGCGGCCGGTGACAAGTTCCGTGCAGCGGATGTTGACCTCGTGATCCTGCAGCTTCTGACTTATGCAACGTCTTATAATATGCTTCCGGCAGTTAGGGATCTGGATGTGCCGGTTGTACTGGTGAATGTTCAGAAGAAGAAAGCGCCTGATTATGAGAATACCGATACGGCAACATGGCTTGGCGAGCTGTATGCCTGCGGAGCTGTCGGCGAGATGGTAGCTGATCTTGAGCGTGCCGGCAAGCGCCACGCTGTCATAACAGGCGTAGTCGAGGGTGGAGACCCGCAGGTGCAGGCAGAAATTGAGGACTGGTGCCGTGCCGCCCAGGTGCGCCGCCGTTTCCGTGATACCAATCTGGCTCAGATCGGCCGGCCATATCCCGGTATGATGGATCTGTATATCGACGAAACGAATCTCTATCACAGAATGTTCCTTTACACCAAGCAGTTTGACTGGGAAAAGATGTGGGCGATTGCCGATGATATTACAGATGAGGACGTTATCCGGGCGAAGGCGCAGGACATCCTTGACACCTTTGACATAGAGGATGGCGGTACAATCGAAAAGGTTTGGGAGATGGCAAAATATGTTGTCGCTTTTGAGCAGTGGGTGAAAGACGAGCAGATTGCTTTCGTTGCCTCCCATTATGACGGCTTTGCGCAGGGCAAGGCGGGTGTTCTGGACAGCATGCTGATTCCTGCCTTCTCCATGCTGATCAAGCAGGGAGTTGCCTGTGCTGTGGAAGGTGATATTAAGGTTGCTATGGCAATGAGTATTCTTAAGACGATTTCCGGTATGGGACAATTGTCTGAGATGTATTCCATTGATTTTGAGGAAGATATTTGTATTATCGGTCACAGTGGTTCCGGCGATGCTGATATTTCGTCTAAGAAACCTACCATGAAAATCGTACCTGTATTTCACGGTAAGACAGGCGGCGGTTATCTGACCCAGTTCTATCCGCATCTGGGGCCTGTTACGTACTTAGGAATCACGCAGGATAAGGACGGACATTTCAAGTTCGTGGTAGCAGAAGGCGTGAATGAGGAGGGTCCGATTTTCACATTCGGTGATACGAATATGCGGACACGTTTCAGCTGTGGGGCAAGAGAGTTCTGCAACAGATGGAGTGAAGCAGGTCCGACCCACCATATGGCAGCAGCGGCCGGCAGACACATTGACACGATTTTAAAGGTTGCGAAGATTTTTGATGTACCGGTAGATATTATTACAAGATAGATGTGTGAGATTTTGGAATGGAGGAAGAGACGATGAGTATCACAGATGTAAAGTTTGTTCAGGGATTTATCCGTATGTGTAATGATGGATGGGAGCAGGGATGGCATGAGAGAAACGGCGGCAACCTGTCCTGCCGTATGAAGGCGGAGGAAGTGGAAGAAGTAAAAGAATATTTAAGCACGGATGGCGAATGGAAACCGATTGGTACGAATGTACCGGGGCTTGCAGGCGAATACTTTATGGTGACGGGAAGCGGGAAATATTTCCGCAATGTCATTCTTGACCCGGAAGACAGCATATGTATTATTGAACTGGATGACAAAGGGGAAAATTACCGTATCTGTTGGGGGCTTGTAAACGGGGGAAGACCGACAAGCGAGCTTCCAAGCCATTTGATGAACCATGAGGTGAAAAAGGCGGCATCGAATGGAGCGCACAGAGTTATCTATCACGCTCATACAACGAATGTGATTGCACTTACTTTTGTATTGCCTTTGAAAGATGAGGTATTTACAAGAGAGTTGTGGGAGATGGCTACGGAGTGTCCGGTTGTATTTCCGTCAGGCATCGGTGTTGTAGGCTGGATGGTCCCGGGAGGTCGGGATATCGCAGTGGCAACCAGCGAATTGATGAAGCAGTATGATGTTGCAATCTGGGCACATCATGGAATGTTCTGTTCCGGTGAGGATTTTGACCTGACTTTCGGTCTGATGCATACAGTGGAGAAATCAGCGGAGATACTGGTAAAGATGTTGTCCATGCGTCCGGAAAAACTGCAGACCATTACACCGCAGAACTTCCGGGATCTGGCAGTAGATTTTAAAGTTACATTGCCCGAAAAATTCCTGTACGAAAAATAGTAACTATAGATGCTATTAAAATTATATATAAATAAGGAGGAACAAGAAAATGGTAAATCGTTTTGTGCTGAATGGAATTTCTTATCATGGAAAAGGAGCGATTCAGGAGATTCCGGGAATTATCAAGAGCAAGGGCTTTCAGAAAGCATTTATTGCATCCGATCCGGATCTGGTGAAATTCAATGTTACGAAGAAGATCACAGACTTACTGGATGCTGAGGGAATGGCTTATGAGGTATATTCTGATATCAAGCCTAATCCGACAATTGAAAATGTACAAGCGGGTGTTGCTGCATATAAGGCATCCGGAGCCGATTATATGATTACAGTCGGAGGCGGATCTTCCATGGACACCGGAAAAGCGATTGGTATTATNATCAATAATCCGGAGTTTGANGATGTNCGTTCTCTGGAGGGTGTNGCGCCTACAAAGAATCCGACAGTATTTACAATNGCTGTTCCNACNACTGCCGGGACGGCNGCNGAGGCTACNATNAANTANGTNATTACGGACGTGGAGAAGAAGCGTAAATTTGTCTGCGTAGATACGAATGATATTCCGAATGTTGCGGTTGTAGATCCGGATATGATGTCCACCATGCCGAAGGGACTGACTGCGTCAACAGGAATGGATGCCCTCACACATGCAATTGAGGGTTATACCACAAAGGCAGCCTGGGCACTGGCCGACTGCNTGAACTTAGAAGCAATCCGTCTGATTGCAAAAAGCCTGCGGGATGCAGTGGAAAATAAACCGGAAGGCCGGGAAGGCATGGCNCTTGGCCAGTTTGTAACAGGTATGGCATTTTCTAATGTAGGCNTGGGAATAGCACATTCTATGGCACATACTNTGGGNGCGGTTTATGATACGCCTCATGGAGTTGCCTGTGCAATGATGCTNCCGATTGTAATGGAGTATAATGCCGAGTGCAGNGGTGAAAAATATCGTGAAATTGCACGNGCCATGAATGTAGCTGATGTAGATAANATGAGTCAGGAAGAGTACCGCACTGCTGCGATTGAAGCAGTAAAGAAATTATCCGCAGATGTCGGGATTCCTGCAAAANTGGAAGCATTGAAGGAAGAGGATCTGGATTTCTTAGCNGAATCAGCTTATGCNGATGCCTGCAGACCCGGNAATCCGAAGGATACAAGTGTGGAGGACTTAAAGGAATTGTTCCGTAAGCTTATGTAATCAACTTCTATGTAAGTTTCCTATAAATAAAGGTGTATCATGATGAAGTGAAAGCTTCAAAATGATGCACCTTTATTTTTTTNCTGCAACAATGATTGGAATGGAAGATAANGCATTGACAACTATATCGGCAGCCGTTATAATAACTATATCGGAAGACGATATAACGANTNACGATACAAANGGAGGTGGATGAATTGTCGAATCAAGCGCTGACGGAGGCTGTTTATTATATTTTACTGTCACTCGTTAAACCGCTGCACGGATACGGNATCATGCANAATGTAGAACAGCTTTCAAACGGTCGAGTCAAATTGGCGGCNGGAACGCTCTATGGCGCAATCAATACACTTTTNGAAAAAGGATGGATCGTTGCACTNGCNGAGGAAAAAGAGAGCAGNAAAAAGGAATATCTGATAACAGATCTGGGAAAACAAATGCTGCGCTGCGAGATNGTCCGGCTTAAGGAATTGATTGAAAACGGTAATCATATTTTGGAGGGAGAAGCATGAGAAAANTTGTTCATAAATTGTTTTGGATGTGGGAATTTGATAAAGAGGAAAAGTGGTTGAATGAGATGGCGTCGAAAGGGCTTGCTTTGACCTCTGTGGGATTTTGCAGATATGAATTTGAGGACTGCGTTCCGGGTGAATATAAGCTTTGNTTAGAGTTTTTAGGAAGAGGGTTAAGCGGAGCGGAAAATGAAAAGTATATNGAATTTCTTGAAGAAACAGGTGCGGAGCATGTCGGAACATNTTCCGGCTGGGTTTATTTCCGTAAAAAGACATCGGNAGAAAGTTTTCAGTTACTCTCAGATTATAGTTCACGAATCCAATACTTAACGCGAATCATTCGTTTTATCGCCATGCTTGTCGGCTTGAATTTATATATGGGCTGCTACAACTTGTTTTTGTTTTTCTATCATAATCTTTATGGGAATCTCATTGGGACGATTAACCTTCTTATCGGCGCAATTTGTATGATTGGTATGATGCGCCTTGTTCGAAAAAGAAAGAAATTAAAAACGGAACAGCAAATTTTTGAGTGAAGTTGCAAAGATGAATTTAAAATATTTCTGACGCCTTCGGACATTTCTGTAATATTTATGTTTTATGATATAACAAATTTCACAGTTATGATATGAATAGTTACAGCAATATANCTATGTGACGGAGGACACGTCTATGACATTTCCATTTGAAAATGATACNAACAGCGCCGTCAAGAAACTGGCGGCGCAGCGCATCCGCGCGAATAAAGGAAAGAATATTTTTATTATTCTGGCAATCATATTGACCACAGTATTATTTGCGGCATTATTCGCCATGGCAGGAGGATTCCTCGACCAGAATAAGCAGGTACAGCAGAGGTACCACGGAACTGCGCATGTCTCAATTAAATTCCTGACACAGGAACAATGTGATATATTGAGGGCTTGTGATACGCCGAAAGAAGTTTACTTTACCCATGTTGTGGGAATGGCGGCGAATGAAGAGCTGCGGAAATTAAGCACGGAAGTGCGGTACGCGCAGGACGGTTCNGCCAGAAGTTTTCAGTGTTATCCGTCTACGGGCACTATGCCGCAGGAGGAAGACGAGATCGCGACGAGCACACTGGTGCTGGAGGCGATGGGGATTCCGTGTGANTTAGGGGAGAATATTCATCTGACCATCTCTGTCGATGATGTCATATATGAACAAGATCTGCGGCTGTGCGGTTTCTGGGAAGGATATGAACGGGCGGGCGCCCAGATGGTATGGGTTAGCGAGTCTTTGGCGGACAGGNTTGCACCGGCGGCGCATGTAAGCGTCCATGACAGTGGGAAGTATGGAGGGATTTTCTGCGCGGATATTTATTTTCCAAGCGAATGGAATGTTGAGAGACAGATGAATGAAATGCTTGACGAGTTAGGCAGGGAGTCCGGTATTTGGGAGCTTCCGATCAGTGCCAATCCGTCCTGCGGATTAGGGATATCCGAGGGCGAGATCGACATTACTTTTATCTTGGCGGCGGCAGCTTTATTGGGAATCATTGTGTGGGTGGGATACCTTATTATCTACAATATGTTTGCCATCTCCGTTGCACAGGATGTACAGTTCTTCGGGCTGCTGCGTACCATCGGAGCGAGCGGCAGACAGATTAAAGGTATTGTCAGGAAACAGGCTTTCCGGCTTGCTTTTATGGGACTGCCCTTTGGTCTGGCAGCAGGGTATCTGGTGGGGCTTTTGCTTCTGCCCCATGTGCTGACGGATATTAATATTGATGTTACAGGAGTGTATAGAATCAACCCGTTTGTATTGGTCGGAGCCGTTCTTTTTTCATTATTGACGGTGTATATCAGCAGTTTGAAGCCTTGTAGATATGCGGCAAAGATATCGGCAATCGAGGCGGTCAGATATGTCGGAGATGACATTGGTGTCAGAAAAAAGAAGAGAAAGAGCCGCAGGACAACACCGCTTACCATGGGAATGAGTAACTTGAGACGAAGCAGAGGAAAAGCGGTGCTGGTGATCGTATCGCTGTCGCTCAGTATGATTTTGTTAAATACTGCTTATACGGCAGTGACGGGGTTTGATCTGGAGAAGTATATCGAGGAGTATGCAGTGGCGGATTTCTGTGTGTCAGATTACTCGGTTTTAAATTGGACAGGAGGAGAGAAGAATCTGAACGGAGTCAGCGATGAGTTGATACAGGAGATAGGGAGCATACGGGGGCTGGAAGATTGCGCTTATGTGTATGCGAAGACGATTGATCAGCAAGTTCCCGATGAAGTTATAGAGAGAGTTTTACGGGAAAGAAATTCCCAGACGGCGAAGTTGTTTTCAATGGAGGGTGTAGAGAACCTTTTAATACAATACCGTCAGACAAGTGCGCTTGTATACGGCATAGACGGTAATGTTTCAGATCTTGTAATCATTACAAAAGGGGAACTGGATGAAGCGCTGTGGGAGTCGGGAGAGGGCGTGATCGTGGATGATTTCTATTATCACGGTGCCGAGGGAGCGGAGATTGATTCGCCGTTATATCGGATCGGGGACGAAATCAATCTCACAGATGAACACGGTAACAGCCATACTTATCAGGTCATGGCGGTAGGAAGAATAGAAGGAGATGCGGGTGCGCATTTTTCGCTTGATTTAGGACTTAGTGTCATACTTCCCATGAAGAGTTATCGGGAAGTATACGGCGACACACAGCCAATGACTGCTGTTTATAATGTATCGGACGAGTATCGGGAAGCTGCGGAAAACTGGATAGAAGATTACAACAATAATGTGGAGAAAAATTTAGATTATATCTCCTATCGGACATACGAGAAAGAATTTCGGGAAAGCAAGGCGGCGTATACCGTGATTGGCAGTGTGCTTGGCGGGATTCTGGCGCTTATAGGATTGCTTAATTTCNTCAATGTGACAGTCACTTCCATACTGGCAAGACAGAAAGAGATGGCGGTGCTGGGCGCGGCGGGCATGGCACAGAGACAGATGAAACAGATGCTTGCGTGGGAAGGAATTGCATATATCGGGCTGGCTGTTCTTGTTACCGCCACGCTTGGTACAGGAGTCGTCTGGTTTATCTGTGAGGAGATGGTGGGAAATATGTGGGCGTTCNGNTATCATTTTACGATGCTGCCTGTAGTGCTTAGTCTGCCTTTCATGTTGGCGGTGGCGGTCTTGGTGCCGCTGGGATTTTATAGGCAGATGAATCGGAAAAGTATTGTGGAGAGACTTAGGNCATAAAAGGACATNNAGTTNCACTAAGGCTGNANAGNACNCAGCCTAAGAGCAACTATGCCATGTCCGGAAGAATGCCGCTNGNAGCGGGCATTCTTCCCGNGTTGAGNGNAGCTATAGTGTATTAANTGAANAGGTTTCACAGTAACANCAATGANAATTGNGAAAGGAATGNTAAATATTATGAGTATATTNCAGACAGTGGATTTGAAGAAATATTACGGTGCGGAACCGAATATTACACGTGCGCTGGACGGTGTGAGCTTCAGTGTAGATGAGGGGGAATTTGTGGCGGTAGTGGGAACTTCGGGGAGNGGTAAGTCCACGCTGCTTCATATGATGGGCGGACTGGATACGCCTACATCGGGAAATGTGATNGTACGGGGNGATGAACTGGCAAAGAAAAGCGAAGAGGAACTGACGATTTTCAGACGGCGCAATATCGGATTTGTATTTCAAAATTATAATCTGGTTCCGATCTTAAATGTNTATGAGAATATTGTTTTNCCNGTGGAATTNGATGGNGANAAGGCGGATGAGAAATTTCTGGATGATATTGTGCANATGCTGGCACTGGAAGATAAGCTGAATAATATGCCGAACAATTTATCCGGAGGGCAGCAGCANCGCGTAGCCATTGCNCGTGCACTTATTACAAAACCTGCCATCGTTCTGGCGGACGAACCCACCGGTAATCTGGACAGTAAGACCAGCGCNGATGTGCTGGGGCTCTTGAAGNGCACCGGAACGGAGTTTCATCAGACTATCGTTATGATCACGCATAATAATGAGATCGCGCAGCTTGCCGACCGGATTGTGAGAATTGAGGATGGGAAGATTGTCGCCTGANCTGGCCGCATACTGCTATTTTCCAAATAAATCTGCGTGGCTTCCTGTTGCAGTAGCTGAAAGAATCAGAGTATCTTCGTAGATTTGATACAGTAGCAGCCAATCGGGCTCAATGTGGCATTCTCTGAAATCATGTAGGTTGCCGCTCAGTTGATGGTCTCTGTATTGAACTGGCAATGGATTTCCGCTCGCAAGCAAGGAAAGCACGTTAACAAGTTTATCCAAATTTTTGCCACGCTTTTTCATTAGNTTGGCATCTTTTTTCATGCGGTTAGTGTAGACGATTTTGTACATAGGCTAATCCTCAAGCATTGACGCAACTGCGTCTGCCGCATTGTCAAAGGGGCCGTTAAGATTGCGTTTAAACCTGCTGTCATATATGGCATTTTGAAGTGAATCAGAAACAGGTTTATGCTGTACTGAAAATGGAATACCTGCATTTTCAATAGCAGCGTTCAAAAAAATGCGTATTGCTGTCGACGTATCTAATCCAAGACTGGAAAAGAGAGTGTCAGCTTCTTTTTTTAAAGAATCATCAATACGAATTTGTAATGTAGCCATGGTGCACCTCCATTGAATTTGTATTAGTATTGTACTATATATTCAATGAATATGCAATGAATATTTAAAATATGATGGCGCGTGTAAAAAAGTGAGGGAATTATGAGAGAATGTCATGTTCTTCTAGTGTTTTTTTAAAAATCGTGATAATATTTAGAAAAGCATTTTAGGGGAAAGGACAGAAAGAAAATGAATTTAAAACCGGATGCAGCAGCCAAGTGGGAGACATCATTGAGAGAAGCAGAGTATATGAGCGCTGCTGATCATATTATCGAGCATACAAAGGGTGATCTGCCAGAATCCTGAGAATGGCAAGACCGTGAAACATAAATGCTCAGTCATGAAGAGAAAAGAGTGGGTCGAGTATCTTCGAGGAAAAGCAGGACTGTAAGCACATAGAGACCAATCATCTTTTGGGATGGTTGGTTTTTTTACATATTCTGCAATATTCATAAATGGTAAAACACTTTGAAATTCTGAAATTTGAAAACTTTTTTCCTAAGTCACGACAATATATAGATGCAAGGGCAAATCTTTGCAAGTCGACTTGAAAGAAGAAGGAGGATGGCTGCTATGAATAATGATGAATTTGAGCGGTTTGTCCTGAAGTTTGGAAAGGATAT
>JAAUZM010000014.1 GCA_014804605.1 Lachnospiraceae bacterium | reverse complement strand
GCGTAGCAGCCTTTACCAATATTCTCATAGAAATTATTATCCAGTATACACAAAAACGAATCTAAAAAGTGATTTCCATACCACCGGACAGATGATGGAAAATCATCCGGAATATTCACAAATTTCTCCATCTACACCTAATATTATACATCTTTACCTACCTGGAAACAATAAATAATAAGCCCTTACGAATCCCTCAAAAACATAAATCAAATGTGATAAAAGCAATACCCTATCGTCTGTCCACTAAACCGTTTACTACACCAAATTCATCCAAAGCCACGCCCACAGACGAAGCCACACAAAATATCAAACTTACCGCAAATCCCATAAAACAGGAAATCACGGCACATCATAAAACAAGTCAGGAGCCACTCTTCACTGTCAAGAGAATTCATGGGCTAATACAATATATATTACATTTCCCGCAAAATATGGTTATAGTTTTTAAGAATAGTCCTCGCTTCCTGTAGGTAACTAATAGCAGCTGGCATTTCTTCGTAATCGATAATCTCAATATATGTTCCCAATAGTTGAATTAAGCTACTATTTAGTATAAGTTCCACCTGCTTTTGTCCCATATGCTCAACTAGCATAGCATAGCTTTCTGGATATTGAAATAAATAGAAAATCATATCAACATAAGGCTTATTTAAGTAAGAGGCATCTGACATAATAACCGCCTTAGTTTCTTTAATATGTTCAAGCACATAGTTATCAACTTCCTCGCTTCTTTCAGAGAAAATAATTGGAACCTCCTTATGATTGGTGGCCATCGGTATTTGGGGAGCGAGAATTTGAATTATTTTAACCGTAAAATCTAATAATTGTCGCTCTGTAAACGTATTCATAACATTTTCTCTAAGGGCAGACAGTTCTATTTTAATTAATTTAGCTTGATAATAACTATATTGTTTTTTCTCATATTTCTTTACTTGCATAATACCATCGTATTTATCAATGATCTCCAAATATGTTGTAATAATTTCTACTTTGTCATAATCATTTTTTCTCATATCTCTTATATAATATTGTAGCATTTGCTTTTCTACCTTATCTACTGGACACATTAATAAATAATCTCCAATAAGCCCCATAGATATAGTAGTATAAAAACGTGTAGTCAATAATCCAGCTACCTTTGGTAGTGCTAATATTATGTGCTCATTATTTCTATAATATTTTGCAAAAAATGTTATCGCAAGTTCACGAGAAGATAAATCATTTACTATTGAAATGAAATTATCTTCCGATAGATCCGATAGAGTGTTTTCGTCATCTTCATTTAACATTACATAACGAAAAATTTTAATAATTGACTGACCCTCTAAATCAAATCGTTCAGTCAACACCTCAATTACAAGATTAGTTATTTCTTCGCATAAATTATTCTTACTAAAGAACTGCTCTAATATATAAATATGAACAAGTATGTTCCCTAGAGATTCCATATCTTTAGCATAATCTAGCGAACTACATATTTCTTGAATCAATTCACCTTTATGATCTACGCAAAATTGAATAATATTGTCCCATTTGGGAACTCCCCTTGTTAACAAACAAAGTAAAATACCGACACGTTCTGCAATTGCAAAATCAGAATCAATCACATAACAAATATAATCAGAAATTCCTTTTTCAAATGGATTTATCTTGTAATAAATAAAACTATATACATAATTTAGTTCCACACTTTGAAATTTATAACTATCCATTTCCTTAACAGATATTTTCAACATATTAAAAAGAAATCGTAGAATCGTGGAATTAGTATTTTCAATGGCAGTTCCTAGAAATAATATGCGAATATCATAATCAGATCTATTCAAATAAAAATAATTATTGAATTCATACACTATTTTTTCTATAATTTGAGAGCTATAATATTTTTTGGAATGTAACAACTCTATTATTCCATTTAGTTCCCGTTGCAAAGACAGCATCAATTCTCCTTTTTGTCCACATGAAAAAACGATCAACCTCTTTAACAACGCAAATATAATTGTAACTGGTTCGCTGACAGGATAATCCCATGATAAGTCTATTATTGCATTTGTAGTAGACTCTGGGATTCGGTTCGTGTGTATCTTCATCCACTCCGCCATCAGATAGTAATAATATGCCGTAGGATCATTCATACGCATCATATTTTGATAAAATGTCAAATTGTTTTCTAAATCATAATCTATGAATGCCAATCTTGACATCGGAATACTTTCCACATATTGTAATTGATTTATGCTGCAATATTCCTCCAAATAATTTTTATGAAATTCAGCACTTCTATCATCAGCTATAAGTATTCTATAATTAATGACTGCAGTTTTTACAGCATCACTTTGTATATACTCCACACGCTCTTTTGTATTCTTTGTCAAAGAATCTAAACGGTTTAATATTACTGGATAATAAAGCCAACAGCAGTTTCTATTGAGTGCATTCAAAAGCCTCAACGATACTTGAACCTCTGTAGCTATATCTTCAAACTCTACCTGCTGTAATAAATTACAACAATCTAAGAAGTAGTTTTCTTCATTAAATTTGTCCTGGTTACATATGAGCTTCACCAAGACCCATTTTTGAATAGTATTACGCGATGGCAATATAGCTTCAAAGTGTGTTTCCAGACATTTTAAAAAATTTGTTGAAAAACGAATACCTTTATTATTGTTTACAATACAATAATTATCCATTACATCTATTAATTTACGTAAAAATTCTTCAAACTCTTTTTTCTGAAAGATTTGCGCGCCAATATCTTTTTTACATTGCTCTTCTAGTTTTCTAAAATACCGCTTATTATCATGCTCATAGCAGACTAACTGAACGATATTATTGAGCGATATTATGTAACCAAGCTTTACCATAAGATAAGCGATACAATACACGGCACCTATATAATTCTTTCCATATTTATCTGTACTAATTAAAGTTTTAATATTTTTTACAATGTCACCTGAATATTCATATTCTTCGACATATCCCAATTCTTCCCAGAAAAGTGTATCAATTCCGAGAGTTCCCAACAACTCTTCTTTATAATCACTTAACCTCAATTGATATATAAGTTCTTTCTTATCCTCCAAAGAAACGGGACATAGATAATACTCTTCAATATATCCTTTGATATGTTTTTTTGTAATCAATAGTTTATCTGCCCCATCATCTAATATGCACCAAATTTGATTTCCATTTGTAGGTCTCATCAAATAGTAAATTAAAAATGCCTGCACATGCTTTTCAAGCTTATTTATATTTTCAATAATTAAAATATTTTGTTCAGAAAACCGTAGTTTCCCCATTTTCAGTTTTGACAGATAGTTGGAAAAATCACTTATCTCTGTTTCTTTTACTAAATTATAGGTACTATCAACCTGTTTCTCCCTTTGACTTTTTGCAAAAAACAGAATCAAACAACCTATTGCAATAAAAACAATCGAAAGAAAATATGGATACAGGGCGAAATTTTTCCCATCATATTTAAATGGCAAAATGAAAGCAAAAATAGAGGACAACAAACTTAATACACCAATAACTTGTAAAACAATATCTAAAAAAGCATTTTTTAGAAAACCTGCCTTTTTTGAAAAATATAAAAAACCTCGTTTTCCCCATAAAGAAATAATATCAGTTTCACTATTTATATAAAACATTGTAGCCTTTTGATGTTCCAATTTACAGCGAATATCATAGCTAAACTTTTTATAATCTTGAATCATAGTATGTATATATATAACCCTACGTTTATCCTCCAAAAGATGGTAGTCTTCACCGCCGAAACCTTTTCTAACATTTTCATCTAAAACATTATCTATGGAAATATGATAACCTTTTTCATCATCCCTCTTAACCAATTCTCTCATGAGCCTTCCGTCTTTTAAAGATACCATAAACAAATCCTCCTATTGCATATGAAATTCAGATTTATATCATTACATTTACTTGATATAACCAAATATTCTGCACCATTAAATCGTCTATTCCAGACTACGTTTGTAGATATATCAATGATACTTAGATTCGACAAGAATGTCAACTATTTGCACTTTTTCTCTAAAAGATTCGATATCGTATTTCTACCATCACTGCACCTTCTCTATTCCGAACTAATCAGTACTCTTCATATAGTGTTGTTGCAAAAATAATCAACCAGAGCAATAGCTCCATTTTTATGTTCATAATAGAAACGCAGGTCCCGAAGAGCCTGCCATTTGTAATATAATGGGTTATGCTAAGTAACTAAAATATATACTGAGGTAAGACAAACTTATCAATTTGTCTTACCTTTAAGTTTGGAATATCTGATTCCTAATAATGATTCTATTCGATTGCCGAGCCACGAATTGGAGAATTTAGATTACAGCCTACTGTATCAGACTTACTCTGCCAAAGGCAGAAATCCGACAGTGGACCCAAAGATTATGTTCAAGATCTGACCTACGCTTATACCCCAAATACTTATTCATCCATAAAGACTGAAGCGACCTACGTGCAGATGCCTATAAGAATCTCTTCTATACAGATGGTGCTCATCTGGAACAGACTGGTGGGCTATCCAAGGAAACCGTATTTATAGACAGGATAAAATCGGAATCCTGTGCCAATAGATTCGCGTTTTTTTATGGGAGATATCCGTTGGAAAATGAGAAGAAAAGTTATTTCAGAAAATACAGAACTATGTGATTGTGCTAAATAAGAATACATGCAAACTTACTGTGTATCAAAAGAAACCCGAGTTGAGGATTTTCAGTAGATCTGCTCATTAAATCACCTCACTAACCACACAAACCGTTCTATTTTGTTACTACTGTATGTACCGTACTCTTACTAATCCCAAACTCTTTCGCAGTCTGTCTCACCGTGGCATTGTGTTCAATAATATAATTGGCAATCTGGATTGCACGTTCCTCAATATAATCTTTCAAAAGGAAACCCCTCAGAACACTTTTTTACATTGTATGAAGTGGTTTGAGGGGTTATGACTGTTTGTTAGTTCGGAAGCCATGCCTATCGAAAATTTCTGATTTTCTCCGTATCAAAGTCGTCCGACAGCCTCTTTTCCATATCCAGGATATCCATAAGCACCGCCTTTGACTTCTGTTCATCATTGTCTTTGCCCATTCTATAAAAATCAATTTAAAAATATTAGCTTCTTTCTCAATTGCAAGATAATCAACCTGTGCTTATAAGTAATGTCGATCGATCTTTTTTTGTAATTCCTGGTACCAAATCCCCATTTGAATCTAAACAGTATTCATTATCAATTAATTTATTGTTATGTCTTAGCAAATATTGAAATTCATGTTCAGAATCAAATTCAAAACCAAAAGCACCAAATTTTTTTAAATATGTATGATTTAAATATACATTTTTGTTTATATCATCTAGGCTTCTTTTATTAATTCCTATTTTTCCCCACAAGTCTCTTCTCATATTTTCCATAATCGTTTGCACTTCTTTGGTTTTAGCTATTATATTGTCCTCAGTTTTTACTGTTATCGCTTTTCCAAACATTACAATGCATTTCTTATATAATTCATTTTCTTTTTCGCATATGTCGTTAACTTCAACGTATTCAAATATTGTCGGAATAATAACTTTGTTGGTAATTGCAGCTACTTTTGTTCCTCCGATTTTTATTGGCTGCATAGGTAAGATAGGATGAAGATTCCATGTTCCTTCACCTAAAATCAAACCACATTTTCCTTCTATAATTTTTTTAGAAAAATGCAGCATTCCATTAAGCGACGATTCTTTATTTCCTCTATCGATTAATGTAACGTCCCCCAACATAAATAATAATTTAGTTGCAAAATTAAGACAATCACTGGCGCCAAAGGGTGTGACTGGTTTCCCAATATTTCCAAATACTTCAATTATAGAAAAGAAATCGTGAGAGTTAGAGTGATTACTAATAAATACGGCTGAATCATCTGGCGGAATATTTTCTTCACCATATATTTCTAAATCGTAATTTCTTATAACAGGTGATAAATGGTAGATAACTTTCTTGAATAATATATTCGAATAGTTTTTAAAATTTTGATTTAGGCAATAATTTTGTAGGTTTTGATAGTATTCGCGTTTTTCCTCTATACTCATTCTTTCTATTTCACTATTTGATAAAAGTATATTTTCCATAGCTTCTTCCTTCAACTCAGTATTCTTATACTATTTTTTCCGTTTATGCCCAAACATTATTTATTCAGTGCTTATTTTGCTTAATTGCATTTCCTACCTCTAATATCTTGGCAAATTTGCTCTACTTAATCTCAAGTAGTCACTCAAATAATATCACGCAATGTTCATTTGAGCAATATTTTTATTACATATGAGTTCTATTTTGTCATTCTTTTGAGCAATATAATAAATGCAGATTGGAGGTATTGGCATGGATGTAATAAAGCGAATTGATATGTTAATGAAAGAGCGAAATTGGTCAGATTATAAATTATCAGCAGAATCCGGTCTTTCTTCTTCCACCATTGCTAATATCCACCGCCGAAACACCGTACCGTCAATTTCCACGCTGGAATCAATTTGCTCTGCTTTCGGAATTACTTTAGCTCAATTCTTTACTGAAGACAGTCATATTGTTCAACTGAACAGTGAGCAACAAGATTTATTTCACCAGTGGATAGCTTTAACAGATAATCAAAAAGACCTAATATATCAATTAATCAAAGAAATGAAATAGAACTTCGAATCATAAAATCCAAAATAATTTGTAATTATATTATACTCTAAAGTGGAAAATCCCCATGCCGTAAACGGCACAGGGATCATCATAGTAATAATATATATTCACAAGTTTTTCCTGCAGCTTTTCCACAACACGCTGCTTATTCTGAAACCGGCTCCATTCCTCGGTAAACTGTGATACAATCTATCAAGGTACAAGATCGCGGAAATCAAATGATTCCAGCGACCTCAACCAGTTCTTTCTTCAATTCACTTACTATGCCCCTCACACAGTTCTCTATCCTCATCCAACAACCTCTCAAAATCCTTCCGGCAGACAGGCCGTGAATAATGATACCCCTGCAGCAGCGTAGCATTCAAATCCCCAACGATATCCGCCACTTTACCATCTTCCACACCTTCTATAATAGAATGATATCCCAAGCGCCTGCACATTTCCAACAGACTGTCAACAATGACATAATCTACGTCGTGTCCCGGCTGCGCAAGTTCCCTGATAAAAGAATGCTCCACTTTAATATAATCCACAGGAAGCCATTTTAACATCTCCATAGAAGCATACGCCGTTCCGAAATCGTCCAACGCTATTTTAAAGCCGTGCTCCCGCAACCTGCCAAACATGGCCGCAAGCTCTTTTGGTGCTTCTACCTGACAGCTTTCCGTAAGCTCAATAATGATATATTTCGGATTTACTCCGTACTTTTCCGCACAGGAAATCGCTCTTTCCTCAAAGGTCTCGTCCAAAAGCTGCTGATAAGATACATTAAAGCTTACTTGCAGTTCTCCGTATATATCGCGCCATGCCGCCTGCTGCCTGATCGCCTGCTCCATAACCCAGAAGCCTACTTCATTAATATCACCGTAATCCTCTAAAACCTTAATAAACTCCATCGGATAGGAATCTTTAATTCTTTCGCCTTTCCAGCGCAGAAGACATTCACAGCCTGCAATCGTACCGACATCCGGGTTGATAAACGGCTGGAAGAACAATTCAAACCCTTTAAAATCATTTTTAATGGACTGCTTTAGATCTTCCCGCAAAACCAGTCCTCTCTCATGTTTTGCGGCAATCTCCTCCGAGAAAAATACCAGGCTTCCTCTCCGATTATTCTTGGCATACTCCAGAGAGTGCTCCAGTTTATTGATAAGAACTTCTCTGCTGTCCGCATCCTGAGGAAACAGCACTCCGCCGGCCGATATGGAAATTCCGACCTTCCGCCCGTCTTCTAATTTCAAAATATCCGCTTCCCCACATATTTTCTCATAAAAATCCGTCACTTCCTGCAGATCGGAGCCAAAAGCAAGGACAAGAAATTCATCCCCGCTAAACCGCAACACTTTCCAGCCGGGATTACATAAACCGCTGATCTCCCTCGAAAATTTGATTAATATCTCGTCTCCGGTGTTATATCCGTAGTTGCTTATAATTTTCCGGAATCCATCCATCCCGATCAACAGAGCAATTCCGGACTGTGAAGCAAAGTCGAAATAGTGCATCTCCTGTGTTGTCAAAAGTCCGGTCAGAGAATCGTATTTGCTCTGCCCGTCTATTCTTGTCATAAGTCCTGCAAAAATGATAGGATTTCCTTCCGCGTCCCTGATCACGCTGCCTTTGCATTCCACCCACACATATGTACCCGATGCATTCCTCGCTCTGTATTGGCAATCATGATATTTCTTTTTGCCGGAAAAAACACCTGTGATATCCTCCGTATAGACCACCAAGTCATCCGGATGTATATGCCTCGCCCATACATTCGCCGCATCTTTCAGGTATTCCCCTTCCAACCCGAAATAATCCACTCCAGCTTTGGACCAGCGGGAAATATCTGTCTTCATATCGCATACATAGATGTAAACATTATCAGATGCCGCTGCAAACGCTTCAAACAACTCATTATTGAAAACATCACTCATACTAATCCCCACACCCCTCTAGCCTTACAGCCTGATTTTTCCAGCTGCCATTGCCATATCCACGATAGTGCCTGCGTTTCCACTGCCTGAACCCATGGATTTGAAATTGTTTCTTGTCCTTCTACTTATTATGTATCCATAACTTTTTCACAATATATTATAGTTGTTCTTTATTGTTTTGGCAATCTATGACATTTTTCTATTTTGTCTAATAATTGAGGTGCCGGCTCCCAATAAGTCTGCAACATGAAAAAGTGCAGTGCTCCGAATCACTTCGAAGTTCTGCACTTAGTAATCACAAACACCTCCCTACAACTCATTAACCGTCTCCGTAATCGCCATCTCCCTGATCCTCCTCGCCGGAGCATGCACCGCCGCGGCACATGCCAATACAAAAATGAGCAGAACGATTATAATCGGCTCAAGCGGAATCGACCACGTTCCTCCGAAGTGCGAATAAATCAGCTTGTTCATTAACAGACGGTGCATATACAGTCCGCCCGCAAGCCCGATCACCATTCCGCATACGGCATAGGTTACGGCTTCCGCCGCGATCATTTTGGTCATCTGGTGCACGCTCATGCCGACGGCGCGCATGGCGCCATACTGCTTCATTCTGGCCGACACGCTCATGGAGATACTGTTCATAATATTAAAGACTGTGATCAATGCTATAATTGTCAGGAAACCATAGGCTGCAATCCGGAATACCCAGAAAGAAGAATTGCTCGTCTGATTTTCCTCCCGCCGGTCGTAAAATTCATTTTCACCTGTTAACGTCCTGATCGTCTCGACTGTTTCTTCCGTTGCATCCTTAGTAAGCTGCGCATTCAATAAATTATAATTTTCCTCTCCCGTGATCCGTCGGAAAGTTTCCTCCGTGCAACACACCGATATGCCTTCAACTCCTATGCCCTCCGACACAACACAGGCAATTTCCAGTTCCGTCTCTCCGATTTTAATTTTATCTCCCGTATCCAGCCGGCTGTCCTGATTAAAAATAGTAAATACATAATCCGTGTCACCGTCGACCTTGGACAAGTCACCGCTGACAACGGATTTTTTCGTCCACGAGAACATATAGTCATCGTAAGAAACCAGATCAACACTGCCGGAAACACCGTTAATATCCGCAGGCACATTCGTAGACATCGCGCATCCGAAAGCCGCTTCCACCCCGGGAACTGCACCGATTTGCTCCTTCAATCCCCTGTCAAGGGAATTCCTATTGTCTATTGCCGCAATGGATATGTCCGGGTTCAGATCACTCTCCGACGGCAGAAGCTTCCTTGCAAAATCAAGTCCCGCATAGAAAGTCAAAAACAAGGCTGCCGTAAAAGCAAAAGATAACGACATCAGCGTCATGTTCTTCTTAGACATTGCCGCGTGGTATACGCCGAGAGCGCTTTCGACTTTAAGCATACGTGTATTTGCCGCACGGGAAATCTTTCTTCCCGATTCCGCATTGCCTGACACCGCCGCCATCGGCGATACTGCCGCCGCACGTTTCGCCGGAGCATGTGCCGCCAGCAGCACGGTGATCACGCCGACCGAGGCACCGCATACGACAGCCACAATGCTGAACCGGAATGAATAGCTGCTGAACTCGCCGCCTACCATATTTTTTAATACAATACACAGAATCCATGTAAACACGATCCCCACGCCTAATCCGATGGGAATGGCAATCTTACACCAATTTAAAGCTTCCAGACGAACAAATCGCATCACCTGCGTCTTACTCGCACCGACACACCGCATCATTCCGAAGAATTTCGTCCGCTGCGACACATTACTGTTCATACAGCTTGAGATCATCAGCACACCTGCAATCAGAACCATTGCGAACACTGCCACAGCAAGACCATAGATCCAGTTGATTCCCTGATTGCTGCTGGCACCCGACATACCGACCGTGATAATATTCTCTTTAATATCTCCATCCGGTATGCCGTAATACACCTTCATATCGGCAATCGCTTCTTTCAATTTCGTCTTTTCTTTAAACTGCACATAAAGTACCGGCTTTATACTCTCTTCATCGGCATATCCATTTGCGCTGCATATGGTATGAAACGCACCGACACTCATATAGGCGCAGACACCGTCATATTTAACAGCCTCCGACACCCACTCATCCACGCAGAATCCGGTCACAGTGTAATCAAATTCTCCAGCCGGTGTATGGATCGTAACTCGGTCGCCTATACGGATTCCCAACGCTTCCTTTGCAGTCGTGTTCAGCATTACTTCCGTGTCATTCTGCGGATAAGTTCCCTCTGTTTCATAATTTCTGATGTCTTCTATGTACGCCTGCTCTGTTCCGTACATAATAACTCTTCTGTCTCCGACCTGATATCCCTCATAGATCTCTTCACCGAATGTACAATATCGGGATGTGGCGGATACATTGCTCTGGTGCGCGATCTGATTCTCCGCTTCCTCCGACAAACCGCTTATCGTGATGTGGTAGTTTCCATGTTTCTTTATCATGGCCTCTTCCTGGTCCTTCATCATGACTTCCGCCATGGAAAAGACACTGGTCACGAGAAACACCGCCAGAATAATACAGATCAGCGTAAGACGGTTCTGCTTCCTGCGCTTCTTCGCGGAGATGGGAATCAGGCTGAGATAGCTTTTCATAGGATAGCTCTTCATTCCGAACACCTCCCCAAATCCGTCAATACACCGTCTGATACGGACAGCACCCGGTCGGCCGTCTGTGCAATCGTACGGTTATGTGTGATCATGATGATGGTCTGTTCATATTTTCTGGACGCTTCTTTCAGCAGTGCAATTACCTCGCTGCTGTTCTGAGTGTCCAGATTCCCGGTGGGCTCGTCAGCTAAGATCAGAGCCGGTCTTGTGATCATCGCACGCCCGATCGCCACCCTCTGCTGCTGCCCGCCGGACAACTGGCTGGGCAGATGGTTTCGACGCTCCTGCAGATTAAGCACCGTGAGAAGCTCTTCCAGATACTTTCTGTCAGGTTTCTGATAATCCAGCAGCACCGGAAAAATAATATTCTGCTCCACTGTCAGTTCGGGAACAAGATTAAACGCCTGAAAAATAAAACCGATATTTCTCCGACGGAAGACCGTAAGCCTGCTTTCCGGCATGGCAAAAGTGTCCTTGCCATCGATCAGCACTTTGCCCGACGTTGGTACATCAAGCGCACCGATCATATTAAGCAGCGTACTCTTACCGGAACCCGATTCCCCGACGATTGCCACATATTCTCCCATCGGAACGGAAAAGCTGACATTTTTTAATGCCTGTACAGCCGCCTCACCGCTGCCATAAGTCTTACAGATTTTGTTGACTTCTAATAAATTCATCTCCACTTTACCTCGCTCTATAATAATCTCTTAGTACAAGGTCAGAATAATACGCAAACCCTACACGCAGGCTTCAGCAAGGCTACAATTTTGTAGGAATTACTAAGAAGTTCATGATAAAAGTGGTTCCTTCACCCGGCCGGCTGTCCACTTCAATGGTGCCGTTGTGGGCTTCCGTCACGGATTTGGAGAGCGGCAGTCCCAGCCCGATTCCCTGTGTATCTTTAGAGTATCTGCTACGATAAAATCTTTTAAAAATATGATGTAGATCTTCCGGATGAATACCGGTTCCGTTATCTCCGATTGCAATACGAACCACAGATGCAGACTCTCTCCACTCTATTAAGATTCTGTCCCCGTTTTCCGTATGATCCAGGGCATTTTTGACAATATTGCTGACCGCCTCCACGATCCAGTTCCGATCACATAAAAAAGAAAGGGAATCACTGCCCGACAGGACAATTTCCTTCCCCTCCTGCTCCGCACGGAACGCAAAATGTTTCTTCACATCCTCCATCATTTCGGAAATATTTTCCGTCCGCTTCTCCATCACCACGGACCCGGCATCAAACTTCGTAATCTTCAGCAGATTCTGCACTAACGTTTCGATCCGGTCAAGCTCCTGCTCAGACAGATCGGTAAATTCCTTAATCGCCGCCGGATCGTTCGCTCCGGCTTCTGTCTGCATAATGCCGTTATAGATATTGAGCGCGGCAAGCGGTGTCTTTAGCTGGTGGGAAATGTCTGAAATCGTATTTCGGAGGAAATTTCTTGATTTCTCTTCACTCTCCGCCTTTGCATTCAGAATGGCTGCCAGAGAATTGATTTCATGGAACAGTCTGTACAACTCCCCCTCCTCATCACACTCGATCCGGGCATCTCTATCCCCGGCGATAAATTCCCGAATCTGTGCCACCGCCTCCTCCATCATCCGATCCTGCTCCCTAAAGTATCTGTAGCAGACCGCAAGTACCGCAATGCCGATACCGACCGTACAAAGCGTTATGGACATAACCGTTCTCCAGCGCCCCGGCGTGATTTCTTCCGTTTGTAAAACTGTCCCTGTCGGTTCTGACAAGATCAATATAATCGAAAGTATAATAAATACCATCAGGCAGAGTGTGATCTGTCCAAACAGCGCTCTTACCTTCTGGTTTGTTAATATCCTCATTCTTTCCTCCGTTCCGAAGCGTTCCACTTATACCCCATCCCTCGGACCGTCACGATCTTTTCCGGATCTCCGGGGTCGTCCTCGACTTTCATCCGCAGTCTGCGAATATATACGGTAAGCGTCTTATTATCGATAAAATTCTGGTCGCAATCCCACAGTCTTCCTAAAATCTGTTCGGGCGAAAGCACCACATCAGGATTTTCCATAAACAGACATAGCAGCTTATACTCGCTCGAGGTCAGTTCCAGCGGCTTTCCGTTTTTATAGCCCTCCCCCTTCAGCAGGTGCACCGTAATGCCGTTAGAGGACAGTTCCTGATCCGTCCGGCTGAAGTTATCACTTCTGCGAAGAAGTGCATTGATTCTCGACAGGAATACCGCCAGCTTGAAAGGTTTCGTAATATAATCATCAGCACCGATATCCAGCCCCATAATAATGTCAGTTTCTTCATCGGCAGCCGTCAGGAACATGATCGGCACCTTTGAAGCCTGACGTATCTTCGTACAAATATCAAATCCGGAGCCGTCAGGGAGCGACACATCCAGAATCACCAGATCATATTTACCGTCCGCCCACAGCCGCTTAGCCTCAAGGCTTGTGCGGGCAACATCTATTTCATATCCCTGCTTCCTGACCGCAAAAGTAAGCCCGTTTATCAGGCTCAGATCATCTTCTACAAAAAAGATCCGCTTCATTCGACTTCCTGCCCTTCCGTGTCTACCTCATGTTATTTACACCGGTACATTAATATTCAGTATGATTATATGCAATCGCATAAATCATTTCAAGCAGGAAAACCTGCTTCCGTTCCACTCCCGGAACAAAAGCAGGTTTCCCATTGCTTCATGTTTCAATTCAATTTCCATTCTACATTCTCTCAAATCGCTTCATATACAATCCTGTTACGACCGTTGTTCTTTCCTTCATACAGCTTTGCGTCCGCGTCGCGTACGATGTGCTCAACCTTCCCGTCATTTCCCTCCGTGATGCCAAAAGTCATCGTAAGGCCAAACGCCGTATCGCCGTAAATAATACGCTGAGTGCGGATCTCTTCCAGCAGCTCCTGCATACAGGACACCGCTGTGTCAAGCTGCATATTATCATATACCAATAACATCTCCTCGCCGCCCCATCTGGCAACGAATCCCTTGCCCTGCATATGTTCTTTAATCCGTTCGGATATCTTTGCAAGCGCTACATCACCGCATTCATGACCGTAAGTATCATTAACATTCTTAAAATGATCTATATCACCGATTGCAACACAGAAGGGCGTCCCCTCTTTCCGATAATTTTCGCACGTCCTCCGCAATAATTTCTCGCCGCTTCTCCGATTATATAAGCCCGTGAGAATATCCTGTTCCACCATCTCTTGCAGCGACTTCTGCATCCTGACCAGACAGCGTCCCATTTGTCCCAGTTCATCCTTGCGTTCCAGTACACCTGCGTCAAACTCCGTATGAAGCTCGCCTCGCGTGATCGTCACCACGAATGCTTCCGTTCTCCGGATCGCACTTACGAGCTTATCAGAAAACCGCGCCGTAACAAGACATGCGACCAGCATCGTGAGAATACCGAATGCGATCGTCGGCTTAAGCGAATCATACACCAGCCGCTCCATTTCCGCAGATGGTTTCCCGAGAAAAATCATACCGATGCAAGTTCCGTCAGATGCATAGAGCGGTTCATAATAAGAAAAATACCGTACACCCTCCACCATCGTACTCGAATAGAAATGCGGCTGCCCGCCCTTTAACACATCCTCTACCACCGTATCATTCGCCTTGGTTCCGATTGCACGGACGCCATCACTCGTTTGGATCGTCGTAACCACACGGGTATCCTGATTAAAAATCGTGATATCGACGCCAGTCTTCGCCTTAATGGAATCAATAATCGAGAAATCACCGTCTAGCAGATGTTCTCCCTTCATCATGTAAACAACGTCTCCTTCTCCTTCCACATGATAATCCCCTTCATATGCGGTATCATATAAAGTGATGACTGTATGACACATATTTACCAGTCCGTTCCTGGTTTCCACATTCATGGAGGCAGCAAACCGAACAGCGCTGAATATCGTGATCACCAATGTCAATAATATAAGCGGCAGCATATTCATTTTAAGTAAAACCCAGAAAAACCTGTTTCCTCTTAATTTCATCTTCATTTATATTCTCCCGGACACTGAAAGCTCAGACACATTCATGGCTATCATTACACAATAACCAATATTGAACTTTTCCTTCTTCCATAGCAGATTGCTATTTAAGCAGTATAACGTATTTGCTTGCAAAAAAGATCGATTTTTCACGAATCGCCCATAAATCGCATTGAATCGACCGTCCCCTTAAAGGGACACCCTCAAAATAAACTTGTCATCCTTAACCGAGAAACTGTATATGCCGTTATACCGCTCCACCACGGCACATATACTGCGCACACCGATCCCGTGTCCCGGCTTATTCGTGACGGGCAGTCCGTATTCAAAAGTAATATCCTCCTCGCAGGAATTAATCGCCTGTAGGAAGAATTTTCCGTTTCTTTGATACGCGTCGACTTCGATCGTTGCGGATAATCCTTTTTCTTTCCGTCTCCGGCAGGCACGTAAAGCGTTCTCCAGTGCATTGGACAGAAGCACGCACAAATCGCTTTCGGAAATCGAAATACTCTGCGCAATTCCCGCCCGGATCGTAATCGGAATATCGCAGTCTTTCGCGCGTCCGGTAAAAGCGGAAAATATCAAATTTGCCGCCTCATTTTCGCAATAGATTATCACTTCGCTCATCTCAATTTCCGAACAGATTTCACGAATATATCCCTGCGCCTGTTCAAGCCGCCCGTTCTCAATACAAGAGGAAATATACTGCATATGGTGACGCAGATCGTGACGGTAGGTTCTGGTTTTCTGCCGGGACTCGCGCAGGACTTCGATTTCGCGAACCGCCTGTGTGATCTGCAGATTCAGAACAGCCTGCATCTGTTCAAGCTGGCTGCGGATTCTCCCCTCCTCCGAATAGTAAACAATAAATACCAGATATGCCACACTGCATACGAACGGCATAAATTCCACCGCGACCAGAACGCCGTCCAGAAGCAGATTCGTGTAGACACTCGTCAGATAATCGAAACCATAATACAGTGCCGGAACCAAACCGAACTGCCACTGTGCCGTAAAGGTATGCCGTGAAATGGAGCGCACGGACGGCGCAACAAAACGCAGCAAAATCAGCAGCAGCGGCAACGTCATAACCAACTCGGCTATACTCTGCACCGCCGCGCCGCCCGAAAATATTGCCACAATCAGTAGCGCCAGCCACCGACGGGTCTGGCAGCACAAGTATGCCGTCAGCACCGAGACCGTCGGCCAGAGTCTTTTTTTACTGAGAAAACAAAGTACGATAATCAGAGGAAAATGTGTGACCACCGGATATGTATACTCGACTATATCCTCGCCGATTCGAAAGAAAATACATCCCTGAAATAATAGAATCACCGCCATGCTTCCCGCCATAATCAAACGTTTCCGCCACGTCCAGAGAATATCGCAGAACGCCGCGGACAAGATCATACCGAAAGCAGCCACAGCAATAGAATTGCTAAAATATATACCATTCATAATACAAATACCTGTCTTTTGCTGAATGCATATTCAAGATACCTGTTCTTGATCTCGGAACATTTCCCATGCGGAATGGGAATCTCCGCCGAATTATCCATTATGATCGACTTGTAAGAGATGTTCTGAATATATTCCATATTGACTAAAAAAGAGCGGTGCGGGCGCAGGAAATTATCATGCTGTAAGAGCTTACCACACAATTCATCCAGACTCCCGCTGCTCTCCAGAACTTTTCCGTTTTCCATATAAAATAACAAAGTGTGGCCGATCACTTCGCAGTATTCCAGCTGCGCCAGACAAACTCGCACAATACCGTTTCTACACCGCAGAACCATGTTATCCTGCTGCCCTTTATCACATTCAGAGACCACTGCATCCATCAGAGGGAAAAATTTTTCCTCGCAAATGGGTTTGATCTGATAGAAATATGCCCCGACAGTGTAGGATTCCACCGCATATTCGGCGGATGAAGTCAGAAAGATAATCTTTACCGTGCTATCATGCCGACGGATCTCTTTTGCCACATTGATTCCGTTTTCATCCGGCATAATAACATCCAGAAATAAAATATCCGGTCGGAGCCCATTCTCGATCTCAGCCATTAACTCTATGGGACTGTGAAAAGCCGTACATCCGATTTCCTGATCGTGCTTTGCACAATACCGGTCGAGCAGGACTCTGATTTCATTTAATGCAGACAACTCATCGTCACAAAATGCTACCTTTATCATAAAAATCTCGTCCTTTCCATAACCTGCAAATTTCAAATCTGTACTCTCGTCTCTTTACCTGCAACGCTTGACAAAACACTTTATTCTTAGTTAAATTAGTCTTAAGAAAACAAATAATTTGATATACGGGTAGATGAAGTCCACTTTGTTTAATTATCATAACATAAGTCAAGCCCGGAAAACCGCCGCAGGCGCGAAATGCCGTCGAAACTGCGCGAATAGTAAAAAAGAGAATTATAAATCCACGAAAACGGAGTTCTGATCTTATGAAAAAACATCAGAAATTTACTGCAGCATTGACCGCACTTCTTATTCTTTCAAATAGTTTTCCGATATTTGCAGCAGAAACTGAATTACCACCTGAAGAGACAGTCTCAGTCTCGGAGAACACCTTGCTCCCTGACGAGATGACTGACGAGACTCCATTACAGGAGTCCACAGACGTTATGGCAGAAGAATCTGCTTCGCTGTCAGACAATGCCCTGACATTGGAACTGTCAATTGAAGAATTCAAAGAATCTGAAAAATCGGACATGCCGCTTCCGGACGAGGCACCGTTGTTTTGTGCCAACATAGAATATTCCTGGGAAGGGTATGTGGTGAAAGGCACCTTTAAGGAATTTCCCGACGATCTCAGCCATATCCACACTCTATACTCTCTGGATGGAGATAACTGGCAGGAATGCAGAGAAGAATGGGACTTACAACTTCTTGGTACGGAGGATCCCACCGACCTTTCCCATCTACAGACTCAAATCTGCCTCTATGACAGCTTCGAGCCGCTAAAAAGCTATCTGGCGGGATCATTAGATCGTTTCTACTTAAAATTACGCCTTACCATGAAGGACGGGCGTACATATGAATCACAAACTGCAGTCATCGACCGTGGAGAGACGCAGCCTATACCTGAGGGAATAACACTCATCGCTACGTTTGCTCCCTCCATGCGTGTCTATGAGAGGAACCCCTTTAACTACTACGGCAGATACCAACTCACCGTAAGCCCGACTGCCACGCAGGAAGATATATCCGCGTTTCTGCCGGATACGATTCCAATTCAGATCGATCTCCAACAAGGGATAAATTTCTTTGCCGGGGCCATTATAGATTGTCCTGTCACATGGAAATCCTTATCACTTCCTCCGCTCATTGCCGGCGAAAGTGTGACCATTACGGACGCCACAGAAGAAATCGTGGTTCCCGGCGGCACTGTGCTTCCTACACCGCTCGGCGTCTTCCGGCTGGATGAACCACTTGCCGCCAATCAAAATATGCTCTCAGATAAAGTCCAGCTGATTCTGAACGTCACCTCCGAGGACGGTAATCCCACCGGGGTGCTTTGCTGTGAAAATACCGGATTGGAAGCGGCATTTGATCTGAAACCCACGGGTGCCACAGCCATCCATGCCTATGCTTACTCAGATCAGGAGACGGGATGGGTGGAACTGCCAGACCTCCAGCTCTTAGATGAAATCAACTCCCAGCCCTCCACTGCAAACAGCGGCTATGCGCTTGTACTGCGCAACGATCAGGAACCTTACCGATCCTATCTGGCAGCAGAGACAGCCGGAAATACTCCCACCCCTTTCGTCGTCGGTCTGAAGATCGAAGGCGGCGTATATAACGGACGGCAGCTTGTCCTCACATGGCCGGGTACATACGAGCTTCCTCCCGATCTACCGGAAGTCGGAGGAGCAGGCGGCAATGAAAACAATGCCGGTTCTGACAATAAAGATGACAGCACGGAAGAAGGGCAACGTCCGAATCTACCCCAAAAGCCGGATGAGAAACCAAAATCGAAGCCGTCGGATTCGACACAGACACCGGGCGAGAATCAGGACACGTCATCGCCGAATTCAACACAAGCACCCGAAGAGAAGCAAGACGCATCATCACCGGATCCTACTCAGGCTTCAAAAGAGCCGAAGGAATCGCTGACGGATTCATCCCGGACAAATAAGAAACAAAACACTCTACCAAGCAGTATCGCTGATAACGGAAATCAACAGAATCAGGGAAATAATAACGCAGGAAATTCTACTGCAAATCCTACAATCAGTGCAACAACTGATAATCATACGGAATTTGCAATACTGACAGCACTCCCTGCCCAAGCCACGCTGTCCGCCGGTCAAAACAGAATATATGACTACAATACGGGAAGCGGCCGCCATGGCCTTCTTCTCCTTTTGGCGGCAACCGCCGCAACCGTTATCTGCATTGTTGCAATTACCGCCAAAGTCAACTTGAAAAAAAGGAATGCCGGAAAAATTTAAAATCAGAAGTCCATTGCATCAATCCCGTGGGAATTCCATGATAAATTTCGTGCCTATTCCCACGGCAGACTGAACCGCAATAGTACCGCCAAGCTCGGTCACGATACCATGCACAATATACAATCCAAGTCCCGTACCGGTCTCCCGGTTGACTTTTCCCACGTAAAACCTTCGAAATATAAGCGGTAATTCCTCCTCTGGAATCCCGCATCCTGTATCCTCCACAGTCACACAGATCTTACTGCCCTCTATCCGGGCGGATACCGTAATGCTCCCGTTTGGCGGCGTGGCTTTCAGCGCATTATAAATAAGATTTTCAAAAAGTATATCCAGCTTTTCCGGCTGTGCCGACAGGAACGCATCCTGATTCGGCTGTTCCACGATCAGATATACCGACCGGACTTCCGCTTCTCCACGGTAAGCGGCATAAATCTCCGAAAGCATCTCCCGAATCGATATCCGGACACGCTCGCCCTCAATTTTATCCAATTCATTGATAGCCGAAAGTCCCTGAAGACGTCTTGCCATTTCCTGTTGTTTGGCCTCCGCCTGATCGAGATATCCCTGAAGCTCCGTATCTACCCCCACACCACTCCTGCGAATGGCATGAATAAAAGACTGCGTGGCAAATACAGGAGCTTTTAAATCATGTGCCATGTCAGAGAAGAACGCCTTGCGTTCCTCCAGAAGCTGATTCACTTCCTCAGTGCGCTTTTGCACCTGCTCCTCCAGATGATTGGTGAGTGCATAATTCTCCTGCAGAATCCGCCGGCTGCGCGACACCATCATGGCACCGAATAACAGCACCAGCATAAGACCGCACCACTCAAACTGCCAGAAGAAACGGATCGGCTCAAAGCGATTGGCAAACAGAAGATTCACAGCCAATCCTGCCCCGAACACGAGACAGCCTGTCAGCGTATACCGACTCTCCCACCTCCTCGCCGGCCTTCCCCGCACAGTATATAAAACGGCACATCCGAAAGTAACTATATAGTAAAGATCCGTCAGCCTGCCATGCACATAAACCGCCCACGGCAATACCGGAATCAATACACACAAAAGCAGTAACCCAACCGACATCGCCGTAAAAACTACCCTCACCCATATCCATTCCTTACCACTGACATCTCCGGAAGCCAGCCCGGTAAGCCGTACCACACAGAAGCACAGACCATACAGTGCGATATCCTGCACAAGAAACCAATACTGTACTGCTGGCATGGCAAACAGAAATACAAAGTACCGAAACATGTAGAGAGCATAACAGCAACAGAGCAGTCCGAAGTAACGGCTGATGCTGCCTCCCGTCCGCCACAGGAAAAGCGTGAACGCCGCCAATACCAAAGGCATCAAAAAAGCCACGGTGTAGGCGAAACTCTGTATACTGTCTATCCGGTGAAGCGTCCCTTCTGCACTTAACGCAGGTGGAAAGTACATCCCGCTGTAATACCCCGCCTTTGATATAGTCTCCACCTTCAGAACATGGTCCCCCGAAGTCAATAAAAACGTAATCCGCCCATTGCCTGTACCCGAAGCAAGCTGCAGCCCGTCCAGAGAAATAGCATACGCCGCGGAGAGCCGTGGGAACTGTATGGACACAATCCGGGACATACCGTCATAACGCAGCGTCAACTGATACTGCGCCCTCCCGTGTGGTGAAACCATCAGATCTCCTCTTTGCAGATTGGAGAATTCCCCGATATAGGTTGGCTTATCCGTTACGCGCTCATCCGTAAGCAGCCAGCCGTCAATCAGAAAGATGGGATCATCCCGCTCCAGATCCTGCCCGCTCAGCGTTATCACACCGGATTTTCCATAGGGAGGCGGTGTCTGGTATTTATTATCCATATAATAAAGCAAAGTAAAAAAGACCGTCAGCACGGTCAGTACAATTGGTATCTGCCATCGGACTTGTTGCCTTTTCATGCACGCCTCCTTTTTCGTATATCATAATAAATCACTCCGCAAGGTCAAGGCCCGGTGGAAACAAAGCGGTAACCCTGTCCCCAGACTGTCTCTATAAAACACTGCTCTCCTTCCGCCTTCTCTAACTTCCGGCGGAGTCTGGACATGTGCACCTGAACCATCTGCCCGCCGTCCCATGGCTGACCGCCCCATACCATCCCGAAGATTTCCTCCGGTGTAAAAATATATCCCGCACGCTCCGAAATCCGCCATAAAATATCGAACTCAATCGGAGTAAGGGGAAGCTCTTTCTCATGGATCAATGCCTTACGCTCCGTTAAGTCCAGAAGCAGCGAACCGTAACGCAGCTGCGTGCGGTCAGACATAGCCAGCTTAATGCGCGTCTCCACTTTTGCCCAGAACAGTTCCTCAGAGGTATCCTTGGTGATATAGTCTATGCCGCCCGCCGCAAATCCCTTTACCTGCTTGTCCGATTCCGTAAGACTGCTCAAAAAGATGACCGGTGCCTGCACCAGCTTACGAAGCTCTTCACAGATAGCAAATCCATCTTCGTTCGGAATCATCACATCTAACAGCACACAGTCATAAGGTTCATCCGCCGCCATACTCAGTGCATCGTTACCTTTCTCCGCCTGCCTCACTACACAGCCATGACGCTGCAGCACATCCACCCATAACTTGCGGTCTGCCGGGTCGTCATCCACCATCAGAATCCGCCATGGTCCTGCCGGACGTTCCGTTTTGCCAAAAGTTCCCGCCGTATGCACATCGGGTGCCGCTGTCTCCGACAGGTGCCCTAAATTCATATAGGCGTCCTGCACCTGACTGCGCCGTTTCCTCGATATCGGGATACTGTGCCCGCTCTTCGTCATAACATGGCCGCCATCGACTGACCGGACATGCCGTAAGTTCACAAGATACGACCGATGCGTCTTAAGAAACTCCGGTCTGGACAAAAGCTGCCCTTCAAAGTCAGCCAGCGCCGCACTCATTTCATGAACCGCACCGTCCGTCAGATGAAAGGATACCGTCTTATTAATAACTTCCACATATTCTAGTTCCGTATAAGATATACTGACGATGCCCTCCCTGTTCTGCAGCATGAGTCCCTGCGCCTGTCCGGCATCATCGTACATCATGATCCGCATGATTTCCATCCTCCTCGAAATGTACGGTATGTTTGCGATACGTTTTATAAGAATTATACTATAAAATATTTCCCAATGCAAAAAGAAACCACCGCTCCCGCAGATGATCCCTCATCCACGACAGCGGCGGCTTCCTTCATGCATAAGCCCTGATCCTATGCCTAATCTCACATTATAATCTTATATTTCAAACTTCCCGATAATATCATCTAACTGCTTAACAACGCCATCCAGTTCATGCATAGCGCGGCTTATATTGTTCATCTCTTCATTCTGATCCTCGACTCTGTTGTTTACTTCCTGGCTTGCCGCAGACAATTCCTGCGTCTCGCTGGATATGCCGGAGAACGTATCCACGATCTCGTTCTTGTTTTTATTCAGCGTATCGACTGCATTTTCCAGCTCATTGATATCACTGCCCATGCTCAGAATATCGTCACTGATCCGTTGGAATACGCCCTGTGTATCTTCCATTGCCGACATACTTTCTACCGTAGTCCCCTGAATCTCTCCGATCTGTGCGCTGACATTTCTAATCTCATTCTGAATTTCCGTAATAATCTGATCAATGTTCTGTGTCGCCGAAGTGGTCTGCCCTGCAAGCTGTCCGATCTCCTCTGCTACGACCGCAAATCCTCTGCCTGCCTCACCGGCTCTGGCCGCCTCAATCGATGCATTCAATGCAAGCAGTGATGTCTGGGTAGCAATCTCACTGATCGTCTTACTGATACCATCGATGGAAACCGACTTCTGCGACAAACTGTTGGCTGTCTCATATGTAGCATCCTGTATTTCACGGCTCTGATTAATCTTCTCAGACAGCATGCTAACCGTGTGCATTCCGTCATTACACTGTTGAACCGCCGCATTCGCTACCTCGTTCATCCGTTCCATTCCCTCGGCAACCTGCGTCAGCTTATCCGCAAAATCTGCGAGATTCTCATTTGCGATCTGCGTCTGTTGTGCCACATCATCAATGGCGAGAACAATCTGCTCTACTGTATCCTTAACAGATGCATTGTTCGTAACCGTACTCTCCACAGAGCCTTCTACATTTTCAAACTGTGTACGCAGTACACCGGATGCATTCATCATCTGCTGTACGATCTCATGGAGTGCATAACGCATTTCCTGTATCGCCCGATCCATAATGGCCATCTCGTCTTTGCGCTTCGGATTGAGTGCACTCTCCTTAAGCTGAAGCTTCAACTCTCGAAGCTCGGTAACCTCATTCTGCATGATCCGAATCGGTTTCGTAAAGGTTCCGCTGTAAACGGCAACGATAATAGCCGCTACGATTGCCGACACGATCATAACTACTACCGCATACTTCAAAATCTGTACTACCACCTGATTATAAACAGATGCCGGTGTTACAACTATGATGTTCCACCCGATCGTCCCAACCGGCCATGCTTTCAGATATTTGCTCTCGCCGTCATAGTCTACCATCTGGCTTCCGTCAGTGATTGCCGTAACATATGCACCGTTCAAAACATCCGCCATTTTAACCGTATTAGCTTCCGTAGACATAAATGCATCATTTTGATGCATCAGGATCGAGCCAGAATCATTCACCAGAAATGCATAGCTGCCATTTGTGGTATCCACCACATCATCCAATAGACCGAACAGAATCGGAAGCTGCAGATCCATACTGATAACACCGCTGCTGCCATCCGGACATTTAAAATTACGTCCGACGGGAACTACCATATTACCGGTGACAGAGTCTAAGAAAGGCTCGCTGCATACCTTTTCTTCCGATTCGATGGCTCCCACATACCATGGGCGTTTCGTAAAATCCCATCCCTCGTCCGGCACCCACCCGGCACCGTCATAATACTCTCCGTTGGTAAAGGCAACATAAATATCCGTTGTATTATCATTGTCCGCTGTCAGTGCCTGCAGATAATCCCACAGTTTATCCTTGTCCAGCTCCTCCTGCGTCGTCATNTACACGTTAATCGTGTCGAGCACAGCGGNNTTTCCTTCAATCCACTCGTTGACTTTCGCCGCGTAATACTCNGCCTCCGTCTTATACTGCTCATCGTTCATGCTCGCAATCCGATCCCTTGCGACCGTCAAGATNCATAAGATCGCAACCAGCATACAGCCAATACAGATCACTGAAAAAAATGTTGTTAACTTTGCCCTGATTTTCATAGAATTACCTCCGCAAATAACNATATTCCCTTCNGCNAAACAGTTTCTCCCATNCACTGTTTGTTACTATTATACTAAACATTCTTCAGATATACAATAATTTTATACAATTCTCCTAACTGAAACAATGCTTCGATAGGTCGCGGCCGTGATCTTGATCCCCGTCCGCTCCGTGCTGGCATGAACNATCTGCCCGTTTCCTATATAGATACCCACATGACCACCGTAATATATAATGTCTCCCGGCTGCGCCTCGGAATAGGATACCGCTTTGCCGACTCCTGACTGTGCATAAGAACTTCTCGGCAGCGAATAACCGAAAGCCTGATAAACCGCCATCACAAAACCGGAGCAGTCCGCCCCTTTGGTCAGACTGGTTCCGCCTGCCACGTAGGGCGATCCGATATATTTACACGCGAAATCTGCGATCTGCTGTCCTTTGCCACTTCCGGAAGAGGACGGTTTCGGGGTTTCCGTCTTCTGCTCTTTGCCCTTATCGCTATCGGAATCCGAGTCGTTGTCCGCCGCAGCCAGCTGTGCCTCCTGCTCCGCTTTCTTACGCTCCTCTTCCTCCTTGCGTTTGCGCTCTTCTTCCTCCCTGCGCTTACGCTCCTCTTCTTCCAGCTTCTTGATCTGCGCCGTCTCCTGCTTGATCTTAGCCGTATAGACAGCAGCCTCCTGCTTGGCTTTTGCTAATACTACATTGTAATTCTCATACTCCTGCTGCTTCTGCGCCAGTACTTCCTCCACATAGGCTTCTTCCTCTTCCAGCTCGCTTCGTGAAGTTTCCAGCTCGGATTTCTCTTCTTCCAGATTGTCTTGAAGCGCCGCTACCTGCTGCACGATCCCTTCATACTCTTCCAGCAGTCTTCTGTCATATTCGTAGAGGTCTTCCACATAGCTTGCCTTGTTCATGATCTCGCCCATGCTCTTCGCACCGAAGAACATCTGCAGATAGGATACTTCCCCTTTCTCATACATGAACCTGATACGAACCTTCATGGCCTCATACTGCTCATTCTTCTCCGCCAGCGCGGCATCATACTCCTCCTGCGCTTTCACAATGTCCGCCTCTTTATTCTCGATCGCTTCTTTGATCAGATTGATATCGGTCAGCAGCGCCACCATTTCCGCATCCAGCTCGTCGATCTCCTGACCGATGTCCGCCTGCGCACCCTTATAATTGGAAATCTGTTGATTGACATCCTTAAGCTGCGACTGGTCATTCTTAAGATCCTCCTGCAGATCAGAAATCGTGGTGGCCGTTGCCGTGTCTGCCGCCAGTATAAGCAATATGAAGGATAGCACGATACATATCGTCTGTGTATATCTTCTCCTCATCCCGCCGTTCCTCTTCTCCCCATTCATCCTAATCCTTTAACTAATCGTAATCTGCACGCAGCATTTCCTGATAGAGTCCTTTCCTGAGAATTTTCTCCGCTTCTCTGCCATACCATGATTGACTAAGCGCCGACACAATGTCCTTCGCCATGTCGACAAATCTATAATTCACAGTTATTCACTGTTCTCGGGAACGGAATCACATCTCTGATNTTGCTCATACCGGTCAGATACATGACACATCTCTCAAATCCCAGACCGAATCCCGCATGNCGCGCNGAACCGTATTTTCTGAGATCCAGATAGAACTGATAATCCTCCTTATTCAGACCCAATTCCTCCATCCGCTTCTCTAAGAGATTCAAATCATCCTCCCTCTGACTGCCGCCTATAATCTCACCGATTCCCGGCACAAGACAATCCATAGCCGCCACGGTCTTGCCGTCTTCATTCAGTTTCATATAGAAAGCCTTGATCTCCTTCGGATAATCCGTCACGAAGACGGGACGTTTAAATTCCTGTTCCGTCAAATACCGCTCATGCTCGGTCTGCAAGTCGCATCCCCATGACACCTTGTATTCAAACTCATCGTTATGNTTCTCCAGAATGCTGATCGCCTCCGTGTAAGTNACATGNGCAAAGTCGGAATGAAGTACGTGATTAAGCCGCTCGATCAGTCCCTTATCGACGAACTGATTAAAGAAGTTCATCTCCTCCGGCGCATTGTCCAGCACATATCGAATCACATGTTTTAACATCGCTTCCGCGAGTTCCATATCATCCGTCAGGTCGGCAAACGCGATCTCCGGCTCGATCATCCAGAATTCCGCCGCATGTCTGGTCGTGTTGGAATTCTCCGCGCGGAAAGTCGGGCCGAAAGTATATACGTTCTTAAACGCAAACGCATACGTCTCTACNTTNAACTGACCGCTGACAGTCAGGTTTGTTGCCTTGCCGAAGAAATCCTGACTGTAATCCACCTGTCCGTCCTCCGTCATGGGCAGATTGTTCATATCCATCGTCGTTACCTGAAACATCTCGCCTGCTCCCTCGCAGTCACTTCCCGTAATAATCGGCGTGTGCACATATACAAAACCTCTCTCCTGAAAAAAAGTGTGAATCGCGTAAGCGATCAAAGAACGCACGCGGAATGTTGCCTGAAACGTATTGGTTCTCGGTCTCAGATGCGAGATTGTACGCAAATACTCGAAACTGTGACGTTTCTTCTGCAGCGGATAATCCGCCGTGGATTCTCCTTCTATGATAATCTCAGCCGCCTGCATTTCAAATGCCTGCTTCGCCTGCGGCGTAGCCACGATCTTTCCCTTTGCCACGATTGCCGATCCCACATTCAGCTTGGAGATCGTCTCAAAATTATCAAGCGTATCGCCGTACACTACCTGCAGCGTCTCAAAGAAAGTGCCGTCGTTTACTACAATAAACCCGAACGTCTTAGAATCTCTTATACTTCTCACCCATCCGCCGACCGTCACTTCCTTGTCGATATAGTTCTCCGTGTTGCGATACAGTTCCTTAATGTCTGTCAGATTCATACTGCTCATAATATAACCTCTCCTTCTTCATCCCTTAAAATTTGTCTTTTCCGAAATCTCCGATCAAAAATTGTCACTCTCCGCTAATCTTCTATCGTGGATATCGTCTCGATCTTACCGTTTTCTTTCAGATAATCCATGACATTCCTTCGCATCACCTGCTCCCGCAGCATTTCCATGTCCGTGCTCTCCTTAAATTTCGCCTCGGATTCGTAACCGTAGACTTCCACTCTACTGCCCACTTCCTCCTGAATCTGCTCTTCGGTGGGATTTAACCCTTCCGCATCGGCGATCGCTTGGAACATGATATACTGTTGCGCCGCTGTCAACGCCTCTGTCTGGAATTTCTCTTCATACCCCTCCGGGTCCAGTCCGTAATACTCCTGCATATAATCCTTCAGTGTCATATTCATGGAAACTGCGTTGGCATTCATGACATCCTTGAGATTCTGTGTGAAACGCTCCACCATCTTAGCGGGCGGCTCCTTGAAAGAACATTCCGACATAACCGCGTTTGTCATGGTTGTCTCGATTGTATTCTGATAATTCTGCACTTCCGTCTCATAGAAGTAATTGTACACATAGTCCCGCAAATCTTTCTCTGTGTTACAGCCCTCTATTCCCAGAGTCTGTACAAACTCGTCGCTTAATTCCGGTGTCACCTGCCTGCTGATACTATTGACCGTAACCTCGAATACAACCGGTACACCCGCAAGGTCGGGATTCCTTTCATAAGGGTCCGGGAAATTCAAATCCAAGGATACCGTCTCACCGATATTCACGCCGATCAGCCCGTCCTCGAAACCATCTATAAATTGATGGGCACCGATCGTCAGATCATACCCCATGCCCGTACCGCCGTCAAACGCCTCTCCGTCAATATAGCCTGTAAAATCAATATTAGCCGTATCGCCGCTCTCCACGGCTCTGCCGGTGACCTCCTCCGTCGTAGTATAGTTCGGCAGGATATAATACTGAATGTACATGTCCACAAGCCCGTCCTCCACTACCGGTTCTGCAGCGGAGGCTTCTATTCCGATATAGTTTCCCAGCGTCACATAGTCCGCTGCCTTGATGTCTTTCAGATATACCTTGTCTCCGCATGCGGTAAGAAACATCGACAGAAGAAACACAGCCGCCGGTATCATCATTTTCTTTCCGCCAAAGCCTCTTACATGCGCACGCTTGTGACTTTCTCTGTCTCCTGCAATACTATTTTTCCTTATATTATCCATAATAAACCTCATTTCTATCTGCTTCTTCAGCGATCCGAACTGCCTATTCACACATTACAGCCTGAAATATACGGCTCAGGAACCCATACTTGCACCTTCATGTATTTCCTGACACAAATTTCCATGAAAAGTACGGTGCAAGTATCAAGAAGCACACATGTTGCCTCGCAACATGGCGCGTGTACGCTCAGCGCAGCAAGTGCGCAGAGCTGATTTACAAGCTTTCTTTTCATACTTATCTATATTAACATACATCCCGATTTCTTAAAAGAGGATTCTCGCGGAAATCTCATGAAATTTCCTTGCTTAAAGCCGCGATCAATGTTAAAATATTTTGTACATGTAATCATGTAAATCAGTGGGTTTGGAGGTAGTTCCATGAATACTTTAACGATTGTTTTGTTAGTCATTCTGGCAGTCTTGATCATTGCCGTGGTCGCATTATACTTCCTTGGCAGGAAAGCGCAGAAGAAACAGAGCGAACAACAGGCACAGATCGAGGCTATGAAACAGACAGTCTCTATGCTGATCATAGATAAGAAACGCATGAAGCTGCGGGATGCGGGGCTTCCGCAGGCTGTGCTCGAACAGACCCCGAAGTGGCTGCGCGGCTCCAAGCTGCCGATTGTCAAGGCTAAAGTAGGGCCTCAGGTAATGTCTTTAATTTGTGAAGAAAAGATCTTTGATTCCGTACCGATCAAGAAAGAAGTCAAGGCTACGGTCAGCGGGATCTATATCACGGGCGTGAAGGGACTGCACGGCAAGCCTATCGTCACCGAGCAGAAGAAAAAGAGCAAATTCAAACAGCTTGTGGAACGTGCACAGGAGAAGGCGGGAGCAAAACCTGTAAAATAAAAAATCGAGCTTCGCTCGATTGCGAGCTTCGCTCGATTGCGAGATTCGCTTCGCGAACTCGGATAAACCATAGACAAAATAAGCAGCTTTTCCTTAAAGAGACGTCTCAACTTAAGGAAAAGCTGCTGTTTTCTTTGGAGCAGATATCGATTCTGATGTGGCAGTCGGACAAAAACTCGTAATTGATATCCAGCGCATAATCCACATCTACCACAATATTATCTTCATGTTCTTCCACCTGTATCTTCTTCGTGTCGATCCCGACAAGGATCTGTCCGAAGGGAGTGTTGTAATTTGTCAGGTTTTTCTTATTTTCCTGAAAAACCATATGTACATTCACCAGTCCGTTTCTGGACAGTTCCAACATATGTTCGCTGAACTTTAATCTGTTCTTGGTGGGCTGGGTAAAACCCTCCGTGATCTCNTCGTAGACCACNTAATGCCNNTCATTTNTCTTATAGTAATCGCCNACCGTCACCATCTCAACTTTATCTGCGTCCTCCTCGCGCTGGTCAAACTGCAGACCNCGAAGGGTCAGTAATACTTCCCGTGTCATATGCNTCCTCATTTCTGCNCAGNATTTNATGTCACACTCAATATTCGTCTATGTTAATTACTTTCGCGGACAGGATACCGTAAGTGAGGATCGAGTTGGCAAACTTCTGAAACTTATCCGCCCCGTCACTGACAAAGAAACGATATAACTCTGTGCCCAGCTCCGGTCTGTGCTCGCTTTCAAGCCCCTGTTCCCGCAGAAGCTCCTTTAATTCCCGCGCGGTCTCATAAGCGGGATTCACCAATGTCACCCCTTCTCCCATAATTCTTCCGATGGTAGAGCGGATGATCGGATAGTGTGTGCACCCAAGAATCAACGTATCGATCCCCACATCAATCAGTTCCGTCAAATATCTTCTGGCAATCTCATCCGTCACCGGGTCCTCCCACAACCCCTCTTCCACCAACGGCACAAATAAGGGGCAAGCCTTGCACAGTATCGTAGCGCCACTGTCATTTTCTTTTATGTATCGGCTGTATATGCCGCTGCCGGTTGTAGCNTCCGTGGCGATCACCCCGATCTTACCNTTNTTCGTCGCCATGATTGCCGCCTTNGTACCGGGCTTCACCACACCGATAATCGGAATATCCACTTCTTGTTCCANTTCATCCAAAGCATAGGCGCTTGCACTATTACANGCNACCACAATTGCCTTAACTCCCTGCGTCTGCAGGAATCTGACAATCTGCCTCGAGAANTTGGTGATCGTATCCTGCGACTTGCTGCCGTAAGGAACTCTTGCCGTATCGCCGAAATACACGATCCGTTCATTGGGAAGCTGNCGCATGATCTCNCTCGCCACAGTCAGCCCGCCCACACCCGAATCAAACACGCCGATCGGTCTGTTACGCAACTCTTCATATNCACTCATAATANTCTTCCATTCCTGCTCCGTNTGAAANTCTTCCNCTTATATNGCTCTTTCACANCNGNCTTCATGATNCNTCTTTACGGAACAACTGCTCCAGCCATTCAAGCAGTCTGCTCTTAATAACGACTTCATCTCCTGACGCATTCAGGATATCCTCGATATCTGTCTCTTCCAGGACGATCTCCTGTCCGTCTACGACCATAATCTGCTCATAGGTGCTTTCCGTAAAACAAAGCTCCGGATACAGAACCCCCCACCATGCAAGCGCAAACATAACGACGGCTGCGGTACGAATGCGCAGGTCACGATATCCTCTGATTAATAGCTCTCTCACTCGCTGTCTGTTCCACATATCATTACACTCCTTCTCTCCGATTGCGGGCCCGCCAAACGGTACATGATTCGCCGCATTCTGCATCGGCATGCCTGCATATCGTCTTACTAATAAGAAGTGTAACCTTGATCCTGTTCTCTATACGTGACACATCAGATTTTCTTATGATGCGCGTTCCGTTCCTGCTCCAAATATATCTGCCTGATTACAAACCGCTCCTGATTATCTATGTGAAGCTTTGCGGCTGCGGCCGCTTTCTCTTTATCCCGTCTGATAATACTTTCGTATATCATTCTATGTTCATCAATCAGGTTATCATGACGGTTTTCATCCTTAATATATTCAAAACGATACCGGTACATCTGCTCTGACAGGTTATTGATCAGCTGAATCAACCGACTGTTTCCCGTCGCCTGTACAATAATATCGTGGAGCGCCACATCCGCCGCCGCAATCGTAGTCGCATCTTTCGTCTCTGTCGCCCGCTCGAACTCATCACATGCCTGTTTCAGCCGCTCTTCCTCTTCGGTCGTAATTCGGTCGCAGGCCAGTTCCGCGCAGAGCGCATCCAACGCACGACGCACCTCCAGCACTTCCTTAAGGCTCTTCTCCGTGATCTGAGCCACCTCTGCACCGCGGCGCGGGATCATGATCACCAGCCCCTCCAGTTCCAGCTTACGGATCGCCTCTCTGATCGGCGTCCTGCTGACACCCAGACGATTCGCCAGATGGATTTCCAGCAGCCGCTCTCCGGGCTTCAGTTCACCCGTCAGAATCGCTTTGCGAAGCGTATTAAACACCACATCCCGCAAGGGAAGGAACTCATCCATAGTCATTTCCAAATGGTCTTCCATCCATAACCGCCTTTCTTATATATATTATATGTCATACACCGCATATCATTAACTCTCATGAAACGTTGTCACATGAACCTGTCTTGCAAGTCCGCTGTGCGCTACAGCTTCCGCCGCCCTATGAGCCGTCTCCCGCTGCGTAAAGATACCGAACACGGTGGGACCGCTGCCGCTCATCAGCGCATTCTCAGCACCTTCACCGCGAAGCAGTTCTTTCAATTCCTCTATGACCGGATACTCCCTGACCGTAACCGTCTCCAGCACATTGCCGAGGCGATCAGTGATGCCCTTAAGCTCATGCTTCCGAAGTGCTTCAATCATACCGTCGATATCGGGATGATACGCCAACGTGTCGGCATGCAGGTTGCCATAGACAAATGCGGTAGACACATTGATATCCGGTTTCGCCACTACGAGAAAACACGCCGGCGGTGCAGGCAGCGGCGATAAGATCTCCCCGATCCCCTCCGACAGCATCGTCCCGCCTACCAGACAATAGGGAATATCCGCCCCTAGTTTTACACCCAATTCCTGTAATTCGGTAATAGAATATCCCATTCGAAATAATTCATTCAATCCGTGCATAGTCGCGGCAGCATCCGAGCTTCCCCCTGCCATACCCGCAGCAATCGGTATCCTCTTGGTCAGTGTGATCCGCACACCTTCCTGTACCGATCTCTCCCGCATAAGCAGATCCGCCGCTTTACAGATCAGATTNTCNCCGTTTACGGGCAGCTCCCCGCAGTCCGTCCGAAGCTCGATCCCCGGTTTAACCGTTTTCTCNAAAAGCAGATCATCGCACAGATCCACTGTCTGCATGATCATCCTGACTTCGTGATAGCCGTCAGCCCTGCGCCTTAAGACATCCAGACCGATATTAATTTTCGCATATGCCTTGCGGGTAATTTGATCCATCATCTGCTCCCAACTGTACTTAATTGCATTTTGTATACAATGATTGTACTTTATTATATACAATACAGTGTCATTTCGTCAAGATATGCCCTGATTTTCCCGATGTCATGAGCGGGCGGATATTTGTTATAAAATTTTTAAAAAAATACGTCTGACTCCTAATTTTTCCAAAGCAATGGTACGATATAGATAATAGAAGAAGGGAATTGTTCCCTGCATGTAACTGAAAACAGAAATCAACAACAAATTCCAAGGAGGGATACCAATGAGCGTAAACGGAGTTACAGGTGCTGCAAATACTTATGATGTTTATCAGGCGAATCAGGCAGCCGCAAAGACAGCCGAAGAGAAGACTTCCGAAGCTAAGGCTTCCGAAGAGAAGAAGAATACAGGTGTTGTCTACGAAGCATCGAAAGACGCAGACACCAAGACTGCCAAGACTTACACACAGAACACAAGCTTAGTGAACAAGATGAAAGCCGATGCCGAGGCACATGCACAGCAGTTACAGAATATTGTACAGCAGTTGATGAGCAAGCAGGGTGAGACCTACAATACTGCAAACGGTATATGGTCAATCTTAGCAAGCGGTGATTTCACGGTAGATGCCGCTACGAAGGCACAGGCTGAGAAAGATATCGCAGAAGACGGCTACTGGGGTGTTGAACAGACATCCGACAGAATCATTGATTTTGCAACTGCACTGACAGGCGGCGATCCGAGCAAGATCGAAGAGATGCGCGAAGCTTTCAAGAAAGGCTACAAACAGGCTGAGAAGACATGGGGCGGTCAGCTGCCTGACATTTCCCAGAGAACTTACGATGCTGTAATGGAAAAGTTTGACAAACTGGCGGAAGAAGCCGGACTTACAACGTCAAACTAATCTGTGTTATCATATTTATTTCCTACGTTAAAAGAAGTCAGGTTTCATAGCCTGACTTCCTTTATTATACCNACTTTCCGGACAAGCTTAATTGCTTGTCCGNTTTTTAATCCTCCAGCGCGGAAAACAGCACATTACGTATCCTGCGGGTATATGCGGTAGTTCCCGAGCACGTCTTCTGCTGCATAATCAACAGCGTCAGATCATGCGCCGGATCATTCACCATATGTGTACCCAGCCAGCCGTCCCAGCCATACTCGCCTCTGCTGCCGAGCCCGGCTGCTTCTTCCGGAGAATCCATAATACGCATCAGGTTGCCGTATGTATATCCCTGTAAAGATTCCCACGTCTCCACGCCCCGCCTCTGTGCCGGCGTAACATGCGCAGTGGTCATGTACTCTACCGTGCGGGATGACAGAATCCTTTTTCCCCGATATGATCCCATGCCCAGCAGCATCTGCGTAAACTTCGCATAATCGTCTATGGTAGAGCACAGTCCCGCACCGCCCGACTCATATGCCGGACGCCGTTTCATCTGATTCTGTATACCCAGATGACACTCGGTCTCTTCCACCAGCCTGCCTTCCGATTCCTGATAGACTTTCGCCAGCCGTCCCTGCTTATCTTCCGGCACATAGAAATCCGTATCGTTCATGCCGAGCGGTTCAAAGATCCTCTGTTTCAGAAAATCACCGAAACGCATGCCGGATACCACCTCCACTATGGCTCCCAGCACATCCGCCGACAAACCGTACTGCCATGTAGTGCCCGGAATAAATGCCAGCGGCAGCTTGCCGATCCTGTTCGCAATCTCGACCGTGGTCAGCGCCTGATCTGTCAACAGCTTGTCCTTAACCTCTTCGATCAGCTTATCGCATCTGATCTCCGCGGGCGATCCCTCTCCCGGATACGTCAGGCCTGAAGTCATATTCAGCAAGCTCTGTATCGTAATCGGACGTTTGACCGGCACGATCACCCCCTGTTCTATCACATATTGATTCCGGAATCCCGGAAGATAATCGGACACCTGATCCAGCAGATCGATCCTGCCCTCCTCTAATAAAATCATAACCGCAGCCGCCGTGACCGGCTTCGTCATGGAATACAATCTGTGTATGGTATCCCTCGTCATACTGTGCTCTGCCGCAATATCNCGATATCCCGTCTCATNATAACACTGTTCTTCGCCATGCTGNATGATCAGGCAGCTGNCTCCCGATACGAATCCCTGATCCGTCATCTCCCGCATNATATCCTGTACTCTTCCCAATTTCTCCAGATTCATAATTCCCTCCGTTCTATAAGCCTGTCTGTTGCAATTCACATTCACGCCGACNATGACATCAATTCGCATATTATCGGTCATATAACAACAAACAAGACTCGCATGTTCATATGTGCCGTCTCGTTCAAGTCCGCCGCTTCCTATATAATTCAATATACCACATATTCTGCCCTTGCGTAATTACCCGGCGTATAAAAATCTTATATCATACATAATTGTTACCTTTTCCATCTNTACAGAGGATACCCTTGACAAATAAGAAAAAGTAACAATTTACTAAAAATACATGTAATAAATCAGCAATTTAACAAGTAGCCCATTTTATATAAATAAGTTATACTGTTCGCAAACACACACTAAAAAAAGAAAGGATTCCTACATATTATGATTGAAAACAATAACGTACACAAAATCTTATACGGCGGCGACTATAATCCTGAACAGTGGCCGGAGGAAAGCTGGGAAGAAGATATGCGCCTAATGAAACTGGCGCATATTGACGTAGTCACACTGAACGTATTCAGCTGGGCAGCCCTGCAGCCTTCCGAAGATACATACTGTTTCGATAAACTGGATCGGATTATGGAGACGGTCACGAAGCACGGCATGAAGGTCTGCCTTGCCACTTCCACGAGCGCACATCCCGCGTGGATGGCCCGCCGGTATCCCGACATCCTCAGAACCGAGTTCAATGGTATGAAGCGCAAATTCGGCAGCCGCCACAACTCCTGCCCGAACAGTCCGACCTATCGCAAATATGCGCAGGCGCTGGCAGGTAAGCTGGCAGAACGCTATCAGTCCTATGACAACATTGTGGCNTGGCACATTTCCAACGAATACGGCGGTGAGTGTTACTGTGAAAACTGTGAACGTGCATTCCGCAAGTGGCTGCAAAATAAATACAAGACCATCGNTGCCGTCAATGCAGCTTGGGACACCGCTTTCTGGGGACACACTTTCTATGATTTCGAAGATATCGTTCTGCCCAATATGCTGTCGGAGCATTTCGATGTAAACAGAACGACTTTTCAGGGAATCTCTCTGGATTACAGAAGGTTTAACTCGGAAAGCATTCTGGACTGTTTCCGTCTGGAATACGACACGGTCCATGCCATCACTCCGAATATCCCGATCACGACCAACCTGATGGGCAACTATCAGCCGCTCGACTATCAGATGTGGGCCAAATATATGGACTTCATTTCATGGGATAACTATCCCGCTTACAATGCCACCTTGGAGGACACCGCCTTCAAGCATGACCTCATGCGCGGTCTAAAGCAAGGCAAGCCGTTTGCCCTGATGGAGCAGACCCCCAGCGTCACCAACTGGCATCCTTACAATGCACTGAAACGCCCCGGTGTCATGCGGTTATGGAGTTATCAGGCCGTCGCACACGGTTCGGATACCATCATGTTCTTCCAAATAAAAAGGAGCATCGGCGCCTGCGAGAAATACCACGGCGCAATCATTGACCATGCTGGTCACGAAAACACAAGAGTTTTCCGTGAAATATCCCAGCTGGGTGCGGAACTTGACAAGATCGGCTCCCTCACGCTCGGCGCAAGGACAGATTCCAAAGCGGCAATCGTTTTCGACTGGGATAACTGGTGGGCAACCGACTATTCCGCCGGTCCCAGCGTTAATCTGCACTACTGCGATGAGATACTGAACTATTATAAAGCTTTCAACAATCTGAATATCCCTGTGGATCTGATCGGCGTGGAGGATGACTTATCAGACTACCGCGTTGTGATCGCTCCCGTCCTGTATATGGTGAAACCGGGTTATGATGAGAAATTGCGCCGTTTCGTACAGGACGGCGGTACATTCCTGACCACTTTTTTCAGCGGCTACGTGGATGACCACGATCTGGTTACCATCGGCGGCTATCCGGGTAAGCTGCGGGATATCCTCGGTATCTGGGTGGAAGAAGAAGATGCGCTTCCCGAAGACGCGCACAACAGTTTTACCTACAACGGCACTACATACCCTGCCTCACTGCTCTGCGACCTGCTGTATACCGAAGGGGCAGAGGCTCTCGCTTCCTACGAGACAGATTTCTATGCCGGCATGCCCACCCTGACCCGCAACACTTACGGCAAAGGCACGACTTACTATGTTGCCACCCGCTCCAATGCAGATTTCTACCGCACCCTGATCAACGAAATCTGTACGGCCGCCGATATCCAACCCATTATCGACACCCCGGACTGCATCGAGGTAACAAAACGCTCCAACGCTAACGGCACCTTCCTGTTCTTCCTAAATCACGATACCGAAGAACATTCGATCACACTTAACTGTTCAGGACGAGATATTCTCACCGACACAGAATATCAAAACGGCGGCACGATGATCTTGGCCGCGAAAGACGTTGCGATCCTGCAACTCTCCTGATATTGATCCGATCATTGCTTATACACTATTTGAACCAACGTGAATTAATTATTTGTCAGATATACCCGTTATTCAATGTGTAAGCACAGATGAAAGTTAATATCTTAAGGAGCCCCTCAAAAAGCGTCGGCACTTAACGAGGTCATGAGTTGCGCAGCAACTCACGAGTTTAGTGTCCGCTACGCTTTTTGCGGAGCGAGAGCGCGGCTCCGTAGATATTAACTTCCATCTGTGCGCCCCTCTTAGATAACCCATAATCAGCAACTTAACTTAAAAATTCAGAAAAGAGAATAGCCCATGAAGATAACAGACAAACCCCAATACCTCACCCAAATCAACGAAGTGATTAACAACGGCCCCTACCGCGACTCTTGGTCCTCCCTGACAGATTTCGAAATGCCCCTCTGGTACACAAAAGCCAAATTCGGCATCTTCGTCCACTGGGGACTATACAGCGTCCCCGCCTACGCCAACGAATGGTATTCCCGCAACATGTACATTCAGGGAACCCCCGAATACGAGCATCATATCAAAACCTATGGTCCGCACAAAGATTTCGGCTATAAAGATTTCATTCCCCTTTTTACAGCGGAAAAGTTTGACCCGGATTTCTGGGCGGAAACCTTCGCGGCAGCGGGCGCGCAATATGTTGTCCCCGTAGCGGAACACCACGACGGCTTCCAGATGTATCAGAGCGATCTGTCCGTATACAATTCTGTGCAAATGGGCCCGAAACGGGATATTCTGGGAGAATTGAAATCTTCTTTTGAGAAAAAGGGACTGATCTTCTGTACCTCCACCCACCGTGCGGAACACCACTGGTTCATGGGCTGCGGTAAAGATTTCGAAAGCGATATTAAAGAACCGCTTCACTGCGGCGATTTCTACTGGCCTTCCGAGCAGACACAGCCCGATCAACAGGACTTGTTCGCAAAGCCATACCCAAGTCAGGAGTTCCTGGAGGACTGGCTGTGCCGCACCTGCGAGATCATAGACCGATACCAGCCGCGAATCCTATATTTCGACTGGTGGATACAGCACGAAGCATACAAGCCATACCTACGCAAGATTGCTGCCTACTACTACAACCGCGGCGCACAGTGGGGCACGCCCACTGCCATCTGCTATAAGCACGATGCTATGGCTTTCGGAAGCGGTATAGTAGATGTAGAACGCGGTAAATTCGCTGACAGCAAGCCTTATCACTGGCAGACCGACACCGCCATCGCGCGCAATTCATGGTGCCACACCACCTCGCTGGACTATAAGAGCGTCTATGAACTGATCTGCTACCTTATAGACGTAGTCAGCAAAAACGGCAATCTCCTGCTCAATGTAGGTCCCAAAGCCGACGGCTCTTTTGCCGAAGAAGATGCCGAGATTCTCAAACAGATCGGCAGCTGGCTTACCGTAAACGGAGAAGCCATCTATAACACCAAACCCTGGCGCTATGCCGCTGAAGGACCTACTGTCGAGACAGAAGGGCAGTTCAGCGATGCCTCCGCCCCGGTCTACACCGCCGACGACTTCCGTTTCACAGCCGGAAACGGCTGCATTTATGCCGTCTGCCTGCGCTATCCCGATGACGGTTCCATCCTCATCCGCGCTCTCGCCAAAACCCGTGATGCCAACAAACCCAATTTCCACGGCATCATCCGCAAAGTAGAGCTTCTCGGCTTCCCCGAGACTCCCGCCTACACCATCGACGAAGAAGGCCTGCACATCACCACCCGCAATGTACACAGTGACTTCCCCGTCGTAGTTAAGGTGACGGTAGAGTAATATTCTTCATACTAACCTCCATGATTCCGCTTTGCGGAATCTCAAATTATTGGGGAGAATGCCCGAATCTTGGTCATTCTCCTGCGTGAAACTTAGAACTTCTTAGCGAAACAGCCCTTGCTGTGAGCTTTAGAAGTTCTTCTCACGCAATTATCAGTGCCATTATAATCAAATTATTATAGTACATAAAATCGTCTAATTTTATAATGCTCTTTTAGGTATAAACAACACCCAGCGCAGAGGGAAGTTAATATCTTAAGGAGCCCCTTAAAAAGCGTCGGCACTTGACGAGGTTATGAGTTGCACAGCAACTCACGAGTCTAGTGTCCGCTACGCTTTTTACGGAGCGGGAGCGCGGCTCCGTAGATATTAACTTNCCTCTGCGCGTCCCCTTTAGACACCCCTATAANCAATACCCGTAAATTGCACCACCATCTCCCTTTCTTGCACTTTTCCCATTTTCATGCTACCATATACCATATATATAGNCCCTATAACACNACTCCACTATATATAATATATCCTCTATAAAATTTACAAAAATCAGAACTTTCGTCAGTATGACACCCCAAAATATACCACAGTACATAATACTGACATATATATAAGGTGAGAATGATATGAATACAAACAATGATACTCTACTGATCGCCGACGATGAGTCCTCTATCCGCAAGGGTTTAAGATGCATCGTTGACTGGGAAGAATTAGGTTTTACCATATGCGGCGAAGCCTCCAACGGAGAGGAAGCGCTCTCCCGCATTCTTGCACTGAATCCCGNTCTGGTCCTGTTNGACGTCAAAATGCCCAAGCTGCACGGTACGGAAGTNATTCGCCGCGCCAGAGAAGCGGGTTATCAGGGNAAGTGCATTATCCTAAGCGGTTATTCCGATTTTAAATACGCGCAGGAAGCAATCAGCAGCGGGGTCAGTTTCTATCTCACGAAACCCATTGACGAAGATGANCTCTATCAGACAGTCTCGAAAATTAAGCAGGAACTGACNNNAGAGCNNAACCGCTCTACCCACTTCACGGAATTCCAGAGTAAGGCCAAAAGTGTNGTGCTTAAAGAGCTNCTGACCAATACCGCAAANTCTCCNCTATCCGCGCAGGATCTGGATAACTTCTGTCTNACGGCAGAGATTTATCANGTCGTGATCTGCGAGGATTTCCACACGCAGGCTGTGGCGGCACCCTATACTTTTGCGGAGCTTTTCCAAGTGATCAACCGCGATAACAACATCTTTGATCATCTGGAGATCAATCACAGAGATGTCGTNCTGTTAAAGGGCTCNCACGGTCTTAACAGACTCTCTGACTTTCTGGACCGTTTTGAAGAACATACGCCCCANACAGGCAGCCCTTTAGAATCCATGTTCTTAGCCTACGGCAGACCCGTCTCTTCCCCGGAGGATATTCATCTCTCCTACGAAGATGCCACCACCCTCTTAACCCGCCGTTTCTTCTGTGCGCAGGAACAGCATGCAATGGGCTATGAACTGCTGCCCGAACTGTCGTCCCATGTTCGGACATCGGATTCGGCTGATAATCATACCGGCTTAGAGCTAAACGAAACCGCTTTATCCGATTACGCAAACCGATTCGTGGATTATATACAATCCTATAACCGCAGNATGACTGTCACCACGCTGTCTGAGCTGGAAGAAGCGCTCCTGTATGTTTCAAACGAAGCGCACGAGATCAAACTGTTTCTGACAGATCTCTACCTACAGATCAAGGAAAAGATGAATCGTGCGTACGCTTCCGCGAAGATTCCTTTTTCCTCCAACTCTTCGGTGCTAGAGTTTATCAATACCTGCAATTATCTCTATGAGATTATTAAGTTCCTCTCGGAACAGTTTGAGATGATCATGGACGCTACGGGTAACCCGTCCAGAGATACGATTCTGGATGATGTACTCTATTATATAGACCATCATTTCCGGGACAATATTAAGCTNGAGACGATCGCNCCGNTATTCGGTTACAACAGCGCCTATCTGGGTAAAATATTCAGTAAGACCGTAGGAGAAAACTTTAATTCNTANGTNGANCACAGGCGGATNGAACACTCCAANCAGCTTCTNNTGGAAAATCANTTGAAAGTATACGAGATNGCCGAACAGGTAGGCTATAAGAACGTAGATTATTTTCATAAAAAATTCAAGAAATATGTGGGCGAAAGTCCNGCCGAATTCCGCAAGGGACAAGGGCTCGATNCGGANACNGGNAAATACCCCCCCCCACACANANATGCCCCTAANTCNTAAAGAACTGCCACACCGGATTCCGATGTGGCAGTTTNTAAATANCTATAAGANNTTTAATTACTGTACGATNGCAACCTTCTCGGCAATGATATCNGNCATCATTTCTTCTGCCTCGCTCATACCTGTTGCTTCCAGTTCAGCGATCATTGCGTCATANTTCGCNTCGAACTCNGCCTCNCTGCCNGTTACACACTTGATCAGTGCAGACCANGCNACTTCATCCAGCTTATCTACGATCTCTGAGAACTCAAGCGGCATAGCATACGCCCAAAGCGGAGAATAATCAGGTGTNTCNAATTCATCCGGCTGNGGGAACATATCTACGATCAGCTCTACGCCCCATGCCTCGACTGCTGCCTNNTCTTCTACATTGTACTCGTTGATAACAGCATCCTTACTTGTTGTTGTGTAGGTGCTTCCTGTAGGATCTAAGATACCATCACCATAAGACGGGAACGGATAGTTGTGGAAACCAACGCCTGTCTTCTTNGAGTAATCTGCATCTTCCTGAGCATATTTGATCTCTTCCTCAGTTCTGTAACGATGTCCCTCATCATCGATGAAGTAATTTACGCCTTCAATACCCCATTTGTTGAGTACCTGACCTTCATCGGAGCAAAGGAAATCAATAAACTTGATTGCCGCAACGGGATCTTTACAGGAAGTTGTGATACCTACGCCTGTACCTGTTGTCAGACCCTGATACATAAGGGACGGACATTTTGTATTCGCATCCATACATGTCGGAAGACCTGCATAGGTAAGCTCGTATTTACCGTCAGCCTTCAATACTTTCTCACCGTCCTGATAATCCCAGTCTTTATCAAAGAGCGTTACTACACGACCGGAAGCGATCTTAGCGATATAGTCTTCGTGTGTCTGTGTTGCAAACTCAGGATCAAGGATACCTTCGTTATACATACGGCATAACCATTTGAAATATNCTCTTTCCTTATCGGAACGGAACTTATAAACGCCCTTGTTATCGTCTGTAACGATCCACTGTCCGTTATCAGGCGCNCCNTCTGCAATAAATCCTGCCGGGTTGCCCAATGTGATCAGCCAGTGCCAGTCAGAAGTTGATAAGCTGATACCGATCATGTCAAGTCCGTCGTCAGTNGTNGGATGNTCTGCAATATAATCTTTGATCATCGTTTCCAGTTCNTCCAGAGANTNNGGAATCTGATAGTCTTTCGCTTTCAGAGCNGCCCACTGAATCTGNAGATTTCCTGCATCTTTAAATNTCGTTCCNCCAACNNNATAAGCNGANAACTGATANATCGNCNGATCNTCTGCNGACTGTNTTAANTTNTCANNCTCATCGCCGTACAGCTTCTTGATGTTAGGACCATACTGCTCGATCAGGTCTGTCATATCCATCATAGCGCCTGCGTCGATCAGATTACCTGCGGAACCTTTAGCGAAGATGATATCCGGATAATTCTGTTCCGCGATCATCAGCGCTACCGCTTCACTCTCGTCATTACCGCCGACAGGACGCGTAGTCTTTAATTTAACGCCTGTAGCCTCTGTGATCTTCTCTGCCACAGGATCTGTCCAGGGATCATCCTGATTCGCATCCGCGTTAAAGAATGTCAGTTCAATTACGTCTCCCGATGCTGNGCTGCCACCGTCATCCGATGCTGCACCGTCGTCCGTTGCCGCGCTGCTGTCTGTTGTTGCACTGCTGTCTGTATTGGAAGTTGTATCACCGCCGCCACAGCCTGCAAGTGTACCGGCTACCATAGTTGCTGCCAGTAACAATGCACAAATCTTTTTACTTTTCATACTTCTTCTCCCTTCTGTTGCTTAATAATGCATCATTTATATTTGTATGTTGTACCGGAAAGTACATCCATATAAATACCGTTTGTCATAAACCGGNCAANCCCGGTTATTTCCTTATATCAGTCTTTGACCGCACCTACCGTCATACCGCCTACGAAATATTTCTGTAAGAACGGATATACAATCAGAATCGGCACTGTCGCAACGATGGTTACCGCCATACGCACGGATAACGGTGACACGGAGTTCTTGACCTGCTCCGCCGAATGGGGATCGATCTTNACTGTTGCTTTCTCCATGATCTCATACAGCACATACTGCAGGGTCGGCAGCTCTTTTGCATAGAGGTAGGTATCCATGAAGGAGTTCCACTGTCCTACCGCGTAGAATAAAGCTACTGTTGCCAACACCGGTTTACACAGTGGCANCACGATTCTCGCCCATATGATGAAGTCATTGGCTCCATCCACTCTGGCNGCCTCCTGCAATGCCAACGGAAGGCCTTCAATGAAGGAACGTACCAGAATCATATTGTAGACCCAGATCAGACCGGGAATAATGTACACGAGGAAATTATTACCCATCTTTAAGTCTCTCATCAGCAGCAGGTACTCAGGAATCAGTCCGCCGCTGACATACATGGTGATTACAAACAGGGTCGTAAATAACTTATTGAAATAGAAATCCTTCCTGCTCAGCACATAGGCTAACATTGCCGTNCAGATCACGCCCGCNCCTGCGCCGATCAGTGTTCTTGCTACGGACAGTATAAAAGCCTGCCCCAGATTGTTCTCTCTGAATACATAAGCATAATTGCTCCATGTAAACTCTCTCGGTATGATGAAATTGATGTTACGCATCGTGTCGATCGGATCATTCAGCGATATCGCCAACACATTTAAGAACGGATATACCGTAATAATGATCAGAAATANGAACACGACCAACAATATGTAATCTAAAATATTATCATTACTTTTGATCTTATTGCTCTTAACGTTTGTCATGGCCGCCCCTCCTTATATCAGTTTGCTCTCGCCCAGCAGTCCGGCGATCTTATTAGCTATGAAGAGTAACGCAATGCCGACCAATGACTGGAACATACCGATCGCAGTACCAAGACCGTAATTGCTGTTTCCGATACCTCTGACATAAGAGAACCATGAAAGCACCATCGCATGATCCTGTACGATACCGTTACTTAAAAGCATCTGACGTTCCATACCTACATTCAACGCACCGCCGATACCCATGATCAGCAGCACAACAACTGTAGGTTTAATGCCCGGCAGGGTGATGTGCCAGATTCTCTGAAGACGGTTCGCGCCGTCCACCTTGGCCGCCTCATACAGACCCGCGTCGATTCCCGCCATGGCGGATAAGTATACGATGGCATCCCATCCCACTTCTTTCCATGTATTGATCAGAACGACCGAAACCCAGAACACAGGTGAGTTCGTACTCATCAGTCCCAGCTTGGTGTGAAGAGCCGTATCCAGCATACCGCCGTCATTTAATACCATCTTGGCAATACTGGCGATAACTACCCACGATACGAAGTGGGGAAGATAAGAAATGGTCTGCGTTATTTTCTTAAATTTAACAAAACGTATTTCATTTAACATCAAGGCAAACAAAATCGCCATGATTGTTCCGACCGCGATACCGAGAACACTCAGCCCGATCGTATTAAACATAACCTGACCGAATATACGATCCTGAAATGCCTTTATGAAATTATCAAACCCGACAAACGGCCTCTGCCAGAAAGGTAGAGCCAGTGTCTTAGGCCTCACATCCTGAAACGCCATTGTCCATCCCCACAAGGGAATGTACTTAAAAACGATCAGCCAAATCAGAAAGGGAACCGACATCAACAATAGATATCGCTGTTTCCACATTAACTGCATGCTGAACTTCTGCTTGATCACTTTCTCTTTCGAGGTTTTTCCTGCACTCATATCTGCTCATCCTTTCCATAATAAGTTTTGCGGTATGTTCTGCATGACCGGGATTCCCCTTTGCTGACTTCCCTATATGCAAAAATGCATTGCAGGAAATCTTTGCTGACAAATATATCTCCTGCAATGCATTTATTATAAAAAATTTACAAAAATAAAAATACCGAAAAAATTTGATAAAAATACCGTCACTTTTTCATCTTGGTTTCGCTATGTTTCGCTGCTGCACTTGTCCACCGGAATATTCAGCCGGATTCTGGTGCCCTGCCCGGGCTCCGAATAAATATGTATCCGATACCCGTCACCGTAATGCAGTTTCATGCGCTGGTTGATATTATATAATCCTATGCTTCTGCTCCGGCTCATATCGCGCACCTCAATATCCCTGCGCAGTTTACTAAGCGTCTCCTCATCCATACCGCAGCCGTTGTCGTCCACATCGATCATAAGGAGCGGACTGCCATCCATATCTTTACGATAGACGGAAAGTACAATTTTGCCGCCTTCCTCCAATTCCTCCATGCCGTGTATGATCGCATTCTCCACCATCGGCTGCAGCAAAAGCGGCAGAATATAGTATTTCGACAGTTCCAGACCGTCCTCCACTTTTTTCTCATATTGTATCCTGTCACCGAAACGCAGGCGCTGGATCTCCATATACTCATCCAAATGGTTCAGTTCTTCTTCCAGTGTGGTAAACGAAGTGCCTGTATTCTCCAATACATAGCGCATGGATTTTCCCAGCAGCTTCGTTGCCGTTGCTGCCTCTTTATCTCCCGCCGTCAGCGCTTTCATCCGTATAGTTTCCAGCGTATTATAGAGGAAATGCGGATTGATCTGGCTGGCAAGCATCTTAAATTCCATCTCCTGCTGCCGGATCATCAGTTCCTGCTCTTTAAGCTGTGCCTCGTAAGTCTTGGCTTCCTGTTCCTTAATATTCTGTACCATAACCTGCAGATCCTCAAACGCCTCCGACAGCTCGTCCCGTCCGCGGAAGTTGGCAATCAGCTCATAATCCTGCGTGCTCGCCTTATGCATCTGCTGCCTGAGCACATTGACGCGATTCGTAAAATATCGCGTAAAAATAAGTATCAGAACACCCGGAATGACTAGCGCAGTCAAAATGATTGCACCGCATAAAAACAAAATGCTCCGAATATCAGAATAGCCCTTTGGATCCAACGTGCTCAGATAGATTCTGGACCCGGATTGATACGCTCGGAACGTAGAGACATCGATAAAGTACTTATTCCCTTCCACCTCGGTTAATCCCGTATAGTGAAAATAGGGATCATCAAAGTCAACAATCCAAGGCTGTGCCTTCCCATCCCGCTCTCGGTCAGAGCTGTAAAAAACCGGTCCCCTGTCAACCGACATAACGCTGATATACTCGCTGCTGTCCACCCACATCCGCAGATAATTATCGTCAATATGTATGACCAGAGCCGCATGGTACGGAGAATTCACTAAGGGAATCTTTTTCACCAGACACAGGTCCCACTTACTGTCCCGGTATCCGTCTTCCCATGAGATCTGCTGCCAGAAAACTCCTGACTTAGTCAATGCCTGCTGATACCATGTCGTATTCTCGATCTCTTCACTCGTCCGTTTGAACAGTTTATAATCTGATAGGAACGGGTTGTCCGTATAGATCTCAATCTTACTGACCTCCGCATAAGTCTCCGCATATTGGCTTAGCACTGCATTTCGGTCCACTGCATGTACATACTCCTGCCGCTTGTCGAACTCACTCGCCAGAATCTCCCGCACCCCGTCGTCAAAAGAGATGTCCTTTGAAATAGAATAAACTTCCATCGTAATATCAAACAACACATTGCGCACCCGGTAGTTGTCGGATTTCAGGAGATCCGTATAGTAATTAACCATCATATGATAAATATACGTCATCAGGAAAGTGCCCAACAACAATATGGGTACCACAACGACAGCCGTATAGATCGTATACAGCTGCCGCTTAATGGTGGCATTATGAAAAAATGTGGAAATCCATCGTTTCTTACTCATAGATATTGTATTTTTTTCCCTCTCTGATCATCACCGGAATAATGTCAAGCGGCGCCGGAACCGTCACATACTGCCCGCCTTCATGCACTTTCTTCGTATAAGCATCCGTCCAGCTGCACCCGGCCGGAAGATAGATTCGTCTCTCTCTGGCCCCTTCTTCCATCACCGGCGCTACCAGCAGATCCGCCCCGAACATATAAGCATCTTCCGTTTCCCAACATACCCGGTCCTCAGGAAAATCATAGAACAGAGGACGCATCACCGGTCCACCCGTCCTCGCCGCCTCTTCCATGCATGATCTGATATATGGACGAAGCTTCTCCCTGATAAAAAGATATTTCGACAAAATCTCATAATTGTCTTCCCCGAAGCTCCAGACCTCATTATCCTGCCCGCTGGTCAGCTGCCTGACACCGTTAATGAACTCCTGCTCTCTCTCGTACCACGGAGAACGCTCACCGTGCATACGGAATACGGGACAGAAAGCGCCCCAGGCAAACCACCGCACTAACAGTTCTTTAAAATGCTCATCCCGGATATCCCCGCCTAAGAATCCGCCGATATCCGATGTCCACCACGGAATACCCGCCATTCCCATACTCAAGCCTGCCTGCAGCTGCTCTCTCATGGATCTGAAAGAAGAATAGATATCCCCCGACCAAGTGAGCACGCCGTACTTCTGGCTTCCCGCCCATGCGCAGCGCACAAGGCTCATGATCTGCGTCTCTCCCNCNGCACGAAGTCCTTCGTAAAANCCNTTCGCGTAACCTACCGGATAGCGGTTGGAGCACTGCAGCGCNGTGCCTTCATAATACCGGTAATTATCGAAATCATAAGGACCGTACTCCGGCTCCGCCTCNTCCAGCCAGAAGCAGCGNATACCTTTATTGTAATAATTCTCCTTACANNGCTCCCAGACGAACTTCTGCGCANCCGGNTGNGTCGCATCNTAGAAAACCGTATTNCCCATCCATGTCATATGGTTGGAATTGCCTCTGTCGGCTGTTACAAGATANCCGTTCTCCGCCATCCGCCCATAATTCTCGCTGCGTTCATCAATCGTAGGCCAGACGGAAACTACCGTTTCGATTCCCATTTCTTTCAGTTCCCGCACCATAGCTTCCGGGTCCGGCCAGTCTCTGGGTTCAAACCGGAAATCNCCCTGCATTGTCCAGTGGAAGAAGTCNACCACGATGGCATCCATGGGCAGNCCTCTTCTCTTATGCTCTCTCGCTACCGCCAGCAGTTCCTCCTGATTGCGGTAACGCAGCTTACACTGCCAGTAGCCCAAACCATACTCCGGCATCATCGGCGTCCTGCCCGTAGCTGCTGAATACTGCTCCTCTATTTCNGCCGGCGTATCTCCCGCGGTGATGAAATAATCCAGTTTCTTCGTACTGAGCGCTGACCATTCCGTCTTGTTAGCCCCAAATACAGCCGTACCGATGGCCGGATTGTTCCAGAAAAATCCATATCCCCTGCTGGAGATCATNAANGGCACNCTTGCCTGAGAATTGCGATGTGCCAGTTCCAGAATCGCACCCTTCTTATTCAGATGTTTCTCCTGATACTGCCCCATGCCGAAGATCTTCTCGTCATCGAAAGCCTCNAACCGGGCTGTCAATGCATAATCCGTNGNGCCTTGAATCGGCTTCAGTTCCCTGCCGTCGATGCGCAGCGGCACACAGTAACGGTTGATCCGGTTTCTGTTGCGCCAATATTCCTCCGTCAACAGTTCCCCTTTTTGATTATAGTAGCTGATCCAGCCCTCGTGAGATACTTTTGCCGTAATTTTACCATTTGTGAGGGACGCCTGTACACCCTTTTGATGATACTGCACATATTCCTCCGACTGATACCACGGGTCGGTCACATCGATCTCTTCAAATGTGATCTGCACATCTGTCTCCTCCACCGCCTCCGTCAAAGCCCAGTCATTCTCATCCATTCGCGTCTCTTTCGTCATCCGTACCCGCAGGGAATTGACACCCCATGGCTCGATGACAACACGGGCTGTCCCGTCCAAGATAAGCAGTTTGTTTCCGTCCTGTTGTAAGTGCATGATTACCTCCGTTCCGAAGCGATGTTGCTACAACGCTTCCGCACAAATTTAATATTATGGCTTATGTTCTATACTGTCGGCTCCCCGTACAGCACGCCCCGGCTGCCCGTGGCAAGATAGAATCTTCCGAAGACTCTGCTGTCTCCTTCCACACTGTTGATCTCACCGTACATCTGTCTGTCGGTGTTCAGCCGCGTATATGTCTTCCCGTCGTCCAGCGACTGGTAGAATCCGTATTCCCCATCGATCACCGCCGCCGTATAGATCGCTTTATTCTCCTTATAATAATCCCCGTTCGGACGCAGTATACCAAGTCCGAGCCGATAGAAAGTGTCACCGTCCTTGCTTAGTCTGACTGCTGTGACCTTGCCGGCCGCTTCCCGTGCTGTCACACTCTCTGCTTTCTCCGTTGCTCCTATGCCGTATATAAACTTCCAGAGCCCATATGTACCGAGCGCCATGTAGAATGTTCCCCGTTTACCGGTTTCTCCCCGAACTTCAATCTTATTGGCACAGTCAATCATCGCGAAGTCGATCCTCGGAAAATCCGCCGGTGTCTGATGCTGCCGGAATGTCAACCCGCCGTCCTCGCTTATGTAGCATTGTGATGCTTCTCCGAAACCGTAGAACACATCGCTGTCCATACGGTCTGCAAACACTTTCATACCGCCGGCCTTCACCCGGTTTCCTGTCAGATCATAGACCTGCGCCTGCACGAAATGCAACCCGCCGTCCCGGCTTACCACTACCATATCCACCGGAAGGCGATCCCCCTTGGCAACAGACCAGACTATCTTCCCGCAATCCGGTGAAACCGCCACCCATCCGCTGTTCACATTCGGCGTCTCTATGCACCGGAACGCTTCATCCAGCCTCTCCGTGATCCCGTAAGGCATAGGCAGCCTGCGAAAAGTCCGGCATTGATCCTCGGACACGATCAGCCCGCCTTTGGTCTTGCCNTTCCAGTTTCCTCTGGGTGTCACTGCCACATAGTCNGGATTCGCATCGGAATAATCCGCATTGATACACGTNATATACCGGTTGCCGTCGGCATCGTCAAAAGAATTATCGCAGGGCTCATCAAGCTGTCTGAAAGCAAACCCTCCCAGATCTCCCAAAATGTCGATCAGCTGCACTTCTCCCCGCGGCGGGCTGTACAGGTTCAGGTGGACCGTTTCTTCCAGACCGTCACACCAATCACTGAATGTCACCGTTTCTTCTGTCAGCGTGCCGGTGCAAAACACTCCAGTGCCCGTATTAAACCACGCCTCCCGCTCATCATGGGGATTGATCTTGAAATCGGACAGCCAGTGAATGATGGAATGATTACCGTTGTAACAGGGCTTCATATAGGAAGTACGGAATTCCATCCTGCCCTTCTCCAGATCATACAGAATCTCCTCCCACGTCTGTCCGTAATCATAGGAACGGAAGATACTGTCTCCGTCCTCCTTACTGATCGTGGAGCAGACCACAAGCCCCGGTCTCGTCGCCGNCGTATCAATGCCGCCAAAACCGTATTCGAGTCCGTAATCCCCATGCAACACCGGACNGCCCGGTGTGATCTCTTCTCCCCGTCCGAAACGTGTGCCGGCATTTGTTTTCAGAATAGGGTATCTGACTACCCGTCCGCCGATCACACTGCCGCCATCGCAGCTGTAGCCCATCTCACGGACATAGGCGTTCTTCCCCATCACAGAGTAAGTCACATAGAGATATTTGTCATCNATCGTATACCGCTGTGCCACCAGACCCGCAAGCTGCACGCCTTCTATCTCGCCGTCCTGCGGCTGCCAGAGCTGTTCAAAACTGACGCCATTGTCATAAGACACATGCAGACTGTGCCCCCGCAGCCTCTCCGTGCGCTTCACACTCACTCCCGCACACCCGACAAACAGTGCGGTGCCGTCCTCACTCTGTCCCACCAGCGTAGCATAGTCATCATGAAAAGCGCTGACCCTTTCCCACGATGCACCCCTTCCGATACCACGCCATAATCCTGTTTTCTGAGATGCGAACCAGAGACAGTCCGGATCATTGCCATCCACGATCAGCCGGTACCCCGTACCGCGCCCGTTCCAATTACCGTGAACCGGCATCGGCATCTCATAGTATTGAAAATGCTCCCCATAATCATCGGACACAGCCAGCTTGCCGTGGGTAGCACTGCCGATACCGCAGGCGATATANANCCGCTCCGGNCGATCCTTGTCCAANGCCACCGCCGNCGGAAATGTCTCNCTTAAGTCTTCCATCGTCACNTGGTCAATCAGGCTGTGCCACCGTTTCGCTTTCGCATCGAAGCGGTATACGCCGCCGATATCGGTCCTGATATACAGAACCCCTTTTTCTTTCGGATGAAAAATAAAACCTGTCACGTAACCGCCGCCGGGAATNGGGAGGTTACGGTATGTATACTGCNNTGTCNGCATAGTACNCTCCTTTATCATAATGACGTATNCGTTTACATCCTATCATAGCATTGACANCCGCCCACTTCTATAGCAAAAATTTAATGTATTTTACATCAAAAAATTACACTTCCCATTTCAATTTTGTTTCGATATATTAAAAAGCAATTACAGTTCAGACAGAGTTANGCTTGAACAGNNAGAGAATTCTNNATCTATTCAGGNNGATTATCAGNANNNGTGTGAAAAATGTTATAATATTTCCATATTNANTAAACGAGGAGGANTTTTATCATGAAATTCAGTAACGGATGTTGGTTATTTAAGGAGGGTGTATCCTGTTTCTCTCCNANNGAAGTCTGTTATACNACCGTCAAGGACACNGAGGTGACTCTGTGTGCACCGACGCATCCNATCAAAGAAAGAGGCGANACGCTGGGCGGCNTAAATCTTACCATTCGNATCACCTCNCCTATGCCCGANGTGATCCGGGTACAGACNTTNCANCATATGGGCACGGTGAATAAGACNCCTTCTTTTGAATTGAATCTGGACAATCCGCAAGTTTTACAAGTGGAAGATACGACNGATACCCTNACGGTNACCAGCGGCACACTGTCCTTAGTCATCACCAANAATCCCTGGTCCATGACTTACAGAAGCGGCGGCAGAACGCTTACGGGAAGCGGCCGNCGTGACCTCGCCCTGATGAAAACGGATTATAAGGGTGACTGCTATGAATTAGAGGGCGATCTGGAAAATACCTATATGCGTCAACANCTTAACATCGGTGTCGGCGAACTTCTGTATGGCACCGGCGAACGCTTTACCCCTTTTGTAAAAAACGGACAGACCGTAGAAATATACAATGAAGACGGCGGTACCAGCACCGAGCAGGCCTACAAGAATATTCCCTTCTACATATCCAATAAGGGATACGGTGTGCTGGTCAATCATCCGGAGCGCGTTTCCTTCGAGTTCGGCACGGAAAATGTCACGAAGGCGGCTTTCAGCGTGGAAGGCGGCAGTCTGGACTACTTCTTCTTTAACGGTCCTACGATGAAAGACGTGCTGACCAGATATACCGATCTGTCCGGCAAGCCGACTCTGCCGGCACCCTGGACATTCGGTTTATGGCTGTCCACTTCTTTTACAACCAATTACGACGAAGAGACAGTTATGAGTTTTATCGACGGTATGCTGGATCGCGGCATTCCGCTGCGTACTTTCCACTTTGACTGTTTCTGGATGAAAGCATTCCACTGGACGGATTTCGTCTGGGATGAAAAGGTATTCCCCGATCCCGCAGGACTTCTGTCCCGGATCAAGGCGAAGGGCTTAAATATCTGCGTGTGGATCAATCCTTATATCGGTCAGGAGTCGATTCTGTTCGCCGAGGGCATGGAGAAGGGTTACTTCATCAAGCGTCCGAACGGCGATGTATGGCAGTGGGATATGTGGCAGCCCGGTATGGCGCTGGTGGACTTCACCAATCCCGAAGCATGCAAATGGTATCAGGATAAGCTGGAAGCGCTGCTTGACATGGGNGTAGACTGCTTCAAGACGGATTTCGGCGAAAGGATTCCCGTCAACTGCGTCTACCACGACGGNTCCGATCCGAAGAAGATGCACAATTACTATACCTACCTGTACAACAAAGNAGTATTTGANCTGTTAGAAAAGAAACGCGGCAANGGNGAGGCGGTACTGTTCGCCCGCTCAGCAACCGTAGGCGGNCAGAANTTCCCCGTACACTGGGGCGGCGACTGCTGGTCNGACTATGAATCCATGGAGGAAAGCCTGCGNGGCGGTCTGTCCNTNCTGATGTCCGGNTTCGGNTTCTGGGCNCANGATATCGGNGGATTCGAGCATACCTCCACCGCNGACGTATACAAGCGNTGGGTTGCTTTCGGTCTGTTGTCTTCCCACAGCCGTCTGCACGGCAGCCAGTCCTACCGNGTGCCGTGGCTGTACGATGAGGAGGCCGTGGACGTGGTGAGAACTTTTACCAAGTTGAAAGCGTCNCTTATGCCTTATTTNTATCNGACATCNATCGACACNTCCCGNTCCGGCGTGCCGACTATGCGNAGCATGGTGCTGGAATTTACGGAAGATAAGAACTGTTATTATCTGGATAAACAGTATATGCTGGGCGATAATCTNCTGGTNGCTCCGATCTTTAACGATGAAAGCATGGGNTCTTTCTATCTGCCGAAGGGNACNTGGACGGACTTCTTTACNGGAGAGACCGTTGACGGNGGCGTATGGGTNGAGAAGAAATATGATTATCTGNATCTGCCCCTGATGGTTCGNCCGAANTCCATCGTNGCNATCGGTGCCTGCNATGACAAGCCGGANTATGATTANGCCGACGGCGCAGAACTGCGCGTATACGCATTGACAGACGGTCAGAAAGCAGAAACGACAGTGTACGGCATGGCACAGAATGCGGAATTAAACGTATCTGTTATGAAAGACGGTGCGCAGATTACGATTGAAGCGGAGAATATCGGTAAGAAGCCTTATACCGTAAGGTTAGTTAATGTAAAGGCAGCATCTGCTGACGGCGCCGCCATGGAAGTGTCCGGAAGCGATACGGTGCTGATGCCGAATGCTGAGAAGGTGGTTGTGAATATTTAGCCAATCCTCTTTCAAAACTGTACGTCAAATCATCAGATTCTTATGCAAAAAATTGCGGTTACACGGAAGTGATTTCAGATTAGGCGGTATAGCCCCAATTACAAGGGTTATACCGTCATTTCATGTCTCTATGCGCCTCAACATTCTGATAATCCTCTCATTACCTACAACACCACACTGGGCGGTTTCGACAAAGAAAACATTTATCAAAGAACATCATTGACAAGAAGAAATACCATCTATATAATTAAACCGTGGGTTTAATTATTGTTAGGAGGAACACATGGGTCGAAGAAAGAAAGCGCCTAGAAGCGTACACCGGGAAAGTATAGCGGCGGCGGCATCCGTATTGTTTATGGAAAAGGGAATTGCCGCAACTTCTATGGACGATATAGCGAAAGCTGCCGGATACAGCAAAGCAACATTATATGTATATTTTGAAAACAAAGAGGAGATCGTCAGTATTTTAGTATTGAATAGCATGAAAAAGCTTTACGACTACATATCCTCTGCTTTGGTGCAACACNAAACCACAAAAACAAGATATGATTTCATCTGTCGCGGGCTGGTACAGTATCAGGAAGAATTTCCTTTTTATTTTAGAATNGTGTTGGATAAAATCAATATTGATTTTGAGAGCCGTGACTATCTTCCGGAAGAAAAGGAAACCTATCAAGTTGGGGAAGAAATAAATAATAAGCTAAAACATTTTTTATTAACAGGCATGGAAAAAGGGGATTTGCGAGATGATTTGGAAATTATGCCAGCCATATTTAACTTTTGGGGTATGCTTTCCGGAATCATTCAGCTTGCCGCAAACAAAGAAGAATATATTAAAAAGTCNTTGGGATTATCAAAAAAACAGTTTTTGGAATATGGGTTTTCTCTTGTTTATCATTCGATTGCGACTAAGGAGATCTGATTATGAGTGAACAAAAAGCGCTAGCCATTTTAGGTAGTCCCCACACAGATGGAATGACAGCGGGCATGCTGGATTTAGCAATCCGAAAAGCCGAACAGACAGGGTATGCTGTAACAAAAATTAATTTGTATGAAAAGGAGCTTGCTTTCTGCACAGGTTGCCGAGCTTGCATGGATACACGTATTTGTATCCAAAAAGATGACGTACAGGAAATAGTCGCATTATTGCAGAATTGTCAGTTTGTTATTCTTGCCAGCCCTGTTTATTGGGCAAATGTTCCGGCTCCTGTCAAAAACTTATTTGACCGATTGCTNGGAACTGCTATGGAAGAAACAAATACATTTCCAAAACCACGTTTGCGTGGGAAGCAATATATGCTTTTGACTTCCTGCAATACTCCTGCCCCTTTTTCATGGATATTCGGACAGAGCAGAGGGGCAATCCACAATATGGACAAATTTTTCAAGACCGCGGGCATGACACCGATAGGAAAAGTGGTGTGTACAAATGCAAAGAATAAGAAAGAACTTCCTAAACGGACATTTAAAAAGATTGAGAGGTGTCTCAAATGAAATTATCCCACAAAAGAATCCTTTTATTTACAGCAATTTTTCTTTCCCTTATCGGGTTAATCTTAACAGCGATTTATCTGAAAAGTGTGGCGGACTATAAAAAGGCGGTAAAGGAAACAACTTTTAGCAACATAGACATTTCCGATATCCCCGACGGAGTTTATATCGGAGAATATGACGTGGATTTTGTCTATGCCAAAGTGGAAGTAACGGTTCAAAATAGAGTAATCACAAACATTGATATTCTGGAGCATAAAAACGGACGTGGAAAGCCCGCAGAAATAGTTGCAGACAGAATCATTGAAGAACAGAAAATATATGTTGACGCAGTATCAGGTGCGACAAATTCAAGCACTGTCATAAAGAAAGCCGTTGAAAATGCCCTAAAGGGAGAATCGTAAAACAGAAGCCCCTCAAAACGCTACTGCTCTTTGAGGGGCTTCTACCTTACTATTTCATCCTGCCATTTGATCCGGCCTATTCCGCAAGCTTTTTCATCAGTTCTTCTAAAATCATGGCACCGACAACAGGTTCGTATTCGCCGGCATCATAGTCATTATACTGCTCATATGTGATTTGCACACCGTCAACATAGCTTACGCTGTAATACCCGATCGAACCCTGTTCGTCATCATCCGGATATCCGTTCTCATTGACATCATCGAAATTATATGTCTCGATCTGCGTAACGGTCTTCAGTGAATATTGATCGTTTATCGCCATATAAGTAGTGTATCGGATCGCACCTGCATAGTCACTGTTATAATTTCTTATCCTGTTGTCCTTCGGAAGATATTCGTATCCTGCATTTCCCATCGCGCCATACGCCCAATGATCCATGAGTGTATAAGCTCTGCCGTCGTGATAGGTATACAGGCCGACCCAGAATCCGTTATCCCCAATCACCAGCTCCGGAGTATCATCACTGTCAACATATATTAAATCACCGGACAGATTCGAGTCATCTTCCACTTCCCACAACTTGATAATTGCCGCATACGCCTCCCTGTAATCTGCAAATTCTCCATTCTTCTTTGCTCCCAACAGATCCCGGATTCCCGCAATCGAAACAGGATCTACCTTACTCGACAAAGCCTCCGACAAAGACCACTGCGCATTAAAGTATCTGTACTCCTCATCCGTCTCAGCAGCAAAACCATAATAGACCGCCGCAAAGGTGGTATTTCCATATGTTTCAACCAAGACGATATCCGTACAGTTGTCATAATTGATATCCAAAAACGTCACGGCATCGAGGCTTGTAAATGGCTGTCCCTCCAAACTCTCAGGAACATAAGGATATAGCTGTGTCAAAACCTCCCCGTCCTGAACAATCTGTATATTAAGCGACTGCCCCTCCTCTGCAGGCGCATAAGGAACAAACCACACCCTGCCGCTGTACTCGCTGAGTTCCGCCTCGAATGTCTGCTCACTGATACAGTTGTCACCGAACCGGTCTTTGAGTTCGTCCGTTTGCGGATTCTTTGCCGGAACCATTACTTCGCACGTCGGCTCTTCCTTATCATCGGTAATCACTTCAATATCATCGATGACCTGTGCTTCCACGAAATCATCCGAAGACGGCCCCGGTGACTCCTCCCCCTCATGTCCTGCCTGTGCTGATTCCGCACTTTCCATCTCCTGATCCGGTTCTTTGCCGCATGCCGCAATTGCCCCGGCAGTAAATAGCAGAAGCGCACAAACCCAACCTTTATGTTTTCTCGTCAATAAGTTATTCAGTATCATTTGTATTTCCCCTTTCTTAGTTTTTGCGCTGACTTAATCACCATAAATAATCTAATAAGAAAATGCTTGTTTTTGTTTATAAATCTCCCTCAAATCATCAATTGCCATCTCCACATCAAACGTATGAAATCCAAGCCAGCATTCATTCATCGTTCCGGCATCNGCNACTTTATATATGTCACGGCTATATTCATTTGTATAATAATGCCAATAGCGATAAATATAACCTGTCCAATACATTACTTCGGCACTATAAACTGTTCCGGCTTTTTTCAGACCGCCTGCTTCATCATTCAGNTCTTCCAGAATATATTCTTCTCCGGCCCACTGCAGTCGATCNTAGACATCNTCAAGGGCGGCGGCGGCTCTGCTATTCATAAAANNTTCTATAAANGACGGACAATCCAANCCGNTTTTTAANGCAAGTTCAAACAACCTTCCCTGTATATCACAGAGCTGACGTTTTTCNAGTGTAAAATTTTCCATATTGAATCCTCATTTCCGCGCACTTTTTCACACTACTCGCCNGNNTTTAATATTTCATCAAAGAACCTGCCGTCACGGCGATATTTCCGGCATATCTCATCTGCCATTGCAACACCTTTGGAACGGTTTGCTTCACTTTCTTGTTTTAGAGTATCCCGATCATCCTCNGTAANTTCCTGTTCATCTATNATTTCTACTTTTTTGCAAGCCTTGTGTGTTAAAGCCACNTATTGTTTGCCCAGNTTCAATGCAGAAAGNCTGTTAATCAACGCAAGATCAGTAATCTCTCCGTTGAAAAAACGATCCAGAACGATAAACATTCTATCGTTTGCNATATAGCCGATAATCATGTCACAGTCTTTACTCAAATCGGNAATACGATTATAGATAGCTGAATGTTTCACGGNCTCCATCTTNCCACGGTTATATGCGACCAATAATGCCCAATCTAATCCTACTTCCACATCAAGAATCCTGAGTCCCGATAAATCNACGCTTAATGTATATATTTTGGCATTAGGATAATTGCAAATCAAAGTAAGCGGCTGAATCCGGTCAGTTCCCATGTAAAAACCTTTTCCAAAATCGCAGCGATTNCGGCTTATGGGTTCAATGGCACCGTAAATNCCCGATTTTGAACCATGATANAGAGTTACTATTTCATTNCTGCTGATAATATGATTTCCTTCNAATTGAGAAAAATCAATGTTATTGCTGTTACATAGACTTTTTATTGCATTCANCGCAATTTGTGATGGCTCACAATGACCNTTTTCCCAGCGGTTAACTGTTGCGAAACTAACGCCTAACTTTACAGCCAATTCACTTTGACTTATATTCAANCAAGAACGGATTTCCTTTATNATTTCGGAGCTTTTCATAATAACCTCCNNAATTTGCAATATAACATATGAACNTTTCTATTATAACATGTGAAATACTAAGANACAATATATGCAAAAAAATCATCCAACATGTTGACACTCTNCTCTGAACGTGGTAACATATNAGCAGTTTNATATNGTAAACCGTTGAAGCGGAGATAACGGCAATCATGCCTATACAGAGAACCCGTGAGGCTGAGAATCGGGTAAGAAACAAGTTGTCAAATGGACCGCCGAGGGTGCAGTCAAATGCGTTTTACGCAAAGTATTCTGCAACGTGNAGGCATACGTCAGTTGCCGGGGATATACAGGTATCCTGCTAAGTGCACGGGCATTNCCGTGAATCAAGGTGGCACCGCGGATAGANATTATTCGTCCTTGACAGAATAAAATTCTGTCAAGGACTTTTTTGCGCGCATAAGCAGAGTCAGAAGTCTTAGGCGGCGGGCGCCATGCTTGCATGAGCGCATGTCACCTGAGGCTTATGACGAGCAACGCGAACTCGGAATGCAAGGCATTCCGAGTCTGCTTATGCACGCNAAATCCACACNCANTGGAGGGAACCATTATGAAATTTTCACCGGACNTAAACACNGTCAAGCAGATCGCCGCCACGGGAGACTACAAGGTAGTNCCCGTCAGCTGCGAGATTCTGTCTGATATCTGCACACCGATCGAAGCAATGAAAATACTGAAGAATATATCCACCCACTGCTACATGCTGGAATCGGTTGCCGAGAAAGAGAAATGGGGAAGATATACTTTCTTAGGATATGATCCCAAACTGGAGATCACCTGTATCGACGGTGAATTGAAAGCAGGAAATATTAAAATTCAAACCGATAACCCATCGGCATTCCTGCGCCAGATACTCGCCGATTACAAGAGCCCGCGCTTTGATTATCTCCCCTCTTTTACTGGCGGACTGGTCGGATATTTTGCATACGATTACCAGGGGTATCGGGAGCCGTCGGTCAAAATTCCCGTACAGGACACCGAATCATTTAAAGATGTTGATTTGATGCTCTTCGACAAGGTCATTGCCTTCGACAATTTCCGCCAGAAGATTATCCTCATTGTTAATATGCCTTTAGAAGATATCGAAGTCGGATATAATAAAGCGGTTATGGAATTAAGACAGCTCTGCGAACTGCTACGCACAGGCGAAAAGAAAAATGAACCCGCCGGGCGGCTTCTGGGAGACGTCACCCCGCTGTTTGACAAAGAGCATTACTGCGATATGGTGGAAAAAGCAAAACACCACATTCGCGAGGGAGACATCTTCCAGATCGTGCTCTCCAACCGCCTAAGTGCACCCTTTGAGGGCAGCCTGCTAGGCACATACCGGATTCTGCGCACCATCAATCCGTCACCCTATATGTTCTATTTTTCAGGAACTGATGTGGAAGTAGCCGGCGCCTCACCGGAAACTCTCGTCAAGCTGGAAAACGGCGTACTGCATACCTTTCCTCTGGCCGGAACAAGACCCCGCGGGAAAACCGAAGCGGAGGACATTGCGCTGGAAAAAGAACTGTTGTCCGACGAAAAAGAGCTGGCGGAGCACAACATGCTGGTCGATCTGGGACGAAACGACCTCGGCAAAATCAGTAAATTCGGCACCGTTCAAGTTGAGAAACTGCATTCCATCGAGCGCTACTCCCATGTCATGCACATCGGTTCCACGGTACGGGGTGAGATTCAAGATGACTTCGACGCACTGGATGCCATTGAAGCGGTTCTTCCAGCAGGAACACTCTCCGGTGCCCCGAAGATCAGGGCATGTCAGCTGATCGGTGAACTGGAGAATAACAAGCGCGGCATCTACGGCGGTGCCATCGGCTACATTGATTTTACTGGCAACATGGACACCTGCATCGCCATCCGCATCGCTTACAAGAAGAATGGCAAAGTATTCGTCAGAAGCGGAGCCGGTATCGTCGCGGACTCCGTTCCCGAAAAGGAATATGGGGAATGCATCAACAAAGCGAAAGCGGTGATCAATGCCCTGACGCTTGCAGAGGAGGTGGATCAATGATTCTGCTCATAGATAACTACGATAGTTTTTCCTATAACCTCTATCAACTCATCGGCGAGATCGATCCCGACATCAGGGTCATCCGCAATGATGAAATGACAATAGCAGAAATTCGTGAATTAAAACCCGACCGCATCATCCTTTCTCCCGGTCCGGGAAGGCCGGAGAATGCCGGTATCATCGTAGAAGCCGCAAGAACGCTCGGCAAAGAGATTCCGCTACTGGGCGTCTGTCTCGGACATCAGGCGATCTGCGCGGCATTCGGCGCGACCGTTACCTACGCCAAAGAACTGATGCACGGAAAGCAGTCAAATGTAAAGTTTAACATGGACTGTCCATTATTTAAGGGCTGTCCGGGAACTGCTCCGGTTGCCCGCTATCACTCTCTGGCGGCGGACGCAGATACTATCCCGGAGGAATTAGAAATTACCGCAGTCACCACGGACGGAGAAGTAATGGCGATTCAGCACAGGGAATATCCCATTTTCGGAGTGCAGTTTCATCCTGAGTCCATTATGACTCCGGACGGGAGGACAATGCTGAGGAACTTTATACAAGGCGATTACACTAATTTATGCGTCGAATAAATACTGCAAAAAAACGAGCAAACTCGTAAAATCGTATCACTTTTCTAATTATAATAAACAAAGAAGTAGGAGGATTTAGACATGATTAAAGAAGCAATTGTAAAAATCGTAAACAAAGAAGACCTCACCTACGATGAGGCTTATGCCGTAATGAACGAAATTATGAGCGGCGACACCACACCCACACAGAATGCCGCATTCCTCGCGGCGCTTTCCGCCAAGAGTGCAAAAGCCGAGACGACCGATGAGATCGCAGGGTGCGCGGCTGCCATGCGTGATCACGCCACCAAGGTAGAGACCGGCATGGATATTTTTGAGATCGTAGGAACCGGAGGTGATAACGCGCACAGCTTTAATATTTCCACCACTTCCGCCCTCGTATGCGCTGCAGGCGGCATGAAGGTAGCCAAGCACGGAAACCGCGCTGCTTCCTCACAGTGCGGCACGGCAGACTGCCTCGAAGCTCTGGGCGTAAACATCCAGCAGAGCCCCGACAGATGTATCGANCTGTTAAANGAAGTCGGCATGTGCTTCTTTTTCGCACANAAATANCANACTTCCATGAAATANGTNGGCGCTATCCGCAAAGAATTAGGATTCCGCACNGTNTTCAACATCCTCGGNCCNCTNACCAANCCCGGAANCCCNGCNATGCAGCTCCTTGGCGTATATGATGAATATCTGGTNGANCCCTTNGCNCAGGTTTTGATCAGNCTCGGNGTGANGCGNGGTATGGTCGTCTACGGTCAGGATAANCTGGATGAAATNTCCATGAGNGCNCCNACCACTGTCTGCGAGATGAAAGACGGCTGGTTCAAATCNTATGTGATNACTCCNGAACANTTCGGATTTGANCGNTGNACNAANGCTGACCTTGAAGGCGGTACNCCGGAAGAAAATGCAAATATTGTTCTTGCCATTCTGAANGGNGAAAAAGGACANAANCGCAATGCNGTNNTNATGAATGCAGGCGCGGCGCTCTATATCGGCGGCAAAGCTGAGACTATGGAAGACGGNATCCGTCTCGCCGCNGAANTGATTGATTCCGGCAAAGTNCNGGAAACGTTGAATAAATTTATTGAGGTGAGCAACCGGCCTGATGCNGGATAAAAAAAGTAAATTTCCTCGAAATTAACAAAAGATGCTATTCATGAAGGAGGTACATCACTCAATGACGATATTAGATCAGCTTGCCGACCACGCAAGAGAACGTGTAGAACAGGCAAAAAGAACTATACCACTTGAAACAGTTAAGCAACANGCTCTGTCACTTGCCGAATCATCCATTAGCGCTAATGGTTCCAAGGATATTTCTGGAAACATTAGTGGTCATAAACAACAGGTGCGTGATAAGTTCTCTTTTGAACGNGCTTTACAAAAACCGGGAATCTCCTTTATCTGCGAATGCAAAAAGGCCTCCCCCTCCAAAGGTCTGATTGCCACGGATTTCCCGTATCTGCAGATTGCCAAGGAGTATGAAGCGGCCGGAGCCGACTGCATTTCCATACTCACGGAACCNAAATGGTTTCTGGGAAGTGACAGTTATTTAAAAGAAATTGCAGGCGCTGTTTCCATTCCTTGTCTGCGCAAAGATTTTACTGTGGACGAATATATGATCTACGAAGCCAGACTGTTAGGTGCCTCCGCTGTACTCTTGATCTGCTCCATATTGAGTGAAGCGCAGATTAAGGAATACATCAACATCTGTGATACTCTGGGACTGTCTGCGCTTGTGGAAGCCCACGATGATAAAGAAGTACAGATGGCACTGAACGCCGGTGCACGCATCATCGGTGTCAACAACCGCAATCTCAAGGACTTCTCCGTAGATACCGACAACAGCCGCCGACTGCGCGAACTGATTCCGCAGGATATCCTGTTTGTCTCCGAGAGCGGCGTAAGNACTGCTGACGACGTGAAGAAACTTNGCGAAATCGGNGCTGATGCGGTNCTGATCGGGGAGACACTGATGNGAGCCACGGATAAAAAAGCAAAACTTAACGANCTGCGTGGCAACTAAGATAAGGGTTAGGAGACCAATATGACAAAAATCAAACTCTGCGGCTTATCCAGACCTTGCGATATAGAAACCGCAAGCAGATTAAGCCCGGAATATATCGGTTTTGTATTTGTCGCAAAAAGTATCCGATATGTAAGCAGCGAAAAGGCGGCTGAGTTGAAAAAACTGCTTCATCCATCCATTAAGGCTGTGGGAGTATTCGTTCGGGAAGATCCTGAAACCGTCGCCGGACTTTTGAAAAACGGAATTATCGACATAGCGCAGCTTCACGGCGGCGAATCCGAGGATTATATCAAACANCTTCGGGCACTNACCGACAAGCCGCTCATCAAAGCATTCCGCATAGAAACCGGACAGGATGTGGAGGCAGCAAATATGAGCAGTGCCGATTATGTCTTACTGGATTCCGGTCAGGGCGGAACCGGNACNANATTNGACTGGAACTTACTCGAAAAGATTGATCGTCCCTATTTTCTTGCCGGAGGACTTAGCGCTGACAATGTCCATAGTGCCATAGAAAGGCTGAATCCCTATGCCGTCGATGTCAGTTCCGGNATTGAGACCNATNGNCATAAAGATAGCANNAAAATGGAAGACTTCGTCCATGCGGTTACATCATCTNACCGATAATTGTGATCAGCTAAATGAACATCATACGAAAGGAGCATTCAAGAAAATGACAAATCCAAACGGACGCTTCGGCANCCANGGCGGTCAGTATATTCCCGAAACNNTGATGAACGCCGTNNTCGAATTGGAAGAAGCGTATAACCACTACAAAAATGATCCTGAATTTAACGAAGAACTGTCCGAACTTTTTAACGAATATGCGGGCAGACCCTCACGGCTTTACTATGCCGGNAAAATGACCAAAGACTTAGGCGGTGCGAAAATCTACCTCAAGCGCGAAGACCTGAACCACACAGGCGCCCACAAGATCAACAACGTACTCGGTCAGGCACTGCTTGCCAAGAAAATGGGCAAGACCCGTCTGATCGCAGAGACAGGCGCGGGACAGCATGGCGTTGCCACCGCTACTGCCGCCGCACTTATGGGAATGGAATGTGTCGTGTTTATGGGTGAGGAAGACACTATTCGTCAGGCACTCAACGTATATCGCATGCGCCTGCTGGGAGCCGAAGTGATTCCCGTGAAATCGGGAACTGCCACCTTAAAAGACGCCGTGTCGGAAGCTATGCGCGAATGGACGTCCCGCATCGCCGATACACATTACTGTCTCGGTTCCGTGATGGGTCCCCATCCTTTCCCGACTATCGTGCGTGATTTTCAGGCAGTCATTTCCAAAGAGATCAAAGAACAGATTCTTGCAAAAGAAGGAAAACTGCCCGATGCAGTCGTTGCCTGTGTCGGCGGCGGTTCTAATGCCATTGGCAGTTTCTATCATTTTATTGANGATGACACCGTGAAATTAATCGGCTGCGAGGCGGCAGGAAGAGGCATTGACACATTTGAGACTGCCGCTACCATGAACACCGGCAGGATCGGTATTTTCCACGGTATGAAATCCTACTTCTGTCAGGATGAGTACGGTCAGATTGCCCCCGTCTATTCCATATCCGCCGGACTGGACTATCCCGGCATCGGACCGGAACATGCCTATCTGCATGATATCGGCAGGGCAGAATATGTGCCCGTAACCGACGATGAAGCGGTATGTGCCTTCGAGTATCTGGCTAAGACAGAGGGTATCATTCCCGCNATTGAGTCATCCCATGCCGTCGCACATGCAATGAAGATTGCACCGAAGATGGATAAAGACCAGATCATCGTTATCACCATTTCCGGAAGAGGCGATAAGGACTGCGCCGCCATCGCCCGCTACAGAGGGGAGGATATNCATGAGTAAGATAAAATCAGCTTTTGAAAACGGAAAAGCATTTATTGCTTTTATCACCTGCGGTGATCCCGACTTAGAGACCACTGCTGCCGCTGTCCGTGCCGCTGTAGAAAACGGCGCCGATCTGATCGAACTGGGAATTCCTTTTTCCGACCCCACTGCCGAAGGTCCCGTGATTCAAGGCGCTAATATCCGCGCATTAAGCGGCGGCGTTACCACAGACAAAATTTTTGCATTTGTCAAAGAACTTCGTCAGGATGTCAAAGTCCCGATGGTGTTTATGACATATGCTAACGTTATTTTTTCCTACGGAACGGAACGATTCATCTCAACATGCCGCGATATTGAAATTGACGGGCTGATCCTGCCTGACCTGCCTTTTGAGGAAAAAGAGGAATTTCTTCCTATATGTCACGAGTATGGAGTAGATCTGATATCCTTGATCGCACCTACTTCCGAAAACCGTATAGCCATGATCGCAAAAGAAGCCGACGGTTTTCTATACATCGTATCTTCTCTCGGCGTCACCGGGATGAGAAGCGAGATAAAGACCGACTTAAAATCCATCGTTGATGTGGTGCGCCAGAATACCGATATCCCGTGTGCTATCGGCTTCGGTATTTCCACACCCGAACAGGCTAAGAAGATGGCAGACATCTCTGACGGAGCCATTGTCGGTTCAGCAATTATCAAACTGCTGGAAAAATACGGGNAAGACGCGCCGAANTATGTCGGGGAATATGTAAAATCGATGAAGGATGCGNTGANATANCGAATNAAAAAAATATATATGCATATGCTNAAATATGCTTGCATTTTATGCNAGNNTAGTATATGATGTAGNTAGNAAGCTGTANTCAGCGGTGGGTTGACACCTAAAATCTGAGACGTTTTCCGGACATAGGTGCCGGAGGTTGGCAGGCAACGGAAAAACCTGANANNTTTTCCGGACATAGGTGCCGGAGGTTGGCAGACAACGGAAAAATCAACCATAAAAAGGGAGTGTTGTAGCTGCGGCACAGACATTCCCTTTTTCTTATATCGNNTCGACAAATCATGTCNCCTATACAAAATNAATCTTTAAGACATTTCTAAAACACAGGTAAAGGACACATCTATGGACAAAAGAAAAGCAATACAAATCATGGTCAAAGCCGCCTCTTTATATAATCAAAATCTGAANGAGCAAAAAGTTCTCTTTCTCTATGGTTCNCCCTCTGAAATCAAAANCCAAATACAGNNTGGTGACTATNNCGNTCTGNCANTAAAANNCTATGAAACTGCATTTCATCGNTATAATTTTCTNCACTTGACAGGGNTNAAACCAAATNATNCCNGTATATCTTCCGCTATTCATTTTTANGAAAAGTGCCTTGATAACCGCTTAACTGAAANTGATTTCTATTTNGCAAAAGATGGNTCCACCGANCAAAANCTGAGTATATTNGAGCNTATGATGAATATTAAGCAAAATGCAACCATGATCGGCAATTTCACCGACCATGGCGTAAAGCTTTTTACTGAAAAGGCCGTCGGAAATATATGCGGCTGTATCGGCTTTGTTAATGATCGCAATACTAATCTGAATGTACCGAATACTCTTCTAAAGAAAGACATTCGAGATGTAGTTGTATACCCTCTCCAGAAAGTATATGCTGTTATTTCCAAAAGCTACAAAGAAGAAAAATATTCCATACTGGAAAAAATAGATTCCGGTATCGATATAAAAAAATATTCTTTCTCGGAGGAAATTGAGAAAATGATAGCTTGGGAAAAATTACAGCATTCACCAATTTGTAACCGTTAAGTTTTTGTCCACAAAAAATCGGTCGGCTTGCTACCTCGCCTTCACAAACGCCCTCCGAATAAACAGCAGCGCCCCGACACTGATCACCGTATACACGATCACCACCATTTCCACATAGGAGATGATAACATTTCCCATCTTATAACTCACAAACGATCCCATCATTTCTTCCAGGTTACATGCCCTGACCGGAAAAAGATAATTGATATGATTCCACAAACCGCTTTCCTTGCTCATGGGGAAAAATGCCGGTGCAATGATGATTGCCGCACCGATGACCAGCGTCGCAAGCGAGGAACGCACCCCGGCGGAACTGCACAGCAGTACCAGTGCAAGCGCGATACCGATGAGCACAACAATCGCAAGGTTACAAAGACAAGCCTGCCCGACAGTGAGATTATACGGTATCACCGAGTTCCATAATTGAACCGGCAGATCAGCACCCGGCAGCCCCAGCACCAAAGCGATTGAGCCTACCGTAAGCAGCGCGCCACCCATCAGATATCCCACTACAAAAAGTACGGAAACCGTAATCTTAGACCAGATCATCCTGTCCTTTCCATACTTTGTCGTAAGCAACAGAAACGCTGCGCCGGACTCATACTCAGCAGAAAAGACGGAACTTGTGCATATGATAACGACAAACAGCAGATATACGCCCACAAAAGCTAAGTCCCAGATATAATTCATAACGCTCTGGTCTCCCCACCGGAACGGAATATTTGTATTCTCCGCCTTTTCAATCCAATATGCTTTCTCTGATTCCGTATAATTGCCATAAGAAAAATCACAGTTGAGATAATCTGTAATCTTCTCCATACGATGCTCATAAAATCTTGCGCCGTCCGTCAAATCAAGTTCACCCAAAGCATTTCTATCTATTATGTTTTCTCTCATGTCCGTATAATTTTGCGCTGCGAAATAAAAGATATCTCCCAGTTGACGAATAACTTCCATATATGCCTCATCGCTCTCTAAATCCATATCGTGACTTTGTATCTCACTGATAAGTTCCGTCATATACTCCTCAGTGATCACATCCGTCTGTGCCTTGGCTCTTGCCTGCCCCATACGGATTGCCTCGATTCCCTCTATGTAACTGTCTGTCTTTTCATCATAGAAACGCTCCTGCGTAACATAGTTAAATACGCATATACCAATCAGTATATATCCCAGCAGCATAGCAATCACATTCAGTCTGCGCTCAAATATTTTCTTCCATTCATATCGCATCATAACCTCGTCTCCCTCTCTTCAAAGTCAAATATTTCTGTTCATTTCGTCCCGGTAACAGTCAAATTTCTTCCTCAGAAAAATAGAATAGATAAAGCTTCTCCAGATTAAACTTCTCCGGCTCCTCATCCCCCGCCACTTTCAGATAATGTTTTTTCAAATCCTCCAATGTTCCCTGTGCAATAAACTGTCCCTGCTTCATCAGGAAAATCCAGTCTGCGATTTCCTCTACATCCGACACGATATGGGTGGAGAGAATGACGATCCGCTCTTTACCCAATTCCGCGATCATATTGCGAAAACGTACCCGCTCCTTCGGGTCTAATCCCGCCGTAGGCTCATCCAGCACAAGAATCTTCGGATCGTTCAGCAACGCCTGCGCAATACCCAGCCGCTGCCGCATACCGCCGGAAAATGTTTTGATCTTATGCCGCATTTCGTTTGCCAGTCCCACCTTCTGTAAAAGGAGTTTGCTCTGTTGCTTGGCATAACTTCGATTCAAGCCTTTTAGGGACGCAATGTATAACATAAACTCCATCGCGGTAAAATTAGGATAATACCCAAAATCCTGCGGCAGATATCCAAGCAGATCCCGATACCTTCCTTCCATCGCTCCGATCTCCTCGCCGCCAAGCCGAATTTCACCGCTGCTGATCTCGGCAATGCCGCATATCATACGCATAAGAGTCGTTTTGCCTGCGCCGTTTGCTCCGAGAAGTCCATATACGCCTTCTTTTAAAGTTGTGCTCAGGCGGTCTACTGCAATCTTATTTTTATACTGTTTTGTCACCCGGTCTAATATCAGTTCCATTCCCATTTCCCTTTCTATTTCTCTCCCTGTTTTCTCATATTCTGCACCAATGTTACTTACTTTATCTTCCGGCTTACATCTTTAATGTTTCTGTCATTCGTACTGCACGATCTGCTCATAGTTTGCCAATTTACTATTTAATCTCACAAACTGCCGGATAACAAATACAACACCGACTGCGCACACCATACACCACGCCTTGAACCACTCCGGTTGATACCATTCAAAATATTTTGTATTTCCGACGACCACCAAAGCTGCCGTCATCACATAGATTCCCACTGCCGCACTCCTCAGCAATTCTCCCTGACAGTATTGCATCAGTTTGAGCAAAATTCCCGTTGTAATGACCATCGGCGTAAACCCATAGATCAAAAGCCTTCCCATATCTGATTCCAAACGGGAATGCAGACAGACAATACATATCACCGGCAGGAGCGCGTGCACCACGCACAGGGACGACAACCGAATCATTACCGCACTGCGTAGAGAATACTTCGTGGCATACTCAATTTCCAGCATACTTCTGTGGTACACCTTTGTAACCTCTTCTACCGTGAGTAATATAAGAAGCGGTGTAAGAATCGAGACCGCCACCAGAATCCCATTTCCATCTGACTCCCCAAAAAAGTACGACACACCATACTGCATCATGTAAATGAAAAGCGCGATCCACACAACCTGCCAGATCAGGCAGTATCTTCCCAGATAACCGATCTGTTCCCATATAAAATTCCACACGGTTCCTCTTGTGCATGATACGGGGACAGCGTTTAGGTCCGGCATTTGTAAAAGGTTTTTGCGCTCTTCTGTATGCTGCACTTCTATCTGCATAAGCTCCTGTATTCTGTGCTCTTTTTCCATCGGCACAATCTTCTCACATGCCGACGCATATTGTTTTAATCTTCTCTTAATCTCCCTTGGTTCCATGGACGCCTCCTTCCGTTTCAGATAACAGTTCCAATCCTTTCTTCACCCTGTACTTAGCAAGCGAAAGGCTGATTTTAAGGATTGCAGCAATATCCTTGTATCGCAGGTTCTGAAAGTACCGCAGCGTGACCGCCTCCCGAAACTCCTCAGGCAGACTCATGACCATCTGCCTGATCACTACCGTTTCCTCTATACTCTCCGCCGCTTCCGGTTCCGGAAGTTCCTCCATGTAAAGCGGCATTTTCTTCTTGTAATAGTCGCGACATTTATTCTTTGCAATCGTATAGAGAAAGTTCTTAGTCTTACCCATATGACGGTACTCCTCATAGTGCTCGATGAAACTTACAAAAGTATCCTGACACAAATCCTCCGCCATGGCACGGCTTGCTACATGATGGTAACAATATCGGAAGATCTCGTCGTAATACTTCCGTATAATTTTCTCAAGCACATGATCACCTCCCTCTATCCTGTATAACGAATGGCATAATAAAAAAGTCAAAGTTTTTTTAATATCATGTCCCACACACTCCGAAATGTCTACAACAAAAGTAAATTCCTTCGAAATTAACAAAAGTAAATTCCTTCGAAATTAACAAAAGTAAATTCCTTCGAAATTAACTTTGCGAGATTTGTTTGCTTACGCTTCGCAAACTCGTGCCTGAGCGGGCAATTTCCTATAGAATAAATATAGATTTCGGTACTGTTTACGGAATATTAGCACAGAATCGCACGTCTAATAAACCCTTGTACCGCTCAAATTTCTATGATAAACTTTGTATGGTAAAAATGATTTTGATCGAATATATTTGCACAATGTTTTAATACAGAAATGAGGACGAGTATGAAAAAATTTAGTAATTCTATTAAGGGGATAGTATGCTTAGGCATATTACTTTTTTTTGGTACGGGAAGTTATGCTAATGCGGCGGAGCTGCCGGATGTGAAGACTGAAAATACCGTGGTCGATACAAGACCGGATTATGTCATTTATGTGAATAGAGCCTTAAATTGTATCACGGTTAAGCAGTTAGACGAGGCCGGCGATCTGACGCCGGTTAAGTCAATCGTTTGTTCCTGCGGGCGAGAAGGTCATGAAACGCCGGAGGGCACATTTCGAACCTCTAATTATTACGAATGGCGTAAAATGGTAGATGGCACTTACGGCAGATATGTAGTGCGCTTTAACGGGAAGATTCTCTTTCATTCCGTCCCCTATATCGAGGAGTCTCCGGACACTTTAGAGTGGGAAGAATATAATAAGCTTGGACAGAGTGCGTCTTTAGGCTGCATCAGAATGTCTGTGGAAGATGCTAAGTGGATTTACGATAACTGCAAACCGAAAACAAAAGTAGTTGTGTATTCCGACTATGAGGAAGCCGGAGAGCTCGGAAAACCGACTGCGATTAAAATAGATAAAAATTCTGCCTATAGAATGTGGGACCCGACAGATACGGATATTAATAATCCATGGGAACCGGAGCCGGAAGAATATCTCCCGTTTGAGGGAACCATAGATGAATTTGATTATAAGGCATATGCAGACAGATATCCGGATTTAAAAGATGTTTACGGCTATGATAAGGATGCCCTATATGAACATTATATTACTTTCGGAATTGAGGAAGAAAGAATTGCCGTTTCTTATTAGAAATTCTTTCTCCCAACGATCGTAAACAGTATATCATCAGCACAATTTCGGAAATCGGAGCAATGACGTATGGTAATTACAAAAGGAAAAGAAAGAGTCTCTAAAGCGGATACATATCTGAATTGTGCAGAAGTCTTTGCCTATAGAAGTACATGTTTAAAAAGAAAATACGGAGCCGTGATCGTAAAAGATGATGTCGTTATTTCTACAGGTTATAACGGCTCTCCCCGAGGGAAGGAAAATTGCTGTGATATCGGCAGCGAATGTCCCAGAATCAAACAAGGGATGCATCAGGGAGAGGGTTATGGATTGTGCAGAGCCATTCATGCAGAAGCAAATGCCCTGATGAACTGTTCCAGAGAACAAACCCTAGGCGCTGATCTGTATTTAACCGGAATAAATCCTTCGGATGCTTCTATTCATAAAGCGAAGCCCTGTCCACTGTGTGCAAGAATGATTATACAGGCGGGTATCAGAACCGTGTATCTTCGTCAGGGAGACGGGATGGATAATTATATCGTTTTACCTGCGGATGAATTGGAATGGTGCTTATAACTTGTCCTTGCTTTTACCATCTCTTCGATTATAGAAACTCTTAATGCACTTGCTGCCTTTTCCTCAGGAGTAAGCAATCTGTCTAAAAATTCCAGTGCATCATCACCGATTGCCGTATTATTTATTGCTTTACTCATTGTCTGTACCCCTTTCATTCAAATTCTGGCACTATTTATTTACGGTTTCCTCGCAAGCTGCAAATCGATAGTATCATATACGGTAATTGAACCACCATGATTATTTATTGCGTCCTCAATCTTTGAGAAAAACTCTTTTCTTATATTTTCCTCAATTGCAATATGGTCAGAATATGTTCCGAGCAATGTACTGTATTCATTTGCTAAAAAAGTACGTGTTCTGTAAAACAGGGCATATTTTATATCCACAAAGCCATATTTTTCTGCGATTTTTGCTCTTTGCAAAGCTTGTTCCCCGCTATATTCTGCTGGTACTTCTTGTTTTTTATTATAGAATTTATAATAATATTCAGCGTAAATTCTATCTATTTCTTCTGAAAGTGATAAATTACCTTTATCTCGATAAGGGTGATTTGCAAATCGCGCGAACGCACCGCCACTTTTCAGCATTGAAAATACTTTCGTATATCCGACACTCTCCGGGACCCAATGAAACGCTGATGCAGAATAAACCAAATCATATGTATTATCTAAAAAATTCGTATTCTCAAATTTATTTGTTATAATAGAAAAATTACGATATTCCTTAAACTTATCTTTGCACAATTTGGAAAACTCCTCACCGTATTCGACCGCGGTCAAATTACATCCCGTTTTCAAAATTGGCAAGGTTGCCTGTCCACCACCTATTCCTACCTCTATCGCATAGCAGGAGTCGTCAAGAGAAATATAATCGAATATCATTTTATAAAGTTCATCCGTATATCCGGGGCGAAACCTCTCATAGGTAGAAGCTACCGTATCAAAAGTCCACTCTAAGCCTTTAATTATCGGCATAATATCCTCCTGCAAATCACAATCTATCATTCTGTGTAACACAGACATTATAGCATACTTTGCAACAGTCTCACAAAAATATTAATGGGATTTAGTCCCTCTCTAAAATATCGTGAAAGTATTTTAATCAGTTCTTCATGTCCTGCTCATATTGTGTTATAATTTGTTACAGATTCTTCTTCCTCTCATTTTGCCTTATCAGCATAGAGTAAACTAATTTAATTAATATAAAAAATATCAGCATTTTCAAAGAGGTGCTAAATTGAGACTTTATTTAATACGCCATGCGGAAAGCTATGGAAATATCAAAGGAAAAATAATATCCACTACGGATTTCGAATTGACGGAAAAGGGAATCGCCCAATCCCAACGTATCGGCCAAAAAATCGGTGCGGAATTGGATGGCAAACTGACATCAGCTTATTGCAGCTCGCTTGCCAGAGCCAGACAGACACTCTTAGAAATCCTGCGTTGTATTGGACAGGAAACTATTGATATTACAGAATCCGAATCCTTAAAAGAAATGGATCTAGGATTGCTTGAAGGAATGACATGGGAGGAACGTCGGCAGAAATATCCGGAAGTAGATTTAGATGAAAAACTGTCACTGCTTCAAGCTCCGTGCGGGGAATCTTATCAAGATGTGAAGAAGCGTTGTCAAACATTTATAGAAAGACATTTAGCAAAAAAGGATGAGGAAAGAAACGTAATTATCGTCTCCCACGGCATTACCTTAAGGATATTGACAAACTTGCTTTTAAACCGTCCGGATGAAGACATAAATTTTTTAAATTGGATGGAAAATACTGCATTGACAGAACTTATATGGGAAAACGAAAGCCATACATATCAAATTGTTCGATTGAATGATTATTCGCATCTCGGAGAGTTAAAAACCACTGGATATGAAAATTGGAGACTATTTGCAAAGGGTGATTATTTGGCAAAATAGTATCCCCCTTTCCTATGGTTACATACAATAGTCCGAAACCAACTTCCGGTATATTTCCAGATCACAGTCCTTAAAGACATTAAAAATAATCCGCTCAAGGGAATCCCCATGTATTTTCATGAAATCGCTAACGGCAGCTAGCGCTATTTTAGCTGCCTCCTCATTAGGAAAATGAAATTCTCCCGTTGAAATGCAGCAGAATGCAACGGATCTGATTCCATGGGTGACGCAGCACTCCAGAACAGCCTCGTAACAGTTACGCAGGTCTTGGCATAGTGCCTCGGTCAGTTCTCCGTACACAATGGGACCTACTGTGTGAATGACATAATCGCAGGGTAGATTGTACGCCATAGTCAGCGTCGCCGTACCGACGGGTTCTTCATATTCCCGACCATAGCGCATACGCTTCTCGCTTATGATATGATGACATTCGGCACGAAGCTGCATACCGGCTGCGCTGTGGATAGCATTGTCAATACACCTATGACAAGGCACAAAACACCCCAGCATCTGCGAATTGGCGGCATTCACGATCGCACCTACTTTCAGTCGGGTAATATCTCCCTGCCAGATCGATATGCGATCCATGCATGACCCTTCTATTCCTGCCCTGCCGATAGACTTTTCCCCAATAGCAGAACGAGAACCTCCATACTGTTCCAAGACCGTGGGAATATCCGATAAAGATACAGTCCCTTTCTCCGCAAGCTCTTCCTGCAGATACTCGTCCTGAATAGTCAAAAGCCCTGCCGATATTTCCGGCGGCATACGAATATTCATAAGAGAGCGGATTACATCTCTCTTCTCCTCCAAAGTATATCCCGTTGTATTAAGTTCGCTGTATTCCGATGAATCTTCTTTTAACTTTCTCAGGAAAATGTCCATTCTTTCTGTTCTGTTCATTGATGACCCCAGCCTTTCCGCAATACTGTCCGATTACAATAAATCAAAAAAATCCAACTGTCCGTTTTTCCATGATTTTTGTTCCGCCTGCTTTATTACATCATTTTCAGATATCTCTCCGATCAGCAGCGGCGAGGAAGCATGGTGCAGTTTCATGTTTTTCACAACTGTCTCTCTGTCATAGTTGGCATAACAGTATAAGCAGCCATGCCCACAGGTATTATATGCTCCGATATCCGCGCCCAGCAGGCAGGAACATTCCGCTCGTGCCATTTTCTTTTGCGGTACATTCAGTTTACAGCCCAGCGGTTTCTCCAACACGGCTTTAGACATACACCCGTCGGCATCTACGTTTTCCCGAACAAGACCTGCATTTTCACAGCATAAATGTATCTGCAAATTACTCTCTTTGGCAATTTCGGAAAATGCGGCAATTATCTGTTCCTGCTCCGTATTGGCAACACTGCGTATTCCGCTGAAATTCCGCTTTGTTTTCTCATACAAATCAATAAAACTCACTACACACTGATCCGTATATCCCGAAAGCGCTTTTGCCATCTGATGAAACTGTTCTATGTGGTAATCAACCGAGTATTGATCTGTAATAAAAATCGGATCGTACCGCCAGCTGATCCGTCCTCTTCCGATCAGTTCAGAAAGCTTTTGAAAATATCCGATCACCGATTCCTTCGGCGGCACATGGGGTTCAATCTCTTTGTCGTATGGAGTGATCGTCACAAACCAGAACGTATCAAATGCCGACAACAGCGAGATCCGCTCAAGCATGGGCATAGGATTTTTGGTACAAAAAACGATAATATCTACGACCTCCGGATTCAACAGATATTTGGTTACCTGTGTCGGATAATAGGGATTACGGGAAAGTACATAGCCTTCCTTGATCCGGTTGTAAAACCAATCGCTGTAATAAGCTGGTATATCTGTCCTGCTGCCTGTATTCAATATCATTGTAATAACCCTGACTTTCTCCTAACCTACGGTACTTATGCATCTACAGAACCATAATCAACGTTCCCACTCCGATTAATATACATCCAATCAGAGATTTCGGTTTGAATTCTTCATGCAAAAATATAAATGCCAGCACTAACGTAATAACTACACTTAATTTATCAATAGGAACCACCTTGGAAGCATCGCCAGTTTGCAACGCCCTGTAATAACAGAGCCACGATGCGCCGGTAGCCAGACCCGATAAGATCAGAAACACCCAGCTCTTTTTGCTGATTTCCGAAATCCCGTCTTGCGTATGCGTCAGAAAAACCATTCCCCATGCCATAACAACCACTACTACGGTTCTAATTGCAGTAGCCAGATTCGAGTTGACCCCATCTATTCCGATCTTAGCCAATATCGAAGTTAACGCGGCAAAAATCGCGGATAATAATGCAAATACAAACCACATGCTTATCTTCTCCTTCCAATCACATGCCCCGAATCACTCTCAACCCGCGGAGAATGCACGCCTTTCGCATTCTCCCAGACATGACTTAGTTATACTTAGGCGGCGTTCTTTGACGCCTTAGTATAACTTCATGTCTTGTTCATGTCTTATTATAGCATAAAACATATGTGGCACACAAAAGTTCCTTTGTCCGTAAGCGTTCCCCGCTCCATTGCTCCATCTCTTTTCTCTTGACAGTTCATTCCTAAGTGTATATATTGAGTATATACAATATTAAACCATTTATATATAAAGGAAAAGCAAATGGATATTCTTATCAGTAACAGCTCAGGTGTACCTCTTTATGAGCAGATAGAGGAACAGATCAAGAGCCAGATCATAACAGGTGAGCTGCGCGAAGGGGACGCTCTTCCGTCAATGCGGATACTTGCTAAAGAATTGAAAATCAGCATTATCACAACGAAACGTGCCTATGAAGATCTGGAACGGGACGGCTTTATTGAATCCGTTACAGGCAAAGGCAGTTTTGTCAAAGGAATAAACAGTGATATCATTAAGGAAAACATGATGTTCGCCATTCAAGAGCTTCTTGAAACGGCTGTGGATAAAGCTGTTATGGGTAAAGTGGCTCTTGACGAACTGCAGGAGATGCTTAAGCTGCTATATGAAGAAAAAAAGTAAACCACTTTACAAGCAACTGCATGAACGTAGGAATCTCCTATAGCATAAAAAGGCAAACCGCTTTGCTAACTCGTACACGAACATAAATTTGCTATCGTATAAAGAAAGGATCTGCCATGGAAGAGACAGTAAACGTAATTGAACTTAAGGGCGTAACAAAGGATTATGGGGATTTTAAATTAGATAACATCAGCTTCGCCGTACCGGAAGGATCGGTATGCGGATTTATCGGGCAGAACGGCGCCGGAAAGACAACTACGATCCGGCTTATTCTGGATGCCATTAACAGAGATGGCGGCGAAATATATTTGTTTGGTAAAAGCATCGACAAAGACTCTGCATCGCTTCGTGAAGATATCGGAGTTGTATTTGACGAGATGGGTTTTCATGATTTTTTGACTGCAAGACAGATCAATACGATCATGAAAAATGTGTATAAAAACTGGAACGCGGAAAAATATTTTGAATATCTGAAACGCTTTTCACTCCCGACCAAAAAGGCTTGCGGTTCTTTTTCACGCGGTATGAGAATGAAGCTTCAAATCGCTGCGGCGCTTTCCCATGAGGCGAAACTGCTCATTATGGACGAGCCTACCAGCGGACTGGACCCTATCGTGAGAAACGAGATGCTTCAGATATTCCGCGAGTATGTGATCGAGGAAGATCACACGATCCTGTTATCCTCTCACATCACAGAAGATCTGGAAAAACTGGCGGATGAAGTTATATTTATTGACGGCGGCAAAATCGTGTTACAGGGAAATAAAGATGAAATTCTTGAAAAACACGGCATTCTGCGCTGCAAAAAAGACGAACTTAGAGCCATAAGCGAATCTCTGATTGTGTCGGCAGAGATTTCAAGTCTCGGCGCCGAGGTTTTAGTAAACAATAGAAAATCCGCAGAAAAACTGTATCCGGAAATGGTCATAGAACCGGCAGGCCTTGATGAGATCATGATCTACTATGTGAATAAAGCAAACGGATACGATGCAACGGAAAGGCAGGCGCAAGTATAAAAAATATCTATATTTATGTCCGAAAAAACATGGAGGTGCAAGTATGCGGGGATTATTGATCAAAGATTTTTATTGCCTGAAAAAACAACTGATCAATTATGGTTTTATCATTGTCGGAGTCATTGTGGTCTCCATTATGTTCGTCTTAAGCTATAACTTCGGAAATATCCACACAGGGTTTACGCAGATCATTGAATCCGGTCAGAATACGGAAACAGTTGTCATACAGATGGCCAGAGGCGCAATGTTGATGTTCATGCTGATTCCGATCGCATGCACGGCGGATTTGTCGAATCTGTTTATGGATGATGAAAAAGCCTCTTTTTATAAAGTGGCAGCAACATTTCCGGTTTCAATCGGTAAAAGAGTGGCCTGCCGATTCATTGCAGGCTATTTGTTTATTGCCCTCGGTGCAGCGGTTGATCTGGTCATGACGGTCATTTTGTCATCTCTCACAGATATTATTTCTTTTGGAAAATTTTGTGGCGTAATTGTCACTTTTGCGTCACTCATGCTGATATATATCAGTATGTTCATTTTATTGGCGTATTTTCTTGGAAACGGAAAAATTACATATGCTAATGTGATTCCGCTGTTAATCGGGGCGGCGATCTATATATACGCTAATTTTGACAAGCTGAAAGACTTCATAACCGGTGTCAATGACAATGCCTTATCGGAATTATACAATCAGGCTACAGAATTTATGTTCCATAGATCATATATTGTGTTGATTGTTGCGATCATTGTTTCCGGCGGAACTTATTTTACGGCAGTACATATCGCCGTAAGAAAGCGGGGTGTGGCATAATGGCAGGACTATTATATAAAGATTTTATCGGGATCAAGGGGAAGCGAATCGTATGTATTCTCTTTGGATGTACGGTTTTATTTCTGGCATTAAGATTGACATTCCCGGGAAATGTGACCACGGTTATGGCAGGGGGTATGAAAGAAAGCGAAACAGGAGATCTTGTAGCGCTTACGATCGGCGAGCTTCGGGATTCCTTTCTGGTAACACTTCCCATGCTTCTGGTGGTCTGTGGTATTACGCTGCCATCCACATGGACGGCCGCCATCTGCAGAAATGATGAGAAGAATCTGACAAGACAGTTTACCAGTGCGCTGCCTCTTGATAAAAATGCATATATTGCCTCAAAATACATATTTATTGCAATCGCCGTCTATGTCCTGTTTTCACTGGAAACGACGTGGATCGTAATATTTAACAGTGTCGCTGGGGATAACTTAAGCCGCGAAGTATTAACATATATTTCTTCGCTGCTGATGGCATTCTGCGGTATCTCTCTTTTGCTCGCGTCCGTAGAATTGCCGTTTTTTCTTACGCTTGGAGTTAAAAAGGGAGGTTTGTTAAAAACTGCCATCATAGAGGGAATCGCCTTTCTTGTGATAGCGTATCTGCTCTTCGGAAATCTGAAAGTATTTGAAAATTTTGATATCTACGTCTTTGTAAACTGGTGTGAAGAACACTTGGTGATCGTAATGCTGATCTCTATCATATCACCGGTTGCGGATATTCTCCTTTTCTGGCTTTCCTACCGGCTCACCTGCCGAATCAATCAAAACAGGGAGGTGGAAATTAATGGATAGAAAATCAGATATAAAAAGACTTTTGGTTTATCTGGCGCTCGCATTCGGATTAACATGGATCATCTTTTTTGCATATATTCTCTCGGGCCATGTGTGGGCGGCGGACGGTGAGATTTCCGGTATAGATCAGTTCGTGAGTCTCGGAATGCTCTGTCCGGCTCTGGCAATGTTACTCACGAGATATGTAACCGGAGAAGGATTTGCAGTCACAAGTAAAGACTCCTTGCTTCTCGGAATCAGTTTTAAAGACAGGAAATGGATGTATTTTGCGATTGCTATGTTTCTGCCATGGATCTACATTGAACTTGGCAATGCTTTGATGCTTCTTATTTCCTCCAATGCTTTTGATCCCCATAATCCGGAACTGCTGGGACTTACAGACAACGAACGGGCAATTGTTTATATGCAGCCGATTGCCGCCATTGTCTCCGGCGCGATGGCATCTTTTGCGGCTTTTGGCGAAGAAGCCGGCTGGCGGGGATACATGATGCCTAAGATGATAAAACTCTGGGGCGTCGGGAAAGCAGTCGTAATCGGCGGAATCATATGGGGGATATGGCACTGGCCGCTTACTTATGTCGGGCATAATTTCGGAATGGAATACTTCGGATATCCCTTTACGGGCTTTGCAACGATGTGTGTACTGTGCATTTTTATGGGAATCATCCTTACCTATGTGACCTGTAAATCCGGTTCCATATGGCCGGCAGCAATCCTTCATGCAATCAATAATGCGTCGCCATCTGTTCTTCAGTATTTTATAAACCATGATAAAGTGTCCGGGTGGCGTTCGGACAGTGTGGTGTCATTTCTGATCAGTATACTGCCGATGGTGGTGATTGCGGTCTACATATTGATAAAGTGGTTGAAGGCAATCAGGACTGCTTAGTTTGCAGTCCTGAAATTCCATTCTATACCGAATGAGCCTCATATATATTATTGTTCATATTCCCGATACAATTCCTCCCGATATTCCCGGTCGGATAGAGCACGCTTCATCTCTTCCATTCTGCCAGCATCTATAAGCCTTTGCAGTAATTGAACAACTCGGTTCTCTCCCTCTGCACGACCTTCTTCATGTACACTCCTCATATGCTTCTCTTCATCATATTCAAAAATACTCATCGCTATCGCCTCCGCACGATTTTTTGATAAAAAGTCAGAAAGTATTTCGTTTTTGATACAAAAATCCACTGCCTTCTCAACTGCTTCCGGAAATGGCATTCCCTTAGCAAAGACTCTGACCCGTTGCACATACTGCGCATATTCTTTTAGCAATTGACATGCTTCTAACAATTCCTGACTATGCCCTAAGTTGACATTATAGACGATAACAGTCAGTTCCAACGCCGGATGATCCTGTTTCTTTTCAAAAGCATCCGACAGCCTCAATACCCGCTGTTCGGGTTGAGAATCTGTTCCGTTATAAAATACCACAAATTTAGGCGCAGGAATCCGGACAATGGACCTACTATACAAATCCTCACCTTTAGTTCTGTCCTGCAACATACTTGTCACATAGATCAAATTCCTTAACGGCATGTTGGGATTAAATGTGGACTGGTGTTCATATAACAACAGTTCAAAATCAAACACAAAGGAAATATCATTCTTATAATTCGTATAGACTGCATTTTCAAGTATAGTAATTTCCAGACTGTCTACATCCGTATATGATGTCTGATTCAGTGCATTGTACAGGCTAAGTAAATTTTCTTTCTCTCTAAAGAGCATTCTAAAAACTGTGTCTTTGTAGTTACGTTGTGCATTTGTTTCACTCATCTAATGTCCTCCTTGATGGTGCAGGAGAACCGTTTCAGCACCCCTGCTTCTGTATATGTTGATTGGAACCAAAGCATGGATTTTCTGAAACATAGAATATAAAGAATTTACTGATCTGCTTTAGTAGAAAATATGCTTTCTATTACTTTAGCATATTTTAGTGGAATTGCAAATATATTTTTTCTTATAAACATTTAAAAATTTTTCTCATATTTTATACTTAACAAATCCTTGTATCACACAAACATCTATGATAAACTCGTATGGCATAACTGAATTGATTAAAGAGGAAATGACACGATGAATTTAACGTATACGGATAAGATGACCGGTGAAGAATATAATGCACTCCGATTAAGCGTGGGATGGACTTCGATCACCGAGGGACAGGCAGAAAGAGGCCTTAACCACACCACTTTCCTGACAGCAGTAAGAGACGGCGATAAGATTGTCGCCATGGGCAGAATGCTCTTTGATTTCGGGTATACGGCATATCTGGGCGATGTCATTGTCCGCCCGGAATACCAAGGGAAGGGAATTGGCCGACAGATTGTGGAAAGTCTGATAGGCAGAACAATGGACGCGGCACACGAAGGCGAACGGATCATGTTCATTCTGGGTGCCGCGAAAGATAAAGAACCCTTTTATGAAAAGCTTGGTTTTCACAGGCGCCCCAATGAATTTTCCGGTGACGGAATGTCGATGTGGCGCACTAAGTAGGCTTATTATATACTCACAGTTCTTTCAGCAGATCCCCCAATCTGCGAATCCCTTCCTCAATGATTTCACAGTCTGCATTGGTATAGTTGAGACGCATGGTATTGGCATTTTCAATACCGATATAGAAAGGGTCGCCCGGAACAAACGCAACTTTTTTCTCCAAGGCTTTTGGGAACAGGGACATGGCGCTCACACCCTCCGGAAGAGTTACCCCGAGAAACATACCACCATGCGGTTTCGTATATTTTACCGTGGACGGGAAATATCGATCCATAGCGTCCATCATCGCCTGCGCCTGTTTTTGATACAGCGTCTTTATCTTTGCGATATGCATATCCAGATCGTTGTTGGTCAGATAATCCCAGATCAAATACTGGGAAAAGATATTCGTGTGCAGATCACCTGCCTCTTTTGCGACAGATATATATTTCAGTAATTCCTTATTCTCAGAGATAATAAAACCTGTACGCATACCCGGAGTAACCGTTTTGGAAAAAGTTCCGAGCAGAATACTGTTCGGCAGTTTCCCAGCACCAATGTAAGGCAGGCGTTCCCCGTTAAAACGCAATTCGCCGTAAGGGTCATCCTCAATCAAAACAACATCCTTGTCTTTCAGAATCTCATAAATCTGTTTCCGGTTTTCGGCAGAATACGTGAGCCCGGTAGGATTTTGAAAATCAGGAATTGCGTAGATGAACTTAACCGGGTTCCGCAATGCTTTCTTAAGCTGTTCCGAGTCCATCCCTTCCTCTGTCAATTCCACCGGATAAAATACCGGCTGCTGCATGGAAAATGCCTGTATTGCCGCAAGGTAAGTCGGTTTCTCGACAATTACGCCGTCCCCCTTATCAAGCAGAACCTTTCCGATCAGATCAAGAGCCTGCTGGGAGCCGGTGGTAATAATGATGTTGTCTATTGTAAGAGTAAGACCAAAAATCCGGTTGTATCTGTCCGCTATATACTGCCTGAGTTCCGGCAATCCTGCCGTGATCGAATATTGGAACACACTGCTTCCGTATGTTTTCACAACGCGATTCATAGATTCCAAAAGCTCCTCCTGCGGAAAAGAGATCGGATTGGGAAGACCACCCGCAAAGGAGATAACGTCGGGATCGGAAGCGGATTTTAAAATACCTCTGACAAAAGACGGCGGAGTTGCTTTGATCCCTTCGGATAATAAATTTTCTATGCTCATGCCTGACACCTCGATTTACTGTAGAAGTAACTTATAATCAGGTCTGCGCACTTGCTGCGCTGACCGTGAACGCGCCATGCAGTTTACTGCATGTGTGCATATCAACTAAACACCAACTTCTATTTATGGTGGAGTCAAAGAATGTGCCATGGGTGTTTAGTTAAATGACGTATTTGCTTGTTTTCAATCATAATCTTGAGGCTAAAAGAAAACAATGTTAAAATTGTATGGCAGACAATAATGATTATTGCACTAATACAATTCATGCAGAAGGGACAGGTATACTTTTATGCCGGTAAATTCATTTGACAACTATCCGATGAGTTGGAAACCCGATTTAAGTAAAATAACAGGTACGAAATACATTGCACTGGCAGAACTATTGGAAAGCGATATTAAAAGCGGAAAACTGAAAGCCGGAACAAAGCTGCCTCCCCAGCGGGAGCTCGCTGATTTTTTGGATCTGAATTTAAGTACCATATCTAAAGTCTATAAATTATGCGGACAGAAAGGCTTGCTCTCATCCTCCGTCGGCAACGGCACTTACGTTTCTTCCGATGCCACCGCCGAACCGATGCTGCTCTGTGGAAAAGAGGACTCGCATATCATTGAGATGGGCGCAATCGTTCCTTTTGTGACAAGCAATTTAAAGGTGAAGCAATATACGGAAAGCCTGATGAAGAAACCGGACGCTCTGAATCTCTTTTCCTACGGAGCGCCCGAGGGAACTAAGAGACAGCGTGAGGCAGGTGCCGCATGGCTCCAAAAATCAGGATTTTACACAGATGTGAAGCACATTGTTCCTGCCGCTGGAGGCCAAAATGCGCTTACGGCCGCACTGGGGGCATTTTTTAAAACCGGCGACAAAATCGGAACAGAACCGATGACTTATACCGGTGTGAAAGCTGCGGCAAAACTATTCGGAATCCATTTATTACCTGTCCGAAGCTGCCAGAATGAAATAACAGAAGAGGGAATCCGCTATGCGGTACAAAACGAAAATATAAAAGGTCTTTATGTCATACCCGATTATCAAAATCCAACATCGCATATCATGTCACTCGAAACAAGGAAAATGATTGCAAGAACAGCCAGCAAAGAAAAACTGCTTATCATAGAAGACGGCATTAATAACCTTTTAGAACAAAATCCGATGCCGCCGATCGCATCCTTTGCTCCGGAGCAGGTGGTATATATATCAAGCCTCTCGAAGACTGTTTCACCGGGACTAAGAACCGCATTTATTCACGTCCCTGAGCACCTTCATGACAAGCTGGTAGCCACACTATATTCCATGAATATTTCCATTTCACCGCTGCTTGCAACGGTTTCCGCCGCTTTGATCGAAGACGGCGCTGCAGACGAGATACTTGCCGAACGCCAAAAGGGAATGGTAGAACGCAATCTTATCGTCAATGAAATATTGAATGGATTTGCTGCGCCAAGCGAGCTTACCTCACCGCTTCGATATATACGATTACCTGAATATTTTACCGGAAAAAGTTTTGAGATCTGTGCAAAGCAAGCGGGTGTAGAAGTTTACGGAGCGGAACGTTTTTCCGTAGGGAATAAGGTCCCCGAAAAGACGATTCGGATCTCCGTAACAACGCCGCCGTCTGTAGATATTCTGACAGACGGTCTGAAACGCTTAAGCGGGTTGCTGAGACAGTAGCAGAGAATAACTGTGTTTTTCCCGAAAGCAGTGTCACCACACATGAGATTTAGTTTGGCAATTGAGGAACCACAGTGTCATCACATATGATTATAAATTTTTTGTAACATAATCGAAGTTTCTCCGTCTAACTGATGAAGTGGCAGAAAAGAGGTGATGATATGTGGAGAAGAAAACGTTTGAAAAACTGTATAAAACATACTATATGCGAGTTTACTCTTATGTCGTGACGCTGACCGGAAAACAATACATAGCCGAGGAAATCACGCAGGAAACATTTTACAGGGCATTTACCGCCAAAAACACTTTTCGCGGAGAATCAAGCGCAATGACATGGCTGTGCACCATTGCAAAAAATTTGTTCTTTGACGAAAAGCGCCGACAGTCAAAAAATGTAGAAACTGAGCCCGATACAAATGTCGACAGCGGCATCAATATTGAGCGTGAAATAGAAGATAAGGACGCTTCCTATCGGATTCATCATCAGGCTGATTTTTTCAAACGGAAATCCGCAATAGCGGGAACAGCCATTGCCGGAATTTTCATGATTCCTGTTCTGGTATGTCTGATCGTTAATCTGACAATCGGCGCTGCCCTTGACTGGTTTTTTATTGTTCTGGCTTCGCTGATTGTAGCTGCCTCCCTGATCGTCGTACCGTTAGTAATGCCGGAAAACAAGTTTCTCTGGACACTTGTCCAGCCTGCTTCTGCTTTTCGGAGTTATCTGTATTTATACACACGGAACTTGGTTTTTCGTTGTCTCGACATCGGTTCTGCTCGGATTCTCGGTATGCTTTCTTCCGTTTGCGGTTTATACAAAACCGCTCAGAACCTTGCTCGGCAATGAAAAGCCGCTGCCTGTATTCAGACCGTTTATCTGGAGAATCGATACGATTGACGGTAATGTGAAGTGGCTCATTCTGATCAGTTGCAGTATCGCAGGGATTATTTTAATCGTTTCCGGTATCATTAAACAGGCAAAAAAGAAAAAGCTAAAATCAAAGAATTCATAAAAAATCGTCTCAATCTCGAAAAACTTTGATTTTCCAGATAAACCACTAACCGCCACGCGGATCTAATCGCGTGGCGGTTGATAACTCAGGACATTAGAATTAAATCCTTTGAAGTTTTTATACTTTAAATTATAATAATTTCAAGTATAAAATATAATTTTTTCTTTATAAGTTGCTGAGGTAGTAGCAGCTTTGTACCATGTGATTACTTATTCATCTTGAGTGGGTTACATGCTTCTTTCAACTCGTATTGCTCCAATTTACCGTTTTCCAATGTATAGTTGAAAAATTCATCATTAGTCATATCTTTAAAATATGTTCTAATGACACGGCACACTCCGCCATGGCAAATAATTAAAATATTTTTGCCTTGATATTGCTCTTTTATTTTATCCAACAACCCATATATTCTGTATGCCACTTGCATCATAGATTCTCCTTGTGGATATTTGTATGCAAAATTTCTTTTATTGGCTAGGAAGCTGTCATTCTTTCTATCCACACCCTCGTATATTCCATAATTCTGCTCGACAAGCCGCTCCTCTATGCGCATGGCAATATTATTTTTATCTGCAACAATTTTACTTGTTTCCACTGCTCTTTTTAAAGGGGAAGATAAGACTATATCAATATTATAATTCTGCACCGTGGCAGCCAGCTCTTTTGCTTGTTCTATTCCCTTTTTTGTTAATTCTATATCTGTGATCCCACATACTTTATTCTGTGCATTCCAAACTGTCTGACCATGACGTGCAACATATAATTTCATAAGTACCTCTATCTCACGATTTCTGTTATTTTTAGGTAAATGTCAATCTCTTCATGTGGTTCAATCACAAATCCAAAATACTTTGACACATTCACAAAAAATCCCCATAATTTCAGAATTACTTCTTTAAAAAGTCACTAAACTCTTTTAACTCCTTCTTCTTATCTTCCGAAAGACAATTGTATTCTATGTTATGAATCGCACCCTCTAATGTATATAAATGTACCAGACAGACATTCGGATAGGCTTGTTTTAATTTCATAAACGCTTCTTTGGAACCTAATTCAATCAGTTTCTCCGTCGAATCAATACCGACGGATGTCAGCTTTCTTTCCATCTCTTTACCGATATTCATCATTGATGTTAGTTCTGACATAGTTTTTTCCTCCATAAATTGGAAACTATACAAAAAATATAACACAAAACATACAAAGAAACATACTACGGATGAATGTCTGCCTTTGACAATATTTAGATCCTCAATGGCTTTGCTATTGCATGTAAGTACGCAGAACATAAAGCGGTACATTTACCATCCAATCCTGTTCACGATAATTTGACATTGAACTTCTGACAGCATCTGACAACTCATACTTTTTACATAATGCACGCAGGCTTTTCGCCTGAAGATTTTCTTCCGCCTTCACTTCTACCGGAATCACCTTACCTGCTCTCTGCACTACAAAATCCACTTCACCGGAAGAGTTTTCCGCACTGTAATAATACAATTCCATGCCCGAAGAAACCAGCTCCTGCGCAACAAACTGTTCTGTCAACGCACCTTTAAATTCGGTAAAAATATCATTGCCTTCCAAAAGTGTAATAGCGTCCAAATTACACCTTGCCCCAAGCAAACCAACATCTGACATGTAAATTTTAAAAGAAGGCATATCCATGTAGGAGATCAGCGGCATACCGGGTTTGCGTATCCGATAGCTCTTATGAATCAGCCCGCAATCCAAAAGCCATTGAATCGCAAGTTCAAAATCCTTTGCCCTTGCTCCCTCTCGCACCATTCCATAAATAAACTTTCTATTTTCCTTGGATAACTGCATGGGAATTGAATTCCAAACCAATTGAATTCTCGGAATTGTTTCCTTCGGCGCATGTTTGGAGAAATCATTTGCATAGTAAAGCAACAACTGCTGTTGTATCGTTCTTACTTCCTGTAGATCATCTGTTTCCAGATACGAAGATACCACTTCCGGCATACCGCCTACATAATAGTATTTACGGAGCAAGTCTGTATACTTGTCCGCAAATGCATTGATCAGATCATAGTCCTTCTTGTCTGCCAGTTCCACCAACTGCTCCTGCCCGACTGCAATCAGAAACTCAGTGAAGTTAAGCGGGTACAATGTCAGGAAATCAACCTTCCCCACCGGAAAAGATGTACCTTCATGCAATGTGATACCGAGCAAAGAACCGGCTGCAACGATAGCATACTCCTTTGCATTCTCGTAAAAATACTTCAGCGCATTTAATGCCTTGGGAACCTCTTGTATTTCATCGAAAATCAAAAGTGAGTGTTCCGCTTCTATGTTCTTCCCACATTCAATTTTCAGCGCTGACAGTATCCGCTCTATGTCATAATCCATTTCGAATACATTCTTCATGCGCTGGTTATTTTCAAAATTGATATATATTACATTTTCAAAATACCGCTTGCCAAATTCCCTCATCAACCATGTCTTACCGACCTGCCTTGCGCCTTTGATAATCAATGGTTTTCGATTCCTTTTTTCTTTCCATTTCGCAAGTTCCCGCATTAGCAATCGTTCCATACAGTATCACCCCGCTTTATACCTATGATATGTAAGATTAACATTTTTTATGCGGAGTTTCAATCGCTTTTAACATTTTTTAGTCGGAGTTTTCAACTTCGTCAACATTTTTCATGTGCAGTTTTAACATATTATAACACTTTTCAGCCGGACTTTTAGGCTTTCTTAACACTATTCCCTTATAAATTCAGAATCTGTTACAGGAGCGCCATTTTCATCAGAGACGTATCGTTCCACCCTCATATGTAAATCATATTTTTCTCGAAGTTCAGTAATTCTTGCCATCATTGGTGACGCATGATGTACATCAATTGAGTGCTGGTCTTTCCAACTGTCAATTAAAAGCATCGTTTCCTGATCTTCCATCGGAAAGAAGTATTCATACTTAAGATTCCCTTCCTCTGCACGAATGTCATTGACAATTCCATTTGCAACCATTTCTTCCGCAAATCTCTTCGCATTTCCATTCGCGCCACTATAATAGATATTCACTGTAATAGCCATTTACCTACCTCCGTCAACTTCCAACTCATTCCACTACTTATAGTTACCATTCAATAAGAACTCGTTTCCCAAATACTCCGCGATCCCGTCCTCATCATTACTTCCGATCACCAAGTCCGCCTTCACCTTAACCGCGTCTATTGCGTTGCCCATGGCAATGCCCTTACCGCATAGCGTAAGCATCCCTATGTCGGCATAATCATCACCGAAAGCCGTCATCTCTTCCGTACTGATTCCGCATACCGCGCTGATCTCCAGAATGGCGTTTTCCTTCGTGGCAGTCTTCTTCGTAAACTTATACCAGTATCCGTCCGAAAAGCGAATGCAATCACAATCCGGCAGCACATCCCGCAGCCTCTTGGCTTGACGCTCATCAAATATTTCCACACACATCTTGAGAGAGCTCTCGTTAAAATCCTCGAAATCCGTATAAACGCTGTCTCCCCAGCTCTGATCCTGTTTCTTGGGATCAATTTTATAATTCCAGTAATGGGAATCTATGGTATCGACCGTGATCTCGCAATCAGATCCGCATACCTCTCTGGCCGTAGCAATCATCTGTCTTGTTTCTTCTTCGGAAAACTCAGCCTTGTATATGTATTCGTTGTTGTATCTTACCAATGCACCACCGCTTACGATCAGTACATCCGGCTGTAATTCCTCAATAAAAGACAACGCATTCTGTTCGCTTCTGGATGTGGATACACCAACCAGTATACCTTGATTTCTGCAATCCCGTAACGCCTTTAGGGTTACTTGAGAGATCGTTTTATCACTGCGAAGCAGCGTTCCGTCCAGGTCAAACAAAAGAAGTCTGCAATTATTCATTTTATCCATACCCCTCCCTCTCGATATGGGTAAATTATCCCATAATTGCCCTCTATCTGCAATGTATTATTTTTGTTGCCACGAGCTGTGCGAATTACAGCAAATTATAGCAATTGTTGAATCTCTGTAAGCTATCACTTATACTATGTTTTAGAAAGATTTAAAAAGCAAATCTTTCTAAAACAGGAGAATGTCGCTTTCGATCCATTCTTCATAATCTTGTAGAATCAACAAGGAGTGCCTATGAAACTAGAACGCCTATACGCTATCACAGTATATCTTTTAAATCACGGAAGAACATCAGCAAGCGAACTGGCGAAGCACTTCGAAGTATCGCTTAGAACGATACAACGGGATATGGACTCTCTGTGTCTGGCGGGCATCCCTGTTATCTCCATTGCCGGAGCATCCGGTGGTTATGAAATATCCGAAAATTACAGGCTGGAACAAGGCTTCGCCACCACGGACGATTATTCCAATATTCAGACCGCACTACAAGGTCTGGTATCGGCTACCGGCGACCCGAAAGCAAAGCATACGCTGGAAAAAATAGTGCATATGTCAAATCCAAACGCCAACAGTATCATTCTGGATTTTTCTGTTTTGCAGGAAGGTGACCGGAATACTTTACAGTTACTACAGACTGCCGTAAGCGAAAAACGCACTGTTACTTTTACTTATACAAATAACAACAGCGAAACAAGAGCACACAGCGTAGAACCGATCGCCGTCATATACCGCTGGTATGCATGGTATCTCCTTGCTTATTCCAAAGTCAAAAATGACTATCGCACCTATAAACTTGTGCGGATGAACAGTCTAAAAGTGACCGATACTCCTTTTACAAAGGAACACGAATCCGCAGGCGCCATCATGGAAATGCTTGACCAAACGGATTCCCGCCAATATACCGAAATACTCATAAAATGCAAAAAGCCCGCCAAAGCACGAGTAATTGAATACCTGAAAGGAACTGTGACGGAAGAACTTTCGGACGGCGGTGCAGTCATCAAGGCGACCATAGTTGAAAACGAGCAGTTCTGGCTCGGAACACTTTTATCCCTAGGCGACAATGTAGAAATTATTGCACCGGATAAGATCCGCAAACGGTTACTTGAATCTGCTGAAAAAATTGTTTCTTTATACAGAGAACTATGACATTCTGTTGTCGTATATGCCGTGATATACTGATCGCAAAACAAATGTCCGAAACGTATTTTCCACTTTTTCGAGCAAGACCCTATAAACTTTGAAACCGGAGGTATAACAAATGAATCCATATGAAAAATGTCCCGTTTACGAAAACGAAAACTATCTTTTAAGNCTTATTGAAGCTTCGGACGCNCCCGACCTGCTTCTCGTGTATTCCGATGAAANAGCCGTGCCNTTCTTCAACAGCGATAACTGCAACGGNGACGANTTCCANTACACCACTTTAGAACGNATGCAGAGNGCCGTAGNTTTTTGGCNACAGGCANACACNGAAGGCTGGTTTGTACGCTGGGTAATTATCGACAAGAATATCGGACATGCNNTAGGAACGATNGAATTATTTAACCGNCANGCNAATGANTATTTCAATAACTGCGGNCTGCTTCGATTAGATTTNAGAAGCGATTATGAACGTGCGGAGAGTATCTNTGAAATACTGTCTNTGATCGNGCCGCCGACCTTCGAGNTATTTGGCTGTCAGATGATNGCNACCAAAGTTCCGTCNTTTGCANCNGAACGGAANANTGCNGTNGANAAGNTNGGAATTTNCATTNTCAGAAGAAGCTTTGGTCGGCGGAGACGATGGAAAACTATATAAGGATTATTATGTGTTGCAGGACACCCGTTCTGCATTGTGATTTGGGACTGACAAATATTCAGTGCATCTATACACATACACAGAGCCCTCGTCCAATGTCACTAAATTAAGCAGCCAAAAGACTTCTATACTAAATTCAAAAAGTATAGGAGTCTTTTTTAAATAATTGACAGACAGCAGCAGCAACCAGGCAAACTTTCTGCGACGCAGTTTAAGAAATTCTACCTGAATAAGTTTAAGCAATACCTTCTCCCCCTGTAATCTTCTTGAAATAGTCCTCCAGCGTATCATTGCAGAGCACGGAACTGATGACAGTTACATCCTGTATCACAAGTTCTTTGTTGACCGCACCCATGTCCAAAGAAGTATCATAAAGCCGCAAGGTATGATTGTCCTGTACAGAATAATTTTTCAGATGGAATTGTTGTTCCAGAATCAGAGCCGCTCTTGGAACATCTGACACCTGCAGAAGAATATACTTCCTGTTCTTCTTCTCTAACTCGCTCATGCCGCTTTCTTCCAAGAGTACCCCATGATCAATGATACCAATATCATCTGCCAGTAATTGGATTTCCGAAAGAATGTGGCTGGATATCAAGATTGTTTTCCCACACTCAGCACTCAAATCTTTAATAAAATTCCTGACCTCTGCAATACCGATAGGATCAAGACCGTTTGTTGGCTCGTCCAGAATCAATAATTCCGGATCATGCAAAATAGCATTGGCAATCCCCAGACGCTGCTTCATCCCAAGAGAATACTTGCCGAACAGCTTTTTATCCTTATANGGCAGGCCGACAATCTCCAAGGCATTCTTTACAGCATTTGGTGCCGCTGTACCACGGAGCTTCGCAAAAATTTCCAAATTTTCTGTTCCTGTCANGTTCGGATAGAACCCCGGTGTTTCAATAATTGCGCCAATCCGGGGATATACCCGCTTCTCCTGNCCTNTAATGTTTTTACCGAATACGTCTATTTCTCCTGAAGTGACCGGTGTCAGCCCCAAGATCATTTTCATAATGGTAGTTTTTCCGGCCCCATTACGTCCGAGCAGACCATAAATCTGACCTTTTTTTACATGGAGATCAACAGCATTGACAGCCGTTTGATCACCATACACCTTTGTCAGCTGTTTTGTCTCAATCACATAGTCACCCATAAATTTTTCCTCACTTTCAATAACTTTGTTTTTGTAATGCAACAACCGATAAGGCAGCAGAAACCGCACCGATCAGAATCATTGAGAGCATACATACGCCAGNCGGTACCGTCGTGATTTTCATATATGTCCAACTTTCTGCCATTTCAAGTGCTGGATCTGAAATACAGGCATATATTCCAAGCATACTTGCTAACGGATGTATACCTATCAAAGCGGATGGGGCAATTATCACCGGAGTAAGATATAGCAAGGTTGCGCCAATCGGTAAAACATATCCTTTTGATAAGGCAGCCAAAAAGACAATTGGTAATAAAGCAATGGGTACCAACACCCCTCCTGCAATAAATAAAAGCCCTGCCTGCATTACTGTTTCAACATTGAAATCCGGGAATCCGCCTGCAATTAAGCCTCCGGCAATGCAAAATGCAAAAATAAACAGGCTTAAACCCATTGACATAGAAGTTACAACAGCCACTTTAGAAAAATAAAGCTGTGTCTTTGAAATCGGGATGNTCAGCAATGCCTTTAACGTGTCGTTCTTATGCTCATCAAAGAACAGAGTTGTGGAAAATATCCCCAAAACAATAGGTAAAAATAAACTGATAAGACTTTTGAACGCCAAGGTATACAGATCACCGAAACTATCCATCAGAGGACTGTTCCTTGAAATGTGGCAAGCCCGCTCAACTGCAAATACNCCCAGCAGTGTCGTAAGGATCAAAATTGCCCACACAGTCTTATTCCTTTTCCATTTCCAAATTTCTGTTACAATTATTGTCACCACGTTTCCATCCTTTCCACGCTCACAATTTTTGTCTTCATAATTGTTAAGTAAGTCTTTCCAAATAATTTTATTTTTTATTTGATGTTCTGCTTTGAAAATATAAGATTAAATAAGAGAGCACTACCATTAACAACAAAGTGGTAATAGCNATTCCAAAATTATAGGACAATGCAGCGTCAGCGCTTCCGCTATAATGAATAATGGTAAGTCCTGCTGTTATTGGATAGAAATCCTGCAACCCATGTCCTGCAATTGGTATGCCGAAAAAACCGTATAAAAACCCTAAAACTGCCGCTGCCATAAAACGATTTTTTCTACCACAACACCAACACATTATTGGCATGACTGCTATATAGAGGCATGATCCAACTATAATGATTTTTCCTGTTTCATGGATAATGGGAATTAGCGATAATCCTTTCGGAAAAAGTACAGCGCTTATCAATATGGTGAGAAGAGCGCTATACATGCAATACAGTGTAGTCATAATCGCCAACGCTACGAGCTTACCACAGATAAGCGTCTGATATGTCACTGGTACAATGAACATATTCTTCAAAGTATTTTCTGTATACTCCCGATTCATCATGTAACCGCCCAAAAAGATAATGGTAACAGGCAGGAATAAACACATATTGTACCAAATTGTGTCATTCACCAAATTATAGAATCCATAATGAGGTATTGGTTCATTTAGCGACACCTGTTGGAATACAGAAATTAAGGGNGCAAAAAGCAACGTGACAATTCCAACAAAATAAACATTGCAGCGTTTTAATTTTGTAAATTCTATTCTGGCTAAGAGCAGCATTTTCCCGCCTTCCTTTAGATTTCTTTCCATTTACTAAAATTCTTACATATAAGCGTACCGAACAAAACAATATACGCAATCAAATATAGAACACAAACAGGCGTACTAACAGCACTNGGACCAATATCAAACGGATATTTTGCAGTGNTGAGGCTATTAAATATAGGCAGGAGCCAACGGCTCACCACATTTACAGGCAATACCATACACAAGTTAGGACTTGGATTTGGTATAGTCACATTGGTAAGTACAAATCCGATTATTGCATATAAAAATGAAAACAGTACCGAAAAAATATAATTCTTACTTAGTTTTACCAATACCGTAACGCATGGAAAAACTGCAACCCAAGTCATAATTCCCATTACAAAGCAAAGGAATAATTTTCCAAAGGGATTCTCGACAGGCATACCACCAAGTGCTGCCCCTATAACCGTAGCAATGTATGCAAAAACAGAATAAGAAATCGAAACGATCAGTAACACGATCATTTTAGCCCAGGCAAGACCGGAAAATGAAACAGGTACGATTGCTAATAATCGTAATGTCTGGTGATCCCGNTCTTCAAAAAATAGCAATGACGCAATTATGCAAAGTACAGGAATTAATAGCACAAAATGCCCGATATTTATTACTGTTTTGTATAAGAAATCATATCCTTGCCCNGTTCTTGCTGCAAGAATAGAAACGGGTATAGGCAATAGAATTGATGCTAAAGTTGCTAAAATAAGCAACGGACGCCTACGNAATTTANGAAATTCATACCCGATCAGTTTAGGCAATTCCTTCACCTCCCGTAATTTTTTTGAAATAATCCTCCAGTACAAGAGCTTTATTGATGACTGGCATTTGCAAAAAGTTATCATATAGCCGAAGTTTCTGACCGTCCTGCACAGCTTTGCTTTTTATATAACTTTAATTATAATCATTGAGTTTTCCTTCTGCTCCATATTATAGGGCAGAAACCTTGCCAAAACCTTGCCGTAACCTTGCTTTTTTCATGTATTAACAAAAAAGTCCTGCTCTTCACAGGACTTTAGGGAATATAACCGTAAACATTGCCCCTGAATCGGGCACGCTTTCAACAATAATTGTTCCCTTGTGCGCGGTAACGAGTTCTTTTGTAATAGACAGACCCAAGCCATTTCCTTTAGCAGCGCGGGACTGATCGCCTTGATACATTCTTTCGAAAATGTGTGGAATATCTGCTGGCAATATTCCCTTCCCATTATCTGAAATCGTAATCTGTGCCTGTATATCTTCTTCAGCAATTTGCAGAAATACTTTGTTACCGCCACTATGAGAGATCGTGTTTTGCAATAGATTGTTTAAAATCCGAGTATAGGCATTAGGATCAATACGGGTAATATATTCTGTTTCCGGTATATCTATCTCATATTCAAAATGATTGTTTTCCAAAATCGGCACCCAATCCGCTATAATGCTGCGGGTAAGTTCATTTATATCACAATGTTCAAAATGAAAAATCTGTTCTTTAGAATCCAATTTCACCCACTCAAATAGCGCTTCTACAAAATGATTTAAGTTTTGTGCTTTTTCATAAGCCACACGAATGTATTCTTCTTTTTCCTCCCCTGAAACAATTTTATGTTCAACAGCATCCAGATACCCTACCAATGAAGCAAGAGGTGTTTTAACATCGTGGGAGAGGCTGGTCATCAGGCGTTTATATGCCTGTTCAGACTGTTTCTGCTGAATCAGTTGTAACTGGCTATGCATTGCAATCTCGTTAATGTCATAGCAGATCTGCTTAACCATATCGTTTTCTCTGGTTAGAATACGACGATTCAGATTGCCGCTTTTTATATCATCTGTCGCATCTTTAATGAGCGACAGATGAGTCCAGACACGCCATAATTTTGTTATAAGATACACGATGACCAGCACTGCAAAGACAAAAGCCAAAAGTAAATAAGCATTTATTCTCATTCTTATGCCTCCTGATTAAAACGATAGCCAACACCTCTGACTGTAAGAATATAAAACGGATGCTCCGGGTCCGGCTCAATTTTTTTACGCAGCTTGCTGATAAAAGACATGATATTGCTATCATCAAAAGCATATTCTTCTTCCCACACCTGTGTATAAATCTGCTTTTTCGTAAATATCCGTCCTTTGTTAGATGCCAGAAACGAAAGCAGGTCAAATTCTTTGCCCGTAAGTTCCACAGGTATATTTTGGACAGAGACAAGCCGATTTACCTTATCGATCATCATGCCCGTAAATCGCAGGACTTCAGTATCCATCCCGGCAGAATTATTTAAAGTAGTATAACGGCGAATAAGGGAATTGACACGCGCCATCAATTCATTAAGACTAAACGGTTTTGTCAGATAATCGTCAGCACCCAGTCGAAGCCCGAAAACCTTATCATTCTCGTCACTTTTCGCTGTAAGCATCAACACCGGAACGTTGCTTGTTTCCCTGATTTTTTGCAATACATGAAATCCGTCTAAACCCGGCATCATCACATCAAGAATCACAAGGGAACATTTTTCCTTATTTTCATCTAACAGATGCAGCCCAGCCGCACCCTCATGGGCAACAATCGCTGACAAGCCCTCCTGCTCTACACACTTTTCCATAAGAGCGCAAAGTTCTTTATCATCATCAATGACCAAAACCTTGTTCATACTTCTGTTCCTTCTTCTCTTTTTTTCTGCTAAGATACACAAAACCTATGTGAGTTATCATTCTATCTTTCTCTCCGATTATCTATTATAATACATGAACCTTGCCAAAACCTTGCTGTCATCTTATTTTATGTCCTAAATTTCTGTCCTAACCGGCAGCATACAACATCGTAATGAAAACGATGCAAAATGCGCCAAGTATACTGACCGTCATGCTTTTCCACATGAACTGATCAGCAATTCCGTTATACAGGACAAAAATAACAGACTACTGAAAATTTTTACAAGTGGCCGTAAACCTCCAAAGCCAAAAGTGAATATCACAAGCATTACCCCACCCGCCCCAACAAACAGGGAAAGAATGACTATAAGGACTTTCAGCTTGCATTTTACACACAAAGCGGCTATGAAATACATAACACTTTCAATCATCAGTAATGCACCTAAAAAAACAGGCAGAATACTAATCAGGTAACGGAAGTAAACAATACATAATATCCCAAATATGATTTCTGCTAACATTACCAAAAGGTTTAAGTTTGCAATGTGTGTTTCTTCCTTACCTCTGCCGGAAAGAAAATCCACGATACCCAAAACGCCATTTAAAATTACGTAAGCAGCAACTGCATAGATTATACCGCCTTTGAGAAATTCCGGGAACAGAAGTGTTATAAGCCCTATACTTCCAAGCAGGACAGCCCGTAAACCAGACCACCTTGCTATCTTCTTGAATCGCAAAAAAATCATAGATGTTATCCTCCTTTCGTTCTATCCAGAAGAATAACATCTATTTCATACTTTCAAGTGAATTTAAGCTTACAATTTTGTAAGGAAGCTCTGTACATCACCTCATTTCCTTTTTCCCGAATTGTATAACTGCAATCGCAAGAGCCGATACAAAGACCAATATCGCAACCGGCATGAACGGGAATATTGAAAATGCCCGTATATTATCTCCCACTGTAAAATCATGCAACGAACATGATACCAGATAGCCGCTGTAACAGTACGGATAAGCGATCCAGACAGGCGTATTGGAAACCAGCACACCGGGGATGACAAGGAGCAGATTCAGTCCTACAGACAAAAGCGGCTTTTCAAACAGGACAGTAACTGCCCACATAGCTCCCACACATGGCAGCATTGTCAGAAACAGTAAAGCACACCATTTCACCAGGTATAGAACCGGCAGTGTTTCGGTCACGCCCATTGTGCTTGTGGCAATTGTCCCGGCAATCACAAATACCACAAGGAACACGACCATCTCCATAAACAGATAAAATGCCAGCACACAGAATTTTGCCGCGGAGAGCTCATATCTGCTGACCGGCAGAGCCAGCATCTTTAGGATGCCGTTATTCCCTGTCTCTCTCCCCGCAATCATCACGCAGACCACGATCATAGTAAGCGGCAGGAGATAGTAAGAATAAACCAGTGCGCTTTGAATGAACATGGCAGGCCATGCATTTGTATATTCCGGTGTAAAATACCGACTTAAATTTGCGACCCCAGAGGAAACTACCAATAGCGGGGCAATAAAAATCAACGGTACGATCTTTGATCTCTTTACTTTCTTAAATTCGATTCCCAGAAGTTCCCAAAAACTCATTTTAAATTCCTCCTTATTCATAATGAAGATTCTTTGCCATCCACAACCCAGTGCCGAGGAAAAGCAGTGATTGCGTCACAGCAGCTATGACAACTCTTATATCCGGCTTTGCACTCATGGCAACCGCAGGCTTCAGCATAATAATAAAGGGATGAGTCAGCAGCAGATCAAACTCTGCATTTGCCAATGCCATGCTGCTCAAAAAACCGGCAACGCCAATACCCAGCGGTATCCACATACTTTCAAAACGCGATGAAACCAAAATCATAAATGACAGGACAGGCATTGAGGTAATGAACGAATAACCTGCAAATTTAATCAGGGTTCCCATTTCAAATGCCCCTTTCGGCAGATCTGCCATACCAATCCGTGCAAGCGCCAGATTTTGTGATGCTACCGCCACAAATAGCACTGCCGATAAAATAAAAAACTTACAAAGGTACATCCCCGAAACACTTATGGGGAGCAAATACATCTTTTTGACAGCATTCCCTTTAAATTCCATGTTATAGATCATGCAGGCGGCAACTACGATCCCGAACATATTCAGAACCACGATCATGCCGTAAAGTTGTGTCAGCAGGACATCCATAGGAGGAAGCGTCAGATTCAGCAAAGTATCTTTCCTGACAATAAAATTAGCAAACGCATATAGCGCCCCTAAGATCCCCACTGCCGGCAGAACCGATATCACACCCGTCCTTTTTTCTTTCCGAAGTTCGATTATGAACGTCCTCATAACTTTGCCCTCTGCTTTCTGTCAGACAATGCTCTCATTGCCTTATTATCCTTATCCACCATGGAGAGGAATACATCCTCCAGATTATTTGCGGCAAAGCCGGTTCTCACTGCCGTCTGCCTGAGTTCCTCAAGACTTCCCTCAAACAGGAGCCGCCCATGATTGAGGATTCCGATATCATCAGCCATCAGCTCAATTTCTGATAGCATGTGGGATGAGATCAGAATCGTGCAGTCATAAAGGCCGGGCAGCGACTTCACCAGATCCCGGATCTCTCGGATTCCGGAAGGGTCAAGACCATTGGTAGGCTCATCCAGAATCAGGACAGGCGGTCTTCCAAGAAGCGCCCCTGCAAGACCTAAGCGCTGCTTCATCCCAAGAGAATATTTCTTTGCCAGCCTATCACCAAATTCCGTAAGCCCTACCAATTCCAGAGCATCCTCTACGCTCTCCTTCGGCAATCCCAGAATACGGCGTATCACGTCGAGATTCTCCCTGCCGGTAAGGTTTGCATAGAAAGAAGGTGATTCGATAAATGAACCGATCTCTTTCAAAATATCCATCCTGTCCTCGGGGAAATGCTTTCCATCAATAGAAAAACTTCCCTGTGTCGGCGTTGTCAGCCCAAGCAGCATTTTCATTGTAGTGGACTTTCCCGCCCCATTCGGGCCCAGAAAGCCATAAATACTTCCCTTTCGGATGTGGAGGGAAACGTTATTGACGGAAACAAATTTTTTGTACTTTTTTGTCAACTGTTGAGTTGTTATCATGTAATCCATATGCGACATCTCCTTTCGATAATTCCATGATACATTCCCAGTCTGACTTTAACTTTCCCGTGTCCTTACTTTTACCTTACTTTTTCGAGGATTTGTACTTTTAGTAAATGGACTATGGTATACTGTCGGCAGACAGTATACCGCGCCGAGCGAAGCGAGTGTGCATCGCAAAGCGCATATCATGTCTGAAAGACATGATATACTATCGGCGGAGGTAATCGCACTATGGATCATTCATTTTTATATACAAAAAAATTATTGCTGGTAGATGACGAGCCGGAGCTTCTTGAACTGGTTGCTATCATCTTAAAAGAAGACGGATTTGAAAATATTATTACTGCTTCTTCCGTATCGGAAGGAATAGCTGCCGCCAAATCCGAAAAACCTGACCTTGCAATCCTGGATGTCATGCTGCCTGACGGAGACGGTTTCTTTCTGATGCAGCAGATACGAGACTTTTCAGATATGCCGATCATATTCCTGACAGCCAGAGACGAAGCAGCAGATAAACTGGCGGGACTTGGGCTGGGCGCAGACGATTACGTCGCAAAGCCGTTCCTGCCGGAAGAACTCCTGCTGCGTGTCCATGCCGTCCTGCGCCGCTGCTACAAAACAGAAGCCCCGATGGTAAAACTCGATGGCTGCCAGATCGATTTTGAACGCGCGGAGGTATACAAAGCCGGTGAAACCATACCGCTCACCGCCATGGAATACACCCTGCTTGAAACCCTTGTAAGAAGCGCCGGAAAAATAGTCACTCTGGATACGCTATGTGAAGCTCTCTGGGGAGACAACCCTTTTGGATACGAAAACAGCCTGAATGCCCATATCCGCCGCATCCGTGAAAAAATAGAATCCGACCCGTCAAAACCGGTTTCACTGATCACAATTAAGGGGCTGGGATATAAACTGAATACAAGGAAGTGATACCATGAAATCATTTGGCAGATATATTTCAAAATATTTTGTTTCTTTTTCTATCCTGATCATCGGGCTGGTGTTCCTCAACCTGCTTGCATTTATCCGGACGTTCCACCTCATTGTATCAGATGATTATGGCGGTTCTTCTCCGCAAAATATGATAGCAGATGTAAACGGCGCATCGGGACCGGACGGTATAACAAATGATATGGCGGACAGTCTCCGCTCCCGCAGTATATGGGCAATGTTCCTGGACGACACCGGCCGCTGTCTTTGGTCCGTGGAACTTCCCGCAGATATTCCCACAGTCTATTCCGTACAGGACGTGGCAGCATTTACGAAAGGCTATCTATCTGATTACCCGGTATTTGTCAGGTGCAGGGAAGACGGCCTTCTGGTACTTGGCTATCCCAAAGGAAGTTATTTCAAGATTACCGGAAACTACTATCCCATGGATGCGGTGAAGATAATCCCGATTTTTTCCTGTGCAATGCTGGCCATTGACCTGACAGCGCTGTTTCTTGCCTACTATTTTTCACGCAAAAAAATCATATGTCTCACAGAGCCCATTATTTCTGCCATTACATCACTTTCAGAAGGGAAACCTGTATCACTTTCCATATCAGGAGACTTGTCCGAAGTCGCCGATAGTGTAAACAGGGCATCCCGAATCTTAAGCCGCCAGAATCAGGCTCGTGCCAACTGGATCAGTGGTGTCTCCCATGACATCCGTACCCCGCTATCCATGATTATGGGGTATTCCGGAAGGATAGCAGGTGATGCGGCTGCAAGTGAAAGCATCCGGGCGCAGGCAGAAACCATAAAACATCAAAGCATGAAGATAAAGGAGCTGGTACAGGACTTAAATCTGGTATCCCAGCTGGAATACGACATGCAGCCTGTCCATAAGGAACCCGTGCGTCTGTCCAGATTGCTGCGCTCTTATACGGCAGAACTGTTAAGCACGGAAATTTCCGGGAATTATCCGGTTGAACTCCGTATTTCTCCTTCTGCCGAAGCAGTCACCCTGAATTGTGACGCCCGCTTGATTTCGAGGGCAGTAGGCAATCTGGTGCAGAACAGCATCCGTCACAATCCGTCTGGCTGCAACATTGTTCTTGGCTTAAATTGCAAGGCCGATACCGTTTGCCTGTCTGTATCGGATGATGGCGACGGCCTGTCAGCCGAAAAATTGACGGAACTAAAGGAAAGACCACATTACATGGAAAGCACCGATGACAGACTGGATCTGAGACATGGCCTTGGACTTATTCTTGTCCGTCAGATCGTAGACGCCCATCAGGGAACTATGCAGATTGAAAGTGAAGAGCAGAAAGGATGCAAGGTCTCTTTAATCTTTTCTGAGTTGGAATAATATAGCGGCAAAATTCTTAGTTTCCGGATGATTTAATTGCATCACTGATTCAATCCATAGAATAAATATATTCCACGGCGTTAATATAATATAAATAATCCTCAACACTCGGAGTTACCTGAAAATTCGGATTACAGCATCCGCATCGCCATATAGTGCTGCCACCGAGCTGATAGGAAATTCCTGGCCGTCCAAAAGTCAGCATTTGTATTCCTGTTGCGGTCACTCTCTTTTTTATAATACCGAATTTGAGGGCCTTCATTCCAATCTTGAAAATTATAATAGTAGTTTCGGTTTNTCANNTCNTCATGTATTAACTTGGCCGCTGCTCTNTCCTGTTCCGAATGAAAAAGATCAGAAACAACCTCAACGCCGTCGCCGTATTCTATTGTATTCCAATCGCTTTCAAACAATTTATAATTCAGTCTGCAAAAATCTTTAAATCGGTCTGTATTATTTGATTTGACAGCTAAAATATATAACGCTGTTATCACATTCTTATTATCAGGATATGAAATAGTAATATCGGTATTNCTTTTTATTTTNCCATTAACCAANCCATCAGCTATAATCCCATAATCGCTAAGCTTATTCAAAAATGCTCCAATATTTGTAATTTTCAGAGCTTTGCATTGCTCCTTCAATTTGTCCGCTTGTATGCACAATTCGCCACTTTGCTTTAATTCACCNGAATATCCCAATACATAAAAAACTTTTGCATACTTATAAGATTCCTCACGGGATGCTCTTGCCTCCTTGGAGAAATAGTCATACTCATTCATATCATNTAGTGGCANCAGCATNCCGGCGGGATCATTCAGTATATCATCATAACAATGCATGAAAATTTCATGTAATTCTTCAAATCCGCTTGCCAATTCCTCNTGCGCGCATATTGTCTTATATACGTCATGAATGGGATATTTATTCGGATAAGATATTAATTCTTTTTTTCTAAGCCGAGCCCAGCGTTCAATCCAATATTTCATCTTTACTTATATTCCTTTTTAACAATCCTAAAACGACTTCTGATCCTGTAGTGTCGAATATACGCTTAATATCCTTAATGCTGATATTAAGTCTTCGTAAAATTAAAATCTGTTCTAGGCGCTTTATTGCNGCTTCATCATATAATCTGTAAGCATAGTCATCACTTCGTATACTTNCTATCAANCCCATATCTTCATAATAGCGAAGAGTCCGGGCAGATACGTTATATCTGCCCGATATTTCTCTGATTTTAACTAAATTACNCACATTATCTCTTCCTTTCGCTGATGTTAAGCATATTATATACTATTCCCCAACGGAAGAGTCAAATCTACTCTATTGAATCNCGNAGACTTTCATTGNNATNCCTACAACAACAGCAAATCAAAATTCTCCACTATNCTTTTTGTCATTNGCTTATTCACTTCNTACACATCCTTATATTTCTCCTGTTCCGAGAACCACGCCGTTGCCTGAAGCTGATTCGAAAGCACCACATAAGGAATCGCTTTTCTTTCATCATCCGACAATTTGGCTACCGTATCATAGCCGTACATGATTTCCTTATAGATTTCGATCCACTTAGCAAATCTGTCTCCCTCCGAGTAAAATTCCGAAAGAATAGCTGTTGCGGCATAGCACGGATCNAAAATCCTAATGTTTCGTTCGCTCAACTCAAATTCAATAATGCCCCATTTGCTTCCTTCTAAAATAATATTACTCGGACTGAGATTGCGATGAATGATCTGCTGCGGCAGTCCCGCATATAAACNGCCAAATTCCTCTGTGTACTTTCTGTATACTGCATTTGAAATAATATTTGCTTTCTGAAGCATAGGTATTGCCCAATTTACAACGCCCTCATACATATTCGCCTCATCAACAACGATATCAATGTCAGATAACGCCATACTCAAGTGTCCTATGACCTCTCCGATAAACCGTGCATCTCCTTTCGCGTCTTCTCTAAAAAGATNNTGCGGTAAAATCTGCTGTCCCTGTATGCGTTTAGTAAGACAGCAATATANCTGTCCATATTGTACATACTTTTCGCCGCTGTCGGTTTCAACCGGCGTTGCCGCAAGTAAACCTTCTTTTTCCAACGCCTCCGAGATTTTTATATGGTTTTTCAGTTTTCCCAGATTTGTTGATAATTTTAAAACATATTTATCATCTACATAGTATAATGAATCGCTCTTTATACCTGTTCCTTCATAAATCACATCCCGGATCGTTACATCATCCATTCCCCAATATNTTGACAGTAATTCCGTAATCTGCTTATGTGATACCATAATCGGCTCCTCCTGTAATATGCTTATTTTGTATGGTTTTATAATCTTAAAATTGNTTAAGTAGAAAGACGGAGTACAGCCAAATTCCCGCAAAAATGCTTTGTAGAATCCGGCATAAGTATCAAACCCATATAACAGAGCAGCATCTGCCTTTTTCATCCCTTTGCTCATTTCATAAACTGCATACAACAGCCTTCGCCTCGTAATATACTGCATGACAGGTATTCCGACGATCGATGTAAACAGCCGGTAATAATGAAATAATGAAAACCCGGCCTTTTCGCTCAATTCCTGTGCCGTAAGTTCCGAACGCAGATTATTCTCAATATAATCAATACTGCCTTGTATAATGTGACGATACACGTTTTCTCATCCTTCCTTCATTGTAGCTACAGCTATATCATAGCAGACTTTTTTATCGTTTGATTTCCGGAATTGCTTTTTTCGCAAAAAGACAGGGATTTCCTATGCCGGAAACACCCTGCCTTTCAATTATTGACAAATATTATTTACACACAATTATGCATATTCTTATGCACGAAAGCTTTCACCTTATCGATAATCAATCAGAAATTCTGTTCAATGTAAAGTCGTCCACAGTTCCCCAGCTCTTGGCATTACACTTCATACGTACACCGATCGTAAGTGTTCCGTCGGTAACCTTTATTTCAGGAATCGTAGGAGTCTTCCAGTCCGTCCACGTAGTTACCATGAAAGGATCTGTCTGCTCTTCGCCGTCTACAATCGCATATAATTCCATTTCACCATCCGACACATCGCCGCCCTGCGCGTAAGCNGTGAGCTGATANGTNCCGGGCTCTAAGTCCGTAATTTCCTGCTCGATCGAGAAGTCCATATCGGAATCTTCCGACCAGAAGTGGAAAGCNANTTCTCCTGTATAAGCATCNTCCGCCTTCTGCTGGAAATCTGTCGGGTTNTCTTCCCCTTCATAGGTCACCTTCCACATAGATGTGTCGGCATCCTCGAAGCTCGGATTCTGCACATAATTAAGCATTATGACTTCNATGTAGGCTGTCACGGTCGTNCCGTCCTCCAGCGTACCTGTCACCTCGTATTCCCCGCCCTCGCTCGTGTCGATGGCTGCAAGCTGTGTCTCATCCCATGCAACAGGCTCTTGTTTGTTCGCCGAACGATCATTGTAAAATACATCNATCGCCTCNGGAAGNTTTATTTCNCCGCCCACATCACAAGATACATTAACNTCCGGGACAGAATCCACTGCNAAAGGTGCAGTCGAACCATACTTTAAGTACTTAAATACATTNAAGGACGGNANCGGATGTCCTTCAAAGTCAAACATCGCCTGATTATCCCACGANCAGCCGCCGTAATACAGACCTGCGTCATCCGGATCGTAATCCGCCGCATAGCTGCTGGCCCANCCGCTTCCGTATTTTTCCCATATGGGAGAATTATCCNCGGTNGCCTTACCTACCGGAATCCACACACCTTCCCAGTAGAAAATACCNAGTACATTTGCCTCNTTTGCCGCTTCGCAGATATCACGGATCATNGAAGCCTGACTCTGCACGGTAGCGGCATANCCCTCAACCGCACCGTCAATNCCGTCAAAGCTGTTCTCTGTNCCNTCNCCGTCTTCGGTNGTGTAGGCATAAGAAGTCTCTGCGACNACAACCTTTTTGCCGTANTCCTCCTGAATGTGTCTGGCNACCGNCTGCATATTCTCATTCGTGCCATCCCAGAAAGGATAATAGGATAAACCGATGATATCNTAATCAACGCCNGTATGCTCCAGATTNGAAACAAGCCCGTCTATCTGCCCNTTATCCTCAATATTCGTGTANTGAACAAGGATCTGAATATCCTTACCGTAAGCNTGCGCCATCTCACGAACCGCGCGGCTTCCCGAACTNAAAAGAGTNGAAATATTGGGAAGGAATGATTCACCGGCCATAGCGTTGTTAATTTCATTACCGATCTGCACCATGCCTACATCTACACCTGCATCCAGAATCTGTGTCAGACTGTCTTTCGTAAATTCATAGAGTGCGTCGCTTTTCTCCTCGACNCTCATACCTTCCCACGCCTTAGGCGCATGCTGCCTCTTCGGATCNGCCCAGAAATCGGAATAATGGAAGTCGATACACACCTTCATTCCATANTTNGTTGCGCGTCTTCCAAGCTCGATCGCGGTAGGAACATCATTATTACCGCCGCCGTATCCGTTNCCGTTCTCGTCNTAGGGATCATTCCATACNCGNATACGGATATAATTGACGCCGGACTGNGCCANTGTCATNAAGACATCCTGCTCCTCACCCTCGTAATTGTAATACTTAACACCGCTGTTCTCCTCNACGAGTACNGAAGANGCNTCCATGCCNCGNATAAAATCATCNGAAATATCCGNGATNGGCTNTACATAGATCTCCGACTCTTCGGGACCGTCCGGNAACGGAAATGAGGTCACCTCGATNTCGGCCGTTTCCTTAGGCTCCTGCGCTNCTTCTGTCTCCNCNGNNTCTTGNGNCTCCTGCGCGTCTTCTGTTTCCGTGACAGGNGCCGTACTATCGGCATTATCCGCNCCNCAGCCNGNTAACGCAGCAGCACTGAGACTGACACTAAGACANANAGCCAGNAATTTCATGTAACGTCGTTTCATAATACANATCCTCCCATTCTTCTTATTGTTNTNANAACCATTATTGACTGTCAGCNTAGGCGCTCATAGCNTTGGTAAACTGTAGACANTTCTCCTNCACCAGCCTTGCNGCNCCCAGTATATAATGATCCGGCAGCAGATCNGCTCCCACCTCCGGNTCCCAGAAGAAGATACCGAGTCCTTGTCCGTCNGGGACNGTCTTNATCGCACGCANCGCNCTTACAAGCAGCTGATAAGTCTCCTCCTCTTCANTTTCCGGTCCNCCGATCTCNGTTAACATCAANGGNNTNTGATACTTTTGCGCAAGCNTTGTCATATCATCATGCAGCTTACNNTCATCATGNTTCATGTGCACCCAATACGGATAATAGGAAAATCCCATAATATCCGTCTGTCCGCCAAGGGCAAAAAAAGTGTCAAAGAAGCGAGTACACCGCTGATAATCACTGCCGCAGTTGATATGTGTTACAACTCTGCACTCCGGACAGCATGCTTTAACCGCTCTGTATCCTTCATTGAGAAATGCGACAAGCTGTTCCGGATTATCGTCAAAACTCCCCATAGGAAGCAAGATGCCCGAATCGATCTCGTTACCTACCTGAACCCAGTCCGGATAGATATCATGGGAAGTCAAAAGCTCTAAGATATCTTTCGTATGCTGCGCTACCCGTTTCTTCATTTCCTCAAAGCTGTCACTCTCCCACTCCTTAGGAATATCCTGATACACCGGGTCTGCAAAATGATCGCTGTAATGAATGTCTATCATAAGCTTCATATCCTGCTTTTTCACTCTGACAGCCATTTCCAATACACTGTCCTTATCGCAGAAGCCAAGCATACATGTCTCTCCGCCAAACCTTTTGCCCTCAAATTCCTTTTCCGGCTTTGTCCAATAAGCCTCCTTCGGCGGATCAACGAACACCCGCAGACGCACGGCGTTGGCTCCCATATCTTTTAGCGCCGCAATTGGATCTGCATCTTTCATGTTCCGGTCTATCCAGCGCACACCTTGCGACTCCAACTGGCTTACCCAGCCCAGATCCACACCATAAATAAAATCCCGCACTATGTACCCTCCTTTCCCTGCCTCTTGATGCGCCTTGCCCGGCGCCTTTACTTTTACGGCAGTTTTCTCTATAATTGTCTTGTTTATAGTATATATCTAACGACATTAGATATTTCGGTTTTATAATAGCTTCCGTATCTGGCTTTGGCAAAAGCTGAAAGCAGAAATTTGTTATATCCCTTACTATAATTATAGCTAATTAATTCATGATGCAACAATATCGCAAAACGATTTTCAACTTCCAATTTGTATCATATTCGGGAATTTAATTAATAACAAAAGGAAATGAGAAAAAAGATGGAAAAATATACTACACCGGATATGCGAGAATCTTTAGACAGTCTCGACTCCTCTATTAATGTGCAGAACGGAGAAAGCGATTTCGGCCGCTTCTACAGCATGAACGTCCCTTTTCAGGTCACGCTGGAATGCTGCGACGGCTCCGATTCCGAAGGCTATGTGAATGTAGTCACTCTGTCTTTTGAAAAGGCTGTTTTGTATCAGGAATCTGTTGCGGTAAAGAATTACTCTTACACTAAGAATGCACCGCATTATCATGATTTCTTTGAAATTGTGATCGTGCTGGAAGGAAATATTGTTCAGAGAATAGAGGGCAAAGACTATCTTTATTCTGCCGGCTCCTGTTGCCTGATCAACCGAAGCCTGCGCCATCTGGAGCATTATAATTCCAAGAGTAAAGTTCTGTTTATCGGATTGTCACCCGACTTTATTACCGGACTGTTTGACTCTGCGCTTACCTCTCTTATTCCGAGCGAAAAGGAGATTTGCAGCAGCACGATCTATCACTTTATCACCGATAATTTAAAGAATCCCGGAAAGCGGGCATACCTTGACTTTATTCCGGCCTATCAGAATCACCGGAGCGCAGTATATCTTCATGCCATGGCAGAGACAATGGTGCAGACTCTGCTCTATCCCAAATTCGGAGCCTTTTACCAGATATGCGGACTGTTATGTTCCTTCCTTGCACATCTGTCCTCACCGCAGTTTTACCACTGCACTGACATCCGTCTGGATACCAACAGCGACTTCCTGCTCTTCTCACGTATCACACGGCTTTTCGAGGAAAGTGACGGCCGCATGACCCGCGCGGAGCTGGAGCAGCTTCTCAATTACAGTGGCGATTACCTGAATCGCATTACTAATAAATACACCGGTAAGTGTCTCTACGACTACGGCATGACCTTCTGTCTGAAAAAAGTTGCGCAATACCTGACGGAGACGGACGAATCCATCAGCGCGATTGCTGCTCGGCTGAAATTTACAAACCGTACGCATTTTTATTCTCTGTTTAAGGAGAAATACGGGGTTACACCGAAAGAATATCGGAAAATGCATTCCTGATGGGCTTGCTTTTCCATTGATTTCCTTTGGCTTCTTGTGTAACTATGATTTGCTTTTGCAGAAAGTCAAAATATCATTGATCCATTTGCCATATCGCAGATACCCATCCCAACTTCCAAGTGTTCTCATATTATCCATAAGCGCATATGCCGCTGAGAGATAATCCGCTTTGTCCTGGTAGGAAGCAGTGCCCGCCTTATCCTTCATAATAGCCATACTAAGGAAATTGCTGTCTGATTTATTCCCGGTATGTGCATTTAATGCAAGCATCTCCGTGTAAGAGCAGCTATTAGGGTTCACCTTGCTTACATCTACTGTCTGCTCATATTCATTTCCGTTTTTATCCGTGCCTTTTATAAGATAAAGCGGATTCTCCTCTGAATAATCATCTGCCCTGTATACATTTGCACTTTCCCCTGTCTTCGCATCATAGATAGAAAATAATGCATCCGGGGTAATATGTACTACATTTCCTGTTGTTTTCACACTCGCCCCGAAATCACCCTTCGTACTGCTTTCTGCCTTTCTTGTTTTGTACCATGCCGGATATTCTGTTGCCCCTATTCCATTTACGCTCATTTTTTTTAATCCTCCATTATCATCAATTTTAATGGCAGCCCCTCTGTCGTTCAGAGCCGCCCCTGCCCCCTTGCAATAAGTCCGGGCAGTCCGCAGAAGCAAAGGTTTATGCGCCTCTGCGGAATAAGGTGTAAAGATTACATTTTCATATCCAATGTGCTGCCCGAAGCAGGAATCCCAAGATTACCGCTTATCCTGTTCTTCTCATCGGGCGTCAAAATTTTTATTTAGTTAAAGAAACATTAGCTTCTTCATTGTTTTTTCTTAACATTTCTTCCATCGCTTTCACGTATTCATCAAATGTCATAACCACAGAAGATCCCACAAAACTATAAAGAGTATTTACTGCATTTGGAAAAGCATTTGCTAATGCCTCTCGTAAAGTTGGCCCATTCTTCTCTGCCGTTTTAACTCTATCATCAATTTCTTTTTGTATTTCTTCTGCTGTTTTAACTGTTGCAAAACTACAAGAACCTTTCACTCCATTTCGTTCCATAATACTGCGATCAAAATGCACCGGCACGGATGTGTAGTCATTAAGACTTTGCTTCCACTTGTCCACAGAAAGGTAAGCGTCCCAATTTCCGGAACTTTTATATTCCTCCATAACCTCCTTTATCGCCGTACTGTAGTCTGCCTTATCCAAATAACTTTTCACTCCTGTCTTTTCAAACAGAATATCTGCTCTCTGCTTATCTCCTAAAGATGTATTTCCCGTTTCCTGATTAAGCATCATAAGTTCAGCATAGCTACAATTTCTTGGATCTATAATCCATGCATGGTGCATCCTTTCAAATTCTTCTCCCTCTGCGGTCTTGCCCTTTAATATGTAAATTGGCGTATCATCCGAATAAATGTCTGAACGATATATCTCAACACTCTCCCCTGTCTTTGGATTTGAAAAAGACATCAACGGTTCATTCACTTTACTTCCTCTGTTTATATCTTCTATTTGATAATTAAAATTGTTACCTAAAACTCTCTTTTTACCCGTCATATAATTCGGGTTAATTCCAGTATTATTATCAATTCCATTTATGCTCATTTTTCAAATCCTCCATTATTATCAATTATTTTAATGGTAGCTCCTCTGTCAGTCAGAGTCGCATCTGCTCTCTCATAATAAGTCCAAACTGTTCATTACCCCAAAAGCTCTAAAAACTTTTTGTAAAATATCAATTCCTGCCCTGCAAAATCCGGATTCGCTGCTGGTGTCAGCGGATTCTCCAATCTATGTATAATCTTTTCAGTCATAGATTTTGCGGAACCCACGCTGTCACCTAAAAATGCAGAACTCAAACCCTGCTGCCCACTTTCAACGTGCAAGACTAAAGATGTTGAGATGCGGTTCATCGGAAAAGGATTTACTCCCGTTTCCGCAAGTGCCTTATCCCATGCCCGCATCACTTCATCAGAACCCTCCGGCCTGAAAGCATTTGTTTCTTTCTTTGTTGCAGCTTTGTTTATCGCATCAGCAAAGTCCCCTCCTGCTACATTCCTTTCTGTCTTTTTTGTTTCATCCCCTGCTACCGGACATCCTGCCGATCCTATTCCATTTACTCCCTTTACGCTCATTTTTTTAGTCTCCATTGTTATCAATTTAGTTCCCGTTTTGGGGCAGATTCTTGAACATATTCATAATCATATCGTAGGATAAAGACGAAGTATCAACAAACAGTTCCTTGCCATCTTTCGATTTGATTGCTGTACCGTTTGTTCCTACAAACACAGTTGTATTGTCATTAAGGTGCTGAATTGTTCCTGTCATTTCCGCAAACTTTTTCAGCCATGACTCTCCTGTCTCCTTGCACATTTCCTTAAACTTCTCAGCATCCTCCCCCGTCATATAAGGGTGTTTTCCATCCCTGACATACCACGAAAAACCTGTTTCTTTGTCCGTATATTTCGGGTCAGTTGCTGCCCATTCCTCTAAAGGCTTACCCTTATACCATACCTGCAGCCCGCTGTCATTTGATACGGTACTTTCCTCCTGCCCCGTTATCGGATTTGTTGATTTAAGTGCTCCGTATATATCCTGCACATTAGTATTCTGCCTTATACCTTCGGAAGCGGATTCCTCTGCTGCCTGTTTCTGCGGATAAAACTGTCCGACCTTGCTCCTGTTGTATTTATTCGTCGATATATAGTTCTGATTATAATTCTGTCCTATGCCATTAACGCTCATTTTTCAAATCCTCCACTACTCTATCAATATTTATAGGCGATTCTTCTGTCATTCAGATCCGCCCTCTGTACCTGATTGGTGATATGCGCCCTATAACTTCTCCAGCTTCTCCAAAAATGAAACATAAAACTCCCTTTCTTTGATACGGGCCTGCTCCGCCTCTATGCTCCTATACGCCGGCGCCAGAGGATGATCTAAATCGTACAGTGCCTGCTTCGTTGCCCGGATGGCAGATCCCACAGTACTTCCCAGAATATCCGAATAATCTGTTTCTCCCCTGAGCATTTTAGTGCATCTCTGTACCATCATCTGCGAAATATGGCTAATCATACCGTTTTTCTTGATTCCCACGCCGTTCGCATTCACTTCTTTAGCTGCCTCCATCCATGCATCCTTTACCTCCTGCGGAGCATGTGGGCCAACCATATCAAAGGCTTTTTCGTCATAATCTGTTGCTTTATCCTGTGCCGCCTTTTCTTCTACTATTTCCTTGAATCCTACAGCTTCGGATTCCGCATTACTTTCTGCCTTCCTTGTCTGATATCCTGTTGCCGGGTATCCTGCTATTCCTATTCCACTTACGCTCATTTTTCAAACCCTCCATTGTCATCAATTATCTTAATGGCTGTTCTTCTATCAAAAATTGAGAACACCTGTCATCTATAAATAATACGAATCAAACCACAGAAAAGTTTCACTTCTCTTATATATTCTGCTCATATGACGCAATAACAGGATCCATAGCTTCCTGACTGCGTTCCAGACTTGCCTACCTAGAAACGTAACAAGGGAACCAGACAGAACGTGAAATGTTCATGTTTGGTTCCCTTTTAACATTTGTGCATTATTGGTGATATGCGTTCATAGCCTTATAAAACTTTCCTAAACTGATATTTGTACATATCAGAATACATATTGCCGGAAGATTGTGGTGTCAACCGCCCATCCAGCGCACCCATGTCCACCGCAAATCCGCTGTCCACCACGGAGAATACACCGTTACTGAACAGGAACTCCGAGGTGAAATCNGGAATACCCAAGTCACCGCTNATCCTGATCTTCCCTATGATATCCGCCAGCNCATCCCTCATCCGATCTATCTTGGCATTATCCTTTGTCTTGTTAATCAGATTAGACGCTTTTTCCGNCAGTCCTCCAATCTTCCCATCNGGTNTCATATAAAGGCTCTCCAAGGATATATCTTCTCCCGTAACCCCCTTCAGGTAGCGCCGGACTTCCTGCACATCCGNAGCATACNGGTACNCATTAGAGGNCAGATTNCCTACNCTGTCCGCAATCCCTATGTAATATTGGTACATCCGGNCNCTGTACTTTTCATCTATCAGTTTCTGCACCTGCTCCCGGACNGNTTCATCCTCTATCCCGTCCACGGTCACATCCCCGTTGCTTCCAATCCTTACNCGCATCCCCTCTATGTCATCACGGGAGATGCCCATGCCTTCCAGCTCCTTTACGAAATCCTCTGAAAAGTCATTTTTCAGCTCCGCCTTCTGCTGTGCNTTNTCAATGTCCTTNAGNTTNGCNAANATNTTNACATATTCCAGCTCNGCATCGCTTAAATCCTTCCCTTCCGCCATATCCTGCAGCAGTTCATCTACCGTACGCTCACCTTTGTACTTCTTTTCTTCCGGCAGGCTATCAAACTGCTTCTGGTGGAGCTGTTCCATCTCTTTTATGTAATTCTGTTCTGTCTCACGCAGGACTGCATTATATTTATCAAGGTATTCCCGCCAGTTTTCATCATTCCGGTCGTATGCGCTATGCAATGCACCATACGCCTCCCTTATGGCATCGGTCTTTTCATGCTCCTGATTTTCGGAAACATGGAAACTGATCTTATAATAGTCATCCGGGGAAACTTTCTCCCCGTTTCCGTTTTCTACCTTGATGCAGTATTTGTTGGTATCGATATCCCAATTAGGGATGTTCAGCTTCTTCCGGCCTTCTCCGTCCCACTCTGCCTTCCCCACCTGATTGCCGTATTCATCATACAGGGTAAGGTCATAGTCACAACCTTCCGGCATATCTATATATACTTCAACGCCAAAGTAATTCCGCTGAAAGCTCATAAATGGAATGGAAAAGTTATAGAAATCCACATCCTTCGTATCACTGAGATTGCCTCTCAGACTGCTGGTCTCGTCTTTGATCAAAAAATTCAAATCAAGAAATGTGCTGCCTTTATCCTGATCGGAAACCTCATAAGTGGTATGCTGCCTACGGTAAGTGTCATTGCTGCTCAGAGTACAAGTATCCTCCTGCAGCACCATGTTTTTCTTCAATTTCCCATCAAAAAAAGCCTCTGTCTCTTTTCCCGTCATGAAGAATATGGGCTTTTCCCGAAAAGCCGCTCCCCATGCGGAACTTTGATCATTCACATTACTTATTCCCATTCCTAAATGCCCTCCATCGTTGTCAATTATATTTAGATTCATAAAGTCTTTCGGCAGGTGTAACCCGTTTTCCAACCCGGATTGCACCAATTGATTATTTTTTTGCACGAAACGATGCAAATCTTACCCATACCATTACAGAACAAATCTATTCTGTCCTGACAACTCTACCGTTGGTAGGTGTTCATTTTATCCATCCGCTGTATAATAATGTTGGAAAGCGAGGATTTTTGAAATATGGATCAAAAGAAAATAGGCAGTTTTATTGCTGCCCGAAGGAAAGACAACGGCCTGACCCAAAGCCAACTGGCCGAAACGCTGGGAATAACGGACAAGGCAGTATCAAAATGGGAAACAGGNAAATCAATGCCTGATCCGTCTCTGTTTTGTCCACTGTGTGATCTGCTCCACATAACTTTGAATGAATTGCTTTCAGGTGAATTCATATCCGACGAAAACCTGAAAGAGAAATCTAACCAAATACTGCTTGAAGTTGTCACAAGCTGGCTTGGCAGAGATCAGTGGGAAAATAAAACAGATGCCCATGTTCCGGCCGTCCTGAAGATAAAAAATATCAGAAAGGTATATGAAACTGAAAGTACTGCAACCGAAGCCGTTAAAGATGTCAGCTTTGAAATCNCCAAAGGNAGCTTTGTAGGTATCATGGGTGCGTCAGGATCNGGAAAAACCACCTTACTGAATATGATTGCNACNATAGATAAAGCTACCAGNGGGCAGATTGAAATTGACGGGTATGACATTGACANGCTATCAGAAAATNATCTGGCNTCTTTCCGCCGGGAGCATTTAGGTTTTATCTTTCAGGAATACAATTTATTAGACACTTTGACGGTCTATGAGAATATCGCACTGGCATTGACAATAAAGAAGCTACCAAAAGAGACCGTAAAACAGACGATTCTTGATTTGGCTGACAAATTNGGAATATCTGAAATCCTNAATAAGTTTCCCTATGAGATTTCAGGCGGCCAGCGGCAAAGATGNGCCTGTGTAAGAGCGATTGCGGCAAACCCCNGCCTTATTCTTGCAGACGAGCCGACCGGGGCGTTGGATAGTCACTCCGCAGCACAATTACTGGAAACATTCGTCATGCTCTGCCGAAAGTACACTGCTACCATTTTAATGGTAACACATGATGCCTTATCTGCGAGTTACTGTGATAAAATTCTGTTTATGCAGGATGGNGAGATCAAAGCCTCTTTGGAACGGGAGCCGGAAAGTAAACAGGAGTTTTTCANCAGAATTTTAGATACGATTGCAAGAATAACAGGAGGTGTTCACTATGTATCTTAAATTAGCGCTCCGTAACGCAAAGCGTTCCATGCTTGACTATCTCCTGTATATTACATCAATGGTTATGCTTACATCCATTATTTTCCTTTCAAACTGTATTGCAGATTGGGGAGATATGCAGGCAGGCTTTCAGACAATGGCTTTACCTATACTGATTGTGATAATTATGGCGGTACTGGTATACTATATCAATCAATTTATCATCAGGCAGCGGGCAAAAGAATTAGCCACTTATATGCTGCTCGGAATGGAAAAAGATAAGCTGTCATTGGTATTCCTGTGNGAATTATNTGTGATAGGGCTGGTATGCTTTCTNCTNGGTGCNGCTTTAGGTANGGGNNTTTTTACTATTTGCTGCCATACATTGCTGCAGGAAACCGGAAATCACTCCATACTCCNAATTATATTNAAAAGTGNTCTGCAAACATTTGTTTATTTNTGNTGNGTAGAAGTTTTGTCAATATTTTTTATGAAGCACAAAATATATAAATTACAGATTGTGCAGCTTATGCAGGAGAAACAACGCAATCAGCCGCTGGGTGCAGATAAAAGAACTTTTTGGGGATGGATACTTATGATCAGCTTTTTTAGCTATCTGGCATTGCTGTCTGGTATTTCCTTTATGTCCGATGAGATAATGACTGTCTCCGTCTCCCTTATTTCACTGCCAATGTTAGTATGCGTTTTCTCATTCTANAGATGGCTGTATGCTTTTATCGCACATTTACGTCTGTCACAGGCAGATTCTTTATATCAGGGCAATCGGCTATACCAAATTACTGAAATGACAAGCGGCGGGGAGACCGGCGCAAATGTAAATACCATTTTCTGCATCTGTTTTATCTTTTCAGCAGCCGCCTTTGTGTTCGGAACATTTCTGCTTAGCCCGGATATTTATATTTTTGAACAAACCAGTCAGCAATGGATGGGCTTTTTACAGATCAGTATCTGCATTATTTTTATGATCATCTATTTCTCTGTCATCTCTTTATTGCAGATCATTGATTTAAAGAGGGAGAACCGGAATATACAGTTATTGTTTCACATGGGNAAAAATCNATCCGATNTAAAANANNTGATTTGTACGCAGGTGCTTATAAAGCTGTTCATGCCAATACTTATGTCTTTTATTATACTTTGGACAGCCGCACCATTTGTCAATTATAAGATGAACTCTATATTGCCCGTACACAATCAACTGTTTAAAGCTATCGGCGGCTTTATGGTTTGCTTCTTTGTTCTGTATTTATGTTATTTTGGTGTGGTGTANATGGTAAATATGCGATATATCAAATTCAGCACTAAATAACAGACCGCCGCATATGGTGGTGCGCCATTTGAGAAAATAATGCGCCGGCAAACACATGGCATTCTNTTACAACGCATTAATCACGCCCTGNACGCCCTGCTCCTCATAAATCTTCTTATAATATGCCACCTCNTCNCGNATNANNTCNTCAATNACCTGCATACCGAGAAGNTCNACCGGCGCNTTATCNTCAGTCATGATATAGTCNCCCGCTTCATATGCGATCAGGTTATCTGCAACCGNCGCCATCATNGCNNCAAGGTTTTCGTCTGCAAGATTTTCACGATGAATTGCCAGATTCTCTAAGATCCGCGGATTATCAGAGGCAAACAGCTCCCTGTTCGTAGAACCCTTCACATCCACCGTATACACCTCGCCGAACACACTGCTGATCGTGTCTGCGAGATGTTGATTAATACTTCCCTCACTGCTGCCGCGCATATTCATATTGACCACCATCACACCGTCTTCATTTAAGTGGTCTTTCACCAATGTAAAAAATTCCACGGAAGACATCTGAAAAGGAATGGTAATATCCTGATAAGCGTCCACCATGATCACATCGTATTTACCGTCAATAGCATTCAAATATGCCCTGCCGTCATATGTAGTCACATTCACATCCTNNGGCAGNTCAAAATATTCCCGTGCAAGATTCGTGATCTTCTCGTCAATCTCCACGCCCTCAATCTCCATATCTCCGTAATAATTACGGCATTGGTGCGCGTAAGTACCCGTCCCCATTCCGAGAATCAGCACATCACAATCGGCAGGCTTGTCCTGTCCGGTCATAAGCGGTGCNGCCATGGCATAATCATAATACATGCCCGTCAGTCCCTCATTTTTCATCAAGAGCGACTGCACACCGAACAGCACGTTTGTCGATAATATGACACTTCTGTCGTTTTCTTTCACCTGTAAATAATTATAAATGGATTCTCCCTCATAAGTTAAACTGCTCTCCCAGAAAGCGAAGCTGTTCGACTTACCGAGCAGACAGCACAGAAGAAAGATTCCTGCAGAGACTGCGCTTTTCGCCGCTCCCTTTTTCCCACTGATAAAATAGGTCAGGGCCAGCGCCAATAATATTCCCGCAAAGATCAAAAAGGTAATGGAAGTTCCCACCGCNGGGATCGAGATGAAAGTCGGCACAAAAGTACCGATAATACTGCCGATCGTATTAAAAGCGCCAAGTGTTCCAACGACCTTGCCGCTGTCNTCCAGACTGTCCACNGANTACTTCGCCAGNGANGGTGTCACCGTACCCAAGCANAAACAGCGGNAANACAAAGATCACCATACACGCCGCGAAAGCTGCCCATATNAGGAAATTCGTGCTGACCGTAAAAATCAGTAACGCCGAGATTCCCAGAATAATATATTTACCCACCACCGGAATCGCCGCGATCCAGACNGCNGCAATCAATATNCTGCCATAGAGCTTGTCCGGATTCGGATTCTTGTCCGCACTGCGCCCGCCGTAAATATTCCCAAGCGCCATCGCAATCATGATCGTTCCTATAATAATCGTCCACACNATCTGGGATGAACTGAAATAAGGCGCCAGAAGNCTGCTGGCGCCCAACTCCACTGCCATCACCGACATCCCCGCAAANAANTCCGTCAGGTATAAGAACAGTTTATTCTTTAAAATTGGTGTTATATTAANTGTATTCATAACGCACTTTCCCTTCTGTATTTTATGTATCTTTAACTNAACCGTCTTTTTTATATATTCCGCANCNATACATTAATTGATATCCCTNAAACCAAAGCCGCATCTGTCAGCNTCATTTCCAAGTATATACAATTTTNACTGTTTTTACCATGAAAATCTTTATAAACTTCCATCTNCCCCCGGCTGTACATANTTACATNTTNATTACNANNGGCAANCNNTANACCAGCTNNGANGGAAGTNAATNTCTTAAGNNGCCCCTCAAAAAGCGTCAGNNCTTANCGAGGTTATGAGTTGCACAGCANCTNACGAGTTTAGCGTCTGCTACGCTTTTTGCGGAGCGAGAGCGCGGCGACGNAGATATTNACTTNCNTCNNAGCGTCCGNCCNCNANTNNACTCATNANNNATAATNNGTTATATACTCCCCTTCACCACCANNATCTTATCCCCCGCNTTAATNTCCTCNGTNACCAGCTCATTCACTTCCTTAAGCTGCGCAATCGGCACATAATACCGCTTGCCGATATCCCACAAAGTGTCTCCCTGTCCGGCAATGTAGATGACCATCCCCGGCAGTTCACTGAGTTTGTTCAGATCCAGTTCTTCCACCTTGATATCCGTGATCAGATTGCTCTTCTGTACCGCAAAAACAATCACCTTGAACTGTAATGCCGCCTTCACATCCAGTTCGTCACTGTCAAGCATCGTCACTGTCAACTGTTCGATGCTGTGATGCAGTTTAAAAATACTGGTGGGCGTGATGTTTTCCGCCTCAATTACATACTGGAAAGGAATCACATTTTTTGTAGAATAGATCGTTTTAGACCCATTACTGCACAGGTAAAGTGTGATCACGGTCAAGGTTCCGGTGATGGCAATACCGTTCTCCACGATCGCCTGCTCTTCAATCTGGATCTCTCCCTCTGAATGAATCAGCTGGTACATATGCATTTCAGTATTCTGGATTTTGGCATGTTCTGCAATCTTGCACTTGCCGCTNCCGCTCAGAAGCAGACTCTTAAGCTGTACCTCCGTAGTCAGTGCCTCGATCTCCTTATCCACACCATAGATATCCGACAGCACTTCCATGTTTTCCTCTTCGTACAGATGAATATCCAGATCCAGCACCGGTTCTACGCAGAAGACGCGCTCCTCACCATCAAAATCCTGCCGCACCTCCACATTACACTGCCCCAGACTGCAGCGAATATCCGGAATCATGTTTTCCCTGCAACCGTGGCACTCGATGATTCCGCTGAAAGGCACCGTATTCTCATACCACAGCGTCCTGTCGTTATCTCCCTCACCCTCATACAGGAAAAAGGCTCTCATCTCACCCTGAATCGATATCTTTTCCTCCAGTGCCTTAAACTCCACATGGTCAAAGGTAATATGATGCCATATGGTCTGGAACACATTCGGCAGATTGCCGGACANCTCCATTTCTTCTTTTAACCGGAAAATATCCTTCTTCTGCAGTACAAGCTGTACTACGGGATAAGTGCGCTTACGGTATTCTAACGGCTCTTCGTGATAGATATCCACTGCNGCATCCTGTTCCACATGCTCCTCCATCTCCAGCCCNAAAGAAGCGACCGCCTGTACACTGATTTTTCTGGAGTTGATCAATCCTACTGTCAGATCTTCTATTGTCCAGTCCGTCAATATGAGGTCCCCGTTTGACACTCCTTCCATATTGACTCTCTCATCAAAAGGAATCACCGCTTCCATGCTGGCGCAGGTTCCCTCCATGTCCGTCAGATANAGTATGGATACCACCAGCCTGCCTCTTAAGTTCACTACATTTTCACCGGCGCGTATTTCCTCCATAATAATCTCGCCCTTGCTGTTTAACAGATAGCTGGCATCGGGTTTGTTATCTGAAATATTCACATCTTCTTCCAATACGACTTGTGTGCCGGCTCTGCTGCTGATCCGATCCATATGTATCTTCTTTTTTACTAATTCCACAAAAATAAACCTCCATGCGTATACTTAATATAAGTGTATGCCGCATAGAGGTTGTATATGATTTCTATTTTGTGTCTATTCCACTGCNCCGANCANTTCCGTCACATCNTCGATTCCGTAGCGCTCCATATATGCTTCGATTCCCTCCACAACTTCCACCGTCGNGTAAGGATTCACNAAATTCATGGCNCCNACNGCCACCGCNCTGGCTCCNGCNAGCAGNAACTCTATGGCATCTTCCGCATTCGCGATGCCTCCCATNCCNATNATGGGAATCTTCACNGCNTGNGCCGCCTGATANACCATNCGCACCGCNACNGGCTTNATNGCNGGACCGGAAAGNCCGCCCGTCTTATTGGCNAGNGCNAANTTTCTTCTGTGNATNTCNATCTTCATNCCNGTGATNGTNTTGATCATAGATANNGCNTCNGCTCCCGCAGCTTCCGCAGCTTTCGACATCTCCGTGATATCCGTCACATTAGGACTCAGCTTCATAATGACAGGCTGCTTCGCCTTCNNNTTAATCTGAGAAGTAATATCATAGAGGCAGTCCGCCTTCTGTCCNAATGCNATCGCNCCCTCTTTCACATTGGGGCAGGACACATTAATNTCCAGCATATCNACCGGTTCATCCGCAAGACGCTCCACCACTTCCAGATAATCCTCCACCGTNTTACCGCAGACATTNACGATNATCTTCGTNTCGTACTTTTTCANNAANGGAATATCCCNCTCNNCGAAAACATCNATTCCCGGATTCTGCANNCCNATCGCATTCAACATNCCGCCNTAAGTCTCCGCCACCCGCGGNGTCGNATTNCCCGGCCATGGCACATTCGCTACTCCCTTGGTCACTACCGCTCCCAGTCTATTCAAATCCACAAAATCACTGTATTCCATGCCGGAACCGAAAGTNCCCGATGCCGTCATCACNGGATTATTCANGGTNACTCCTGCTATTGTCACTTNTGTATTCATCAGATTTCCACCTCTCTTGCCTCAAAGACAGGACCATCCGTACAGATACGTGCATTCTGCACATGAGAATGAGGATCGATCTCCTTCGTCTTGCACACGCAGCCCAGACATGCACCCACGCCGCACGCCATCCGCTCTTCCAAAGATATGTAAGCATCGATTCCCTGTTCTGCAGCATATTTTTTAATTGCACGTAACATTGGCATAGGGCCGCATGCCATGATCAGATCTGCATGAAGCTCGTTCACCCTGATGATATCCATCACATTACCCTGTACGCCCACGCTGTCATCCTCCGTGGCAATATAGACTTGTCCGTATTCTCCCAAATCATCCTGAAGGAAGAGATCCTGATTGCGGTATCCCAGCAGAATATGTTTCTCCGCCTCCAACTCTTTAGCCAGTTCCAACATAGGCGGTATCCCGATGCCGCCGCCCATTAAGAACACGCGCTTACCTTTAGTCGCCTCTATTGGAAATCCGTTACCCAATACACCCAGAATCTCTAATGTATCACCTGATCCACAGGTGGAAAATTCCGCGGTTCCTTTGCCCGCGATGCGATAAACCAGACGCAGTCTGCCATGTTCCCGATCCACCTCACATATACTGATGGGTCTCGGAAGCAGTGTTGCCGCGTTCTTGGGATACACCGCAACAAACTGCCCCGCATGAGCGTCCTGTGCCAGTTCGGTCTCCAACCACAGATCGTATATCTGCTCCGCAATCTGCTTTTGAGACACTACCATCGTCTTTACTTTCTTTTTTTGAGCTGTTTGCCTGTCCATTTCTCTATTGTCCTCTTTCTAAGTTTCCGCTCTCATATTAAATCAGAGCACATGACTTGATCTCCATGTACTCTGACATACTATCGCTCCATTTTGCGTGTTTTATCCTATTGTAACAGTGACAATACACCCTGATTACTCTGATTTGCCTGTGCAAGCATGGATGATCCGGCTTGCGCAAGAATATTGTTATTGGCATACTTCACCATCTCTGTCGCTATGTCCGTATCTCTGATAGCAGATTCCGCAGCCGTGGTATTCTCTACAATATTATCCAAGTTATTTATCGTATGTTCCAGCCGGTTCTGTATCGCGCCCAGATCGGACCGAACCTCCGACACGTCAAAAATCGCGCTTTTGGCAAAAGCATTCAAGGCTTGGAAATAGCGGACGTCGGGAATCTTATCAACCCCCAGTTCTTCTTCCGTACCTCCCGTAGCACCGCTCTGATAGTTAGTGGTAAGTCTGTTTTTCACATTTTCATCCGTGATCGCACTATAGGAAAAACTGTGGAAAACCGTCAGATCCGAAGCACCCAGAAGGTGAGAATGTCCCGGCGATCCCCAAGGCTGCACCATGCTTTTATTCCAGTATTCCTGCTTCGCATAAGTACTGCCGTCTGCAAGCCAATAAGCCGTTGACCCCTGCGGATAAGGGGCCTGCGATGGATTTGGACTGTCTATATTATTGCACAAGGGACTGTCATTATTCGTCTGGTAATAAATACCCTTCGCCAGCGCGCTGGCTATCAGATCGTTCGTGCACATATTCCTTATTGTGATAGCAATATGCTGCCCTGATTCCGCACCTACCTGCAATCCCTTATTCTGAAAAGTACCGTCTAAAAGCTTCTGCTCATTGAAAGTCGTAGTAGACTGTACCCGATCGATCTCACTCATCAACTGTCTGACTTCCATAGTAATATATTCTCTGTCTACCGAAGTCAGCGTTCCGTTCGCTCCTTTGACTGCCAGTTCTCCCATACGCTGCAACATATCATGGACTTCATTCAATGCTCCCTCTGCAGTCTGCACACACGAGATTCCGTCCGACGCATTAGCTGCTGCCTGCGTAAGTCCTCTCACCTGTCTGCGCATTTTCTCCGATATGGACAATCCCGCCGCATCATCTGCGGCACGGTTAATTTTATATCCCGAAGACAATTTTTCCGTAGATTTCGCTTGACTTGCGTTCGTCAGATTGAACATGCGGTCTGCATTCATCGCCGTTATATTATGTTTAATAACCATAGGCTTCCCTTCCTTTCTTATCGCTTCCCTGCGTCCGAATCAAAAGTTCTGTATTTAGTTATATATCGGATTATTTTCAATACTTCTTAACATATTTTTTAATATATTTGTCTTTGCCGATTAAATCTTACGAAATCACACAATTGTTCTTGACATATAGTACTATATAGTACTATTCTATATAGTAGGAGGCGGTATCATTGCTTAACAATACAGAAGGCGGTTTTCTGATCACCAAGATTAAACAGCTTCAGGGACGAATCTTTGAAAAACTGCTGGCAGAACATAATATTCACGAATTTAACGGCGCTCAGGGCAGAATCCTTTTTGTTCTGTGGGAAAAAGATAATATCCCAATCAGCGAATTGTCCCAAAAAACGGGACTTGCTAAAACAACTCTGACCGGCATGCTGGATCGAATGGAAAAACAGGGCCATATCGAACGGGTCTATTCCTCCGCCGATCGCAGGACTGTCCGGATTAAACTGACGGAAACCGCCAGACTGTTCAAAGAGCAATATGAACTAGTCTCCAATGAAATGAATCAAATATTTTACAGAGGATTCAGCGATGAAGAAATACTCGTTCTCGAAACAGGTCTTAGGAAAGTGCTTACGAATCTTACAGAAAAGGAGAATCATTATGAACAGTACGGCTAAATCGGGGATACGCGCACTCCGTAAAAATGCGCAGGTTGCCTATGTGGCTTCAGTGAACGAGGAAGGTTTTCCCCAAATCAAAGGGATGCTTGTAATAGAACATGAAAGCATGAAGACACACTATTTTTCCACTAACACCAGTTCCAAGCGAGTAAGCCAGTTTCTGAAAAACCCCAAGGCATCCGTATACTATGTGGATGACACTAAGGATCAGTATAAAGGTGCCTTATTTACCGGAACAATGGAAGTCTGCACCGATCACGAAACAAAGGCCGCACTATGGCGCGACGGAGATGAACTATATTATCCCAAGGGCGTGGATGATGAAGATTATTGTGTGTACAAATTTACCGCCCAAACCGTCAACTATTATTATGGGCTAAGTAACGTAACCCTTTCTGTTGACGAGCTTTGAGCTTAGTATTAATTGTCTTGTATCTTCGTTCATCTTAAAAGGTGTCATTTACCGCTATAGTAAATGACACCTTTTGACTTACGACTGCCTTCCTAATGCTCGGTTAAGCACCTTTCCACCAGATCTTCTGTCCGGTCGGCATATTCCGGAAATTTAGTTTGAATTTTTGCAATTATGTTTTCTTTGGCAACATGATCCTCTTGCAGTATCTCGATAAGTGCCATAATGCTCTTTTCCGTTATTTCTTCGGTAACTGTTGAATATTCCGGATGATTTTCCATCATCTGTCCGGTGGTATGGAAATCACTTTTTAGATTCGTTTTTGTGTATACTGGATAATAATTTCTATGAGAATATTGGTAAAGGCTGCTACGC
>JAAUZM010000013.1 GCA_014804605.1 Lachnospiraceae bacterium | reverse complement strand
GAATCTGTTCCTTTGTTGCGGGCATAAAAAATCCTCCTTTTCGATAAGAATTGTCATATCTTGATTCTTACCAAAAAAGAGGTATTTTTTTCCAAAGACACAAACTATTTTACACTACCATCCTACAAGGTCCTGAATTTTACTTTTTTCGGTTGCTATTAATGTCTTGGCAAAAAATATGGTCTGCAATTAAACAAAAAATATTTTGCAAGAATAAAAATAATTACTCAAACTCCTCGGCGGATAGCTTAAACTGGCTGTTTTTCTCTAGTTTATTAAGAATTTATTATCCATATTCTTCAAAAAACACTCTCGTATTTATTTCAATCAAAATTTTTAGAGCCAAAATAGAGCCATAGAGGACAACATTATTCAAACTATTTAATAATTTTATTCTAATCAATTAGTTGACCACTAAAAATAATAGTTAACCCAATTTCGCATCAGTTTGTAACAAAATAAATCACCAATCCTGCCAAAATACTAACCAGAAATCCTATACCCACTGTCCATACGATATTATTTTTTATCTTTATCTTTTTATCATATACCTTTTTCTGCTTCCCAAATAAAAAATAATCACTGATTCTTAAAACGCCCTTCTGCCCCCACAAAAATCTAAGCAATTTAGGCACAAATACTAAAACAACTGCAATGACCATTATAGGAAAAATAATATACATATACTTTTCCATAACTCTATCAGTATTTCCACGTTGATCAATAAGATAATTTAGCTTAAACAATACATCTGAGGAATTAATTGCTTCATCAATCCCTTCATTATTTCTAGAATAACTTAATGGTATCAATAACAGAAGCATAGAGCCTATCATTAAAAAGGATGATAATACTGAACATATATTTCGCATAGTATCATATGACAAAAAAGTTTTTACGGTTGTTATTTCTTTTTCAACATATGTCTTAATTTCATTATAAAGTAAAAATACTTTATCTTTATCCTCCCCAATTATTCTTAAAAAAGTGGCTTCTCCCTTTTCAAAGCATAAAATAAAACTAATATTATCATCATCTATGATAATAGCCATTTTATTGATAAGATTTGCACTACTATTTTCTTCTTTAATTATTTCATTTATATCTGATGTTTGAAAAATATATGAATCACTTTTAGTAATTTGATATATCAATTCTTCTGTATATCGTTCGCGAATCATACTTGATAAAGTCTGCAAATGTTCTTCATTCAAAATAAAACCATTTTTAAAATCATGATTTACCTCACAGCCTTTGTTAATCATAATAATTTCCTCCAATGTAATCAGTATTTTATATATAAACAAATTCCTATATTGTACTTTACAGCCAACTCGGCCCTCAAATATATCATAAATGAATTTTGATTTTACTACTTAATCACCTGTTATTGTCATTTCATTAAAGTAAAAAATTATCTATAGAATCCTCATCTATAGATTACTCTTAATTTAACTCTAAAATCCCAAAAAACTTGTATTTTTACCTTTGCCACTATATATTACCACATAACCGCTTATTTTTCCATAAAAATGTGGCAATTTGCTTAATACTGCAAACTGCCACATTACCACGTTTTCCTTATCCGCATTAACTTACATGGTGCTAGCACCATGTTCAAATCATTACTAAGGGATAATATTCTGCCTTTCATACAGATAAAATTTTATGTTAATTTTTAGCTTTAAGAAATACTCCTTTTTCTTTTCTATAAATATGCACTGTCTTAAATCCACAATTGTAAAAGATTTCCTCTAACTCTTTTTTACTGTATATTTTTACATCTCCACTTTTTGAAAAGGGGAACCAAAATTTATTTGCAATAAACCTGACTACTACTCCAAAATTAGGTTCCGCCATATACACTGTACCGTTTTTCTTTAAAACTCTTTTACATTCACTTACAAAACCTTGCGGATTATCAAAATGATGAAACGCGCAACATACAGTTATAATATCAATACTTTCATCACTCCATTCAAGCGGATAGCATGGCTTTACCTCGAAATTCATATTAGGGTATCGCATCTTTGCAGAATAAATCATATTCTCTGATATATCTATTCCATTTGCTTGAATTTCTGCTTTTTTGGATAATTCCCTCAACAGAGTTCCGTTTCCACATGCAACATCAAGAACGACATTACCGGCACTCAAATCTACTGTATTAGAAAGTTCCATAATGTGAAATCTTGTATATTGTCCTTCCCTTGACATATCATATTCAAATGCTATTTTATTGTACGCAATTCTTGATTCTTCTGTTTTCTTATTCATATCATTTCTCCACTCCTGATTTGTCCATTATACCATTTCCATTCTCCATTTACTACCATAAAATATAGGGCATAGCAATCGCCACGCCCCACATTTCTTATCGCTCCAACGACTTTTCAATCTTTTGTTTCTGCCCTTTCAAGTCATTCTGTTTCTCATACAGATTATTCCGCTCTTTGCAGAGTTCTTTCATGCGCTCCAACTGCGCCTTCACTCCCTCCCGGCAATCTGGCTCTATTTTCTTGTATTCTCCGGTCAAATTACGGATTGTATTGTTGTTCGTCTTGATTTGCTCCGACACACATATCCAGTCAATCAGATTCCTCACTTCTATATCCACATCATATAATTCTGTTTCTGTCAGGATCTTTGCGCACAGCCGCACCATGACTTTCTTCTCCATATCTGTCATATCCTATCAATCCCCCTTTCCTATCGGCTCATTTCAAAAGCACGTTTCGGACGTTTATTTGCCCTTTTTGCTTGTTCTACTGCCTTTGACCGTTCTACTATCATCTGCACCTGTTCCCTGCCTAAATGCCGCTCCAAACGCCTCAAATCAGACACTTCTTCCTGCAATCGGTCTATGGTGGCACTCTGNTCCATGACCTTATCCGTNAANNGNNTAATCTGNTTNTNNTGCNCATCNACTTTAGCANTNANNTTTNTNCCNTGCTCCGNAAGCTGTACGCACTTGATTGTCAGATTTTTTACNACCTCNTTCAGCTTCTCCACAAGCGGTATCACTTTTTTATCCCGGTAAGCCTTTGCGCTCATCAATGCTCNCGGCTCCGGCAACTGCCATTTCNCATNTTCNTCATAAGCNTGTATATTNCGCTCCATGACTTCCTTAGANTGNACCATTTTATTNATTTCCTGCTGTAANTTTTTCTGCTGTTTTTCCAACNTCTCATTTTCTNATANCAGCTTTTCCTTGTCCTCTGCCAAAGTTTCTGNNTGCTCTTTCAGCAGATAATTTGTTGCGGAAAGTTCTGATACTTCCTGCCGGATNGCTTCTCCNTCTTTCCGTATCTGCTCCNTTTCCTGCCCTNCCGCAATCTGCTGATNAAGAATGTTGGATAATTCCTCTTTGCTGCCGGAAATCGTCTGCTCTAGTTCNGCAACCTCTTTTGCACGTTCCTTTTTCTCGAAATCCAAAACAGATAAATGCTTTTCATGNGTTCCTTTTTTCTCCCACTCAATACCATGCTGTAACATAATCTCCGCAAGGCGTTCTTTCTCTGCCGCTACCCACTGGTTACGCTCCGTTTCGCTTCTTGTGCCNCCTTTAAAGCCAAGTTCCGCAAGTGCCTTTTTTAATGACACNCTTGTTTCAAGCCCTCTTTTNCTTCCAGTNGTATANGGTATGAAATCTATATGCAGATGTGGTGTCGCTTCGTCCATATGAAGATACGCTGAAAACACTCTCAACGTAGGATTGCGCCGCTGAAAATCCTGCATATATTCNTCAAGTATTTTTGCCGCAAGCCGTCCNTCNTCGGTCTTTGCCCCCATATCGTCCTTNTTTCCTATCTGCAAAATAATCTCATGNAATGGCTTCTCCTGTTTNCCGGAACAGATTTTCTCATANTAATCATCAATNNNGCGNTCACTTCTGNTNTGCTTCTCATTGTANCGNGCAAGTGCTTCATCAAATAATTCNTGGTATACGTNNTTGATATTTTCATTGCAATATTCCACATTCAGATAACTTCGCTCTGGNTCAGTGTTCTTTGCATGGAATTTNCTGCTGTTGTGGTTGACAGAGCCTTTNCCTGTCATAACGCTGATTGTNCGNTTCAATAANTTNNTCCTTTCTCCCNTATCGGGTAATNAGCNCCGGATACGGCNCANAGCCTTTGTTACTTTCTGCGAAAGTAACGCAAAAGCACTTTTGTCAGCTNCGCCAACAAAAATGCAACCTGCAAGCAGGTTTTGCGCCCTGCCGGGGGCTAGCTGTCCGTTGGACAGCATACCGTCCTAACGGACGGGGCGGCTTTTCGCCGCCTTGATACCGCCNCTTTCCNGNTNTCTNCCAACAGCGCAACATTGCAATGTCTATAATTTTTGCAACCTTGCAATCTTCAAGANCGCAATTNCAAGACTGCAAAATTCTAATACNCTGCATTGTTGCNCTGTTNNCTTGCCTNTCNNTCACTGNNTNATTTTATCNAGTTCCCAATACCATGTATTGTTTATCCGCTTTGCTCGNANACCTAACTCTTTCTTTGCATTTTCCAGTGTCCGNTTNGATATGCNCTGCTCGTCNGCNAGATTNAANATCTCATTGCTCTGCATGGCATTGTTTGCTTCTGCNAGNTCCCGAAGCAACCGCTTNGCCTGTTCCATTTTATTTGCCTTTGGAGCAATACCGCCTAACACTTCATCTGCTGTAATCTCATAATCTCCAAGCCACCTAAAACCGTCCTCCNACAATGCAAATGCTTTCGGGTGTCCNAACGCCGCAAGGTTNTTTTTAATCTGCACCACAGCCCTTNTATTTTCNTCTCCCTCNACCCTGCCGACTAANAGAACNCTTCTNGCGACTGCAAAGAAATCAATCGAACCCATNCCCCGGTATGCCNCCTTATTTCCTGCCGCTTTGTTCATNTGNCCGACAAGNACAATCGCACACTGNTATTTCTCNGCNAGTNCCGCTAATTTCTTTGTCATNTCCCTTGCTTCGTTTGCCCGGTTCATATCCATANCACCACCTAAGTAAGCTTGTATCGGGTCTAAAATCAACAGCCTTGCCTTTGTCCTTATAACTGCTTCTTCTAACCGTTCATCTATCATGGAAAGCGATTTTATGCTTTCNTCAATGACTAAAATATTNTCGCAATCCGCTCCTGCCTGCTCTAAACGGGGCTTTACCGTATCAGCAAGCCCGTCCTCTGCACTCTGATAGATTACATTTAAAGGCTCTGTAAAATTCATTCCACTGTCTAAACTTTCTCCCTTAGACAGTTTTGCCGCTATATTGAGTATAAATGTTGTTTTTCCGTCACCCGGATCACCTTGAATGATTGTCAGTTTGCCATAAGGAATAAACGGAAACCACAGCCAAGAAACTTCCTGCGACTGTATCTCTGATAATTTAATCAACTGTAATTCTGTTTTTGTTTCTTCCATAATGTCCTCCATTTCTGAAAAATCATTGTCACTGGAAAAANCCTCTGCTATACTGATATTGTGAGATTGATAACAGAGGTTTTTCAGTTATCGCAGCCTTAACAGTTGCCGCTGTTGGGGCTTTTTTCTTCTACACCGTTGCCCTGCCACAGATATTTTGCTCCGTCCAACACCCAGAGGATTGCTTTCAGCATATCAAGACAGTCATTTCGCATATCTTCTAAGCCCTCAGGTGTTAAATCAATCTCTGTCTTTTCAAATTGTTCTGTCACTTCCCGGATATTCGTCTGCATCATCTTTAGTTCCTCTACCAGCTGATAAACCAACTCTTTTTTGCCGACCACACACACCCGGTTATAAATGCAGGAACGGACAAAATAATCTTTTTTAGAAAGTCCGCTTGCTAAAATCTTTGCTTCGATTTCCTCCCTCTCTCTAGGGGAAACACGAAAGCTGATTGTTGGGTATTTGTGCACTCCGCTCATTCTTCTTCCTCCCTGCTGTTCTCAATCTCCAATTTATCTGCAAGTTCGCCCTGCTTATTGGGATATAAATGTGAATAAGTGTTTAATGTTGTTTCGATTTTCTCATGCCCTAACCGTTCCGCAATCGCTAATGGTGTAAATCCCATTTCCACAAGCAACGAAGCATGGGAATGGCGAATATCATGCAAGCGTATTCTTTTTACTCCCGAAGCCTTGATACCTCTGATAATTTCGTGCTCCATATAAGATTTTGTAAAACGGAACATTCCCCGGCTGTAAAATTAATTTTAACAAAGAATCCCCCAAGTACTGGGGGTGTGAAAAGTTTAAAGAAATGTATATTTGATTTTTCTTAAGATGAGAAAGAGAAAGAATGCGAACATTAATTGTATATTTCTTGCAAGCTGGACACCCCCCTTCTTTGTTCCCAACGGGCGGGTTTTTCCCGTGGTAAGGTTTTTCCCGCCCGTATATGGGTTTTTACATTTCAGTTGCGTCAACGCAACCGCAAAAGATGTTAAGAATCCAACGATTCTTTACATAAAAGAAAGTGTGCAACCTTTGGTTACTCATTTTTCGGGGAAGCGGGCAACCCTTCCCCCCTCTCCTTTCGGTTTAGTATATCATGGCAGACCAGACGGGAGAAAGAAACCTGTGAAAAGAGAAAAAGAGAAAAGGAAAAAGGAGGAAAAGAAGAATGCAGGTTGTAATTGTAGGTGTTAAAAAAACAGAGTATACGGGAAAAGACGGAAAGGTCAAGGTAGGCTATAACTACTGCGGCGTAAAGGATTACACACGGTATGAGCAGGAAAACGCCAGCTGTGAAGGTCAGGACGTAATCAAGGAATTTTCAAGTACAGATTTTGGTATCCATCCCGGGGATACGGTTGAATTCGAATATGAGCCCGGATTTCAGGACAAGGCAACCCTTGTTGATGTCAGGGTGCTTGCGATCGCGGACAAGCCGCCGTTTAAAGCGGCAGANAGTAAACCGGAAGAGAAAACAAAGTAGGGGGGTAAATACCAATGACAGCAGGAAGAATCATGTTAGCTATATGTGTACTGGCGCTTGTGATCGGNACGGTCGGGCTTGTAAAGGATACCCGCGTCAAGCTCNGCCAGCGCANNATGGAAAAGCATTATGCGGCAATGCGTGAAGCANNAGCTGATAATGAATAGTGCATACAATNTATGCGTGACAGAAAGGAGGAAAACATATGCCTTTAGCTTTACTTAGTGAAGGGGCTGTTGNGGCGGCGGCNGCCGGAACCGGTGATTTATCGTCAACGACCAGCGCGGCGGTGGCCCTTGTATCTAGTGTGCTGGGATTGTTTGAGGTTTACCCTCTGAATATTATCCTGACGTTTGCGCTCTGCTCTTACGCCTTTAGGTTCTTTGGCAGAGGAAGAAAGGCAGCGGCGGGCGGTATCTAGGCACCGGGTCAATGCGGGTGTGGTGTAAAAAGCCATACCCGTATTTTATAGGGAAAAACACAAGGGAGGTAAGAAGTGTGAAAAATAAAGTAAAGAGAAACAGAAATATAGCAATCGCGTTTTCCGTGCTGTATGTGATCTGTGCGGTGTGCCTGTTCTGGTTCCACCCGTTTGTTGCCAGTGCAGCGGAAACTGATACGGCAACTAAGAAGGTACCGGGTGGCAAAGGGAACACGGTAGTTTTTAATAGTGTTGTGACTATGGAAAAAGGATATTATAAGAATACATACAGTGCGACGCTAAAAGCTGATAGTGAATATGAAATAGTGGGCGCTATATCAGAGATGGGCAATATAGAAGATAGTGGTTATTATCAGGTATATTTCCGGGTAATTGGTAAAGATGGTAAGCTTGCAAGCCTGAGTAAAAATAACCTGTCTGATTGTGTGGGGGTTGAAATGAATTATACGAAGGACGTTTTACAACGATCTACTGCTTATTCGATGGATAGAATAGCTGACGCTGTCATGTATAAATCTCTTAATGACCACCAGACAATAACCTGTTTTATATCCGGATGTAAAATCTTTACGGATGGTGATGCAATGATAGCATATGCAAAGACTGGAAGCTTGGAGGGCATGTTGCGGGATATTGATGACGGTGAATATGATAAGGAAATCGGCTATTTACATGATCTCAAACATCACGCACTTATGTACGGGGAAGAACTTGAAAACGGCTTGTATTCCTCTTATGATGATCGCTTTACATGGTCTAATTATTATCCTGAATATGATGATAGTTATTTAGTCGAAGTACGTGCTTCATGTGAAGTTGAAGTGAAAAAATGGTTTGGGATTGGTAAATCAACTGTTTATAACAGTAATATTCGAGAACTAGCCCGTGATGTTAAGTATAAAGACTTGGAATTCATTATTAGCCTTGCGGATGAGCGTTCTACATTCTCCGATTTTCTTAATACATATATGCCCGGTAATTCATCTGTTTCGGATGTAATTTCTGCTGCAACTTATCAATTTGATGCATATTATTTTCGTATTTATAAATGGGATGAAGAAACTGAAACGTATAAATATGGGTTGTGGGTACGCTTAACAAAAAATGGCTCTGCTTTAACTGGTTCTCTGGATGAAACAATTGATGCAGGTGATTTTGATGATGATGGAAATTTTAAACCTGATCCCGGTTCTGATTATGGTGACGGTAAACCCGGAATAACTGTTCCCGGAGTTGGTGATGATCGGGATGGTGCTAAGGATGATGCAGATAAGAATCAGGAAGATCGGGAAGATGAAAATAAGCAAATTGATCTTTCCAACACAAATTTTAAAGAGTTATGGGAGTGGTTTACTGGTCTTCTGCTTACCTTCTGGAATGGTCTAGGTGTTATTCCTGATTTTTTTGGTAGAATTTTTTCTTTTCTGCC
>JAAUZM010000012.1 GCA_014804605.1 Lachnospiraceae bacterium | reverse complement strand
GAATATATCCTTTGAAAGGAATTAAGGGCGCAGAAAAGGAACAATAAATATAGAAGCATCTATTGAAGAACATATTTTCCCTTTTTTCAAAAATGTCCTTGACAAGGGGTACACTTCACCTGCCACTCAGTGAATCGTTTACGGTTTTAAAAGAAATATACAACGTGTCAGACAGTGCGTATGCAGAGCGCATGGAGTTTTTAAACAAAGTGCTGGAAATGCAGGATTTTTTTGACCGGCCGGTTCGTACNCTCTCTTTGGGNCAGCGTATGCGGGCNGATTTGGGAGCTGCGCTGTTACACAACCCGAAAGTGCTTTATCTGGANGAACCGACGATCGGACTGGATCTGATCGTGAAGGATAATATTCGGGAAGCGATCAAGGAAATCAACGAAAGGTATCAGACGACTGTNGTTCTGACGACACACGATATCGGCGATATCGAAGAANTGTGCAACAGGATCATCGTGATCGATGAAGGGAAGAAAATNTATGACGGTTCNCTNNCTGCANTAAAGGAGACCTATGGAACGAAACGCCGNGTTTCCATGGAGATACGACAGCCGGAAAANNTGGGCGGGCTGCATCTTGCNGCGCTNCTNAATGTGCGTGAAGAGGAATGCTCGGTAAGCTATGAGAAAGCAAGTAATACACTTTCTGTNACTTTCGATAAACATAAAATNCAGGTTCCCCAGCTTCTCACNGCAGTCATGAGTGTGNTGGACGTCAAGGATGTGCAGATTCAAGAGACAGAGCTTTCGCAGATTGTTAAAGAAATATACAGTCACGGCATAATGGAGGGGTGACNATGAGNAAATATGTGAAAATTTATCTGCCGTTTACGCTGAATGCGCTGAAGCGTCAGATGGCATACAAGGGCGCATTTTACTTGTTTATTCTGNTCAGTCTGTTCAGTTCCTTTATCAGTTACTATCTGTGGAANGCAATNTATGCAAGCTCCGATCAGGCAACGCTNGGNGGACTGACGCAGGAAGAGATGGTTGTCTATGTGTTTATGGTCTATGTGACNTCCTCCATTGTAATGTCCTCNATTTCNAACTATGTGAGTGACGATGTGGTAAAGGGAACNGTTGCGATGAACCTGATTAAGCCGATCGACTATCGCATGAGCCTGATTGCTATGGCNGCNGGCAACATGATCTACCGTTTCCTTGTGCCNTCAGTNGCTATATGGATCGGTCTTGAGATCTATAAGGTGACNGCGCTTGGACTTANNCCTGTAACGGCTNCNGAGGTTCTTCTGTACCTACTGAGCAGTATTATGAGTTTTCTCATCTATGTTTTGTTTGATTTCTGCTTTGGCATGGTTGCATTTTTTACTACGTATATTTTCGGAATGATGCTTGCNGAGGAGGCNCTGCTCGGATTTTTGACGGGNCANCTGATTCCGATCAGCTTCTTTCCGTCGNCAGTACAAAGAGTGTTTGATTTCNTACCGTTTTCTTCNATGGTCTATACACCGATTATGATATATCTGGGGAAATATACGGGAAAAACAGCCGGATTTATGCTNTTTAGACAGGCCGCNTGGGTTGTGATTCTCTACGTGGCAGGCGGCTTGATCTGGAAAAGGGTAACAAAGCGNCTCNTCGTNCTGGGAGGCTGAAAAAGAGAGAAAAATTACNGCTACAAACTCGCTGGCTGAGAAAGGGCATGGATATAAAAATGAATCANTGCAANCGGTATTTNCGTCTTTATAAAGTAATGATAGCGCAGTTTTTGAAAACNATTATGCAGTCGAAGGTTGACTTNCTGATAGGACTGTTCGGATTTTTCTTTACNCAGATNATGGGAATTGTGTTTCTGTATCTGGTATTTCAGCAGATCCCTAACCTGCAGGGTTGGACGTTTGAGCAGTTGATNTTTATTTACGGATTTGCGCAGCTTCCCAGAGGAATCGACCATCTNTTTACNGACAATATATGGCTGGTTGGATGGCGGATGGTNATCAACGGAGATTTTGACCGGTATATGCTGCGTCCNATGAACATCTTTTTTCAGGTGATTGCAGAAAAGCTGCAGCCGGATGCNCTGGGGGAGCTCCTGACGGGAGTGATTCTTGTCGCAGGGTCACTGGCAAAGGGAATTGTGATCGTGGANNTTCTGCATGTNGTANTGTTTTTCGTGTCACTNGNTGCAGGTGCNGTAATCTATACCTCCATCAAACTGTTTTTTGCCTCTCTGGCGTTTTGGNTNAAATGCAGCGGNCCGTTTTTGCAGATGGCATANGAGATGGCGGATTTCGCCAAATATCCGACGGAGATTTACGCNAAGGGNNTCCGNTTCCTGATCACATGGGTGNTTCCGTTTGCTTTCGTGGCTTATCTGCCGGCCAGCTTTTTCTTAAAGAATGACNTCTCTGCCGGTATGATCGGAATCGAATGCGTGATCGCGGTTGTATTCTGGTGCATCGCCTATGCCGTATTTCACAGAGGAACGCANGTGTATGAGAGTGCAGGGAACTAGAGAACCTCTTTTCCGCGCCTGTGTGTAACATAGCTTCATATATTTTTTCCATAGAAACGTCCGGCAAGGTACAACCCTCTGCCGGACGTTTCGTATATGTATATCATTCTCCTACATTCAAGCTATGTATCCCGCAGGATCAATATACCATAGCCTTCTCTTCGCCGTTTAATACGCGCAGACCGCCCTGTACAAGTGCAAGCAGTTCGTCTTCGCCCGGATAGATCGTCATCGGTGCGATCCAGCCCGCCTGTGCCTTAAGACCCTCTACGACAGCCTTATCATAAGCGATACCGCCCGTCACGATGATCTGATCCACTTTACCCTCCAGCACACATGCCATGGAGCCGATGTCCTTAGCCACCTGTCTGATGAAAGCATCACGCACTTCTTTCGCCTTAGCGTCACCCGCCTCGACCATCTTATCTACGTCGCGCATATCATTGGTGTTGCAGTAAGCATTAAATCCGCCGTTACCGCAGATCTTCTTATATACTTCTTTCTCTGTATACTGACCGGAGAAGCACATCTTAATCAGTGCACCGCTGGGTACCGCGCCTGCTCTCTCAGGAGAAAATGCGCCGTCGCCGTCCAGAGCATTGAATACATCCACGACCTTACCCTGTTTGTGTGCGCCTACAGATACGCCGCCGCCCATATGCACTACCACCAGATTCAAAGAAGCGTAATCTTTACCCTGCTCCTTGGCATAACGCTTCGCTACCGCTTTCTGGTTCAGCGCATGGAACACGCTCGTCCTAGGAAGCTCCGGCACACCTGAATAGCGGGAAATCGCATCTAACTCGTCCACCACGACAGGATCTACAATATAAGAAGGCACGCCGATCGAATCACCGATCTCTTTTGCCAGAATACCGCCTAAATTAGAAGCGTGCTGTCCCTGCTTACCGATTTTCAGATCCTCCAACAGATCATCGCTGACTGCGTATGTGCCGCCCGGAATAGGTTTCAGCATACCGCCGCGTCCTACGACCATGTTTAAAGAATCAATATCGAATTTTTTCTCTTTTAAGAGATTTACGATAATTTCCTTACGGAAATCCTTCTGATCCACGATGGATGCATACTGTGCAATCTCTTCCGTCGAGTGTCTTAAAGTCTCCTCAAAGAGTAGAGTTTCATCCTCAAACACACCGATTTTGGTGGATGTNGAACCCGGATTGATGATTAAACTTTTTACTGCCATATTGTTTGACCTCCTACATAATTAAATTTATAAACCAACTCCGAGTTTGTGGCAAGCAAAGCGCAGACACAAATCTCGCGATTAAAAATCAACACGTCAGTGTGATTTTTAATCAGTTCATCTTAGCCATCGCACCAGCCATAACTGCGCCGAGCGCCAGAGAATTTACTTTTGTCTCGAAGTCATCGGAACGGGATGTCAGAATAACAGGAGCCTTCGTTCCTGTCAGGATATTGCCGTTCTTAACTTTTGCCGTATGTACCAGACACTTGTATACCAGATTGCCGGCATGGATATCGGGGAACAGCAGCACATCGGCATCGCCCACGATCTTTCTGCCCTCTGCGCCCTTATGCTTAGCCGCCTCGGGATCGATTGCAAGGTCTAAAGAGAGCGGTCCGTCTACAACGCACCCTGTGATCTTGCCTTCCTCACACATCTTGGTGAGTTCTTCCGCCTCAACGGTAACAGGCATCTTAGGGTTTACAACCTCTACCGCCGCAAGAGGCGCTACCTTAGGATTCGAAATGCCGCATGCATGGCAGACATCCACGGTGTTCTCAATAATATGTACTTTATCTTCCAGCGTAGGATATGTCATAAATGCAACGTCTGTCAGGAACAGAAGATGATCGATTCCTTCCACCTCGAATACACACACATGGGACAATGCCTTACCGGTTCTTAATCCCACTTCTTTATCTAATACACTCTTTAAGAATGATTTCGTGTCAATCAGGCCTTTCATGTACATGTCTGCCTTACCCTGATGTACCAGCTCTACCGCTTTCAGAGCCGCCGTATAGTTATCCTTCTCGTCAATGATCTCAAAACCGCTGATATCAACATTATCTGCAGCAGCTACCTCCTTGATCTTATCCTCATCGCCGACCAGAATTGCCTCTGCGATATTACGTTCTTTCGCCGCAACTACCGCTTCCAGCACGGCGCTGTCCTGTGCAACCGCAACTGCAACCTTCTTGATACTACACTCGGATACCTTAGATAACAGATCATCAAAACTCTTGCTCATCTCACCATTCCACTCCTTTATTTTCTCGTTATAATATTCTGATACATGCCCATCGGCATCGTATCACCCGAACTCCGGTTCCACCTTGGAAACCCATCGTTAAAATAATAACACTATCCACCTAAAAAATCAATTTCCATCCACCATTAACCTGTCAAAAATCATTGTACTGGTTACTTTTCACACCCACGCCACAACCTAAGCTCAGAGGGGAGATAATATCTGAAGGAACCCCTCGGAAAGCGTCAGCACTTAGCGAGGTATTTCACGAGCTTAGTGTCTGCTACGCTTGAGGTGGAGCGCAAGCGCGGTGACGCAGATATTATCTCCCCTCTGAGCGGACATTTAAGCCAATGTGTAAGCAATACCTTCTAATGATGGAACAACCTGATCCCCGTAAAGCACATCGTCATACCATACTTATTACACGTCTCGATTACATTATCATCCCGCACGGAACCGCCCGGCTGCGCCACATATTTCACGCCGCTCTTATGCGCCCGCTCGATATTGTCACCAAAGGGGAAGAATGCATCGGACCCCAGCGCCACATCGCTCATCTGATCCAGCCACGCACGCTTCTCTTCTCTTGTGAACACTTCCGGTTTCACCTTGAAGATCTTCTGCCATGCGCCCTCCGCCAGCACATCCATGTAATCTTCACCGATATACAAGTCGATGGAATTATCTCTGTCCGCACGTCCTATGCCGTCTACAAACTGCAGCCCCAGTACCTTGGGAGACTGACGCAGGAACCAGTTATCTGCCTTAGAACCCGCAAGTCTGGTACAATGAATCCTCGACTGCTGCCCTGCGCCGATACCGATCGCCTGTCCGCCCTTCACATAGCACACGGAGTTGGACTGCGTATATTTCAAGGTAATCATGGCAATCGCCAGATCGATCTTCGCCTGCTCGGGCATATCTTTAGACTCCGTCACGATATTGTTGAAAAACTCATCGTCAATCTTTAACTCATTCCTGCCCTGCTCGAAACTGATGCCGTATACCTGCTTCACCTCAACGGGCGCCGGTACATAATTCTCATCGATCTCGATGACATTATATCCGCCCTTCTTCTTCGCCTTCAGAATCTCCAACGCCTCCGGCTCATACCCCGGTGCAATCACGCCATCGGACACTTCTCTTTTGATAATCTTGGCAGTTGCCACGTCGCAGACATCAGACAGTGAGATAAAGTCACCGAAAGAACTCATTCTGTCCGCACCTCTCGCCCTCGCATAAGCGTTTGCCAGCGGTGTAAACTCCATATCCAAATCGTCCACCCAGTAAATCTTCTTCTCCACATCCGTCAGCGGCAGACCCACCGCCGCTCCCGCCGGAGAAACATGCTTAAAAGAAGTTGCCGCCGGCAGTCCCGTCGCCTTCTTTAATTCCTTCACTAACTGCCAACCGTTAAAAGCGTCCAAAAAATTAATATATCCCGGCTTACCGTTCAGCACCTTGATCGGCAGCTCACTACCGTCCGCCATATAAATCCGTGACGGTTTCTGATTCGGGTTACAGCCGTATTTCAGTTCTAATTCGTTCATGTTGTTATTCCTTTCATTTTCCATAAAATGTAGATGTGGTTACACTTACATCGGCATATTGCATGAAATGCTCACGAAGCTGTCCTGCGCAGGAGAATGAGATTTTCTTAATATTCCGTTGATACCCAGCAATTTGGGGACATGGACGTCCCCAAAAGCCCGACATGAGCCCNGATGGCGAATAGAGGGCGNTTNCGTTCGCTTATCGCTATNTTGCCGGAATATTATTGAAAATCCATTCGACNAAGCCGGACACGAGAGAGCATTTCATGCAATATGCCTCNCTGTGTTAAATNTGTCATTTANACATTTTTNTTTACNATNCGNGTCTCATACTNCCCNCTNTCNATCTCAATAAAGCGCACAAACAGCGACACCTTATTCTCCTCATTCAGGTTTTCCCACACCGTCTTCGTGAAGCTGTCGATATCACCCTCTATGCCTACCAACGTGGGCTCACCCTCAAAGCTCGGCAACGGATTCCCGTCACCCATATAAGTATGGATAAAATGTCCCTCGCCCGCCGTCGGATTCTCATAAGCAAANGTATATCTGTTGCAGGAAGACGGATCNCCGTTATTGCTCTTNAGAATAGACATTGCGTAATTATATCTGCCGTTTTCCAAATGCATAATACCTGAAATGCGGGGCGTATAGTTAGGTGCATCCGGCTCAAACTCTCTGGTGCGCAGCGCCTGTTCAAAAGTCTGCTGTTTATCCATAAGTTCATAGATCGTGTCCGTCTGGTCGCCGTTCGTCACGATCGTCTTATTGCCCAGCACTCTGACCGGCGCATAGATGATCAGACTGGGATCTTCTAATTTAGACGGATCATATGCCTGTGTCCGAATGCCTTCTCCTTCTTCCACAAAAACACGGTTCCTGCTGTTAGAGCTTCTTCCCATGATAAAATAAGCCGTCACAGCGTATTTCCCGTCTGCAGACTTTCCGATCACGATTCCTCTGCCGGGGTAAGCGTTCCCCGCAAGCTCCTTCGCCAAATTCTTCTTCTCCATATCTTNCTCCTCATTTTTTCTTCGTCCGTTTACCCGCGGAACGATTTGTCTTCTTTGGTGCAGAGCCGTCAGACGCACTCTGTGCGCTCTTTGCCACATATTTCTCGTCAAACGCNGCTCTCGGCATGGGNTTGTCAAAATANTANCCCTGTATCATTCTCACCTTCATGCCTTCTAACACCTTATACTGCTCCTTCGTCTCGATGCCTTCCACGCAGATGGAAACACCGATGGCATCCGCCAGATCCGACACCATCTTAATAAAAGATTTGGAATAATTATCCTCAGCCAGATCCCTGACAAAACTTTGATCNACTTTAATGACATCAAAAGGCAGTTCCCTGATGTGGCTCAGTGAAGAATATCCTGTTCCGAAATCATCCAGTGCGATCCGCACTCCCAGCTCCTTGATCTGTCCCAGTATCGCCTTCATCCGCTCCAGATCATCGATNGCCAGCCCTTCTGTCACTTCCAAGGTCAGATTGTGGGGATTGATTCCGCTTTTCTGAATAATCTCCGCCACTGTCTCCACAATATCCTGCTGTAAGAGCTGCACCACCGACAGATTCACATTCACTTTATATCCCGGGTGCCCGTTATCATTCCAACTTTTACATGCCTCACACGCCTGCTGTANCACATAACTTCCGATGGGNTTGATCAGTCCGAGATACTCCGCAAGCGGAATAAAATCGGCCGGCGACATAAATCCCATCTCCACACTGTTCCAACGAATCAGNGCTTCNGCTCCGGTACANTTTCCGTTCTCCTGAATGTCGATAATCGGCTGATAATATACTTCAAATTCCTTGTATCCGTCGATTGCCGCATCGCGCATATTTTTCTCCATGTCAAGGCGCTTATCGGAATCGCTCTTAATACTGTTGCTGTAGACGGCCGAGCGGTTCTTACCGGACTTCTTCGCCTCATACATGGCGATATCCGCTTTCCTGATCAGTTCCTGTACGTCCTCGCCCTCCGTCGGGTAATGTACGATTCCCATACTCATCGTACAGTAATAATCCGCATTTTTCAAAAACCATGGTCTGGTGAAAACCGCCTTGACCCCTTCCACGATCCNGTCGAGTGNCTCATACTGATCCGGCGGCACGATAATGACAAACTCATCNCCGCCCATGCGATAGCAGGAATTCTGGATACCAGCTACCTTTCTCATGCCGTGCGCAATGGATTTGAGCAGTACATCGCCATACTGATGNCCAAGGCTGTCGTTAATATGCTTAAAATCATCCAGATCCAGATAAAGCACAGCGCCTTCCGCATCTGCGTTCCTGGCAGCATCCACATACTTGGCCAAATCCCGTTCGCAACAGAGTCTGTTAAATANACCGGTCAAAAAGTCAGTGTANGCCTGTCGCTCGATTTTCTTCTGATACATTTTCTTCTCGGTCACATCATGGATCGAGCACATGAACACGTCCCTGCCGTCCACCCATTTAATATTTTTATAAAAAATGTCGTACCAGCTGCCCTTATCCTCCGTAAATACTTCCAAGCTGCCTTCCTGTTTGTCCTTCGGCACCCTGCTCTCAAAAATTGCTGCCAGTTTATTCTGCTCAAGCTCCTCCCGGAAAATATTACGAAGCCGCCTGTTGGCAAAAAGAATTTTTTCCGTTTCCTTATCTCTCACGTAAATTGAGCTGCCCACATTATTCAGNACTTCTTCCANTGCCGCATAAGATCCNGCCAGAGAATTTTTCTGGATTCTTTTCNTGATAATACTCTGCAGCACTTTNACGGAATCATTCAAAAACTTGATTTCTTCCACANCCCAATTACGGGATGTCCGTGTCATCTCAAAGCATGCGTACATGCCGATCTGTTCTTTCAATTCAATCGGAAACGCCGCTAGTGCCTGAATACCTTCCTTAGACAGCTCCTCCTCATAACCTTCTCTGCCCGAGGCCGAGGAAAGAACCAGCGGTTTATCCCGGTACAGATATGCAGGGCGCGGCTGATTTCTGGTCTGGTCATAACCGGAAAGCACACCGTCATTACACCATTCGGCGATCACGTCCATCTTCCCCTCTGCCGCTCCGCCCACGGAATATAGATAGGCACAGTCAATCTTCAGGAAACTTCCCACCGTTGTGAGAATCCCCGACAGAACGCTCTCAATGGGCGCATCGCTGTCCAGCATCTGCACAATCTGCGTTGTGGCTGCCGTCCGTTTAAGCATATCCTCCATCTCTTCTCTGGAGGAACGGCTTCTGAGGCTTTCCGCCTTAGCCTCTTCAGCCATAAGCTTATCGCCCACCATATGTCTGCTGATCTCCCGTAGCAGATCCAATGCCAGATTAAACTGCCGTCCCGTCGTCTGATAGCGAAATCCCTCTGCAAACTCACGTCCTTCCTGCGATGGCGCATCGGACAGCACAGCATACACCAGCCACGCCAGAACCGCCTTTCCCTCTTCCTTCACGCAGACTACGGCATATTGTAACGCGTCAATCCCGGTCTCCTCAATCGCCTGATCCTCCAGACTACTCTCCGATACCCTGCGCAAGAGAGACATCAACTTATCTCTCGGTATCTGCCCGGTCAGTCTCTCTTTATCCCAATCGCTGCCTGACATATCTGTCAGTTCAGCGCCGTCGCTGCCCACGCAGAATGCATAGATCCCGGTCGCTGCACAGAAATCATTTTGAATTTTCTGTAATTCCCTGCGGTCTAAAATTGTGTGATATAAACCGTCCATCTGGAACTCCCCTTGTCTCCCCGTATGTGATAATTGCATGCGCTGTTTACCGTCCCGGCACGCGCAATCCGCTGCGCAGCCGCGTTACTCGTCAACGGAATAGTTCGGCGCTTCCTTAGTGATGTGAATATCGTGAGGATGGCTCTCCTTAAGGGATGCCGCGGAAATCTTAACAAATCTGCCGTTTTGTTTCAATTCTTCAATGGTGGCCGTACCGCAATATCCCATACCGGATCTGAGACCGCCCATCAACTGGAACACCGTATCCTCCACGGAGCCTTTGTAGGCAACCCGGCCTTCCACACCTTCCGGCACCAATTTCTTGGCATCGGACTGGAAATAACGGTCTTTACTTCCGTTTTCCATAGCCGCAATAGAGCCCATTCCACGGTATACCTTATACTTTCTGCCCTGATAGAGTTCGTATGTACCCGGACTCTCCTCACAGCCTGCAAACATGCTGCCCATCATGCAGACATTGCCGCCCGCCGCAATCGCCTTCGTCATATCACCGGAATACTTGATACCACCGTCCGCTATGATCGGGATGTCATATTCTTTCGCCACGGAATAAGCATCCATAATCGCGCTGATCTGCGGCACACCGATACCCGCTACCACACGAGTGGTGCAGATGGAGCCCGGCCCGATACCGACCTTTACCGCATCCGCTCCGGCCTCAATTAACGCTCTGGTGCCCTCTCCGGTCGCTACATTACCGGCAATCACCTGCAGATCCGGGAATTTCTCTTTAATCATGCGCAGACAATGCAGCACGTTCTCTGAATGTCCGTGCGCGCTGTCAAGAACGATCACGTCCACCTTGGCATTCACAAGTGCTTCCACTCTCTCCAGCACGTTGGCCGTAATGCCCACGCCCGCGCCGCATAACAGCCGTCCTTGGCTGTCTTTCGCTGACTGCGGATATTTGATCGTTTTCTCAATATCTTTAATCGTAATCAGACCTGCCAGATTATAATCGTCATCTACGATAGGCAGTTTTTCTTTTCTCGCCTTAGCAAGAATCTGCTTTGCCTCATCCAGCGTGATACCTACTTTGGCGGTGATCAGACCTTCAGACGTCATGGACTGTTTAATTTTCTTTGTGAAATCTGTCTCGAATTTTAAATCACGATTGGTTATGATACCGACCAGTTTCCTGCCTTCCGTAATGGGAACNCCNGAAATCCTGAATTTAGCCATAAGTGCATCCGCATCGGCTAATGTGTGATCCGGAGTTAATGAGAATGGGTCTGTTATGACACCGTTTTCTGAACGTTTGACTTTATCAACTTCTTCTGCCTGCGCTTCAATGGACATGTTCTTATGAATAATACCGATTCCGCCCTGCCTCGCCATAGCGATCGCCATCCTGTGCTCGGTTACAGTGTCCATACCCGCACTCATCATCGGAATATTCAGTCTGATCTTCTTCGTAAGCCATGTTGCTAAATCCACCTGATTCGGAATCACTTTAGAGTAGCTCGGTACCAACAGTACATCATCAAAAGTGATTCCTTCTCCAATAATCTGACCCATCTTTTCTCCTCCTGTGTTGTAATATTAATTAGTGTCCCTGTAACATTCTCCTGTCCGCAANANAANCNGCNTACAACAAATCGTTACATTTATGTAAAGAATACTGCCAGTTAAATAACTGACAGTATTACTTTTCCCATTACTATTCTTTAATCCGTAAATACTTTACGCGGCGCAACGCTTTGAACCGCCTTGATCATTTCCTCATTGGGCTCCAGAATGATCTTCGTATCTCCGTTCCAAACCATCATGTATCTCCGCTCCGGCTGCGCGGCAATGCGCGAGCTGTAATCCAGCGTCTTAAGCTCACGGTTCTTATAGGAATCCAGTCTGTGAGAATTAAGCGGCGCAAAAATCTCCATCTTTTCTATCGGATAAGAACCCGCTTTCTTTCTCCTGCTCTTCGCCATAACCTTATCAACGCTGATCTCTCTGTCCAGATACAGATACTCATACTCCAGATCNGCCTTCATAGTCACAACATACGCCAGTATGCCGGTTACGATCGCNACAAACANTCCCGGAATANACATCACCCCGATCACCACAAACANCACCGTCAGCATNATCAGNAGCATTTTCAGAAANCTTAAGANTGGCGANGANTTTCTNGCCACCAGACATTCCACATANGTTTCGCTCATATTTATAACCATACCTTTCTCTNNGNCTNCAATTTTACANCCGNAAGACANAANCTATTGTGTATATCNATATNCTGNCCGGCGNAATATCACACGTCGGNAACAGCCCCTCACGAAAATATAGANTTATCATATAACAAAAAGCAGAAAGTTTCAAGCAATAGGTTACAACTTTCACTCACCATTTNCAACAGTACAGCCTTTGCCCACTGTTACTACCATTTTCACCTCCGCATTTTAATGCCTGCCTACTTNTCTTCCTTCGGCATCTTNATCTCAATATGCACATCCCGAAGCTGNCTCTCATCCACCTGNGCGGGNGCNCCCATCATAATATCCTGNGCCTGTTTGTTCATCGGGAAAGGAATNACNTCTCTGATGCTGTCCTCACCNGCAAGCAGCATGACCATTCTGTCCACGCCCGGAGCNATNCCCGCATGNGGCGGCGCACCNTAACAGAATGCGTTGTACATTGCCGGGAATTTCGCCTTCACATCTTCCTCTCCCAATCCAACGATCTGGAATGCCTTCACCATNATCTCCGGATCATGATTACGGACTGCTCCCGAAGACAGCTCCACGCCGTTGCACACCAGATCATACTGGTATGCCAGAATACTGAGCGGCTCCGCCTCATTAAGCGCCTGCATTCCGCCCTGCGGCATAGAGAAAGGATTATGGCAGAACTCTATCTCGCCGGACTCTTCTCCGATCTCGTACATGGGGAAATCAACGATCCAGCAGAACTCATAACATGCCTGTCTGAAATGTCCNTCCGATTTCATACCCAGCATTCTTCTGAGAACACCTGCCGTCTTGACCGCCGCATTCTTATCGCCNGCNGTCACGCCTATGAAGTCNCCCGGCTTTAAGTTAAGCGCAGCATCCACCTCTGCCTTCCTNTCTGTCAGGAATTTGGAGATACCGCCCACATAGTTACCGTTCTCGTCTACTCTGAACCAGTATGCCTTGCTGCCGCTCTCCACTTCCACGTCCGCGCATAATTTATCGATCTCTTTTCTCGTAGCCGTATAGCCATCCGTCACTACCGCCTTGATCACATGATTCTTGAAAGGTTCAAACTCACACTGACCGAACAGCTCCGTAACATCCTGAACNGTCAGGTCGATCCGCAGGTCAGGCTTGTCCGTTCCGTACTTTTCCAGTGCTTCCAGATACGGAATCCTCGTAAAAGGCGCCGCTGACGCCTGATCATATACACCATACTTCTCAAATACCGGCGGAAGCACCTGCTCGATCACGGAAAANACATCTTCCTGCGACGCGAAAGCCATCTCCATGTCAAGCTGATAGAACTCGCCCGGCGAGCGGTCCGCCCTCGCGTCNTCATCCCGGAAACAAGGTGCGATCTGGAAATANCGGTCAAAACCGGATGCCATCAAAATCTGCTTAAACTGCTGCGGTGCCTGNGGCAGCGCATAAAATTTCCCCGGATGGTTTCTGGCCGGCACAAGATAGTCTCTTGCCCCCTCCGGCGAGGAACAGGTTAAGATCGGTGTGGTGATCTCCACGAAATCCAGATCATTCATTCTCTGCCTGAGCTCCGTCACGATACGACTCCTGAGCAGAATCTTATCTTTTACATCCGGGTTTCTCAAATCCAGATAGCGGTATTTCAACCGAATGTTCTCGTCCGCATTCTTCGACTGTCTGATTTCAAAAGGCAGTATATTATAAGTACATTTACCGAGTACCTCCACTTTAGTCGGCACCACTTCGATGTCACCGGTCGGAATCGTGTTCGTTTTATTGGAACGCTCCCGCACCGTGCCTTCTATCATTAATGTGGACTCCTTGTTNACNCCCTCTAACCGGTCCATCATCTCCTCTGTCTCAAAGACGATCTGTGTGACACCGTANAAGTCCCGGAGTAACAGGAAGCCCAGATTCTTGCTGACCTGTCTGATATTCTCGTACCATCCGACCAGAGTGACTTTGCTGCCAGCGTCGGATAATCTGAGTTCGTTACATGTGTGTGTTCTTGACTGCATCATATTTTCGTTATTCCTTTCCNNTGATTTCTTTTCTGATTCTATCACNGCGCACCGNAAAATACAATAAATATTCGTTTCTTNATCATTTNACTTCNTCATTTTATGCNGNACTTNGATTCTTTTNGAAATANCTTNTGNGCANTCGGTTNTTTATATTNTTTTCATGAAAATTTCATATANTNGNAGGGGTTTTCGCATTGACATTCTTTTTCAAACTTTATATGATATGATTCGGGTAAAAAAGGTNNATGTTATAAACTGATGTGGCAGANTNNACNAAATCTGCNTATGAAAATTTNTCNATGCGCNNNCTCGANANCAANNNNANNANACAGGNGATGATATCATGTCAGTTGCAGAAGAGATCAGGGAACAGCAGAAGCAGGCGTTNAGTACCATGAATTCCAAGGAAAAGCTTGCTTATTTTTGGGATTATTATAAGATACACGTCTTTGTGTTAATCGTCGTAATCGCGATGGTATCTACTTTTATTTATCAATATGTTACCAATAAAGATTACGGTTTCTATGTTTCTCTCGTCAATGCTGCCATAACCGGTCAAAACGAAGATCTGGCCTCGGAATGGGCTGCGGAATTTCAGGAATACGCGGGAATCGATCCTAAAGAATATCAGGTGTATATCGACACTTCCGTNATACTCTCTGANGACATGAGTNCATCATACTCTGTCTCCAANGANGAGAAAATGTTCATCATGGCTCAGGTAGGTACGATCAATGCCATTATCGCCGAAACGGAGTCCTTTGAGAAATATTCCCAGCTTGAATATTTTTATAATCTGGAAAATGTATTATCCGCCGAGGAGATCGAGAAATATCGTCCTTACTTCTACTATACGGATGCCGCCACNTTCGATACCGGAGACGACGACACNTTCTATGAAGCNTCNGNNCNGAAAGATCCCGGTGCACTGACGATCAATCACCGTGATCCTTCCTGTATGGAACAGCCGGTAGCCGTAGGTATTATTCTCACTTCCGACAATAAGCTCGCAGACGCGGGATATTACNCCTATCTGGCAAACGATGAGCATGATTACCAAGGATATCCTTCCGAGACGGTTCTCGGCATCCCCGTATCAAACAAAGAACCGGAGCTGGCTGTCCGGTTCTTGGAATTCTTGCAATTAGGGGAGGGTTGACTGTGATTTCATCACAGCATCTCCCTCAACATCTGATTGACCGCCGCCGGATCAGCCTTGCCCTTCATGGCCTTCATGGTCTGCCCGACAAGGAATCCGATCGCCTTCTCCTTGCCGTTACGGTAATCTTCCACGGACTGCGGATTCCCGGCGATGACTTCCTCTATCGTCTTACGCAGNGCGCCTTCATCGCTGACAGTCTTTAATCCTTTTTCCTCTACATACTGTTCCGGGTCTGTGTTTTCCTCAAACATTACCTCGAAAACTTCCTTCGCCACGGAGCTGTTGATTGCCTTAGATTCCGTAAGCGCAATCAGTTTCGCCAGATTTTCCGGTGAAAAACGCAGTTCGGAGGCATCTACTTCCTTTTCTTTCATCAAACGCAGCGTCTCACCCATCAGCCAGTTAGACACCTTCTTAGGCTGTCCGCAGATCGCGGTAGCAGCCTCAAAAAGATCCGCCATATGCTTGTCGCCGGTAATAATCTCGATATCATAGTCCGGAATATCAAATTCTTCCTTGTAACGCTTCATCTTCTCGGTACGGAATTCCGGCTGCCTTTCTTTAATCTGCGCTAACATCTCATCACTCACGGCGATGGGCACCAGATCCGGATCGGGGAAATAACGATAATCCTGTGCATCCTCTTTGCTTCTCATAGCGTAGGACTCGCCTTTCGTATCATCCCATCTCCTTGTCTCCTGCACTACTTTCTCACCGGATTCGATCAGGTCGATCTGCCGCTCTGTNTCGCCNGCAATGGCTCTGGATATCGCCTTGAAGGAGTTCAGATTCTTCATCTCGGTTCTGGTGCCGAACTGTGCAGCACCCACTTCCCGCACGGACAAATTCACGTCAGCACGCATGGAGCCTTCCTGAAGTTTGCAATCCGAAGCGCCCAGATACTGAATAATCAGCCGCAGTTTCTCAAGGTAAGCAATGACTTCCTCCGCACTGCGCATATCAGGCTCTGACACGATCTCTATGAGAGGCACGCCGGAACGGTTGTAATCCACCAGTGAGCAGTCCTCCCACTCGTCATGGATNAGCTTACCCGCATCTTCCTCCATATGAATTTCATGAATACCTACGGTCTTTACCCCGCCTTCTTCCGTCTCAATCTCCACGCCGCCGTTTCGACAGATCGGCAGATAGAGCTGAGAGATCTGGTAGTTCTGCGGATTGTCCGGGTAAAAATAATTTTTCCTGTCAAATTTCGCATATCTGGTAATGTCACAGTTCGTTGCAAGTCCTACTGCGATGGCATACTCTAATACCTGCTTGTTCAGCACCGGAAGGGAACCGGGCATACCGGTACATACCGGACAGGTCTGTGTGTTAGGTTCTGCGCCGAATGCAGTGGAACAGCCGCAGAAAATCTTCGTCTTCGTGGCAAGCTCCACATGCACTTCCAGACCGATAACTGTCTCATAATTTTTACTCATGGCGCTGTACCTCCTGTTCTGCACGGTTTATTCCTGTCTCCTGCTGATTACGCTGATTCGAGCTGATCGTACCCTGCCTGATTTCTTCTGTACCCGCTGGTCCTGGCACCAACCGGAATGTACCTCTGATTTTCTCGTAAGTGTACGCTGTCTGAATCAGCTTTTTCTCTTGAAAACAATCTCCGATCAACTGTAATCCAATAGGCAGACCGTTCTTATCTTTGCCGCAGGGAAGACTGATTCCCGGAAGTCCTGCAAGATTCACGGCGATGGTATAGATATCGCCCAGATACATCTTGATCGGATCTGACAGACTGGAACCCAGCTTAGGCGCAGTCGTGGGCGCTACCGGCCCAAGGATCACATCGTATTTTGCGAAAGCCTCATCAAAAGCCTTCTTGATCAGCGCCTTCACACGCAGTGCTTTCAGATAATATGCGTCATAATAACCGGAGCTCAACACGAAAGAACCCAGCATGATACGGCGTTTTACTTCCTCTCCGAATCCCTCGGAACGGGATTTCTTATACATGTTGTGGAGTCCTGCATAATCTTCGGTGCGGTATCCGTATTTGATGCCGTCGAACCGTTCCAGATTCGAGCTTGCCTCCGCCGCAGCAATGGTATAGTAGGTAGGAATGGCATACTCAACCAGACTTAAGTCGAAATGCTCCACCACTGCACCTTTGCGCTCCAATGCTTCCGCCGCCTTAAGAACCGCCACCTTCACTTCCTCGTCAAGTCCTTCTCCGAANTAGTCNTTAGGAATACCGATACGCATACCCGTCACATCCTCAACAAGTGCGGAAGTAAAATCAGTATCCTGCCGCTCCACAGAAGTGGAATCCTTCTCGTCGTGGGAAGCGATCGTCTCAAGTACCGTGGCACAATCCGTCACATCCTTCGTCAGCGGACCAATCTGGTCTAAAGAAGAGCCATAGGCAATCAACCCGTAGCGGGACACCGTACCGTAGGTAGGTTTCATACCCACCATGCCACAATAGGACGCCGGCTGTCTGATAGAACCGCCAGTGTCTGATCCTAGCGCATAATAGCACTCATCCGCCGCCACTGCCGCCGCAGATCCTCCGGAAGAGCCACCCGGTACATGCTCGGTATTCCATGGGTTTCTCGTCACACCGTAAGCCGAAGTCTCCGTGGTAGATCCCATGGCAAATTCATCCATGTTCGTCTTACCCAAAATCACAGCTCCCGCTTTCTTAAGATTCAACACCGCCTCCGCCGTGTAAGTAGGCACGAAATTGCCCAATATCTTAGAAGAGCATGTGGTAAGCACCCCCTCCGTACACATATTATCCTTGATTGCCACCGGCACCCCGGCCAGAGGCCCCGTCAGTTCTCCCGCCTCAATCTTAGCCTGCACTTCCTTCGCCTGCGCCAACGCCCCTTCCCTGTCTACCGTCACATAGCAGTTATAAATCTTATCCTGTTCCTCTATACGGGCAAGCATGGCCTCTGTAACCTCCACCGCGGTGGTCTTCCCCACCCTGATCGCAGCCGAAAGTTCTGCCGCCGTCATATCTATCACATTCATAGGGAGTCCCTCTCCTTTCTTTTCATACACACCTAAAATATTTCAGTCAAACTTTGCCGGCAGATCGCACAAAATATTCTTGAAGCCGTCCTTGCGTAGGAAAATGAGATTTTCTTAATATTCCGTCCAACACCCAGCAATTTCGGGACATGGACGTCCCGAAAAGACCGAAATGCGCACGGACGCGCATAGAGGTCGGTTGCGTCCGCCGCCATAGCCTCACCGGAATATTTTAGAAAATCCATTTTCCGAAGCCCGACGCGAAAGAATATTTTGTGCGATCTGCCCTCTCAGCCTACAGTTAATTAGTCAATTCACTCAAACGTCCTAGGCACCATAAACATCCCATCCTTCTTCTCCGGCGCATTAGCCAACAACTCTTCCCGTGCATCCCCATTTGTCACCACATCCTCCCGGAACACATTCTGCACCGGAAATACATGGGACATAGGCTCTACNCCGGTAGTATCCAGCTCTCCCAGCTTGTCGATATAATCAAGCATCCTGCCCATATCAGACTTCGCCTGTTCTTTCTCCTCGTCGGACAATTCCAGCTTCGCCAGAATGCCCACATACTCAATTGTCTCGTCAGTAATGATATTTGCCATGGTCTCTGTCCTTTCTAACTTCTGATCTTAATATGCACTTCCCGAAGCTGCTGCTCCGTCACATCATTGGGTGCACCACACATCAGATCCTGCGCCGTTCCGCTCATCGGGAAAGCAATAACCTCCCTGATATTCTCTTCGTTCCTAAGCAGCATGATCATACGGTCTACCCCCGGTGCCATTCCGGCATGCGGCGGTGCACCGAATTGGAACGCATTGTAGAGTGCACCGAATTTATTTTTCAGAGTCTCCTCATCATATCCTGCGATTTCAAATGCTTTGACCATAATCTCCATATCATGGTTGCGGACCGCGCCGGAAGATAACTCCACACCGTTACATACGATGTCGTACTGGTACGCAAGAACCTCAAGCGGGTTCATCGTGTTCAAAGCCTCTAAACCGCCCTGCGGCATGGAAAAAGGATTGTGGGTGAAACCGATCTGCTTCGTATCGGGATCAAGTTCAAACATCGGAAAATCATTGATATAGCAAAACCGATACGCATTTTTTTCCAACAGGTCAAGTTTCTGTCCCAACTCGTTGCGAATCTGTCCCGCATAATATGCCGCTCGCGCTTCCTTATCTGCGATGAAGAAGATCGTATCGCCTGCCTCCAGTCCTGCAAGATCCGCCAGCTCACTCTTCTTTTCATCCGGAATGAACTTGTCGATGGGACCCTTGTAACTCATATCCTCCGCCACTTCCAGATATCCGAGACCGCCCATGCCCATATCGGTGGCAAACTTCAACAGCTTTTCGTGAAATCCTTTCGACATATCCGCATGTACCCTGATTGCGCGAACTGTCCTGCCATGGAAGGGTTTGAATGTGCATGCTTGGAAATATTCTGTCAGATCTATGATTCGAAGCGGATTTCTGAGATCCGGTTTATCCGTGCCAAACTCTAACATCGCCTGCTTATAACTGATGATCGGGTATGGCGCTTTGGTGACTTCATATCCCTCCGGCGCNAATTTCTCAAAGGTGGCCGAGAGCACTTCCTCCCCTGCGCGGAACACATCTTCCTGTGTGGCGAAACTCATCTCGAAATCCAACTGATAGAATTCACCCGGCGAACGGTCCGCTCTGGCATCTTCATCTCTGAAACATGGAGCGATCTGGAAATATTTATCAAATCCGGACACCATCAAAAGTTGCTTATACTGCTGCGGTGCCTGCGGCAATGCATAGAATTTACCTTTATANTTTCTGGACGGAACAATATAGTCTCTTGCCCCTTCCGGNGAAGAAGCGCACAGGATCGGTGTCTGGATCTCCAGAAATCCCATTTCCGTCATTTTTTCCCGCAGATAGGCAATCACTTTAGAGCGGAATATAATGTTGTCCTTCACTTTCTGGTTGCGCAGATCCAGATAACGGTATTTCAGGCGGACATCTTCTCTCGTCTCTTTGGATGTCATAATCTCAAAAGGAAGCTGCTTGTAGACTCTGCCCAGCACATCAACCTTATGTGCCTCCAACTCGATCGTTCCGGTCGGAATTCTGGGGTTGTAGGTCTCCTCATCTCTGTGCTCGATCAATCCCTCAATGGATACGCTCATCTCTCTGGATAATCCGTCAAGCAGCGTGGTGTCGCGCATAACGACCTGCAGTACGCCGTACATATCGCGCAAGTCCACAAAAGATACACCGCCGTGATCCCTAATATTTTCGATCCAGCCCGCCACGCGAATCTCCTTGCCGATATCGGATTCGCTGATCTGTTGTAAAGTTATGTCTCTGTAGATGTTTTTGTTTGTCATTGTATTGGTCTCCTTTTCCATGATTATGTCCCGGAGCACATAGAAAAGTCCCGGAACACATTTCTGTATTCCGGGACGGATAGTTATGATTATCCGCGGTACCACCCGCATTGATAAGCCGNCATCTCNNACAAGNTGCTTCTTCGCCTTACCCTCTCTNAACACTTAACGCGTGTAACGTATTGCCCTAGCGCATATTNANGANNTNCATNCTACGTACGGTTCAGGCAATCTGCTCCGGAGTGTTCCCNTTCCCTACCTTTCACAAACANCGCTCTCAGTCGGTGACGCCGTATTCCTGTCGCTTCCCGTAAGGTGAGTCTCCTTCATTGCATTTTTGTATTTTTGTATACAATTTATATATCATACAATAAAATAAAAAGCAANCTTTGTATTTAAAAAAATACAAAGGCTGCCTTTCAAAATCATTATTTTATTCCATTTAGCCTTTTGACGGTCCTACATACTGCGCATCGCCAAATCCGAGCATCGGCACGAAAATAAAAGGAAAGAACAGGATTCCGATACCGAAACCTACGCCCTTGTCAAACGCCATTGCAAGCTTAATCCACATAATGATCGTCATGATCGCGCCTACACACGGAACAAATATCAGCAGAAATAACCAACCGGTTCCAAAGGTCATCTCAAACAAACAATAAAGATTATAAAGAGGTACGATCGCACCCCAGCCCGGTTTGCCCGCCTTCTCAAAAACCTTCCACAATCCGACCAAAACTACGATCGCTATTGCAAGTACCACCAACATGTACACAATAGATCCTGCTGCCACTGCAGCTGCTGTTGCATCACTCATCTTTCTTCTCCTCCTGCATAAGAAAATAAAAAATCGAGCAAGCTCGATTGCGAGATTCGCTTCGCGAACTCGAAGTTTGCTGAGCATTTTCTATAGAATAGAATACTCACCATCGCCCTCACACAACGACATACCTATAGTAGCAAAATATGACATACTTTGCAAGATGTTTTTCCTATTCAGCCCTCTTCACTGTGATTCAAAAAGTCAACCGCACTCTGATATGCCCCATCCGGACTCGTCTGTATATCGGGTGTCAAAGCCCGCTCCGTATTATTTTCGTCCGGTCTGATAAACTGNTTATGCGAGACGGTTGCCAATATATGGGAATTCGGCAGCGACATATAAAGAATATCGCCGTAGCTGCTGGGCGTATTGGAGCTTGCTTCCCCTATGATCGTACCGAGNTTTCCGTCTCTTACCCATACACACAGCATAGTCGCGGANCTGAACGTNTANCGGTCACAGAGCACGACAAGCCGTACGTTGTCATTCACCGTACATTTCGCGGAGCCATTCCACCTGAATGTACCGCTATCCCGCAGATAACCGACCTGNTCCGATGCCTCATCGGAAAATCGAATCAGCATATCATACCCCGGNCCTTTCATTCCCATGGCTCCAAGCAGCCTTTTACATGCGTTCGAATTCCCGCCGCCGTTTCCTCTGGCATCGATTATGACCTTATTGCAGCCCTGNTTGACNGCCTTTTCCAGTTCNTCCGCAATGGATTTCAAGTTCGCATCATCTACACACTCAACAAAGTTGACNACGAAGATATCCCCATCCATCTGCCATGTATTTACAGACGGTTCATATTCGCTGGCGGGATCTTCTTCCGGTTTATAAAACGTGCACTCCTCTGTGGAACCATCCGAATAAGTTACTGCCACACTTTCANNTCTGCCGTCTGCCTCTTGCGTGATCNCGCCTGCCAGTTCCAGAATATTTCTTCCGGTTATGTAAGTCCCCCGATTGATCTGCCGCGCCATATCATTTTCCGCCGGAAAAATGTGATCAATCGTTTCATAAATATTTTCGATGGGCACACCGCCGATTTCCACAACAAACCGGTCGCTGATAATGCCATTTTCTATGCGGTATGTATTTTGATCCTGATATACCTGTTCCATGTCGAGATATTCATCTTCGCTCCAGCGGATACGGGTATGACCGTCTTCAAAAAAGCATAAATATTCCGCCGTTGCCGCCTGAAAATCTCTCACACTCATTGCNTCGGAAGCTGCGTTCATATAATTCCGGCACGCCTGCTCGTAGGCCGAAAGGTCTTTTTGCACAACAAAATACGGGTGTGCATCTTCTACAAACTGTATTGCAAGGTCCCGATCCTCCGTCACCTGCTCTTTCGTCAGTAAAGTATCTGTTGCAAGCGCTTCGGGCCTTTCGGGATACTGCCCGCCGAAGCTGATCGGAAGACGGTAGAATCCTATAGCTCCGACTGCTATAAGCGCTAAGAGAAGAATTGTGATGAGAATGATTGGTTTCTTTTTCGTCGTATGTTTTTTCATGTCTTTTCCCTATACTCTTTTCATTTCGTAAAAGAAATACATTTCCTCCTCGTCATCATTGATGGTCTCTTGGAATAAATCTGTTCACACTTTTATTAGTATANCACAATTAANTTTTGCGGNCACANCTATTTCTCATAAAANACCAATGTCAACTTATCATTGATCACTTTCTCNACACCNGTTCTTCTGTATCCCATCTTNTCATACAGATAACAGTTNTTCGGNTCCTGNAGNATNGTATCNAGNTCCCANCNNTCCGNNCCGTGCANNTCTTCACACATTCGAATCGCCNTCTGTGCAATTCCCTGTCCNCTGAATTCCGGCAGGATAAAGATCGGAGATATCCGTTTNTTTACNCCGTTTTCTTTCCGGTCAACAATACGAATAGCGCCCACTTTGCGCGCACCGAGACAGATGAAATAATAGTAAGTGAAATCCTGTCTCAGCCGAAATTCTACCTTCTCAACAGGTTCACAGCCGGGACTTGTATCAAAATCCTGATATTTATCGAGCAGNTCCCGGAACGATTCGATCTGCATTGCNTGCAATTCTCCTGCATCTTCTATCCCNGCTCTTAACAATTTAATTTCCATAAACANCTCCCTTCTTTCACACGNGAAAAAAATGCACCAAACATTGATATGTCCGGTGCCTCGATGCAAATTCCGCGTTTAGAACACAAACTGCACCAACAGCATATAGCAGACNGTCCCGCCCGCTATGGAAATGAGCATCTGTCTCTTCCAAAGGTGCAGTCCGACNACCACCGCGATACCGATCAGCTCCGGTATTCCGTGGCTTCCTGCAAACAAACTGACATTTTTCAGGCAATAGATCACCAGCAGCCCGAATACCGCCGCCGGAAGAACCTTACCGAGATACTGTATATATTTAGGTGTCGGTTTCCCTGCCGGAAAAACCAGAAACGGGACAAACCGCGTCATCACCGTCCCAAGCACTACCATTCCGATTGTAATTATCTGCTGTGTAAATGTCATTGCCGCACCTCCGTCTCTTTTTCCAGCGGTGCCCTAAGCAGTGTGAGCACGCCCAGAATCCCGACCATGGCCGGAATAATGAAGTCATCCGCTCCGAACGCAATCAGACACAGCAGAGAAACTCCGAGCCCCACAAACGCACTTATATGGTTCTTCTCCTTCATCCACTGCTCCATGAAGATCACGACAAACATCGCCGTCATGACAAAATCCAGTCCCTCCGTGTTAAAATGAATCAATGAGCCGAAAATTCCTCCCAGCGTGGCGCCGAATACCCAGTAGCATTGATTCAACAGTGTGACAAAAAACATGAACCATCCCCTATCGATTCCCTCCGGGATATCCGCCGTATAATTGATGGAAAAACTCTCATCACACATTCCGAAGATCAGATAAATATCTTTCAGACCGTTTCCCCGATACTTGTCCAACATGGAAATCCCGTAAAACAAATGTCTTGCATTGATCATCAGCGTCATGGCAAGCGCCTGCAGCGGATTGAATGCTCCCAGCAGCAGACTGACTGCCACAAACTCTACGGAACCCGCAAAGATCGTCAGACTCATAAACATCGGATACAAAAAGCTGAATCCCGATACATTCATGTATATCCCGTAAGTCATTCCCAAGAACCAGAAACCTGCAAAAATCGGAATCGTATGAGGAAATGCCGCTTTAAAAGCCTCTTTTAATTTTGTTTTATTTGACATGGCGATTTTCTCCTAAAGTAAACTGCACGACCGCATTGCCTGTCGCCCCACAGACCGTACAGCCGCTCCCACCGCCTTATCATATCACCTCCGGGAAATACTTTCAAATACTATATTAAATCTATAGCCTCATGCTAATCCAGCATAATCTCCTTCACGGAGAACTTCTCCATTTTCTTCGTATACACCAGCATGATCCCTTCATATAGCAACANAAATACGATCAATGTCACGATCATAGCCGGAACGTCAAACTGATAATCCGGAACGCCTTCCATATCGGCAAATATGACTTCCACCGCTATCTTCAGCAGAACATACTGATAGACCGTCCCCAATGCAAATCCTATGTACGCCCAAGGCCGATATCCTCCCAAAACCGCTCTGGCACAGTCCTTCGCATCATATCCGAACACCTTCATCATGGTAATGGTTTTGCCGTTTGCTTTGACCACGGATGTGGTTGCGATCAAAAGCGTGACACATGCNAAAACCATNCCGATTGCCATAATCATAACAGACATCATAACGCTCGCCAGTTCATCCATGCTGAAAGACATCTGCATCATGGAAGCAAAACAAAAAACTGCAAAAGTAATGAAAAACACCAGNGATTTACGCTGTCTTACACTGCCTTTTCGCAGCTCCGTCAAAAAGGGCATATCTGTCTCTTTTTTCGCCTTAACGATCTTCGAAGTCACCGTTTCCCGCATGAGTGAAAGCGCGGAAACTCTCAGCCTGCGATAGCTGTAAAGAACAGCCAGCAGGGCAAAGAATACCGTAGGCAGACCTACCAATTCCATAAGCAGGATCGGATGGAAAGTCACGTCCATTGCCGGAAAATAGCCCTCCGCATTCTGCACTTCATAGAACCTCGGCATAAGCAGATGGGCGCAGAAATATCCCGCCGCAGTACCAGCCAGCACGGATAGCCCGAACANGGCAAAGCCTTTTGCAATGGCAAGNCTTGAATATCCCAATGCNTTTAAAATNCCTAACTGCTTTTTGTGGGTATCTACATAATGCCCTATGTAAAAACATAATAATACCACTGTGGTGAGAAGCAGACAGCCGCCGCTCACCACGCTCACCATCTTAGCCGTATTACACTGTGCTTCATAGAATATTTTTGCCATATCCGCAGTGATCAGCGCTTCTATATCCGTCAGATCTATATAGTAATTCAGAAACAGCGCACATACAAAAACCGCACAAAAACTTACAATTAAAATTCCAATCATCTTAAAAATATCTTTATAACTTATTATCATAGCTACTCCTCTTTACATGCTCTGGCACACCTATAAGTCAATCCAAATTCGTAATTGTTCAGGACTGTTCTTCACAGTTATGAAGCACCTTCATCTACCATGCAATCTCATATGCCGTCTTCTGCTCCGCATTGTGATATGTCTGGACGATCCGGCCGCTGTTCATACGGATCACGGTATTTGCCATCTCTGCGATATTCTGATTATGCGTCACCATGACCATCGTAAAGCCCTGCTCCTTCTTCAGTTTGCAAATATAGTCAAGAACCTGTCTTCCCGTCTGCTCATCAAGGGCTCCTGTCGGCTCATCCAGATACAGCACTTTAGGTTTCTTGGCAAGCGCTCTTGCCACGGAGACTCTCTGTTGCTCTCCGCCGCTTAATTCGTGAGGATACTTGCTGCGTTTCGCTTCCAACCCGACAGCCTTGATNGTTTCACGGTAGTCTTTGTTATTCGCAAGGTCCGCNCCCATTTTCACATTCTTATCGACGTTCAGATTCGGAAGCAGAAAATACTGCTGAAAAATATAGCCCACATATTCTCTTCTGAACTTTGTCAATTCCGCGTCTTTCATGGAAGACAAATTCTGTGCTTCGTAACATATCGCTCCCTCATCCGCAGGCTCCAGTCCGGAAATCACATTGAGAAGCGTGGACTTACCCGAACCGGAAGTGCCTAATATGACAACGAAATCTCCGTCTTCGATCGTAAGCGACACACCTTTGAGCACCTCATTGCGGCTGTCGCCTGTTCCGTATGATTTATGTACATTTTCAATCTTTATCATGATCTTTCTTAGCTCCTTTCTCTAACATCATCAAGCCTGTAAAAATCTGCGTCAGTCTCTCTCCGATTTGTTCCGCCGAATAACTGCACAACCCGGTAGCGCACATGGTCGCAATTCCATGAGTATATGTCCACAAGTGCTGATAAATCATGTCCGCAGCTTCACGGCTGTCTACATATTTCTGCACGGATTGCAGAATATCCTCATAACTGGCATCTATCTGCGGCAATATGCTCTCCACACTCATATCTCCCGGTACAGCGCTCATAAAAAGAAGCTGAAACAACAAAGGTTCCTTCATCGAAAATTTGATGTATGCCATTCCTACTCCCTTGAACGCAAGCTCCTGCTTAAGACCGTCTGCAACATACTGTCCGTAAACTTCTTTCGCCCGATCAATCACCGCCGCCTTGACCTCCTCCATATTTTCAAAAACGGTGAAGATCGGCCTTGCGGAACTTTGCAGTTGCTTTCCCAGTTCCCTCGCGGTAATCTTGTCATACCCTTGCGTCCTTGCAATTTGAAAAGCNGCCTCTATGATTTCCTCCCGCGTAAACTTTGCTTTTGGCGGCATAATATGCTCCTTTCTAAAACNTATGTTTTAAATCGACTGTTTTATTATATTTCGCATGTGTTTCCCTGTCAAGGACAAAAAAAAATCATCCTTCACTTTCGAAAGATGATTTTAAAAAAATCAATTTTCTCGCAGACTTTTTAACATATCCATCCGCGCTTTCACATTTTCCGTAAATTCTTCATCGGAAATTATGTTTGAAGCTTTGGATTTGCAATACTCCGCGTACCACTTCTCAACCACATCCACCGGGTGTTGAGTAAGCTTAACAGTTTCCGCAACATCTTTTCCCATCTCAAACTGTCTGGCAGCAACTGTGTACATGCTCTCCGAAACCTCAATCAAATGTCCGTTCGGATCAAATATTCGGATTCCTCTTTGAAGCCATGGGAATGTCTCCGCGTCATGAAGCCGTTCAACCTCAGGATGGGCATCAAGCAATGCCATGAAGCTATCGAAATCCTCCGTTTCAAAATAGAGTTCCATCGTGTTAGAACGATATTTCATCGTCTCCGCCGCAAATCCCGCAAGCTCATCAAAATGTTCCTGTAAACTCAGCCCACAGGTCAACGCCTTGCACCATCCCAAATCAAGCGTTACCTCCTGTTGAAACAGTTNCTTGTAAAATTGCAGCGACCTTTCCATATCCTTAACGGCAATCAGTGTATTACAATATCTCATAGCGTATCTTCTCCTTTGTGATCATCTTTGTTGTAACCGTTCGTTCACTGTTAATTATATTTTTTTCCGCTAGAGATATATTGTATATTTCCGACATTGCTGACATTGTCGTAAGCGCACTTCTTCGCCTGACTGATATTCATTGTATGATATCGCTTAAATTCCCGCATAAGATGGGATTGATCCGTATACCCATACCGATACACCGCATCAGCTACATGAAACCGCGGATTACTCATAAGTTCACCCCACAAACACTGATAGCGCACCAGATTACACAGTTTCTTCGGCGTAATCCCGATATATTCATGGAATAATCTTTCCAACTGTCTGCTGCTGACGAAACATTCCCGCGCCAATTCCGCTGTATTCACGTTCCCCTTATGCNAAAGCATCTGTGCCACCNCGCAGTCAATNGTATTATTTCNCCTGACCTTNCCNATGGCTGATATACCGCTGTCTGTCAATACGCCACCTGCCGGCGAATCTTTTCCTGCCACGGACAGCCTCTTTAGAAATGCCGCTTCCGCAATCGCAGCCCGCTCCGCCATAGANCGCTTCTCGNACAACTGCNGCCGCAGTACCCGATCCAGCCACATAAATCTGGACNGCACATCATAATAACCGTTCAGGGTATCTTTCAGAGAATCTTGTGAAAATGCATACACGGCCCATGCATAGAACCGAATGGCAAATGTAGAAANCAGGTGCCCNNATTTCCTGTCNGCGCTGTNGNAAAAGCTNGCNTCATTNATTCCNNAAAAACCGCCGGAAACCGTATTGTCNGTGTGATCAATGTTATAAATAATATCNACGCAGGTATCGGGAATGACAATGCCGGGAGCCGTATGCTCTTCTTTTTGGAAAAAGGGTCTTTCACTTCCCCAAAAACAGCGGATATATTTTGCCAGCTCAGGGTTCGCGGGCAGCATCTCTGTGTATGTTTCGTTGTGTTTATATGGTGTTGCCGTCAACGGCTTGTATGTGGGGTTGTTCATTTTATTGTATTTTCACTACTCCCTTCCCCTACATTAGGTCTTTCGTTTCGGCTCCACGAACGGAAAGGAACGCGAAAACCAGTGAAATACCAGTTAAAATAACAGGGAATACGGCATTGTTTGCCATTGTTAGATCTCCTATATTTGCTTGTGTCAAAATAATCAGTAAGAAAGAGGAAATAATCGTTGCCTTTGACGATTGCATTGCCATACCAACAAACAAAGCAATAAAGCTCATTGTAACAATGACAACGGATTTCACAAGCAGTTGGATATAGAAACCTGCGCTTGCCATATCGAAGTCAAGAGGAAACGATGACACCATAAAGCGCGAGCCTAATAATATGCAGCCGTAAAGTAACAGTTTCGTAAGAACCAGTGCCGCAAAGTTGAAAATCCATACCGCAAGCATCTGTGAAATAAGAATTTTCTGCCGCTTAATCGGGTAAGAAAACATCAAATTCATAGTTTTATTTTTATACGCACTCACAATGAAAGATGAGAGCATAACACTTGTAAAGACCAGAAATGATATACTTGTAAAAAGCTCAATAGGTGAAGATATAGCATTATTACCGGGAGCAGTATCGGGTATGCCTGTATCCGGATCGTTTGCAATCCCAAGATAAGCTAGCGCGAACATGAACAGGCAAAGGACAGCCGCCAATATTACGGCATTTCTTACGTACTTGCCGATATTGTTTTTCTTCCATTCCAGTTTAATCAATTTTAACATTTCTTCACCTCCGCAGTCATTTTCAAAAAATAATCTTCCAAAGTTTCAGCTTTGTTACCAAGCGCAATGACTTCAACATCATTTAATGCCAGAACCTTAGATAATTCCTGTGTAGAAACGCGATTATCATAGATACGGATTTGTCCGTCTTCAATAATCTTAAAATTGGTAAGGTGAAGTTTTTCACTCAATACATAGACCGCCTTTTTCGTATCCGGTACAGACAATTCTACATAGGTTAAGCTCATTTGCTCGATTTCTTTCATACCGATTTCTTTCATCATAATTCCATGATTGATTATGCCGACAGTATCAGCAATGCTTTCTATTTCAGACAGGATATGACTGGAGATCATTATGGTTATCCCGTACTCGCTGCAAAGGGTTCTTAATAAGTCGCGGATTTGTTTCATCCCCGCCGGATCAAGTCCGTTTGTTGGTTCATCAAGAATGAGAAGCTCTGGCTTGCTAAGGATAGCGCGTGCAATCCCAAGACGTTCTTTCATACCAAGAGAATAGTTTTTGACCGGCTTGCTGGCCGCGGCAGATAAATCCAACATATCAAGCGCATTTTCAATGCTGCCATGATTATAGTACCCCATGTATTCACAATGCAGTTTTAGATTGTCATATCCTGTCATGTGGTCATAAAACGTGGGAAATTCAATAATGATTCCCATTCGTTTTAACACCTCATAAGACTGCGGGGTAAGTGTTTCTCCAAAGATTTCAATGGTTCCGTCGGTCGGTTTCCAAAGGTTTGTAATCATTTTCATTACAGTAGTTTTGCCCGCTCCGTTGGGCCCGAGGAAACCATAAATTTCACCTTTTTTGATGTGAAGATTGACGTTGCTGACAAGCTCTTTTCCGCCAATGGTTTTAGTAAGGTGGTTAGTTTGTAAAATATATGGCATTTTTCATTGCCTCCTTTCTGAATACCATTGTAGCGGCCTCGTTTTTCAAAACTCTTGAATAAATCTTACAAATTTCTTTCGCGGCATTTTAGTAAGAGAGCTTTTTGAGCTTAACGGTAAATGTTGTTTTCACATAAGGGGTACTGACCAACGTGATATTTCCTCCAAGCTGTAAAGCTAAACTTTTTGCGATTGCCAGTCCTAATCCATTTCCCTGTATGTTGCGGTTTCGGGAATCCTCCATAGTGAAAAGTCGGTCAAATACACGCTCTGCAAAAAATTTGTCAACTCCTTTTCCTTTATCGTTCACGTCGATATAGACAGCCTTTTCATCTGTCCTTAAACACAATCCCAAATATTTGCCGTCGGCTCCATAACGGATCACGTTAGATATGAGATTGAATAATATACGCTGTAAGGCTTCCTCATTCCCTTGAACGTAAATAGAATTTTCCGGCATATCAATATCGACTTGAAATTCATTATTCGTAAGGATTTCGTAGAAGTCAAGTATGCTTTCTCGACATACCTCGCACACATCTATTCCGGAAAGCTCTAAAGCCATATCGCCGGACTCCAATTTTGCCAATGTAAAAAATTGATTGATTAGCTCAATAACATTTTTTGCTTTTTGTTCTGTCTTTCTTAACATTTCATCTGGGCCTGTTCCGTTTATCCGCATAATTTCCAAATATCCCAGAATGACGGTCATAGGCGTTTTAATGTCATGCGAGATATTAGAAAGCATTTTTTTGGAAGCAATTTCCGAACGGCGGTAATCAGCCTTTGTTTTCAGATGATTTTCTAACAAGCGGTTTATTTGCGCTGCCAGTTCCATAAGCTCCTTGTTTCCGGTAAAAACCATTATCCGCTCGTCGCTGTCTGTATCAGATATTTCTTTGAGTTTCCCGCTGATTTTATGTAATTTTGCCTGTATGCCAGTATGAAAGACAAATTGCTGATAGACGATGACGCAGATTAAAAGAACAATGCAAAGAGATAGGAAGAATATAATTGTCGCGTCACTCATAGCATATCTCCTAATTTATAGCCAATCCCCCAGACTGTAAGAATATATCGGGGATTACGGGTATCGTCCTCAATTTTATTACGAAGTCTGCTGATATGAACATTGACGGCATTTTCATCACCACAATAAGCGTCGTTCCAAACAAGGGAATAAATCTGCTCTTTGGTATAGACCTTTTTGGGATTTTGCAACAGCAGCTTCAAAATATCAAATTCCTTTGCTGTCAGTTCTATGATTCTCCCTTTTTTTGTAAGCGTATAGTCGGACAAGTTCATTGTTATATCGCCGGCTGTCAATACGATAGGGGCAGCGATTGAAGCACTATCATATTGAGTAGTTCTCCGTATAATGGCTTTTATCCGCGCTAATATTTCGACAACAGAAAACGGCTTTGTAATGTAATCATCAGCCCCCAATCCTAAGCCTAAAGTTTTGTCTGTTTCTGTGTCTTTTGCAGATACGATAATGATAGGAACCACACTATTTTTGCGTATATGCTGCATAACATCCATTCCGCTGATTTTCGGTATCATTAAATCCAACAGCACCAGACTGTAAGTATCATTATCAAACTGATTACAAGCTTCTTGCCCGTCAACAACACAAGTAACCTCATAATTTTCAGTTGATAAATAGTTTCTCAGCATTTCACTGATTTCTATATCATCTTCAACCAACAGGATCTTATGTTTATTCATGGCTTGACTTTTTCTCCTTTCTTCTCACAAAGTTTCTATACCCATCTTTCTGAAAAGTCTATCTGCATAATTATATACGGTACCCCAAATAACAGAAAGCTGTGATTATGAATTATATCCCGATTTAAGGTACATCCCGCAGACTCCTTTGCCGGAAACGGCAATCTCCATTTCCCGCATTCCAGCTTACTACAAAATCTCACCCTAATTAAACTTCCTTCGCGTCCTTCGGCAGATCATGCACATGCTTAAGAAACGCCGCAGCCGCTTTTCCTTCCTCCCGGTTATAAGTGTACCCCAGTCCTTCTGCCACATATTCCGTTACACTTTCAAACAAATCGCACATGGAAAAGACTGCCTGCCATGCTTCCTCCACATTTCCACCAAAATAGGTGTTCAAATAAAGCTGATATTCTTCCTCCCCAATCCACCGATACAAATATTTCGCTGATTTTCCCACACTCACTCCAAAATCCGTAATGATACCGACTTTCCACGAAAGCATCTTTTCCAACTGCTTGCGCACAACGAAATTCGTCATATCCTGAACATACGGCATCTCCCCGCGCCACAAGCCTTTGGCAATGTTATTGCTGCACCACCAGAACTCATTGATGCACGCCCTAAACTGTGCTTCTGACGGTTTTCGCACATGATAATCCTCATCCGTGGATTCCGGTATCGGAGGCAGAATATTGTCTTTATCCAACAGAATCCGGCAAAGCTTATCATCATGAATATGCTCCCTGGCATGTATGAGCGATTCAACATGCAGGTCAATTCTATTTCCGTCATCAAATTGCATCAGCCATCCATAGATATTCTCTTTATCGCTCGGATAATCCGGGCTCTCATCAGGATATTGCATATATAAGATATTCCCAAAGTTGAGAATCCAGTTTTTATCCTCAATAAATGGCCTCGTTTCAGTTACCACAAACACAAGATCATAATCCTGCATAATATCTTTTGGCACATTGGCATTTGTCCTTGAGCCATTTAGATACATTGCTAAAATTCTGTCATCCGCATTTGCGATATCCATAAAAAGTTTATACATCGTTACTTCATCACGCATAAATATTCTCCATTCCTGTTTTCCATAATATTACTGTCACGGCGGTTTATCCTCTTTGTATTATATCAGTGTAATTGCATCAAGCGCCAGCTCCATCGCCGCCGCAAAAGTATCATCGCCCCAGTTTCTTCCGTCATGCGCATCCACATTTGCCAGAGAATCCGCTGTGAATAGTAACTGCCCGAATACCACGCCCCGCACTTTTGCGCAAGCTGCCATAGACGCACACTCCATCTCCACTACGGAATATCCCTCACTCTTACGATAGCGCACCATTTCCTTCGTTTCCCTGTAAAAGCCGTCAGTGGTCCATGTTTTACATCTGCGGTATGTCAGTCCGGCATTCTTTAACGCCTTTTCTATTGCGGCAACTGCCGCTTCACTCAACTCCACTTCTCTTGCCGGTGACAGATAGTGGTAAGAAGTGCCCTCCTGCCTCAGTGCCGCCGTAGGTACAAAAAATTCTCCTTCCGCTCCGTCTTCCAACGCTCCGCAGCATCCTGCCGCAATAATCTGCTTTGCGCCACCGGCGATGATCTGCTCCATGATCTGTACTGCACCGGCACCGCCGAGAGGAACCTGCGCAAACGTGATTTCTTTCCCCTGTATCTTTGTTTTATATGCATAAAATGTTTTGGTAACGCATTCAAACTTACCAACTTCTTCACAGTGATGTGCCGCCACATACTCATCTATTTCCGGCTCCATGAAAAGCAATACAGCTTTCTCCGAAAAAAGATAATCAAAACGTCCCGGCATCAAAACCGCCTGTTTGTCTGTATCGTATTCTAAAATAGGTATCTCATTTTTTATAAGTGTCATATTTTACTCACCATAATCATTTTTATAAAAATTCCGGCTGACCACCAGCCGGAATCTTAGTATCTTATATATCACACTGTAAATCGATAGTTTTGGACATTACCATTTTCGCCAAATAACTATATCGACAGCCTCTTAATCCTGTCAACCGCCTCAACTGTGTTCTCGTAACTGCCAAACGCCGTCAAACGGAAGAACGTCTCGCCGCTGGGGCCGAATCCGGAGCCCGGCGTGCCGACCACATTAGCATTTTCTAACAGATAATCGAAAAACTCCCAGCTCGTCATATCATTCGGCGCTTTCAGCCAGATATAAGGTGCATTCACGCCGCCGGACACACTGAATCCGGCAGATTTCAAACCATCTAAAATATAAGCAGCATTCTTCATATAATAGGCAACCAGTTCTTTTGTCTCTCTCTTGCCCGCCTCGCTGTATACGGCTTCTCCTGCTCTCTGAATAATGTAGGGCGCACCGTTATACTTGGTGCCGTGCCGTCTCGCCCACAGGGCGTGAAGTGACACGTCTCCCACTTTTAACTCCTTCGGGATAACCGTAAAGCCTAAGCGCACACCTGTAAATCCGGCATTTTTAGAGAAAGAGCGAAGCTCAATCGCACAGGTTCTGGCTCCCTCGCACTCGTAGATCGTGTGCGGCACGTCCGCCTCAGATATATATGCCTCGTAAGCCGCGTCATAAATAATGACGGCACCGTTCTTATTCGCATAGTCCACCCATTCCTGTAACTGTGCTTTATTAATGGTAGAACCCGTAGGATTGTTGGGGAAACACAGGTAGATCAGATCCGGCACTTCCTTCGGTAACTGCGGAGCAAAATTGTTGTCTGCCGTACAGGGCATGTAGATCACATCGCTCCATTTCTCCGTAGCGGCATCGTATGTACCTGTCCTGCCGGCCATTACGTTAGTGTCTACATAGACAGGATAAACCGGATCGCAGACCGCGATCTTGTTATCCAGTGCAAAAATCTCCTGGATATTGCCGGAATCACATTTCGCGCCGTCTGATACGAATATCTCGTCCGCCTCGATCTCGCAACCTCTCGCCTTGTAATCATTATCCGCGATCGCACTTCTTAAAAACTCATATCCTAAATCCGGCGCATACCCGCGGAATGTCGCCGCATCCGCCATCTCATCCACCGCGCCGTGCAGTGCACTTATGACAGCCGGAGACAGGGGCTGTGTCACATCACCGATCCCCAGGCGGATGATCTTCTTATCCGGATTCGCCTCCGTATAGGCGTTTACCTTTTTCGCAATCGTAGAAAAAAGATAGCTGCCCGGTAATTTTAAATAATTGTCGTTTACTTTAACCATTGTTTTCATTCCTTTCAAAGTAAGTTCTTCGTAACTGTTCAGTACCTCACAGTTACGATGCAAAAACCATTTAAGATTGTCTTCGACAATGGGATTTTGCACGTTTCTATCATAGTCTGATTTTAGCACCATAGTATTTTATCTGTAAATATGATTATTTCGATATCAATAATTCTTATTACAAATTAATTAAAGACCATTCTCCTTCAAAAACGGTTACGGCAGGACCTGTCATATAGACCAGATTCGCTTCCCTGTCCCACGTGATCTCAATTTCGCCACCTAATAGTTTAACAGTAACCGTGTCATCCGTCAAACCATTTAAGACACACGCAACTACTGTCGCACAGCATCCTGTGCCGCATGCAAGCGTCTCTCCCGTGCCCCGCTCCCAGACACGCATCTGCACAGTCTTTCTATCCAGCACTTTTACAAATTCTGTATTGATACGCTTCGGAAATCTCTCGTGGTTCTCGAAATACGGCCCGATCTTCTCAATCTGCAGATTCGTCACGTCGTCCATAAAAACCACCGCGTGAGGATTTCCCATTGACACACATGTCATTTTATATTCTCTACCCTGTACTGTAATGGGCTCATCGACAATGCTTTCCCCGCTCTGTTTCATGACATGCCCGTCACTAACAGATCTATCCACACCGCTTTTCTCCCCGGCTTCCACTATTACCGGTATCCGCTCAGGAGCCAGCTCCGGTGCCCCCATATTGACTCTGACCGAATCGACTTTTCCTTCTTTTAAGAAAAGCTGTAAATATTTTATCATTCCGTAGCTTACGACACTTATGTCAGTTTTGTCTGTCAAACCTTTATCATACACATATTTTGCCACACAGCGTATGCCGTTTCCGCACATCTCCGCACGGCTCCCGTCAGCATTGTACATCTCCATCTCGAAATCCGCCTCATCGGAAGNATTAATAAAGATCACACCGTCACCNCCGATTCCGAAATGCCTGTCGCTGAGANGCTGTACCAGCTCCGGCTTTTCCTCNTGCNTAATTTTCTCTGTGAAACCGCTGATGTAAATATAATCATTTCCACATCCGTGCATTTTTGTAAATTTCATGATGTCCCTCCTTTTTACACTGCTTATTCCTNTAGAAGCTAAGATATTTCCGGCTTTTTTCAAATAACACGTTTTTTATTACATTATGATAATCATACCACACTCCCGCAACAAATAGAGCACATTAATTGCATAATACTANGCAANATGTGCTCACATAAATCTATTTCGTCGTGTATTTTTTCATAAAAAAGGAAGTATTATTCTTTAAAAATCCATTTTTTCCGCCTTCATGATCCTTTGCGCTGCAAATTTACCCATNGTTGCGGCCACAGGCAGTCCTCCGGGACCCATNAGCCACTGACTTGCTATCATTACGTTCGGAAGCCCTTTGATTTTTCCGGGNACGGTCCTGTTCTTGGCATTTCGGGTCACAATAAAACCCATATAAGCGCCGTTCCATGCATTGCAGTATCTATTGTATGTAGCAGGGGTCCACACNTCCAGAATGCGCACTTTTCCTTGCAGCTGCGGGTATTTTTCTATCAGACGCTGTTGTATTTCTTCCGACAGNTCNGCTTTCTTTTTATGATAAGCCTCTTGATCNTGATANANTTTGATCCAATANTCATAATCTNNTTCNGTCTGAACAAACGTGCTCTGTATNATGCTTTTCCCNTCAGGAGCAAAGTCCGGNTCATAGGAATAATTATTAATNCTCATNCTCTCTGTGCGGCTCNTGCCGATGGTAATCGGACGNCANGCAAACACATTGGTTTCNTTTGCNTCATCCAAACTTCCTTCTATTCCAAANGCCACATGAAAAGCGCTGACTACCGGATATAATTCCCTTTCCNTATAAANCNTTNAAAGCCCGCCTGGCATATAGGAACCGTCNATAAGCNGTGTNAACGTATGCCTTNTATCAGTGGCACAGACCACATAATCNGCCTTTATCGTTTTCCCGTCCGCAAGCAGAATTCCCTCTGCTCTTTGNCCNTTGANCANNACCTTTTGNACTTCNGTCCCCGTATAGATCGTTCCTCCGAGTTTCTGATAGCGTTTTACCATACGCATTGCCATCTCAAGAGAGCCGCCTCTCGGAATGTCTCCATTTCCGCCGGTCACAGTCGCGTAGGAAACAACAAATGCATATGCCTGATAACCGGGCGGCATATAGTCTGTTATAGCCATCCGGATCAAAGGATGGTGAAAACGCGCTGCAAGCTCCTTGATATCCATTTTACCGTACAACTTCATGACCTTTCCCATATCGGCCATGGATATTCCCATTTTCACATAATCGATCGGACTCATCATGTCAAACGGCTTCTCTACCGGAACCGTCATACTCTCCGCCATTTTCACTGTATCCATGAGTTGGTTAATTTCTTCCGCGTCCTCCGGAGAGAGGGCAAGCAGTTCTTTTCTCGTGCGNTCCTTATCTCTCCANAAAGTAANCTTGTCGCCGTTTAATTCTGCGGAAAAGAATTTNTCTTTNTNATACAGCAAANCGTCTTCNCCCAGCACACCGACTTCNTTCCAAAGCTGATTAAGACCGCTTCCTTCTCNNGANCCTGTCANCCAGTGCACACAGTTATCAATGAAAAATCCCTCTCTCTTCCAACCGGTGCACAGACCGCCCGCAACCGTNTGCTTTTCATATATTTCTGTTTGCATNCCTGCNTTCTGCAAGTAGATNCCTGCAGTCAGTCCTGAAACTCCTCCGCCGATAATCACTACNTTTTTCATCNTTATAGCCATACCTTTCTCNTAGTCTGCGAGTTTGTANCCGCAAGNCACAAANTTATCTCCATTCCGTTANCCTCTTACAATGTCNACGATCCACTCCGCNTTCGGCAATCCCATCTCCGGNTGCACTGCATACTGNTCGGCAATNCCCTGAATGCTGCACCAAAATGCATTAGAAAGGGTAAGCGGATCTCCCTGTCTGATGGTACCTTCCTTCTGNCCCGCTTCNATAATGGGCACAAACTGTTCTATCGTATTTACCTTCAGCGCAATTTCTCTAATATGCTCCGGCGTTCCCGCGCTTCGCTGGGCATTCGCCATTAATACGAACAGCTTGGCAATATAGGGCTGCTCCTTCATGCAAAAAAACAGCTGCTCCGTAAACCGTGCGAAATAATCAATTGCTCTTTCACACTTCTGTGCTCCCGGACTGTTCGTTCCCTCAAGCCCCATTCTGACCAGTTCTTCATATAACTTTTCTTTTGACTCAAAATAATGAAACAGCAGTCCCACACTCATGGAAACGCTCTCTGCAATATCAGTAATCTTAGTTGCTGCATATCCTTTTGTTACAAATAAATTCAAGGCGGCATAAAGAATTTCCTGCCTGCGCTGCTCCTTCTGCTCCTGTCTGATGCCCACTTTTATTCCTTTCCTTTCAACAAAATGCATTGCTTTCTGGTGATAACTACATTGCCTTTATTAAATTATTGTTCATTGAATTTATATTCAATATTTTTATAACATAAAAGCTGCTCTTTGTAAAGCAGCCTTTACCGAATTATTGTCTCATTATTTTATCCTGTTCATCCTCTCATCATCGCCAATATCATCTGCGCCGTCTCCACCATATTCGTGCCGCTGTCCATGCTGCACTTCTGGATATAGCGATGGGCCTCCTCTTCTGTCATATGATTTCGTTCCATCAAAAGTTCCTTTGCTTCCTTAATAAAAGCCGTTTCCTCTGAATTACGCTCTTTGGGTTTCGACTTCGCCCTGCGTCTCCTGCGCATGATCGTCTGGCTCATCATATCCACCGTATTGATAAGATCGTGAACCTTCAGCGGCATAGCAAGGCACATGATATCGCCACGCCGGTACTCGTTCAGCACCGCCTGCGAAGCCATCAGAAGCATATCAAAACCCACCGGAAGGCAGTCGTGTAACTCAGTATATATCATGTCTGTCATCTTGTAACCACATATGACAATGCCGTCACTTAAATCGCGTAACTGGCTGAGTGCCTGTGCACCCGTCGAGCAGACTGCCGTTACCTGGAAACCGTTCTTCACAAGCACGCCGCGAATACCCTTAGCATCCTCTATTTTCGGCAAAACCACGATAATATTGATCACACGCTCACCTCCCGTCCTGTATTTTATGTCATTCTTCTTTCGGATATTACGTTGCAATATTATGACATAGATGTCAGTATCCATCACACATTATTCAAATACTCATTAACCTCCCATTCAGTCACCTGCATACGATAGCGGAACCACTCTTTTTTCTTTGCCTTAATGTATTTGTGATAAACATGCTCCCCTAACACATCTCTGATAAAGCCGTCCGCCTCCATACAGTAGATCGCCTCAATCAACGTACCCGGTATTTCCTCTATTCCGCCTTTTTCCTTTTCCTCCTCAGTCATACGGAAAATATTGCAATCCACACTAGCCGGCGGCGTGATCTGATTCACAATACCGTCCAAACCCGCACGCAGGCATACAGCCAATGCAAGATAGGGATTGGCCGAGGGATCGGGACAACGGAGTTCGATCCTCGTTCCCTCTCCTCTGGTAGCCGGAATACGGATCAACGGACTTCTGTTCGTTGCGCTCCATGCAATGTAAACCGGCGCTTCGTAGCCCGGCACCAGTCTCTTGTAGGAATTGACGAGGGGATTCGTGATCGCAGTCATACCTTTCATATGCTTCATAATCCCGCCAATAAAGTAATACGCCGTCTGACTAAGTCCCAACGGGTCATTCCCATCAGCAAAAATATTTTTTCCATCCTTGGACAAAGACATATTGATGTGCATCCCCGAACCATTCACACCAAACTTCGGTTTCGGCATGAAAGTGGCGTGAAGACCGTGTCTGCGGGCGATCGTCTTAACCGCCAGCTTAAAAGTCATAATGTTATCCGCCGTGGCAAGCGCCTCGTCATAACGGAAATCGATCTCATGCTGCGCCGGAGCCACTTCGTGGTGGGATGCCTCAATGACAAATCCCATGTCCTCTAAAGTAAGCACCATATCCCGTCTGGCATTTTCACCGAAATCCATCGGTCCTAAATCAAAATATCCCGCCTTTTCATGAGTAATCGTCGTGGGCATCGCATTTTCATCCGTATTAAATAAGAAAAATTCGCACTCCGGTCCTACCTCAAACGTATACCCAAGTTTCTCCGCCTCCTTGATCGCACGTTTTAAAATAAAACGCGGGTCTCCCTCAAAAGGCTCCCCATTGGGACGATACACATCACAGATCATCCTTGCCACTTTACCCTGCTGGGGTCTCCACGGAAAAATCTCAAAAGTACTCAAATCCGGATACAGATACATGTCGGATTCCTCGATCCGTGCAAATCCCTCGATGGAAGAACCATCGAACATGCACTCATTATTAAGCGCCTTTTCAAGCTGACTGGCGGTAATAGCCATATTTTTCAGATTTCCGAAGATATCCGTAAACTGCAGTCTTATAAACTCCACATCCTCATCTGCGACCAGTTGTATGATATCTTCCTTCGTGTAATTCTTTCTCATAGCTGCCTCCTTTTTTCTAATCTTTTATAAGTTATCGTTCTTGATTTTCATAAATGTAATTTCCTATAAAACACATAAGGGCATTCTTATTCTGTAATAAGAACGCCCTTGTTCCATGTCATGATATCAGTTGTGGAGTAAGTTTGTCAAGTTAGGGATTCGCACCTCAAACATAACACTCTGCAGTACCCGACAACATTTTAAAATTATTTCTGCGCTTTCAATTTCTCAATTTCGGCATGAAGCTGCTGAATCTGTGCGTCTTTTTCCAAGATAACTTTTTCATGGCTTGCAATAGATTGGTCACGGTCTGAAATCGCTTTTTGATAACTTTCAATAGACCTGTCACGGTCCGAAAGCACCTTTTCATAGCTTGCAATAGACCTGTCGCGGTCTGAAAGCACCTTTTCATAGCTTGCAATTGACCGGTCACGATCCGAAATCGCTTTTTGATAACTTGCAATAGACTGATCACGTTCCGCAACTGCTCTCTCATAGTTCCGCAAATCCTGATAATACTCTTCCCTGTCACGGCACATTTTGCGAATCTGCTCTTCGGTGTTGTATACAAAAATTGATTTTGCCGCTTCCCTCATATTCTCATCTTTCGCCGCCAACATATTAACCTCCTCCCAAGTAGTGGCCTTAAGGAGCTTCGCCCAGCCATCGATATGATATACCTTATCCTCCTCCGTTGCCAAATCTATCCGAGTTAAGTCTACCACATTCAAGGTAATATTGTCACTATATTTTTGATAATTTTTAACGTTTATTAGTTTATATGAGGCGTAAAATTCGGGCCGGTTCCGAAACAGTGTATAATCTAAAAATCCGATATGTATTACAGATTTTGCTTCATCGTAGTCCTGCCCGTGGGTGAGACTGTCATAAGAACGACATAAGTACACCACCGAGCGGCTTTGCCAGTTTAGCTGGTTTGCCACCTGCATTTCAAGGTTAATCATTGTCCTATTATTCAGTAAAACACTGATATCCAGTCGAACCTCCTTGCTTTCCACACTCTCACCCAGAATAATAGGATTTGTGATTTCGACAGAAAATACTTCCTTTTGGGTTAAATGAAGCAAAGAACAGATTAACCCTCGAAGTACTTTATTGTTGGACTGTAAGACTGCCCGGAACATGTAATCGTTGGTCATACCATAAGGAATTTTACCGTGTGCATTTTGCAGAGTTGTCTCAATCACAGTTCTGCCGTATTTCCTCTTTCCGCTTTGATAATTGGTTTCGTTGGTTTGATTCAGATTCATAGATGTGCTTTCCTTTCGTTAGAAATACTGACGGAGCGCTGCTCCGAAGATAGTGTGGAATCTAAAGATTTGTAACTAATTCCGAATTTATTAGAATATAAGATATGTATACCAGAGAAAAGCAGAGAACTCAACTGCATTGCACAATCCCACCTATAGAAAATTAGAGAACGTTATATCGTTAATCAAACTTTTTCATCAAAATATAGTATGCACCGGCGTTTATATCACAAATACAATACCACATATTGTATTGTGCAAATTTCCATCTGTCAGTTGAATCCGATTTATAAATGTGTTATGGTCAAAAACAGAACTGTAGATAACGGAGGATATCATTAACGATGAAAATATTACTATTTTGCGCTAAGGGATTTGAGACAATGGAATTCAGCGTTTTTGTGGATGTAATGGGATGGGCACGGAACGACTACCACTACCCTGTGGAAGTCGAAACATGCGGATTCACGAAAACCGTTCTCAGTGCTTTCCATATTCCGATTATCGCAGACCGGACGATCGATGAAATATCTGCTGATGATTACGATGCCTTGGCGATTCCCGGAGGTTTTGAAGAATTTGGTTTTTATGAAGAAGCCTATCATCCTGCCCTGTCAAAGTTGATCAAAGAATTCGACCATGCCGGAAAACCTATCGCCTCTGTATGTGTCGCTGCGCATGCTATAGAAAAAAGCGGGATTCTCAAAGACCGAAAAGCAACGACTTACCATCTTAACAACGCCTGCCGCCAGAAGCAGCTCGCGGAATTTGGCGTTCATGTGGTAAACGAGCGAATTGTAACCGACGATAATATAATCACCTCTTACTGTCCCGAGACGGCACCGGATGTTGCTTTCGCACTTCTCGGAAAATTATGCGGTGAAGAAGCAATGAAGATTGTGAAGAAATCTATGGGATTTTAGTTTTTCTCGTTGCTCTTAGAAACCAATTGCTCTAATGCGGAGGATTACCATGCAGAAAATCATGATTATCGAAGACGATAAGGCTGTGCGGGAGGAGCTGTCTCTCCTACTGGAAAATGAAGGATACCACCCCATTCCGGTCACCGCTTTTCACAATATCACACAGCAGTCAGCTAGGGAAATGCCCGACCTGATCCTATTGGACTTAGGGTTACCCGAACAGAACGGCTTGTCTCTGTGCGCTGATCTGCGCCGAAGCAGTCCGAAAACTACCGTCGATTCTTCGGAATATTACGGGCTGAAGCTGCATCCTGCCAAGGGTACTGCAACGGCAAACGGGCATACGACCGAGTTGAAGCGCAATGTACTGCCTTATGCATAAACCCGTACTCCCCCACATAAAATGATAAAAAAGAATTTCTATGGGGATATTGTATGAGTTCCAAAACCAAAATCGTTGTGCTTCATGTAAAAGAGTTAATATATACCGGAATCTTCGCTGTTCTCGGTATCCTTTTCATTGTCCTGCTCATCATCATGTTCCTGCCGAAAGATGAAAAAAGAGCGACAATGTCTACCGTGACACAGACCACCTCCAACACCTACATACCCGGTGTATACACGACCTCTCTGATTCTGAATGACAACATCGTAGAAATTGAGGTGACCGTAGACGAAAAGAATATTAATTCCATACGGCTCATCAATCTGGATGAGGCTGTGACTACCATGTACCCTCTGATTCAGCCATCTTTCGAGGATCTTGCCAATCAGATCATCGTGAACCAGAGCCTTGACGGTATCACTTATCCGGATGACAGCAAGTACACCTCCATGATCCTGCTTGATGCCATCACTGCTTCTCTGGAAAAGGCGTTGGAGAATGAGGGGGATACGGAGTAATGTTATTTCGTTAATCGGGACGTGGCTGACCTTACGCCCTACAACTCCTCCACCTGTTTCAGCCAGATGTCAGCACAGGCATCGGACGGCATGCGCAAATCTCCGCGGGGAGAGACCGCCACGCTTCCCACCTTGGGGCCGTCCGGCAGACAGGAACGTTTAAATTGCTGCGTAAAGAATCTCTTATAAAAGGTTTTGAGCCATTTCAATATGACAATCTTGTCATATATATCTTTAAAGGATTGACAGGCGATTCGGTATATTTTAGCCGGCTCAAAACCGCATCGCAGCATATAATATAGGAAAAAGTCGTGAAGTTCATACGGTCCCACCAGATCCTCGGTCTTCTGTGAGATCACACCGTCCACCGGCGGCAGAAGTTCCGGACTGACAGGCGTGTCAAGTACGTCCAGAAGAATCGCCTGTAATTCTTCATTGCCGCAGGTATCCGCATAATACCGTACCAGATGACGAACCAGCGTCTTCGGCACACCGGCGTTTACCCCATACATGGACATGTGGTCGCCGTTGTAAGTCGCCCAGCCAAGCGCTAACTCCGACATATCGCCTGTTCCGATAACCATACCATTCGTGCGGTTGGCAATATCCATCAGAATCTGCGTACGCTCTCTGGCCTGTCCGTTTTCATAAGTCACATCATGATTCTCTATATCCTGTCTGATATCCCTGAAATGCACGGTTACCGCCTCTTTAATATCAACTTCTTCCAAAACCGCTCCGAGAGTCCGCGCCAGCTTACATGCATTGTCATAAGTTCTGTCCGTAGTACCGAAACAGGGCATCGTCACCGCCGTGATCTGCTCTCTCTTAAGTCCCAGCATGTCAAAAGCACGCACCGTGACTAAAAGCGCCAGCGTGGAATCCAGTCCGCCGGATACTCCGATCACCGCCGACTGACACCCCGTATGTTCATAACGTTTCTTAAGTCCGTAAGACTGAATCGAAAGTATCTCCTCACATCGTTTGTCACGTTCATTCTGATTCGCAGGCACGAAAGGCTTTGCGCCGAATGTACGTACAAGTGCAGTCTCTTCCTCTTCCATATGAACCGGCAGCACCAAATATTGCTCCCGTCTCTCCGGCACATAGGTAGACATCCTCCGCCTCTCATGCCGCAGTCTGTGAATGTCGATATCCGCATAAATATTTTCCGGTGTAAACCGTTTCGCCTGCGCAAGAATCGTCCCATTCTCCGCAATCATATTGTGTCCACCGAATACCAAATCCTGCGTGGATTCCCCTTCTCCTGCGGAAGAATAGATATAACCTGCAATCTGCTTGGCACTGGAAGATTTCACCAGCATTTCTCTATATTCGTCTTTACCGACCGTCTCATTGGATGCCGACAGATTCACCAGCACAGTAGCGCCCGCCAGCGCATGCAGCGTACCCGGTGAAAGCGGCGCCCAGATATCCTCGCAGATCTCGCATCCTACTGTGAGTCCGCTTATGGCATCAACCTCGAATAAGATATTCGTCCCGAAGGGTACTTCTTCTCCTTCATAAAGATAAGTCTCCGGCACCTCATTGCCCGCCGCAAAATGTCTTGTCTCATAAAACTCCGCATAGGACGGAATATGTTTCTTGGGAATAAAAGCAAGCACCTCACCGTTTTGCAATACTGCTGCCACATTGTAGAGCTTACTGTCTTTTTCCAACGGAAGTCCCACAAACACCAGCGCATCGCTGCCCTCTGTGGCGCCCACTGCTATATTCAGCGCCTCTTTTGCCTGCGTAAGCAATAGCTCCTGCAAAAAAAGATCGCCGCAGGTATAGCCCGTAAGACACAGTTCCGGAAAAACAATGATTTTCGCGCCGTTCGTACAGGCTTCCTCGATTCTTTTACATACTTCCTTCGCATTATATTCCGGATCAGCTACCCTGATCTTGGGAGTCATGGCTGCTACTTTGATAAATCCGTGTTTCATATGGGTTCCGCCTTTCTATCGTTCAAAATGTGTGTTATATATACTTATTATAGACAAAATTATATGTGGTATGCTTTGTATCTGTGCTGAATGATCTCTTCCTAAGTGCTCTCCGCTTTAAATCACTTTAAAGTTGCATACTATTCTACGACTCATGCTCACGATACAACTGCTCACGATATTTTTGATCGGACAGGGCTCGTTTCAGTTCATCAGTTTTTCCACTGTCCATAAGTTGCTTAAGTATTCGTGAAGTGTACCCCTTGTCAAGGACATTTTTGAAAAAAGGGAAAATATGTTCTTCAATAGATGCTTCTATATTTATTGTTCCTTTTCTGCGCCCTTAATTCCTTTCAAAGGATATAT
>JAAUZM010000011.1 GCA_014804605.1 Lachnospiraceae bacterium | reverse complement strand
GACCAATATCCTCACAGAAATGTATACATGGTCAAGCACAAAAAAGGCGATTTCTGAGTACCGGAACTCCGATTTCCAAATTTCCGGATTTGTGATTTCGAGTCGCAAGAATATTCAGTTGAGGCGCGTGTTTTCCGCCAGTTCCTTCGTTTCCATGTAATATTCTTTCTTTGTATATATTTTTTTAATTAAGTTCTTTATAAAATCTTCCTAATTTCGAATCTCTCGAAGGCTTAATATTTTTCGTTATCAAATTACTCCAAAGATTTGTAAGTGATAATGTATTTTCATCCACCTCTTTTATAATGAGACAAATTTCAGATTCAAAATCTATCCAGTTTTCTCCTTTTATAAGATTTAATCTATATAACTCAACGAAATATTTATGCTATACATTATCATCGAGGAGTTCATTAATCTCTGACAGTTCTAAATCATCAGATATCACCTCTAGACGGCCTATATGTTACTTTGCCTTTCTGTTCTCAAATGCTGTTACAATTGATTTACCTGCTTCCCAATTCTCAATCAGCTGATTAAATTCCAAAAAAGAATTCAAACTCTCCTGAGGTCTCCATAACCAGATATTCTCAACTCTTTTACAAAAATCCAAAAATGAGAATACTTTGTAGGCAAGCCATGAGCTAAATCGAAACCATTTCCCAAAATCAAGATAGTTTTTCCTTTATCTTCCATTTCCGCCACCGCAATATCATACTCTTTAAAAGTGATTGTATAACTTTTTTTACCTTTCTGTGTCTCTTTTCTGCCAATTGTGCGATTATTATGATTGTATGCTTCATGTCCTTTTTACAATTAGAAACGATAAAAAGTTACTCAAAAGCCATAATTATACTTGATAATTCTAATACAATTACACTCAATAACATCACCAATCCCTTTTGGAACACAAAAAAGGATGCATCTACTTTTTGCGGCTTTTGCATCCTCTCTTGGTCTGTAAACGATTCTTTATCCACCTATACTAATATTAATAATTTTTATCTTTAGGCGGACACGTATCATTCCCATAACTGTTACATATGCGCCACTTTCCGTGTCGATCTTGTACACGCATTTCAGACTGTTGATTAATCGCAATATTTCTTGCTATACAAATTGCCTCCTTCTGTGTGTCAGTTACACGCGTAGCACGCTCATTATTGGCACCTATAACAGCCCATTGTTCGCCCCGCCTTACAACAAATTGATCTTTTCCCATTTTCACTTACCTCCATTAAATATAAACTGATTAATTAATTGGAAAAAGTGAAAATGAACCATCCAAAACACTTTCACCTAAACCTCCCTATTCTACAGGGATTTTGAATACACGACTATTTTTAGGATAAATTCTTTTTCCGTTTTTTGTAATATATGGTCGAAAAATGAATTTTTGTTTTAAATTTTTCTTCTTCATACCCAGTTCACCTCCATCACATATTTCGGTCAGGACGACCGATTTTAATTGATTTTAGTGAAAGGATTTGATATACTAGAAATACTTACATAACTAGTGGATGGTTTTTTCCTTTCACTAAATCATATTAAGTTGCAAGGTGCCAGCCTTGCAGCTTTTTATGATAACAGCTATACTGAAATCATTTTACATCTTAGTATATTCTTTACGCTAATTCAACTATATATTGTGTTCCTTCTTTTAGTTCTCCGCATTATGTAGTATTACTTATTTCTCACTTCTATGTCAATTGCATTTACTATTTTTTCAATATCATATATAAAATTTTGTACAATCTCTTTTGTAATCTTTTTAACTTGTGCGTCAGTATGAGCTCTATCTGTCTGATGTGCAATAATATTTCTTCTACTGAACAACTCATTTAAACGTCTTTTCAGTTTGTCTTTTGGCTTTTCTGTTTCTCCTCTTTGATAGAAAGCTCTATCTGCGACATGTGTTAGGTTAATCCCCAATAAGTTAAACTGATCTTTCACGGATTCATAAGAAACCATTGTAATCACCCGATAATAGTCATTTATATATTCAAGAAACCAATCTATATCCTCCCCAGATTTTAATGCTACCTCAATAACTTTCATATTTACCTGAAGATTTACATACTTATCTGTGCGACACCAATTTTCATTATAAATTTCACATAACCCATATTTAGTCAATTCGTGCATATAAAAATCAAAAGCACTTGCCAGAAATACAATCTGTGCACGCCAGATATTTTCTCCTTCGATAACTCTTCCAGATTCATGCAATTCATCCGCTACATCAAATTGAGCATTTATAGCTTGTAATGTTTCTGTAAAATGCTGAATTATTTGATCTAATTCAAATCTTATGACCTCTGTGTGAAATTTGTCTCTTGTATCTTCATTTCTTGCCGCTAAATCAAGCTTTCTATCTTCCATACAGTAGCCCTCTATCCTAAAATTCTTTCTTCTAGTTCTTGAAAGAACATTTTATTAAGCATAGGTATTGCACCGTATTTTCCAGATACATATCCTTTTTCCAAATTCTCAGACTTACGTACATTTCTAATTTCAACAAGAGAATATAAATCTGTTGCCCTTTCCGCATTTAATTGAGTAAACCACACCTGGTCTCTCCTAAACAAATCAGCATCTAACAAACTTGTATCGTGCGTCGAAAAAATTAATTGTGCAAATTTATCCTTCTGATAATGTTGAAATAATTGTACAATTTGAAAAATTACAGATTCATGTAAACTCGCTTCAAATTCATCGCAAATAAGTATCTTTCCCTCATTTAAAATATCAAGTATTGGACAAATCATTTGAAATAGTCTCTTTACTCCCGTTGATTCCTCAGTCATCAAGTCTACTTCAAATTGATCATATATTACTTTTGCCTCTATTATTTTACCTTCTTGAGTTCCTATCAAACTCTTCAATACATCCGGTAGCTGTATCTCCTGTGGTAAATCCCCCAATTTTATTTTTTCAAGCTTAACTTTTACATCTTTAACTCCGGTTCCTAACGCCTGCAAAATATCCACAAAAATTTTTTTTATCATGTCATTATTCTGCATTAACTCAATAGAATACTCTGTCCAGTTATTGATTTCTGGATTAAATACCACTATATCCCTATTGAAAAACATAAAAGCTTCTTCAATTTCTTTTACATTGCTATAATTAGCGGCACAAGATAAAAACAATCTATTATCTTTCAATATACCAATGCTTACATCAAACACGCTTTTGTATCTATCTCCTGGTCTAATCTCCATTCCGTCACGTTCAAAAATTTTTACCTGTCTTCCATTTGGAAAATAGTACAAGTATTCATCTTGTATCAAATTTTTCTTCACGGAAAAACCATATGCATATCTTATATCTTCTCTTACAAACTGAATACTATATTCACTTGGAGCCCCTTCTGTACTTAATTTGTGGGGTGCCTGAAATACACCCTGCCCCGGCTGATGATTAATACTATTACTAACTAAATCACGCATAAATGACAAAGCACTAATAAAATTGCTTTTTCCAGATCCATTTGCTCCATATATAATTGCAGAACGTAAAATTCTAATATTTCCAAATTCTTTTAAAAGTTCTTCAGATGTATTATCACTTCCTGCAATCATAGAAAATTTCACTTCTTCTTTAATAGAGCTATGATTTGAACATTTAAATTCTAACAGCATCTTTGACACCTCACCCATTTTCATATATAATATTCCAAACCAATTGTTTTGTCAATCATTTTTGCGTATTTTGTGCAAATTTCATTTTCAAAACATTATATTTTTAGATTTTATAATAAGTATATGAATATTATTTAATTTTAAAACATTAAAAAAATATATTCGGTATTCAAAATTGCATAAATTTCTTTCAACTATTCACTGAAAATTTTTCAAAAAAATATCCAGAACGTTTCCATTCTGGATACTCATTCCCCAAATATACAATTGTTTACTGCTTCGCAATCTCTTTTAGGCTTGCTACATCGCTCGAATCGTCCAACACATGCATCTTCCTATGACAATTCGGACATAACGCCACGGCATTATACACTTCATCGTCTCCACCTCTGGCAATCCAAACCACATGATGGCATTCCAAGTATGCTTCCCCATTCTTATTATAAAATGGGGCTGGTTTATTACAGAGCTGACATACCCCAGCCGCTCTTTCCTTTACGATACTTGCAACAAGAACAGATCTTTGAGCAACCTCAACCTCTGTCCTCTTTTTTTTCGGATGTTGTCTGTCAAAAACCTTCAGCTCATCCTTTAGCTTCCTTAATCTGCTTTTCTTCTTTGTCAGACCCTTGTCAACAGTAGGCGGATCTTCAAAACGTTCATAGAGATATGCCACATACTCCAGAAGGCTCAAATCCCTTATCTCTGCTTGTCCATCCTTCCATAATATCAGTTTTCTTTGGAGTACAAGTTCATCATCCTCCTCGGAAAATGGAATCCCTGACTTGCTACAGAAATATGATAAATGCCTCTCCGAATGTATCGTGAGAAATTTGTCCGGATAATACATTGACAAAATTTTGAACCTCACTATAGGTGCAATCTTATTATTTCTTATGGCAGTGTAATCATCGCTTGCACCAGCATCCACTAATTTACATAGTTCATCACGGATAACAGAAAATGCTTCTTCAGGTGTCTCTCCATATTTTTTCGTGAAATCGTATTCGCCTGTGGTTTTGCGAACCCAGATCCCAAATTTCTGAGCTGTTGCATTACGAATGTCACCCATACCAATTTGCTCACGCTCCAACCGATAACAAAAATTCTTTTTGTCACCAGTCCGCATTGCATATTGCTCCAAGGTTAAATTTTCAAGCGTATCACGACCAAAGTCTGACACAAACTCTTTTCTTAAAGCTTCAATATGCATAATGTCTGGATTTGGCTCACTTATCTTCATTCATCATCTTCCCTGCTTCACAGTTAAAATAATTTTCAGCTCTATATGGTTCAAGCAAATGAGCATTCTTCGTATTGTAACTTATCCCATATTCCGGTTTACTCTTCTGCCCAGGCTTATCATATGGTCTATCAACAAATAGCGCATTAGGTGTCGCCCAAACAGTTGACGGGAATACATAAACATCCGGTAGCCTATCATCAGTAAATCTCAAATAGCAGATGAGAAACTTTTCATCAATTACAATCTTGTCTTTTGTAATATAAAGGTAATTATCCTGCCTTACTGCTTTTACTTGAATTTCAAGAAATCTGCCCTGCTTGTCTTTGGCAACAAAATCCACTCCATGATCATCTACTTCTGACGTATACACATCAAATCCATATGAAGTAAATTCCATTTTGGCATAATATTCTGCATATCTTCCAAGCTGCATATGCGACAGGTCACTCCATTTCATTCTGGGCATATCAATTCTATTCCTCCTAATTCAAATCATCATCGTTAGTGTTTTCTAAAGGTGGTATATCTTCTGCCGATAACTCCATCAGATTTTTTCGACTCGTTCTATCAATTTTGTTTACACGTCTGACAGTAGCGCCCAAGACTTACCAAATTTTGTCGTACCCTTTATTCTTTAATAGGCACACATTATCTGACCCGTTCTTTTATTAATATTCCAATTTCCAGCAGCCTCACTTACAGTCATATAGCCTTCAATCATACTTACCTCAATTTGATAAAAAGTACACACAGATTTGTCAGTCATGAATTTAGGCCATAATTATTTGCAATCTTCATAATTTTTGCTACCACAAATTTTGTTTTCTTGTCAAATTGTACAACAATATATTTTACATTGTATTCATTAAAGCAAAAATTGTCAATATAAGCCGTCAGATAATACAAAAAGAGACACCCCGGATTCTCTCCCAAGTGCCTCATCTGCCCCTATTCTTCAAAGTTCCAATGGATCTCCATACTTCCACCCGGATAGATGAACACATCCTTCAGGAACTTCTTCCATATCCAGCGTAATCCCTGATTTCATTACGTATTTAGAAATATTCTACTCCAGCATCAGCATAATACACAGGCAAAACTCCCCATCCTTTAATGCAATATCTATATCACCGGCATATTTCCCCGCCATCCTGCGGATATTGGCCAGTCCGTATCCATGTCCTTCGGCTTTTTCCTTTTCCGTGACCGGAAGCCCGCCTTCCGCATCCCATTGCAGATTTCCTGTAAAGCTGTTACAGATTTCCATGAAACACAGGCACGGACAAGCTATCTTTTCTGGCAGCACTCGCAAAAATACACTGTTCCGCCCATGTAATTTGCTTTACTGATTTCATGTCCGCATTTCATACACGGTTCATACAAGGAATTTTTACTAAGCTGCGTAATATATCCGCCCTTGTTTCCGAACAGATCCCTTTCCGTATCACGCCCGCCGCATTCACACATTTTCTTCAGCATTCTCTTAACTGACGTATATAATGCCTCAAAATCCGCTTCTGTCGCCTGGCGCATGTCAAAACGGGGATCTATACCGGCATCCCATAAAATATCCTGCAAGACCCCGTTCCCCAGTCCCGGTATACGCTGCTTCGTTGCCAGAAATTCCTTTGCGGACAATTTCTTACCATCGGACGGATAAAGGCTTTTAAAATAGTCAAATGTAAACTCTTCCGCCAACGGACTTGTCTTCCTGGTGGAAGAAATATAATACTCTTCCGTACATTCTCCCTTCGGAGCAAAATAAATAATACCATACATCTGAATGGATACAAAAACTGCCGTTTCATCATCAAAATAGATTGCCATCTGATGCTTTTTCGGAAACTTCCTTTTATCCTCATAATATTTAGGGCAGGCTCCGTCGGCAAACGCAATCATACTGTCCTCAGTATCTATCTCAATCATACCGCCATGGTATGTTGCCCCGACAATTGCCTGTCCCTCCAGATAATCAGGATATTTGTCCATATCTCCCTGAAAGAAGGCAAACTTATGCGGTGTATGCATGATCTCGATACAACTGATTATTTTCCCTTTTAATACCTGTTCGATCTGCTTTGATATCGTATAGCTTTCCGGTAACTCTAACATATTGATTCCTCCAAGTGTTTTCTGTAATTTTATCGCTTTATATATGACACCTGTATGGCAACATTAATTATGTTTCATGATCTCTAATATCATAACATCTGTTACAAAATATTATCCATGTAATTAATGTCTGTCATTCTGAAAATCAGCTAAATCGGAACTGGACTCCGACTCGTCCTAAATGCTATAATCAATCCGTATTATCCACTATATATTTTATTAAAAAAATTTTAGGAGAATCATCATGTATAACGCAGAAGAAACACGCTATGACAAAATGCACTACAACCGTTGCGGAGCAAGCGGTCTGCTGCTTCCTGCGGTATCACTGGGTTTATGGCATAACTTCGGATCAAACGGAAATTTTGATAATATGACCGCCATGTGCCAAACCGCTTTTGATAACGGAATCACACATTTCGATCTGGCAAATAACTATGGACCTGTTTACGGTGCCGCAGAGGAAAACTTCGGGCGCATTTTAAAGAAAAGCCTCGGTATTTACAGAGATGAACTGATTATCTCCACAAAAGCAGGCTATGACATGTGGCCCGGTCCTTACGGCAACTGGGGAAGCAAAAAATATCTGGTCGCCAGTCTGGATCAGAGCCTTACTAGAATGGGGCTGGACTATGTCGATATATATTATCATCACAGACCCGATCCCGACACGCCGCTTGAGGAAACAGCCGGCGCTTTAGACGGTATCGTCAGGAGCGGCAAGGCCTTATATGTGGGTATTTCCAATTACAATAAAGAACAGACAATTGCCATTGCAGAATTATTCCGCAAAATGAGAACTCCGTTTATCATCAATCAACGGAATTATTCCATGTTTAACCGTGATATAGAAAAAGACGGCTTAAAAGACTATGCCGCCCAAAACGGTATCGGAATCATTACCTTCTGCCCTCTGGCACAAGGCCTCCTGACAGACCGCTATATAAATGGTATTCCCTCAGACAGCCGAATCAAAACCGACGGAAGATTTTTGACGGAAAATGCTGTTAATGAGGCTACTTTAAGAAAGATAGTGGCTTTAAACGCAATTGCAAAAGAGCGCGGTCAAAGTCTTGCTCAAATGGCATTGGCATGGATTCTGCGTGACGGAGACATTACGAGCGTTTTGATCGGAGCCTCCAGACCCTCCCAGATCATAGATAATGTAGGCATGCTTAACAATTCACATTTCAGTGACGACGAGCGGCGTAGGATTGATGAGATTCTGGCGTAAATTTTTCGCCAGAATCTCTCTCATATTTTAACGAGCACCCCTATTCCTGCTCCAAAATCCCCGCAATCTTCTCTATCATTTCATCTTCTTTCAGCCGGAACTTAATTTCCACCCTTCTGGACGCCGGCATATCCACCTTATCCGTGGGATTACCGAAAACATCCGTTTGATAGACCGGATTGCTCCATGATTTTCCATTGACGGTAAGTAACTTTTGAAGTTGCTCGATCTCCGTCTCACTGAGGCCGTTTCTCTTGTTCAGACAGAAATCCGCCACGGCATTGGCCCGCTCATAGGACAACTCCATATTGCTCTGGTAGCCACCGTCCGTATCCGTGTGTCCCTCGATAATGATTTCTGCGATATAATCGCGGAACTGATCCTGAAGCAGCACATCCAGATACATCGGAATAATGTTTTTCAACGTCTCCCTGCTGTCCGCCGTAAGCGAGGCACTGTTATAACGGAAAAGTACATCAGAAGAAAACGTAATGGAACCTGTCTGGGCATCCACTTTCATCGTGGAATTACTGAAAGCGGACTGTAGCGCCCCGATAATATCTGTGCGAATTCCGACGATATCCTGAAGTTCCTGCTTCGTCGTCGTCAGTTCCTGTCTGGCATTTTCTATTTCCAAATATGCGTTATTTAATTCTTCCTGCGTCAAAGCCGCCTGCTCGTAAGCCTGTTGCAGCTCCGCCAGTGAAGACGCAAGTTCCTCATTGGACTTCTCTAGCTCAGCCTTGGAAAGTTCCAGATCTTCTATCGTCTCATCTAACTTACTCTGTGCCGTGTTAAGCTCCAGCCTTGTCTTATCCAGATCATTCGTTTTCTGTCTGTATATGGTAAGGGTGATCGCTATCATCAGAATAAAAATCAGCAGAAGCGCCGCCATCATATCCGAATAAGACTGCCAATAACTGTGCTCCGCAAAAGCTTCCCTGTTCCTTCGTCTATTCTTCATATAAATTCCTCATCTGTTCAAATGTGTATAACCGGCTGCTGATCTCATCGCTCATATCGCTGCACGCATCCGCCAGCATTTTCNTCTGCTCCTCNATCTGCCTTGCAAACANCTCCTGCCTTTCCATNACATGGGNAAGAGCCTCCTGCACATTNCGGTTTACNTCCACTAATGCAGTAACNGCCTCAATCATCTCCGACGCATTTGCCGCNCTGGCAGCCTGCGACTCTCCCGCAGCCTTCAGTGTACTCCCGAGTTTCTTAAAGTCCGTATCCAAAGCGGCCTGCATCTGTTCGGTAAATTTATCTACGATACGCTCCACGCCTGCCGTNTGTTCCATCGCATTGCCTTTCATCATTTCCANCATCTGCTTNAAGGAATTCGCCATCCCNGCCTGNTAAACGAGNAGCGCCGCNGTGCCTTCGTCGTCCTTCCCGGCGTAGGGCTGTGCGGTCTGACGGAACACACGCAAAAACTCATCCAGCGTCTCATAAGCATCCGACATAATGCTCCGGTAAGCAATATTAAACACCAGTGAAAAGAAGATACCATATACCGAAGTGTGAAAAGCCACTTTCATGCCCGAAAGTAAAGATCCCACATTATCNGAAATCGTAAAGATATCGTCGCCGCTGAATGCGCCCAGTCCCATGGACAGNCCGAGAAATGTTCCCAAAATACCCAGACCCGTAAGCGTCCCGGANATCCCGGAATTAAAGAAATTCATGCCNACTCTGTCCAAAAGNTCCTCATTGATATATTCCTCCAAGTCACANNANGNNGCNGCTCCCCGCTTCGTCTTCGCGCCTTTTACNCGCANACGGTACTTGTTAAANGCNTCCTGCAATACNTCCTCCTGAAAAACTTTGGCANTATCCTTGTAATTTCCCCAGAGATTCTTTCCGTTTGCCTCCTTNTATTCCTTCTGCAGACGGATNGCAACCTCTTCCAGCTCATAAGTGACCCTGTTCAGNCTGCCGAAACTGATGGAAGATATGCANAAAANAATCCCTATGATNAGCAGGAACCCGATATTNATCGCCANATTTACAATAGAAATCTCTTCCCCTGTAAATACGCCATTCAAATAAAGAACAAANGCCACNACGATGNCATATAAAAAATATANTGCATAATACAGCTTACTNTTCATCCGTACTCCCGTCCTTTTTCCTCTGTTGATACATTATTGTTGCAGTTGTCTTAAAAATTATTCTTANGGTTTATGCNTTAAACCTATCATATTTTTATTCATAGCTCAATAATATTAAGGATATCTTAAAAAATTGAACTTCTTCGGCGGATTCCCGCCTTCCCGAAACGATATTCTATTCTTTGTATTGTCCGGTTCATCTTTTCCTCTCCTCTATCAACCCTCGCAATTCCTCATGCAGCTTTCCGTTCGTAGCAACAACACTTCCTCTTTGCAAGAAATTTAACGGCTCCCCTGCGTAATCCGTCACCTTTCCTCCCGCTTCCGTGACCAACAGCATACCCGCCGCAAAATCCCATGGAGAAAGAAGTGATTCAAAGAACCCTCCCGTGCGCCCGCAAGCCACATANGCCAGATCAAGAGCCGCCGAGCCTGTCCTGCGGATATCCTGACTTTTCTCAAAAACCCGCTGGAAACGGCGGAAATTTTCTTCCGTCAGCTCTCTGTCGTAAGGCGATGTACCGATCGTAACAATCGTTTCTCTGAGTGATTCCGCTTCCGATACATGAATCGGTCTTCCGTTTAAGAAGCTTCCCTTCCCCTTCTGCGCGTGATAAACATCTTCCCGATAAGGATCATAGACTATTCCCAGCGTAACCTCACCCTTTTCATATAATCCCAGCGATACGACACTGTGCTGATAGTCATGGATCAGGTTTGTCGTGCCGTCTATGGGATCCAGAATCCAGTAGGTATCNCCGGACATCTCATGCAGNCCTTCCTCTTCACCAAGAAACTGAACCCCGGGAGCCAGTTTACTCAGTTCCTGAGATAAAAAGTTCTGAATGCCGGTATCNACCTGCGTCACATAGTCTGCCGGTCCTTTCACTTTAATGTGCTCCGCCATCTCCCGGTTTTCCACAAATGATTTCGTTCTCTTTATTAATGCAATAATGTCCTGCATAGCAATATGATCTTTTTGTTCCATATATAATACTCTCGCAATCTGCCGCTNTANCAGCCGTAATTGGCGCTNNGNTTNGNNTAGTTTACATAACTCANNTNNCAATAANNGCTTAACGCNATACNCACATTATACTTCACGAAACATCTTCCACACAATTATATTTTATTAACTTGAGTTTTTCCATAAACAGGAGTAAAATAAATTGGGATTATACAATTCCGTATTTGCGTTTCAGTATATTTCTATAACACAAGAAAGGACTCTTACACAATGAAAAAAAATCAAAACAAATGGGTATGTGCCGCTATTCCGGCGCTTCTGCTTCACTGTAGTATCGGTACGGTCTACTGCTGGTCCATNTTCAGTCAGGAAATCGCAGACTACATCGGCTTTTCCAAGGGTGCTACGGAGTGGGCGTTCAGCTTCGCGATCTTCTTCCTCGGNATGTCGGCNGCATTTTTAGGAAATGTGGTAGAGAAAGACATACATAAATCTTCGCTGATNGCCTCGATCTGTTTCGCGGCAGGTATGGCAGGAACNGGATTTTTCATCTACTACGGCGGTCAGCATCANGCAAGTCCTCTGGCACTGATCGGTATCTATATCTGCTACGGCTTTATTATGGGTATCGGCTTAGGAACCGGATATTTATCTCCTGTCAAGACNCTTATGCTCTGGTTTGAAGACCGTAAAGGNCTTGCNACCGGTCTTGCNGTTGCNGGNTTCGGCGCNGCNAAGGCGATNGCAAGCCCGATCATGCAGGCAATGCTGGAGAATCTTGGCGAAGGCGGCATCTATAAGATGTTCCTGATTCTGGCGTGCGTATATTTCGTTATGATGTTCGTGGGACATCTGCTTCTCAAGAAACCGGAAGGCTGGCATGAGCCGCAGAAGAAAGAGAAGGGTCAGGGTATTATCTCTGTCATCAAGACAAGACCTGTTGCCAACTATATCGGTATCTGGCTGATGTTCTACATCAACATTACCTGCGGTCTTGCACTGATCTCTCAGGAGAAGATGATCGTAAAATGTATCGGTCTGGCCGGTGTTGTGGGTGTCATCTCCACAGTTTCCGCAGTCTTTAATGCGGGCGGACGTCTCGGTTTCTCCGCATGGGCGGATACGATGAAAGACCGTAACACGATCTATAAGCTGATTTTCATTCTGTCTATTGTATTTACCGGACTGGTTATGCTGACAGGCGGTATCAAGAACGGTCAGGGCAATATGCTTCTGACAATTCTTGTTCTGGGATTGATTTTTGTTGTCAATGCCGGATACGGCGGCGGCTTCTCTAATGTGCCTACGCTCCTCTCCGATCACTACGGCATGGGAAGTATCAGCGCATTGCACGGAATTACCTTATCCGCATGGGCTTTTGCCGGACTTACCGGTAATCAGGTTGCTAATCTGATCGTAAATAAAACGGGAGAATTTATCACCGACTCCCACGGCAATGAAATCAACCCGGTGGGGTATCAGAACGTACTGTATCTTACAATCGTGCTTTATATCATCGCACTGCTGCTAAGTCTCTTCCTTGTTCGTCCGATGAGTCCGGAGGAGAAAGCTAAACTGAAATAAGTTACTGTTTTGAATAGACTTACAAAAGATCGGTCAACGAAAATTGGCCGGTCTTTTTTATTGCCGTTCTATATGCCGTTGGATGGGAAATTGGAGAATGGAAGACCCATTGTATTTTTTTAGTATGGCAATTAATGCGCTCCATCCGGCGAAATTCTTTTTTTCACAAACATGAATCATTTTATTTCTTTTCCACGTTCTATATAACAGAACCGGTTACCGAACAGATAAACGGGAGCATTACTTTTCACAGCAATTATATGTGAATCAATATTATAACAGGTGTGATTGTGAATTGTAAAAGGAGAATATCTTGACGCGCGAAGATGAACTGATCAGACAAATTAAACAGGGCCGACGGGAGTGTCTTAACGAACTGGTAGAGCTGTACTATCCTGTCATTCTGCGCTACTGTATGTGGCATATGCCCGATATGGAAAGCGCACAGGATGCCACGCAGGAGACATTTTTAAAGCTGGTGCGGTTCATCGACCGTTACCACCACCGAGGGCAGTTTAAAGCCTTTCTCTACAAAATTGCCGCCAATACCTGCATTGATATCAAAAGCAAACGAGCCGTGCCGGAGTTCTCTCTCGAATCGCTGCCGGAAGACTTTGCGCCAGCCGAAATGCAATCGGAAAACGGTTTTCAGTCTGCGGAGGACAGGCTGCAGCTTGCATTGGCCTTAACCTGTCTGGATTCCACACAACGGGAACTTGTGCTGCTGCGATACGGTCAGGAGCTGTCGCTTAAGGAAATCTCTGCTGTCACGGGACTTCCTCTACGCACGGTACAGACCAGACTGCGGCGGGCAGTGCAGAAAATGAACAAATCCGCCGCAATGTAATGTACCACGCCGCGCCCGGCCGGTTCTGTAGAAATACAACTTAAAACGATCCACCCCAATTCCGACAAGGAGGTATCCTATGCATCACAGACAATGGAAGAACTTATTTGCAATTGAAAAGGGCACTGCCTACGAACCCCATATGCTCGATACGCTCCGGCTTGTACAGGAACAGGCCGGCCGCCTGAATTCTGCGGGAACTCCCGTATTATCTTTAGCAGGACTGGTGGCAAAGCAGGTCAAATTTCTGGCGTGGAAAATCTGGCTTACACAGGGAATGGTGCTGGCGGCTCTATGCGCTGTCTTCTTCTGTATACACGCAAACAACACTTTAGAATGGGTCGATCTTTATATATTACCCAAATTCCTCTGCGGCTGCGGCACCGTGGTCGCGATGAGCGCCATACCGATCTTAAAGCGGGCATCAAGATATAAAATGTTTGAACTGGAGCAGTCCACCCACTTCGCCATCGGCGGCAGTCTGCTATCCCAATTACTGTTTATCGGCATCGGAGATGTCTGTATGCTGACCGTTCTTGCTCTGGCTGTCGGAAGATTTGGGTTGACTATTCCGGTCACTATCATAACTCTTATCGTCCCTTTTATGACTGCGGCAACAGCCTGCATAATGCTGTGGGCACGCACGTCACCGTCCGTTTTTCAGACTGCCAGCGTAATGCTCTGTCTCCTGTCTTCATGGCTTAGCTATGAAGTTATCGACAAGAGCAGCTTGTTGCAGACACCGGCACGGCTCTGCCTCTGGACGGGATATGCTCTGATCTGTATTGCCGTGATCTGTCACGAATATCATAACATATGTTCTTATAAATCTGTTGAACAAATGTTAGATTAAGATACCGCGTATCTCGGAATACACGTTGCAAATTTAAGTTTACCGCAAGTTATTTTGCAAAAAACGAACTATACGGGGTTGCGGGATTCTCTTCGCAAGCCCGAAAAAAAATGAAGCATTTCCTACGAAATCAAGAAAGGGTAAACATTATGGAAATCACACTGGAACATGTAGCAAAACATTTTAAAGACAAAACCAATAAGAATCTTCCCGTCAAAAAAGCTGTGGCAGATGTGAGCCTGCACCTTACTCCCGGCGTATGGGGGCTGCTCGGTGCCAACGGCTCCGGCAAAACCACTCTGATGCGCATGATCTGCGGCATTATGAAGCCTACCGCGGGACGGATCTGCTATGACGGCGTAGACATCGCACAGTTAGATGATGCCTATCGGGACATCATCGGATATCTGCCGCAGGAATTCGGCTTTTATCCGGAATTTACGGTACAACAATATCTGGAATACATCTCCGCGCTCAAGGGATTGACCGATACACAGGCGAAAAACCGAATTGACGAGCTGCTTGTGAGACTGTCTCTTGATGATGTGCGCAGAAAACGGATCATCAAACTCTCCGGCGGCATGAAGCGCCGTGTCGGAATCGCACAGGCTCTTCTGAATGATCCGGAATTCCTCGTTCTGGATGAGCCCACCAGCGGTCTTGACCCCGGCGAGAGGGTGCGCTTCCGCAATCTGCTCTCGGAATTTGCCAAAGACCGGATCGTGCTGATCTCCACCCACATCGTACCCGACGTAGAATATATCGCAACGAGGAACGCCATTATGAAAAATGGGGAAATCCTGCTGACCGGCACCACACAGGAGCTGGTGTCGCAGATGCACGGCAAGGTCTATCAAGCCGTGATCCCACCGCAGGAACTTCACATGTGGGAATCCGAACCAGGCATACAGATCGTCAATCTGCGTAACGAGGCAGATGGCAGTATCTGTCTCAGATACCTTGGAAATCCGACGGATATCCCGGAGGCAGAGGCGCAGAATCCTACATTGGAAGATCTGTATCTGCACCTGTTTCCCAAGACATAAAGTTACACTAAGGCTGTACAATACACAGCCTAAGTGCAACTAAATTATGTCCGGAAGAATGCTGAAAAGCGCATTCTTCCCAGTTTAATTAAGCATAAAATAACCCCTGAAAGGATGTTTCATCATGACAAGATTATATAAAGAAGAACTAAAACGTGTTTTGCGCACCAGAAGTACTCTCCTATTCCTTGCCGCGGCGGTGGTTTTATCTGTTTTTATGGCTTATGTGCCTGTCACTTATGTGGGGTTTACCTATGAGGAAAACGGTCAGGAAATAACAATAAAGGGCCGTGAAGCCCTTGCCATCCGTAAGGAATTGCAGAGCCCGAACGCCGGAGAAGTGCCCCCGGAGAAAATGGCCGAAGGACTGCAGGCTTATCAGAAGAATCTGGAAATATACGGGGATTTCTATGGAGATTTTCCCCGCAATGTGCGCAACAGTGAAATCCTCCCTTGGTCACCGCAAGTCAGCAGACTGCGCGAAGTCATGGCCGACTCGGAAAGCGGACTGGCTCCGGACTATACGGAAATGACCGAAGAAGACGCCCTGAACTTTTACGAGCGCTGTCGTACCCATCTGACCGATCTGATGAAAATGGAGCAGAGAAAAAATCCGCAGGCGCAGCAGATTGCCGCTAAAATGTATGATAAAGTGACAATGCCCTTCTATTACTATCCGGGCTACGATACCAATATGTTTGAATATGAGGGAATCTACCTGTTTATCCTGATGTTTCTGTGTGTCATGGTTACAGCCCCGTCATTTAGCTGCGAATACCAGACGGGTGCGGACGATATTCTGCGCAGTACCAGGCACGGACGGCGCAACCTTGCTTTTGTGAAAATATTATCAGCCCTGACCATCAGCATTGTCACGTTTGCGCTGTGCATGGCGATCTTCATGGTAATCTCTAACAGCCTTTTCGGATGGGAATGCCGCCAGACCTCCATGCAGATACTTTTCTCGGCGTCCACACTGCTTGGTCTGAACATGGGGCAGCTTCAGAATCTTGTTATGCTTGCCGGCTTCATCGCGCTGCTTTCCTGTGTCAGCTTCGTGCTGTTTATGTCCTCAGCGTGCAAGAATACGACGATTGCCACCGGACTGACCATCGCCTTCGTCCTGTTTCCGTCCGTCTTCTACATGATGATCGGCAATACACTGTCCTCTTACTTAAGGGTACTGTTTCCCTCCGGCGCGCTGGGCGGAAGCAACTCGTTTGGCTATGCCGTAACATATTACTTTGAATTTCTGAAATTCGGAACCCTCACCGTATGGACACCGTGGCTTCTGATGATCGTTCCGGCGATTGAGATTCCTATTTTCCTGTGGTTGACGGTGCGGACGTATTGTAGGCGGAGTATGTGAAAAAGTAAATTGCTTTGCGATTAACTTTGTGAGATTCGCACCGCAAACTCGAAAGAACATTGCACAATGTTTATTATTAAGTTTATCTTGCAATGAAATATAGGATGTGATAAGATGTTTCCAAGCAAAGAACAATTCTAAGATTCTTACAGTATCTTGTATCTATGCAGAGTATTCTCTGCAATAACTCCTTGCTTACAACCAAATAATCGCAGGGAGGACATAATACAAATATCCTCTCTGCCATACCAAGAAAGAGAGGATATACTATGCAACAGGAAACAAAGCTACCAAAGAGAAGTGAATTACAAACTGTAATTCCTGAAGACTATGAGTTTAATTTGAGCGACTTTGCACTGTTTATGTCGGTCATGAAAGTCAAGGAAGCCTATGAGAATGTATTGAGCATCATATTGGACGAAGCAGATCTGCAACTGAAAGAAGTCAAAGCTGAACAAGTTGTTCTGAATAAGTCCGGTAAGCGCGCCATACGTTTGGACGCATGGGCCTTAGATGTACGTGAACGACAGTTTGATATGGAGATGCAGAACGACACGCGAGGGGATGATGTTCGTAAACGTTCCCGATTCTATCAGGGACTGATAGATACCCCTATCTTAAAGTCCGGAAAGAAGATTCGTTATAAGCATCTGCCATCAACAGCAATCATTTTTATTACACAGGATGATATTTTCGGAAAAGATCTGGCAATGTATACTTTCAGTGAACGTTGCGAAGAAGTGCCGGAGCTGTCATTGAATGATGGTACAAGCAAGATATTCCTAAATATGACGAGTAAAAACGGGCGACCTGAATTGGTCAGTCTGCTACAGTACATGAAGCACACCACACTGAATAACGAGAGCGTCATGGTGCAAGACAAACGAATTGTGGATTTAGATAGAATCGTGGAAGAAGTAAAACAATCAGAAGAATGGGAGGCTGTGAAGATGAATATTCTTGAGATTGGGATAGAACGTGGCAAAGAATTGGGACTGGAACAAGGCATCCAACAGGGAAATACTGACACTTTAAAAGGTATTATCGAAAATATGCTCCGGCATGAAATGTCAGATGAAAATATCAGATTGTACACTGAATGTGAACAGGATTTTATTAATAAAATCAAGCTCGAAATGAATAAGTAGCATACAAGCAGCCCGCCTTTTCATAATTCCAAAAGGCGGGCGGTAGTGTAAAATAGTTTGTGTCTTTGGAAAAAAATACCTCTTTTTTGGTAAGAATCAAGATATGACAATTCTTATCGAAAAGGAGGATTTTTTATGCCCGCAACAAAGGAACAGATTC
>JAAUZM010000010.1 GCA_014804605.1 Lachnospiraceae bacterium | reverse complement strand
CCATTATAAGGATATATAGATAAAGCGATTTCCTTTTTAGTGGAAACGCGATTTCCAACTAAACGGATTAGCGATTTCCATACGCCGGACAGGTGATGGATTTCACCCCGGATTATTCACTCCGGCAACGATAGCATGAGGGATAATAGCCCTTTTGCTTTTAAGGATAATTTCACGTTGCGTAAATGGTGGTTGCACATGACAGTGAAATCTTTTGTTTTCTCTACCCGGAATACAGCCATATCAAAACTCTCCTTTCCAAATATCCATACTACCGAGTAAGATCTCTGTCCCTGCTGCGGTCATAGCATAGATGCCCACTCGGTGTAACCTTCGCATGATCCTCTATCCTAATCTCCCCCTGTTCCTGCCGGTCCTGAAATTTCTGATACCCAGCATCCGTCAGGAACAGGCGCATCCGGTCACCTTTACTGCCTGCAAAAGAATTTCCTGAAAGCACTTCAAAGATGACCATATGGTGCACTTCCGGATCAAACCGTTCCAGTGCCAGTATGTCATGCCCTTTTAACTGTTCGGCACCGGATTTCTGCCTTGCCTCTGCCAACATTTCGCCAACAGTCCTCCCACCCTTGGGCAGTCGGTAATTTCTCCTAATATCACGCACAATCTCCATGCACCTGTCATCTGTCAGACCATCCAGCTTTTTATAAGGCTGTCTGCCGCTTTCCTCCTGTCCTGGTTCTTCGCATACCTTGAAGCCATAGTCAACTCATGCAGGATGGCATACCTTTCACTTCCTTCTGTCTGGTACAGCATCCGTTTTTCCATTTCGTTCAGTTCCATGTGTTCCCTTCCTCCTAAAAATCTGCATGAAAAAAGGACATCCATCTAGCACAAGATGAAATGCCCTTTGGCCTATCTCTATTCCATTTAATACACAAAGCAGTTTGCCGCTGTTATTCTGCTTTCTGTTGGTGTCTCAATGCTACATTGTCATCCTATATCAGCAGCATCAATCCTTATACTTTGTATCTAATTCTTCGCAGGACTTTTAGGAACGAATTCCAATTTTAAAGTCATTCCCATACCATCAGCCAAACGCTTTAATAATTTAAGAGATGGATTCCTCGTTCCATTTTCTAACTTGCTTATATCTGCCTGATTGATTCCTGCCCTTTCTGCAAGTTCTTTTTGAGTAAGATTTTGTGATATCCTTGCATCGACCATTACTCAGATCACATCCATTTCCGGCTGTATATCTTCCCATTCTTTTCTGAATTCATCATCCTGCAATTGTTCGTTTAAAAAATTTTGAAATTCGCTTCCACTAGAATTCACTTCCAACCTCACTAATACCCTCTTCCATATCGGAATTTACACTCTTTTCTGGTACAGCATAATAAAATGGATTAAATCCACTTTTCGTTTCACTAACTAAGTTTTCAAAATGTTCCGGTTGCAAAGCCACTGCTGAATATTCTTCATCATCAAACATAAATATTTGCAAATTTTCTTTTCCTATATAAGTATATGCTTTTTCTATTACTTGACCAATGGCTTTTGCATTGCTTGCATCAAAGGGCTTAGAAATATGATCAATTACTAAAAATGGGATAATTGGATATTTTTCTTCTGCCAAAAGGATTTTCAAAAAACCAAAGTATCCACATAATTGAATAAGTGTATGTCTTGCCATACTTCCAATATAATAATTTGCTTCTTTTTTTTGTTCGAAACCATTCTCATCCTTTTCCGTCACCTGAATCATAGGTTGTAGGATATTTCCTCTTTTAAGATACTGAATTTTAAATCCCTCTTGCAAAATATCATCATCTACAACAGACGATATATCTTTTGCTGATTTATATAACTCAGTAATAAAGCTTGATAATTCTCTTATTTTAACTATATCGTCTGAATTCTGAAGTATCCTTATTTCTTCTTTTTTCTCACGTATTTTCTTTTTAATCTCATTTAATTCTTGGCTGCAATCACGAACATCTGCTGACAAATAATCTTCAATCAAGGTAATTGCTTTAGCTTTCTCTTCCATAGTATAGCATTGAAATCTTGAATCATTTCTTTTTATTGCAGTTTTTAATGCAATCCTTTGTTTTTTCAATTCAGTAATTGTTTTATCACTTATTGTATATTGACTAAATGATATTGAATTATCAAGTTCACTCAACAACATTTTCAAAGGTTCTACTAAGTATGCAAACTCCTTATTTTCAGCTAATAATTCTTCTAAACTTTCTAATAGAATTTTTCTATTTGCATTATCATTCTCAAATTGTTTAGCATCTGATATTGCATTTTCATACGTTTTTATTTGCTCGGAAATATTATTATACATAATTTCCAAATCAGCTATATTTCTTTCATTCCCCTTTTTCTTTGGTTCTTCCATATTCTTTATTTCTTTTATATTATTTCTAATATCATCTGCATTTCGACCAGTATACCACACATTTGAACCTAATTTTTGTATATTTCTATTAACCTGCGTACAAATAAATTCGTATCTTGAAGAGGTTACTTCCAAATTTCTTAATTCTTCTTGTAATTGTTCCAATTCTTTTTGAAGTGCATATATTTTTTCCAGATTATTATTAAAAATAAAGTTTAATATTGGCGCAAGTTTCACAGAATATCTAATTTCACTACATTTATCCAGAAAATCATGAATAACTCCTTGGCACTTTTCACCCAAAAAATTAAACATTGTAAATGTTCTAAAAGTTAATTCTTCTTCTGTAAACTTTCGTATATTTTTAAGTAATTCCATATTTTTTGCAAATATAGCATTAATTTTTTCTCTGTATTCTCTTCGATCAATAACCTCTCCCATCTCTTCATCTGCATATGATAAGTAATTTTGCTCTGGATCACACGAGCGCGTTAGTACATAAGTAATATTATCTACCTGCATTTCCATTGAAGCCATCTTCAAGGTGTTTTCATACCAAGGCTTCTTTCTTATATCCTCAGATGATCCAAACATAAAATCCATAAATTTATAAAATTCTGTTTTACCTGAGCTATTTTTACCCTTAAAATAATTAATTCCCATGCTAAACTCATATGTATATTCTTCATCATTGAAACTATATAATGTAAGTTTATTAATCCTAAACATTAGCAATTACCTCTTTCATAAACTGTCTGTCTGACATTTTTTTACTAACTTCAATCGCTTTTTCGATAAACGGCGATTCTTGATATAAACTTTTCTTTACATCGCTTTCATCAGATAAATATAGCAGGCTTCCCTCCATCTTAATTTTACTATTTGTAAACAATAAATGTACCGCTTTCAGTATAAATTTAACATTCTCACAATACTCTATATATTCACCTGATATCAATGAAACCGCTTTACAAACAATATCTTGTGTATTTTGGGCAGTATAAATCTTTCCAAGTCTAAACTTCTCCTTTTTTACGAGATAGGAAAAAAGCATAATCTTATTTAGCGATAAAACCGTATGCTTCTTTAACAAATTTAAAACAATATTTGAATAAATACTTATTTGAATTGTTTCTGCTTCTAATTCAAGGTTCTGCATTATCCTCATCCTCCCAAGATATTTGATGTTCTTTTTCATCTTCCCTTGTCAAATATATGCCTGATCCATATTTTATTTGATCACTATCCGCATAAGAATTCGGTTGCTTTTTAATTTCATCAAGGCGCTGCCAAGGTGAATCATTCCCTTTTTTCTGAAGAATAAACTTAACATATTCAAAATTTTCGAATGTTGTTGTTTCAATATCTCTAATCTTACCTGTTTTATTTAATTCCAAATACCCATAACAAATATTTTGATAATAACTGCCATACTGTAAGTGTGTCTCTATCATATTTGGGGGCATTTTACATGCTAATAACTGTTTATATTCCCTTGATTTAGCAATTTTCAAATCATTAAAATTAATTTTATTTAATTTTTTAAATTCCGAATATATAGGAAGCATATATTGGTCTGTAAATCTACTGCATATATCCTCAGCACAAGTTATCATTTCTTCATAACTAATGCTATATGACTTTTTATCATTGATATGTTCCATAACCTCAAATGTAATATGTTTTAACAATTCTTCAATTCTTTTATAATATGTAACACCATTTACACCAGCCTTCTTAAATAGAATTTTGCATCTCTCATCAATTTCTTTATCAATTTTATCCGTACTCACAAAGGAATATTTTCCTTTTACTTCATTGTATATATTTACAAATCCTTGCTTATCTTTTTTATACTTTTTCTTTACCTTAGCTATAGTTGCTCTCGAAGATTTTATAGTATTCAACACTTCAGAATATAAGTTCTCCGCAGTGACATCAAAAATATTATCCTTATTTCCATAAGAATTATCTGTAAAAAGAATGTAATTCGTTACTATTGATTCCGATCCTTCTAACAAAATCCAATTTAATATAATTTGCTTCGCAGTATCAGCAGTAATCAGTGTTCTTTTTACTTGTATGGCTTTTATCCCGCTTGTAGAAATAACTAAATTTCTAAATTTATCTTCATTATCAGCAATTGTTTCAGGAATCAATTTTCTCACAGATACATCATCAACCGTTTCAAATTCAACCTGCATATTTTCACTCATTGATAACATATAAAATACAAATACCTTTATTTGATAGGCAAAACCTCCCAAACTGTTTATTCCACTTTGATCTGGCACAAAAATATCCATAAAATTCACCCTTCCTGATGCAACTATTAAGATAATTATAACATCAACCTTACCCACTTTCCACTAATAACCATTGCATATTATCAATATATTCTGCTGTACCCTACTAATAATACAAGCATAAGCCTTTACATCACCAGATAATAACTTTAGAATTTGTGAAATAATAAAGACATGGCTATCCGCCATGCCCTTAATTTATCTATCAAATTCTATCAATAAACGCCGCATCTTAATCTTCCATTCCAAATGTCCGATATAACCACGCTCTGCTGTCCACCAGCATATGTAAAATCCTTACAATTATTACCGAATTGTTCTCTACCACATAATAAATTTTATAATTCTTATAATAATCCATACGAACACCCAAATCCGCTAATACTGGATCATCATCTAACTCATTACGCTCTGGAAAATTCTGTAGTTTGTTTATCTGCTTACGGATACCTTGTACTGTATTGACAGCCGCAGAAGGATTTTTTAAATCGAATGCAATATAGTCAGCAGCAAACTCCAAATCCTGTTCTGCCAAGTCAGATATTTCAATTTTATACTTTCGCATTCGTATATTTTTTCTCCAATCTGTCACAAACTGTGTTAAAATCTTTTGTCTTTCCTTCTCTTGCCTGTCTTAACCCATCCATCACACTTTGCCTTACTTCTATCTGCTGTTGTTCCAAGGTTTCCGCATAAATTTTCTTAACTGCAACTTCCATGCGATTTACCTCCTTCCAAATATAAAAATTCTCTGAATCTGTTTCACTATTATTATATCCACTATTTCATTTATTCACAACCTTCTTTTATCATTGGCATCTTTTTTATTTCTATCTCAATTTTACACATATTCTATTTGCTATTTTCTCATTTATTTTTTTTACAGATACCCCATGCACTACTATCAGTACATGGGATATCCTTTCACTTACCACCAAAGAATTGCTGTTCCTACCTACTTCATTCATTCCGGTATGCTATTCCATATTCAGTTTTTTTCTTCTCAACAAATCAAAAACTCAACTTCTCCCACACCTGCAAAAAAACCTGTTGCCAAGTGTTGCCAACACCTTTAGAGGACGCGCAAATGCCCTGTTTATCGGGTTTCTAAGAATTCATTCCAGCATACTTATCCTCCCCTAAGGAAGCCCCGGTGCTGCAATGGCGCAATGTCGGGGCTTTCACTTTCCACATATTTCTTCTGCGCCTCGTCCCACATATAGCCAATCGTCATTCTCTCACCGACAGCATTATTCCACATGCTCTCAAAGAATGACCCGTTCTCCCCCTTCTCGAAGACTACGGAAACTGGCCGTAACTGCCTATCGTAAAATCCGGACATCCGTCCTGATTGTAATCTTCGACCATAATCTCAAAAGTTCCCGGGAAATTCATCCGATCTCCTTCTTCAAAATCCTGCACTAGCTCTTCCACGCTGCCGTAGATTCCCTGATCAAGCCAAAGCTCCAGAATATAGATTCCGTTTTCCGTCTCCAGCTCTTTCCTGCAGAGGCGGTACTCATTCAATTCCCTTGGGCTATCCCCGGTAATATCACCGAGTTCATCGCTGCCCTACCGCCATTCGTCTGCTTTGCGCTCCCTGTCCTCATTTTCCGCCACTGTCTGCACCTCTGCCTTTTCCCGGATGTCCGTTTCTTCTGATCCGCATCCGCCTAAGGCCACCGCCACTGCCATAAGTAACACCATATTTCTCATTCTTGTTTTTATCGTTTTTTCCAACCGATATATTGTCAAACCCCTCACAATCTCTGCTAATTCCACCGTTGGCTTATTTGTTGCATTCACTCATTTTGTCAACATGCCATGATGTTCCTCCATATATCCTCCGAGCAGCGCGTTTTTGTATCCCAGCTTCTTAAACTTTTTCACAGCCTCTCCCGGCCTTTGTGTATAACTGCCTACAATATAAAACTGTGACGTTTTATCCGGGAATCTGCGAAGTATATTCTCTTCCGTGATTTTATCGATCGGACAGTTGATCGCGCCGGAGATATGTCCGTTCTTATATTCGACCTTCTCCCGGCAGTCGATCAGGTATGCATTCTCCAATGTCCGGCATTTATTGATTGCCTTGTTCACCGTGATCTTTCTCGTAAATAGTCCCATATGCATCTCCCTATAATGTTTGGAAACCTTAGCTCTTCCTTGTGTCTGGTTAAATTATTATATCAAATTTCTGCGCTTCGCTCTACCTATATCTGCTTGAGTTTCCGCAATTTGAGTTTCTAACTCTATAAAACACCCCATGCACCACTACCGGCACATGGGGCATCCCTATTTTTATTAATGCTTTGTTGCTTTATGAACAGCTAATGTCTTACCTGCATTACTTTTAGCACCTTTGCTTGAGGCGTTAGAAGCAAGAGTTTTAGCCGCTTTACCAACTTTACCGCCATGATGTACTGGCATACCATTTCCCTCCTTTGCATTTTTTAACAACTCTTGCAAAAGATTATCTTCTCTGTTATATTTAAATTGCTTATATTCAAATGTCGAGAGATAATCTTTTGACATCAGAACCAGATATCTTATCTGGTTCTATTTATGTAAAAGAATAAATTCTATTACATTAATTTTATCCTACTGCTTTTTTACGTTTTATATATTCTTCATATGTGCCTTCCGGCAGATACAACCCATCTTCATACATCTTTTCCCACAAATTAATTGCATTTTTTTGAGTTATTATTCCTAATTCTTCCGCTTTTACTAATACATCTGCCGTAGTCCATAAAGTAATTCCATAATTTTCTACGTATCGACTGACATCTTTTAAATTGTTACTTGCCAGACAAGCAGCTTCATCTTCCGCATAAAGCAACATGCTTATAGCCGCTGACTCACATTGCCCCATACTTTCCTTTAATTCTTTATACTTTATTCCCATATCGGAAAACGGGTCGATATCTCTAATATATACATTTCCAGAACCACACACTTTATCTCTCTTATTATTTAACTGCATGAGCGGTGTTTGCAGACGGTCCCTTGTTCTAGTACTATATCCCAGCTCCTCTATTACTGCTTGCGGAACCACTATATCCATTCCTAATTTTGCAAATAATCTCGTCACAATTCCAAATTGATTTCTCCATAAAAAACTTGACAAAAAATCTGTATCGGAAATGACAATTTCACTTTTTTCGGCAGTATCATTCATCTTATCACGCTGATCAGTCATATATAAGTGCCTCCTTAATCATTTTACTCCATCGCTCATCACAAAATCCTTCAAGAGCAAATTGTTTATAAAGGCTGTCTGAAATGCGTTCTTCTTTATGAGCACGTTCAAGAAGTTGACTGTATTGACCATATGATTTCTCCATTTCTTCTTCAGGAGACTTCATATACAAGGACATATCCATTCCCGTATCTTTAATAATATCTAAAATATTTGAATTTATTAATTTATGATAAGCAACATCATTAATTTTCCTTTCCTGATGCAGTCTGTATACAACTGCTTGAAAGCTCATACGGAAAAATTGACTTAATCTTACAATCTGTTCCAGCGTCCATTCTTTCACTTCATATTTTTCAGCAAACCATTCCAATGCGTCACAAGGAAGTAAAAAGTAAGATGCAAAGCGATCCGCCTCTTTTTCGGAATCTGTTACGGTTCCCTTTTTACAAATAACTCCCTGCCCTCTATGCTCAATTTCAATATGATATAATTCATGCGCAACGGTAAACCGCTGTCTCCCCAAAGACATCATAGAATTTACGGCAATTATTTTAGAATCTCCATCAATAACGCACATCCCACTAATATTCTCTGTCATAGGCAGTCTGATAAAAGTATAACATTCCTGTGCAAGCAACAGGCCTATCACATCAATCGGCTCTGTACTCCCATAACCATTTATTCTTCTCAGTTTGACAGCTTCCGTCTGTAGTTGCAAATCATCTTTCATTACAATATCACTCACTCTCTAAACTAACTTTAATCCGTCTCAAATTCAATGCAATCTGCTGTACCTTTGAAACCACTTCAATATCATCCAATGTTAAATCTTTGGCCCGATAAGCTACTGCAAGAGGACAATATTCCTGTTCTTCCAAAACAGCTGCTGCCTCACACCCGAATAAACTGCATGCCTTTTCAATCAATGCCATTCCAAGGCTTCTTTCGCCAACTTCAAATTTTGCAATCAAAGAGCGGTCTACCTGAAGAAATTTTGCAATCTGCTCTTGAGTAAAATCATTTTGCTTTCTAATTTCTTTAAAACGCCTTCCGGCATTTACCAGCATTTCATTTCTCTCTTTGTCTGCCATATGAATTTCCTCCGATTATTTAAGCATCTTTTGTTATCTTAATATACAACGCGTTTGTCACATTGTCAATATTAATATGTTTAAAAAATGTGACAAACTTTATGCATTACTTTTCAAATTCAAACCAATCAGTAACTGTCATAGCATTTAACTTTGACATCGGCTCTCCGCAAATCTCAAGTATTCCACCCCAAATTTATTTCTGCTGTTTCCCTTACTACAGATTTACAAATATTCTACTCTAACATTAGCATAATACAGAGACAAAATTCTCCATCCTTTAATGCAATGTCTATATCGCCGGCATATTTCCCCGCCATCCTGCGGATATTGGGCAGTCCATATCCATGTCCTTCGACTTTTTCCTTCGACGTGACCGGAAGTCCGCTTTCCGCATCCCATTGTAAACTTCCCGTAAAGCTGTTGCAGATTTCCATGATATAAGCATTCTTCCGTCGGTATGACTCAATGGATATCTGTTTCACCTTTTCTTTTTCCGTATTTTCTATTGCATTCTGCAAAGCATTGTTTAATATCACGCTCATGTCAAAGACATTGATATTAGAATCCACAGGGTAATGAAATTCTGAACGGAAAGAAATTCCCCTTTCCCCTGCTTCCTTTCTAAACTCCTGTAAAATCACGTCCGTTACCGGATTTCCGCTTTCTATCCCGCCTGTCATTTGAGAAAGCTCTGTCTTTAGATCTTCACTGTATGCTTTGGCCTCCTCCGCATTATTTCCTTCATAAAGCTTTTCCAATGTGAGGATATGGTTGGTCATATCATGCCTGACACTGCGGATATTCTGATAAAGGTCCTCCACCTGCTCGATATGCCGTCTGATACTGTCAATCTGCACAGCAAGAATTTCCGTCTGCCGGTTCTCTTCCTGCCTTGCCTTGATCTCCTGATATAATACAATAAGCACAACAATCAAAATAACAGTTGCAGCATAAAACAGCAATATCAATATATCATAATCATCCTTCTTTCTCCCAGCTTCTACAATATAAACCATACGGTGGCTCCCTATGATTACAAATGCCATCATTCCCATGAGCGATGGCAGTGCCAGCATAAACAGTTCCCTTTTTTCCAGATCCGCACTCTTATTTCTATAGACCTTTATAATCTGCCGGATTCCAATAGCGGTAAATACAAACTCCAGCGCCAGATAAAAAACAGTTACCCCTGCATACAAAGCAATCCACGTCGGATCATCCGGATGACTCTGCATATAATCCGTATGTTCAGCAAAAGCGTATAAGTTGTCATATAGTATTTCTGCCATCGCAGCACAAAGCCAGCTTACGGAAAAAAACATGATTACAAGAAATGCTTTCTGTTTGTAATTTCTACGATCGATACAACAGATCAAAAAGAACATGATAAAACTTCCTATGCGATATGCCTTAAAAAGATCCATGGGCTGCGGTGTAACATACAACAACATTATTATCAAAAGATGGATAGCTCCCACATAAAATACAAATTTTTTCCTTTTCCCGGCAGATACCTGTATATCCTCTGAACCACACATATCATTAGACATAGCTCCTGAGAACATAAACGGCTTTACCAGACGGTAAAAAAAATATCCTCTGATCAATATCTCCATCACCACATACATATCATGAACTACTGTATATCCCATTCTCTATTCCTTACCCTTCCTCTGGTTAAATCTCAGATAGCATTTAACGAAATCATGATAATTTTGTTTTGATACAGGCACCTGCGCATTTTCTAAATAAATCGTTTTCGCGTCATATTTTCTGATAAAATTGAGATTTATAAGATATGCCCTATGGGAACGGTAGAAATCATCCCCTGCTTTTTTCTCCAGTTCTTTCATTTTGCCATAGAATTCTATGTCCGCATCCATTGTGTGGATGATTATTTTCCGGTTGAACACTTCTGCATATACGACGTCCTCCATAGGGATGGTAATGTGCTTGCCTTTTGCGGTTACCAACAGGCTCGGCATTTCCTTTTTTATGCCCATACGCTCCGTCTTTCTTTCCCGAAACTGCCTGACGGCATTGTGTAAGACTTCTGCAAATTTCTCATCTTCAAACGGTTTAATAAGATAATGAAACGCCCCGACATCAAAAGACCGAAATACATAATCTCCTGTTACGGTCACAAAAATAATGATCATCTGCCGATTCAGTTTACGGAGTTCTCCGGCGGTTTCCAGACCGTCCATCCCCGGCATCTGTATGTCCAGAAACAGGATGTCGGGAAAATGTAATGCCGCCAATACTTCCTGTCCGGACCCGTAAGATACAATATCTTCCGCCGGATAAAGCTTCTTTACTTTATCGATGATCATCTCCCGGATTTCTTTCCGGTCATCACATACACCAATCTGCACGATTTCACCTCCCGAAAAACATATGATATATTTATATCGGATTTGAATCTGGTTTTCATCAATAGCTTGTCGCCGACAGACTATTTTATGTTGTAAAAAAAGTAAATCGCTTCGCGATTAACTTTGCGAGATTTGCTTCGCAAACTCGTGCATATCCAAAGGAATTTCCTATAAGAAAAAACCCCGCCACGGTTCCTTTACGAAATCATGACGGGGATGTCGTTATTTACAGCACGTTTTCGCACTGCTTATTATGTTTTGTTACATACATCACCTGAGATATTATCTTGTACCCAATATCATCGGTTTCGCGGTAATCTTAAAGCTTACGGTCTTGGTGCCGCCGTACTCGCCGATACCGTGTATAGTCACTTTCGCCGTACCCTTCTTGGTATTGTTAGTGTACCCTGTGACCTCGAAGTTGGATTTGTCTATCTCCACCCACTTTCCGTTCTCTTTCATCTCAACGGTGATAGCTTCTGTGCCGGGCTTCACCTCCGCACCTGTATATTGTTGNGGATCAACCTTAACTCTGGCTGCGGCAATACTCATATTATTGGCAACAACTCTGAACGTCGCGGATACTTTTCCGGAATAGTTATTGCCTTTGGCTTCCGCCGTAACTTTTANGACAGAACCGACTGCCGGATCTCCCATGATCTCACTGCCGTCCTCGTAAGTATATGCCGTCGCCTTATCGACTGTGAAATCTGTCTTATTCTTCAGCTTCTTACCGTTTAAGTCGGTTATTACCGGNATCACGGTATTGTACTTTTTCGCNTTCTTTTCCAGAATATCTCCCGCAACGGCATTATCCTCCAGTTTACTGAGATCTCTCGCTATGATCGTGAACGGAATATCCTTGATCGTTCCCTTATAATTGCCTTTNCCCTTGATCGANACACTGGCNTCGCCANCNGCCGTATTCTTCTTATAAGACAATGTATAATCTTTGCCCTGCTCCAGCTTCTGTGTGACAGCGCCGTTTACTTTAAAGCATGCATTCACATTCTCGTCGGTAAGCTTGCTGCCGCCTTTTGCATAAGAGATCTGATCCTTGATCACATTGTCTTCTCCGAAGGCAAACAGACCGTCCGCATTGGCTAAAATATCATAAGCCGTGATCTTAAAGGTCTTCTTGACCGTGCCGGTGTAACCGTTGATACCGGTCACCACGACGGTGGCCGTACCCACATCCTTGTTCTTTTGATACTCTACTGCAAACTTCTTATAACCATTCTCTTCTGTATCGTCAACACCGTCAACTACCACTTCCGGCTTCTGTGCTGTCCCCGTATAAACAAGTCCTGCTTTCGGCACATCTTTCAATGATACTTTGTTTGCCTTTAAAGCTGTTCCCGTGATCTTGAAGGAAGCTGTCTTTTCACCAACATACTTCTCACCGCTTCCCCTGACAGTAATTGTCGCCGTCTCGCCGGCCTCCGTATGTGTTTCATCATAGATTACTTCGTAGTCCCAGCTCTCTTCCGGCTTGCTGTCGTCTTTGCGGATCAGCGTCTCCTTACCGTAAGTCACGATGACATCCGGTTTCTGCACCTTGCCTTTCTTTGTAGTCTTATCCCACTCGTATGGTTGCACCGAAATCTTCTTGATGGTAACCTTGCTCATCAGCACTGTCTCATCCTTATCGACAAGTATCATCTTAATCTCTTTGCTTCCCGTGAAATTCTTACTGTTCGGATTAGACTGCAATTTAACTTTGTAAGTGCCCGGTTTCTTACCGTCTGTTTCGGGATTCTCGTAAGCAACCGTATAATCCGTTGTCAGCTTCAATGCTTTGCCGTTATATTTTACTACCGGCTTCGGCTTTACCTGTTTTGTATTAGTTGCTGCCACTACCCCGTACAGATCAGCGATCTCCAAAGTGCTGATATCCACTTTATCGATGAAAAAGCTCTGTTGGAGAGACTGTGAATAGTTTCCTTTTCCTTTCACGGTAACTATTGCCTCACCCTCATTGATATTCTGCGTATAGGCAACCGTATAATCAGTCTTTTCTTTCAGTTGTCTCCTGCCGTCGTAAACCAGAATACCCGGCTTAATTGCCTTGCCCGTGTAGGTAATATGGTCTGCACCATCCTCGTCTTGTGTAAACATTGACGCATCCGCCCATTTGATCCAAAGTCCATAGCGTGCTTCTTCCAGATCTTTAAAGGCTTTCTCCAAAGCCGCCCTTGCCCGGTCTATATCCGCCTGTGTTGCATCTTTGTCGTTCACCACACGCTCTGCCTCTTTCAGAGCCTCTTGGAATGCCGCCCAGCTTTCGTCGGTATAATCGTTCTGCTCTATCTTGCCGTATTTATCCACAAGATCTTTCAACTTACTGTTGTCCACAGGATCGGTACTGCTGTATTCCCTAAGTCCTTTATAAGCCGTCTGAAGCGCTTCATAAGCCTGATTGACCTCTTCCTGCGTCGCGTCCGTCTTAGACAGAACTTCTTTCGCATTTTCCAGAGCCTGCGTGAACTTTTTCCAGCTATCGTACGTGTAATTGCCTTGTTCTGTCCGCTTGCTGCACTGCTCTACCAATGCTTTCAGTTTATTTTTGTCAACGGTTCCCTCCGGAACCTCCAGCCCGTTATAGGCAGCCTGCAGTCGATCTATTGCACTGTCGATCTCTTCTTCCGTCACATCGCTCTTCTCGGCAGTTGTCCTAGCTGCTGCCAGCGCATCGGTAAATATCTTCCAGCTTTCCTCCGTATAGTCGCCCTTTTCCAGTTTTTCATATTCTGCAATCAAGTCTTTCAGTGTCTGCAGTTTTTTGTCATATGCAGTATCCGGATCTTCCGCCTCTCCTTTAACGAGAACCATGGCTGAGATCGGGGCAACCTTCACCTGTCCGTCTGTCACGGAATAAAGCGTCTCAATACCTGCCTTCTGATCATTAATGCAGACATTCCATGTTCCTTCGGCAACACCGTAATTGTTATACAGATTGATCGCCTGCTCGGACTCCGTGGCATTGAAGATCACCACGATTCCGTCAGAAACTTCACTTGCTATCTGGTCCTTGCCGCCTATCACGAACATGACTACTTCGTTGGTGATCCAATTGTATTTCACATTCTTCTCTACGTCAGCAGCCGAAGTCAGACGCAGTGCAGCGTGGTTCTTACGGAACTCGATAAGTCCTTTGTAGTAGTCCCTTACATTTCTGTATTCTTCTTTATTAAGGTCACTCCACTTAATGCTGTTGACCGAATCAGGAAGATTATAGCTGTTATGCTCCACACCGTGATTATCCTCATCCGGTTCCAAACTTGGCTTCGTCCTAAGAATCTCCTCGCCCGCATGAATCAGCGGAATTCCTTCTGCCGTCATATAGATTGCGGCAGCAAGGTTGTTCATCCGAATTCGATCTTCTTCCGAGGCATCTGATCTGGAAACACTGATCTTATCCCACAGAGTATAGTTGTCATGGCAGGAGGCATAGTTTATGGTCTGCGTTGGGCTCTTGCACCATGAAGTCGCTGCTTTAAAGCAAGCCGCGATTTTCTCCTCGAGTCCGATTGCGCCATTTACAAATCCGGTATTCGCCACATTAAAGTTGTCACCCTTGAGGGCATCCCGAATAGTATCGCTGAAATAAGCAAAGTTTGGTGTCTTCGCAGAATTTGTCTGTGTTGCCATGGTAATATTCGGCTTGCTGACCGCAGAATTCATCGTCCAGCCTTCCCCGTAAAATATTGCGTCGGGATGTTTCTGATGTACTGTATCCACCACTTCATTGATGGTATCAACATCCAACAATCCTACCAAGTCAAACCGGAATCCGTCGATNTGNTATTCATCNGCCCAGTANTTGACNGAATCCACGATATACTTTCTTACCATCGCCCGTTCGGAAGCGGTGTCATTGCCGCAGCCGGAAGCATTGGAATAACTGCCGTCCGCATTTGTTCTTGAGAAATACTTCGGAACCAGCTGGTTAAAGCAGAATTCGTCCGCATTATATACATGGTTATACACAACGTCCATAATGACATTAATGTCATTATCATGTAGTGTCTTAATCATCTGCTTCATTTCTTTTACTCGTGTTTCCCCATTGTAAGGATCCGTAGAGTAAGAGCCTTCCGGCACATTGTAGTTCACCGGATCATATCCCCAGTTATACTGCGGTGTATCCAGTTTCGTCTCATCTACCGAACCGTAATCATAGGAAGGAAGCAGGTGGATATGGGTTACACCCAGATCGACCAGATAGTCCAGCCCGGTAGTCTGCCCAGTAGCATTTGTCGTCCCTTTCTCTGTCAAACCGAGGAACTTACCTTTCGCCGAGATTCCGGAGGATTCATCGATGGAGAAATCTCTCACATGAAGCTCATAAATNACAGAATCATTATAGCTCATACCCTGATTCGNTCCNCTGTCATTTGCCCATCCCNCNGGATNNGTAGAANCCAGATNGATGACCATCGCACGGTCTCCGTTCACACCGGTGGTTCTCGCATAAGGGTCGCAGGCCTCCACAGACTCACCATCCTGCACCGCTGTATAAGTATAATAGGTGCCGTTTAAGTCTCCTGTCTCCTCGACAGACCAGACACCCTTCTCACCCTTTGTCATATCAATGGATTTGATCAGGTCATCTGTTCCCTTCGTCCCTGATGTATATAAATTAACTTTTACTTTTTCTGCCGTAGGCGCCCATACCTTAAAGGTCGTCTTCTCTTTGCTCCATGTTGCGCCAAGATCATCGCTTGTGTAAGTATATTCAGCTTCAAAAGTGTTCGAGGAATATGCGTCAGGCATCGTTATTTTATACTCATACCCGTCATACACCACAAACCATTTCTTCTGCTGTGCCTCTGCTGTTGACAGATCAGCATCTGCTTCCAATGTATATACATTCCCGTCTGCAGTGACTTCATTAACCTCGACAGTTTCTTCGCTCTTATTAGCAGAAGCCTTTAAGACGAATACGTCATCAACACTTCCTGCAATCGGTATTCCGGTGGTTATCTTAATTGTACTGGTTGTTTCAGTGTCATATACTGCTGATGTAATTTTAGCTCCGGTCAGAACATCATCACCCAACACTCTGGTGCCTTCTGCCTCACCGGACTCTACATAGAAATCAACCGTACCACAAAGAATATCCGAAAGATCTACCAGGCGGTCTCCAAAATCCTCTTGGCCTTTCCAATCACCCTTGCGGATAATATAATTGAAAGCAGCAATAGCACGGGCATCTTCAAATTCCAGCTTAAGAACCTGATCATCATCGCCTGCCTCAAAGTCATACTGTTTACCTTCTGCACCAGTCATCCATCCCCAGACATTCCAATCGGTGTATATATTATCTTCTCTATGATAGTGCAGATTCAATGTAATTTTGTTTGTATCTTTAACAGCGTTCACAGTTATATCTGCTGTATACTTCTGCTCACCATCTATTGCAAGTACGGTCATCTCGATCGGACCTTGGTAATCACCTACCGTAATCACTTTACCCGCTTCGTCAAGGCTTACACCATCAACATCCTCGCTAATAGCGTAGGTTACATCTACCTGATTTTCCTTGCCATCTTCTGTCAGCACAACCATCTGCTCAGGCAGAACCGTTTTCTTATTGGTTGCAACATTGAACTTCGTAACAACAAGACCCGGTACATAAACAACACTCTTACCATTCTCGGTACGAATATTCTTAGGGTCATTAATTTTTTCATCGTCCACATTGAACTGATATAGGTGTTTGCCTGNTTCCANTTCAATCTCGCAACTAAATACGTCGCTANCNTCCNCTTTCGTCATCTNNNCACTCTTAGCACTGGGACCNTCGCCATATTCNACTGATACNGCTNNTGCCTCTGCGCTCTGATANCGGAATGTNACTTTATTGCCATTTACTTCAGGACTTACAAGCTTATCTTTAACAATGTTCAGCGTAAGAGTTGCTGTCTCCTTCTTCTCTCCCACTGTTGCTGTTGCCGTCAGATCCAATGTTTCTCCTTCATATGTTTCGGGAATTGTGATTTTATTGCCAGCAATCTCAATTCCTTCTGTTTCTGTAGTATATGTTACTTCTACATACTCTACTGTATCGGGATCCTCTGTCTGGAAACGTAATTCGTTCGGGAGTCCATTCACCTCACCCTTAGTAACGTCTACCTCCGCGTCATAAAGTCCGGTTACAACCACAAGACTATTATCACCATCAGCCTTGTTCGAATAGGGATCCGGAGTCCAATGTCCCTCTTCAGTTCCATCGTCGTAGTAGAACTTGTACTTATACACACCTGTTTCCAAGGGCATTGTAAGCGTATATACGCCGTCGACCTTTTTCATCAAGTCGCCACCCCAACTATTCATAGTACCTTTTACATATACTTTATCAGGCGCATTTGCATCCTTATAACGGAATGTTACTTCNTTGCCGTTAACTTCGGGGCTGACAAACCTTTCACCCTCATTCCAGTCGTCAGGTTCTGTAAATGATACTTTTTCATCGCCCTTGTTGACTCCACCTTCAGGCCAAACTACCCATGCTTCATATGTACCGGTTGCATTGGTTAAGTCAAGATCCGCCGTCTGTTTATTATTATTGTTATTATTAAAAATATACCCAAATGACTCAGGATCAGACATCGTCAGAATATATGTATAACACAACGATTTCTCTGAATCCGGCTTAACTTCGTTACCCGGCCAACTATCACATTTGGTATCTGTATTCCCACCCCAATAGTATATGCGAACCACCGGCCATGACTCCGTGTTTTTGAAATGCAGTTTAACAGTTACCTTTTCCGTTTCATCCCCGGCACCATCCGCAATCGGTTCATCGACAGCACTGCCGGTGTCATCCGCGGGCGTATTATCGCCAACATTCGAAGCGTTATCGTCTCCGTTACTGTCATCCGGTGCTGTGCTGTCGTCCGTGCCGGCACTGTTATCATCCGAAGCCGGACCGTCATCCGGATTCGCCTCGTCTTCTGCGCCGTTATTCCCATCACTGTCCGGCGCTGTAACATCACTGTTATCGCTGTCATTTAGGTCTGTGTCGCCTGTTGCGTCACTGCCGCCTACGTCATTNCNCTCNCTGGTATAGACGGTTTTANCCNCCCCCACTTCATTTTCGGCNGCCAGNGAAGTCATTGCAAANCCCGGTGCAGTCGATACACTCGAAACGACTATGGCAAACGCCAGCAGCCAACTGAAGACGCTGNTTGCCATTCTGTGCTTCTTTCGAAAGAATTTCTTTTCTCTCTCCATTGTTTTCCCTTCCTTTCTTTTTAGTCCTTNACCATTTTCATAGANAATACATCTCAGTTCATCTTATATAACAACACTTTATCACTTCGTTTATTTTCCTACAAGTATGCGTATCGAAATTATACGAAAATTTTTATTCTCGATTTTTGTGCAATATATACAAATTGTTGGTATATAATGGCAGAATCACCTACAGATGTATAAAACCGAACAAGTTCGATTGCGAGATATTGCTCATGAGATGCTACGCATCTCCGCAAACTCGTGCATAAACGAGAAACTTCCTAATAAAATAAAAAAGCAGATTCAAGCCACACCCAAAATTTCCGTGACCCAAATCTGCTTTTCCTTATTAACTCTTATTCAATACTGATTCAGACAATCCAATCAGTTCTTAGTAGAATACATGAAATATTTCATACCGAATACGGTTGCAAAGATACCGTCTACGTTAGATTTCTGCATATAAACATCATTGTAGTAGTAAAGCGGGATAACTGCCCATGTTTCCATCAGCATATCCTCAGCTTCGTGCATCAGATCAACACGTGCCGCGAAATCTGTCGTGTTACGAACTTCGGTGATCATCGCGTCATAATCACCCCATGCAGGAGCTGCTGCGCTGCTTCCCTTACCAAGCTGCATATCGTTATTACCGGAATCAGATGTAAAGATCTCCAGCATGTTGACCGGATCATTGTAGTCAGCTAACCAGCCCTCACGTGCCAGTGTGAAATTACCCTGCTTACGGTCTTCCAAGAATACGTTCCAGTCCTCAGACTGAATATCCATGCTGATTCCGACGATTGCCAGATCCTGCTGGATAGACTCTGCGATGGCGATATGGCCTGTACCGTCGTTTGTCAGGTACGTAATAGAGATACCGGGGTCGATGGAGTAGGTACCATCGCCGTTATCTGTCAGAGTATAACCTGCTTCTTCCAGTAAAGCTACCGCTTCTTCCAGCATGCCGGCACCGGATGCCTCTGCATCATAGTAAGAAGTATCCGCCTGCTTGAATTCACCGCCGTTACCGTCAGCCATGCCAAGCGGAACAAAGGAATCCGCCGGAACCTGACCGGTCTGACCTACATTCTCAACGATAAATCCACGGTCGATCAGTATACACATTGCATGACGCATCTTAGCTGCCTCTTCAACAGTCTTGCCGTCGAATACTGAATCATTTACATTGAAACCGATATAGTAAGTTCCAAGATTATCCAGAATACCAAACTCAGGATTGATACCGTTTAAGGAAGAAATCTCATCATTCGGAACGGTATCGATATAGTCCAGATCTCCGCTGTTATAAGCAGCGTAGATTGCTGTATCGTCCGCACTCAGCATGAAGTGCAGCTCGTCCATGGTCACGTTAGCCGCATCGTAGTAGTTGGGGTTCTTTACATAAACCATGCTCTCATTGTGATTCCATGACTGTAATGTGTAAGCGCCGTTACATACGAAACCGGCTTCCTGTGCCCACTTACCGGGAACAGTTCCGTCCGGGTTAGCAGCTTCCACACTTGCCTGATGAACAGGGAAGAAAGTCGGGAACGCCATTAAGTCATTGAAATACGGGCAGGGACTATTCAAAGTAATTACCATCGTATAATCGTCGGGTGTCTCGATCGCAAGTGCGTCACCGTTACGTGCGATTACATCAAAAAGGTATGCGTAATCTGCTGCAGTCTCCTCTGCGATAACACGGTTCCAGCTATACACGAAATCCTGTGCATTTAAATCATCGCCATTGCTCCACTTAGACTCCATCAGATGCACTGTGTAAACACAGCCGTCATCCGACACTTCCGGCATTGCTGTCGCAAGCTGCGGAATCAGCTCGCCGTTCTGGTCGTAGGTATATAACCCGGCAAAAGAATTTACCGCAAGACATCCGCCGTCAACAGAGCTGTTGAGCGCAGGATCAAGGTAATCCGGCTCGGAAGCAAGGTTGATATTCAAAATACCTGAACCTCCTGAGGACTCGCCACCATTTGAATTGTCTGTCGCATCTGTGGAAGAAGCATTGTCCTCTCCTCCATCCGTAGTAGCTGCATTGTCTGTTCCGCTGTTATCCGTGCTGTTTGCGGCATTATCGGAACCACAGGCTGTCAGGCCCGCGATCATACTTGCAGCAAGTAAGACCGCTACTAGTTTCTTTTTCATAACCATTCCTCCTATAAAAATATTAAAATCTATGTTTCACCCAAACGGGAGAAAACCTTATTTATTGAAGCAGGCAACAAAATGACCGTTGCCCCTGTCCGTCAACTGCGGCATCTCTTTTGCGCACTGCTCTGTGGCATAGCGGCATCTGGTGCGGAACGGACAGCCGGTTGGCATATTAAGCGGACTCGGCACATCTCCCTCCAGAACAATACGTTTACTCTTCCTTGCCGTCTCCGGGTCCGGAATCGGAACTGCCGACAGTAAGCTTAACGTGTAGGGGTGAATGGGATTCTCATTCAACTCATCCGCATCCGCAAGTTCCATCATCTTTCCGAGATACATAACCGCGATACGGTCGGAAATATGATGCACAACGAGAAGGTCATGGGCAATAAAAAGGTAAGCAACGCCCAGTTTCTCCTGCAATTCTTCAAACATATTGACAACCTGTGCCTGAATCGATACGTCAAGTGCCGATACCGGTTCGTCGCACACGATAAATTTAGGATTAACGGCTAACGCCCTTGCAATACCGATACGCTGTCTCTGTCCGCCGGAAAACTCGTGCGCGTAACGCATGGCGTGTTCCGCGTTCAGCCCCACCAGTTCCATCAAACTCAGAATCTTCTCGCGACGCTCGTCCCTGCTGCGATACAGCTTATGGACGTCAAGCGGCTCTCCGATGATATCTTCCACCGTCATACGCGGATTTAAGGAAGAATACGGGTCCTGAAAGACCATCTGCATCTGCTTGCGGTAAGGAAGCATATTGACATCAACTTTGTTGCCGATAACAGGTTTGCCGTCCGCCCCCAAAACCACCTTTCCGTTCTCATCGTACTGCTCACCGCTGTCAAAGAGCACGTCTCCGTCAAACACGATCCGTCCTGCGGTGGGCTGGTAAAGACGCAGAAGCGTTCTCCCCACAGTCGTCTTACCGCATCCGGATTCTCCCACAAGTCCTAACGTCTCGCCCGGTTTTACGGAAAATGAAATATCATCAACTGCCTTGAGAGGAATCGTCTTAAATCCTCTTCGCACCGGGAAGTACTGTTTTAAGTGTTCCACTTTCAGCAGATATTTTTCGTTTTCACTCATACCCGTTCTCCTTCCTGTGCTTCATATAATTCCTTAATGTTCATCCAGCAGCTGGCAATATGTGTCTCGCCGACGCGGAATTCCTCCGGTTTCTCTTTCAGACAGATCTTCATGGCAGCGTCGCACCGCGGACAGAACGCACAGCCCTCGGGCATCTGTAATAAGTTGATCGGCGTGCCACCAATCGGAATCAGCTTCTCGTTCATGTTATCCGCTTTCGGTATGGAACGCAGAAGCCCTTTGGTATATTCATGCGCCGGGTGATAGAAAATGGCGTCCGCCGTACCGCGCTCACAAACGCGTCCTCCGTACATGACCAGAATCTCGTCGCACATACTTGCGATAACACCCAGATCATGGGTTACCATGATAATCGTCATACCCAGCTTCTTCTGTAATTCCTGCATCAACTCCAGAATCTGCGCCTGAATGGTCACATCCAGCGCCGTCGTCGGTTCGTCCGCAATCAAAATATCCGGCTCGCAGGCAAGCGCCATGGCAATCATGACACGCTGTCTCATACCGCCCGACAACTCGTGGGGATGCTGTTTCATACGGCTTTCCGGTTCATTTACGCCGACCAGCGTCAGCATCTCTATCGCGCGTTCCTTCGCCTGTTTTTTATTGTTATCCGTATGCAGAAGGATCGCTTCCGTAAGCTGGCTTCCGATCGTGAATACCGGATTCAGGCTTGTCATCGGGTCCTGGAAAATGATGGAACATTTCGCGCCGCGGAATTTCTGCATCTGTTTCTTATTCCATTTCGTGATGTCCTCGCCGTGAAATCTCACCTCGCCGCTGGTAATTCTTCCGGTTTCCGCCAGAATCTGCATAATGGAATACGCAGTAACGGATTTACCGGAGCCGGACTCGCCAACTATACCGAGCGTCTTTCCGGCTTCGAGATTGAAGGAAATACCGTTGACTGCCTGTACTTCCCCGTTATCGGTAAAAAAGCTTGTATGTAAATCTTTTACTTCTAAAATATAGTTATTTTCTTGGCCCATATGCTTATCTCCTTAATTCAGTTTAGAGTCGAAGGCATCACGAAGACCATCGCCCAATAAATTTAGCGCCAATACGATCAAACAGATCGTGACTGCCGGTACGATCAGCCTGTGCGGATAAGACTGCATGCCGGCTCTCGCATCGTTCGCAAGGCTTCCAAGAGATGTGAGTGGTGCGGATACGCCGAGACCAAGGAAACTTAAGTAGCTCTCGGTAAAAATCGCGCTTGGCACCTGAAGCGCCGTCGTGATAATAATGACGGAAAGACAGTTCGGCAAAATATGTCTTCTCAAAATCCTGCCGTTCTTTGTACCGATACATCTGGCTGCCAGCACGTATTCATTATTTTTGATCGTAAGAATCTGACCACGGATCAATCTGGCCATGCTGACCCAATAGAGCAGACCGAACACGATAAAGATGGAAATCATATTCGTTCCGAGGCTTTCCAGCACGGTGCCNGCGATAAAAGGCGCCAGTGTCTGGTTTANCACCACCGATAACAGGATGATGATCANCATATCNGGCAGAGAATANATAATATCCACGATCCGCATCATAATAAGGTCTATCCTGCCNCCGAAATATCCGGCAATGGAACCNTAGAGCAGACCGATTATCAGAACCATGATNGATGCCACNATACCNACAGAAAGACTTACCCTCGTTCCGTAGATTACTCTGATAAAATAATCTCTGCTCAGACTGTCTGTCCCCAGAATATGTGGGAAAAGTTTCTCTCCGGTCCTCTCCATATACTGTGTCTCCAGTTTGGAATATGTAAACGGTGCGAGATTGGATGCCGATTTGTCACGGACGCCGTCCACCGAAATAATCTCGTAATATTTATAAGGAACAATATGTGGTGCAACAATAATCGTTATGATAATTAACAGCAATATAACGATGCTTGCCATCGCCAGCGGATTCTTGCGCAGACGTCTCATACCATCCTTAAAAAAGGTAGTGGATTCTCCCATGACATCCTGCTGCTTCTTCTCCTCGTCGGTGGCTTCCTCAAACTGCGCGGGATTAAATTTACTCAAATCCACCTGTGCAGATAAAAACTGTTTCTTCTTCAATACTTCATTTCCGTTCCCCTGCATTCCTGTTCGTCCTTTCTTTCTGTCTCTTCACACTATTCGAATGTAATTCTCGGGTCGATAAGTTTATACGCGATATCGGTCAGCAGATTCGCAACTACCATCAAAATAGCAAGAAAGATCGTTGTCGCCATAATCATCGTATAATCGCGGTTCGTGATACTCGTCACGAAAGAAGACCCAAGACCGCCGATCGTGAAAATATTCTCTACAACCATGGAACCTGTCAGAATATAGGCAACCATCGGTCCGATATATGTAACGACCGGAATCAGCGCGTTTCTGAGTGCATGCTTGAAAATTACTTTCCATGCGGGAACGCCCTTTGCTCTCGCCGTACGAATATAATCCTGATTGAGCGCGTCCAGCATACTGGTTTTGGTCAGACGCGTGATATATGCCATCGGATAAAGGCTTAACGCGATAATCGGCAGGACATAATTCGGTTTGCTCGATGACCATACCGGAACCCAACCGAGTTTCAGACAGAACACCAGAAGCAGCAGCGTCGCCAGAATAAAGGACGGCATGGCAGTTCCCAGTGTCGTCAAAAAGACTATAAGCCTGTCCGGCCACCTGTTCCGCGTCAGTGCCGCGACGCTCCCCAAAATCAATCCAATTATAATCGCCACCACGGCGGCCATGCCGCCCAGTCTCGCAGATACCTTAAAGCGTGAGGAAATCTCTCCCCAGATATCACGTCCGCTGTGCAAAGAGATGCCCCAGTCACCGTGTATTAAATTATTCATATAAAGAATATACTGCTGTCCAAGCGGTTTATCCAGATTATAGCGCTCCTCCAATACTCTCTGCGCCTCCGCGCTCGTAGCCTTTTCCTTGTTGAACGGTCCGCCCGGGATAATGTTCATGACAAAGAAGGTGATCGCGCTGACAATCAGAATCGAAACGATTGCCAAAATGATACGTTTAATAGTATACTTTACCATTTGTACTCCTGTGCTCCTTTCCAAGCCGCAACTTATATTGGTTCCTATGTAATTATGACATATTTTCCGCTTTTTTGCTTTACCACATTAAACCAAAATAACATATATAAAGAGAGAAACCATAGAGTTCACCATGTAAAACCCCATCGTTTCTCTACATAATGCGTATATTTTATCAAAAAAAGCCCCCAACTGTCAATGCTCTTCCCTATTTTTTCATGATTTCCAAAAAATCCAAACTCACTGCGCCCACGAAAGCGCCTCTTCCAGACTCCCCGCACCCAGAATATTCAGCATGAATTTCGTATATTCCTTCCCCTGATCCGTGTCGATGTTTTTGTATACATCGCAGATATACTTGGGCGTATGATCCATCTCATAGATTCCGAAGGCAAGTCCCTGCCGCACTTCCTCCAGCGCATCGGTCTGCCGGTTCATAATAAATGCGTCCACATAAGGATTCGCCTCTATAATATAGTAGCAATAAGCGAAAGCTGCCGCCTGCAGTTTTTCGCCGGAAGCGGATGTAAAACCGAGCTCCGTGACCGTAATGCTCCTGACTTCCCCATTCCGGTCGAGATACTCATCCTGCCTTAAGAAGTCAGTCACCGTACTGAGATTCATCAACGTAAGAACCGGTGCGTCAGGTGTTTTATCATAGGTCTCCGTCCAGTAGTTTACGCGAGTAAGCGGGTTGGGATATGGATGGATCGCCAGCCCCCAGTCATAATTTCCTCTTTGCAGGGCAATCTCATTGACTGCCGCCACGACCTCTTTGGCATTAAAATACTTGTCGTCATCCCCTGCGTTACTGTTCCAGTCATGATCGATACTGAAATAGACATTGGCATCGGCATAATGACTCTTCGCCGCATAGTAGAAGATGCGCAGCGCTTTCTCAAATTCGGCTGCGTATACCATAATGTCATTCGTGTCCATATAATTCCAGACTTTATATTGATTGATTTCATTGGCAATGACCCAGCTCGACACTAGTCCGTGCTCCTTGCCGGAATAGCGCTCCGCCAGAAAAGAGGCGATCGCTTCCAGACAACGGATTCCCTCCTGATCGGCGGTATTAAAAGCATAGTAGTATGCTCCCGCCTCTTTATTGTCTGACAACGGATGGATCAATTCCGGATACGTTTCATTCCAGTCATTTAAGATGATCGCCGTGGAATTCATCCCTTGGCTTGTCAGGTAGGAAAAAAGGTAGTCATAGCCATTGACGGCAGCCCCGTTAAACAGATATGTCTTCCCCTGATATTCATAAGAAATCGTGGGAAAGGTCTGATCCGTGGTTTCTCCCATAATAATGGAAAGCGGAATATTGTAAATCGCGTACTGCACCCCTAAATCCGTCAGCAGAGAAGTCTCCAGCATCTGCGGGTCTAAGAGCAGTCCCTTTTTGGACTTAGGCTGCGGGCAGTCTTCTATCATATCCGCCAGCATTTCCGGGTTGCTGATGCAGATACCTGCAGACAATGGCATATATTCTCCGTTCAGAAGCAGGGCAGGAACAAACTGCTTAAAAAGATATTCATCACGATACGCGCACTCCAATCTGCACTCTGTCGATTTTCTCTGGCTCGCGATCGGTTCCCGCTTAAGCGCTTCGGTAAAGGTGCACTCTTCATACGTTTCAAAGGCAAACAGATAGACCATGGCATCATCGCTCTTCGGAATATCCGGCATGGTGAGCGTAAGCGCCAGTGTCTTCTTATCACTCTGCAGGGAGCAGTCCGTAATCTTGCCGTACAGTGCAAGCTGCAGCCGTGACATGGTAACGTTTCCTTCCGTCAGTTCTCTCTCGATCTCCTCTTCTGTTTTTCCCGACTGCCATTCTATGCTGTCAGAGACCGTAGGTGTTTTCCCTCCGCATCCCGATAACAGGATCAGAAGACCGGAAAGAACCAGTACAACAAATATATATGGATTATAACTGGATTTCATCATTTTGCCGGTATCCAAAGGTCGTCCTCCTGCTGTTCATGCCAAATAACCGAGACGATCGTCTCCGGCTGCGTATCTATGTCGTCCGATACTTGAATATCACCGTTTTTTAAGCCAGCGATCACATGTAAATAGTCACTCATTTCAGCTGTCTGAAAGCGCCATGCATCACCATACACGGGCAGACGGACGCATTTTTCTTTCGCACCGTAGGAGTCCACGCTGCCTGCAATTTCTCCGGGCCAGCTTCTTCCGTTGGCAAAAAAATCATCCAGCGCATCGATCACGGAAGAATCAATCCCTTTCATGGCGGAGGTTAAGAATAGGTCGGAAATACCGCTCTGGTCCACATCCACCCCGATCAACTTTCCGCCGCAGGACTCCGCCGACAACAACACCGACTGATACAGAGAACCGCCGCAGGCGAAAATAACCTCCGTGCCCGCCTCGTACCACTCACGGGAAGTCTCCTCAATCTGTTCATCGGGCAGAAAAGTGCCCCCATACCAACACTCCACGCTGATATCATCACTGTTGTCCAAAAGAGCTGCCGCTGCATCGATTCCCTGCAGATAGCCGCAGCCATACCGCTCCACAGAGGGAAGCTGTTCCCCTCCGATAAAACCCAGCTTAGTATAGCCCTCTAAAACGGTCATATATCCTGCCAGATACCCTGCCTCCTCCTCCCGATACGTAATACAGTGGACATTGGGCGCAATGGCAACCGCATTGCCCTCGGCATCTTTAGGCACACCGTCTAACAATAGGAAAAAAACATCGTCGTATTCATTCTGCATCCGCCCCACCGTCTCCTCAAAACGGCTGCCGGCACAGATAACAAGCGCCGCATCATTCTGAATCGCCGTGGTTACGGCTTTCTCATAGGATTCCTGCGTATCATCATCGGCACTGTAGTAGGAATAAGAGATCTCCGCCGCATCGGCATAGGTCTGCGCACCGTTAAGCGCCGCCTGATTAAAACCGCTGTCCATGGCGGAACCCGCGTCGATCACCAGCGCAACCTGTCCGCCAGCTATCTGACAGTTGCTCACCGTAGTCTGTTCCGGTTCTATCTCCGGATCATTCTCAGACGTATTGTCCTCCTGTGCCGGGCTCTCCGTCGCTACAGGTTCCTCTGTAATCTCATCGTTTTTTCCGCATCCTGCAGATAACATACTGACTGTTGCCACAATACCGAAAATTTTTAATCGTTTTCTCATATCCCACCTCTGCCTCTATCATAAATCCATCGTCGATAGAAAACTCACGCCGGATTCTTTCATTCCTTTCGTACATCAAACGGCGGTATAAAACTCTCCCTCGCCGTATCTCCCTCCTGAATGTAAGCGTTCATGATCCCCAGATCTATGGCATAATCCACTACGGACTCATACTCTCTTTTCGTCACTTTCCTACCAAGCTCACCATACTCCGGATGATCCCGCAGCCAGTCAAAAGGCGTGTACTGGTTCATCAGGCTGATATATATGCTGTCACCGTATGTCTCATAGACATATCGGATCACATCTTTAGCATTCTGCTTATGACCCGGCAGAAGCAGATGCCTGACGATTACGCCTCTTTGCATCATTCCGTTTTCATCAAAAAGCGGAGTATTCTTATTTCCTTCTATATATGTTATGTTAACCATTTCATCAAGTGCTTCCTTCGCCACGGCAGGATAATCCGGCGCTGAAGAATATTTCGACGCAAGGGCCGGATCCATATATTTGAAGTCTGTCAGGAAAATATCTACGATTCCCGTCAGACTCTTTATAACCTCCCGTTTGGCATAGCCGCTGCAGTTATATACAACGGGAAGCACAAGTCCCTGTTCTTTTGCCATAAGGACGGCCTCCGCCACACCGGGCACATAATGATCAGGCGTGACCAGATTGATATTGGCAGCTCTCTGCTCCTGCAGTCTAAGGAAAATCTGCGCAAGCCGCTCTACGGAAACCACTTTTCCTCTTCCACCTGCTGCGATCTCATAATTCTGGCAGTAGACACAGCGCAGATTACATCCGGAGAAAAACACCGTTCCGGAACCTTTTTCCCCGGAGATGCACGGTTCCTCCCACATGTGCAGCGCCGCCCTCGCAATGAAGATCCGATCATCCGAGCGGCAATAGCCTGTCTGCCCTTCTTCCCGGTGGACATTGCACTCTCTTGGACACAGATTGCAGGGATTTATACTTAATTTATCCATTTATATAGCCATGACCCTTTCTCAGGCTGCGAAATATGTGCCGGGGATCAGCATTCTTACCGATCATCCCGATCCATCCTTCGGGATTACCTGATCTGGTACACTGACCGCAACGCAAACTCCGTGGCATCCCCTTCCAGAATCTCCACACGTCTGACTCCCGGATTCATATCGAAAAAGTTGTCGGACAGCTTCACATCTCCGTCCACTCCTTGGATTTCCACGCTCTTCGCATATGCCTGTGCATTGATTAACAGGCTGTTCCCCTCTCTCGTATAGGACAGCTTCGGATCTTCGAATGCAAAATGCTTCGGCGCCGTAAACAGGCTGGTACCTTCCGATACAACCTGCCCCTCTACCTCCAGAGCATAACTTATGTAAACTTCTAGTTCATTAAATGATGAGAAATCATGTCGTTCAATCCACGTACCGCCAAGCGGTTCCACTCTGACACGCTCTTCTCCCACCAGCAGAATCTCACCCTTAGCTGTGCGGAGCTGCCACGTCACCAAACCACTCACCGGTTCAAACGTCTCATTTGCCACGTGCAGTCTCGCTGACTTCACAATAGGTGCCGGCTGTGATACACAGAAGGGTCGCTCGCTCAGTTCCCCTGTTTCCTCACAAGAGATCATGATCGGTGCAAAAGCCCGCTTTTCGGCATAATGTAACGCTTTCCAGCGGCCGTAATAATCAATACTCGCCCATGATGCCACCGGCCAGATATCATTGAGCTGCCATACGATCGTGCCCATGCACCTGCCCCGATGCCTGCGGAAATGCTCGATTCCGTAGCGGATCGCATCTGCCTGCAGAAGCTGGGAAGCATACAATAGTATATCGAAATCTGTCGGATAGAGGTATGTCGCGGACAGATATGTCATGATCTTACCGTTGGCCGCCACATTCCGCTGATGCATCTCCATGACTCTGGAAAAGATATTGCGGTCCTCAGGTTCGGTGAAGGTCTCCACAGTCTTTAAGCACGGGAACGACTGGAATCCGAACTCGGACACATAGCGGAATTTGAATTTACGGTACTCCGTAAAAGGTTTATTCCCATGCCATACATCCCAATAATGTGTGTCTCCTCTGTTTTCATCCCATGGATTGTCAAAATTCCCTCCGGAAGACGGGGAGGACGGCCAATAAAATGTCATCGGATCTTCCTCTTCCAGAATCTTCGGAATGATATATTCAAACAGCTTAATATAGTCACATTTCTGTTTCTCAGACGGCTTCCATGCCTTATCGAGCGTCTGGGTCTCTATCTCGTTATTGCCGCACCACAGCCCCAGACAAGCATGGTGTCTGATCCTTCTTATATTATCGCAAAGCTCCATACTGACATTGCGTGCGAAATCGTCATCCAACTCATAAGCCGCGCAGGCAAACATGAAATCCTGCCATACGACCAATCCCAGTTCGTCGCACAGATCATAAAACCAGTCATCCGGATAATATCCGCCGCCCCATACCCGGATACAGTTGTAATGTGCCTGTGCCGCATCCTGCAACAGCTTCCTCGTACGCTCCGGCGTCACTCTGGACAAAATATTATCCTCAGGAATATAGTCTGCCCCCATGGCAAAGATTTTAACACCATTCACCTCATGGGCAAAGCACTCTCCCCACTCGTCCTGCTGTGTGTTGACTGTCATGGTGCGCAGACCGATCCTGCGGCTCCACACATCCAGCACCGTTCCCTGATCATCTAACAACGTTACTTCCGCCCGGTAGAGCGGCTGCTTGCCGTAACCGTTAGGCCACCAGCGCTTCGGGTCATGCACAGTGAGTGTATCCCAGCTGTCCCTTGTTTCGTCGCCCTTATCTGCTGTGAACGTCTCCGCATATTCTTCCGCCGCACCTGCTCCCGCACGCTGCCCGGAGGACTTCTCCGCAATCAGCATACCCTTGTCGTCATAGAGCGCCGTCCTGATTTCATAGCTGTCATCCGACATTTCCGACACAAAATTTTCAATGGTTACATTATACTTTATGTCAACCGAACCAGTGTGAATATCCACGCCCTTCGGTGTAACATCCACTGCATTTCCATGGAGCCAGTCTTGTGTTATGTAAACCTGATCCAATCTTGCCATCCTGCCGGATAAAACAGAGACTTCCCTGAAAATCCCCATATCAGGCAACCTCGGACCCCAGTCCCATCCAAACATGCAGTGTGCCTTGCGCAGATGTGGGAATCCTTTCATACACTCTCCTGAACCGCCGGTGTATACTTTCGCATTCTCTTTTGCTATGTATTTCGTCGGAGACGCGAATTCCACGCGCAGCGTATTCTCACCAACCTTGGCAATTTCTTCGATATCAAACTCCCAAACGCGGTGCATATTGTCAGTTTGTCCCAAAAGTCTGTCATTAAGGTAGACTTCTGCAAGCGTGTCAATCCCGTCGAAACGCAACAGCAGGAAATCACCCAGTAACTGCTCTTTGTCAATAGAAAATGTGGTCTGGAAACAAAAATTATTTTCCATCAGACGCAGCGCCTCTAACTCGTTCATCCTGTCATAAGGATCAGGCATAAGCCCCTTTTCCAGCAAAGTGCCGTAGACGGAACCCGGAACCTGCATATCAATCCAGTCCTCCGGTATGTCATAGACATTCTCCCCCACGATCTTCATCCGCCAATTCTTATCAAGTATCATTCTATCCATATAATTCTGTCTCCGCTCTCCGTATTCAATATAGTTGCTTTTACTGTTCAGACATAACCAATACCCAGCGCAGATGAACGTGAATATCTTAAGAAGCCCCTCAAAAAGCGTCAGCGCTTAACGAGGTTATGAGTTGCAAAGCAACTCACGAGTTTAGCGTCTGTTACGCTTTTTGCGGAGCGAAAGCGCGGCTTCGTATATATTCACGTTCATCTGCGCGGACGGTTTACATAACTTACAAACAGTAACATTTTTACACTTATTACATCATAGCGGAATTTCCCCCATTTGTCATCTTAATTATTTCTGTACATCCGTGCCCTCCGAAACAGGCACAGATCTTCCGTTGCTTCCTGACCGAAATCATGCTAAAGTATGAAAAGAATATCTCTGAATCAGCTCTGCGCACTTGCTGCGCTGAGCGTACACGCGCCATGCTGCACATGCAGCTTGTCTGCATGAGAGCATAGTGTGCATCACAATACTTGCACCGGACTTTTCATGGACATTTGTATCCGAGAAGACATGAGGTGCAAGTATGGGATATAGACTGCATTAAACTGCTCTGACACGTAGACTGACATCAAATACACAGACGTTAAGAAGGAGAACTCTTATGAAAAAAAAGACCCCGAAACAGATCATCGCTCTTACATGCGTCGTTCTGCTCGTTGCCATGTATGTGATTACTCTGATTGCGGCATGTCTGGATGCGACGGCTACCGGGCGGCTCTTCGCAGGATGCCTTGCGCTCACGGTAGCCTTGCCGATTTTATGCTGGATTATCATTCATTTTTGTAATAATTCTCAAGACCAATCATAGCAGACCGCTCCTGCGATAAGCATAGATAAACATTCCTGCGGCGATTACGGCGCTGACCGCAATGACGAGCAGACTCTTCGGCTCAGTTCCCGTCCCTGACGCAAGGCCGTTTAACATCAGTTGAACCTGTTGTGAGTAAGTGTAATCCGCCACCTTGGCAATGGTTTCATTGAACATGGCGAGCATGGGCAGGAAAGCGAATACCATCATGGTCGGCGTTGCGATCGTAGTGGCGCTGATCTGACTCTTCGTCAGGATTCCGATCACCGCGCCTAACAGCATGGAAACGCAGATCCCCGCTGCCATAATCAGCAGAAATCGCAAGAACTCTACTCCGCCATATCCTCCCACTACGGCGAATACAACAGTTCCCGCCATGCAGGCACTAAAGACAAAACCACCGATTCCCAGAAGATACTCGACAGGCTTCACACTGCCGAAGAAGAGCATGCGAAGCGTGTTCTTCTCCTTTTCCTCCGAGATGACAGCCGCCATGACGTTGAGCGGTGCCATGCCGATATGCATGACCGCAAACATACCCACGAAAAAGTGCGGCGGCATATCCTCGACCTGTATGGCGTTTTCCATAATGACCGCCATCAGGGGAAACATAATAAACTGGATGCCCAGAGCAAGATTTCTGCCGGTGTCTTTCACTTGTTTTCTGAATATAATGATTGAATTTTTCACTCTTTTCTCCTACCTTTCATATTCGTTTATGCTGCGCTTTCTCATTCCTGTAATCGCTGCCCCGTCAGTTCCAGAAACACAGATTCCAGATTCGGCTCTGTGGAATGTATCGTCTCAATCTGTCTGCTTTGCAAATACTCATATATCTGCGCTGCCGCTTCCTCCGTATTCGGCAGATCCAGATCCTTGCCGCTGTACAGGCGTATCCTCAGCCGGTTCATATGATTATACTTCCTGTTGATCTCCTGGGGTTCTCCATACTCTACGATCTTCCCTTCATGCAGAAGCGCAACATGTTTACATAACTTCTCAGCCTCAGTCATATTATGTGTTGTCAAAAAGACTGTTGTCCCCTCCTTACACATTCCGAAGATCAGCTCATGAATATGTCCGGTCGTGGCCGGGTCCAGTCCGCTTGTAGGTTCATCCAGAAACAGAAATTCCGGTCTGTGCAAGACGGCTCTCGCCAGCATAAGTCTGCCTCTCATGCCTTTAGACAGTTTCTGCGCCGGACATTTCCTGTCTTCATACAAGCCCACCCACTTTAACACCTCACCGATCCTGTCGTGACCGATTCGGTACAGATCGGCATACAGCCTCAGATTGTCATAACAGGACAGTCTCTCATAAAGTCCGCAGTCGTCCATCATCATGCCGATTCTCCGATAGATTGCCGGACCGGGATTTCGCATATCGCACCCCGTCAGTTCCACGCTGCCGGACGTGGGTACGAGCTGCCCCGTGATGATCTTAATAAGCGTTGTCTTGCCTGCACCTGACGGTCCTAAGAGTCCTATGATTTCTCCTTTCTTTACAGACAAGGAAATGTTTTTCAGCACTTCTTTGTCTCCGAATCGGTGGGATACATTTGCAATCATAATCGCGTTTTGATCAAGCTGTTTATCGTCTTTTGTCTGAAACTCTTTTGTTTGAAACTGGTTTTCCATCTTCAAAATCCCTCTTTTTCTCTACTTTTTCCTTTACTCTCCTCCGCTTCCCGTCCTATCACTTCGGCGTCTCATGATATTTGCACAGAAAGCTCATCTCTGACATTAAGAATCCTCATTCCCTTTCTCCTGCTCCTTCAGCCTCGACAGCGCTTCCTCCATCCTGCGGTTCTGCGTCCGCTCCTTCAACAGTGTGAGTATAAGGCTTCCCACAAAGCACACGCCGAAGCTGACTGCAAATCCCGCCCATGCCTGCCACATGTCTACCGGAAACCAGCCGAACACCACCGCACATACTATAATCATCGCGATCACACACAGCAGCATACATACCGTGCGCATTGTGACGGACATCTGTTTGATCACGCCATCTGTGAAGAAAAGTGTACGAAATGCAGTAATGCAGACCGATACGCCCAGAAACTGCAGTATCGTTGTTACGGACAATCCCTCTTTGCCCAAAGAATACAGGCTCGAAACCTCCCTTGCCTCCTCTCCCACAATACTGCAAAAGATGCTTAGCACTAAAATACTGAAGCCGAATGTAATAAATACATGACCGCAATAATCAAATACCGTTCTTTTCTCTTCCATAATATCCTGCCTCCGTCATATCCGCGATTCTGTTTCTCTCACTTCGCAATCCCAAGCCGTTTCTTGATACCGTCCGCATACTGCCTTGAGGCGATGATCACTTCTCCGTTATCCAGTGTCACACGAATCCTGCGGTTAATGTCACTTCGAAGAGACCTGACGGCGCTTAACCGAACCAGACATGATTTACTCACTCGCAAGAATCCCCACGCTTCCAACTGCTCCTCCAGCTCATACAGCTTAAGCCCCGACTCATATACACCGTCTTTCGTGTAGACAAAAGTTTTTCTTTCCAAGGATTCTATATAAATGACCTCTGTAACATCAAGCAGATACGTCTCCTCTTCCCGCGTAACGGCAAGCTGTCTTTCCGGCAGCCTTAGCATGGCAAGGATTCTGGAGAGTTCCGGTGTCAGTTCCCTACAGGATATCCTGATGCAAGTCTCATCGATCTGCTCATCCACATTAATCTCTATTTTCATTTTTCTAACTATGCCCTTCTCTCAACCTGCAAGTTTGCATCCGTATGATGCCCCATATTCCTCTTGATATATTCTGACATGGGAAAGCATGTTATGTAATATGCTTCCCATATATGAGTGTCACTGTACGGATCAGGATTTTATACTGGAAACATACCACAACACTGCTTCCCGCACAATATCCTGATACCTGTTCTGCCCGATTCCGGACATAACATGCCATGACAGTGACATGAAAAGACTTTAATAGATACTGTAAGAAATTTTTAATGTCATTAACTATAAAAGAAATAAATCACTGATATTCTGCAAGTGTTCCCTGCTTCACCAGCTTATATAATTCTTCTGCAGCAAGTCTCGCCTTCGCCACAATGTCTCCGCTTTCTTTCGGGAAACAGTAATACTGCACCCGCGCGTCCCCGATGCTGATCACATCACCGATCTCATACCAATAGAAATCAGAATACAGACTGTAGGAGGCAAGCGGCTCCTGCCGATAGTCTAATCTGCCGTCACAGCCTGTCAGCCGGAAGCCTTCTGCCGAATGACTGAGTACCCCTTCCCCTACCTGATAGATTCTATCAGTATTAACCATCATGTAGATCGTAACAGGAACATCCATCCGATAATTTCCCGAAAGAATCTCCTGTCTGACACACTCCCGCTCCCAATGGTACCAGTCGGGAATATGGGTGAAATGTGCTTCGCCTGCTTCCGAATAATTGACCGTGAGACTTTCGCTTTCTTTGGCTTCATCTTCTCCACATTCCTGCATGTCTGTCTCCAGATCTTTCAGATATCCGTATTCTGTCAGCTCATACGCTTTTCCGCATAGTTTACATAATATCTTTGTCCCCTGACCCAGCATCTGACCCTCCGCCTTACAACGGGGACACTTGTACAGCATCCGATTGAGTCCGTCCGCACGAAACGGCTCTTTGATCCTGATCTCATTCTCCTGCTGCCAGCGGAAATAATCGAAAGTAAACTTCTCCTGTAAGATATCGTTCAGCTCCTGCTGGGATTTCTCTGCAATTTCTTTTGGAGAAAGCAGGTATTCCACATCGGCGGATACCCTGACCTTGCGAAGCTGCAGATTATTGTACAGCGGATCTCTCGCAAACGCACCGTGAGTTCTGATCATGACAACCGGAACCTTCAATATCTTAAGGCATTTTCCGAGGCTGTCCGGCAGAGGTGTCTGGGTTCCGTCGAAGCTGTAGCTCGCCTCCGGAAACATAAGAATGGAACTTTTCAATTCTCTAGTCGCATAGACCATATCCCGCACCAGCGTCACATCCGTCATGAATTTTCTCGTCGGAATACAGCCGATCTGCCGCATCAGCCACCTTTTTCCCACAAAGCCGTCGGCAGTGCATATGATATGAAACGGTCTGGTACACATAAGCCGCGCCGCGATCTTTAAGTCAATAAAGCTGGAATGATTCATCAACACGAGACAGGGTTCACCCTTTTCCAGTTTCTCCATGCCAATCATCCGATATGTAAACCGAGTCATCCACAGATCCCATATGGACAACAAAAGCAGCACTACCCGAAAGAGCAGCCGCTGCTTGATTGGTTTCTGATGCATCGTAACCGGAAGCGCAAGCACTTCCTCATAGCTCATCTTAGCAGTTTTAATCTTCAATCTTTTCTCCCCTTTGTCCTCTATCCCTTCAGATCTATTATATACAGTTGCTTCTATGTTGTATGATATCTTCAGGACATTATCATCGGTAACTGTTTCGCCTGTATGAATCTTCTGTACGGGCTGTATAAGTTTAGTATACTATGGCAGAGGGTTGTACGGCAATAGGGAGTATTAGCCGGGGAAATGTATGAAAGTAATATAAATAGATAATTTGCATTATGAGAAGTTTCAAGACGGGACTGTGAAATGTATCGAGGAGGCGGTACCATTTTAGGTGCCGGAGGGGTGGTGCGTGATACTTAGGAAGTTATGTATACCAAAAACGACAATTTTATTTCAATTTAAGCTGATTTATTGAAATATAAAGAACATAATAGAGGCAGTATTTCAAGTTAAACAACATAATCTAAATAANAAGCTTCTGTCACAGTGAAATTGTCCTCGCATGTATATTTGACATTTTCATCCCATATGCTATAGTATAGATAAGTTAACTCGTGAAGGATAAAGGCTGGGTTCTCGAATGAGAGTAGGTGCAAACCAAGAATTCCTTTGCCCCTGGGGTTAGCTTTTTTAATTCCGTAATAGTACTACNTAATTCTCATTTTTGTCTGGTCAAACTTTATACTCCTCTGCACATCTCAAGAAACATCTCATGAATTCGATCATCCTCATCCAGCTCCGGGTGAAAAGCTATCCCGATCTGATTGCCGGACCGCGCCGCTACGATCCTGTCTTCCACCGTGGCAAGTATTTCTGTCTGATTCCTGTTTACCACCGATTCAATATAAGGCGCTCGGATAAAACTCATAGGCACCCTGCCTATCCCCGCAAACTCCTCTTCCGTGTGAAAACTGCCAAGCTGTCTTCCGTAAGCATTGCGCTGCACACGCACCGGCAACGTTCCGAAACATACATCGCCGTCATTGCTGATCTCCTGTGCCAGAAGAATCAAGCCCGCGCAGGTTCCTAGAACGGGGANCCCCTGCCCAATCTTTTTCCGAAGAGGTTCAACCATGTCATGTTCCCGCAATAGCTTCCTCTGTACAGTACTCTCCCCACCAGGCAGAATGAGTCCNTCGAAATCCTGATCCAAATCTGCTGCCTGTCTTAATTCTATGCAATCCGCACCTAACTTCTCCAACTTGTTAATATGCTCCGCAAAAGCTCCCTGTACCGCCAGCACNGCAATATTCATAGTTTACATAACTCCTTTACTACCATTGCTACTCTCACATTTATAGACTATCCTGNCTGCTGCAACAACACAAGCCGGTCTGACAAATCGGAGACTCTTCATCATTTCCCTCTCTCCGCCATCAAAAGCTCGATTTCCTGCTCATTGATTCCGACCATCGCTTCACCCAGCTCCTCNGACAGTTCTGCAATCAGTTTACGATCCTTATAATTGGTCACCGCTTTCACGATAGCCGCCGCTCTCTTTGCAGGATTGCCGGACTTGAAGATACCGGACCCCACAAACACACCCTCTGCACCAAGCTGCATCATCAATGCCGCGTCCGCCGGAGTCGCTACACCACCCGCCGCGAAATTCACCACCGGAAGCCTGCCGTTCTCATGCACATAAGCCACCAACTCATAGGGAACCGCAAGCTGCTTGGCTTCCTCGAACAATTCATCCTGCCGCATTGCTGTGATCTTCGCAATCTCACTGCTCATCTTCCTCATGTGGCGCACCGCCTGCACCACATCCCCCGTACCCGGCTCGCCTTTTGTCCTGATCATGGAAGCACCCTCGTTGATCCTGCGAAGCGCCTCACCCAGATCCTTCGCGCCGCACACAAAGGGCACCTTAAATTGTCGCTTGTCAATGTGATAGACATCGTCCGCCGGAGAAAGNACCTCACTCTCGTCTATGTAGTCGATCTCGATCGCCTCCAGAATCTGTGCCTCCACGAAATGACCAATCCGGCATTTCGCCATTACAGGAATGGAAACTGCCTCCTGAATGCCTTTGATCATCTTCGGGTCACTCATTCTAGAGACGCCGCCTGCCGCCCGAATATCTGCCGGAATTCTCTCTAATGCCATNACAGCACAAGCGCCTGCTGCTTCCGCGATCTTCGCCTGTTCCGGCGTCGTCACATCCATGATCACGCCGCCCTTTAACATCTGTGCCAACTGCTTGTTCAACGCATATCTCTCTTCACTCATCTGGTTCACAAAGCCTCCTTGTCTTTACTCCAAAATACTATATTCCATTAATCCTCTTTATCAGTGCCTCGAAATCGTTACACCGATTATCAGAAATATATCAGCATATTGGCTTTTATNAAATATCCAGTTTTTATATTTTTNTNCATGCCAGTTTTGGTAAAAAAGTGAGATTCTCTTAGCGCACTCGTACATAAACGAGCAATTTCCTATAGAATTCAAGAAGTTGGAGTGCNAAAANCANCCCCAANTTNATTGAATNCNNTTTNAATCCCNCGCCAGATCNTTCACCACTTCCCCCGCAATGATCAGTCCCGCAACGGACGGCACGAACGCGATACTGCCCGGTGTACTTCTCCTGCCTGCCGTAACCTGTCCGTTTTCCGCATCTGTTTTCTCCGTTGCCCCTCTCTCCTGCCCGGCCGGTTTCATCGGCTCTTCTTCCGAATACACCACTTTCAAATGTTCCACATTTCTTTTTTTCAATTCCCTGCGCAACACCTTGGCAAGGGGACACACTTTCGTCTCATATATATCTGCCACACGAAAAGCGCTCGCATCAAGCTTGTTCCCGGCTCCCATGCTGCTGATAATCGGAACATTCTTCTCCTGTGCCCGCAATACCAGTTCGATCTTAGCGATCACGGTGTCAACCGCATCCACCACATAGTCGTATTCCTCAAAAGGAAACTGATCCGCATTTTCCGGCAGGAAAAAGCACTGATGAATCCGCACGCGTGCATTCGGATTAATATCCAGAATCCGCTCTTTCATCACCTCTGTCTTGAATCTGCCTACCGTCTTATGAGTGGCAATGATCTGGCGGTTCAGATTGGAAAGACAGACCTTATCGTTGTCGATCAGATCAAGCGCGCCAACGCCGCTGCGCGAGAGAGCTTCGCATACATAACCGCCCACGCCGCCCACACCGAACACCGCCACACGCGCACGCGCCAGTCTGTCCATAGCATCGGTGCCGATCAGCATTTCTGTTCTGGAAAATTGTTCTGTCATAATAATAACCATGCCTTTCCGTAGCCTGTGAATTAAGCCACAGGCACAATTTTGCACTTCCTGCCTTTATTTTACCGCATTTGGCACTCACAGACAACGAATCCTTCCACCAAACCTATCATTTGTGGTATATAAGTTTCTTGTCTCGCCCACACCACAGCCTAAGCGCAGAGGGAAGTTAATATCTGAAGGAACCCCTCAAAAAGCGTCGGCACTTGACGAGGTATTTCACGAGTCTAGTGTCCGCTACGCTTTTTGCGGAGCGAGAGCGCGGTGACGCAGATAATAACTTTCCTCTGCGCGACCGTTTATGCCGCATGTGAAAAGCAACTTTCTGCCGGAGCTGCCAGACTGAACATCACAAAATCTTGTCAAGCCTTTTAAAAGAGGTTATACTAATATAGCATCGCAGTGGAAAAACGATGCAATTTTCAAACACCTAAATTTATATATAAAAAGGAGACTCACTATGCAGATCACGAAAGACATTCAATACATAGGCGTAAACGATCACGATATCGACCTCTTCGAGGGGCAGTATATCGTAGAAAACGGAATGGCATACAATTCCTATGTGATCATTGACGACAAGATTGCCATCCTCGACACAGTAGATGCTCACTTCGGCGAGGAATGGCTGCAGAACCTGAAGGAAGTTCTCGAAACACGCACCCCTGACTACCTGATCATACAGCACATGGAGCCGGATCACTCCGCTAACATCGACACATTTGTCAAAGCCTATCCAGACGCCGTTATCGTGGCATCCGCGCCTGCATTTAACATGATGCGCCAGTTCTTCGGCACGGACTATGCCGACAGACGACAGATTATCAAAGAAGGCGATACGCTCGAACTCGGCTCGCACACCTTACAGTTTATCGCCGCGCCGATGGTTCACTGGCCCGAAGTCATGGTCACCTATGACAGCTTAGATAAAGTACTCTTCTCCGCCGACGGATTCGGTAAATTCGGCGCCTTGGATGCGGACGAAGACTGGGCCTGCGAAGCACGCCGCTACTATTTCGGTATCGTAGGCAAGTATGGCATGCAGGTACAGAACCTGTTGAAAAAAGCTTCTGCCCTTGATATCCAGACAATCTGTCCTTTACACGGTCCGGTTTTAAAAGAAAATCTTGAATATTATGTAAACCTATATCAGATCTGGTCTTCCTACGGCGTGGAGTCAGAAGGCATTATGATCGCCTACACCTCCGTTTACGGCAACACGAAAGCTGCAGCAGAACTCCTTGCCGCAAAGCTCACGGAAAAAGGCTGCCCGAAAGTCGTTACGGCCGATCTTGCCCGTGAAGATATGGCGGAATGTATGGAAGACGCTTTCCGTTACGGCAAACTGGTACTTGCCACCACCACCTACAACACGGAAATCTTTCCGTATATGCGGGAATTTATCGACGAGCTGATCTCACATAATTATCAGAACCGTACCGTCGCTCTCATCGAAAACGGATCATGGGCACCGATGGCGGCGAAGGTTATGCGCGCTAAGCTGGAAAACTGCAAGAATATTACATTTGCGGAAAATACGGTTCAGATCAAATCTGCGTTAAATGACGAGAGTAAGGCCCAGATTGAAGCGTTGGCCGAAGAATTAATCAAGTAATAAAAAGCTATCCCTCTTCATATGATACGTCCGTATCTGCTGCTTATTCGCGTGCAGATACGGCTATCGGAAGGATAGCTTTTTCGTTTTCTCTTATGCATTAACCCCCAGCTTTTGCAGTTCTGCAATCGCCTGCGCCTGATTCCGAAAATGGATCGTATGTATGCCGAACTTCTCCGCTCCGGCCAGATTCGCCGGTGTGTCATCCATAAAGACGCATTCTTCCGGCACAAGATCATATCGGTCGATCAACAACTGGTATATCTCCGGCATAGGCTTGATCACTTTTTCCTGATATGACAGAATACCGCCGTCCATATATGGGATAAAATCCAGTGCACGCGCACACTCTCGCTCTGCTTTCTCTGAGAAATTAGACAGATATAATGTCCGGTAGCCCTTGCTCTTTAACTCCTGAATCCACGGTATCGCATAGTCATTGCGCGCTACTATTGTTTCGACATTCTTCAGTACCTTACGGATATCTTCTTCAATGTCCGGATCAGATGCTACGAACTCCCGTATGATATCCTCTTCACTCATAGCACCTCTGTCAATTTCATTCCATGCCGGATTCTTAACCGTCGCCTTGGCAATACGCTCCACCATCTGCGCGTCATACCCGAATCTCGCATAGTGTTCCTCCCATGTAAAATCCGCAAGCACATTGCCGATGTCAAATATAATTGTCGTAATCATGTTGATTTTCTCTCCGTTTCATCGCTTTTTCTCAGGTAAAGCTCTATCGCTGCGGCTTTTCTCATGAAGCATCCTATAGTCGATTCGTCACAGCAGCTCCAGCATACTCCGCGCTGCCGCCGACAGTGGATTCTTCGGATTCGTCACCACACAGAATTGCCGCTTCGGTATGATCATGTTAAACCGCAGTTCAAACAGTCTTCCGTCTTCCAGATATTCCCTTGCAAAGTCCCGAACGACACATCCCACACCCAGATTGCGCAGGGCAAACTGCACGATCATATCGCTGGTCGCCAGTTCAAACTCAGGCCGGACGTACACGTTGTTTTTCTGTAAAAAAGAATCCATATAGCTTCTCGTGCTGGTNGCGCCCTCCAGATAAATAATAGGCATTTTTTCNAATTCNTGCAAGTCCAACATNCGGTTCTTATAGCTGATAAACTTCCGNCCCGCCACGAATACATCTTCAATCTCCCGCACATTCGCCACCTGCAGACNGNCCGGATTNTCAAAAGGTGTNCTCACCACACCGAAATCAATTTTATTCTCATTCAGATTGCTCAGCGTCTCCGGAGTAGGCGCGTTGCTGACCATCACCTTAATATGGGGATATTTCTCGTGAAACTGCTCCAAATACGGCAACAGATAGAATTGCAGTGTCATGTCGCTGGCTCCGATGTGAATCTCACCCAGCTCCAGATTCAGCATCTGTTCCAGCTTCTGCTCTCCCAGTCTGATCTGCTCATACCCCTTCGCCACATAGCCATAGAGCAGGCTGCCCTCTCCCGTCAGCCGTACTCCTTTCGATGCCCTCGTAAAAAGCTTCGTCCCCAGCGCCGCCTCCAACTGCCTGACGGACTGACTGACAGCCGGCTGCGAAATATTCAGTTCTTTCGCAGCCATCGTCAGACTTCCGGTTGTTGCCACATGATAGAATACTTTATAATACTCTAAGTTGTTCATAGTTTACATAACTCCATATCTATCACCGCACATATTCCACGTACACTTCCAGCGCCTTTTCTTATTGCCCGCGGCCATACTCAGCTTCTCGCCAACCCATCCACATGCAGAATCTCGCCGCTGATGTAAGAAGCCCTATCCGATGCGAGGAATACGAAAGCATTGGCGATATCTTCCGGCTGTCCCATGCGCCGCAGCGGAATCTGCGCTATCATCGGATCGATCACTTCTTTCGGAACGGCACGCATCATGTCGGTATATGTGATGCCCGGTGCCACCGCATTGACCCGGATTCCCTTCGGTCCCATTTCTCTGGCGAGAGATAAAGTAAATCCGTTGACTGCCCATTTAGATGTAGGATAGGCAACTCCCGCCGGCTGCCCATATACACTCACCATGGAGGACGTGTTCAGGATGACGCCGCTGCCCGCCGCCACCATATACTCGCTTGCCGCTTTGGTGCAGTTGTATACGGCCTTAAGATTTAAATCCATGACCTTACTAAACAGCTCTTCCGTATATTCCGTAAAAGGGGTACTCTCCGACATTCCCGCATTATTAACCAGAATATCGATCTTTCCGTACTTTCCGGCCACCTCATCAAAAGCCGCCTTCACAGCTGTATATTCGGACAGATTCGGGAAGATTCCCTCCACTACCGCATCCGCGTATGTTTCCTTTAACTTTGCCACCGCCTGATCTGCCGTTTCCTGCCTGCTGGCACACAGCACTACCTTTGCACCCTCCTGTAAGAAAGCCTCGACAGTCGCATAACCGATCCCTCTGCTCCCGCCTGTAATAATCGCAACCTTGTTTTCCAGCAACATAGATTTCCCTCCTTTTCTTGTGCCTGTATTCAGACACTTCTCGCGTTTACTGCATATAGTATATCACAATCTGTCTTATTTTTATATACGCATACCTTCTTCTTTCGTTTTACACGTTTGTTGCTAATGCTTGCGGATTATCCAATGCAAAACGGCAAAAAAAGCATAGAATACGATGACTATTTCAGCAATCCTCGCGGACAGTTTCCCAATTCCTATAAAAATATAAAGGGCAGTGAATTTGAATCGCTGCCTTTTATTTCGTCGTCGAATTATCTTATTGTAACATACAGCGTAGGCATTCTGTTCCTAACCGCTGCTATAACCCTACCGGCTAAGCGGACTCTTCCGATAGATAATATCTTCTCTGCCCGGTCCGTTGGAAACCATCGTGATCGGGTATCCGATCTGCTCCTCGATAAATTCCACATACTTGCGGCAGTTCTCCGGAAGCTCCTCATAACTCTTGATACCCCTGATTTCGCATTTCCAGCCCGGAAGCTTCTTTAACACCGGCTTTGCTTTTTCTAATTTACAGGTGACGGGAAAATCCGTCGTCACCTCTCCGTCCACTTCATAGCCTACACACACCGGAATCTCATCCAGATATCCCAGCACATCTAACACCGTAAATGCCACGTCCGTGGTACCCTGCAGTCTGCACCCGTACTTGGAAGCCACACAATCGAACCATCCCATACGCCGGGGCCGTCCTGTCGTAGCGCCGAACTCACCGCCGTCACCGCCTCTGCGTCGAAGTTCATCCGCCTCGTCTCCGAATATTTCCGATACAAAAGCACCTGCTCCCACGGCTGAAGAGTATGCCTTGCACACCGTAATAATCTCCTTGATCTCATGAGGCGGCAATCCTGCACCGATGGCGCCGAAGGCCGCCAGTGTGGAAGAGGATGTTACCATGGGATAGATACCGTGGTCAGGATCTTTTAACGTACCTAACTGCCCTTCCAGAAGCACAGTCTTGCCTTCTTTTAAAGCATGGTCAAGATATGCGGACACATCGCACACGTAAGGCTCTATCATCTCACGATATCCTTTCAATGTATTAAGCAGTTCCGTCGGATCGATCAACGGCTTATGATATAAATGCTCAAGAATTACATTCTTGGTCTCACAGACACGCTCTACTTTTTCACTCAAACGTTCCTCATCGAAGAGTTCACTCACCTGAAAACCGATCTTCGCATACTTATCCGAGTAAAAAGGTGCGATTCCCGACTTCGTGGAGCCAAAGGACTTGCCGCCGAGTCTTTCCTCCTCATACTGATCAAACAGGATATGATACGGCATAACCATCTGACATCTGTCAGACACGAGAATCTTCGGCATGGGAACACCCCGGTCTATGATCGACTTGATCTCATTCATCAGAATCGGAATATTCAGCGCAACGCCGTTGCCAATCACACTCGTCGTATGACCGTAGAAAACGCCGGACGGTAACGTGTGCAGTGCAAACTTACCATAATTATTGACAATCGTATGCCCAGCATTGGCTCCTCCCTGAAAGCGCACGATAATATCCGCTTTCTCCGCCAACATATCAGTGATCTTTCCTTTACCTTCGTCTCCCCAATTGGCGCCCACCACTGCTTTTACCATTGTAATTCCTCCTTCATTCATGCCCGCAGATTTAATTTCACATATTTTTAAGTTTACCCAATATGATGTTTCATCTGCATATTCNTTCATAGTTAAAACGGACGTATTNCGTCCGTTTCTTACTGTTTGATTATATCGCATGATTCATTATAAGTAAAATCAATATTTATTATGTATAACATAATTTGTATTTATAATAGAGGTNATTACAATTTACATTGTTTTCAGCGCCNTATTTCACTGACGATACTTGAGCGCTCTGGTCGCATTTAATACCGCAAGGATCATAACACCCACATCNGCGAAGATCGCCCACCACATATTGAGCGTTCCCACCGCACCTAATCCTAAACAGATAAACTTGACTGCCAGTGCAAAGACTATATTCTGGTGCACAATGCGCAAGGTCTTTCTCGAAATATTGATCGCGGTCGCGATCTTCTCCGGATCATCGTCCATCAGCACGATATCCGCCGCTTCGATTGCTGCATCCGCTCCCAGCGCTCCCATGGCGATTCCCAGATCAGCACGGGATAATACAGGGGCATCATTTACGCCGTCTCCTACGAATGCCAGTTTTTCTTTTTTATCTTTCGCTGCCAGAAGCTTCTCCACCTCGCCAACCTTGTCGGCCGGCAAAAGCTCACTCTTGACTACATCTACCCCGAGTTCCGCCGCCACTGAATCCGCCACTTTTTTCGCATCTCCGGTTAACATAACTACTTGTTTAACTCCGGCCGATTTCAAACCGGAAACCGCCGCTTTAGCATTGTCCTTGATCACATCCGAAATCAGAATATATCCGGCATATTTGCCGTCGATCGCCACATGTACCTCTGTTCCCGTCTTCTCCGGTACCAGATAAGGAATATTTAACTTTTTCATCAGTTTCACATTACCAACCGCTGCCCGTCTTCCGTTCACCACAGCCGTCACGCCATGACCGCCGATCTCTTCCACATCCGTGACTCCTGCAGGATCAATGGGCTTNCTATAGGCTTCTTTTAAGCTCTTACTGATGGGATGATTGGAATAATTCTCCGCATAAGCCGCCGTTTCCAATAGCTCTTCCTGTGAAATGCCATCCGCCGCTTCCATATATGTCACTTCGAAAACACCCTTAGTCAAAGTCCCNGTTTTATCGCAGACCACATACGCCGTCTGTGAAAGCGCTTCCAGATAATTAGAGCCCTTTACCAAAATTCCCTTCGCGGAAGCGCCGCCGATTCCCCCGAAGAAGCTTAACGGAATCGAGATNACCAATGCNCAAGGACANCTGATAACNAACGTCGTTAATGCTCTGATCAGCCAGTCAGACCATCCCGCGGGATTTCCTAACAGCAGATTAACCACAGGAGGAACAAGCGCCAGCGCCAGTGCGCCTATACAGACTGCGGGTGTATAATACTTTGCAAATCTTGTAATAAAGTTCTCGGATCTGGACTTTTTCATGCTGGAATTCTCCACCAGATCAAGAATCTTAGATACGGTGGACTCGCCAAACTCCTTCGTTGTCCTGATTCGAAGCACACCGGACATATTNACACATCCGCTGATCACTTCATCACCTTCCGCCGCCTCTCTGGGCAGGCTCTCCCCCGTTAATGCACTGGTATTCAGCGTAGATGAGCCGCTCACGATTACGCCGTCGATGGGCACCTTTTCTCCCGGCTGCACTGTGATGACAGATCCCACCGCCACTTCATCGGGGTCTACCTGCTTAAGTTCTCCGTCCAGCTCCACATTGGCATAATCCGGACGGATATCCATCAGTGCAGTGATATTCCTGCGGCTCTTACCCACCGCGTAGCTCTGAAATAGTTCTCCGATCTGATAAAACAGCATAACCGCCGTTCCCTCAAGGTACTCTCCCAGCGCGATCGCACCTACCGTTGCTACCGCCATCAGAAAATTCTCGTCAAACACTTGACCGTGAANGATTCCCATAACCGCTTTCTTCAGGATATCATANCCGATAATGAGATACGGAATCATGAAAAGCGCCAGCTTTATATATGGATTCTCCACCGGAATAAAATTAAATCCCACTACCAATACAGCAGATATGATAATCCGTATCAANACTTTCTTTTGTTTCTTTGTCATAACATNCACCTTCTCCTATCCANAACAGATAACAGATTTTTCTTGCNNGNCNCNNATTTCCCNNCTGTCATCTGNTCATATTTTTATTTCATATGAACATTTGANCATATATNNGTTTGTTTGTCAAGTATTTGCNCNNNTTTTTTANAAAAAAGNANCCCGNCGGCACCACCGCTTGTTACCGCGNTCATACCGCCGGGCATATAATCATGTGGGAATCCGCAGTACNTGCCCGATCTGCAGCGCANTACCGGTCANTCCGTTCAACTGNCTGATGGCATCCACCGTCGTGCCGAACCGATTTGCCAGCAGCCACAGTGTATCNCCGGAACGCACCGTATAATTNAAATANTGNTGGGTNTGCCCTGACGGAATCTTAAGAAGCTGACCGATCCGCAGACTGTCGCCGGTCAACCCGTTCAACTGTTTGATCGCATCTACCGTTGTGCCGTACCGATTCGCCAGCAGCCACAACGTGTCTCCGGATCGCACCGTATAATCAAAAGAACTTGCGCCTGCTCCGGGTGTCGGATTGGGAGAAGGTACATTCTGCCCAATCCCCTGATAAGCCCGATACAGCGCATTCCATGTGGCCGGACCCACAATGCCGTCCGCCACCAGTCCCATTCTGCTCTGAAAAGCGCTCACCGCCTGCCGTGTTCCACTGCCGAAAATACCGTCCTGCACCACGGCGGGAACATCGGGATAGTATTCCGAGATGATACTGAGCAGATACTGCAGTGTAATAACATCCTGCCCTCTCGCTCCCTCCCGGAGCACTACGTTCGGCGGCACGGTGCCGATTCCGATATTTGTTCCCTCACTATCTAGTTCCGCCAGTCTGGTGACTGCCGTATACAGGCTGGAAAGCTTATACCATGTAGATTTACCTACGATTCCGTCAGCTGCCAATCCGAAAATACTCTGAAACTTCATCACTGCCGCCCGTGTACTGTCTCCAAATGTGCCTTCCGCGTCAGAAATGGCCGGTATCGCAGGGTAATTCCGTCTGATCCTGCTTAAATAATTCTGAATGATCTGCACATTCAGCCCCGTACTTCCTATCCTGAGCGGAGTTCCCGGATAAGAAGTCAGCATATTCGTTACAATATTCGTCTGTGCGATCTCCACATCGTCAGGATAATAGTAACGCAGGATTCGGATCGGTGTATATCCCTGATTCGCCAGCGTAACTGTCCCCCACTGTGACAGCCCGCTGCAGGTAGCGGTGGTCCCGTTGCAGAAGGATGTGAAGTAAGGCGCTTCCTGCCCCTGTCTGCGGACATACTCATTGAATATCTCATCCACGATCCTGCTGACAGAATCATAAGTCGGCCGCCCGTACACAAAATACTGGTCATAGGCTGTGCTGTTAGTGATGTCGAAGGAATATCCCTTGCTTCGATACCACTCCGTATAGACTCTGTTCAGTGCAAACGTAATAATGGCGTAGATATTCGCACGCAGTGACGCATCCGGCCATGTAGGATAGATCTCGCTGCTGGCAACATTTTTCACATAATCCGGAAATGATACCTGCACATTCGAGGCTGAGGAAGCCGGTGTTCCCAGATGCACCGTGATCGGATTCGGAATAGCGACCTGCCGCAGTACATAGGGTACTGCATCAGCCCCGACGCTTCCCTCCTGATTCCGTTCCCCTTCCATGGAAACCGCCGGTGCACCCACCGGAATCTCCGTCTGTGTCCGCTGCCTCCCCTGCATCGGAACAAGCACAAGCGGAAGGGTAGCCAGCTCTCCGTCAAAAATAGGAATGTCGGAGACATACACTGAGTCAAATCCTTCCGCCTGTGCGAGTACATTATATGTTACATAAGGTGTTCCCGTAAAATTCTCATTCTGCGAATAGCTCTTGTCCACCGTTTCTAACGCTACTCTTCGCGTCTCACCGCTTTCATCCGTCTGCAGCTCATAGACGTGATTCTGCTCATCGTCTAAAACAGTAACCTGTACGCCGCGCAGAGGCAGCGCATCGTGGGCAGTCCGTGCCTGCATGGTCAGATAACCGATCGCCATAATTTCATTCTCCTTCATAAACTATATTATTCGATAAACCAATATGTTATAAAATATGAGAAATCCGGCTATCAGTTACACTTTTTTGCAAGATCCTTCTCTGTTACTGTTTCTGTTCATCCGGACAAAATATAGTGCCGCTAAGATCACGCATTTTGCAATCTTAGCAGCACCGCTAAAACAAAATAACTTTTTATCCTATACTACTGAACGACCCCGTTACCGCCTCTCGTCCACACGATGTTCTGGCTGATCATCTGATCGATATCCATACCGATGATCTCCGAGGCTCTGGCCTTCGCCACACCCTCATTGGCAGTTCCGAGATTCTTATATATATTATAGGCCGGCTTCTTATTTCCGTTCAAGTCATATAATCCCAGCGCCAGATGACTCTCCATCTCGTGGGCGTCGTCAGTCTGACGGAACAGCATAAACGCGTCCACATCAGGCAGGGATGCCGCTTTCAGATAGCCGTAAGCCACCGATGCCTCCTGCTTCTCGTCTCCGAAGCTTGACGTAAATCCGATCTCAGCTAGCGAAATGCTCCTGACCTGACCACTCGGATTTAAGAACTGCGGCTGGTGCATATAGTTGATCAGAATATCCACATTCTGCATCGTAATATAAGGTGTGGAAAGATTCTGCTTCACCCATACTGCCGGTCCGTTCCATGCATAAGGATCGTACAGCGGCGAATTATACGGATGATAGGAAAGGCTCCAGTCAATATTCCCCTCTCGGTTCATATAGTAATTGAACTGATCCAGATAATCCTTCGCAAGGAAGNTNCCCGGATTGGACTTCCGCCCCCACTCCTGATCNATGGAGTTATATACTCTNACNTTGGCATTCTGGCTCTTTAGNTCGTTATANAAGATACGGAATGCCTTTGCATAGATATTCACATTAAAATCCAGNGACGTGGAACTGCTGTACCACCATGATGTACGCGCATTCACCTCNTTGCCGAGAATCCAGTTATCCACCTGTCCACAGCCAGTCTGTCCCGAATAACGCTGTCCCAGAAAGGCGCTGACCGCCTTCAGGTGACTGACNCCTGCGTTATCNGCCACATTNAGCGCATACCCCGGACAATCGCCGCCTACCGCCGTAGGATGCACAAGATCCTGNGTNTAAGGNCTCCTNCCGCCGTTAAGAAGNACCATGGTAACCTGTATACCATAGCTGTTAAAGCTCNTGATCATGGAATCAAAGTGNGACACCATNCCATTATTGAAATACCACGTCTGTCCGTTATAGTCAAAAGGAATCGCACCCTGCACGGACGCATCCACACAGATATCATCCACATACATATTATACACGATCTGCTGAATACCNAGNTCCTGTAATTCTTCTTTAGAAGACTTGGCAAGATCCGGGAGAATTCCCTTGATCCCCCTGTCATTGCGCGGCGAAGTATGTGCCGCAATCGCTTCCGGATTCGTGATATAGTGCTCATCGCTGACNTGCACCATCTGCCCGCCCCTCTTTACCGCAACCAGAAATTTGCGGCTCAGATTGGACTCCCCCGTATTATAGCTTAGCGGAAAGGCCGCCGTAACAGAAGCGCCTGCGTCAACCGTCGCCACCACCTTACCGGTAGGACCGTCCTGATATACCTCATCCGCATAGATATAATATTTACCGTCATCACCGGACGGAACGCTTCCCGCACTAAGCTGACACACCACGTCCGCCCCCGCGATCGTACAGGACTGAATCGCAACAGGACGCCCAGAAGCCTCCGCATAAAGTGTGTTTTCATTCACCAAGCACAGACTGCCTACTATCAATACTAAGGCAATTAACGCCGTAANCACCGATGTTTTCCTGTTTCCAACGCTTCCCTGCGCTCTCACGGCCGTCATACTACTGCATTTACTGCTCTTGTTTCCTTTGTTTACTCTCATCTCTCCCTACCACCATTCCGAAGCGTCCATACAGCCCATCGTAGCACCAATCCCGCTGACATTTCTGTATCCGCCTCTTATATCAGTTCTAACTTAATTTTCTCCTGTGCTTTATTATATCTGTAAAAATATGGATTGACAAGTAAAAAGGCTTGATTCGTAGCCATTAATTATGTCAGGTTTTTTTCAAACAAAGTGGCATAGTGATACCTAGCGCAGATGAACTATGAACAGTAATTACGCCGGATTCACATGCACCATAATATGTTTCACCTTCGGAAAGTTCTGTTCAATGGCATCGTGAACCCGCTCCGCAATGCCGTGTGCCTCCCGAAGTTTCATCTCTCCGTTCACTCTGATCTCGATATCAACATAGATTTTATTGCCGAAGACACGGGTCTGCAACAGGTCCACGCCCAGCACGCCCGACTGCGCCAGTGCGCANTCTCTCAGCGCNNTCTCTACTTCGTCGTCACAAGCCTTATCAACCATCTTATCTACCGCATCCATGAANATCTCGTAAGCNGCCTTCTCNATGAAGAAGCAGATCACCACACTGGCCACCGGATCTAAGATCGGGAATCCCATTCTGGCACCCGCGATACCGATCAGNGCNCCTATTGACGACAGTGCGTCAGACCGATGGTGCCATGCATCCGCCATAAGCGCNCCGGAATCGATCCGNTTNGCATAGATTCTTGTATATTGATACATACCTTCCTTGACAANGATNGACAGAAGNGCTGCTNNAAGNGCCAACATGCCCGGCACNGCCAGCTGCNNGTAGTCTCNCCCTGCNATCTTNCCTACNGCGGAATATCCGATTCCNANTCCGGTAGCCGCCAGAATCGTAGCAAGAACGATTGCCGCAACACACTCCATCCGCTCATGCCCGTAAGGATGGTCCTTATCCGACGCCTTACCGGAAATCCTGATGCCCACGATGACAACGACCGTACTGAATACGTCTGATGCCGAGTGGATCGCATCGGAGATCATCGCGCTCGAATGAGCAATCACCCCCGCCAGCAGCTTTAGTACTGTGAGCACGAAGTTTGCCGCGATACTGACCTTGGATACTTTCATCGCCACTTTCTCATAATCCTGCATATCATCTCTATTATTATATGTGCCGAGTAAGGTGCGTGGATTCTGCCTCCCTCGTACACTCTCTGTTTTTTCCATAATGCTCTCATTCCTCTCATATCAAAAATCGAACAAGTTCGATTGCGAGATTTGCTTCGCGAACTCGTGCAAGAACGAACAATTTCCTATAGAATAAAAAACATCTGCGTACACAGTAATCGTAACTACTGTCCCGCAGATGTCATAATCCGCTGTCGCCCGAAACGACCCGGCTCCCAAGCTAATGCTCCGGCCTGCTCAGTTTGTACTGTATCATCCCGAGAGTCCATACTCTCCAAGTTTGCAGTGCAAAATGTATTGTACCTAATGTATCATACGCAGGTTCGGATTGCAAGTGCAAATCTATCGTCCGACTTAGTACTTAGGACTCAGACCAGATAAACGGTCGCAGGGTGCAGATAGAGATCAATTGCGTTCGCGATTCCCTCGGCAAGCTGATCCTGATATTCNTNCGTCTCCAGTTTCTTCCGCTCNGCTTCGTTGGAGAGAAACCCAGTCTCGATCAGACAGGCTGGCATCTTACTTTTACTTGTCACACACATCTCCGGATCGGATGCCAGCCCTCTGTCCACGCCCCCAGTTGCCTTAATGGCCTCCTGCTGTATGAGCGTCGCCAGTCTTTTCGCGGCTCCTGTCTCATCACTTTCATCATACCATGTCTCGATCCCCGACACGCTGTTATCTTTGTAAGAGTTCTGGTGTATGCTCACATAGAGTCTGGCATTCTGTCTGTTGGCCTCCTCGATCCTTTCCGCCTTATCCACCAGCTCATCCGCTTTTCTGGCCAGTACCACCCGATATCCTCTGGCCTGCAGCTTATCCGCTACCTTATCGGCAATTTCTCTGTTGATATCCTTCTCCAATACCCCGGCAAAGCCGCATCCCCCGTCCATGCCGCCATGTCCGGGATCGATTACGATCACCCGGTTCACCTCCGCTTTGGCATTCTCGACCGCCGTAAGAGCCGCACGTCCAGAACCTTTAGTCATCACACTCGCTACATCGAGCAGCTTCGCCTCGTCCGTCGATATCGGAACTTCCTGTATCTCCGCCGCGACTACCTTCGACGTGTCCGTCTGTACTGCCATTGCCACGGCAACTACCAGAATACAGATCACCGTCAGCACCCACACAAACGTCCGCAGATACCCTCTGATCTCCTCTCTTCTCCTTTGTCTCCTGTAATAGCGCCTTGTTCTTCCGTACATACAAATGATGCTCCTCTCCTGTGTGATCTGCCCATCGGCTTATGAATACAGATTACAGGAAAGGTGCATCAAAATTTCATCATTTTTGCAACATAGTTACATCATTTTTGCAAACTTTTTGCATCATTTGGATATTTTCAGGAAAAGCTCGTTGATACCGTCATAGAATCCTACCGTGACGACGGTTCTGTCATCGCCCGCACCCGAAAAAACATACTTCTTATAATACGGTGTGGTTTCTAAAAGCGGGTTATCACTCTCATACACTTCCGGCGCGGTAAGCCCCATATAGGAAGCCCATGCCGCCACCAGCGCATCCGGATCGATCTCCTCCCACTTAAGCCGCGACCGCACATAAAATTCATAGATTCTGCCGTCATCCGCATCGATATAGGCATCGAGCAGACGGTTCTCTTTATTGGCATTTTGTAAACTGCCCAGAAGGTTCAGCTTCCAGACCGCCACATTGTTTCTCGGCTCCGGCACATCAATGGCGGAATACAGAGTCGCCTGATAGGAAGCAGGCTGTACCTCTCGGATATCCTCCGGCAGGATACCCAGTTCTTTCAGCGCGGCGATCCCATCATTGGCTGTCTGATAGATCTGCTCATCCGTAATCTCACGCCCTGACGGTCCATTGTGATTGACCACAAAAGCGTATGTGCCTGTCAGATCTTGATAAGCGGCATCCGTCTCTCTCATCTGTGAACTTAATTCCGTTCCCGCCGCACTCTGGGAATTGAGACACTGTGACAGAATGAAGAGTTTCTCATTACTGCTAAGCTGATAACGGTAGCCCTCTCCTCCCGTCTCTTCCTCCTGCGTCTTGATCTGGTTTAATATACCTCTGTCTTTATATTGCGCGATCGCTTCCGGTCCCCATATGGACAGAACGACAACCACGCAAGTCAGCGCAAGGAGCGCCAGATTAAGAATATATTTCTTCATGCTCTGCCTCCTTCTCCGCTTGCAGAAGGAAGCCGACGGTGGTTCCTTCTCCGACCTTGCTGTCAATCTCCAGCCGACTGTCATGCAGCGTCAATATTTCCGTACTGAGCGCCAGCCCCAATCCCGCGCCGTTTCTGCTGCGCGATCTGGATTTATCCACCATATAGAACGCCTGCGTGATCTTAGACACTTCCTCCGCCGGAATGCCTATGCCGTAATCTTTGACGGTAAAACGGTAGCCGTCCTGCTCTTTGTGCCCGCTGATCTCGATCCGTCCCCCTTCTTCCGAGGCTTTACATGCATTGTCCAGAAGATTCACCAATACGGTCTGGATCAGACTGACATCCGCCATCACAACAGCCGGTTCATAAGAAAAAACAAACTCCATACTTTTATTCGGAAGAAACATGCTGCGCAGATACTCAAACAGTGTCTCCGCGGATATCGCTCTGATCTTAGCGCCCTCCTTCTTCGTCACAATAATATCAAGCAGCCTGAGAGACATCGTCTCTAATCTCTTGCCTTCCGTATAAATATAATTCGCCGACAGCAGACTCTTCTCCTCGTCCAGCTTTCTGGAACGAAGCATGTCCGCATAACCGATAATGGACGTAAGCGGCGTCTTAAGCTCATGTGCAAAAGCGCCGACGAAATCTTCCCTCGCCTGTACTTCCTCCTCCAACTGTCCGATCGTCTCCTCTAAAACCTCCGACATGTGATTGAAGTCCTGCGTCAGCTCGCCCAGTTCATCATTACTGACCTGTCTGGCACGGTAACCGTAATCGCCCGCCGCCATCTCCTTCGTTGCACGCACCAGAAGCCTGATCGGCTTCGTCAGACGGGAAGCAATAAAGTACATAACCACGATACCAAACAGCAGCATAAGGATCATCAGCCTCCTATAGACCGTAAATCCCATCTCCCGCTCCTCAAACACCTGCGTCACATCCCGCAGCGTCTCTAAATACAACGATCTGCCGAGCGCGTTAATGCCGCTCTGCGTCTGGATATAATACCGCTCCCCCAGAGGAACCACACGGTAAGAATAGTGGTTCTCCGCCGCCGCGTTCAGCAACTCATCATCCGCTTCGAATCCATCACCGGCATAGAGCACATTCTTCTCCTCATCACAGATCCGCAGAAGCCGCCCTGTTCCCTGCCCGCTTGTCTCCAGATTAGAAGCGATCTGTTCCACCGAGCTGTCCTGCAGCAGATCGTATTTGACTGGCACATTTAATGCCGCCGTCTCAAATGCGAACCGCAATATATTATTTTCATCCAGCGCCTGTCCGACCTCCCTTTCCAAGGACGTCTCGAACACATAATTGACAAAATAAAAACCGCTGAAACCAAGCGTAAGGGCTATGATAATCGTAGTCCACAACAAAAGCTTCTGAGAAAACTTCATGTTCCTATATCTCCAACCTATAACCAATCTTATAAACCGCCACGAGATTTCTTTCCCATCCCAGTTTCCTTCTCAGGCGCTGCACATGAATGTCCAGCGTCCTGCTGTTGGCGTAGTACTCGTCATGCCAGACCCGTTCATAGAGATTCTCCCGGAACAACGCCACATTTCTGTTCTCCGCAAAGAGCATCAGCAGATCGAATTCCTTGCTGGTAAGCGGCACCGGATTACCGTCCCGCGTCACCCGCCGCGCCTCTATATCGATCTCGATCCCGCCCATGGTCAGTTTCTTATCCGACTTATTATATCGGCGCAGCACCGCTTCCACCCGGGCCAGAAGCTCCGTCACGTCAAAGGGCTTGATCAGATAATCGTCTGCTCCCAGCTTAAGCCCCTTCACTCGGTCTTTCACCTCATGCTTTGCCGAAATAAAAATAACCGGCACCTTATAAGGTCTGATATATTCCATCACATCATAACCGTCCGCCCCGGGCAGCATAATGTCTAAAAGCACGAGGTCAAATGTATCCTTCTCAACCGCATCAATGGCCGCCAACCCGTCCTCTGCGGCGACACAGTAATATCCTGCCGCCGACAGATTCATGTCGATCAGGTCACGAATCGGTTTTTCATCATCCACAATCAGTATCTTTATCATGTCTCCGGACTCCACCCCCAATAAGCTCTCGCCTTCTCCACAAGCTCCGCCACCGTGTCTTCATCGCTGCAGCGAACCTTCTTTTTCACTTCCGTATCCGTCTCAAACCCGCCGGTGCGCTGATAATAAATTGCATAGTCGGACCAGACCACCACTTTATTCTGATTTCCTGCATTACTGTAACGCGCCAGCACCAGAATGTCTTTCATGCCGTCCCCATCAATGTCCCTGCAGCTGATCCCCTTGAGTGCATACAGGTTATCGAAATCACCCATAGGCTGAAAGCTCCACACGATCTCCCCCTGTTCGTTCACCAGATAGATCATAAAAGTGGCAAACTCCGCCATCGTGTAACTCCCCGGCATGACTTCCAGATAGCCAAGCTTCTCAAACTGTCTGGAATAATCCTGCTCGGCTGTGATCACGAAGCCGTTCTTAAGAAGCTCCGCCTTGGTCGATGCCGTATATAGAAACTCCGTCGAATAACCATCCCGCACATAGGCGATAATGCTCTCCGCGCTCTTGTTCATTCCATACCGGTTGATTTTATCCGAAATGCGATAATCGCGATAGAATCCTTCATCACTCTGGAATAATACATCGCCTACCTTATAATCCTTGACTGCATATGTACCTGTCTTATTCCTGCAGTCGGCGATCAGTATGATATCCATTCTGCCGTCCCGGTTCAGATCCTGAAAAGAGACCGCGGAAATGGCGCGAATCGGCTGTTCCAGACTGCCGATATTCCAACTGTTGGCGGCGAGCTGATCCGTTCTATATACTACGGTTCCGTCCTCCGCCGTCAGGAAAAGAGCCAGACGATGATACTTCGCTTCCATGGCAGGCACCAGATAGACATTGCCGAAGCACTGTGTCTCAATCGGAAAGATCTGATTCTCAATCACTCGAAAGCCATGCTCATCAATCTCCCGCCGTCTCTCAATTGCCTGTAACCGCTCCTGATAGTCCTCATAATCCGCAAGAAGCTGACGGTCGGCCTCGGCAGACTCTTCGTTTGCCAACACAACTGCCGAAGATTGAAAAAGCAGCAACATTGCAATACCAATCTCTATTAATTTTGTTATCACTTTATTCTTACGCAATTTGTACCCCGACTTTTCTTTCGTTTCAGCCTATTCGAAACTTTGTTGTACCCAACACCTACAAAATTCGGGTGTCAAAAGGTGCCGTCATAAACTTTCACAGGCAGATAGCACAAAATGTTCACGCAGTTGTCCTGCGTAGGAATATGAGATTTTCTTAATATTCCGTTCGATATCCAGAAATTTCGGGACATGGATGTCCCGAAAAGCCTGACATGAGCCCGGATGGCGAATGGAGGGCGGTTGCGTTCGCGACCACAACCCCGCCGGAATATTTAGAAAATCCATTTTCCGAAGCCGACACAAGAGAACATTTTGTACTATCTGCCCTCTGCACCTATTATCAGGCACCTTTCGACACCCGAATCCTACACATTAATCTCCGCCTTCACCCCAAGCAACTCCTTATTCTCCGCAAGAATCGGCTCCACAATCTCCTTCAGGAAATTCTCCACCTGAAGAGGCGCACGTCCCACATACTTAGACGGGTCCATGGTCTTTAAGAGGTCTTCCTCCGACATGTTAAAGGCCGGATCATTGGCAATCAGCTGTAACAGATTGTTCTCCTTACCCTCACGCTTCACATTAGCGCCCGCCTCCATGGACAATTCTCTGATCTTCTCATGCAATTCCTGACGGTTGCCGCCCATCTTCACGGCATCCATCATAATATTCTCTGTCGCCATAAAGGGAAGCTCGCTCATCAGACGCTTGGTAATCACTTTGTCATATACTACCAGACCGTCCACCACGTTCAGGCACAGATCCAGAATGCCGTCAATGGCTAAGAACGCCTCCGGGATGGACAGCCTCTTATTCGCCGAATCGTCCAGTGTCCTTTCGAACCACTGTGTAGCCGAGGTGATTGCCGGATTGAGTGCGTCGATCATCACATACCTTGACAGAGACGCAATGCGCTCACTTCTCATCGGGTTGCGCTTATATGCCATGGCGGAGGAACCGATCTGACTCTTTTCGAACGGCTCTTCCACCTCTTTCAGATGCTGTAACAGCCTGATATCATTGGACATCTTATGGGCGGAAGCCGCAATACCCGCCAGCACATTACACACTCTTGTATCTACCTTACGCGAATAAGTCTGCCCCGACACCGGATAACACTTATCAAATCCCATCTTCGCTGCGATCATCGGATCTATCTTATCGATCGTTTCCTGATCTCCGTCGAAGAGTTCCAGAAAGGAAGCCTGCGTTCCCGTTGTTCCCTTAGAGCCCAACAGCTTCATCGTAGACAATACATACTCTAAATCCTCCAGATCCAGACAGAATTCCTGCGTCCATAAAGTCGCTCTCTTACCCACAGTCGTAGGCTGCGCCGGCTGGAAATGGGTGAACGCAAGCGTCGGTAGGTTCTTATACTGCTCCGCGAACTTCGCCAACTCGGCAATCACATTCACCAGTTTCTTTTTTACCAGCTTAAGTGCCTCTGTCATCACAATAATATCCGTGTTATCTCCAACATAACAGGAGGTAGCGCCCAGATGAATAATTCCCGCCGCCTTGGGGCACTGCTGCCCGTACGCATAGACATGACTCATCACATCATGCCGCACTTCCTTCTCACGAGCCTTCGCCACGTCATAGTTAATATCCTCGGCATGGGCCTTCAGCTCATCGATCTGCTCCTTTGTGATAACAGGCTGTCCGTTCTGACTAAGCCCCAACTCCATCTCCGTCTCCGCAAGCGCGATCCACAGCTTCCTCCACGTCCTGAACTTCATATCCGGTGAAAAAATGTACTGCATCTCCTTACTCGCATATCTCTCCGATAACGGACTTACATATCTGTCTGTACTCATAATTCATTCTCCATTTCTATATTATAATATATACTTAACTCCGCGATAAGCGTGCCGCTCGCAATTACATTGCTCGCTGTACGTTGCACTCAGAAGGTCTGCCGTTTGGAAATCCCTATGCAAGCATGGATTTCCAAGCGTCAGACTTTCTTCACGCTTATCGCTCATACTCTCCACGTATATCCTCCTTCGGCGGCTCCATCGGATACTGCCCCGTAAAACATCCCTTACAGATCTCCAGACCTCCCACGATTTCCTCCAACCGTTCCAGCTTAAGGTAAGCGAGCGAATCCGCCCCGATGATCTTACAGATCTCATCCACGCTGCGGTTATATGCAATCAGCTGCTCACGCGCCGGCACATCCGTGCCAAAATAGCAGGGATATAAGAACGGCGGAGAACTCACTCGCATATGTACTTCTTTCGCTCCCGCCTCCCGCAGCATTCTGACGATGCGGTCCGAAGTCGTTCCTCTGACTATAGAGTCATCGATCATAATGATACGCTTGCCGTTTACCGCTTCCTTGATGGCATTAAGCTTAATCTGCACACTGCTCTCACGGCTTCTCTGTCCCGGCTTGATGAAGGTACGCCCCACATAGGTATTTTTTACAAAAGCCTGTCCGTACGGAATGCCGGACTGCATAGAATATCCCAGCGCGGCACAATTGCCGGATTCCGGCACGCCCACTACCAGATCGGCCTCCACCGGTGAATCCGTCGCCAGAAATCTACCTGCCATAATGCGTGAATTGTATACGCTGCTCCCGTCAATACGGCTGTCCGGCCTTGCGAAATAAATATATTCAAAAATGCATCTGCCATGCTGATTACGAGGAAGGCACATGCTCTTATCCGACTCGATTCCTTTATCCGGAGAAATCGTGACGATCTCCCCCGGCTCCACATCCCTCGCAAATTCCGCCCCGATGGTGTCAAGCGCACAGGTTTCCGAAGCCAGAATATATGCGTTGTCTCTTTTCCCGATACAAAGCGGCTTGAAGCCGTAAGGATCTCTTGCGCCGATCAATTTGCGGGGTGACATGACGATCAGAGAATAAGCGCCTTTGATCTTATGCATAGCGCGTCCCACCGCTTCCTCCACCGTCTTACTGTTGAGGCGTTCTCTGGCTATATGGTAAGCTATGACTTCCGAGTCTATGGTCGTCTGGAAGATTGCGCCGGAATATTCCAGTTCGTGCCGCAGCTCACCCGCGTTGATCAGATTACCGTTGTGCGCCAGTCCCAATGTGCCCTTCACATAATTGAGCACCAGCGGCTGGGCATTTTCCCTTGTGCTGCTGCCCGTCGTCGAATACCGGACATGACCTACGCCGATATCGCCTTTTAACTTATCTAAAGTCTCCGGCGTGAAGTTCTCATTTAAAAGACCCATCTCCTTAGCGCTTAATACCTTCCCTTTCGGGCCGGCCGTGTCGCTGACCGCAATACCGCAGCTCTCCTGTCCTCTGTGCTGCAGGGCAAATAATCCATAATAGATCGTGGACGCCACATCCCCTCCGTCAAAATCATAGATGCCGAATACGCCGCACTCCTCGCCCAACTTGTCTGTTTGTTCTGTCTCTGTGTTCATTTCATATACCCCGCATACGGATTCTCTTATTTTGCAAACTTTTTCTCGTATTCTTCCACAGAAGCCATGATCTCCTTGGCATACTGCGGATACTTCTCCACCAGATCTTTGATCTCCTTCTGTGAACCGCCCGCTACCACCTCTTTATTATAATCCATCCGACGGCGCAGCGACTGTCTACGGATGATCAGATTATGGCGGATCTCCACCATTTCCTTGTGATCCAGTATGGCCTCTGTCTGGTGCAGCCACACGGCCGGATCTTTGATCTGATACCTTTTCAGCATTTGAAGAAGTTCCTGCTCGTTATAGTCTAAGTCCAGCTCCGCCTTACGGAATTTCTCCCGTTCTTCACGTTCAATCTTATAATTTTCCCACAGATCTATCAGTTCCTTTGCACTGGAAACACCGTATTTCAAATACAGATAATCCAACAGATTGGTGTTGTTGACATACCTGATCTTCACCTTATTCTGCAAAAGTATGATCTTATTGATTCCGGTCTCCACACGATGCAGCTCTTTTCTGGCATCCACATGCTTGACATAGATCACCGTGATTGCAAACGCCGCAGCAGCTGCCGTCACAAGATATCCCGCCTTCGTGTCCATATCTAAGAAAAACTGCAGAAAAAGCAGGAGCATGATACACAGTCCAAGCGCGACCACACATATGATCGCCATGCCTCTGGTATCCGAAATCAGCCGCATCACCTCGCTCTTGCGATACAGATAAGCATGCTTCTCACCATCCAGCCGGTTCAGATCCTGTTTGATCCGATCCTGATATTCTTCCGCTTCCGTCAGCTTCGCATATCCTTCATCCACCTCATCGAGCATCCGCTCGATCTGCTGATATTTCTCATCACTGATCCGGTGCGGCCGCTCCATGAAATCAGCCTTACTGTCCTGTAGAAGAGATACCCGTTTCGCACACTCCTTAAGCTGTTCGCTCTCCTCCGGCGGAAGCGCCTCGATCTCCTCCATATCCTTTAGATAGGAAGTTACCATATCGTACTCAAACGTCAGATTTTCCAATTCTCTCGTGGCGTCTGCCATACGCTCCAGACAGTTTCTGACATAATCATTTCTCTGCTCCCTATTGGTATAATCCACCTGATGGACGACTTCCTCATCGTCCCACTCCTCATCATATAAATCTTCTTCATCTCTTCTGCGAAATCCCGCAATCAGTTTCTTAAGCCAACCCATTTTAATCCTCATTTCTGCGCGCTATAACACATATTCTCTGTATTGTTCTTTCAACCCGGCCGCCAGCCTCTCGATCTCCTGATAATATTGCACCTCGCTGCCCGCCGTACTGTTTCCTTCTTCTTTAAATACCTGCAGGGTAAAAAGCATTCTGTTTTCATCCGTTCCTTCAAACTGCCCCGAAGCCCGCTCCATCTTCCTCTCTACCCGTAAGGATGCATCATGGTATTCCGGATGTTCTGCAATATAAGTAATATACTCCTTATCCTCACATCGCATACGGATGGCAGCAAGATATGACTCCAGACTTTCCGAATCCCGATCGGCTTCATATGCCTGTAGAAACCACTCCGCCGCCTGCCGGAACATGAACATCTTCGCACATGCCACTCCCATATTGTGATAGATGCTGCCTCTCAGCTTTCTATCGGTCTCCGGAATCTGTGTGAGCAGACTGTGATATTGTCTTAACGCCATAAAAAATTTTCTACTTTGCAGCATGTGATCCGCCTTAGCTTTCCCGCGCTCATAAGGATTTAACCCCTCATTGCTCCTGATCGTCTGCTCCGTCTGTTCTATCACCTCTGCCGGATACAGACCCACATACTCCAATATTGTTCCCGCAAAAGCAGAGACGGAACCATTCTGATTCATCAGGGAGTAAAGTGTGTGTGCCAGCTGGCTTAAACCACACTGCTCATCCAGCCATTGTATCAGATCCCGCCGCATCACATCCCGATCCAGCAATTCCGCTTTCTCCACAAACAGATAACACAATTCCTCCACCGAATATAGGTTTACATAAAACTTTTCCATAAAATAAGGACTGTTGCTGTATATTCCCGTCCCAAGAATTATCCGACCCATGCCGTATTCCATATCCTCCGTACTTCACAATCTCTTCCGTATACGCCGTGAAATTTCTTCACACTAAACTGCGGTGAAAGATTCCTCCCACACTTGCCCGCTTGACGGGAAGAGTTCCCCGAACCCCATGTCGGTCACCTTGATCTGTACCGTCTCCGGAGCGCTCATTGCCATTTCCATTCGGTATCTTGTATAAGGAGCGCCTTTATTCCCTCCGTTTAACGGTATTACCCTCGTCTCTATATCCTTGCCGGTCAGCGGAGTAACTACAAATTCCAACTCTCTCTCTCCCTCCAGCAGAAACTCACACTCTTTTTGCACCTCATACCAGTTCTCCCCTGCATCCAGAAGCGCATAGTAAGATTCTCTGCCTTGCCGCAGAACATTCATGCCGATATTGGATTTCAGCTTGTCCTTTCCTAAGAACACATGCCTGCTTCCCACTTCTCCCGGCTCCAGTTTTTCCTGTAATCCATAGCACGCGCCTCTGCTAAAAAGGTTGTTTCCGCGAAAAACTCTCCTATTATGGCACAGAAATTGTATGGATTGTTTATCCCACTCTGCCCGAAACCCGTCTCCGAGAAGATAGACGGAAGATATGATCCTTCCCTCGCACATTTTACGCAGGATACCGAGAAACCGTTCATCCGCCATGCGATAGGCATCTTCTCTGACCGCTTCCTCTTCCGTCTCCTCCGGAATGACCAGCGTCTCATATATCTGTTCCTCGATCAGAACCACAATCGGCGTCGTACGTTTATTGCATTCCATGCGATAAATCTTAAGACGCATACCGTCATGCTCACACGCCATCGCCTGATAATTCCATAATTCGGGCGGCTGATGCAGCATAAAAGCATAGAAACTCTCCGTGTGGCTCTGAAAATAAATGTGCGGTGTCTTCAATCCCAGATTTACTGAAGCCTGAGACAGGATCTCCACCATTCTATCATCCAACTCATCTACCGTAAACATGATCGCATCAATCTTCTCCACAGTCGCAATGAAATTCATCAGCGTCATGCTGCGTTTCAGGAATAGTGTGAGCAACGCCACCGGATCGTAGGTCTCTCCGTCCAATTCAATTTCATCGCCTTTTCTGGCAAGACCGAGAAGCCCTTCTAACGGAAACATTCCCTCCTCATCCATATTCTTTACGGCATCCTTGCCATAGAACCACTGGTTGACTCCCTCCCGTTTACATAACATCGTCGGTATATTATACTGCTTCGTTCCCACCACCGTTGCGATCGTGGTAGCTTCCTCCTGACCGTAGACACAATAGCTGATCTGAGAATATTTCTCCCCCAGATCATAGCCCACCAGTACACTTCCCTTATGCAGTTTGCCTTCCTCTTTCCGCTCTAAAAACATGAAACCTGTCTCCTATTTCCAAACGGCTCTGCCGCAGCCGTAGACCGAAGCGATGTCAGCGTATGCAAAATATCTCATCTGTCATGTAATCCTGTCTATAGTATTCCCTAAGCAGGTCATCTACCGTATCGTAATCATGCAGTGTCTTGCCGATCATAATGTCATTGAGCACAGTAAACCTGCTCTCGAAATTATCCTGTCCGATATCGCTCTTATTGATCGTGCCGCTCTTAGTCAACTGCTCGTTACCGTCCACTTCCTCAGTGATGTAGAACTGCAGTCTCTCACCGAAGAAAAGAATGAATTCCTTAACGCAGATTCCCGCAAACATATTTTTCATCTCTTCCTTGCGATACTCATTCTCCGCGCTGTTCTCACTCTGGATCACGTAATGGATCACAGCCCTGCTGCCGGCTTTGGCCCGGTATTCCACCATTGTCTTATCCTGATACGCATCCATCTGCGGGATATACCCCTGATATTCTTTATAAAGCGGCAGTACAATATGCTCATCCACGAGCTCACGCAGGAAATCACAGCATATCTGCCGCACCGTCTCATCCTGTGCCTCCTTATTCTCCGCATAATATCGCAGACAAGCGATCTTGCACACCAGATGCAAAGGCACGCCGTCCTGATATAGCTGCAGCACATTCCTGAAGATATACGGTTCCGTAATCTGTTCTCCGATGGCATAGTCATAGCAGCATTGGGACAGAAATGCCGCCATCAGTTCCTCATTGCCGCCACCCTTACTGTAGGTGCGGAAGATCTCCATCTTCTCTCCCACATGCGCCCCGGTGTACAGCATCTGAACAAGCATCCGCTCGCACAACATATAAGTGTCCAGACCGAAATCCACCGCTGCCTTCCACACATCCCGCATATCTTTGATGCTTCCGGAGAAATACCGCAGCAGATAATTCATTACATTCTCATCATACTTTCCCTTTTTCACCACATACAGGAGCACTCCGGTCATCACCGGATCTTCCTGCGTCTGCTCCTCATCCAGCAGCCGGCTGCACAGCTTTACCAGTGTCTTGGCCTCCACGCCGTATGGCCCGTAACGCCGCACCCATCGATAGGCTTCCTCATACATCCCTCTCGTGATCATATAGCGGATGATCTCCTTGCGGTCATGTCTGTTGACACCTTCCGGTGTAAGAAGCAGCAGATACTCGTCCAATTCCCTCATGCGGTCTTTATCATAATAGAACTGCACCAGCATCCTGCGAATCTCGCGCTTCATGCTCTCCCTGATCCGGTCAGATTTGACAAGCCGCGCAAAGAGATCCGCATTGTCCTCCTGTACAGTGAACGTATTCTGATACTCGAAGCATGCATAGACTGCATATCCCAAATGATCCCGCACAAAGGGAGCGATCATAAGCGCCAGTTTCGCCGGACTGATCAGCCTGTCCGCCTGATATCCCACACTCACCGTGTACCTGTCGCCTGTTCCGTCCCCCAGAAGGATCTTACAGTCGGAATCGTACACCGGAACCTGTGCAGTACCCGCAGCAACGGGATATACCTCCTCGCTCACTCCGTACGGATACACCAGAATCACTTCCCTGATCTTATCCGAATCTATCTTGATATTTCTCATAAAAAGTAACGTGGCAAGCTGCTCCGCACTCTCTTCGTCGATCATTGGCAGACTGATCATATTGCGATACAGATATGCAAGATCTTTATTAATTCTTCCTCTTCCCAGCTGCTCTGTCACGAAACGCTCCATGGCGGCAGCATAATTCACATAAATATCCGGTATTTCCTCTCTGTGCCGGTGAACATAGGCATACAGATACGCCGTGATCTCATATTGAAGATCGCTCTGATATGCAAAATACATCAGCACAATCTTGGGCAGCGGACCATCGTATGTAAGCGATATAGACATCATATAATATTCATACAATCTGGTGATCCTGAGATTCTGCTCTACCCCGGCACGATACCACTCAAAATATGCTTCCCCGTAGCGATTGCCCTTGATCAAGAGCGTACAGATCGCATGGAGAATGTCATTGTTCTGCTTCTTCTCATAACATCCCTTGAGAATACGAAAGACACCGTCTGAATATGTCTTCTGTTTCTGCGCCAGATATATGATCTGCATCTCGATCTCGTCCTTCATGAGATCATGTCTGACTGCATAGTACAATACCTGTTGCTCAAACTCCTCCAGTTTCAGGAGCATGGACGGATTCGCACGCAGCAGNTTCCANGCTTCNATATAGATNACCGGAGAAGTACAGCGGNTCCGAAACAATTCTTCCAACAGTTCCCATTTGCGGAATGCACTNGTNACATANTNCTCCGACAGATAAAGAAGCAGCCATGCGATCCGCCAGTTCCCCNTGTTGCGNTCGTANACCTCCGNTACTTCCGCCGCCACATCGTCCACATACTGATCATCCTTGCTGTACAGGGTCGTGAGATACAGATAATAACACCACAANTCCGGGAACTNTTCCCTNCTTGCAAGNACCTGATCCTCCTGCTTTTCNATCATCCACTTCGCTTCATTGCTACGCTCNTCNGTCAACAGAATCTGCGCCTGAAAAAGNTTGATCGTAATATCCCNGTCGTCCAGCTCCATAAGACGGCTAAGAAGCTTTCCCGTCTCCGCCATCCATGTTTTCGTACTGATCTTCTTTAATCGGAATGCCTGATAGTATTCCATGACCTCCACGGTAAGCCGTCTCTTTTCCCGATGGATTCCCAGCGCTTTCCGTCCGGTCCGGTGCAGCACCACAGTAACCGGAACCCTGATCGTCCTGTGTTCCTGCATCAACAAAATGCAGCCATAATTATTGCCTGCATGNAGTTTCTCATAATCAATATAATAATACACTCTGTATATGTTGCCCAGAAAAGAGGAATCCGTCACGGTGCTTTCTTCCACCCGCAGGAATTCTCCCTCTGTCCCGATTTGCAGATAAGTATAGCCCCAACCGTTTCTGTTGATTACAAGCGCATATCGGGTATTCTCCAGAGGATCCTCTATCTTGATCTCCGTCTCCTCCGGAATATATTCCACGGCTCTCTTNTTGTTGATCTCCTGCAGGAACTCCTCCACATTATGCTCATTNCCCCGAACTGCCGATAAGCCCNTGTATGCTGCATANTGCTGGCTGTCANTGCCCGTGAACACCTCTTTAAATTCTTCGGAATAAAACAGTTTCACCGCTTCTTCCCAATTGCTTTTCGCCAGATTGGTAAAATGNAACAGATTCCTGATATTGCCCATACTGGAAACAACCACCTTGGGCATAACAGACACGGAAAANGGCAGATAATATTCTCCCTGATTAGAAATGATGTTGAAGGCTCCTTTNACTTCTTCTCCTNCTTCCATCCCNTGAGCGTCAAACCGATAGTGAATCTCATCCTGACTGCCGCTNAANGACTGNGTCACACACTCCATGCGCAGATCAGAAGATACCGCATATCCTTCTGTCATACGCCCCACCGGACCATACACCGTAAAGGAACCTTCCGCCGTTTCNTCGGCATGCAGTGATATCTCAATACGAGGACAGGAAAAGTCCAGAGAACCGTTATCAAAATTGAATTTTCCGTTTAGTATCTCTTCTATTACCTGTCTCACGCTTCCGCACTGCCTTTCTACATAGTTATTAAAATTATACCATTTATATAGCAGTCAGCGCAAGGGCGGGCGCATTTTATTTGCAGNCGCCGTAACCAGTACCTTTTATTTCCTGCCGCATACCATATTAGGAAGAGACTATTACGAGGTTTTCTATGGAAGAGCCCATCTTAAAAAGTATGCAGTCCGAAGGTACGGCACGGGGCAGCCTGCAAATCAACGTTACTGCCGATGTGGGGCTGATACCCATCCGGAATGCCAACATAACCATTTCTTATACCGGAGAGCCGAACAGTACACTGGAAACGCTGACTACGGATTCCTCCGGTCAGACAGATACCATATCGTTAGACGCACCNCCGCTGGAATACAGTCTGACGCCCAATTCACCTATGCCTTACGCCGAATATACGCTGAACATTACCGCTCCGGGCTATGAACCGGTAACCGTGTCCGGCGTGGAAGTGCTTCCCGATGTGACAGCGGTGCAGAATATCGAGATGACTCCCACCGAAATTGCACAGGAAGATTCCGAGACAATCACAATACCCGACCACACACTGTACGGGGACTACCCGCCTAAGATTCCCGAGGACGAAATCAAACCCATGGATGAGTCCGGCGAGATCGTCTTAAGCCGCGTTGTCATTCCCGAATATATTATCGTTCATGACGGCGTTCCCTCCGACTCCACTGCGGCCAACTACTATGTGCGTTACCGGGATTATATTAAAAACGTGGTTTCATCCGAGATATATGCCACTTGGCCGGAAAGTGCGATCTACGCTAACACCCTTGCCATCATGTCCTTTACGCTGAANAGGGTTTATACGGAATGGTATCGTAACAAAGGCTACAACTTCACCATCACTTCCTCCACCGCCTACGACCAGAAATGGATTTACGGCAGGAATATATACTCTAACATTGACAGACTGGTGGATTCCATCTTCGCCAATTATCTCTCCCGCCCCGGCGTGCGCCAGCCCATTTTCACTTCTTACTGCGACGGCAAAAATGTGACATGCAGCGGTTTGAGCCAGTGGGGCTCTAAGTATCTGGGAGACGAGGGCTACACACCCATCGAGATCATCCGCTACTACTACGGAAGCGACATGTANATCAACACCGCCGTAGCNGTCTCCGGNGTACCCTCTTCATGGCCCGGATATAACTTGAACGTAGGTGCTTCCGGCGACAAAGTACTGCAGATCCAGCAACAGCTCAACCGTATCGCCCAGAACTATCCCGCCATCCCGCGTGTCACGGCTGACGGTATCTATGGCACTAATACGGCCAATGCGGTCCGCACCTTCCAGGGAGTTTTTAATCTGCCTCAGACCGGTATCGTGGATTATCCCACATGGTATAAGATTTCAGAGATCTATGTGGGCGTAAGCAGAATCGCGGAGCCGGGTTAATGGATTATGACTTTCATCTTAATAAGGGGAAAAGACAGCCGTCAAACTGCCTTTTCCCCTTATATAGTAAGTTTACATAACCTATTTCGTCAACAACATCATAATGTCATTGCTTCTTGCCACGAACTTCGTCATTGCCTCGGGCTCAAGCGGTGCCTGCTGCAACAGCGCCAGATCATAGAGCTGCTCGCAGATCATCTTCACATTCTCGCCGTCCTGATGCTCTAAGACATACTGTACCAGCGGATGGTTCGCATTCAGAATCAGCGTCTCGCCTTCCTTGCCGAACATACCCATGTCCATACCCTGCATGGAATACATCTTCATCATATCCTGCATTCTGCGGCTTTCCTCAGACAATGTGATCATGGACGAAATCTTCTTGTTTTTCAATTTCTCGATCTTGATCTTGATGGCATCCTTTTTCAAGACTTTCTTCATCAGCTTGGCGATTTCTTCCGCCTGCTCTTCCATCTCTTTCTCAGCCTTCTTGGAAGTCTTCGCCTTAAATACATCCGTCAGATCCGCATCGATTCTCTGGAACTTGATTCCCTCNTTCTTAGCCTCCAGCTGNGACACNAAGGGCTGGTCGATATTGTGTGTCAATACCACGGCATCCATCTTGGCAGCCTTAAACATATTGATATACTGGCTCTGCTGCTTCTCGTCCGTCACNTAGTATATGACTTTCTCTTTCTTCTCTTCCTCGGTTTCCTCATCCTCCGCGNCAGATTCTTCGCTCTCATCTACCACCTCNGCTTCCACNTTTTCACCGTTCTCGTCCACNGCATTGCCGTTTTCNGTCTCTGCCNTATCACCNTCCGCAGCNGTCTCNCNTTCNTCTCCGNCTTCGTCNGGATCGATCTTATTGACCTCGAGACACTCCGGNAGCGTCATATANACACCNTCCAGATTNTTNAAGAGGATATAATCNGTCATCTTCTCNCAGAATTTATCGTCTTTCAGGCANCCGAACTTGATGAAGGGACTGATATCATCCCAATATTTCTCGTACTCCTCTTTCTCGGTCTTGCACATGCCGGACAGCTTATCAGCCACTTTCTTCGTGATATACTCGCTGATCTTCTTTACGAAACCGTCATTCTGCAGAGCGCTCCGNGATACGTTAAGCGGNAGATCCGGACAGTCNATCACACCTTTCAGCAAAAGCAGGAACTCNGGNATAACNTCCTTAATATTATCNGCGATAAANACCTGATTGTTATATAATTTGATCGTTCCNTCTATGGACTCGTACTCCATATTGATCTTCGGGAAATAGAGAATACCTTTCATATTAAAAGGATAATCCATATTCAAATGAATCCAGAACAGAGGCTCCTTGTAATCCTGAAATACCTTGCGGTAAAACTCCAGATACTCCTCTCTGGTGCACTCGTTCGGATGCTTCGTCCAGAGGGGCTGTGTCTCATTGAGCAGTTCGGGACGCTTCTTAATCTTTAACTTCTGCTCGTCCTCTTCTTTTTCTTTTGCGATCTCCTCTACGACTTCATCCGTATCCAGTTTCTCATCCGCCTTGATGATCTGTGTCTCCGTAGTATTCGCCTTGGACAGATAGATCTCCGTGGGCATGAAGGAACAATACTTCTTAATCACTTCTTTCGCCTTATACTCGTTGCAGAACTCTAAGCAGTCCTCGTTGATATGAAGCGTGATCTCCGTGCCGACCTCGGTTCTCGTTCCTTCCTCCATGTCGAATTCCGTGCCGCCGTCGCACTCCCAATGAACCGCCTGCGCACCGTCCTGATAAGACAGCGAGTCTATGTGTACCTCGTCCGCCACCATGAACGCCGAGTAAAATCCCAAACCGAAATGACCGATAATCTGATCCTCGTTTGCCTTGTCCTTATACTTCTCGATAAAGTCTGTTGCACCGGAAAAAGCGATCTGGTTAATGTACTCCTCCACCTCGGCCGCCGTCATACCGATACCATTATCTATAAATTTCAGGGTCTTTTCCTCCGGGTTAACGATCACCTGAATTTTTGCCTTATAATCGTCTGCCAGCGCATACTCGCCCATCATATCCAGTTTCTTTAATTTCGTGATCGCATCACATCCGTTGGATATCAGTTCACGGAAAAAGATATCATGATCTGAATACAACCATTTCTTGATAATCGGAAAAATATTGTCGCTGTTGATTGATAAATTACCATGTTTTGCTGCCATTTTATCACATCCCTTTCTTCATAGTCGTACAACCAAAACAAGTCTCTGCTTTCATGCTGCTTTGTAATTACGCAAATCCCTTCACTCGGAATTTATCACCTAGTGCATAGTTTAATACGACCATATTCAGAAGTCAAGAAAAAATTAGCACTCATTCGTAACGAGTGCTAATAATCATTGTTTTATTCAGCTACCATGCGGTTTCCGGTAATTCTAAACTTTTTCTAAACTTACACTATTTTCCGAAATACTGCGAATACACCTCAAAAAAATCCATCGTCTTAACATTCTCATCGTGAATAAACCCTACGCTGTCCCACAACTCTTCATTCAGATTTCTGGTCAGTGTCTCCACATAAGCATCGTACTCCTGCCCGAACGCTTCCGCCCGTCTCTGATCCACGATCTTGACCTTATTGGCATCCGTCTCATCCTTATCAAAAGTATTGAGACACTTGATGATATGATAGCCAAACTCCGTCTCCACGATATCGCTGATCTCATCCTTACCCAGATTAAAAGCCGCCGTCTCGAATGTNTCTCCCATCTCTCCTTTGCCNAANGAATAGGTTCCCTTATCGTCTTCGCTGTACTTGCGGATCAGCTCGTCAAAGTCTTCCCCTTCCTTTGCCAGTTCCAGCACTTCGCACGCCTCGCGATAAGCATTTTGCTTCGCCTGCACCGTATACTCTATCTTTTTCCCCGTGCCNTCCAGCGCATAAGTCTTAATGAGAATATGCTGTACCGTGATGGTTCGCGCCTCATCGTCNCTGATCTCCGGATTAATATCCTTGATCGTGTACTGATACACCTTCTCNGCCAGNGCAAATTCTCTGTACAATTCNCTGATCGTCTTCTCCGACACGNCCATCAGCTCTATCTCGGTGCTGTTAAGNGAACTGTAATAAGNGTTCGCCGCATTCTCCGCCTGCGCCTTTTCTTCATCNCTTANCTCTACCTCATACCGCCCGGCCATCAGATTCATNGTCTTGATCNGTGCGATCTGCGCCAGNGCAATATCCTTCACATTCTGCTCCANTGTCACACCATCCACATTGGTNTTCCAGATTTCCGTNCCATATACACTCTCGTAGCGNTTNTGGATATTNGTNAGATATACCATGATCTCCGGCAGTGTACAGGCACTCGTCTCTATCCGGAAAATCTCATCCTTATTAAATCCGGTNGTCAGAACNACCTTGGTNCCGACCCCTTCNCTGTCACCNCANCCNCNTAAGNCGCTCAGACATATNCCTGCTGCCAGCAGGAGTCCTGCCNNTCTTCTTAATCTGCTTCCTCTCATACATTTCCTATTCTGTAACTGTTCAGTACCTTCACAGTTACGATGCAAAATCCATCCTAAATTGTCTCCGACAATGAGATTTTGCCCGTTGAATCATATTCTTACGGTCTCAGCAGTAAATGCTTCGCCCTGTACTGAATAGTTACTCTATTCTTTCTATAATGTCACATGTCCCACATATTTCATATCTGTCTCGCATTGCATATCCATCCGTGTATTACTTCTTCCATACAACCGGACCACACTGCTCATCATATAATATTGCCCTGCCGGTCATACCACTTCTCTCCGTCGGTCAGTACATAGTCTTCCCCGGTAAGGATCGCCTTAATATAATCTTCTGCCGATGCCAGTCTTCTCCGGAAAGCAACGCCACCGCCGAACAGCTGCGTGTTATGAATGTCTGATCCCGCACTCATGGGCAGCTTATTCGCACAGGCATATGCTATTGCCCTCGCATCATACTCCGGATGGGCATGCCCCTTACTATGGGAATTAGAATGCGCCGCATTGACTCCTTCCACACCGTCCACCCACTCGGGATATAGGCGAACCTCGCGAATATAATCTGCCTCTCTGTAAGGATGGGCATGCACCACGAGCCCTCCGGCCTCATGTACGAGTCTGTACTGTTCCTCCACGCCCGCCTCCGGCAGCTGCGGATGCGCCTTCATCCAAGTTGTATCTATGCCGTATATGAGAAATTCAGTCCCGCAGTAGCCCGCCTCATAACCGAAGAAAACATCCAGACCGATCCGGTCTCCCTCCGCCTTGGCGTGTTCATACCCCCGCCCGAAAGCCTCCACCCATTCTTCCCACGGAAGTCCTCTGTCTATGGCAGTATTACCTCCCCAGTTATGATCCGTCACGAAGATTCCTGTATAACCGTACTCCTTACAGGCTCTTGCCATCTCCTCACCTGTACTTCTTGCACAGGCGCTGGCTTCCGACGTATGCAGATGTGTCTCATATAAATAGGGGTAACTTTGTCGTATATCCGTATTCATTTTCCCGTCCTGCCTTCTGTTTTATCGCAAAACCTATTCCGCTGAAAAGGGATTAAATTGCGTGCCGAAAGCATCTCAACCTAATCCCTCTCCCCTCGTATCTTCTATTTCTATTATTTGATCACACGAATCCATCCTTCAGGCGCCTCGATGCGTCCCATCTGTATGCCTGTCAGTGTATCATACAGCTTCTTCGTAATCGGTCCCATCTCGCTCATACCGCTTGGTAATGCGATCTCTTTGCCATGATCTACGATCTTACCTACCGGAGAGATCACTGCCGCAGTACCGCACAGACCGCACTCCGCGAACTCCTTCACTTCCTCAAAAGGAACCGCTCTCTCTTCCACTTCCAATCCGAGATAATCTTTTGCAACCACCATCAGCGAACGTCTCGTGATGGAAGGCAGAATACTATTAGATTTCGGCGTTACGACCTTATTGTCCTTCGTCACGAACAGGAAGTTGGCACCGCCTGTCTCCTCCACATAGGTTCTTGTCGCCGCATCGAGATACATATTCTCATCGTACCCCTCCGCATGTGCCGTCATGATGGCATGCAGACTCATGGCATAGTTTAAACCTGCCTTGATATGTCCCGTACCGTGCGGCGCCGCGCGGTCGAAGTCACTCACTTTGATCGTTAACGGTTTCACGCCGCCTTTGAAGTAAGGTCCCACCGGTGTCGTGAATACTCTGAACTGATATTCTTCCGCCGGTTTTACGCCGATCACAGAAGAACTGCCGAACATATACGGACGGATGTAAAGAGTCGCACCGGAGCCGTAGGGCGGAACATATGCCTCGTTGGCCGCTACCGTATCGACCACCGCCTGCACGAAACGCTCCTTAGGAAATACAGGCATCTCCAACCTCTTACAACTGTCTTCCATACGCTGTGCATTCAGATCCGGACGAAAAGTCACGATACGGCCATCCTCCGTCGTATATGCCTTCATTCCCTCAAAACATGTCTGTGCATACTGCAGTACACCCGCACACTCATTGATGGAAATATTCGCATCAGAGATAAGCGCTCCCTCGTCCCATGCGCCATTCTTATAATTAGCGACAAATCTCTTGTCCGTCTCCTGATAACCGAATCCGAGGTTTGCCCAGTCAATATTCTTCTTTTCCATTTTCCTTACTCCTTCTGCCTCGCAGTGCATTGTGATATCCGTTCTCTCACGCCGTACGACCTATATTTTCCTTTACTATATTATACCTTTATCCCCAAAAGTCAAGACACGAATTGCCTTACAACACGGCATTGACGACTTCCAGTGCAACGTCATATGCGTAATCCTTGACCGCCTTCTCACACAGACGCAGCATCTTCTTATCCGACTCCGGTCTGTCATATTTCTTCAGCTCTTCAAGCTTCTCATTGACGCTGTCCCCATCGAAATCATCCAGACGGCCGGCAAGCTCCTTAAGCGCCCGTTTCCATTCGTCCTCAGAGATCGTCTTCTGTTCCTGACTCTCAGGCTGCCGGCTTTCCTCTTCCTCCTTCGCCTCGTTGTCCAGATATGCTTTCAGCCCGTTACGCATATTCTTCATCATGTTGAACAGGATCGGGGAGCGTACCTCCACATCCTCCCTGCGCCCGGCCTTGCTCATTTTCTCTAACTCGAAGGCCTCGTCTGCGAGACCGTCAGCCCCCACATTACGCGCATTGCCTTTCAGGGAGTGAACAATAATCGAGTACCCGTGCATGTCTCCCTTTTTCAGGAAATCCCGCAGCGCGTCTTCCTTTTCTGTTAAGATCAGATGGAAATCATGGAGTACCTTACCGTAAAGCGCCTTATCCCCGCCCATGTATTTGAGTCCGTTGCGGATGTTGAATCCGATCACATAGAGCTGGCTCTCTCTGACATCCAGTGCCATCTCCGCATTTTCTTTCTCGAAATCCCTCTCTATATGCTCACCCTGCGTCAGATAGACCACATTGTCAGGCAGATACTCGATCAGCATATTCTCGAACTTGTCGGCATCGATCGGTTTCGTCAGATAATCCTGAAAACCTTCCTTCAGATAGAACTCTCTTGCTCCGGCCACCGCATTCGCCGTCAGCGCAATAATCGGAATCTCCGCAGACGGGTTTCCTTCCATTGCTCTGATCATGTGCAGTGTCTCAACACCGTCCATCACAGGCATCATATGATCCAGACAGATCAGATGATAAGTCTTACGCTTTAACAGCTCCAGACATTCCTCTCCGCTGCCCGCCACATCGATCTGCAGTCTGGTCTGTTTGAGCAGTCCCTGCGCCACCGCCAGATTCATGGCATTATCATCGACAATCATGATCCTGCCCATGGGCGCTATAAACTTCTGATTGTAGTTCTCGGTGCTGTGCAGACTTTCGTAATACTGTTTCTGGAAATCACCTAACGGCGCATTGTCCATCACCTTCTGTACGACCGTAAATGAAAACGTTGATCCTTTGCCATATGTGCTCTGCACCTGAAGTTCTCCACCCATCATCTTAACCAGTCGGTTGGTAATTGCAAGTCCAAGTCCGGTTCTTTCATTCTTACTTCTGACTGTGGAATCCATCCGCTGGAACACGCCAAACAGCTTGGGGATATCCTTTTCCTTGATCCCGATGCCCGTGTCCGTCACCGCGATCTCCATTTCAATCTCGTCTTCCGCAATCCTCTTCCAGCCGAGGTGGAGCGTAACCCCGCCCTTCTCCGTATATTTCACGGCATTAGTCAAAAGATTACCTATAATCTGGCGGATATGGATCTCGTCTCCCGATAATTTATGCGGAATGTCGTCGGCAATGTCCAGTTTCAGATCCAGCTTCTTCTTGCGCAGTTGAAGGGATATTCCGTTGATCAGGTCGTTTAAAAGCGAACTGATATCATAGATTCCGTCCATCAACGACATCTGTCCCGCTTCCAGCTTAGTATAATCTAAGATGTCACTGACCATCGTAAGAAGGATATTCCCCGCCTGTCTGATGTCCAACGCATACTCTTTAATCGCCTCGTCCTGACTCTCCCGAATGATCAGCTCATTCAATCCCAGAATCGTATTGATCGGTGTACGCAGCTCATGTGACATATTTGCCAGAAAGATATCTCTCGCGCCGTTTGCTTTCTCAGCCGCGCTGATTGCCTCCTCCAGCTCGATATTCTTCTGTTCCAACTGTTTCTTCGCCTGTAATAACGTAGAAACCTCTTCCCCTTTGTTTGCCGTCTTAACGGTATCCTGTCCCATACATCCTATCCCTCATTCATGCGCCGTCCTGCCTATGTCACATCATATCGTCTGACAGACATAGGGCAGGCAGCCCACCCTTCCTTTAAAATTATTTCTTCCGCTCATATTTCACAAACTCATAGGCGATATCAAAATATGTCTGCTCCTCGCTGTCCGCCGTGATCTCCCACTCTTCCGTTTCATCCAGATTCGGGAAATAAGCATCCGCCTCATATGCATGATCGATCTTCGTCACATGCGCCACGTCACAGTAGGGCAGCATCATACGATACACACTCTCACCGCCAATGATATAGACATCCTCGCTCGGATAGTCCTTTAACTTCTCAAGAAGTTCTTCCTTACTATGTACGATAACTGCATCCTTCACCTGATAATCCGGATTCGTGGACAAAATAATATTGGTGCGGTTCTTAAGCGGCATCCCCTGCGGAAAAGTCTCCAGCGTCTTCCTGCCGAGCACCACAACCTTGCCCGTAGTCTCCTGCCGGAATGCCTTATGATCCGCCGGAATACTCACAAGCAGACTGTTCTTACAGCCAATGGCCCAATTGCTGTCTACTGCTACGATTAAGTTCATAGGAATTTTCTCCATTCTTTTCGAGTTTGCAAAGATGCGCAATATCTTCCGAGTTCGCGAAGCGAATCTCGCAATCGAGCGCAGTTCGCAAAGTTAATTCCGAAGGAATTTACTTTTTTTATATTGCAATCGGTATATTCTCGACCTGAGGACCGGTAACATAGTTTTCCACACTCACGTCATTTCTGGTAAATTCGTAGAAATCCCTGACTTCAGGATTTAACCGGAAAACCGGTGCGTCATAAACCGGTCTGGCGATCAGCTCTTCTATGATCGGAATGTGCCTGTCATAAATGTGAGCGTCCGCAATCACATGCACCAACTCTCCCACTTCCATGTCACACACCTGCGCCAGCATATGCACTAATACCGCATACTGCACCACATTCCAGTTATTGGCGGCCAGCACATCCTGTGAACGCTGATTTAAGACTGCGTTCAATGTCAGTTTATCATGTCCCTTCCTCTGTGTCACATTGAAAGTCATGCTGTAAGCGCAAGGATACAGATTCATTTCGTGCAGATCCTGATGCACATAGATATTCGTCATGATACGCCGGCTGAAAGGATTGTTCTTCAGATCATAGATCACACGATCTACCTGATCCATCATCCCCTCTTTATACTGATGCTTCACTCCCATCTGATAGCCGTATGCCTTGCCGATGGAGCCGTCCTCATCCGCCCATTCATCCCAGATATGACTGTGCAGATCGTTGACATTATTGGATTTCTGCTGCCAGATCCATAACATTTCGTCCGTTGCACTCTTAAGCGCCGTCTTACGAAGCGTCATAATCGGAAACTCCTGCGACAGATCATACCGGTTCACCACCCCGAACTTCTTCACCGTGTAAGCCGGCGTCCCGTCCTCCCAGTGGGGCCTCACCTTCTCCCCCTCCGTACTCGTCCCATTCTCCAGAATATCCTTACACATATTGATAAAAATGTGGTCTGCTGCACTCATAGCCGTCCAGTCCTCTTCTTTCTATTTCCTATATTATGTAAACTACATTCCTATCTAAGCCCTTGTATCAAAAACGTGCCTATGCAGATTACACAAAATGTCCTCGAAGCTGTCATGCGCAGGAAAATGAGATTTTCTAAATATTCCGTTCAATTTCCAGAAATTTCAGGACACGGATGTCCTGAAAAGCCCGTAACGAGCCCGGATGGCGAGTAAAGGGCGTTTTCGTCCGTCATCACAACCTCCCCGGAATATTATAGAAAATCCATTTGACGAAGCCCGACACAAGAGGACATTTTGTGTAATCTGCCCTCTCAACTTCGAAAAGCCACTTTTTATGCTTTATCCCACTTATCACACAACGAATTAATCTGATCCGCAAACTTCGCCAGATCCTTATTTGCTCCGCCTTCATTCTTATGGATAACCGCGATAAGTCTCTGCCCGCTCGCAAGCAGTCTCGCAAATACATCGGAAATACCGCGGACTTTCTTCTTCACTGCAANCGGTGCNGCCTCGTAGATGAAGGAGCCGCTTATCANGTCAAATCGNGTTCCGCTGTAAGGCGCGTAAGCCTCTATTNCATGCTCCACCTTGAGACATTCCGTAAACAGNTTACAGACGCTGTCTTCGCCATGCACCACGAACACCTTNTGCGGTTTCTCCTGAAANCCCTCGATCCAGTTAAGCAGTCCGTTCTTATCCGCATGNCCGCTCATNCCGATCAGTTTCATGATCTGCGCACGNATCTCNATCAGNTCTCCNAANAGCTTCACTTCCGNNGCACCNTCCACGATNGCCCTGCCCAGTGTGCCGATGGCCTGATAACCTACNAACAGGATCGTACATTCCGGCCGCCANAGATTNTGCTTCAGATGNTGTCTGATACGCCCCGCCTCGCACATGCCNGANGCNGATATNATNACCTTGGGNCTGTTCTCGAAGTTGATNGCCTTNGACTCNTCGCTGGTGATCGCCAGCCGAAGCCCCGGAAATGTAATCGGGTTGATTCCCTGTCTGACCAGTTCCATCGCCGCCTCATCGAAACATTCATGCTCATTCTTCTGAAATATACCGGTAGCCTCCACCGCCAGCGGGCTGTCCACATAAACTAAGAAGTCCTCATGTCCCTTTACTAATCTTTCCGCCTTAATCTGACGTAAGAAATATAACATCTCTTGGGTTCTGCCCACCGCAAAAGACGGAATCACCACATTGCCACCCCGGTCAAACGTCATCTGCAATATCTTCGTCAGTTCCCCTATGTAATCCGGTTTCTCCGTGCTGTGCAGCCTGTCGCCGTAAGTAGACTCCATGACTACGTAATCTGCTTCCTCCGTCAGTTTCGGGCTCTTGATAAGCGGCTGATCCGTATTGCCGATATCTCCCGAAAAGACGATCTTCTTCGTGACACCGTTCTCCGTCGCCCACACCTCGATACTAGAAGAGCCCAGCAGATGGCCGATATCCGTAAACCGGATCTTCACGCCCTCACAGACAGTCACCATACTCTCATAATCACAGGGAACGAGCCTCTTGATCGTTCCGTCCGCATCTTCCATTGTGTAGACAGGTTCTATTACCGCATTGTCGGCGCTTCTCTTCGCCTTGCGGTTCTTCCATTCCGCCTCCTGCATCTGGATGTGTGCACAGTCACGCAGCATGATACTGCACAGATCGCAGGTGGCTGCCGTAGCATAGATATTGCCGCGGAATCCTCTGGCGTACAGCAGCGGAAGCATACCCGAATGGTCTATATGCGCATGCGTCAGAAACACATAGTCAATCAACGCCGCATCCACCGGAAGCTCACAGTTCTCAAAGACATTGGTTCCCTGCTCCATACCGTAGTCCACTAAAATATTTTTCTCTCCCACCCGAAGGTAATGGCAGCTGCCCGTAACCTCGTGATCGGCACCGATAAACATAAGCTCCATAGAATACCCTCCTAAAACCCTGCAATAGAAATCTGCCTCAAAGAAATACACCCCGTCAAACGATCCTTATATGTAATCTATCATACCATTTTTTATGATAGGCGTAAATAAAATTCAGCAACTCCGACCCTTTTTTCCATACAATATACGGTAAAGTATTTTCTGACCGAGGTGAACTGTTTCATGTCTTCTACTGTTGCGGCACTGCTTCTCTTTCTGACTGCCGTGTCCATCGATTCACTGACTGCCGGGCTGACCTACGGAACCCGCCGGGTACGGATCAAGCTACCCGCCTATCTCATCCTCATCTGCGTCCCCGCCGCCTTTATCACTGCTGCCAACCGCATCGGTTCCTATATTTTTCTTCTTTTCCCGCAAGCAGTCCTGCCCTTTTTTTCTTTTATCGTTCTGGCATTCTTAGGATGCAGCAAGCTGTTCGAGAGTCTGCTTCGCCTGCTGGCACGCAAATACCCCAGTCTCACAAGAAACTGGGGCTGTAAGATCAAGCAGCTCAATATTATCTTCACCGTTTACCTGTCGCCGGAGGATGCCAATCAGGAAGATCTTCAGGTCTTAAGCCCNAAAGAAGCGCTTCTGCTGTCACTTGCCCTCTCGCTGGACAGCGTTCTCGCCGGCATGGCTTTTACCACGGGAGCACTTCCTCTTGTCACGCTCTTTCTTCTGGCGGCGCTTTTTAACCTGCTCCTCTTTGCTGCCGGATACGGCGTCGGGCTTCTGGCATCTACCGTTCTGCGCATAGACTTATCATGGCTCAGCGGACTGTTTCTCCTGCTGCTGGCTCTGCAGGCACTTTGCTAGCAGATCGGGCAAGCTCGATTATATCAGGCGGCAATTTCCGATATTTGTCCTTCCGGTTTTTCCTGTGTCTCGTGCGTTCTTACCCTGTTCACCGCCACCAACAGCTCGTGAACGATCAGCGGCGTGGCGGAAAGCGCAATCAGCTGCAGCCACTCCGTCAGTCCCAGCCGCACCGTGCCGAACAGATGAATGAGCGGCGTAATCTCCGTCACTGCCACCTGTAAAGCGATACCGACCGCAAATGCTCCGAGCATATACGGATTGTTCTTGTGATTCATCTTAAAGACCGAACGATTCACATCCCGCATGCCGATGGCGTGAAACAACTGGCTGATTCCGAGCACTGTAAAGGCGTGCGTCTGCGCCTTTGCAAGCACCGCCGATATCCTCAGCCCTTCNACAACGTTATGTAAACTAATCGGTAATCCTTCCGCCACGATTCTGTCATAGGGCACTTTCAGAAAAGCCGCCAGACTCACGCCGCCGATCACCAACCCGTAACAGATAACACAGAGCAGTCCTCCTTTTGCAAAAAGGGATTCTCCACGCCTGCGCGGTTTCTCACGCATCAGGCTCTCCCCTTCATTATCGTCCACTCCCAGCGCCAGCGCCGGAAGGGAATCCGTGATCAGATTGATCCACAGAATGAAACTCGCCTTAAGCGGGCTCGGCAGTCCTGCCACGATGGTGAGCAGCATTGTAATGATCTCTCCCAGATTGGAGGATAATAGGAAAAGCACGGATTTTCTGATATTCTCATAGATTCCCCGGCCTTCCCTGATGGCCGTATGTATGGTGGCAAAGTTATCGTCCATCAGCACAAAATCCGCCGCGCCGCGTGCCACGTCCGTTCCGTTTAACCCCATGGCGATGCCGATATCCGCCGCCTGCAGGGAAGGCGCATCATTGACGCCGTCTCCCGTCATCGCCACCGTCTTACCGAGCGTCCGATAACCTTCCACGATCCTGACCTTATGTTCCGGTGTCACTCTGGCAAATACTCTGATCTGCTGCAGCCTTTGCAGGAAACTATTGTCCTGTAAGTGATCCAACTCTCTGCCGGTGATGCACTGTTGCGGACTGTCGGCAATTCCCAGCTCTTTCGCAATGGAGTATGCCGTGTCCGGATGGTCGCCGGTGATCATGACCGTGGACACGCCCGCCTGCTCGAAGTCCGCTACCGCACGTACCGCCTCCGGTCTGACCGGATCCTGCATGCTGAGGAGTCCCAGAAAGATCATTCCCTGTTCCCGCATACTGCCGCTTGTCTCCATGGCGATCGCCAGCACACGTCTGCCTTCCCCCATCAACTGTTTCTGCACCCTGACTACCGCCTCTTTATCCGCCTGATTCATGCCGGTCAGCTGCCCCTGCCTGTAGATCCGGTCACAGCCGTCGAGAATCCGCTCCGCCGCTCCCTTGGAATAGGAAATTATCTCCCCATTTTCCCGATGCACCGTGGTCATCATCTTGCGCTCCGAATCGAATCCTTTCTCGGCCACCCGCGGATATCTTTCTCTGCATCCGTCTATATCCGCGCCGCATGCCTTGGCCATATACAGAAGTGCCAGCTCCGTCGGATCTCCGATTCGTTCCTCCCCGATCAACACTCCGTCATTACACAATAGACAGCCCAGCATAAAATGCCTGCGTTCCGTGCACCCGGCAAATCCCGTATCCGCCTGTCTCGACTCTCCGTCCTGCACCTTNTGCCCGCCGACAGCTGCTGCAAAGAAGTCCGGTAAGTTTTCCTGCGTGACAAGCCGTCCTTCCACATAACACTCCGTCACCGTCATCCTGTTCTGCGTCAGTGTACCTGTCTTATCGGAGCAGACCACCTCAACGGCTCCCAACGTCTCCACCGAAGACAACTTGCGCACGATGGTCTTGGCACGCACCATGCGGGATACACTAAGCGCGAGTACGATCGTCACAATAGCCGGAAGCCCCTCCGGCACAGCCGCTACCGCAAGCGATACGGAAGTAAGAAGCATCTCCCCCACATCACGTTTCTGCAATACCGCCACGATAAACAGAAATACGCAGATACCCACCGCCAGAAAGCTCAGTACCTTGCCGAGTTCTCCTAACTTGACCTGCAGCGGTGTCAGCTTCTCGCTGCTGCTGTGCAGCATATCCGCAATGTGGCCGATCTTCGTGTCCATGCCGGTGGCAACCACCACCCCTTTACCCCGCCCTTTCGTCAGATAAGTAGACATATATGCCATATTGGCGTGACTGTTGTCGCCCTGTATTTCCACCGTGTGATTTGCATCTTTCTCTACCGCTACAGACTCTCCCGTAAGGGTAGACTCTTCTATAAATACGCCCTGTGTATCAATCAATCGCAAATCTGCCGGAATCATATTTCCCGCTTCCAACAGCACAATATCACCCTGCACCAGATCTTCGGCCGGTATTTTGGTCCGCTTCCCGTCACGNAAGACGACAGCCTGNGGNGANGATATTTTCTTAAGNGCTTCCACCGCCNTNCTTGCCTTGCCCTCCTGAATAATGCCGACNGTNGCATTTAATACCACCACNGTGACAATGATGATCGCGTCCCCTATTTCATGCAGCATGAGAGAGATNGCCATNGCCACCACNAGAATCAGNATCAGCGGATCGTTGAGNTGNTCCAGAATCATCTGNCCCACGCTCTTCTTNTCCTGATCCTTCAGTCTGTTCGCCCCGTATTTTGCCTTGCGCTCCAACGCCTCNCTGCGTCCGAGCCCGTTATCCTTGTCCGTCCCAAGCAGCCGGAGCACTTCCGCNGCCGTCTTCATCTCATACATGCCTTTTCCTCCCGCACCATCCAGCCTACTGTCGCGCAGCAGNTCNGTGTGCGGTCTGCACCGCAGCATGCTGCTGTCACGCACGCCATATGCACANGCCNATGCAACTGCATGTACATATAGGCTTTTGTATGATATATGCGGNGGATGTCCCGTTTATGACACTTGTCCGTTTCCCCTATNAAAATACCAACTCAGAANCTCCTCAATTTATCACTCCCGTCATCGACGGTATTCTCGATTGATTTCACAACCACATAATATCCNGNCCCCGGATTCACCTCCACATANACTCNGATCNNCCACTTTATGNCCAAGCAGCGCTTTGCCCAGAGGNGANTCCGTACTGATCAGNCCNTCTAAGGAATTGCCGCGNACNGTNGTAACCAGCTTATACTTCTCTACGATATCATCCTCCTCGAACCAGACTTCCACCGTATTGTTCATGCCGACCTCATCCTCCGCCGATTCGTCAGAGACNATCACCGCCGTCTTAATCATTCTTTCCAGATAACGAATACGGCTNTCNTTCTGATTCTTGACCTTCTTCGCCGCATGATACTCGAAGTTCTCGCTNAAATCNCCGTGNGCTCTGGCCGTCTTGACATCCTCAAGCGCCTCCTTACGCACCACCAGTTTCCGGTACTCGATNTCNTCCTCCATCTTNTTNATATCCTGTTTTGTGAGTTCATTATGCATGACTGTTCCCGCTCCTTATCATCNTNACCATTCGCTGATANACATATCNTTCNGGGNTNCCNATATGCTGNCNCCCCTGCCATCAGCCTACCCTCATCATAGCATTCTTCCTCACATTTTAACAGACCCATCCCAATAACGCTTATCCCCACCGGCACCAGACTACTTCCTACTCCCCACTCCCAATACGTAGCGCAGATGAAAGTTAATATCTTAAGAAGCCCCTCAAAAAAAGTAAATTTCTTCGAAATTAACTTTGGTCGGCACTTAACGAGGTTATGAGTTGCAAAGCAACTCACGAGTTTAGTGCCCGCTACGCTTTTTGCGGAGCGAAAGCGCGGCTTCGTAGATATTAACTTTCATCTGCGCGGACGTNTTANCTACNCCATAACNNCNCTCCTAAACANCATCCACGTACTGACAAAATAACACCCCAGCAAAATCCCCAGAATACACACCATGATCCCCACCTGCGCAAGCAAAGTCCCCCAACCGACATAAGCGCTAATCTGCGCACTGATCATTTCAAAGAAATAGACCACGATAATAACCGATATCANCACCGCCGTCACCACCGGCANNCCGAACCATACGGCTANCTGCTTTATAATCAGACGCTCTGCCTCCTGCCCNTCTACACCGAGTTTATAAAGAACCCCGAACCGGTATCTGACATGAACGGTGTCTGATAACTGCTGTAAAGAGAGAATGGTAAGACAGATGACCATCAACACAACCGCACTATATATCATAGCCGCCTGCAATACGAAATTGTTCGCAATCACACTGTTGATCTGGTGGGTACTCGTCCGGATATAATACCGGTTACCCGCACCGNCCGGCGTTTCAGGATATACTTGTTCGAACNCCGCCTCCAGAGCAAGCGCATCCTCGTAGGGTATCGTCGTCTCCGTCCGAATATAACGGTTTCGCATAACCGCAAGCAGATTCCGGCACACGCTGTCAGGAAATACATAGAGCACATCCGTATAGGCATTATAGACAGTCTCCCCCATCGTCTCTTCATAGAACCCGTTATCCGCAAGGGTAAGCGTCCCCATATCTGTCGAAACCGCAGTATGCTCTCTTAAGAATTCATCCCTTTCATCCACGGTCGCAATCGTCTTCCACTGGGTCGTAAATTCATTCTCCTCTAAACTGATGCGCCNATAACCCAACATTTCCCGCAGCGCATTATAATCNGACAGCGATATCGCCGCCACCGGAAAANCCAGCTTGATCCGGTTATCAAATTCATCCCTGCGCGGCAGATANAGATTGAACGNACAGTCATAAACCGCCTTTATGNCCNTNTCTNNCANAAAAGANGTGACAAGTTCATAATNNCCCNNCGGNAGATCNGCNTCCTCGTACACGCTGTTGTACCGCGAGCNGATCTGGATATCATACATCGACCGATCGTCCAGATATCCGGAGGACCATCCCGTCAATGCCGGNCCCGCCACGAACAGAATGACAGAAAGCACAAACGTCAGGCAGATCAGCGTCATCGTCTTAGATGTCGTACCCAGTTTGGAAATAATCTGNCCGAAGAAGAACAGNNTGNTTCCCCGATACTTGTNGTTAAGAGATTTCTCCTTCCACTCCGTAANCAGATGNGCCGCCAGATATATGANNCAGCAAATCAGAAAAATAACATCNGCGAGCAGAAACACCAGATAACTGTTCAGCGCACCCGGTCCNTTGGAAAGATAATATTTTCTCTGTATCACCGGAACGCTNGCCGCAAAACAGGTGTTTATCAGGGANAANACAGCCGCGGTAAAGNTAAACCGNCGNAAATCCCATTTTTTATGAAAAACACACCACGCAATATTCAGAAGCACCGCACAAGCCGGCACCACAATATTCCCCCAGAACATCACATGTACAGGATANGGGAATCGCGGGTCCGAATAAAAATATTTCTGCGATATTCCCGTGGCNGNCATNAGNAAGAGCATGACCGTATANANAGCGGTAACCACATGCATATANCGGCTCTTTCCGATATGCGGTTCATTCTGTCTGTCCGCATACAACATATCGATNATCTTGATTCTCCGTATCGTNCGGATATTAAACAGTCCCACCGCNANCAGACTAAACGCAAAGAAAGCGATCGTCCATATCACCGTATCNGGAAAAAGCATCCACGATAACCGATAACGCTTNCCATAAGCGGACAACANCATACCGGTGATAAACTGCGAACCGAATACCCCAAGAAAAATACCGATCACAACAGCCNTCATACCCATANAGAAAGTTTCCGCAAAGAAAATCCACGANATGATCTTCTGCTCCATTCCCATAATCGACTGTACGGCAAACTCTTTCTGCTTCCTGTTCAGCATATAGTTGTTCACGTAGCGTATCAGAAACAACAGAAGCANAGTNATCCCGCAGACNGCCATCTTCATGCCGCCGNTTACCGATGTAAAATCATACTCCGTTCCGATATCCGGATTGTAGTATCTGCTTGTAATGGATAGGAACGCATAGAACAGCGNCGCGCAGATCGTCATGGTAACCATATATACCANATAATCTCCGACNGAACGCTTCATATTTCTGTAAGCCAATTTAATATACATCCGACAGTCCACCTCCCGTCATGGTGAGGACACTCAGTATCTTCTCGAAAAANGCCTTGCGNGTGTCNTNGCCTTTCCGGAGCTCGGAAAAGATCTCCCCGTCTTTTAAGAATAAAATCCNGTCCGCATAGCTGGCNGTAAANGCGTCATGCGTTACCATAAGGATCGTTGCCCCAAGCTGCTCATTNATACTCTGCATGGTAGATAACAGCATCTGNGAGGAATGNCTGTCCAGCGCCCCTGTCGGNTCATCNGCCAGAATCAGCTTCGGATGATTTACAAGNGCCCTCGCGCATGCACAGCGCTGTTTCTGNCCGCCGGAAACCTGATACGGATATTTCGCCAGCACATCTGNAATATTCAATANTTTTGCGATATTCTCTACGCNTGCATCGATTTCTCCTGCCGGAACCTTATTGATNGTCAGCGCAAGCGCAATATTCTCCGAAATCGTAAGCGTATCCAACAAGTTAAAATCCTGAAAGATAAATCCNAGATTNTCACGNCGAAACCGTGCNAGCTCCTTCGCNTTAATCTTCGTAATGTCCGTTCCGCCCAGATAAATATATCCCGCNCTTACCGTATCAATGGTGGAAATACAGTTGAGAAGCGTNGTNTTTCCNGANCCGGAGGCTCCCATNATACCGACAAATTCGCCCTGNTCCACACAAAANCCGATGTCGCTTATCGCTTTCGTGATATTNCCNCCGCTGCCGTAATATTTGCAGATATGTTCCAATCTCAAAACTTCGCTCATTTTCATCCTCCATTTTGAAACTATTGTAGACCGCCGCGCCGCCTCTTTGTATCAGTTTTTCTTACAAAGTTCTAACAAAAATGTAAGAAGTGCAGCGGCCTCAGCCCTGCACTTGNCTGATAAANTCATTGATTCGGAAAGATAAATCGATCACNGTGCCGNTTGNNTCNGAAGTAACNCTCAGCCCGATNTCCAGCTTGTCACACAGACGNTTACACAGATANAGCCCNATCCCCGTNGCGTTCTGNCNGNCNCTGCCGTTTTCNCCGGTAAAGCCCTTGTCAAAAACGCGGGGCAGATCCTGCGCCGGAATGCCGATNCCGTTATCTTCTATGCGAAGATGAACNGCCTCTTCCNCACGTTTCGTACAGATCCGGATGACCGGATTCNCTTTGGAATACTTAACNGCATTGACNATCAATTGGTTTAAGATAAATCTGACCCACTTTTCGTCCGAAAATACCATATCGTCAAAATCCGCCACCTCCACGGCCGCCTTGNTNNGCATAAGCAGATAACGGTTATCGGCAACGGCGTTATGCACCACNGCAGACAGACTGATTTCCCGGATAGAATAATCCTTCCAGACNTGCTCGCTCCTTGCATAGTACAGNGCCTGCTCCGTGAACCGGGTAACTTTCTCCAACTCCGCCAACAGTTCTCTCGTAAAAGGATATAAATTATTCTCACATAATAATNTCATGGCCGTNATCGGNGTCTTNACCTCATGAATCCATTGTTCAATATATTCCTTATACTCCGCGCGNTCNCGCCTGCCGGNCTCNATCTGCTCNAACATGNNNTTTTCGGCATCNTTTAACAGGAAATANTATACCTGATCATCCGCCCGTTCCGGCAGGGTCATCAACTCCGGAATCAGATATTTCTCTTCCAGCTGCNCCTGCATCNNAAGCANTCTGTCCATCTCCCGCTTTCTTCTGNGNTATCTGCAGNNCATGGCNGCGNNNCAAANCANNACCCATACNANATCAATCAGAAGAATACTGTCCGTGCTGTTTCCGACCGCCAGCAAAAATNCGGAGAGNAGCAGCATACAGAGTAATTGAAATANCACAACCGGAAGCTGATTCTTCCAATACGTCCNTCTGCTCATANCATATACCCCTGTCTGTGCNTCGTCTTNATAAAATCATGTAATCCNACAGAGGCTAACTTNTCACGAATCCGATTGATGTTNACNCTGAGCGCATTGTCATCCACATAGAGCTGATTGTCCCACAGNTCATCCACAATATCGGTTCTGGNACATATCTTNCCCGCATTTTTAAAAAGATAGGCAAGAATCTTCAATTCATTTTTCGTCAGTTCCACNTGTANGCCGTTATACGCAACCGTACCGCTCTCCAAATGNAGCGTCACGCCNTGCCACTCATATTCCGCNGTCTGNCGNACCCCGTACACNCGTTTCANCAAAGAAGCTATTCTGGCCAGCAGAATCGCAGTATTGTACGGCTTGGTTATAAACGCATCGCCGCCCAGCATAATGCTGTTTAACTCATCCATATCCGTATCACAGCTTGTCACAAAGATGATCGGAACATCAGAAAAAGTGCGTATTTCGGAGCAGATCGTATACCCGCTCGTGCCCGGCAGCTTGATGTCCAGAATAATCAGTTGCGGGCGGTACTTCTTCACCTCCGTAACCGTATCAGTAAAATCAGAAACGGCAAATACTTCATATCCGTTTCCGATCAGCAGATTTTTCAATTCGGTCTGTATCATAGGATCATCCTCGATGATCATGATTCTGTTTGTCATATTCATGCTCTCCACCGCTGTATTTCCAAAATAATATAACATGCGGCGTTCTTTTTCGCAACGGCGGCGTTTACTCTATTATGCGCCTAGAACAGCCCGTCTGCCCATCGTTCTACCTTTTCGGTAAACTCATCCTCCCACTCATCCAGCTTTTCATTCAGTTGTTTCTCAAGCCCCTCCATTTCCTGCTGCACTTCCTCGGAATATTCTTCCGCGTTAATGTTCCCCATACAGGCATTGATCAGCTCATCGTCAAGNTGTACGATCCATGCTCCGTTCTCCAGATAGGCAACCGCCGTCACGTCCAATGTACATGTCTCATCCTTGTCGCAGGATTCCATGAACGTAAGCAGACTGCCATCCTTATCGGTAATGCTTGAAAGATCTTTGATCATCTGCTTCAGTCCGGTTCCTTCACTCTCGATCATGCTTTCCATAATACTCATCTCGTACATTCCCATCACGCCGTTCATGTCAAGATTCGTAATCTCCATCACAATCTCGGCCTTATCGTTATCCTCCTTCACAGCTTTAATTTCCCATGTCAGATTTTCCATGATTTTTTCGGAAAGCTTATGACTGAACTCATACCTCTCCTTCCGCTTTCCAAGCTTCAAGCCCGGCTGTAACAGTTCATTAAAAACCCGGTATTCGCTTCTTATCGGAACTCCGATCCAATTATATTCCGTCTGTATATAATTGTCCGTACACGCATTAAACGTGTCTAAATCCAGAGTTCTCATACTCTCCATCACGCACTGTACGGTTTCTTCGGCTGTCGGTGACTGCCCGGAACGGGAACCATCTCCCGCCACGCCCTTTGCATGTGCGCCACATGCACCCAAAACCAAACTGCCGACTATCACCATACTGCCAGCTGCTGCCTTCAAATTCCTTATTTTCCCCGCCTTTTTCATCTTCATCGNCTTTTCCTCCGTTCTGCTTTTTATATCTGCATTATATTTCCGGCAATTTTACCCTGCAACGGGCATGACAGAAATCGTCGGTAAGACAGCAAAAAAAGGCGCCTGAACGCCTTTTTTTAATTCCGCGAAGTCTGTTCCCACGGTTTTCCGCTTTATAATTCTTTATATCTCTACTCGCGAGCGACCGACGCTTCCATCGGTATCATTGCCGCAAACGTAAACCATCCGTCTTCACATTTCAGTACGCTTGTTCCGTTATTTTTCCTGATTACCGCATCCACATTCTTAAGTCCGATCCCATGCTGCTCTTTATTACGCTTGCTTGTGACGATCCTGTTGTCCTTAATTCGCAGCGTTTCCTCTACCGGGTTGCGGATGGATAAGACAAGCTGATCGTCCTCCACAACCATTTTAAACTGTATCACTTTATTCTGCCTGATCTTCCCACATGCCTCAATCGCATTATCAAGAAGGTTTCCGAGCAGCGTTACGATATCTTCCTCACTAATCATAAGGCCCGACAGATCCCCGCAGATCATCGTCATGACAATCCCCTGATCACACGCCTCCCGATACTTCCGGTTCAGCATCACATTTACTACCACATGATCCGTGTTTACACACATCTCACTGCTACTAAGACTTCCGTTCAATCCGGNAATATATTTAAGCGCCTCNCTTGTCTGNCCNCTNTCGATCATNCCCTGAATACAGNTTAGCTGATTCTTGTAGTCATGCCAGAAACTCCTCTGCTGCTCATANCGCTCNCGCATGCTCTGATACAGGTTCATCTGATTTCTCGTCCGCTCGTGTACGATCCGCAATTCCTGCATTTCAGATTCCTTCTCCAACATNTTGACCATATAGTGGATTCCCAGCACATANGCNGCCGCAAAACCTATGATTACCGCCAGTCTCGCATAATGCTCCTCCATACTGCCGCCCTGCGGAATCATAGCAACCCCGACACTCACCGCAATGCCGAATANNGAAAGNAGCCCGACTTTCCACCATTGCACCCCCGACAGACCGCGTACATGCTTCCGAAACCAATACCGAAAAGTCAGCATCANGCATAAATAACCGATATTCAAANCNNGCTCCATCACATCGATGATCTCCGCATACCGAACNACCGGCANCGCATATACGATCGCAAAGAAAAGGGTGGAAACAATCCAATATATTCCGCAGAAAACCACTGACAATATCAGATTTTTCATAATCCCTGTCNGGAAATAAATCTCCGCCACAANGAATAACACAACNGTCATCCTCACCGGTTGTAAGATAAACGGCGGAATCTCCGTTACGGCAATCACCATGAATCCGGCTGCAAATGCNATAANCGTGGTATATTTTATCCAATCATGTTTGAAAACCCNTCTNGGCACAACGGTTTCAAAAAACGNCTGACAGCTCATTCCCATGATAACCGATAANAAAATGCTCCTNATTACAAGCCCCAACATCTCTCCCATCACAAGGCTCCNTTATAATCTACAAAACTTTCTTTGACCGANTGNAATCNGGANCGCGGAACCGNAAGTTCCTCNCCCGTATCCAGAAAAACCGTATANTTGNTNANCTTCCGAATATGCCTCATATTCACGAGATAACTCTTGTGAATCCGCAGAAANCNGTGTCCTTCCANCTGTCTTTCCANAACATCAAGTTTACTGTAAATCTGATAGATCTCCGNCTNCGCCTCCATATAATGAAAAANNGATTTATGACCTCTGCTTTCCACATATATAATNCNATCCGTATACAGCTTCTTATCTCCCTCCAGAAATGNGAAAGANACNTGTGCAACCTGCATTTTNTGNAAAATCGCTCTCATGCANTCCTCCAATGCTCCCTCCAGGTTGTCTTTCATCAGATAGCGGACCGCATTCACCTTGTATCCTTCCAGCGCATAGTCTATGAAAGCCGTCACGAATACGATATAGGTATCACTATGATAAGCACGTATCCGCTCTGCCGTCCGGATTCCGTCCATCTCTTCCATATTAATATCAAGGAAGACTATATCAAACTTCATGTCATGTTCGCACTGTCTTAAGAACTCTTCCCCCGATAGGAAGGTATGAATTACGTATGCCAAAGCATTCTTTTGCATATATCTTTCCAGCAGATTTCTCATTTTATCGCGATAAAACTGTTCATCATCGCAGATTGCGATCTGTAGCATAGTCTGCCCTCGCTTTCCGTCATTTGCCATTAACATAATACCACGCTTTATTTCCCCTCTCAATCGCTGCAAGTGAATTTTTGAACCAAATGTATTGTTGATTTTGTTGTAAACCTATATAATAAGTTTATCAAAGCAGAAATACTGACGAAACTAAAAACTGCATTAGGAGGTAGACAATGGATATCATTAAATATGGAAAGGCAATCTGCTATTCCGGCTACAGACAGGGACAGAGCCCCAAGACCGAAATCCCCACAAAGGAACAGATTGAAGAAGATCTGGATATTTTAGTAAAGGAAGGCTATCAATATATCAGAATGTACGATCCTAATCTGCATGCAAGAAGAGCATTGGAAGTCATTCATGAAAAGAAACTGCCTTTAATGTGTATGATTGGTATCGACTCTGATCCGGAAGTAAACAACCCCGATTGTCCTTTTGTCAAGCAGGAGTATACTCAGGAAGAATTGACCAAAAATATGGAAAGAAACGACGCGGAAGTTGAGGCACTCATCGAACTTGTAAAAGAGTTTGAAAACGAGGTTCTGGCCGTCTCCGTTGGAAATGAAAATACACCGCCATGGGGAGCGCATACCGTAAAGCCGGAACGTCTCCTTACCCATGCAAAGCGATATAAGGAAGCCTTAAATAAGCCCGTTACTTTCTGTGAAGGTGTCTTTGAATGGCCCCATTTAAAAGAGCTTGGCGATTATCTGGACTTTATCAGCGTTCACAGTTACCCGTTGCACTATCAGGAAACTATTGATGTGGCAGTTGAGCTGAATAAAAAGCATTATAATGATGTCAAAGCAATCTTTCCGGACAAGCAGGTTCTCTTTACGGAGGTAGGCTGGACCACCAAACCAAACAGCGCCATGGTTCCGGGACAGGCATCTGTGGAAAATCAGAAGAGATATATCACGGAGTTAACCGAGTGGCTTGAAGCAGATCAGATCATCGGATTTATTTTTGAGGCCTTTGATGAGCCCTGGAAGGGAAGCAACCCCAACAAATCTGAGTGTAACTGGGGACTTTATTATCTGGATCGTACGCGTAAGTGGTAGATAATCAATAAAATCTGTCTTATATCGAGTATAATAAACGGTTGATAAACATGCCTCCATTATACATTATGAAAATGAATTAAATGCATTTACGATAGAGCTGTTAAATCGCCTTATTAAAAAATAATAACGAACCAGCGTGAAGTCAAAACGAAACCCCAACAGCTGCCACTGTCGGGGTTTCGTTTTGGGGTGTATAAACTATGCTATATTTATTATACTTTCCAGCACCGGAAAGAAAGTGTACCATAGTGTAAGACTTTCTTGTTTATAGTCTGATCTTCATAAAATCTATCTCCAATTCCGCATAAATCCCGACACTAACAGAATCTGCAAAAGTGTATTCCTTCATGTCATCCTTCTCAAGATTATACACCGTGATTCTGTCTTTCTGCTTATCCACAATCCAGTATTCACGTACACCTGCGTTGCGGTATTTGAACAGTTTTATCATATAATCCATTCTCTGACTTCCGGGAGAAACTATTTCGATGATCCAGTCAGGCGCACCAGCGCAACCTTGATCTGTCAACTTTGATCTGTCACATATAACACTGATATCCGGCTCTACATAATTCTTATCATCCTTACTTAAGAAAACAGCAAACGGCGCTATATAAACCTTACAGTCTCCCTGTTTGGAATGTATATAATTTGAAATTGTTCTGTATAACTCGCCCGCCAATTCCTGATGATCCCTGTTTGGTGGAGCCATCATATATATTTGCCCGTCAATCAACTCTGCACGCTGGCCATCCGGCAGATCATAAATATCATCTATAGTATATGTCTTCTGCTCTGCTAATGCCATCCACCTAGCCCTCGCGTTCTATCTTTTCCCAAACTGCATTCAAAATTAATATCGGTACTATGATCGCAATTGAGTCATATGAATTGAAAAAACCTCAGTGGAAAAACTGAGGTTCACAGAGCGCGAGACGGGACTCGAACTGTTCTCCCCAACTTCCACTGTCAGTTAATTTTAGCACTGCAGTATCAAGTTGTCAAACAATTTCCGCTCGGTCGGAAAGGTCTTGACCCCCGTATAGTAATACGGGGGTACTAAATACAAGGTGTGCCATGTACGGAAATTCTGAAAACTTAGACAATTCTCTCACTGTATCCATTGACTGGATTGCATTCACATCTACCCTGATTAATAGTGTATCTGAAATGATCGCTTTTCTGGGTTATCCGGAGAGCAGTTTTCTGCAGCTTTCAAAGGGCGCAAACGGATATAAGAAAATGCACCGCCTTGACAGCTTCCCCATAACGATATTGTCTGACGGCAATGAAGGTATGGGTATCCATGTCGTAATCAGTGGCTCTGCTATACCGGATCTGCTGATGCATTTCAAAAACACAATAACACTTGACACTCCATTCGGTGATGAGGCCGTATGTTTAAGTGACTTTAATAATAGCATTATAATTGAGTTTTTGCAGCAAGTGCGGCTGATCGGATGGCTTACCCGGTTTGATCTGGCAGTGGATGATCACGGCGCAAACTATTTTACGGTGGGGGACATCCGCGGTTTCCTGAACCGCCAGGATGTGGTCAGTAAATTCAGAACCTATCGTGATGTTTATGAGTCTACATTTACAAACGAGAGCACCGGGCACACGATCTATTTCGGCAGCCGGCAAAGTGAAGTTATGCTCCGGGTCTATGACAAGCAGCTTCAGCAGAATCAGAAAGCCGCTACTCCGGATGATCTGATAAATGAACCGTGGATCCGCTGGGAAATCGAATTAAAAAATGACCGTGCAAACATTGCAGCCGGCTTTCTCATTGATCGCAAAGAACTGGGTGAAATCATTATGGAAGTACTTAACAACTATGTGCGTCTGATCGTTCAGGATGATTCCAACCGCTCCCGCTGCTCTTCGCATCCTCTCTGGGAAAAGTTTGTTGGTGCAGTCGGCAAGCTTCGGCTGTATGTGGATTCCGTACAAAAGACCATAGAAGAGAAAAAACGCTGGTTGATCCGGCAGTGTCTTCCTACGATCGCCGGCGTGATTATCGCTGACGGTGGCAGCTTTGATATTATTACGCAGCACTTCGATGATGCAGTTTCACGTATGAGCAGCAGCCTCCGGCATCTTGTCTCGGAGAAAAATCCGGAATGGCTGTCTGATTATGATGCAGCACTTACATAATTTAGTAAAACTGCACAACCGGAAGCCTGTTTTTCGTCCGGATCAGTCTCGCAGCGGCGTCAATTGATTGTGCACATCTGACAAAAACATACAAATTTTGCCATTTTAGACAAGATATGATATGCTTGTCTTGTTGTCATACCCAATCCGGCAACGGAGAGGGGGTGTTCCAAATTGTTAGATTTACTGACATCCGTTGTAGTCGCTGTCGTGGGTGGTGTAGTGTGTCATTACATTATCAAATGGCTGGATAGCGATAAACAGGACAACTAGCCTCGGTGTGGTTCCCCGCAAAGGAACAAGAAACCCTCAGAGCGGCCACTCTGGGGGTTTCGTTTTGGTGTCCACGTTGTCAGATACACCATGACATCCGTTTGTGTCTGCCGACATTATAGCATATGCAGAAATCGATTGCAATATATCCGGAATGAAACATTTTATTCTTCAGGTGTCCTATGCCCTTCTAACCAGTCTTCGTAACTGATAATTCCGCGCTGTTGATCCGTCCATGCTCCTGCTCGTATTGTTCAATATATTTTTTGATGATGTATGTTATTTGTTGATTAGTGCTTCTGTTCTCGCGCTCCGCAATCTTATTTATTTTATCTATAAATTCCTGATCCATTCTAAGAGTTATTCTTGGTAAATCACTAGGCATATAATCTCCTTTTTGCCATTGACAAAGTGACGTCACCCATGCTATTCTATTTTACAAGGTGACATCACCTATTCGTCACTTTGACGCAATTATTTTACATTCTCCACCGCAGGACGGTACAATACCCCTATCGTGCGTCCTGCGGCATATGGAGACAAGTTAATTTCATGATAACAGAGGAAAAGGAAAAAGGCAAGGGATCGGAAAAGAAGGATTATATCATGGAAAAAGAATATATCTACACATTGGTCAGGGAAGATTTTAGAACTGGTGAACGCTCAAAGCGTACCCGAAAATATTATTCATTTACTCCACGTCTTGAAGTTGGCGGCCTGTATGTGCATCTTGGAAAAGGTTATCCTGGATGCCAGCGTGTCCTGGATGTGGAAGAACGGCCGTGTCCATCGGCTGACTAACTATGGTGTTATATGCTGCTGTCAGAATCTAGAATAGCTGAAAACGGTGGATGGTGCCCACCATGGCAGCAGTGTTTAACATAAACGTAACTACAAATAACCCATAAGGAAAGGAAAAGGTAAAGAAAATGGATGGATTAAGGTTTCAGGTACTGGGTTACCGCAATTTTAACAGAAAGTCGGACGGAAAGCCTTTGTCAGTTCTCACAGCCATTTCACAATGCACGCCGGCAGACAATAGCCGTGGAACGTTTGGGAATAAGGCAACTGACTTTTTTCTGCCTGATGAACTGGTTGGCACACTTACAACCGACTGCATAGGCCAGGAAGTCGTCTTGGAATATTCGCTTGGCGGTTTCGGCCGTCCCGTTGTTTCCGGCTTTACATTCAAGCCCTGGAAGTAGGTGCTGCAGTTATGGATGATCTGGAACTGGAAGTAACAGAGCCCGCTCCGGAGGATGCAGTTCCTGCAGATGACGGCGCCGGTGAAACTGTCCCCACGGACGAAGCAGAAACCACTGATAGTGACGAGGCTCCCGAAACCGATCCTGAAGAATCAGTGTCTGAAGAGGAACCGGAAGAAACGGAGCCTGCAGATGAGACAGAAACGCCCGGATCAGAGAACCAGCCGGAGGACTCCGAACCGGAAGATCTGACCGGTGAACCTGCAGATGATGCCGGTGAAACAGTCAGCGGTAACGATATCATAACGATCAGCGGCAATGCCGTTATCTTCCCGGAAGACTTCGACCTGTCACTTCTTGGCAGCGGCAGTGAAAGTAACGTTGACCAGACCGCCCTGATCGAAGCTATTGAGAATCAGAGCACCCTGCTCTATAACGTGTCGGCCGCGGTGATCTTTCTGTTGGGCGTGATCGCGGGCATCCTGCTGATCCACGGCTTCCGTCTCAGGAGAACATAAGATGAATGAAGTATTTAACCAGTTTGTCAATATTGCCGGCGTTGGGATCGTTATCGGCGGTTCTATGGGCGGTATTGTAATCATAATCGATTATGTGGTAACCAGTGTTTTTTCCATGTTGAAAGGCAGGTGAGAAAAATGATGAAATTAGCTTTAGCAGCTCCTGCAGTAGCAGCCAAGCTCTCGGCTATTCCTATGGCATTGTCAGCGGGTGAAGGTGCTGCAACTTTTGATGTTTCGACCGTAATGAAGTCAGCAGTTGATTCAACGCAGTCACAGATGTTTTCCGTACTCGCTATTGTAGTACCGGCTATCGCCGTTGTTACTGCTGCGGTCGTCGGGATCAAGTTCGGTATCGGCTGGCTTAGAAAAATTAAAGGTTAGATCATGCCGGAACGGGCAGAGGTGTTTTAAATGCCCCTGCCCTTTCTGCTGCCATGTTTTTTGCCGTGCTGCTCCCTCTCGACTTCGTTCCATGCGCTTTCGATGTATGGCGCGGTTTTGCTGTACTCGATAATTTCGGCATTTCCCCGGTACGGGATCCGGAACCGGCGTTTTAGTTTCCTGCGGTGCCTCTCCTTCTTCCGCTGCTTCCTGATCTCCTGCGTGGTCGGTATCTTCACCGGCTTCACAGCTTTGATTCTGGGCCTCCAGGCAAACTGGTAATAGAGGAATATGCACGAAGCAGCCAGCACAGCAATCTCCATTAACTCGTATAATTCGTCCATAACCGACACTCCTTTTAAACTATTTTATTCGGAAATTAAGATAAAGTAAAGCAGGTGATTGTATGAAAACGAAAAAGAAAGTCCTGAACAGACTTATTGCATATATCCTGACGGTGGTGATCCTGTCGGTGGCCATCGGTGACGCATTTATAACTACGGACGATATCAGCACCGTGAAAGCTACCGGTGCCGTTGTTGTCGGCGGGATCACTGTTGCTTCCCTGGCTGAAATATGCCTGATGGTCGGTGCTGTCGCTGTCACGCTCTTCTGTGTCGGTGAAATCATAGACAACAAGGAAGAGATCGCCCGCTTCGGCTATGACATAATCAACTCTGCTTCTGATACCGTTGACGGCTGGATCCTCTCCATGACAGACACCAGCGGCCAGGAATATGTCTATGGCTCGGAAGCTCTGGATCTGATCCGTGACACAGAATGGGAAGTGATTCAGGGCGGGCTTCCGCCGGATGACGATGACGATAAGGGTAATAATAACAAGCCCACCAAAAACCCGATGCAGGATCTTTGGAACCTTACTTCCCTTGGTGCCGTGTGGCTTATGGACAACGTTAAAAACCTTTGGAATAAGTGGATGAACGGTGAAACTCTTACGGAATCGGAACAGGCAGCTCTTGCGCCAGTGATCGAAGCAACCTGCAGCCAGTTTGATATTGCTGACCAGTGGAAGGGAACAGATTTTAATTACTCCGGCAGCGGAACCTATTCCTATACATCCAGTGGCAAGAAAATTTTTTCTGAAACATTGAAATACAGCGATTTATTTAGTTATCCTGTCGCCGGCTATTACTGGCAGGAAGTTAGTAATATATCCGGTACTATCATTACAACAAATTATGTCAAATTTTTATACCTAAGACAAAGCACATTGTTTGGCCGTGATATTTCATATACCGCTACCCGATGGAATGATGGTGTGTTCAGCAGCTATTCTGGGCAAAGTCAGCATTTTTTTGCGCAGTGTTCTTCTGAATTTATCAGTTTCAGCTCATCATATGGCTTCAATTTCCCGATCTTTTCCAGCCAGTTAGCGGCTGAGAACTACCTGCGGGGCACCGGCCCGGTCACTGACGCCCTCAACTATGCGAAGATCTACCGTGAAGCAGACTGGCTGAGTGATGACTGGGCGGGACTGCTCATAGATCCGCTGTGCAGTATGGGACTGTCATTGAGCCAGCTCATAGAAATCGCCAGACAGTTAGGACTTCATGCCATCGGCAATAACCTGACACCGCAGCAGCTCTACGAACTCCTTAAGGATCTTCTTGCCGGTGAAAATCTTGGCGTCCTGCCGGAGATCCCGCCCTCTCCCGCACCGGTGCCCGGTACTGATCCGAAACCGGATCCGATCTATCTGCCATCACCGGATGCGCATCCGATCCCTGATCCGGGAACAAAACCTGATCCCGGAACGAAACCCGACCCCGGCAAGGATCCCGATCCGGGACAAGATCCTGATTCCGGAGAAAACAGCGGATCAGATATGAAGGTATCAGATTATCAGGTGGATCTGCGCGGGCTCTTCCCGTTCTGTATCCCGTTTGACTTCATAGCGCTGCTGAAGGTGCTGGATGCGGATCCTGTGGCGCCATGCTTTACCTTCCCCGTGGTGATCCCCGCGCTGGACTACCGGGAAGACTTCAAACTGGATCTTTCCATATTTGACGACGTGGCGGAAGTGATCCGGATCTGTGAGAAAGTAAGCTTCCTGATCTTCCTCATGTTTGCCACGTCTAAAGTGATAAGGTGGTGATAATATGCTTGCATTCATGAAAGAGATTCTTGACAAGTTTCTGCAGATTGTGCTCTCCCTGTTCCCGCTTTCCCCGTTTAAGCCGGTGATCGATGAACTGGGATCTCTGCCGTTCCTCGGTTATATCAACTGGTTCCTTCCGATCGGGGACTTCATTACAATGGGGACGCTCTGGCTCACGGCAATCGCCGCATATTATGCCTGGAGCATTATCGCAAGATGGGTAAAAATTTTGTCATGACGGAGGTGTTCTAATGATAACACTGTATTCCGGCACACCCGGAAGCGGCAAAAGTCTGCATACCGCAAAAGAGATCAGGGAACGTCTCCGGATGTTCCGGCGCGTCATTATCGGGAATTTCTATGTAAACACGCAGGCAATCCGCCGTTGCAAAGGGACCTATCTTTTTGTTATGAATGACCGTCTGACGCCGGAGCGGCTCCTGCAGTTTTCCCGTAAACTGTCCCGCCATCTCGGACGCCGCCTGAAGGAAGGTGAGATCTTACTGATCATAGACGAGGCCCAGCTCCTTTTTAATAGCCGTGAATGGCAGAACATCAGCCGCCAGGGATGGCTCTCCTTCTTCTCCCAGCACCGGCACTATGGCTATGACATTATACTTGCAGCACAGTTTGACCGCATGCTTGACCGTCAGGTTCGTTGCCTGATCGAGTATGAAGAGATCCACCGTAAAGTAAGCCGTTTCGGGTATATCGGTTTCTTCGTAGGGCTGTTTACCCATGACAACCTGTATGTCGCGGTGAAACACTGGTATCCGCTCCGGGAACGTCTGGAGGGTAACTTCTTCTTCGGATCCAAGAAACTTTTCGCCATCTATGACTCGTATAACCATTTCGACGCACCCGGGCAGGGACAGCGGATGAGTGGGGATAAAAGGGGCCCCACGATTCCGCTGCCACCGCCGGCGCCTCCGGAGAAAGAGGAAAAAGAGGAAGCAGCTGCCGGACTGATGTTTATTAATCTGAATGAACGTTAAGTAACTAAAGTAACATGGGAGGATTGTATGGCTTTAAAAGATTTTGTATGGATGATTGCCTTAGCCGTTTATGGCATTGCAGGTTATACCTTTATTACAGTCAGGGGCTATAAACGATATGGTTTCGTGCCTATAATTTCATACATTTCCATCATGCTTTTCCATCTGCTGTGTCTGGTTATAGGCATACTTGGGGTCATTGGAAAACTGCCGGCTTAGACCTCCCCCTTTTTCCTTGACTATGGTTTTTCGTGCACAGCGTTAAAAAGCACGGACGGGAACCCATGGGCGAATTAGAAAGAGTAAAGACGATTTCGCGCACCCAAATGGAGAATGTGCCGGCAACGGATAAAGAGTATACGTGGGTCCGTGCTTTAGCGTCCGTCTCCGCAGCCTGCAGCTTAAGTGGGATAACCTGCAGCAGACAACAAGGAAGTCTTAAGTCCCCTCGGGGGATTTAGGGGGACTTAAATCATACCTTTGTGGCATAGCGTCCGCATCTCCGGCGCTCGTCCCTTGCCAAAGAGGGGATGGGCTTTGATCCGCTCCCGGTCCAAGACAATAGTCCGGCTCTGGGAAGGGGGAACTCTTTTCCCTTCCCGGATCACAACGTAACATAAGGAAGTTTATTAATGTCAGAATGGGGATAAATAATGAATCTTAATGATTGGATCGATCTCGGAATCAGCAATGGCGTCGTGGATCTTCCTGAGATCGAAGAAAAGACCTTTGCAGAAATTTATAAACAGTGGTTCAGGATGAAGATGAACGTGATCCGCGCCCAGAGCTGCGACCGGATCGAAGTAACTTATAACCGTTACTTTGCCGGATCATGGCTTGTCTCCTCCAACGTGTCCGCACTGGATGAAGCTGCGTTTGTCCGTTTCCTAACCGGTGTTGTCATAGGATGTGGCAATATCACCGCGAAAGAGTTCAGCCGGATCTTCCAGATCGCTAATAATGTTATGTCGTATGCGAGATATCTGAACTTAGGCGGTGCAAGGCTGCTCGACTGGGAAGCTATACGCAGGTATGTCCCGGAGGGTAAGATCGTCCCGGATTACCATCAGGATTTTGCGGTTCCCAGGGCGGATGTTGAGAAGCTGCTGCATATGGTGGTTGTCCGGAACATCTACCCGTTGAAGCGCTCCGCCTGTCTCTGCCTGGTCATGAATTTCTTCCTAGGTCTGCGCGTCGGTGAACTTGCTTCCCTCACATGGCAGGACGTGGATCCTGATCGCAAAGTTATCCGGATCTGTAAGACAGAAACAAAAGCATATAACCGGGATGATGAAGGAAACCGCTGCGGCACTATGGTCTACCAGGTTGTTGAAGACCTGAAAACGGTGTATTCAGTACGTGAAATCCCTCTGCTCCCGGAAGCCATTTATATTCTGGATGTGCTGCGCTCCCATCATAAAGCCTGTGGTTATGAAAATCCTTATCTTGCTTATGACGGGCGTGATACGATCCTTGTACGTTCTCTCGATCGGACGCTCCGGAAGCTCTGCAGGTATTGTGACGTGAAATATTTTAACACGCACATGATCCGTAAGACATTCGCGACCATGCTCCACGCCTCCGGCATGCCGACCAGATACATAAGCGACCTGCTGGGACACTCGGAAATGGTGACAACCGAACGTAACTATATCCTGTCCTATCAGGATAACTATAACACCCTGTTATGCTATATGCATAAAGGGCTTGATTTTAGACTGAAAGGAGGTGAACCGGATGAATGAAAAAGTAATCCATAACGAATATGATCTGCTAACGGGAGAAATGAATCGAATGTTTGTTACTGATGATGCTGCGGAGCTTGAAGTTCTTCATGATTATGCTAAGAAACGGATCGATAGGATCTATGAATATCACTTCGAAAGATTAAATAACAAGTGTTAGTCAATTATCTGTAACCGTAAACAAAAGAGCCTGCTGATTAGCAAGCTCCATTCTTAGACCAGAGCGCGAGACGGGACTCGAACCCGCGACCCCGACCTTGGCAAGGTCGTGCTCCACCAACTGAGCCACTCGCGCATATCAATGTCCAGCTTCTGTATCGCTCGGACAATTGATAGTATACTATATGCATTTTGCTTTGTCAACAACAAAATTTTTAATTTTCACGCTTAATTTGCAAACCGCCTTCCATCCCCTAATTTCCAGTCGTTGCTTCTACTCGATCCGATCCCTATATTTTACCCGGTAAATACGACGTAAAGATTCGTTAATCCTCTCCTCCGAGATCTGACCGTCCTGTACGGCCGCTAATACTGCCTCATAAGCCTTCTCAAAATCCTCCGGCATAAGCAGCATATCAGCACCGCCTTGGATCGCCATAACGGCTGCTTCCTCAGTCGTATAATATTCGGTAATGGCACTCATATTCAGCGCATCCGTTATGATGATACCCTGAAACTCCAGCTCATTCCTCAGAACATCCGTCATAATCGTCTTGGACAGCGACGAGGGCACTGCTTCATCTTCCACCGCTGCCACCGTAATATGACTGACCATCACAAAATCTGCCCCGGCCTCTATCCCGGCTTTAAACGGAATGAAATCCGATTCTCGCATCTCATCCAGTGTCTTCTCCGTCTCTACTCTGCCGTCATGGGTATCCTCCTCGGCTGCCCCAATGCCTGGAAAATGTTTCAGGCAGGAACTGACCCCGGTTCCTTCGATTCCCTCGACCACGTTAGCTACCATATCGCCTACCATCTGCGCATCCGATCCGAAAACCCGGTCGCCCATCGCACTTTTGCCGGAGCCTGACACATCCGCTACCGGTGCGAAATCCAGATTAAATCCTATTTCTTTCAGATAAGTTCCGATGGTAAGCCCAACCTCATATGCCTGCGCCGTATCTCCTGCTTCCCCGATCGCCGCCATATCACCCACTTGTACCACATCTATACTCTTAGCCACTCTGCTGACGGAACCGCCCTCTTCATCTACTGCCATAAAGATCGGATACTTACTTTTAGAGACCGTGCTGGCCAGCATTTCCGTGATTTGCTCTCTGTCTGTTATATTTTTATCAAAATAAATCAGTCCGCCGATGCCCCACTTATTTAGCGCCTCCTGTGTACCGTCGCCTGCCTTGGTAGCCGTATTAACACCCGTAAGCTCTTCCGGCGTCACGATAAACAATCCTGCCACCTTATCCTCCAGCGGCATCGCCGAAATGGATGATTCTACAACCTCACCCAAAGGGTCACTCTCCGGTTCTTCCACAATCGGTTCGGGTGCAGCGATCACTACGTCGTGCGCTGCCTCTGCTTCCAGCTGTGCCTGTACCTGTGCTTCCATTTCCTCCTGTTGCTTGGCTAACCTCTTCTCTTTTGCGATATGTACCACACTTCTACCCGCAAACACGCCGCATGTAACGATAGCCGCTAAGAAAACAGCCACAACCGAATAGGATATGATCTGGTTGCGAATCCTTCTGCGTCTCCGATAGGTACGCCGATCCATCTCATCATCCTCTTCGAAGTCCTCATCGTCGTCATCGTCTTCGTAAGAATCATTATCTTCATCTGAATCATCGTCTTCATCTGAATCATCGTCTTCGTAAGAATCATTATCTTCATCTGAATCATCGTCTTCATCCGAATATTCGTCCTCATCTGAATCATCATCTTCTATCTCATCATCATCCGCCTCGAATATCTCTTCGTCATCCTCAAAATCCTCAGTTTCTAATTCTTCGTTTTCGTATTCTTCATCCGAATATTCGTGTTCCCTGCGAAATAATTTTCCCATATTTTTCCTCCTATTGTGTACCGACATACAAGATATAGTATGTGGCAATTATAATATAACCTATTTTTAGGAAATATGCCACACAATTTTTATGTTTATATCTTTTTATACAAGGTACACAAATTAATTGCACAGCGAAGCGGGTACTAATCCTTTCCGATTAATACCCGCTTCTAAACTACACTATCCAATGGTCCATACCTCCATTTTTCTTCCGTACTCTTTCCATTTCTCTTTCGTATGCATATACTGTAACGTCCGATTCTCTTATCATCTGTGATTCGTTACTTTCTCTTCTGTACTCGACTACGTTCTCACTGCTTTGTCATTGGTTCCTTATTCATTTGTACTTTAAATGGTTTAAATTATGTTTTCGGTGGACCGTACCTCTCTTTCTTTTAGAATATCTATGTGAATTGTTCTTGTTTATGATTTTATTATATCACCTAATTTTTATTTGTCAACACATTTCTTTAAAAAANTTATTATTTTTACATTTTTTCTCATTTATNTATAAATTATCACATTTTTNCCNCTTTTTCCCTATTATTCACAGTCTTTTCGTTCGCTTGCAAACTTTTCACCGATAATGCTATACTATTATTGTCTTTCGAAAATACAAATAAAAGTACATATAACAGGAAACGGAGGTNAAACCATGTCACACAAACTGACCGCTCTCGGCAAACAGGCTGAGACAATTATCAAAAATCTGGAAAAACGCAATATGGAAGGTTTCTATTTCGAGACTGCCGCCGAATGTACACAGACCATCGTTCAGTCCATCCCCGAGGGTTCTGTCATCAGTTGGGGCGGCAGCGANAGTATCAAAGAAGCCGGTCTGATGGACCGCATACATAACGGAGCATATGAGCTGATCGACCGTACTGCCGCGAAAGATCCCGAAGAAGCCCGTGCTCTCTATGCACGTACCGTTCTCGCCGACTACTATCTGATGAGCAGTAACGCCATCACACTGGACGGNGAACTGATCAATATCGACGGAAACGGCAACCGTGTCGCCTGCTTAATTCAGGGTCCGCGCCATGTCATCCTTGTAGCAGGCATGAATAAAGTCGTTACGGACGTGGAGAGCGGCATTGCCAGAGTGCGCAACATGGCATCCCCGCCTAATGCGGTCCGGCTTAACAGAAATATTCCCTGTGCAGCTACGGGCACCTGCCATAACTGTCTCGCACCGGAATGCTTCTGCAATCAGATCGTAATCACAAGAAGAAGCGGTCACACCGGAAGAATCAAGGTATATCTGGTGGGAGAATCTCTCGGCTATTAAAAATCGAGCAAACTCCATATGACGCAGCCCGACACGAGAGAACATTTTGTGCAATCTGCTGCCCCAGTTACAACATACACCTTTTTGATACCTGAATCCTATAGAATAAAAAGACAGGGTCGCACATAAAATGCNAAGCCCTGTCTTATTATTATCTATATTTTCAGTTGACCGGTTCNTANCCNGCNGCTACATTGGCATGAAAATCCTTAAGTCTGTCAGATCTGNATTCTCACAAAAATATCNTAGATNGCCTTAATTGCTCCCTCGAAATCCGCATTGGAAACACCGATGATAATGTTTAACTCNCTGGAGCCCTGNTCAATCATCTTAACGTTGACATTGGCATGNGCCAGTGCCGAGAANATCCTGCCGGCCGTACCACGGGTAGACTTCATGCCGCGNCCCACAACNGCNATCAAAGCGAAATCNCCTTCTATCTCAATGTGATCGGGATCTGCCAGTCTGTGAATNGCAGACACNACCTGCTGNTCNTTATGCATAAATTCGTCCTGATGCACNAATACGGTCATGGTATCGATTCCCGAAGGCACATGTTCAAAGGAAATACCGTTTTCCTCGAAGGCCTGTAACACCTTACGTCCGAAGCCGATTTCCGAATTCATCATATCTTTATCGATGTTCACCGCGCAGAAACCTTTCTTGCCGGCAATNCCNGTGATCACATATTTCGATTTCTGGCAGGTGCTCTCCACGATCCATGTACCGTTATCCTGCGGTGCATTGGTATTGCGNATATTGATGGGAATACCCGCTCTCCTGACGGGAAANATCGCGTCCTCGTGAAANACCTGNGCGCCCATATATGCCAGCTCGCGCAGCTCCTTATATGTGATGGTCTCGATCCCCTCCGGCTTATAGATAATGCGCGGNTCNGCGATCAAAAATCCNGATGTATCCGTCCAGTTCTCNTACACATTNGCCTTNACCGCTCTCGCTACAAGGGAACCGGTAATATCGGAGCCGCCCCTTGAGAAAGTCTTGACCCTGCCGTCCCCATATGCCCCGTAGAAGCCGGGAATCACCGCGGATTCCACATTCTCCAGCCTCTCCCGCAGCTTCTTGTTGGTAAGCTCGGCATCAAACTCTCCGTCATCACTAAAAATAACGACCTGCGCGGCATCCACGAATTCAAATCCCAGATACTCCGCCATAATAAGCCCATTCAGATACTCTCCACGGGAAGCGGCATAATCAGAACCTGCCTTCTGTTTAAAATTCTTCTCGATGGTCTTAAATTCATCCTCCAGACTCAGCTTTAATTCCAGCCCGTCGATAATCTCCTGATATCTCTCCTTAATTGCCTGAAGTTGTGCTTTAAAGTCGCTGCCCTGCTCCGCCAGATCATAGCAGGCATACAGCATATCCGTCACCTTCGTATCATCGGCATCGCGCCTGCCTGGTGCGGAAGGCACTACGAACCGACGCTCCCTGTCCGCCCGAATGATATCTCCTACCTTTTTAAACTGCTCGGCGCTTGCCAGCGAACTGCCGCCGAATTTCACTACTTTTCTCATAATATTATCCTCGTAATTCTATCTTAATCTGAAAATATTTATGCACTCAAGATCCGTATTCTGTTGATGCATCCGCCGATCTTTTCGATCTTATCGTTGAACTCTTTCTCGGTCATAACCTGCGTCATGAAACCGAATTCCTCCGTGATTCCCACGTTGATCTCGGCAAGTGAGCCGAACGCTTCCATCGCCGCATCTTTGCGGTCAGCCGCCACTCTGACGAAGAACTTACCTTTATCGTTTCCGATCTGTTCAACCTTTACGTCCTCATTTTCCCAGAAGCACATAACCGTCTTGCCCTGATGTCTCGCACAGTCCACCACATCGGAGACTACCGCGCTGGCTGTGGGCAGTTTACCTGCACCGCGTCCGTAATACATAGAATCTCCCAGCATATTGCCATGCACATAGATAGCGTTAAACACATCGTTCACGCAGTATAACGGATGCTCCCTGGAAATCATAAAAGGCGCCACCATCGCAAAGAAGCCGTCCTCCGTATCCCTGCTCATGGCAAGCAGCTTCACGGATTTGTTCATCTGTTTTGCATATAAGAAATCCGCCGCAGATATCTTGGTGATACCCTCCGTGTAGATTTCTTCATATTTCACATTCTTACCACACATCAGCGATGAAAGGATTGCAATCTTGCGGCACGCATCGTAGCCTTCCACATCCGCCTCCGGATTCCTCTCTGCGTATCCCTTCTCCTGCGCCTCCTTCAACACATCCGCGAAGTCCGCACCCTCTTTATCCATTTTAGTCAGAATATAGTTAGTTGTTCCGTTTAAAATACCTGTAATGGAATCAATTTTCTCCGCTGTCAGCGAGTAATTAAGCGGACGAATAATCGGGATACCGCCGCCCACGCTTGCCTCAAACAGATAATTACAGTGGTTCTCTCTTGCGATACGAATCAACTCCGGTCCGTGGTTTGCAACCAGCTCCTTGTTAGAAGTGCACACGCTCTTCCCAGCCATCAGAGCCTGCTTTGAAAAATCGTACGCCGGCTTAAGGCCGCCCATCGTCTCACAGATCACCGTAATCTCCGGATCATTCAGAATAATATTATAATCATGTACGACCTTATCCTCATACGGATCGCCCGGAAAATCCCTTAAATCCAGAATATACTTGATATTCAGCTCCGTGGCCGCCCTCTTGTTGATATCCTTCTTGTTCGTCTCGATTACTTCCACAACACCGCTTCCCACCGTGCCGTACCCTAATACCGCTACATGAATCATAATATTACTCCTCTCTCTTTATCCCTTGTGACTTACCTTGCAAGTCCGAAAGCTATCTCACACTAACCTCCATGTGAGCTTTAGAAGTACTTCTCACACTATTCTTTCGCCACAATCTTCACATTGTGAACGCCCGTCTTTGCTTCCATTGCCTCAATCATCTCGGACACATCTCCCGTAGTCGGAAGCACCTGTACGCTGAGACTCAAAGAAGCCACGCCGTTTATGGGAATACTCTGATGAATCGTCAGAATATTAGCTCCGCAGTCCGCTACGATCTTAAGCACATCTGACAAAAGCCCTGTCTCATCGTCCATCTGAAATGTAAGAGTGATCGTTGTTCCCTGTGCATTATCATGAAAAGGGAAAATATCATCCTTATATTTATAGAAAGAACTCCGACTGATGCCTACCTCATCAACCGCTTCCTGCACGGATAAAGCCCTTCCTGAGTCCACCAGCCGCTTGGCCTCCACGACCTTAAGCAACACCTCAGGAACGGCTTTCTGTTTTACTACATAGTAGCCGGCCGTCTCCTTCATAACATAACCACGCCTCTCTGTCTTTGCACCACAGACACATGTTTGTCACCGAGGGATATTTTAGCACAACTACACAATAATAGCAAGCTGAAATTGTGAAATATTTTCGTTACGCCTTTCTATGGTTTCAACACTTTGCGAAGAGTCTCAAACATGCTGTCTATATCAATAGGCTTCGCGATATGACCGTTCATACCGCTCCGCAAAGCCTCCTGCTTATCTTCCTCAAAAGCATTTGCGGACATTGCCAGAATCGGTATTGAGGCAAGCCTGCGATTTTTGAGGCTGCGGATCGCTTTAGTCGCCTTATACCCGTTCATTACCGGCATCTGAATATCCATCAGAACCAGCTGATAATAACCCGGTTCGGATCTTTCCACCATCTCTACAGCCTCCTGACCGTTCCGGGCTACTTCCGTCACAAATCCGGCATCTCCCAGAATTTCCACGGCGATCTCCTGATTCAAATCCACATCCTCAGCCAGAAGAATACGTGCGCCTTTCAGATGTGACATATCCAATCTGCTCTCCTGCACCTCAAGCTGTTCACCATGCAGGATGGAATCAAGACATTTCCGCAGCTCCGACAGGAACAGCGGTTTGCTGCAAAATGCTGTAACACCGGCGGCCTTTGCCTCATCCTCGATATCCGCCCAATCATATGCCGTCAATATAATGATGATTGCCTCCTGATCTATTTCTTCCCGTATCTTGCGGGCAATCTCGATTCCGTCAATCTCAGGCAGCATCCAACCGATCACATAGACTTTGAAGTCATCGCCTAACATGGCCGCCTCACGGCTCTGCACTACCGCCTCTTCTTCCGCTGTCGCCCACTCGGCACGCATACCGATCTGTCCGAGCATATGGGATATTCCCTCACAGCTGTTCGGGTCGCTGTCTACCACCAGTGCCCTGCTATTTTTCAGCTCAGGAATATTATATTCCGTTCCTTCCCCGACATGTATTCGGAAGATAAATGATGCATCAAACTGCGTTCCCACACCCTGCTCGCTCTGCACTTCTATATTGCCGTTCATCATATCCACAATATTCTTGGTGATGGCCATACCGAGTCCCGTTCCCTGAATACCGCTGATGGTCGAATTCTCTTCCCTCTCAAAGGGCTCAAAAACGTGCTTCAGGAATTCCTCGCTCATGCCGATACCGGTATCTTTTACCGTAAATACATATCCCGCATAGCCCTCCCTGTCCACCGGCTGCTCGGTAATACGCACATTGATGGTTCCGCCTTCCGGCGTATACTTCACGGCATTGCTGACCAGATTTAAGAGCACCTGATTCAGGCGTAGCTTATCACAGTAAATCTCCTCGTTTACAACATCCACCGTATCAATATAGAGCTCCTGACGTTTGGCACGTACATCAGCCTGCAGAATATTACACAGGCCATGCGCCACATCCGGCAGGCTGCATACCTTTTCCTCCAGTTGTATCTTGCCGCTCTCGATGCGGCTCATATCCAACACGTCATTAATCAGGCTCAACAGATGATTGCCGGATGCCATGATCTTCTCCAGATATTCCTTCACCTGATCCCGCCGGTCAATATGTGTAATGGCAAGTGTTGTAAAACCGACAATGGCATTCATCGGGGTACGAATATCATGCGACATATTCGAGAGGAAAACACTCTTCGCTTCATTCGCTCTGTTCGCCTGTGCAAGCGCGCTCTCAAGTAAGACTTTCTTCTGCATCTCGCTTCGTGTTTCCTCGTCCACGTTACGAAAACCCATAACTATGCCGGACTGTCCATCCCAGATTCCCACCTGTACTACTTTGACCTCATAATACTCTACCGACTGTTCTCTGACAACACGGTATTTCACACAGTAAGTCTTCTTCTCCTGCAGTTCCTCTCTGATCCGCCCCAAATCGGCTACCGCCTGAAACATTCCTCTGTCCTCCGCATGCACAAACCCGCGCTCGTACCGTTCCATGCATTCCCCGAACATAATGTCTCCGTCAAAAATATTTCCGAACAGCTGCCCGTCAGGATCGTCCATCTGCAGCACCGATCCCCTGCCTGTATCGAGATCGGCAAAACAGACAAGCTTATAGTCAATACTCAGCGCCTGAACCAATTCTCTCCGGTATCTGGCGTTCTTCTTCTCCCGCTGCTTCTGTGCAGTACAGTCCAGCAAAAACCGCTGATAGAACATTTCACCGTTCTCTTCCTGAAGCTTAACATTACCCATAACATGCAGGATATCTCCGTTTTTATGACGTACGCGATACTCTATATTACAGCTGTCGCCAACCTCCTTAAGTTCCTTGATCTTATTCTGAATAATCGGCTTGTCTTCATCTACAACGGAAGCGGCAACCAATCCAAAACCCTGTTTCATTAAGTCTTCTCTCGAATCATATCCCAGAATCTTGAGTGCCGCCTTATTCACACTTATAATCCTTTTTCCGTCCAGAGAATGGCACAGCACACCGCACTCTATACTGGTAAATATCTTCTCCAGAGTACGTGTCTTCTTAATAATTTCCTTCTCATACTCGCGTTCGCGGGTTATATCAATGCCAACCCCCACCGTTCCCATCACACTCTTATCAACGTCATACAACGGCGATTTGTATGTAATCAGTACCCGCTGCCCGTCACTTACCTGAATCGTCTCCTCAGATATACAGGTCCTCCCGCTGTCCATAACCTTCTCTTCTGATTCGATGCAGGCAGGATCTTCCTGATCCACGTCCCATATATAGGTATGCTCGCGGCCCTCCACCTGTTTCTTAGTCTTATTTACCGTAGAACAGAAGCTGTCATTCACTTTCTCATGTATGCCGCTTTTGTCTTTATACCAGACAAGATTCGGCGTGCTGTTAATAGTGACCTCAAAAAACTGATTCGTCTGCCATGCGTCCTTGCTGTCCTTATAATCCCTCTGCCATCGCCGGAAACGAAATCCGATCTCCTCGTCCGACATCGGAGTCGTCCAGATATCTTCGATATTATCCATATATTCTGTCAGCAGGGAAATCTGCTCTTTATCCGCAAACAGAATAAGCTCAGTCTCCCCGCGCTTACTCTCTATCAGCGCCCGTACCGCTTCCTGCACATTCCATCCGCACAGATCGGCAAAAATCACATCCGCCTCAGCTGCCAGTGCCTTATCTACAGCCTTGCTCTTGGTAAAAGTATGCGTGAAATGCGTGAGCGGTTCTGCTTTCCTAATGATATCAAACAAATTTTCCGCACAACCTGCCAAATATATATGAGTATGACAATGATACATACTGATCTCCCCCTGATATCCATCGGTATAACTACTTATTTCTATTGTAACAAAGGGTGTGAATATATGTCAATATTATGCATATTTTCAGCTTCCATATTGGTAATAACAATGTTACTATTCACACGTTGGCTAATCCGGTCGCGCAGAGTGGAGTTAATATCTGCGTCACCACGCTCCCGCTCCGCAAAAAGCGTAGCGGACACTAGACTCGTGAAATACCTCGTCAAGTGCCGACGCTTTTTGAGGGGTTCCTTCAGATATTAACTCCCCTCTGCGCTTAGGCTGTGGCGTGGGTGTGAAAAGTAACAATAAAACAAGTCACCGCCGCATTCATTCTATAACTGCCAGAATGCATGTTACGGTGACTTATATATTGGCATTGCCAAGCTGTGTAAATTCAGGCTCAGCGATCCAGTATGTTACAGTAACGGATATTTATCCGTCAGCGTCTTGACAATAGCACGTGCCTTCTCGATGCCGTTTTCTCCTTCCTTGATCACAATGGAGATTGCCTCCGCCACTTGATCCATATCCGCCGCATTCAGGCCGCGGGAAGTAGCCGCCGGTGTGCCCAGACGGATACCGCTGGTGACAAAGGGCGATTTCGGATCGTTGGGAATCGTATTCTTATTCGCGGTAATATGCGCCTCATCAAGCAGTTTTTCTACCGCTTTACCCGTCAGATCATAGGTTGTCAGATCAACCAGCATCAGGTGATTGTCCGTGCCGCCGGATACGATCTTCACATCCCTGTTCTGCAGTCCCTTACAGAGTGCCAGCGCATTATCCACAACGCCCTGCTGATACTCCTTGAAAGCGGGATCCAGCGCCTCCTTAAAGCAGACAGCCTTGGCCGCAATCACATGCATCAGCGGACCACCCTGAATACCCGGGAAAATTGCCTTGTTAAAATTATACTTGTCAGCCATCTCCTGACTGGACATGATCATACCGCCGCGCGGTCCCCGAAGTGTCTTATGAGTTGTAGTCGTAGTCACATGTGCATAAGGGATCGGGCTCGGATGAAGTCCTGCCGCCACAAGCCCTGCAATGTGTGCGATATCTACCATAAGTACCGCTCCGACCTCGTCCGCAATCTCTCTGAATTTCTTGAAATCTATTGTTCTTGCATAGGCGGAAGCGCCCGCAACGATCATCTTCGGTTTGCATTCCAGTGCAATCTTACGTACATTATCATAATCAAGGAATCCGTCATCATTGACGCCGTACGGCACGCATTTAAAATACTTGCCAGACATATTGACCGGTGAACCATGGGACAGATGCCCGCCGTGATCTAAGTTCATACCCATAAAAGTATCCCCGGGCTCCATAACTGCAAAGAATACTGCCATATTCGCCTGCGCGCCGGAATGCGGCTGTACATTGACATACTCACAGCCAAAAAGCTGCTTTGCTCTGTTTCTTGCCAACTCTTCCACTACATCCACACACTCGCATCCGCCGTAGTATCTCTTACCCGGATACCCTTCCGCATATTTATTCGTAAGCGGACTTCCCATAGCCGCCATGACCGCCTTGCTCACCCAGTTCTCGGAAGCAATCAGCTCAATATGTGAATTCTGCCGCTCCTGTTCGTCCACGATCGCCTGTGCAATCTCTGGATCGATCGTCTTTACCTCGTCTAATGAATACATTCCCTGTTCCTGCCTTTCTTCTTTATATTTTTATATTGCTATTGTCTTTTTTCCATAACTATCTACGCGATAGAAATCATAAAATTGGTATAAGTATATCATAGGAGAGGATTGCGGCGCAACGTTAATTTGCCTAAGCCGCCACCCTTATGATATACTTATGCTGTTATTACTTTATTACATAAGACGAGGTGGACGCCATGTATCATATCATCATTAATCCGACATCGAAATCCGGCAAAGGTCTGGCAATTTGGAAGACATTAGAGCCCGTATTATTGGATAAAAATGTGTCCTACCGAACATATATCTCCACCCATACCGGTCATGTATCGGAACTGACTGGCGAGATCACATCCGCCGCTTCTGACGCAGAGTATCCGCTCAACCTGATATTGCTCGGCGGAGACGGTACCGTAAATGAGGCGTTGCAGGGTATTAAGGACTTCTCCAAGGTCAATATCGGCTACATACCCACCGGTTCCAGCAACGATCTCGCAAGAGCCTTGAAATTACGGCGTGACCCTGTCGAACTTCTGCTGCAAATTCTCGACGGCACCCACTCCCACATGATCGACCTAGGCATATTGACCTACGAAGATGAAACCAAGATCGTGTCCAGACTGCATAAACAGCCGGAGAGTAAAAGCCGCTATTTCATCGTCAGCAGCGGCATCGGATTTGATGCCGCCGTGTGTGAAGAGGCTCTCTCCTCTCCCATCAAGAATACATTAAACCGGCTGAAATTGGGAAAACTAACTTATCTCGGCATTGCTCTGAAACAGTTGATTACTGCCAAGCCTGTATCCTGTAAGATTTACTTAGACGGCAAGGCTCCCTTCGTCATCCCGAAATTTCTCTTCTCTGCTTTCATGGTTCATCCCTATGAAGGCGGCGGATTCTGCTTCTGTCCTCAGGCGGACGATACGGACGGCCTTCTTGACCTGTGCGTGGTGGGTAATCTACCCAAACTTTTAATTCTGCTCGCTCTGCCCACGGCTTTCTTCGGGAAACACTATATCTTTCCGCGGATCAATCACTATAGGGCATCCTCTGTCCGCATTAAGACATCCGCTCCTCTATGGGTACACACCGACGGAGAAGTCTATATGAAATCCGATGCGATCAGCATTTCCTGCCTCAAACAGCGTATTCGTTTTCTTGTGTAGACGCTTATCCCGAGCTATGAATGCAGTGGTCTGTCTTTATGCATTTTTCATGACAAAAGCAGTTACTATGAACATATTGGATATTTTTTCAAGAAATATTAAGAAATATTTATGGAAATCTTATTTTGACTTTTCTATGCAATCTGCTATGATAGCTTCTATGAACCGAATATCGGACATAAACTAGTTCATGATTCTTAAAATTGTCAAATGAGGTTATCTATTATGGAAAAATATCTGGATAAGCTGGCAAAGGTTAAAGAATATAAGCACGCGCTCCCGCTGATCATCTACGGGATCATCTATCTCGCATGGTTCGGACATCTGGAACGTACCATCACAAGCCATTATCGGGTCATCCACGTGGCGCTCGACGATCATATCCCGTTCTGCGAGATCTTCGTAGTGCCTTATCTGCTATGGTTCGCCTATGTGGCTGTAGTAGTGGCCTACTTCTTCCTGCGCGACAAGGATGACTACTTCAGAACATGTACGTTCCTGTTTACCGGAATGACAATTTTCCTTCTGGTGTCTACATTATGGCCTAACGGTCATCACTTAAGACCATATATCATGCCCAGAGATAATGTGTTCACTCATCTGGTTGCCAGACTCTACCAAGCAGACACACCCACCAATCTGTGGCCGAGCATCCACGTATATAATTCGCTGGGCTGCCACATTGCGGTTATGCACAGCAGCCGTCTGGAAAAATACAAAGGGATTCGCATCGGGTCTTTCATCCTGTGTGTTTCCATTATTATGTCAACCATGTTCATCAAACAGCATTCCGTTTTTGACGTGGCTACAGCTTTTATTATGGCGGCAGTGATGTACGGTCTCGTTTACCGTTCCGATGTACTGCTTAACTTCTATCACAGTCTGCAGAAACGTCGTAAGAGAAAACCGGAGATCGGCTGACCTGCCTCAGGTCATGCCTCTAATTAAATTTATAAAATCTCCGGCAGATCTTATAGCCTTCCACCGATATCTTCCTGCCACCTTTGCCCGGCAGATTCATGGAGTTACCCAGAACACCGTATCTAAGCCGCATATAAAGACCCATATCCTTATTCTTAATATAAGACCATAGCTCCTGCTTCTTCTCCAAATTCTCTTCCGTACCGGAACGAATCAGCAGAATAGAGGATATAACAGTGATGATTTCCAGATAATTGATCATATAGCTTCTCAATTTCCGTCTGGTACATACCTTTTCCTTATTCTCACACAGGTAATCTATCATAATCTTATTGACCTTGATCTGTTGATCCACTCTGGATATCATCACTTCCTCGTTGACAGACTGCCCTTCCCTGCCGATATAATAGCGATAGAAATTCACATCCAGATAATACATGTTCTTCACAAACGGCAGCGGCTCAAACACGAAGATATTATCCACATAAAAGGTATTGTCCGGCAGCTTCAGACCGCATTCCCGCAACAGTCTGGTTCGGAAAATAACAGAGTGCATAAGGATATACTGCCCCTTATGAAAATGCTTTATTTCACTCCATGTAAAGATACGGCCCTGTGGCAATGCATGGCGGTACTTCATAACTTTATGCTTCGCCTCGCCTTCCTTCTCGTAAACAAAATTGCTGATCAGCATATCGAGATACGAATCTCCTGTGGTAATATCATGCAGAACTTCCAGAATTGCACGATAAGCACTCTCCTTCACCCAGTCATCACTGTCCACAACCTTGAAATACAGCCCTGAAGCATGTTCCAGTCCTGCATTAACAGCCGACCCATGACCGCCGTTCTCCTTGTGAATCACCTTAATCACGGATGGATAATCCGTGGCATATTGATCCGCTATGGCGCCCGTCCCGTCCGTAGAACCGTCATCTACGATCAGGATCTCCACTTCTTCCCCTCCGACCAGCAGAGAATCAATGCACTTTCTCATATATGCCTCCGAATTATAGCAAGGCACCGCTACAGATAATAATTTCATAATCTCCCCCTATTCCGGTTCTGAATAACTAGATCAGCTCCATATATGCAGCATACGCGGAAGGAACCGGATATTTATCCCGGATCTTATCCGGCTCAACGAAAACATACTCTCCCATCCCCGACAAATCATCTATCCGGATGAGATATCCTGTCATATGCCATTCTTTATGAGTAAATATATGCTTCGCCGGTTTCAGCCTGCGGATTCTGATCGGTGCAACACCTGCCTGCCGCAGATTCTCTATGACCTGTTCCTCCCCTTGATACCCTTCCATGGTAGGAAACTCGTATAATCCCGCAAGCAATCCGCTGTCCGGTCTTCTCCGAAGAGCCACCAGATCACCATACCGTATTATCAGAACCGTTTTCTTCTCTATACTGCGCGGCCTCTTAGGTGTTTTCTTAGGATATTCCGATATCCGGTTCTGTATTCTTGCCTGACAGATCTCGGTCCACGGACATATCTCACACCGCGGATTCCCGTTGGGAATACAGACCGTAGCGCCAAGCTCCATCAATGCCTGATTGAAATCTCCGGGTCTGTCCGCCGGCATGACTCCCACTAACTCTTCCTCAAGAGCTTTCTTAACTTTCGCATCCAGAATATCCCTGTCATCCATCCGCAGTCTGGACAAGATCCTTAGAACATTGCCATCAACCGCAGGCACACTTTGTCCAAAAGCGATGGAGGCAATCGCACCTGCCGTATAACTCCCGATTCCCAACAGCTTCAGAAGGCTCTCATAATCACCCGGCATTGTACCGCCGTACTCTTCCATGATCTGTATGGCGGCTTTACGCAGATTTCTGGCACGGTTATAATACCCCAGCCCTTCCCACAGCTTTAACAGAGTCTCCTCCTCTACCGCCGCGAGATCCGCTATATCCGGAAGCTGTCTCAGGAACCGGTCATAGTAGGGCTTGACTGCCTCCACCCTCGTCTGCTGCAGCATGATCTCCGACAGCCATACATGATAGGGTTTCGGGTCCTCCCGCCAAGGCAGGATGCGTCTGCACTCATCATACCATGCAAGAAGCGGCTCTGCAATCAGATCCAGAAGATCCACGATAACAGGAACCTCTTCATTGATCGCAAGGCTGTCCGTTTCCACCAGACAATCATATGCAAGTAAATGTACCCCTGCACTTCTCGCCCTTCTAAGCGCTTGTCCGAAAGCCGGCTGTGTACTCCAATTCGGCTCCACCCGGCTGACTGTTTCCATCTGAACCACAAAAATGAGATACGCCTCATATCCCTGTCCGCACGCCGCAATCAGTTCCTCCACATGCTTGACTGCCCGCTCGGACGGAGCATCCGGAAAGGCGGCCACATTGTCATGCTCCAGTGTGACTCCCTTCACCTCAATAAATGCTTTCCTGCCGGAAGCGCTTTCCACATAGAAGTCAAATCTTGAGTTGCCGAAAGAAGTCTCCGGGCGCACCAAGCTGACATCATGATACAATCCGCCGGATGTAAGCCACTCACCCACAACCTTATTGGGTGCGTTTGAATCCATGTTAATCAGTCTGCCTTCCTTATCCACAGCCACCAAATCATAGGCCGTAGAGCGTTCCGGATTATTACTCTTCTCCAGATATACCTGCACGCCATCCCGAAGCAGTTCTTTGCAACGCCCGGTGTTCTTGACGTGCACCTTAGTACGTTCACCCGCTATATCCACGTAAGCGATGAATCGATTCGGTCTCTCTATGAATTTTCCTGAAACAATCTTATTATATTTCATATTATATCAACTACTATCCGGTTCTTCCTCCGCCTCATTATAAGGCACTTTCTTCTTATAAGGCACCCTTGCCGCAGGAACTACCTCCGAAGCGGGACCAGTATGTACCGTCTGATCATCAAAGAAAATATGCGCGCCAAACGCCTGCAGCACATCCTTCTTGCGAACTCCACCCAGAAAAAACACCTCGTCTATACGCACATTCCATGCGCGCAGAGTGCGGATAACCCTCTCGTGAGTCGGCGCACATCTGGTCGTAACAAGAGCAGTCCGAATCGGCGCCTCCTCTGCGGTAAAGTCTTTCTGCAGATCGGATAACGTCTTAAGGAATCTGGCAAAAGGTCCCGCTTTAAGCGGATTATTGGCGTTACGTCTCTCATTTTCCTCAAAAGCCTCCAATCCACTCTCCTGATAGATCTTCTCCGACTCATCCGAAAACAGCACCGCATCCCCGTCAAACGCGATTCGTATCTGCCTAATCTGATGCTCGCAGTCATAGGTATGCAGCCCGTCTGTACAGATGATCCCCGCCGCAATATTGGAATCTATGGCGCTCTGCACATCGTCCTCATATGCAGACAGAAACAGATCCGTCTTAAAGGCCGTCAGATAGGGGGCCAGAGATGCGCCGCTTGCCAGCACGGCGCGGGTAATGTTCAATCCATAATGCTCAATTGTCTTAAAGACTCTGAGCGAAGAGTCCGGACTGTTCCTCGACATGATAATAACTTCGACGCTTCCTTCCTTATTCGGCAGATTATTCAGATTGAGTAACGCCTTGATCAGCGGAAATCCCGGTCCCGGCCGCAGTATCTCATTCTCGTGCTCGATCTGGTATCTGCAGTACGCCTCCACACCCTCCGACTCATAGATCGTATTCTCATAGGTCAGGTCAAACAATGCTCTTGACGATACGCCCACTACCAGCCTGTTCTCTAAATCGTAAGCCATAAGCCACCTCCGTCAATATTTCGACAGCCTCATAATGCTGTCCGTTGTAATCTTCCGGTGATGGCGATGTGGCTCACATCTTGTATGACTGTACTCTAGCGCAGCCTGTTACACTCATATTTTTCGAATGTAAGCAGACAATTCTTTAATTCCTCGTACCGCTCTTCCACATCACCGTCTTTGATCTCCAAATCAACAGCCACNGCCATCGTATTGATCATCTCATCGGTNATCCTGTGGCGGAGTGCGGCAAGAATATTTAATCTCTGCTCATAAGTATCTGCGTCCAAAAAATCCATTACCAGAGGATCAATATTTATCTGTTCATTTGATTCATCTGCCTGCACCTGCTCCTGCTGCACGGAATCCGGCAACGTACATTCCGGGGTTTCGGCCTGTTCATAAACTGCCTTATCTTCCTGCGGTTCTGTCTGTATCGCCGACTTCTCCCGTCCTGCAGCCTCTGTCTGCCTAAAACTCTCCTCCTGAGCCGACAGTGATAATTCCATATCCTGCAATAATTCGAAACGATANCTCTGCTTCACATTAGGATATTTCGCACGGTCTACTTCCTCCATGAACATATCGAGCGGCCTTACATAGATCTGAAAGGTGTCATACATTGCCTGATAGACAACCATCGTCTCGCCGGTCTCGCTATGCTTCGCCAGACAACGAATCTGATATATATTTCCTTTAAAATGTCTGTACATTTCCAGTGGTTTGGGATTCGGTCTCATACTCTGCTCCAATCTGATTTATTCAGGACAGCCATCTTCTGACAGACGGCCGTTNGCTCTGTATACCTCTACTTAGTATAATCCCAAATCTTGAAAATGTCATTCCCTTATGTGTCCCATAGAATGAAAAAATCGGTCTTTGCTCGATTGCGAGCTTCGCAAACTCAAATTCACTCCGGGAATTTTCATGAACCGATTCAAGAACATTTGTTCTGTATTCACATATTAAAACATATGTTCGGTTTTGTCAATATGTTATAAGTCATACCTGAAACTGCACGCTTCTTCCTGAAACTCCGTCTCCGACAGTATATTCTGTAAAGCTGCCTTCTCTTCATCGGTCAGGCGGTTCAGTTTCCTATGGTGCAGCAACAGCGTATACTCTCTGCTGCCATCNTCATAAGCCACCCATGTGAGGTTTATCCCACAGTTGTGAAAACCTTCCTCTTCTAACAAAACTTGTGCTCTCTCCCGATATTCTTCTTCCAATGCATCATAATAGCGGTTCTGTCTCGCGCGCTCACCATTCTCCTTGCTCATCACNGTTCCCTTAACACCTAAAATAATGATCAGTACAAGCAAAAGCGTCATAATTGCGTATCCTCTCCGTATCATAAATTTCTCTCCCTTCCTCGTCCCGCTAAACCGGGTATTGTTCTTGTTCAGTGTAGTTTACATAACGCAACATGAATATGTTCTGGTATATTCTGATATAAGGATACAAAAAATAGAGTCCGATAATCCGGACTCTATTCAGACCCAACCATTATATACCGCATATTGATCAGCGGTAAACTTACAACTCAACCATTTATATACCTCATATCGGTCAGAGGTAAACTTTCTTTGCGTTTACATACTTGCATTTATTGCGCGTTCACTCCACCTTCTGATACCGGGTGAAGATCTTGTCCTCGCCGCACACATGCTTCGTGCCGTCTGAATCGGTGATGATGTAGTCACCTTCCCTTAAGAACGTGCGTCCCCTTCTGTGCATGATGTAAGGGCACATGATCATACCGCTGTCTCTGGTCACTTTTACGAGCGTATCCGCAACGATCCACTCCTTCGTCACCACGTCAGCCCAAAGCTCAAATCCGTCTTCCATCCCCTTGCCGACTTCATACTTCTCAACATCCGATTCCAATGCGATACGCCTGCATTTCATAATTACCTCCATTCCGAAACATCTGATGTTTCTCCCCTTTTCATTCTATAACTTAGTCTTCCAACGCAGATCTGATCGCTGCCATCAGTTCTTCATAAGTTTCATAAGCAGGTATCTGCGGATTATCCTTTTTGATCTGTTCCGTACTCTTGAAAAGAAATCCCGCCTTGCTCGCCTTGATCATCCCCATATCATTGTGACTGTCACCGCTGGCAATCGTCTCATATCCGATGGACTGAAGGGCTTTCACCGTGGTCAGCTTGGAATTCTCGATACGCATCTTAAATCCCGTGATCTCGCCGTCTTTTGCCACCTCCAATGAATTACAGAAGATCGTCGGATATCCGAGCTTCTTCATTAACGGTCCCGCAAACTGCGTAAATGTATCACTGATAATGATGACCTGTGTAATACTTCTGAGCTCGTCCAGAAATTCTTTCGCTCCCGGAATGGGATCAATGGTCGCTATGGTTTCCTGAATCTCTTTCAGTCCCAGACCGTGTTCTTTTAGAATGCCGAGCCGCCAGTTCATCAATTTATCGTAATCCGGCTCATCTCTGGTAGTCCTTTTCAGCTCCGGAATACCGCTTGCCTCAGCAAAAGCGATCCATATCTCCGGCACCAGTACTCCTTCCAGATCCAGACATACAATATTCATACTCATCTCTCATACCTCCGTTTTATATAACGATTTACTATTTCCATAAGCACACTAGCCGAATGACATCTGCTCTCCCGCCGCCAGACAGTACATCTTCCCGCTCGTCATAAACCAGACCGGACGNGCGGACGCATTATACAGAATATGCCCGTCCACAGACATGATCAGCCCTCTCACAGCCGTTACATAATCATATATTTCTATATTAGTGGCGTACCAGATATCTTTTCTGCCCTGCAGCTTCTCACAGATTCCGTGTATGTGTTCCCATTTGCCGTCGCGCTCGAACTCGTAACTGTGGCCCCAGATATACAATAACGCCATTCCCCGAAACGGCGGCGGATTTAAGAAATCCGCAAGCAGTGCGTCAGTCACCTGATCGTGGTGGCAGGTCGGATTCCATCGCATAAAATCAGTGGGCAGCGCGAAATCCATCGTACTGTTCACCGTACGACTGTACACGATTCCCAGCTTTAACGCCGTTTCTATCAGGTTGTCACTATACACTCCGAAAGGATACGAAAAACCTCTGACGATCCTGCCGCTATATTGTTCCAGCTCACGTCTGTCCTCATACAACTCCGTAACGGTCTGTGCCTGAGACAATTGATTAAAAAAGGGATGTGTCACCCCGTGACAGGCAATCTCATGGTTTACATAAAGTTGATTTATCTCCGAGCGGGTAACAAAGCCTTCCCGATCCAGCGTACTGCTGTTGAGATGAAAAGTCGCTTTCATGTCATATCGGTCAAATATGCTGACTAACCGCCTGTCATAGACCTGCGCATCGTCATAACTGAATGTTAATGCCTTGTCCTTTCCTTCCGGAAAAAGAAAATGTATCTCCTGAAAACGTCTCTGCTCATCACTCATCCTGTGTCTTTCCTCTGAAACAATATTTATGTGTATTATGTAAACTCAAATAACATGTTTCTTTATAACGCTTCCCTGCAAAAATAACAGCTATAACGCGTTCTCGGCACCATCGGCACCAGATTTTCCGCACCGCAGTATCCGCAGTTCACACAACGCATGCCCTTCGGAATCGCATCGCCGTCAAGATACCTCGTTGCCACCGCGAGCCCGCCTCTCGTCTCATGAAGCCGTTTCTGCTCCTCGAGCTTTTCCTTCGCATGCTCTCTGGCATCGGCCTCCGCCTTCTCCATTAAATATGCCGTTGTGGAATTGCCATCCTCTTTGGCCTCCTCAATCGCCGACTTGGCCGGCGCCTGCGTCATCCGCGGCTGCGGTCTGCTGACATTGTTTGCTGCGGGCATTCCGCCGTGGGGTTTCTTCTGCTCGTAAGGATTCTCATCGCTTAGCCCGAATGATTTATTTTGATTCGCCGTAGTCACCGTTGTGTTCGGCAGAGAAGAATTCCCTTTTACACTACCTTCCCCTCTGGCCCGCTGCACTCTCTTATAAATCGTCACGCATACAATGATCATGATCACTAATTCAATCATTATCCGTTTTCCATCCTTCCGTATAAACTCGCTATGCCGCGCTGTACTTCACGATCAGGAGCTCCACGCTCATGATATCGTTCATCCTGCCGGTCTTAACCGCCTGCTCCGCCTCCACACAGTCTGCAAGCGCCCTTCGCAGATCGGCTTCCTTAAATTTTGCCGCCTGCGCCACATATTTTCTGGCGATAAAGCCCGCCAGACCGACCTTTTCGCCGATCGCATTGGCATCAAGCCCTTTATTCTTTAATTCTTTTACCTGCAAAAGCAGATTAAATTGTCTCGTAATCAGAAATAAAATCCGCATAGGCGGTTCCTTCAGCGTCAGCAGATCATAATACAGCTCCATTGCCGCCTTCTGCCGCCGTTCCGCCACTGCATTTATCATATCAAAGATCTGGCTTGTCACTTGCTTCGTACAGACCGCCTCGATATCCTGCGCCGTGATCACATCACGTTCCAGGCAGTAACAAAGAAGCTTCTCCAGCTCTCCGCGGATATTCTCCATATCCGATCCCGTTTTATCTAAGAAAAGATTCAGATCCCGCTCTGTAATATTCTTATTCTCTCTCTTCAAAAAGCCCATGATCCAGCGTTTCAGCGTCGTCTCATCCTGCGCCTTAAACTCGATGGCACGTCCCTTGGCTGTCGCTGTCTTATAGAGCTTGCTCCGCTTATCCACCGTTGCCTCGGCAAATACGAAATAGGTCGTCTCAGAAGGCGCTTCCAGATAATGCGCCAGTTCTTCCCCTCCATGGGCGAAAAGTCCGCTGTTTTCAAGTACGATCACTCTGCGCTGTGCAAGAAACGGCATGGTTTCCGCCAGATCAATGACGTCTCCGGTCTTCACATCCTTGCCCTCAAAGCAATGAAGGTTCATGGCATCCCCTCCGGCAAGCAGAGCGGTTTTCAGCTTCTCCTTATACTGGTTTCTCAGGTACGCCTCTTCACCGTACAGAATATACACCTGTTTTAATTGTCCGGATTTGATCTCTTCTGCTAATTTTTTCATATATTNAGTATACGATACAGCGCCTGATTAATCAATTTATTTCCACTGCATCACAGTAAAATCAGGCATTGGCCTCAACCTGCATATCAGATGGGTGAGACCTGTCAATCTTATTGCGGATCTCCTGCATCTGATAATCCAACATCTCAATCGAATCTGCGCACGCCCTTAGCTGTCCCTCGATCTCCTCCGTATCCGCCACATCCTTTTTATATTTCAGCTTATGTTCCAGACTCGCCCAGAAATCCATGGCAATCGTACGGAACTGCACTTCCGCTTTCACGTACTTCTTTTCATTCGATAAAAAGATCGGCACGTCCAGAATGAGGTGCAGGCTCCTGTAACCGTTGTTCTTAGGACTACGAATATAATCTTTCTTGCGCACCAAAATGAATTCATCCTGCTTGATGAGCAGATCCGCCAGTCGGTAGATATCGTCCGGAAAAGAACAGATTACCCNCAGTCCNGCCACATCCGTCAGATGTTCNCTGATGCTCTCCACCGTCACCGGATATCCTTTAAGCGCCAGCTTCTCATAGATGCTTGTAGGTGATTTCAGACGGCTCTTGATCGATTCAAAAGGATTCCTGTTATACACTTGGGAAAATTCTTCATTGAGTATCTTAAGCCGCGTCTCCACTTCCATGATCGCGGACCGATACTCCATCATCAGCCTGTTAAANGGCNCTGACTCCCGCAGNTTCTCCGCCTGCATCTCTATAATCCGGTACTGCTTCTTAAGCNCTTCCTCCTGCTCTTCCACCTTCTGTTCCAGCTTGTTCTTACAGACAAACAGTTCCGTCACATTGCGGACTCTGTTTCTGACAACAGATGCCTCAAAGGGCTTATGAATAAAATCGCTGGCTCCCATTTCAAGGCAGCGGTTCTCAATCTCCGTAGCGGGTTCACTGGTTATGACCAGCACAGGGATGTTCTGCAGCCAGCCTTTATCTTTCAGTACATTAATCACTGCAAAGCCATCCATCTTAGGCATATACAGATCCAGAAGAACTGCCGCCGTATCGGTTCTGTTCCTCTGTAGTATATCAAGCGCTTCTTCCCCATCTGTCGCCGTATCAACCGCGTAATCGTCTGCTAAAATATTACTTAATACTTCGCGGTTGATTTCCGCGTCGTCTACTACCAATACCCTTCTCATGTTTTCCCCTTTAGTACAATATATAACTTCCGCTGTGCATACCCGCCTGTGGGGCGCTTGTGGGCTTCGCACTATTGCTTCATGGCACAGCTCATTGATATCGCGTATATTATATCATACTCTTTGTAAATGTCATATTGTTTCTTGGTTGGGATGTAGCTTTAGGTTTCTTTTTAGGGGTTATCTGAAATGGACGCGCAGAGGGAAGTGAATATCTACGGAGCCGCGCTCTCGCTCCGCAAAAAGCGTAGCAGACGCTAAACTCGTGAGTTGCTTCGCAACTCATGACCTCGTTAAGCGCTGACGCTTTTTGAGGGCCTCCTTAAGATATTCACTTCCCTCTGCGCTGGGTATTGGATCGGTCTGAACTAATATTGATATACTAAACTTATCTTCGATACACAGCGTCGGATAGTATGTAATTGTCCTTAGGACCGTTTGGATATGTTTAAATCCTTCGGATTTAAACTGCCGGCACTTAGCGAGGTTTAAAGTTGCAACGCAACTTTCGAGCTTAGTACCGTTGCGTTTGGAACCGAGCGAAAGCGCGTCCTTAGGACAATTACATACTGTCTGACGCGTCCGTCTTAGCCAAATATCATAAAACTGCAAGCAGTAACCATCTCTACTCTTCCAGATACCCGCTCACACGCACCTTACCGCCTCGTACCCGCACGGTCACTGCGCCGCTCTCCTGAGTTCGGTAGATCAGGCAGCCGCAGTTTCGCAGCCTGTTCAGCAGTTCTTCGTGAGGATGTCCGTATCTGTTGTTTCGCCCTGACGAGATCAGAGCAACCTTAGGATTAACTGCCTGCAGAAAATCCTCTCCGGTAGAATTCCCGGAGCCGTGGTGGGCTACCTTCAGCAGGGTAATATCATGTATATTCACATCCACCGACGGCTTCTCCACGCCGACATCGTTCCGTACGGCATCGTTTTCTCCGATTGCGTTTTTTCCATCGTTTTGCCCCGATCTTATTAGTTCCAGCATCTTCCTCTCTCCTTCTCCCTCCAGATCTCCCGTGAAAAGCGCGGTGAAATCCCCGTAGGTCAAGTACAGCACTGTAGAATAGGCATTTGTATCTGAGGTATTCCATCCTTTCTCGGGATGAAGGCAGGTTAACATAACTTCCCCGCATTGTAGAATATCTCCTGCGCCGATATAGCGCACCGGCACGCCCGCCGACTCTGCCATCTTTGCCAGCTTGCAGTATTCTTCCGTTCTTCCCAGTTCTCCCACATCAGGCAGATACAGGGCTCTTATGGATATACCGCCTGTACCTGCCTCCTCCAACAGCCCACGGATGCCGCATATATGGTCGCTGTCCGGATGGGTGACTACCACGGCGTCCAGACAGGAAGCGCCCTCATGTTTCAGGAAAGGCATAATCTGATATTCTGCCACATCACTCTGATCGGAGCTTCCGCCGTCTATCAGCATATGCATGCCGCTGTCCTCCGCCAGATATATGCAGTCTCCCTGCCCCACATCCACCATGGTGATCTGCAGGCCGTAGGGCAGTCTGACCGTCAGCACCAGAAGCGCGCACAGCACGCCCTGCCAGAAGTACAGCTTCGGCAGCCATCTATTTGCGATGCACAGCCCCGCAAGAATCAGCAGAAACAACACCGTCTGCCACAGCTTCGGGCAGCCGGTTCCCCATCGGTTGTCCGGAAGCGCTAGACATAAATCGCAGCACTTTTTATAGAATCCCAGCAGCGCGGCTACCGGATATGAAGCCACCACGCCGAGGGGCAGGAAACATGCCGCAGCAGCCAGACTGATCAGACCGCACAGAAGTGTCAGGGTCATGCAGGGGATCACAATGAGATTTAAGAGCACCGAATAGGGCGGAAACTCATAATAGAAGTTCAGATATACCGGAAGCGTGGAGATCGATACGGCAATTCCCGCAAAGAATGCCTTCTCTGCTTTGCCCTGACCAAACAGATTCTGTTTCGTGGCCGGCAGGAAAATCCCTATGCCGCATATGGCTCCGAAGGAAAAAAGAAAACCGCTGTGCTGTAAATACAGCGGCTGCCAGCTTAAAATTACCAGTGCCGCCACAGTCACCGCGCACAACAGGTCGTAGGTTCTGCCTATCAGTCCCGCGCATAAATGCAGGGCAAACATAATATATGCCCGCAACATGGAAACTCCCATTCCGGTCATCGTCCCGTAACAGTACATCAGCCCGATAGTTAACATTATGTTAACCAGTTTTGGCAGTTTTATTTTCTTTAGGAATGCATGGCATCCCATTCCGATCACGGACAAGTGAAGTCCGCTGATGGCCAGTATGTGGATAATTCCGTTTTGCTGATAGAGCGCTTTGATGTCCGCATCCAGAGTGCCTTTTTCCCCCAGAAGCATGGCTTTCATAACAGAGGCATTCTCCNGACCNGTAACAGGCATCCAGNANCAGNGAACAGTATTCTCTGATCCGATACATGCACTCTCCGAAGCCGTCATGNGNCNTACTCTTNNCTANNAGCCNGCACTCCATGACTCTGCCCTGCTGNCCCATGATTCTATAATAGTCCGCACCGTCGAACTCTCCGGGNTTCGTGGCGTGTGTCAAAGCNCGGTANCTGCCGCGCATGATCACAAGGCTTCCCATCTCGGGNANCTCCGCCTCNTCCATATANCATAAGACTCCCTCGATCCCGACGGNGTCNTTNCTNCTNAAATNTTCTTTGTTTTCTTTCCAGATACGATGTAATCTTTGTTGTGGAATCTTCTCAGAATCTGATAAGAATTGTTCCAGAACGGAAATCTGACTTTCCTCAAGAATAACTGCTTCAGACAGGGTTACGACAGGTACTTTATCATTCCGACTCGTTCGGTACTCCTTGCCGGCCACGTACCCCGCCACGGTTACCCGCTCTTTATCCAAATCTTCGTACGTCGGCGCGCCCCTGTTTGTAATAAACATCATGGCAACAGTTAGCGCCACATAGACCGCCCCGACCANGCACATAGGTCTTCTTATATTTATCATGTTTTCCTCCCGTTATTCATAATTCCTCATCACTCCGGCGCTGCCAGCAGATCCAGATTTCTNTCGAAAACGCTGCTTAAAGNAACATTCTCATGATATGAAATATTAGTCTCGCCGTTGATCGAGATCTGAACCTTATTNACATTGGATAATTCCACCAGCGAATTGGTGAGGGAATAGATCGTCACCTCCGCGCCGACNTTGTACGGCTGANTCAAAAAATCTTCGTTTAAGTTTACATAACATATTCCATCTTTAATGGTCACACTGATGACCTTCGTCTCCGGATTTACGGTAGGATATGCCCCCTCCGCCATNGGTCCCTCGATCAGCTTCTCCACCACCAGTTTCTCCAGAGAAATATTGCTGCTGTATACTACATTCCTGCGGTTCTCCTCCACCAGCCCGGTGCCGTCCTCGTTGGCAAAATACAGATGCAGATTCACTTTCTCATAGGCATTGATCTCATTGCCGGCATTGTCGATAAACAAGTCCGCCGACATCGTGCCGATGGCGTTACCGTTGCTGTCCGTAAGCGGTTCCCCCTGTACCATAAAGGAAACGTAACTGATCTCGGATACCTGTGTCACGGTTCTGACGATCGCCGCCCGCATAAGCACTTCTCTGACGCGATCCATCTCTTTATAGTGTTCATCGAAATTCATGGTGATCTGACCGTTGTCNATCGTGTAACCGATCAGTCCGAAACCGCTTGCAAGCGGTGCCTTATACTCAAATTTGGATGGTATCTCNCCCAACTGCCCAAGCAGTTCCGCAAGCAGCTCCTGACTTTCTTCCGTCTCGCTGACATACTCCCTCGCGAGTGTCTTCGTCTCATCATTATCTACATAATATATATTATATACTTTTCCGCTCTCCGGCTGGGACTCGCTGCCGCACGCCGCACAAAACAGCGCGNACACTATAACCAGCCATANCACAGTCCGTATTCTGTTCATAAATCCACTTCCTTTTATGTTTCCCATCATATNTCTTTACATTGGGATATAGGACAACGGTATCCTCACCCGGAAAACGGTTCCCTCTCCTTCTANNCTCTCCACCCTGATGGAACCTCTGTGCATCAGNACCGCGCTTCTGGTAATCGCAAGCCCAAGTCCTGTTCCGCCGATCTCTCTGGACCGGGACTTATCCACGCGGTAAAATCTCTCGTAGATATGATCCAGCGATTCAGCCGGAATACCGATACCGGAATCCGCCACCTCTATGGTAAAAAACTGGTGATCCGCATCCAGCGTTACCTTGACCCAGCCGTGCTCTTTATTATATTTGACCGCATTTTCCACCAGATTGGAAATGACTAANGTCATCTTCACCTCATCTACCGCCGCAGTGACAGGGCGCACACTCTCATACACCAGCTCCACATCCCGCTTCTGCGCAATGGGACGCAGCCGTTTCATAATCAGTTCCACCAGCACATTAATGTCCACCTCGGCAATATTCAGATCCGCCGCTGTTCTGTCCATCTTCACAAGCGCCAGAAGATCCGTTATGATCTTATCCTCGCGCTCNATCTCCTTCGCAATGTCCGTCATAAATTCTTGATATACTTCTATCGGCACNTCCCGCTGGCTGATCAACGAATCCGCCAACACTTTCATGGAAGTGATNGGCGTCTTNAGCTCATGAGACACGTTGGACACAAACTCCTGTCTGGAATCATCCAGAAGCTTCATCCTGCCGAGCACCCTGTTAAAAGCATCTCCTATATGCTCCGTCTCCAGACAGTCGGTAACGGAAATCGGATCGTNCGTATATCCCTCCTGCGCCTTATTAAGNGCCTCCGTAATCTTTTCAAAAGGTCTGATCAGCGCCTGCACTGCCAGAGTTGATAACACGAAAAGAACGATGATCGCGATGATCTCCACAAGCAGAGCCTTGCGGCTTAAAATATCCATCGTCACCCTGATACTGTCTGTGGAAGCGCTGACCAGCATGACCCCTCTCACGACCTCTGTTCCGGCTGCCTCCCGGGGTCCGTCTTCAAAACGAACCGTCTCCGTGATCGGAATCGTCATCTCGATATATCCGTTGTCCTTATCATACTTATTGGTGCTCTCTCCCTTAATACAGCGCACAACTTCCTCTGAAATCATGGTCTTGTTCTCGCTGATCCCATAAGTGTCCTTGACGATGCGCAGATCATTATTAATAACCATAACACGCCCGTCATAGAGACTTGACAGCTGGTCAAGCTCAGCGTTAATTACCTCATAAGAGGTGTCCTGCAGATAATGATAAGTAATCAGGTGATTCGCCAGAATCCTGAGCTGCGTGGTGATGTCCGATGTTCTGACACTGACCGCACGCTGCTCATAATTCCGTAAGATCGCATACCGCATGCTGACACATGGTATCAGTCCGACGATAAGCAAGATCAGAAAGATCCTTGTCTTTAGACTTCTCAGAAATATAATGTTATGTATCCTATCCTTAAGCAAAGTAATACCCCACACCCCACTTAGTCCGCACGTAAACAGGTTCACCGGGAACATTCTCGATCTTCTCGCGCAGCCGTCTGATATGTACATCCACTGTTCTGACATCTCCCGGATAGTCGTTGCCCCACACGAGCTTTAACAGGCTTTCCCTGCTGTATACCTTACCCGGATTCTTCATCAATAGTTCTAGTACTTCAAATTCTTTGGCTGTCAGATTGATCTCTTTATCCTCGATATAGACCCTTCTGCCGTCACAGTCTAAGCGCATGCCGTCTTTCTCTACCATTCTTTGCGCTTCCTTATCCCCGCTCTTACGGGTCGCCCTGCGTATGATCGCCTTAATGCGCGCCTTGACCTCCAGAATGTTAAAAGGCTTTGTGATATAATCGTCCGCACCATATTCAAGCCCGAGAATTTTGTCCATGTCATCCCCTTTTGCGGTTAACATAACTATTGGAACATTGGAAAATTCTCTGATCTGCTGACATACTTCAAAACCGGTCATCTTAGGAAGCATAACATCCAGTAAGATCATGTCATACTGATTCTGCCTCGCCAGCNCAAGNGCTTCCTCACCGTCGTACGCGCAGTCAACCTCCATATCATCCTGTTCCAGACTGAATCGTATACCCTTCACGATTAATTTCTCATCATCAACTACCAAAACCCTTTGTCCCATTCTGCTCCGCCCCTAATTTACTGTAATACTATCCTTGATTTTCACATATGTCCCTTCCTTGATACCACTCACATTCATGATATCTTCAATCCGGGCAAATGCTCCGTGCTCCTGCCTGTATGCCACAATCGCCGCCGCCCTTGTGGCTCCGATTCCCGAAATCTCACACAANTGCGCCTGNGTAGCGGTATTGATGTTGATCTTCGCACCCGCTGCATCAGTGCCCCCTTCGGCANCATCCTGCTTAAGCGCACCGGNCTCTGTCGTCTCTCCATCGATAATACCGATATTGCNNTCCTGATCCCCCTGNGCCATCGCCTGTGNCTGCTCCGCTGTCGGAATGACAAGCTTTGCNCCGTCNGTCAAAANCTGNGCTTGGTTTACATAACTTTCGTCCGCTTCCTCCGNAAANCCGCCCGCCTGCTTCACGGCCTCATACACTCTGCTTCCCGCAGGAAGCTCATACACATCCGGATTCTTCACCGCGCCGCAGACATGCACCCAGATCGCCGGCGCTTCCTGCGATATCTGTGCCTCCGCCTGTCGATCCGCAGTCTGCTCTGTGCCACTCTGCGCTCCGTTCTCTTCCGGAGCANCCTGCCCAGACGACAGATTTGTACTGTCCCCGTACACCGGTANTCCATCCTGATCCACCGACTCCGCAACACTGCCTGTCTGCTCCTGCCGCTCATCCGCTGCCTGNGCTGTCCCTGCCTCTCTCCCGGTCTCCAGCACCAGCTGTTCCCTGCGGGTACATCCGCAGAGCATAACACAAACAAACAGTACAGCCATCCGCACCGTGCAACGCACATTCCGCATTCTGTCCTGCCTGCCGTCTNCTGTATNATTNACTTTTTCCTGTATAATTACCCTANACATAGTTTCCCTTCCGAACCCTGCCGGTTCCTCCGGGAAGCTCCCGCTATGCACTGTATCTTCATTGTAAGATAAATTATGCCCTATGTCCACTTAAAAATCACAATTCCGGCAATCGCAATTCCCATTCCCACGATCTTGCGCATTTCAAGCGGCTGTTTTTCCACNCCGAACANTCCAAACAGNTCGATCAGATACGCAACNATCAACTGAGAGATCACGATGATCATNACAGCCTTNGCAGGTCCCAGCANCTCCATACCCTTAATCACCGTATAGGTAATAAATGCACCGATGGCGCCNCCNANNAGCATATACTTCGGTTCCACCTTCCACAGCGTGGTGAAGGAAGACCNNTCCGTGACAAGCCATGCCGCCAGACANACNATCAGNGCAGTAAACTGNACGAACGCATTGGCCACCCAGATGCCGGAAGTCTTGGTTACCTGTGTGTTAAATACGCCCTGCACGCTCATAAGCGCACCCGATAACAGTGCAATCAAAAATCCAAACATGATATACCCTCCGAAACAAAAAAATAAAACAAGGTTTTCAGCACCTTGTCTTATTTTATCCATTTTCCGCTTTATATATGCACTACTCCGACTCTTCGGTGCTTTCTTCTGCGTTTTCTTCCGCACCCTCTTCAATCTCGTCCTCATACTCTTCCGTGACTTCTTCNGGCANATCAATATATTCTTCCACGTACTCNCCNCCCACTACCTGAGACATGATCTTCTCCGACAGCGCCTTTAGGTCACCGTTGGCGTCATCTCCCTCCCAGATCTTGGCGAAAGCAATCTCCAGCTCCACCCAGAAATTACTCGTCTCGATCATCTTCGGCATCGGAACGGAATTCATATACTCCTGTAAAAAAGCGGCTTTGTTGGGATCATCATAGGTGTTGCCGCCATTATCATACACAGGCAGCTTACCGGTTCTGGCATAAAGCGTATCCGTGGCATATTCCGTCAGATATACCGCAAAATCGTTGGCCCTCTCCTTCTTCTCGGAGTAACCGTTGACCACCACACACTGCGTCACGGACAACGAAGCTGACGACAGCTCTTCGCTTACGTTCGGCACTGTAGATATCCCGTACTCATAAGCAAAATTCCCTTCTGCCTTAGCAGTCTCGATCTTTGAAATCGCATCCGTAGTAGCTACAGTGTAGACGATCTTGCCCTCCATAAAATCCTGCAATATACCGTCATAACTGATCTCTTTCGTATCAATGGAAAAGAACTGGTTCAGGCTCTGATATACCCGCATACACTTAATGGCATTTTCATTATAAATATGAATGGAATCAGACTGATCCCCGTTTTTACCGCCTACGTCAATGGAATCTCCCACGAAGAAATAATTATAGAAAATATCGGACACATCCCATTTAAAGACCGCCTCCACCTGCTCCGGCGCATCATACACATCCGCAAAAGCGAGAACATCGTCTATCGTTTTCGGAAGCGTCTGCTCTACTCTTGCATTCACCGTTTCCTCGTCGATCACGCCTGCCTGTGTGCTTTCATCCTCATCCGAAGCCGCCTCATCCCCCTGTGGCTCTCCTTCCTCTTCAAGCTGCTGCTGTGCTTCCTCGGCTGCCTGAGCGTCCAGCTCTGCCTCGATCTGTGCCGCCGCCCAATCCCTCAGGTATGTCTCATTATACAGGAAACAGCTCGTTTCAAAGTAAAAAGGATATCCGATCTGCTTATCATGATAAGTCACCGCACTGACCGCCGTCTCCGGGAATAATTCTTCCATAGGCAGCACGCCCTCCGGCAGCTTAACCTCCGATGCCAAACCCGCCAGATATGCTTTTTCCAGAGAATCATTGCTGACGACATACAGATCCGGCACCTCTTCGGAATGGAGGGATGCCTGATTGATCGTCTCCAGATATTCCCGTCCGGAGGTATAGATCGGAACCACACGCACATCTTCCTGATATTCACTGTATGATACCGCAACGCTGTTCAGATAATCCGTCAGCGCCTCGTCCGTATACCACAGATACAGAGTCTCCCTGCGTCCGAACAGGGATTCCTCCACTGTTTCCGCTTCTTCTCCCTGCCGCATCGCAATACCGAGCCTACCCACGCCGTAGATTGCGCCCACGCACAATGCGATCACAAGGATCATCGTTATTCTTTGCTTAAGAGTCACTTCTGCTCTCCTTCTATTTCTTCCCGTACACTCTCGCGTAGGATTGCTATCATATCATCTACATTTTCTTTGGTAATCACGAGAGAAGGTACGAAACGGATAATGCTTGTTCCCGCGTTAATCAGGACAAGTCCCTTCTCCATCGCTCTGGTGATGATGCCGCCTACAGGCCTGTCAAATACAAGTCCCTGCAAAAGCCCTGCACCGCGCCTTGTCTCCACACAATCAAACTCCGCCGCCATTTCCTCCAGCTGCTTCGCAAGATACTCACCCACTTCCCGCACATTACAAAGGACATTCTGCTTTTCAAAAAGCTCTATCACCTTGCAGATTGCCGCACAGGCTAACGGATTGCCTCCGTAAGTGGTTCCGTGATCGCCGGCCGTAAGAGAATGGCTTCCTACCTTTTCCGTCATTAAGAATGCGCCCACCGGCACACCGCACCCAAGCGCTTTGGCCGTAGTCATCACATCCGGTTTGATGCCGTACCGTTGCCATGCAAACATCTCCCCGGTGCGTCCCATACCGCACTGTATCTCATCCAAAACCATCAGGATATCCCGCTCATCGCAGAGTTCGCGCACCTTCCGCATGAACTCCTCAGTCGCAGGATAGATACCGCCTTCTCCCTGCACCGTCTCAAACAGGATCGCACAGGTCTTGTCCGTCACCTGCGCCAACACACTGTCAAAATCGTTTAAGTCCGCAAATCTAATGTTGCCGATCATCGGCTCAAAGGCTTCTCTGTAATGCGGATTGCCCGTCACGGACAGGGCACCCATGGTTCGCCCGTGGAAGGAGTGATTCATGGCGATAATCTCATGATCCGTCCTGCCGTCTTTCAGATAAGCATATTTGCGTGCTGTCTTGATGGCGCCCTCTATCGCTTCCGCACCGCTGTTGGTAAAAAACACTCTGTCCATACCGGAAATCTTCTTGAGCTTCTTCGCCGCCTCGATTGCCGGAAGGTTATAATAATAGTTGGACGTATGGATGATCTTGTCGATCTGCTCTTTCAAGGCGTCATTATATTCTTTATTATTATACCCCAGCGCGAATACAGCAATACCTGATACAAAATCCAGATACCGCTTACCGTCCATATCATACAAGTATACGCCGTCGCCCTTCTCGAACACAACCTGATACCGGTTGTATGTGTGAAGCAGAGCTTTCTCCGCCTCGTCTATATAATTCTGCATTGTTGCACTCATATTAAGAACCATGCCTTTCTTACATCTTGTCGGTCATTTCATACTGGCTTCATCCTGATCGGCAATAATCGCCGTACCGATACCTTTGTCCGTAAAGATCTCCAAAAGCAGGCAGTGTGCGATACGCCCATCCAGAATATGAACCCTGTTGACGCCCATTTTGATGGCTTCCGTACAGTTTGCGAGTTTCGGAAGCATCCCGCCGCCGATACAACCGCTTTCTATCAGCTCATCAGCCTTCGTAGTTGTCAGACGGGAAATAAAGCTGGACTTATCGTTAATGTCACGGTACAAGCCCTCGATATCCGTCAGGAATACCAATTTGTCCGCACCCACCGCTTTCGCAATCGCGCAGGCTGCATCATCCGCATTGATATTATAAGTCATGAACTGATCGTCTAATCCGATGGGGGCTACGATGGGCAGAAAGTCTTTCTCGAGCAGATCATACAGCACCTTGGGATCAACTGCGCAAATCTCTCCCACATAGCCGATATCTTCTCCGTCCGGACACTTCTTGGTGCACTGCAAGAGTCCGGCATCCTTGCCGCTAATACCGACTGCCCTGACACCTAACTCCTCCACCATACGGACCAGATTCTTGTTGACTTTGTTGAGAACCATTTCTGCAATCTCCATGGTCTCTTCATCGGTCACCCGAAGCCCGTTCACGAACTTAGCCTCCTTGCCGACCTTGCCGACCCAGCGGCTGATNTCCTTGCCGCCGCCNTGCACNATGATGGGTTTGAANCCTACCAGCTTTAAAAGNGTTATNTCNTTNATNACNTTTTNCTGTAATTCNTCGTTGCTCATGGCGCTGCCGCCGTATTTCACAACGATGATCTTGCGGTTGTATTTCTGGATGTAGGGAAGCGCTTCAATTAAGACTTCGGCTTTCTCCAGAATCTTGTCCATTTCTTTCTGTTCCATGACTGTGTGTGTCCTCTTTTCAAATTTTCTGTATCATTCTTGATAATCGTCCGCGCAGATGGAAGTTNATATCTACGGAGCCGCGCTTTCGCTCCGTAAAAAGCGTAACGGGCACTAAGTTCGTGAAATACCTCACTAAGTGCCGACGCTTTTTAAGGGGCTCCTTAAGAAATTAACTTCCATCTGCGCTGGGTATTGGCTATGTTTCAATAGAGCTTTATAGCAAGTATTAACGTTATGTAAACTANTAGCTCCTGTAGTCNGCGTTNATCTTTACATAATCGTAACTGAGGTCNCAGCCCCAGGCTGTGGCTTCCGCTTCACCCATGTGCATATCTACAAGTACTCTGACTTCNGGTGAAGCGAGAATCTTTGACGCTTCTTCCTCGCTGTAGTCNGCTGCTACACCGTCCTTGTAGATCAGCATCCGTTTTTCCGCATTTTCAAAATAAAGNTCTACCTGCTCGGGATCAAACTGCACTCCGGAGTAGCCCAGCGCGCACAGGAATCTGCCAAAGTTTGCATCATGCCCGTAGATCGCCGCTTTACATAGGTTAGACCGGATCACGCTGCGGCTTAAGNTTCTTGCGTCCTCTTTACTCGCCGCGTGAATTACTTTTGTCTCAAAAAGCGCCGTCGCGCCCTCGCCGTCTCCGGCCATCAGCTTCGCCAGCGTAGTATCGATATAATGCAGNGCTTCTTTAAACTTCTCATAATCCTCGTTCTTCGACATGATCTCCGGATTACCTGCCATACCGTTGGCAAGCACCACCAGCGTATCGTTGGTGGAGGTGTCGCCGTCCACGGAGATCATGTTGAATGTATCAATTACATCTTCGCTCAACGCTTCCTGAAGAAGTTCTTTAGAGATCGCGATATCCGTGGTCACGAATCCGAGCATGGTGCACATATTCGGATGAATCATGCCGGAGCCCTTGCACATNCCGCCNACGGTNACTGTTCTNCCNTCCAGTTCGATCTGNACNGCCACTTGTTTGGATATNGTGTCCGTNGTCATGATCGCCTCCGCTGCCATGGTGCCCGCTTCCCTTGTATCCGCCTTACTCTCCGCCAGCTTCTCCACACCGGCAAGCAGCCTGTCTATGGGAATCTGATTGCCGATCACACCGGTGGAAGCCACCAGCACCGCATCCGGCGATATNCCGAGAAGCTGTGCNGCCTTNTCCGCNGTCTGTCTGCANCANTCGTANCCCTGTCTGCCGGTGGCGGCGTTGGCTATGCCCGAATTAACGACCACTGCCTGAACGTAGGCAGAATGGGCNACCACTTCCTGATCCCATCNGACCGGCGCGGCTTTCACCACGTTGCTNGTAAAAACGCCTGCCGCTTTGCAGGGCACCCTGCTGTACACCATCGCCATGTCTTTTCTGTTCTGATATTTGATCGCCGCTTCGATGCCCGCTGCTTCAAATCCCTGTGCCGCGGTGACACCGCCTTCTATAATATTCATACGCTTATAACCATGCCTTTCTGCGGATATGTGTCATCCGCAAGAATTCAGTGCATAATCCAGAAATTCTAAGCCAATGTAGATACTGACTTAGAATTTCTTCTTACACTTTTCCTATTCTAATACATTTAACCAACAATGGGAAGTAATTTTTTTACTCTGCGCCATCCTCAAGGTTCAATTCCGGTATTTCCACATTAATCTCCGAGTCAGCTGCCATCTCCATAGGATCGGGATTTTCGCCTTTCTCCTCCTCGTCGCCCCAGAGTGAATCATAATCCTTATGCTTCTTATCCATATTCATNGTCGCCATNTTCTTAGCCGCCATATAGACTTCCATGTTAAAATCCATGAGTTTCTTCTCGTCCTGTGCCGGAACTCTGTCACCGTTGGCAATACGTCTGGCGATTTCAAGGCACTTCGCCATCTCCTCGCCGTAATCCTGCATGGCTTCTCCCTGCTGTTTNGCNACCTCNGCGTTGGCGATGCCGACTTCCATCTCGATNACCTGATCNCTGAGNTTCACATGNTCGTCGATCTGCTCTTTTATGCTGTCGATCTTATCCTGTANCTCNTGTGCCCGTTTGCGGTATTCTTCGGACAGTTCAAATACGACACCGCCGCCGCTCCCGTCGCCGCCCAAAGACACATTNCCGGCGGCTCCGAACGCCTGTGCCTCATGAGTTTCCTTCTCTTTGAGCAGTTCCTTTTGTCTTTTTCTTAAAATGTCGAGTTGCGCTGTGTACGCTTGTCTTGCTTCTTTGATTTTCATTATACCACTTCCTTCATGTCCTTATGATTGGGGGATGCACCCTTGGGTATGGAGTGCAGCCTTGGGTTATGAAATACATCCATGTATTTCGGGNGATTGTGTTATTAGATATATCGGATGGGTTGGTTGGATTCCGAAGTGTTGAACTGCTTGATAATGNAGGTTGTGAGGGCAGATGGCANAAACTGTTNNCTTNTGNCGGGCTTCGGAAAATGGATTTTCTAAATATTCCGAAGCGGTTGNGGTANGNGGACGCAACCGTCCNNNATNCGCNATCCGNGCNCANNTCGGACTTTTCGGGGCGTCCGTGCCCCGAAATTGCTGGGTGTTGAACGGAATATTAAGAAAATCTCATATTCCTGCGCAGGCCACCAGAAAACAGTTTATGCCATCTGCCATGTCTACGTTTATCGAAGGANCTTTTTATTCTTTGATGAACGCGGTGATGTTCTCGCTGTTTAGGGTNAANTCGTANTAGTTCAGGTCTTCTCTTTTGGTCCAGCCGATTTGGCGCCAGAAGGCGTTGCCGATGTCATTGACGGTAAAGGCGATCAGGGATACTTTGTTGATTTTCTCTTTTTTCAGGGCTTCCATGCAATGAACTACCATAGCCTTACCGATTCCCTGTCGGCGGTATTCTTGTGCAACGCAGACGTGATAGAGGCAGCCGCGTCTGCCGTCATGTCCGCACAGGATCGCACCTACGATTTTACCGTCCTCTACCGCCACTACGCTGGTGCCGGGGTTTCTGTTTAGGAAACGTGTAACGCCTTCTTTGGAATCGTCTATGCTCCTGATTGCAAAACCTTTGATGGACAGCCACAACGCCTTGACTCCCTCATAATCTTCTATTGTCATCTCTCGTATCATTTTTCTATTCTCCCACTAATTCTACTACAGTGTACTCATGTTCCACGTAGGGCAAAAATTTATCTAATATGTCTTGTGTCCGGATTTTCAGGCTGGAAGTATTTACGCAGGGATGGCAGCCTACATACTCATCCTGAAGCACATCCCGGTCGATCAATAGCCGCACTCTTTTATTCCGATCATTCATGAGTCCCATCACGCTCACGGAACCCGGTGTAATATTAAGAAACTCTTCCATATATTCCGGGCCTGCAAAAGAAAGTCTTGCGCTGTTGATCTGGGCCAATAGCTCTTTGGTCTTAAATTTCTTATCGCCGGGCATCATCAAAAGGTAGAAGTCTGTTTTCTGCGCGTTGCACAGAAAAAGATTCTTGCAGATGTGAATGCTTAAGATCTTATCCACGTTGTGACAATCCTCTACGGTTGCCGTCACCTCATGATCTACTCGTAAATATGGGATTTCTAGTTTTTCTAACAGCTCATATACTGCCATTTCTTTGTATTCTCTACCATTAGGTGAGGGTTTTTCATTCGTTGGCGAATATGCCATGTCTCGCTGTGTCATAATTGTATCTTACCTTGCTGCTTTAAATTTATTTCCTATGTAATGGTTTTTTGCCAATCTAAAACCTATCTGTTTTTTTATATATCCTTTGCAAAACAAACCGCATCCAATAACTTATCATATGGACTATAATTGGCTATTTGATGATATCCCAGCTTTCGGTACAGCGCAACAGCATCTTGCATAATTTCACGTGTCTGCAAAATGACCCGTTGAAAGTTTCGCTCTTTTGCCTTTGTTTCAATTAACTCCATTAATTTTGTTGCTAATCCCTGACCTCGGTAAGCGGGCTCTACCCATACCCGTTTAATTTCTGCCTCTGCGGGAGAACAGTCTTTTAATCCGGCACAACCTACTGCTTTATCATTTTTATATTCAATCACTACATCTTGAATATTATCACAAATGTTATACGGAATAAATGCCATTCTGTTTTCTGCACCGCCAACAAGTTTACTATAATATTCTTCTGTTATTAAATAAAATTTCTTAAAATCTTCATGATTCCCATTTGTCCATTTAAAATCAAATAGCTCCATCTTCCCGGTTCCCTTTATCAAATTCAAAGTTGTGTTTCTATTAATCATTATTTTCCCTTTGCTTCTTCCACCCTCTCAAAGCAAGAAACATACCAACGGAAAAGACAATGCCATCAAAAATACGAGTTACAGGGTTATTGCCGATAAAGGCTAACCAAAATTCAGCTACTACCGCAATCAAAAATAATATAGCAGCTATCAATAGTCTATTTTCTTTCATTGAAAATCCTTCCTCACTTGTAAATCTACTTGTCAACAAACGAGAATTTGCTTATCGCCCTCTATTTTGACATTTTGGAATTATGAAACTTCCTAATACATATATGCCACATAGATATACAAATATATTACCCACATGTGAATATAAGGTAAAACGTCCGTTTGTGATGACCTGTGCAGCTAAAGTTTTTGTATCTGATTGAAAATAATTTGTCTGTGCAAGTATATTCCCCCTATTGTCAGCCACGATCGACATTCCTTTGTTTGTATGCCTGATGATATTGCTTCCATTTTCAACGGCACGTACAATGGCAGTTTTTGTGGCAAGTAATGTCATTTCCCTCCAGTCAGAAGCCGGAACCAGCAAAATATCCACATTGCTTTTTCCTGCCTGCTGTATCTTTGATGCAAAAGCCATATCAGAGCATATGAACGTTGCGAGTTTTCCATATTCCGTATCGAAGCTTTGCAGTTCTCCATCGCCTTTTTGACACAGTTCTCCAATAGAACGCCCGTACTTAAAATATTCTGCAATCTGCTCCCCTTGCGGATTAAATGCAACTGTTTTATTTTCCTTTAAGCTTTCATAAGGCGTTTTCACTAAGAGCGAAACAATCAGATAAATTCCTTCTTCTTTTGCAGTAGTTGACGCTCTCTGTAAAAGCGCCGCTTCATCCTGCTTAAGAACTGCTCCATTCAATTCAGACCAGAAAACAATCTTTGCGCCGGCTTCTGCCTCCTGCTTTGTTTTGATGAAAAGTTCATCCGTCACAGATGCCAGTTTATCCTGCGTGTTTGTCATATTTTCATCAGTAAAGGTATCTGTATAAAATGTGGCATATACATCTTCATCATCATTCAAAAGATGAGAAACCGGTACTGTCACACCGGCTATTCTAGCACTTTCTTTTGGATTTCCTACAAAATGATACATGACAATACCATAAATAAATATCAGCCCAATGACCGAAGCAAATACCGTAACATACTTTCTTAATACCTTTTGATTGCTCCTGTTAATCCAAATCCATATTACCATTGCCGCAGTCCAATACATGATAAAAGTAATCCCGTAAATCCCGGTTATTGTCACGATTTGCAGCAGGTACAGATTTTGAAATTGTGTATAAGCATCAGACAAACCGCCTAAAATCGGATAGATTAAATAAATAATATATTCTATTAACACCATGATACTTGCAAAAATAATCGTATCCTGAAATCTCATTTTGGATTTTATCCAATAGAAATACGGCAAAACTTTTAAAAGCGCTAATAAAATGCCTGCAATAATGCATATTTTTATATCCATTCCAATTACTTTCCAAAACTGAATCACAAATCCAAGGGCATAGCAAAGAATTATTGCAGAATACGCTTTTCGTGTTTTATCGAAACAACCCATGCCAAGAAACAGAATAGGGTAAACCCATGCAAAAATCGGAATATTCCATTCCCCGTTGGTAAGTACATAAATTAAAAAACTTGTGATTATGTATATGAGAAAACTATGTTTTTTAAACTGTTTCAAAAGAAATTCACCTCCAAATTCCGATTTTGTTCACTGGGAAGTTGTGCAACTATGCGAATTTACATCAAACCAATTAATCAGATTGCCACATTTAGGACATTTGTGTTCTTTTATTTTTTCTTCAATCCATTGTGGAATTCCGATTTCTTTCATACGCATAGAATCTGAAATGACATTAGCATGATTGCAAATACCATTAATGATTGGTTTGCTGCTAAATTCTTCCAATTTCTTACAAGGAAAATCCTCACATTCATAACAACGCAGTACATTATGGCTTGTCGCACACTCCAAAAAACCGTGGTCAGCACAACCCTTACAGCCCTCACGAACATAGTCAGAAAAACAACCATGACATTCATTTGGGAACGCCGGACACGCTCCACAAAATAGACCACATATTGACGCACACGTTTCATCTGGAATTCTTTTCATAAGCATTTTCCCTCTTAAATTCTGATTTATAAAACGGCTCTTACTTTTCAATAAAATTTTCCGTAATATATTTTATGGAAGGCACATGGAAGAAGATCACATGACAATTGAATTATAATCCATATCCGAATCTAAGCATACTTCACCTCTTTGGGAAATTGATGGCGGCTCCCTTCTTGGACAGCAAACTCCACATGAATACCTTCCCTGTTTGTTATTTCATATAATTGCTTTGCCATCGAAAGGCAGTCTTCGTCACATGCGCCGCAAAAAATTTTTAGTTCAATGTTTTTTTGCTTGGCAGCGTTCACCAAATCTTCTGCATGGTCTTTCAGTATTGGAATCCACGGGCTCTGCAAAATCAACATATCGCAACGTGCAGGTGTAAATATGATGGCTCGCAGGAGCATATCACATCCTGCTGAAAAACCACCGCAAACAATCTTTTGATAGCCTTCGTTTTGCACTTTTTCTATTGCTTTTGCCACTGGTACATAGGACACCATATCATAGCTCCATCGATACGTTCCATATCCGTCTGGTTCAGCACTTTGTATTGTTTCCAGTTGCCACTGAGCATTATCTCTTAATATCGGTTCCCAATCATCTCTTGCAATCTGTCCATTCTGGGTATTTCCGTGAACCGCAAGAAACAATTTGTCAGCATTCTTCCTTCCCCAAGTAAATACCGCTTTCGCTCTTGACGCGGCCTCTGCATAACGATTATCAGAAACGGATTTCAACGAAATAAACGCAAAGTTGTTTTTTAGCGACGCAAGATCATCATCTTCCAACACTTCCGGGCGATACCACCATCCCTTTTCGAGAATGGCCACTGTCAGCCATTCCAATGCTTTTTCCGGCAGATTGTCTCCACCTGCTAAACAAGCAAGAAAATATAGTGTTTGTGGTCCATAATTTTCAGGATTCCTTTCATATTCCTCCAGTAAAAATTGATATGCTGCAGCATATCCGTTCTCAGCAATTGACAATGTTTCCTCTAATAAGTCATTTTCTTTTTTCATGTACGATGAAAACTCCTTTTTTAATAGTTAGAGGATAATATTATGTGTGCATCCTCCAATCACACCATTTTTTCTCATAATACATCACCCTTTCCTTCCTAAATATATTTATGAAAATGCATAGAACTATCAAACCAATTTCGATTTTTCCAATTCTGCAAATCAAATCCGGCATTTTTCTTCAAATCGAATTTACCAACGCGTCATATTCTTTTCAAACTTTGCAATATATGCTTGTTTTAATTCATCAGCAGATATTCCATAGCATAGCATAACATCATTGTAATACATAAGAACATCTGCCATTTCTTCAACAAGATTTTTTCTTAATTCAATATCATTAGACGCCTTTATGTCTCCGTGTTTTTTGACAATATCAATCACTTCGCCAATTTCACCTATCATCCAAAGCAGCTTGTGCTTACCTGCTTCGGGAGAAATCTTTTCCCATTTATCTTTGTATTTATCCTGAAGCCTTTTTTGCATATCTAACATTTCATTTATTGTAAAATCAGTCATAAATATTTTCCCTTCAAATTCTGATTTATAAAACGGTTCTTACTTTTTCAATAAAATCTTCCGTAATATACTTTACGGAAGGCACATGTAAGAAGATCGCATGACGATTGAATTTTCTTAACATATACCAGTAGGCCTCATTACATAAGGACTGCATGGGCGTATTCCCTATATTAGTAATAATTCCGTTTTCATTCAATTTCATAGCAAGTGAGTTTACCCTTATGCTTTCCCTCGTGCTACGAATCCTCATAAGGGCAAAAAAGGGCACAAGATGTCCGGTTGACATCTGCTCTGTGCCGACCGAAGCGGAGCGTAGACAAGAAAAAACTGTAACAGATTATAACACAATATGAACAGGACATGAAGAACTGATTGAAATACTTTCTCAATTTTTTAGGGAAAGGACACCTACAATGAATATCATATATGCAGAGGGGCGGCAGCACTTTAAGCTGTCGCTCCTTGATTACCCACCAGCAAAACCGGACGAAGCTGTCAACAGCGGCGCAAAGCAGCGTTCATTTTACCGTTGACTGATTCGGCTGGTTTTACTAATTTATTTGAAATATCAGAATCAATCAAAACATAATGCCATACCGCTTGTTATGCGACTGTGTATTCCGATGACAGGCTGGTATTCACCATGTGAAATGGTGCAGAGATCGAGACGAAAATGTAAAATCCAGCAAAATAGGAAAGGTATTTTTCGATTTATGCGCTATTCTATATACGTAGCTAAAAACAATAAGCAGGCAGGTTATTCTCTGTTCAATTATTACAGGCTGTTCCAATCAGTCGTCGGAATGTCGGTGATGGAATATGTTTTTCGGCGCGAATTAGACTGCACTCCCTCCACCTTTATAAAAATAGGGCGAGCTATACAACCTTACAAACTGAACTTGTTTAAGGAGGACTATATGGTATCTCATAAGAAAGTTTTGGATGTTCTGAAGCAATGGGAATTAGAAAATGAATCAATCTCTGATGTCTACCACGAGAGCAATGGAGAAAAAAGTAATAGAGCCTTTTATGTCGGTAAAGATTTTGTTCTGAAGTTCTCTAAAAATTCCGATGAAGTCAAAAAAGCGATTACGCTTTGCAATGCAATAAAAGGCACTGGTTTATGTATATCTTCCCCAATCAAAACAACGGATGGGCGAGCATACGTACAGGATGGCGAAATGTTTTTCTATTTAACCTGGCGAATCTCTGGCACACAAATGATTGCCCATGATTTTTATGAAGGAGATTATGTCGCAAAGGCAAGATTTGTTGGTGAAATCATCGCGCAGCTGCATCTCATTCTGTGTCAGGCTAAAATACCGGTGAATGAGGTAAATCTGTATGAATCCGTAAAGAATTGGGCACTGCCGAAATCAAAAGATATTTTATCGCTTTCGGAGTCATTTTGCCGAGGCTATTTGAATGAATTTGGAAAACTGTATGACAAGCTGCCCAAACAAATTATCCACCGGGATCCGAACCCATCAAACATTATTGTCTCGCAGGACGAATGGGGTTTTATCGACTTTGAACTGTCGGAGAAAAATCTGCGTATTTATGATCCTTGCTATGCGGCTATGGCAATTTTGAGTGAGAGCTTTGATGAAAAAGATCAAGCCAAGTTGTCAAAGTGGCTGGAAATCTACCGAAATATTCTTTGGGGATATGACAGTGTAGCAAAACTTACCAATGATGAATGTGTTGCACTTCCTTATGTGGTCATGGCAGATCAGCTAATTAGTACAGCGTGGTTTTCAAAACAGGATAAATTTACGGAACTTTTTGAGACAAATAAGCGCATGACCCAATGGCTTATCACTATTTTTGATGAATTAAAGCTTAATTAGACTCTAAAACCGCTCTGCCTGTTAAGGAACACGATTCTAAATTTAACGGAGGAATTTTAAGTGAACAAAAAAATTATTAAGGATTATAGCAGAAAAATATCTGAACGTATGTGGAATCTGCCTGAAAAGGGTGAACTTGAGAGTCATCGTGAGGAAACTTATATTGATGATATTATTCAGAAAAGTCATATAGAGAGAAAACTTCTTGATAATTTAGAGGGTATAAATACCGTTTTTGACGCTGGTGCGGGTAGTGGACGATTTTCTATCCTTCTTGCAAAACATGGTTGCAAGGTTACACATTTTGACATTTCTCAGCCTATGATAGACAAAGCAAAGGAACTGGCCGAGCAAGCTGGTGTTATTGACAAAATAACTTTTGTAAAAGGCGCACTGGAGGATTTGGGTGATTATACAAATAAATCCTTTGATATGGTTGTTTCTTTTGATGCACCGATTTCATATACCTATCCTAATCAGGAACACGTTATCGGTGAACTTGTACGCATTGCCAAAAAACGTATTATAATAAGTGTAACAAGCCGTCTGGGTAGTTTGCCATATCTTGCTAATCCGATTCAGAAAAATCAATTTATATTGGATGAACATTCTGACGATCCTTTTGTACAATGGTGTATATCAAACAGACAAAATGCAATAGATACGTTTTATTTTAAAAAAAGTAATATAGAAAAACTGATGACAGACGGACTTATGGGCGGAGAAAACGAAATAGCCGAATATGAAAAAGGAGGTGTTCCATGGTGTATAACATATACTTTTATGCCAAATGAATTAGAAGGTTTGCTCCGTAGCTTTGGAGTGAAAAATATTGAGATGGCAGGTCCCGGGGCATACGCAAGAACGATTCCGCATGAATTACTTGTAAAAATAATGAATGATCCAAAACAGCGTTCAGATTTTTTAGATATCTGCTATAAATATGATTCAAATCCATACGTCTGTGGTATGGGTAAAGATAATTTGTTGGCAAAAGGCGATTTATAAACTATAATTTCCTACCGCAAGTCATGGCACTACATTTAGTAATGGTTATTTAGTTCTTCGGTTAGGAAACACAACATATGACATTGGTGTAAATTAGGGGCGATTATCTCGCCCCTCTGTCTTTTCTCTGTGTAATCTGTTCTGTTTCTTTCCATTTATCAGCTTTCTTCTGACAATCGGCTCGACAAAAAGGAAGAAAGTGCGGATCGTTGATTTTGGCAATGCCCTCGCTGACATCTTGAGGAAAGCAAGGAAACAGCAGCTTAAAAACCGTATGCAGCATGACGAACTCTATCACAGGAATTTCTACAAGGAAGTTACAGAGAAAAATCGGGTACATTATGAGTATTACAACTTGGGAATGACAGAAGCTGTCTTGAACTTCCAACTACCGTAGAAACAGCCTGCCGGACAGCGGCAAAGAAAGTACCATAGTTAGAAGGATCCCACTTCCACACATTAAGGTATACCTACACAACAAACCTGTTATCAAACGGGGCACAGCCAAAAGACGTGCAGGAACTTTTAGGACACTCGGACGTAAGCACTACCATGAATGTCTATTGATATCCTTTCTTTTCGAATTTAAAGTTATCAACTTGTTATTTCTATCTGATTACCCTCAATGCCTACTATACAGCTTTCATAATATCCATCACCGGTTGTTCTCGGACCAGATAAAACCTCGTATCCATCATTTTTGAGTATTTGTGTTAACTCATCCACTTTTTCCCTTGAACCAACGCTGAAGGCTATATGAATAAGCCCCGTTCTTCTAATTTCCTTTTCTATATCCTGCATATCAGGATGATACATCAATTCAAGTCTCGCACCATCATCAAACGTCAGAAAATAAGAGCGAAAGTTTGTGGTTTTATTATGATAACCATCATTCGCTGTCGCATTAAAGTATTTAATAAAAAAATCCCTTGCTTTTTCAAGGTCATTTACATACATTGCTATATGCTCCACTCTCATTACATACCTCCTGCACTTCACATGATAATTCAAATTATATTTTAATCAGCTTTTCAATAAACCGGAATTTGCGATAAATATTATTTTTCATACTGCCATGGCACATAAGGCAAAATCGCCCATGTAACGTCATCGGATGATATGCTCTAATTGTCTATATCCCACAGTTGCTTGCTCACAAGGATATTTTTCACAATTAAAGCAAATTTCCAACTGGTTATGGTGTAAACATTTTAACGGTTCACACAACTCATTGCCGTCACCGCGAGTGCGATATTCAATTGAAGGACAATTAGGATTGATTAGTTGGTCTGGCAAGTATTCCTTTGGTAGATTGTAGGTTCCGCTTTGACCTTTGGCTTAGGTACTTTCCTTAAATCATTGTCGTTTTGTAATACCTGCCTCTCTGTTTTATATGCTGCGTTATTGCTCTGTCATAAAGCCCCATTGCACACCAAATTTATCAACAAAGTTGACCGATAATTCACTGTATGGTAATTTTTCGAACGGGTCAACAATTGTGATCCCTTCTTTGAAAAACTCGTAGCAGGCAAGAAGCTCTTCCACAGATGGAAACATAACGATCAAATGAACCGCACAATCAAGAGATTTGTCCTTGTTGCCAAACCGGTCATTCAGAAAAACCTTTTGTCCGTGGATGTTCATAACAGCGTGCGCTATCCTGTTGCTATCGTCCGAATATTCACCAGGCGCGTAATCACGGCTGTATACGATGTTTTCGGCTTTTGTATGAAACGCTTTCTCGTATACAGCAATCGCTTCTTCGCAGTTGTCACAAAAATGCAAGTGTGGTATCAGCATAATTTACCTCCTTAATGTTGACATGATAATTTCTTTTTTTCGAGTTGATTACAGCAAAGCTAAACATTCCTGTAGTAAATGAGATACTTGACGGTCTATCGTAAATAATTCTTGAAATAAGGATTTGAGCTCTGCTCTGGTAGATGATTTATCCAACAATTCATTAATGTTTTTTGGCACACCATAGAAAGTCTGTGGCGTCACACCCAGAAGCGCCCAAATCTTCCATGCCTGATCATGGAAATGGAGATGTAGATCGGATGCTTCTAAAAGGTATTTTTTACATTTATCGTCGTCAAGCATAGGTACCAGCGTGTTCCGATAACATTCAGACGCATGCCACCTTGTTTCTATGGCAAGACCATTTAATTGATTTAACCACTTGCCAAGCTTTCTTCCATCCGGTTCCGTTTCCAACTTTTGATATATCTTTTGTTCCAGCTTATCCCTGCTGCCGGTATTTAAGTGATGAATCATATGCCCCAGAGATTCTGACAAGGAAATCGTACTATCATATTGATCTGTTATGAAAACGATATTGGTGAGCTTATTATACCAGTCTTTATCAAGTTGCGGGGAACGGCGGGATTTCATTAAGTATGGAAGATTTTTATCATCATCGTATCCCGTTATCACTGCCCATAAATCACCGAGGCTCAATTTGATTAAGACAGGCTGCTTTTCCTCGATAGACTGCTTTATTCTATCAAATAGGACATTTGCCTCTGTATTTTTGTTCATTGACTCATAGCGGTAGCCGGATACATATAAAGCTAAGGATAGCCGGTCAAGAGCAGTCTCTGAAAATTCGTCCGCTATGTACGGTTTGTCATACGAATTACCAATTTCCTTATCTATCCAAAAATATGCGCAACCCGTTATTGTGATTAAATATTGATATATCTTAAGGTGCTGTTTATTGATAAAAGGTTCGTCTCCGCAACCGCCGCATCGTATACAGTTACGTTGATATTTTCCACAGAAAAAGGGAGTGTCCTCTGTGTAAGCATTCCGATATAAAAGAATGGAAGAAAGAGCTCCAAAAAAAGAGTTCCTTTGTGCATTTACAGGAAAAGAGACTAAATTTTCAATTTTTTTTGTCATTTGCAACCCTCCATTTTCAATTTTGCTTTGGTGCTACTTTATTCTTTCATACGATATCTCCCATAACTGGTAAATATCCGATCTCTCTATTTTATATATATGGTAACTCCCCAAAAAACCGAAATATTACGTATCAATTCTCTTAAGCTCATGAATATTTCTGTTTCGATACACCAAATCGTCTCTAATAACAAATCCAATATTTTCCCAAAAACCATTTCCGATTTCATTTCTTTCAAAAGCAACTAATCCAACCTTGTTTATGCCTTCTTTATCTAAAGCATTCATAGCATGATCTACAAGTTTTTTAGCTATTCCTTGATTTCTGTAATTCGGTAAAACAGCCGTATGATGTATATAGCCTCTGCGCCCATCATGACCTGACATAATCACTCCTATTATTTTACCGTCATCTTCTGCAACAAAACTTGACGTAGGATTACGTTTTAGATATTTATCAATTCCTTCCCTACTATCATCTGTTGTGTTAAGTCCCATTCCCGGTGTGTTAATCCACAAATCATATATTCCATCATAATCTTCTATATTCATTACTCTAATCTTGATCATAGCGTTCCTCCGTCAAATCCCGATTTCATAGTTGCGCAAAAAAATATAACACAGATATGGCTCCCACCGGAGACATTTCTGTTATTGTAACACATTGCGGACAGGGCTGAAAGAACGGATTGAAATACTTTCAAAATATAGACGAAGAAGGGCTGTCTCTTTGATGATTGATACACAGTTGCCGCTGTTCCGAACATTGATTAATATTTCTTGTTTACATTTTGGACAGTAGTGTGGTAACGTTATATATAACAAGGCAACATTATAGGAAAAGGAAGTGATTTACCCGATTATCGTACTACCGGTTACCGATAGGAAAATAGACGGAATGAGCAAACAATCAGAAATGAATAGAAAATAAGAGCCTGTGAATACAGCTTTTATTTTGATGTCATGAATGATTTTTGCTCTGTATATAGTTGATGTTTGGCTACAGAGTGATATCTGTAGCTTTTTTGTGCCTTGTTAGAAGTCGGAGGAAAAATGATAGAAATTAAATTCGTTGAGGATCAAGAAGAAAAGACAAGAGTGACTTTAGATATTATGAATGCATTACCGGAGTGGTTCTCCCCACCGGAAGATATTGTAAATAAGTCGGTAATACATAGGAAATATCCTTTTATTGCAGCGTATGATGATGATATGGCCGTCGGATTTGCAGCATTGAAGATTCATAATATGTATACCGCTGATATTTATAATCTGGGAGTTCTAAGAGAATACCACAGAATGGGAATAGGACACCAGTTAATTATGGCTTGTGTTCAATATTGTGTACAGAACAATTATAAGTTTTTGACGGTGAAGACATTGGATGAATCAGCAGTATATGAACCCTATAACGCTACAAGAGCATTTTATAAGAAAGAGGGTTTTTATCCATTAGAAGTGCTTACAACATTTTGGGATGAAGAAAATCCTTGTTTATTTATGATCAAGGTTATAAGTGAGGGAAAAGAAAGATGATAATTGATGCACATGTACATTTACCGATAGAAAAAGACTGCCGTAATTTATGCAGGAAGCGTGAGAAATTGTTCCAAGAACTTGAGAGGAATCATATAGATAGATGTATCGTAATATCAGATTCCTGCATGNAAAGTGATATTGGAAATCTAAATGAATGCNTGGAATTATTTAGAAAATCAGATAATGTTGATGTTGTTGGCGGAATTAGCCCTTATTTTGAATTCCAAACACAGTTAAAGAAAATCAGGGATTATCTGGATAAGAACCTGATTGTGGGAATTAAGTTGTATACCGGACATGAAGCATTTTATCTATCGGATGAAAGGTTAAAAGAAGTATATGCACTCGCTCAACAATATGATGTTCCGGTACTATTTCATTCCGGATGGGATAACTGCCAATATAGTGATGTGAACGTTGTAGCCGAAGTTGCAAGGCAATATCAAAACTTAAAATTGGTTTGCTGCCACTGCTTTTTTCCACGGATAGATAAATGCCAATTGCTTGTCAAATATCCAAATGTNTATTTTGANATTTCTTCAATAGCTGATAATCGGGCAATANTAAACGATATAGNAGAAAAGATTAAGANGTTAATTGAAGCTGTGCCNNAGAGAGTANTGTTCGGTTCAGACTATTCCGGNTGCANTCAAGAGGAACATNTACAGTTTGTAAAAAATCTTGGTCTTAACAAGATGCTGACAGAATCTATATTTGAAGGAAATGCGAAATATGTATTTAGACTAAACGCATAATNTATAGCTCCGGTGAACACTAACTAATTCACCGGAGCTTGCATATAGTAAATGAACTCATCATCTTTCTTATACTTGTTATAGCCCAGTTTTTGATAAAAATCATGTTCATTTCAAAAGATCTTCATATACAGACCTCTCCACCATAAATTCCTGCGCTCCCATATAACCGGGCGCAACCTCATATTCATCAAATACGAAGACAATATTTCCATTCCCGTCAAAATAGAAGTTCTGATCTTCCTTGATTCCCTCCCAGTTTATATCCGGCATATCTGTATTGTCCACCCAGTATATATTCATCTCATCTTCCGCCATTGCAGCCCGCATCTGATTCCGGATATCTTCGCTTATAACATCCGCATAACCGCTGTTTTCCTGAAACAAATCCACGATTTTAATCTGTTTACCACTCTTTTTATCAATCGTATAAAATTTATAGGATTCTGAACCGCTGGCGGCTGCTTGGAAAATAGAGAGTTTCAAAGTAAAATATTGTTCATTATCCGTTACCGTCTCATGATGAATCTCCAGACTGCCATAGCCTTCTCCGAGTTCTGCAGATGATTTAAATTCTTCAATCAGTTGATTCGTCACTTCCTCAATATCAAAATTGACCTGTTCTATTGTTTCCTGTAACTGCTTAGAATCGTCTTCCGTTTCTTCACCGGTCTCCCCCGTATCTTCTACGATGATCTGCGGTACTTCAACCTCTGCATCAAACCGCTCGCTCTCATACTGGTAATCCCGAAAAGTGACTGCCTGGAACAATTTGCCGATGAGCGGAATATTTCCCATCGCATAAGCAATGTTCGCTCCGGTGTTGGGCAGAAGAACGAGCAGTATCACGGCTGCTGCCACAACCGCGGGTATGCGGAATCTATGGACTTTTCCGGGAGCCTTTGTTGCCTCTTCCAGCTTTCCTTTCAATTCCTCGGGAACCGGAATTTCCTGATAATGCTTTTTTTCTTCCAAAAGCCTTTTTTCCAACTCTTTAAAATCACTATTTTCCATATGTTTATTCATAATCTAATATACCTTTCCCTTTCTGTCTACTGACTCAATCAATAAAGTTCCTTGCGTAGCTTTTCCANCGTTCTGTANAGTCTGCTCTTGACTGTACTTAAATTTTCCTGCAAAATATCCGCAATCTCGGCTAATGGCTTATCTTCATAAAACCGCAGAATTATCAGAGTCTTCTCCTGTATTGGGAGTTTATCGACCGCANCTTTCAAATCCATATCCGAATCNNGCNCTTTCGAATCTATCATATTTTCATTTAGCGCTTCATATTCTTGCAAATACTTCTTTACATAGTCCTTTGCCGTATTAATCATAATCCGGTATATCCATGTNCNGGCAAAACGCTCTTCCCGCAGACTTCCTGCTTTCNGCATNGCNTTATATGCTCCTTCCTGTACGATATCCATCGCATCTGCTTCGCTCCTTTTCTCATAATTGTACCCTTTAGACAGATTAGGGGTCCAAAAAGTTTCAAAGAAAATGTTCATTGTTGAAAATTTTTATTGGCTTTCATATGAAATCCCACATTATTAGTTTGATACATGGAGAGAGTATGAGATCAGTACTTATATTGTAAACGCTGAATAACAGAGTATCCCCTGCTATTCAGCGTTTACGAATTAAAACCAATCCCAGAATTCTGATTTTTCTTCACTGTATTCCGCCACTTCAATCGTTCCGTTTATATACCTTATTAAATGAAGACTCCCCGGGTCAAATTTAAATGTTTCTCCACCATATGCGATCTGCCCATCCGTTATTGCCGTCACCATTGCATACAGTATAGCACCGTGGGCCGCCACAAGGATATTCTCCTTATCAGCAAACGATACTATGATTTGTTCAAACACTGAATGCGCCCTTTTCAACATATCATTTAGCGATTCCATTCCGGGATAAATATCATCCGGATACTTTTCACTTCTCTCCGCAATCGTTAAACCTTCACCTTCACCAAAGCAACGTTCTATAAGCAACGGTTCCACAATAATATCCGTTCTCTCATATGCCAGTCTGTCAGAAACAATTTCCGCGCTTTCACGCGCCCTTGTTAAAGGACTTGTGATTACCAAATCAATATCCGGATACAAATTTGCAAGAATATCTGCAGCACGGCTGATCTGTAATCTTCCGTTTTGATTCAACGGAATATCCATATGCCCCTGTAACCGTCCCGCCTGATTCCAGTCTGTTTCACCATGTCGCAGTAGAAAGATGTTCATAGCGTCCTCCTCAACTTTTTGCTTTTCTCATGAGATCACCCCGTTAGCTCATAATGGTTCATTATATGCTTTCTTTTGCAGCACCTCATGCTATTTCATTAAATAGTCTTGTAATATCGGAATATATGAAAATCTATAATCCCATTTTCAGTCTGTAACATATTTAACATGTGAATGTCTCCTATCAGAAAAACTGTACGATCAATGATTCTTGGACAGTAAGTATCTTTTTCTGTACTTTAACTGTACATACCTCATCACCTTCTGATAATATACCGGATTTGCTCCTCCTCCAATCATTCCGACAATGGGAATACCTTGGATAAATTTCATAACAAGCATGTCTGTCGCAAAAGCTGATGCTGTCTTGCTGATCTGCTCTTCAAGCTCTTTCTCCGTTGGGATTACATGCGCATTCTGACAAAGATAAGCGTCTACATCCTCGTTGACCGAAACCCAGGCATCTCCGCTTTGCATCGAAGCCTCCATCATTTTCAATATAAAGAATTTCTCCTCCAATGATTCGTAGTTATATCCATACTCCAATGCCGTCTCATAAATACTGCGCAGAAGAATCCCCAACCATATTACGATATCTGGCATTCCAATACCAAGCGCACCAAGCCCGATCCCCTCAACGGCCGATCCCAGTGTAACCGCTGCTAGTTTTCCTGCGGCATCTGTTTTTAATCGACGGATCTCTTTGCTCCCGCCCATCAATTCAAACGCATAATCCCGAATTAAAAATTTCTTTTCCAGCGTTTGCTTGTCATAGGTTTTTTCTATCACGCCCACACCTTTTTCAAAGATTAGATAAAATGCCTTTGCAAATGCCTTCTGCAATCCGTCTATGACCTTTTCCGGCACCTTCTCCTCCAGCTTTCTTTTCCAAGCAGGCTTTGCGTTCTTTTCGTTACGAATCCGCATGCGGTTTTCTGCATTCTCAATTTTTCTAAGTTCCTTTTCGATTGCTTTCATATTGCACCAATCCCTTATTTCGATTCATCAAGTTGTCAACAATTCCCCTAGCAATATTCAAGCAATTTCTCATCAATCGGTGCTATTTTTTCTTTTCCCCTTAAATCACTGTAAAATGCTAATTTTTCAACTTCTTCTTTATCCGTTCTATACTTGTTTATATACTTCATATATTCAATAGGCAGGCTAATTCCATATAATCCTCCATATTCATAATGCCATTCTGGATTAAAATAGCCCGGTGCCATATGGTAGTGCATCAATCCAATATACGAAAAATCCACATTTCTTAATCCCAACTCTTCATTACATTCGCGTTTTATACATTCTATTAGTGTTTCATTTTTCTCCCTACATCCTCCAAAGATTTCCCAATCCTGTCTATACTTGTTCCAACCGAGTAAATAATCAGACCCAACTTTTACAACTGCAAGGCAGTGATTTATAGGTTTATACTTTGCATCTGCCTTTTCTTCTTCAACACTAATTATTTCCAATAGCTCATTTCCTCTATCATCCTTTACTATCAACGTAATGTCCTCCTCAAATCCATTCTTTACTTTATTAAGCCCTTGTTCTTTCGGCATTTTCTTTGCTTTTATCAGAAGCAAAATACAAAAAAATAAAAAGAAGCGCTATCGAAACAAACATTGTTAGTCCCTTCTAAATCCAATTTTCAATCTCTAATACCCCAAGGTTCCGTTTAAAGATTCATCGTCCTCGATCCACTGCTGCACGGGAATCTCGCGGTATTCGTTCTCCGTATCCCTGACATAGACCGTCTCGATGCCCGCATTGATGATCTGCCTTTTGCACATGGAGCAGCTACAGGAGTTCTTCACATACTCCCCCGTATCCGCTTCCACGCCCACCAAGTAAAGCGCGCTTCCGATCATCTTGTCTCTGGATGCACTGATGATTGCATTTGCCTCTGCATGGACACTGCGGCACAATTCATACCGCTCTCCCCTTGGAATCTCCATTTTGATGCGGATGCATTCTCCGATATCCGTACAGTTCTTCCTACCTCTGGGCGCACCCACATAACCGGTGGAAATCACCTCGTCATTTTTCACGATTACCGCTCCGTAATGCCGTCTTAAGCAAGTGGATCTCTGTGCCACCATCTTGGCCAAATCTAAGTAGTAGTTTACTTTATCTCTTCTTTCCATTTTGTTCCTTTCTGTTGGCTCGCTTTATCATAGCTCTACTTTATAGGCTCGGCGGACAGCAATGCAGGCGCCGCATGGCACTCCGTTCACAATCATCAATAATATTGCCCCTATCCGTGCCTTTTCCTGCTGTTCGTCTGTCGGCATCATCTCAAAAGAGCCGCATAGATACCAGTACAATGCGAAGCCAAAACCAAGTAAAAAAATCACAATCAATACATCGCAGATAAACCGTATTATTTTTGCTTTTCTCATGAAATCACCTCGTCAGCTTCTGATTCGTATTTTATGAATCATCTCGACAAACCGGAGGTTTGTTAATTAACATATTACTTTTGAGCTACGATCAATCCATGTTCACTATATCCCAAATTACTCTTCTTGTCACATAGGCCCAAATGAATATCCATAAATGATTCAAAATCTTTTTTGCTCATATGCTCAACTATATCTCTATATACAAAAATAGGTCCGTCAGTTGCAACATGATGAAGTAATTTTAAATTATACTTGTTTAGATCTTCCTCTATCATCTCCGGAGTTGTTGCGTAAAATAATGTACTATTCTCTATATGCCCCGTTTGCATATAGTCTGCCAGATACGAAAAATTATCTTTCAACTCCTCAAAATGTGCCATATAATTTGCACAGCGATTAACATATGCAATTATATATATCCCGCCATTTTTTAGTACTCTTAACGTTTCAGACAACGATTTTTCTCTGTCAGTTTCATCACATAAATGATAATATGAGCCTAAATTTAATACTACATCAAAGCTATTATCATGAAATCTTGATAAATCTAAAACACTTCCTTGATAAACGTCTTTTAATTTATGATTCTTTTCATTTTCCATTCTTATGTGCGCTACATTTGTGTCAATCAAATCACCTGCAATCACATTACAACCTAAATCGGCGAGCGGAAATGAATAAACACCGCATCCTGCGCAAGCATCCAGAACTGACATATCTTTTTGGCAATATTTTTTCAAATATTTCATAGTTGTAATGTATTCAATTTGTCCTGATTGGGAAATCAAACGCCGGCTTTCATTCCAATCCTCGGTATAAAATTTTTGTATTTCTTCCATGGCCTTATCCTCTCTCAACTCGGATTCTGACAGGTAACAGGTTATAATTCATGATAATAAGGACAAATATTCTCAAAATGCCCGTCTTTCATTTTGAAACCGTTAGGAATCGTACCCAGCTGAATAAATCCAAGTCTTTCATATAACCGTCTGGCGTGGATATTACTTTCAACCACTGCATTAAATTGCAATATCGTAAACGCATGTTTCCTCGCCTGATCTAAGCAGTCCAGAACAAGCTGCTCCCCGATATGTTGACCTCTTTTCTTAGAACTAACAGCATAACTTGCATTACAAATATGCCCGCAGCGTCCGACATTGTTGGGATGTAGTATGTAAAGTCCATATATGACATGACTATTATCATCCTCGGCAACGGCCGAATATGTCTGTGAAGCAAAAAATTCAGCCCCTGTTATATCGTTTAATAATTCCTCCTGCGGAAAAGCAATGCCCTCCTCTACGACTTCGTTCCAAATTTGAATCATCGATTCCAGATCTCTTTCTTCATAACTCCGAATTATCATTTAAATCCCTCCCAATCTCAAATTCATATATCTCCCTTCGCAAGTCATTTTGCGATATTAGCATCTTTATTAACCGTTCTCCTTACAGAAAGTATAATGGGTTTGAAGTGTTTTCGCCAAAATATATTTGCAAAAGGATTGGCGGTTTCAAAGCAAACATGAAGATATTGTATATTTTTCTCAGTGCAATGCTTCATCACTTCATTTAACATGCACTTCCCGATTCCCAATCCACGATATTCAGGCTTGATATAAGCACCAACTTTACTAATCATGCCCGTATTCGTGGAGGCTAGATTTTCTATGTTATATCCGGTTTGAACGGATAAGTTCATAACGCCTATTGGCATATCATTATCCCATGCAACCAACAAATGGTCCGTTTTAATCATATCAATTACATCATCTAATTCATAATCATTTCTTTTTAAAAATATGGGAGATTCAATATAAAAGTATACCGACTCCTTCATCAATGCAAGTAACGCTTCCGCATCGCTATATGCAGCAACGGATACTTTATATTTGCTATTAATCCGGCATGCCGGCTCTTGTACTTTTGTATAAGCATCAATTACGTGAGATCCAAAACCAATATCGTATAACATATCTTTTAAAGCATGGTTATCGTTATAAATCATCCATAGGTGATTGAATCTATCTTTATCTACCCATATTTGTGCTGCATAGTTATATAATTCATGATAGATTGTCTCGCTGTCTTCTTCAATCGCAGCATGACCTATAATTGGACAAAAGGCCGATTTTTCATTATGAAAGTCAAAATACATCCAAGCGATATAGCCGGTAATAACATCGTCTCTTTTTGCTATAATGGCATTACCATGGTTGATTTGGTTTTCCAAATACGTCATAATACTATTTTCCCCGCCGTTCAAAAAGTTAGGGATAACCGTACTGTTACAGTATTTCGAATATTGATTATGCCAGATTGCAATCAACTTCGGAATGTCTTCTTTTTTCATCTTAGAAATTTGATACATATTTATGCTTTTATCTCCTAAAAATCCTAATTTACTACTCAATTTAACGTCTCGACAAACTCGGAAGTTATCCTTGTCTTTTCATCAGTCGATGCTTGAATGCTCTAATCTTTGCACCATAGCGGCTTGAATATAACAACCCCATCAAAAGCATTCCAATTGCCAATCCCTGTACAATATCCAATCCAATCATAACTGTTGAATTATCATGAAGGCTTGTGTCTTTAATGATGTTATAAGCAAATACTAAAAGCATTGCTATTCCATTACATATCCGTACACGTTTATTGTATCGCTCCGCTTCTGTGTTTGTATAATCTACTGCCCGCAATACAGTTTCTTTCATTTCTTTATCCATATTCTCGCTTTTCCTTTCTCCATTTAGAATTTTCCGATTTTTTCCTGGTTCACTATTTTCCTCCTTTCAGAAAAATCCTATCAAAGCTGCCTGATAAAAAACAGGACACAAAGCGGGAAATGCCTTACTTAACTACCCGACAAGGGATGTCTACCACTAATCATTAGTGCATATGCTTTCATTTACCGTTGAATTTGCTTGCAGCATTTTTTCATTTTTCAGGAAATCACTGATATAAATAAAATCACATCCGGCATTCCGGGCTGTTAAAAAGTCTTTTTCTTCATCGCCGACAAATAATATCTCTGCTTCTCGAATGTCAAATAAATCTGCTATGCAGCATATTCCACCTTTATTGGGTTTTCTCACGCCACATATTTGTGATGATACATATAAATCAAAATAGGGAAGAATTCTTTCTATTGCAGGTTGGAATATATAGTCTGGCATTCCATTTGGCAGGTCTGTTAAACAAGCTGTTTTGAACCCCAAATTTCGACATTTCTTTAATAATTCTATGGAATATTCATATATATTTGCCTTTAAACTCAAGCCTTCAAAAAATATTTCTATTACTTTGTTTATATCGGGTTTTTCTCCCCAGTTTGATATAACGTCATTAAAAATAGTCTCTGGATTTATTTCATATTCTCGCTTACTGGTACGAGGGTTATATGATTTTAATTTATTCGTAGATTCTTGTAAATCATTTATTGACAAATTTAATCTCATAATTTCATTCAACTTTTCAAATCCACAAATATAATAATCACTCCAATTCAGTGGCATTCCTACATATTCCATTAAGGTCCCGCCTAAATCAAACACAATCGACTTATACATCTCAGCCTCCACAAAGCCCGATCTACTATGCCAAAGCTGTTGTCCAGTAGCTTACCACTAAGACAAAACATACCGCGCTGGGAATAAAAAGAAGAAATCTTATAAGTTTTTGCTTTATTCTCACGAATAGAAAGTTTAAAACATTCGCAACTAAAAGCGGTATAAATCCAAATGTCAATATCATACCTGCACGATCCCATGCTTCAGCCGGTAACATTGCATTAGGATATACTATCGTAGTGTCATGAATAAGGCACGGAACGGCATAATAAATCAGACAAATGACCCCAATTACATTTATTATAATTATTAACAATGACATTGTTTTGCTTTCTCCCATAAGCTTCTCCTATAAATTCACATTTTGTGCTTTAATCAATCTCGTGATAAAGCTTATCTGGCATCGAACCTGCTTAAGTTGACGACATTGCCCGAAACATGCTAAAGCCCATGCAAAAAACGTCCCCGCTATAACCGGGACGAAATATTCGTAATCGTAAACTGCGCCGCCAGACGATACTTCTCCAACTCTTTTCCTGTACCCTTATTGATGGTTTTCGTAATACGATACTGTCCGTCAGGCAGGATGCCATGAAAATACGTCCATTTCACACCCCAGCCGACTGAGGAATTTCCTGCCAGCATATAACCGATATCACTAAATGCTGCGTTATCAATGAGATAATCCACCTTTCGCCATTCCCCGTCCTGCCATACCTGCAACTCATAGTCATCGCCAAACATATATTCTTCATTCGTGTGATTTGTAAACACCAGATGAATGCCCTTTTGTGAAGCATAGGTAGCCTCCATTGCCACCTCTTCGATAACGTCGACCTCTCCGGTATCCGTTTCCCCAAAAGATGCTGTCGGGAAATCCTCTACAAACAGGCTGTCTATGGCAAGATAAAATTCTTCTGCCGTTCCTGCCCCGGTTTCGCGGTAACGAACTTTATCAATATATAAGTACTCTCCCAGATATTCTATCGTCTGTACAAGCCGACCATCAGAGTCAAGAATCTCCATACGATAAGTGACACTATCACCTGTATATTGATATTCATCTTTTTCAATGTCCAGATTAATGTATTTTGTCAGAATATCTGAAAATTGGGACGAAAAAGAATCTGTGTCACTTTTTACATCCTCTCCTGTTTCGGCGTTGTGTACCGTCATAGAATAACTGTCGTCTATGGAAATCAAAATGTCATTGGCTTTTTCGGTCAATCCATTTTCCACCGGCTCTCCTTTGGCAGTTTTTACGGCATAGTACGCGATTCCACTAAATCCGTTTTCTGCAAGTTTATCCTCATTCCACTCCATATATATTTCATAAATTCTTCCCGATTGTAAAGAAATGGAAAAGTCCGGTGCCGCAATTTCCTCCATGCTGTAACGGCATGTTTCTAATGGATTGACTTCCCCGCCGTTTTTGCCCACATCTGCAATATCCCATGCTGTAAAACCAAGTTCATCGGGAAGTTTTGCAACTGATATCGTATATGCCGACATATCAGAATCATCTTCCGGCAGTATAAGCGTTTCCCATGGACTGTTTTCTGCCAATATATACGCACTGTCGGCAATCGAACTGGTCGCTACATCTTCCGATTCTAAATAAGTCCAGTTATAGCCGCCCGAACGCAGAAATGCAGACTGCTGTTCATCCGACACGCTTTGAAGTTCCATGAGCGGCGGTTCTGTGTATATGACATCCGGCGCTGTACTGTTTGCCTCTGGCTCCGTCAGCGGTTTGCTTATATTTTCCTCTGCTTTGCCACACCCTCCAAGAACCAATCCGGTCAACATTCCTAGCAAACTACAATATATTATAAATTTATTCTTTTGCATTTCGATACCATACCTTTCTCCTCATAAATTCATTATAAGTGTTTTCCCAGAAGAATCAATCACTCCTTTCTCGTGAGAACATATGCTAAAATAAAAGTAAGATTTTGTAGAAGGATAAGATTTTATGGCATATCGTAATTTTAAACCGGTAATCGGTATTATCATCAATATGGCAAGAGGAAATGACTGTTGCAGTCAAATGATGTCACTTCGTACAGAGAATGGTATTGTGAACTTCATGATAACGTCGGAAACGCGGATTATTGACAGCAGACCACTTCGATCAGGACTTCGTGTGGCTGCATTTTATGACGCTTCGCTTCCTGTACCGTTAATCTTTCCGCCTCAGTACAGGGCACAGATTGTCACTGTGCTTGGCAGGGACGAACAGGTAATGATAAATGAGTTTAACCGCAATCTGGTTGCCGCAGACAATTCCCTGCAGCTCAATATCGCCAGGAATACAAGCCTCGAAACAATCAACGGACAGAATACTTCATGCAGTCTCGGTAATCAGACATTACTTGTATATTATACGACAACAACAAGAAGCATTCCTCCGCAGACAACGCCCAGAAGAATCATTATACTGTGTTAACTAAACCTCATAGTCCTTTTTATGGTCCCAAACGGATACTCTGACAAGCGCATCCTCCATTCTGATTCTAAATATATAAGTGAGGGGTTCAACAGCCTTCGCCTATATATAGAATCGGAATTCTATATAGACTTATCGTAAAAATATATGCTCCTAATTATAAACTGTCAAAAATGTTCCGCTACGAGCCTTTATATGTTCAACCAGTACCCATTGTTCCTGTTCTTCCCCATACTGTGGGTAAGCGTTTGCTATCATAATTTGCCCCTATCATAGCTAATCGCCTAATTTATATAAGCGTTGTTGTCGAAATAATCTCTGATACTATCTGCATTTTGTTCTAAAGCATCTTTCCAAAATTCGTATATATTCATGCATTCTCGCCTTTCTTAATTGCAGACATCAATTATGGTTTTACTGCCCGTGTAGCAAAAAATGAGGGGATATTATATTCATGTAATCTGCCCTCGCCATTTGTATCTTCATATAGATTGGTAAGAACAAAACCAGCTTCTAATTGTCCTCCTATCTGTTCTTCAAGTGTATGAGAAAATTGTATGCCCCAATCATTTTTTATTGAATCTTCATACTGCTGCCGATCATTTAAGGGATTAAAGGGCAGCTTATATTTAACTTCTGTCTCCATATCATCAAATATGAAGTTGATTCCGTTGTCTAATCCAGACAAAAGAATGCCACCCTTCTTTAATACGCGAAAGCATTCTTTGAAGATTGGCTTTACTTCTTCAACATAACAGTTTGATAAAGGGTGAAAAATAAGATCAAATGTTCCATCACGAAAGGGCAGCCTTTTGGTCATATCAAATTGGATGATTTCAACATCATACCCTTCTCTCTTAGCAATTTCTCTTTCACGCTCGCATTGCTCACTAGAATAATCCAACACTGTACATTTTGCACCAAGGGCTGAAAAAATTGGAATCTGCTGTCCACCGCCGCTTGCCAGTCCTAAAATCTTTTTTCCTTTCAGATTACCAAACCAATCATGTGGGACTGCTTTTGTTGGAGTAAGAAGTACATCCCACTCTCCGTTTAGAGCTTTTTGATACTCTTCATGTGAAATTGCCTTTCCCCATTGCCATCCGTTTTCACACCATGAATCTATGGTTTTGGCATTAATATCCTGATAATTCATCTATATACCCTCTCCATTCTATTGCCATATTTAGCACAATCATTGAAACAAGTTTAAGCCAGAAGTTATCACATTCTTTTACATAAAGGAAACAATACTTTGCCCACTAAATAGAAATCCACCAACATACACCATACCTGTCAATAACGGTGGCGCAACATTTGCTCCATGGCAGCTCATGAATTGCATCAATGACAACGCCACCATCACGCAAAACGTCAAATGCCCGCTGAACACTCTCTTCGGTTCCCATCTCAAATACATTAAAAGTCATTGTTTCCCATCTCATTTTGTGAACAATATCTACATCACAAGGATTTTTTGCTTCACCTATTGCTAAAAATCCTTCGCCATTAACTGATAATTCACAATGTTCATAGGCAGTCCCATTACCATTTTTGATTTCAAATGTTATATCTGCACCAAATGCTTTACAATACGTTTTTGCTGCCTCTATACTGTTTTTTACATAAACTTGAGTATAATTTTTCATATATGTTGCCTTCCTTTACTGTTTCTTTCAAATCCAAAACTACTCTATAACTTTAACCAGATCATTGTATCCTGCCTTTTGCATTATTTGATTTATTCCGTCAAGCACCTCTTCTTTCGAATAATTATTCTTTTGCAAAAATTCGTCGTTCTTTTCAGATAGATATTGATAAAAAAGGGCGGCAGCAGCCAGTTCATTTCTGTTACTATAATCAATGTCCTCCAGCATTAGATTTTCTGCTTCATTAATTTCACCGTTATCTATCATTGTTAATAATTCATCTAACTTTTTCCCGGATACTTCATATCCGTTCTTTGCTTCCTGTTCAACAGAAACATACTTTTTGCCAAGCATGAGCGAAAATAATACTCTAACCATTTCTTTTATTATTCTCATAATATAGTCTTTTTCATCTTCAAAGTTCATTTATAATACCTCCGTAAATTTGGATTTCAATTCCATACAATATCCTGAATTTATTCTTCCAGAAGTCCATAAATTTCGTACCTTGAAAGCATATTTTGAAGCGTAACTTTTGTACCCATAAGCTGTTTATAAGTCACAGTCTTTGTTTTATCGTCCATTTTTAACTTTTCCATTTTACTTACCGTATCATTATATTCCTTTTGAATTGCTTGCAGCATTTTTTCAAATTTTTCTTCACGTTCAGACATAATTTTTCTCCACCTAATTCAAATTTATTTCTCTCGTAAAATCGTTTTTTTAAGAGCTTTTGTGGTTCCATCGATTGCCAGACTTGTGATGATTGTGTAAACCAATCCGTAAACAAAAGCCGAAATCTCATGAAACACGAACACAGAAAGGGTTATCACAATTCCATCAATAAAAAAAGTCAATAGTCCAAACGATAAGTTGTGGTTATCCTGCTTTACTGCTACAATAATAAAGTCTGTCCCGCCTGTTGAGGAACCCTCGTTAAAAAATAATGAGTAACCAATTCCCGCCGCTATGCCTGCAAGGATAGATGCAATCAGACGATTTGCCGAGTATACCGGAAAGTAGCATATGATATAATCAATGAAAAAGGAGCTGATTAACATCGACTTCACAGAAATCAGAAAAAATCCCTTACCCAGTTTCCTAAAGGTCAGGAGAATGATGGGAATATTGATGATAATCGCAGCAAAACCGATCGGTACCTTAAATAAATAATTTGCCATAACAGCAAGTCCGTTGACTCCGCCAGGAGCAAAATTTGCATGAACAGCAAAGCAAACAATGCTGCATCCAAGAAATAAAGAGCCAAATATATCATACACAAGCATGGTTACTAACTGCTTTTTCACGAACTCACCTCCATAAATTCGAAGTTGTGCTATGCTTCATATGGATACTAATGTTCAGCCTTTGACTGAAATTCGCATAACTTTACTATTTTCATGTCATCATCAAAATTTGAATTTGACGCTACATTCTTTTTATCATATCTATACACCAATCTTCATATTTCCCTTGATTGCCCTGCTCGTCAGTATATTCATATACACCATCTAAGTGCATTTCACCGACCGCATGATAGCCTAATCTCTCGTACAATCTCTTTGCTGCGGAATTATCTGTTGGATTAACATCGAGTCCTAAATAGGAAATTGCATTTTCTTTGCAATATTCCTCACACGCCAACACAAGCCGAGACTCAACACCATAATTTCTTAAAGGTTCAATTATCAATACTTCAAAATTACCTGCTGCTTTTCAAACACTATTGCTCGCCCATCATCTTCTATAAATTTTCCGTTGTCTGTTCTGATCAAATGTGTTCCAACCGGAAGATTTAAATATGGAATGATGTCCTGGTCATAATTGCAGATTGTGTTTAATGCAAATACATGAAAATTATTTGCATCATTTGAATACTCATCACTCTCATCGCCTTTAAAAAAGTGCCAGCCACTATCAGGCTGATTTTCCAATGGCTCATCTCTAAACATGTATCCGACCTTCCAGCCTTTTTTAGTTATCATATCTGAAGCAATACATCCCTCACCATTTGGTTCATTCCAGTCAATTAACGGTTTTACATCAATTTTCAAAAAATCATCGTTATTTTGCTTTTTTATTTTATCAAATATTCCCATATCGTTCTTACCTCTCTAATAAAAAAACGATTTGTCGTTCAATTTAGCGCCCGGACAAACTGCAAATTTATGGTTCACATGATCTCATTCTTTTCTCAACAAAAAAATCCTCTTTGAAAAGCCACCACGCTCAATATGCTTTTTTTCATAAACCATCATCAATTCATCGACAGAATGACCTTTTGCCTCGCACAAAGCATAGATTACTTCCAATACATCGGCAAGCTCTTCTATTTCTTTGCTTTCGTGATACTCCGCAACTTCTTCATCTAATTTTTTCTCTAAACTAATAATATACTCTTTATCATCCATCACTCGAATTATAGGCTTTTCCCCCTGAGCGGCAATAATCTCAGGTATGCTGTCTCTTACCAATTTATTATAGTCCATCTAAGGTTCCCTCCATAGATTCCGATTTATGTCACCATTTACAGTGCAGTTATCCATTCGCCGCCTTAATTCGTCCCAATCTGTTACTGTCAGAATATTTTTATCTTCTGTATACAGCAAATAAAATATCCTTTTATTTGACTTGCGCCATTTTTGATCTCGTAAATTGCAGACATCAATCATGGTTTTACAGCCCGCGTGGCCAAAAAAGAGGGGATTATATTCATGTGAAATTGTCTTTCTCCATTGCCATATTAAGCACAAGCATTAAAACCAGTTTATGGATGCACTATTGAAATAATAATGGTTTATTCTTAGTATCTCAAACAACAGCGGCGAAACATCCTCCGAATAATCCCCAAACAACAACCCAGTAATGAGTCTGTCTTATACATTTTGCCGTAACCACATGTCTACAATCTGACCGTCTCCTTCTCCCATAAATGGATGCTCACTATTTTCTGCTACCGTAAGCAAACAATTAAATTTATCAGAAAATTTTTTTACAACCTCCAATGACTGTAAATTATCTTTCCCACCAAAAAGAATATTTGTTGGAATATTCCATTTCTGTATCGGATGTGCTTTTACATATTGATAGTAATCCCATGTCATAACATCAATAGGAGTTTCCACCTCTTTTTCCTGCGCAAGTCGCTCTTCTGATACAGCGAACCACACCATCATTTGTTTTATCAAATATTCCATATCTAAAATAGGCGATTGGAAAAGGCATTTCTTTATATTCTCTGTATTATAAGCATTTAAACTAAAATATGCTCCTAGGCTGCACGCATACAATGATATTTCTTTCCAATTCGCAAAAACATAATCTCTTACTATTGTAAGGTCGCGCACTCCATTCCAAATATCGCATCGCTCATTCTCATCTACACGTTCTCCATGCCCCGGCAAATCAAAACTTATTGTCTGATATCCCTTTTCTTCCGCAATTTCCGCAAATACTTCTGCGGACTCTTTTGAAGACATTTTTCCATGTACAAATAAATACACTTTGTCTGCCTTTTCTCCCCACACGATGGCTGGGATATTGCTAATTTTTATTTTATTTACAGTCATATTTTTCCTTTCAGATTCCGCTTTCGCAGTTCTAATCAACCTCCCGGCAAATTATACAACTTCTTTGTAAAACAGATAATTCTATTTGCCTCTGTAAAATTCATAGCTGTGTGAGATTGAAAACTACTGTCATTGTTGATTTCACAATTACTGCAAATTCATTACCATACATCCATCAGACTTACAAAATCCAAGTGATTCAGTTTGATTACCCTCTAAAAAATAATTTTTACTCTTTTCATTTTTCAGGAAATCACTGATATAAATAAAATCACATCCAGCATTCAAAGCTGTTATAAAGTCTTTTTCTTCATCGCCGACAAATAATATCTCTGCTTCCTGAATTTCAAATACATCTGCTATGTAGCATATTCCACCTTTATTGGGTTTTCTCGCGCCACATATTTGTGATGATACATATAAATCAAAATAGGGAAGAAGTCTTTCTATTGCAGGTTTGAATATATAGTCTGGCATTCCATTCGGCAGGTCTGTTAAACAAGCTGTTTTGAATCCCGAATTTCGACATTTCCTTAATAATTCTATAGAATATTCATATATATTTGCCTTTAAATTCAAGCTTTGTTGCTCATGCAATTTCAATCGTCTTTGATATTTCAGATGATTATTATGAACACTTAACGGATAACAACGTTTTTATGTCGTCAAAATGCTCTTTGCATGTAACACGATAATGAATCCACCCACCATCACTGCAAGGATACTTATTGTCTATATGTTCTTGGGTATATTTTTGAAGTTTATCATAAATGGTATTATATTGCCTATCTGATAACCTCATCATAACCGTAAAAGCATTGTCCTCAGCAAAAATATTACATATAAGCTTGTTTTTCTTTTTATGAGCAACTCCCCAACCATATTTATTACCATAAGGAAAAACGATCTTTTTCTCTGTACTAAAAGTAGATATCAGCCATTCATTAAGTAAGGAAAATCTTTCTGAATTCTCACCGCAGAATTTTATCATTTCTTCTATGGTAGGCGTTACTTGTTTATTGAGCATTCTTTCGTACATAAAAACCTCCGTAAACTTGAATTTATTTATGTCGTGGATATTCAGGCATCAAATCAATCAATCTTGTTGTCCGCCCTTCTTTATCCAATAGAATTTCAATATTTTCCACATCTCCGCCTAAATGCATCATAAATTCTCTACAAATACCACAAGATGGAATTATGTTTCCATCTTTATATACTGAAACCACTTTTGTAATCTCACTTTCGCCATATGTAAGCATTGTTGATAAAGCATTTCTTTCCGCGCACATCCCTATAGAGCCGTCCGTATCAATGCATATACCCTTATAAACATTACCTTTTTTCGTGAGTACGGCAGATGCCACACTCCCTACCCACATTTTATTTGAAACATCATGGGGATTCAAAACGCTCATTGCTTCTTCATATAACCTTTTCCATTCTTTGTCCACTGTTTTGTCCTCCTTAATAAATTCCGATCCTTTTAACCCACCGGCAATACCCGTGTTATTCTATGTAAGCGCTTCAATCCTCCCACCGAAACGTTCCACACATAAAATAGGCAGTACACAGCCCCCGATTTGCTTATTCAAATCAAATAGAACATTTTCATAATTTCTTCTTCGTCATTCCAAGAAAAAACCGTAAAACGGGCACTCTTTTTATGATTTCATATATTAAAAATGTTGCAATTAACGAAATCAATACAATCAATAAAAATTGCCCTGCAACGTCAACAGATAATTTCAAGACGAAAAAACCTGTCACGACCAGAATTGGCATATGAAGAATGTAAACAGGGAAAGACGCTTGGGTTAAATAAACGCTAATCGGGTTATGAATGTTCAGCTTTGCCTGTCCTATGCCAAGCAACGTAATAATTCCCATCCATCCAAAAAAGATATAGAGTCCGGTCATCCAGACGTTTCGTAGATTTTCAAAACAGTACAGACAGGTGTACAGGCTGCCGGACAGGATGCAAATCATCAAACTTACATATCGGTATTGCTTTATTTTTTGCAGAATGCCTTCTTCCGAAAGGATATAGTATCCGAGCAAAAACAATATCATAAATTGCCCTAAACTTTTCCCGCCTATATTCAAGACATATTGGCAAATCCACTCTGGAACAGATAGCAGAATAATGAAGTAATATGGAATACTGCCAACTCTATATTTCGGTAAACACTTCTTTTGTAATAGAATGATTAGAAGTGTTACTAAAGAGATAACATACAAATAAAGTAAAAACCAAAGATGTGCAGGAGTAAAGCCTCCATGGTATCCTGTTAAATCAGTTTCTTTTGTGAAAAGCAATCTATATTGCTGCCAGTAAGTACCTGTATATCCATTAAAGAACACTTCTGCAATATAAGTCATTATAGGAACAAGCACAAGCAGCCCAAAGAAAAATGGAATGAGTATTTTTTTAGTCCGCTCCACAACAAATTGTTTGTTTGTCCTTTTAAGAAGAGCATATTTACAGCTCATACCTGCAATAGCAAACAAAAAGGTCATATACCACGGATATACGGCAGTTGAAAACACATAAAGAGCGGTGTTTGTGTGTGACCATATGTAAAACCCGCCGTATTCGCCTCCGCTCCATATCTGTGCAGCGTGGAAAGGAAAAAGCAGCAAGATTGCCATCCATCTTAAATTATCTATGTAATATTTTCTCTCCATTCACATACTCCTTGCTGTAATTCTGCATATACCGACATGTTCCTTTAATCAATTCTCAGATAAATTGTCGATTCGCATTTTATATTATAAAACAAGTTCGTAATATAGTTCCGCGTGTTCATTATCGTTATACTTGTCAGTCTCCTGAAAACCGCTACTTCGATATAGGTGTTGAGCAGCTGAAAACTGCTTTCTGGTATCTAAGCATATTTTATTATACTACTGCTCTCTTGCGTAATCTATGGCATACTCTAAAAGTAATCTTCCGTAGCCTTTACCCTGATATTCAGGCAATATAAACATACGCTTAAGTTCAGCCACTTTATCGTCAATGTCAATTATTCTTACTGCAACTGTTCCTATGAGAACTGGAATATTTATCATTAATATTTTTTTCAAACTCAATCACTTCCCCACAATCAGGATGCTTTCCACCCGTTGTCGCCTGTATCATCATGCCATGACAAGCAACTATCACTTTTTTGTATGAAGAATATTTGTTTAGCACTCCGAGAACCCGTTCTCTTATTGATGATGCGTTTTCCCAGACCATTTCCTTTCCTTTCGGATATTCTCCATGATTATTTTCGTATTCTTCATATGATTTTTCTGCTGTGTTATCATCTTCATAGATGAAATTTTTATTAGCCAGCCATTCGTATAAATCCGTTTCAATAATGATATCGATGTCCAATTCTTTTGAGAGGATGGCTGCTGTTTGTAATGCCCTTGTATAAGGAGAACATATAATAATATCTGCATCTTTTAATCTGTCATCTTTTGCCGTTTCCTTTATTTGGTTTATTCCTGTTTCTGACAGCTTTGATAGATTTACGCCAAAGCCCTGATATATTTTAGTATTTCGTTCTGAGTAGTCGGTTTTACCATGTCTTATAAAATAAAACACATAGATCTCCTTTCAAATCTTCATGTCATTTGCTGATAAGCCAATTAAATTTTTATAATATTAAAATGAACAACAATCTATAAGGGCATTATAAAAAAGAGGATACTCCTTTTTCAGCTTTATAGGAATTCCTTTCTCATCCAGAAAGCAATGCTCCGAACAGGCTTCACACACCGTATTCCCTTTGTCATTTTTCATAATATACTTCAGCTTTAATCTCACTCCCTTAAACTCTCTAACTATCACTTCTATGTCAACCGTATCCGAAAACGTTGTCGGCTGCATATATTTACACTCAACTGCTACCACAGGGGAAATAATCCCCTTTTCTTCCAGTTTTGCATAACTCCATCCGATTTGTGACAGGAAATCTATTCTAGCTTCTTCCATCCAACGGATATAGTTTGAGTGATGCGTAATTCCCATTTTATCTGTTTCATAATACTGCACAACGTGCCTATACATTTCATCCACCTCTCACATTTTTTCTCTGGTCTTTTGCAATCCATTCAGCAAAGACAATTTTTTGTTTCCCGGCCAACAAATCGGCAATTGTTAATTACACCAATCTTTGCATGTAAATTTTTTCTACCGACCCCCATGGAGCAGTTTTATGGTCTATAATTTCAAAACCATATTTTTCATATAAGTTTTCATGATCACTTACTATATGTACCTTGTCAAAGCCAATTGACTTTAAATAATCCATTGAATACTGTATCAATTTCTGACTTAACCTGTTTCCTCTGTATCCTTCATCAACAAACATGTAACCAATGTAAGGGGTATAGCATACATTCGGAATGCAATCTGTCTTTGCAACCGTACAATATCCACAAATTTTCTGATTATCCAAGGCAATGATAACCCGTTCCCATTCCGTAAACAGGTTATCGTCCATAGCATTGGCTAATGACTTACCGGCACTCCATGAACAATTTTTTGCATAATCCCTTACTTTGTTCCACATCTTATCTGATGATGTGAGCATTTTTACATCCATTCTTTATTTCCTTCCGGTTTTAAGTTTCCTATGCCTCATATAAATAATAGTGTTCAGCCTTTGACTGAAATTCACATAACTTTACTATTTTCATATAAAGCATTTTCAGAAAAAGTCTGCTTTACAAGCTATATATCCAATTGCAATTCCTAACACAAAAGATATCATATGTGACACCAAAGTTTCTAATCCTATGTTGCTTAATACTGAGAAAGCTATAAGATAAATAAACTCGCCCTTTTTAAGGAATCGGTCACATTCATCATCTTTTTTCAACTTTAGGACATAGAACATTCCAATCATTCCAAATATGCCCGCTGATGCTCCGACAGATAGAGTCTTGAAAACGCAGCAACATATTACACCACTGATTATTGCATATATATGGAACATTCCTGCATATTGAATGCTGCCAATTTTCCTTTCGATTACTTTTCCTACAATCAGCAGAGCAATCATATTTAGAGTTAAATGAACTATTCCAGCGTGCAGATATATATGAGTAATAATTCTCCACCATTGTCCTTCTTTAAATACACTCTCATATGATAATGCTCCTATTTGTCCCAACACACCTTGACAGCCAGCTAAAATGTTCAAAAGATATGCTGTTGCTCTATCAGAGGAAATCTCCAATAAAGCTGATTCTTCAACAAAAATAGAATTGATTATAAATGCTATTATGCAAAGTGAAGCAATAATTATATTTGCATTCCCAAACGTATTCAACTTATTTCGCACCATATACACCTCAACCACAAAATATGATAAATATAGTCCAATCAACTTGTCAGCAAAATTGGAAATTATCTTCTCACATAGATTAAATCGGTCATACCATTATATGTCTGCGTATTAAGTAACCTCAGTTTAATCTCCCGTTTTATGCTCTCAAAAAGTCGAATACCAGATCCTAAAAGTGTCGGAACTACGGTAATATAATAGCAGTCAATTAAATCCACATTTACTAACTGACCGATAAGATTGGCACCGCCACATATCCAGATCTCTTTTCCATTTTCTTTTTTTAACCTTTCTGCCAGATCAACAGGACTTGTATCGGTAAATCGAACTTTTTCTGACGAATCATGCTCGTTATGTGTAATCACATAAGTTGTAAAATCGCCATATATCCACTCATTGGGAGAAAGTTCAGTAACAATTTGATGATAAGTATTCCATCCCATCAAAATCGTATCAACATTCTTTATAAACTCGGAATAGCTATCTATATTTTCATGATCACTGCCCTGTCCTTTCAGCCAATCGACACCACCCGTACTGTCTGCGATATATCCGTCTAGGCTCATCGCAATAAATAAACTGATTTTTCTCATATTTCTTTACCTCGTCATATGCCTTATCTCAGCTTCCAATTCATAAGAGGGGTGATATAAGCCAGTCGGCTCATAAAATTCGTCACCTATATAAATGAATCCCAATTTGTATCAACATTCACAGTGCTGTTATCCCAAAACATACTGATGAAATTGCAGAAAGCGGTGTCATCACATTTTTTGCTTTTGGAAATAAATAAGCTGTGTCACCAAAATAAGCCTTAGTTTCTTGGGAAAAACTATATATTGTCCTCCCATTGTCATTCCTCCATTCGCCGCCTTAATTCGTCCCAATCTGTTATTGTCAGAATATTTTTATCTTCTGTATACGGCAAATCAATCGCACCTATGTACCATATCGGTAACAGACCGGCATTTAAGGAACCTTTCACATCGCATTCGTACTGATCCCCGATATACCAGACTTCGCCCGGTTGCAATTCAGCTTTTTCCAAAGCCAAATCAAATATCCTTTTATTCGGCTTGCGGAACATAAAATTACTTGAAGTAATAATAAATTCAAAAGCATTTTCAGGAAGCAGTCTATTGATACGCTCTGCAACCACAGACGAATCATAAGCAATATTGCTGATTACGCCTGTGCGGATACCTTTATTCTTTAAATATTGCAGAAAATCTTCTACACCCTCTGTCGGCACTCCCGGAGCAGCAGCATTCCAGAATACCGTATCAATTTCAGGGTTACTCAATGCAATCTCTATTCCCTGCGATTCATAAAGATAAGGCGTGAACATTGTATTGGGTATTTCTATTTGAAATAAATGTCTTTTCTCAGGATCAAATCTTCCGAACTCCCGATTGATTTCATTTGCTTTGGCTTGCACCTGCTCTGCCGACAAATGATATTTATTTCTTGTAGCATACTGTAAGACAGCCTCCGTTCCCTTTACACCGTCAAATTTCTGCTCTGCAACAAGTGTTTGACCATAATCAAACAATATCATTTTGGGTATTTCCATGCAATTTGCCTCCACATTCAAAATATCCCTCCTGTATCAGTAATTCTAATACAAGTGCTTCTCGTTCCAACATTACCTGACTGAAATCATCCAGCATAGTCTTCCGGTTTACATCTATCGCAGACTGCGGTTCCAAAAATTCAAGCGTAAAACCTTCGTCCGCTTCATACTTGTCCAAATTTTGCTGTTGTAAATCCTCATTCACACAACACAGGAAATAATAATTATCTTGTATAAATATATCCTCTTTTGTACCTTTCTGAACCCGATGAACCTGACCATATTCCTGAATAGAATTCTTAATAACACATAAACCCGTTTCTTCTGAAACTTCTCTGGTCAAAGCATCTTCCATACATTCTTCAGCCTCTATACCTCCACCCGGAAATTTGTAATAATTATATTTCTGACTATATACCATTGCTATTTTTCCATCTTTAATGATGATAGCTCTTGCCGAAGGTCTTCTGAAAACGCTTCCGTTAGGATTATAATCTTTTTTGTCCATTTCAAATAACATACGCATTCTATAAATTCCTCCTGAAAATATGAATTTATTCAACTAAACTTGCTTTCCAGCCACTTAGCAACCCCATCATCATCATTTGAAGCAATAACTGCAGTAGCATATTTTTTTAAATCTTCATGAGCATTCTGGACAGCATAGCTTTCATCTGCCAGCACAAACATGTCTATATCGTTTTGACCGTCACCGAAAACAATTAACTTTTCACACTCCAGCAGCGATTGTAATTGCTTTATTGCATTAGATTTTGAAGCAGTTAACGGCATAATTTCAAGCCACTGCTCATTCGTATAAATCTCTCTCTGATAGACACAGTGATAAATATCCTTATATTTTTCATACAATGGTTTAAGTTTCTCCGGCTCGTCTATGCAAGTGATGTAAAAAATCTCTCCGGATTTCAATTTATTAATTGTATCCACAGCATTGGTACGAACATCTCCTTTTCTGCTGTCAATAAATTTAGTCATACCTGCTGTACATAGCTCCGGTACAAATGAAAACTTTTCCTTCCCTTCTATATACGCATATACGATTGGATACACTTTGTTTACCAATAAATCATCCAACAAACTTTGTACAGAATCATCAAAATAATTCGCAATCATGATATTCTCTGTAAGATTATCAATTACAAATGCACCATTATAAACGATCAGAGGGATTCTGGCATTTATTCCTTTTGTTACTTTTTTCGCTGTTATTAACGAACGAGCTGTAGCATAAGAAAAAATCATTCCTCTGTCAATCAAACTATTTATTATATTACTTGTGTATTCAGATATTGTTTCATTGCTTCTCAATAAAGTACCATCTAAATCTGATACATATAAAGTATTCAATCTGAGCCTACCTCCATAAATGCAGATTTCGTGGTTTAGTGAACCTGTCAACAAATTATAACACACTATGAACAGGACATGAAGAATTCATTGAAATGCTTTCACATTTTTTAGGGAATGGATTAAAGATATGTGTTGAGAATCCATTAGAATTGTGAAAAAATTTACCTAAGATGCAATAAGTATTGGGGATGATTCAGCACATGCAATCCTAAATCAGCCCCTTTTTCTTATGTCTTTTCCGGTTTCGAGACAAAATGTACCCCAGTGGTGATCAGTATGGAGTCTGCAAGCGCCACAAGAAATGGCATTGCTTTGGGGGTATCAGCTTATCCTTTTTTCCAATACGTCCATTTCACTGCAGGCTTATAGCCGATTTTTTTATAGAACTCATTATCTCCACCGGTCATATGGGTCGCACCCAGTTTTTTCGTTTTGCGGTACATCTCCGATAATGCTGCAGCTGCCAGACCTCTGTTCCGATACTCCGGAATCGTGCAAAGTGGTTCCATATAAGCCAATTTATTTTGGGGAACCCACCACATTCCCGCGAAGCATGCATACTCGCCTTGTTCATCCGCGATTATGACGTCAAGCTCCGTTGTTGCATGAGGGGCTACCTGTAGCTGGTAATTGTTTTGTTCATATTGATGATCCCATGCGCCCTCAGTTTCCTCATGATCAAAGCCTTTCCAACAACACTTGCTTATCTTATCCATATCATATTCTTCCGGCTTAACAAAATGAAAGCCCTCCGGCAACGGGTAGTCCAATACGTCCTCAAAATCGAATTGCATATCGTTTATCTCATAAACCTGACGATACCCCAGCTCTTTTGCAGCATTTATCAATGCGGTTTGTTCACCAGAAAGAGTCAGTTGGTTTTTTCCATCTTTCTTAGGCATATGCTCGTCCGCATAAGCTATCATCTCCGGAGCAAGTTCTTCATATCCCGGCTTTAGACTGAAACAAATATCCGTCACGGGGTTTTCATAAAAACAAAATGCCACAATCTCTCCATTGTCTTCCCAGATACGGTCCTTGTAGGAATAGGATATGTCCATCCAATAGGAAAACGACGAGAAGGCATATTCAAAGAAAGGAGCTGCCACACCGTTTCTCCAATCCCTCTCATAGATGTCCAACATAAACTGATAAATTTTCCCACAATCACCCAATACACTAAATTGTCTGGTCGTAATATTTTTCATTCATCATCTCTCCTTCCGTTCAATACTACAATAGTATTGTATGAAACCTATTGCTGACTCACAAGTAGAGAGAATGATTATAATCAAACACACTGCAAAATGCTAATCTTTCAATTTCTTCTTTAACACTAATTATTTCCAATAATTCATTTCCTCTATCATCCCTTATTATCAACTTAATGTCCCTCGTAACTTCCGATTTTTTAGTCAACCTGTCAACAAATTATAACACACTATGCACAGGATGTCTTTTCCGGTTTTGAGACAAAATGTACCCCGGTGGTAATCAGCACGGAGGCTGCAAGCGCTACAAGAACCGACACCGCTTTGGGCATATCTCCACATGCGATATAAAATATGAAATATATTTCTCCGAATACTGTTCCCATTACCACCCAATGAGCGATAGAAAAAGCATAAAATCCATTTCTCGCATAGTCCTTTTTCTGATCCGCGATGTAGGAGAGAAGGATCAGGACGACCATTACGAATATCCAAAATACCCAATTGGGGAGGCTGTCTTCAGCCAAGTTACTCCAATACAGACCCAATCTATACTCGACCAGTACATCCATTGCAAATTCCGCTACAGCAAAGGTAACAATGGTTCCCGGAACATGGTTTGCCACTTTTATGCAAACGATCAGCAGCGAATAATGCAGCATAAATATAATCACGGCTTTTCCGGCATAAATCCAAAGCTGTTCTTTATTAGTAAAAATAAAGTTCGTGTTCCTTTCTACATACAGTATATCCAGTCGTAGGATCGCTATTTGCATCAGCATAAGAAGTCCCGTCATAGACAATCCGCTCAGGTAATGATAGATCATTAAATTGCGTGACTTTACGGGAAATGTGTGCAGCACTTCTGCGCGGTTCTGGTTCTCCTGTACCAGCAGCTTGGTCGCCTGCGCAATCAGTGTCACGATCACGGTCACCGACACCATCTGCCCCAAGAACCACTGCGGAATCTCATCTGAATAGACACCAGCTGGAACAATCAGCTCCGGATGGGTATCCCAAAATCCCTGCAGGTATTGCGAAAGCTCTAAGTATTCCTCCAAGTGAAATAATTTATGATACAAACCATATACATTCGTCAACATATAAATCACCGCCAATATCATGACTACCATCACGATTCCCCAGTAAAATCGATCTCTTCTGAATAATTTTTTTAAATCACTCACTTCTTTCCCCTCCTTTCTTTAATGTGTCACTCGCCCTTCCTTTTCCCTGCATATAAATTTTCTTTAAAAGCTTGTAAATCTCCTCCAGCGTAATCTGCTGCCCTGAATAATCTCCGATGCCCAGTTTCTTCAATATACGCTCATTCTCTTCCCTCTCTCCCACGGTGTAAAACTCTGATAAGTCTCCAATCTTGGCTGCTGCATGAACGGTCATGGCAATCAGCTTGTCATCGGTTGTCTTCTGTGGCAGAATACCCTTCCATTTCTGGATGCTTTCCATGAACTCATTCACAGATTTTTGGGCAAAAACCTCTCCCGCCTCCATCATAGTCACACTGTCGCACATGCGCTCCACATCCGCCAAATCATGACAGGATATAAGCACTCCGATTTGTTTATTCTCCACTTCTTCAATAAGAATATCACGGAACATAGCTTTGCTCTCTACATCCATACCGCTCTCGGGTTCGTCCATAATCAGATACTCCGGATTTTGCGCAATCGCTAAGATAAAATTCAATTTTGACCTTTGTCCCTTGGACAATGTGCCTATGTTCTTTTTAGGATCGATGCCGAAATGTTTCACCAGATCATCAAACTTTTTTCTGGAAAACGTTTCGTAGAAGTTTTGATAGTATGCGGCCATTCCCGCCACAGAATAGATATTAATAAAATCCAGTTGTTCTGACACATACGCCACTTTTGCTTTCACTTCCGGATTATCATAGATATCCTGTCCATCATACTGTACCGTTCCCTGTGCCGGTTTATAGATTCCCGTAGCGCATTTCAGCAAGGTGGTCTTGCCGGCTCCGTTAGAACCGATCAGGCCATGAATCTCGCCCCGGTGAATGCATATGTTAATTCCATGGATAAACGGCCGATTATTGTAGCCTTTTTGTAAGTTCTTTATCTCTAACATTTGCTTATCTTTCCTTTCTGGAATATCTCTTCCACAACATTAGATGGAAGAATAGATTTCCTTTACCAGATTTACCACATCCGCTTCGGAATAACCCGTGCGTTTCAGTTCGATTATTTCGCTCTGAATCCTCCTACGTATCTTCTCAAGTTCCTCCGTATTGGGTTCCATGATCGGCATGGTCGCTATAAAGGTTCCTTTTGCCCGGATCGTCTCAATCACTTTCTGACGTTCCAGCTCCTGATACGCCTTCGCTACGGTGGACGGTGTGATGTCCAGAGTCTGTGCCATCTTCCGAACCGAAGGAATAGAATCTCCGGGACTTAAATACCCTTTGATGACCAGCAGCTTGATTTGTTCAATAATTTGTTCATAGAGTGGTTTTTTGCTGCGATAATCCAGTTCGATCAAATAATCACCTCCTCATCTAATGTATTGATATTAATTTTTATTACATCTGTATTGTTTGTATTATCTGTATTGCTCTATATAGTACAGTTATTGTATAATAATTTCTGTCAGTTGTCAACAAAATTTGAATACCTATTCAATTCTCGTATGTACCGGAAATTATTGCTGCTTTTTATATGATTTATAATGTGGATTCTCGGAATTGTTTTCCCAGAAGAACTCTATTCCGTTATCATGTATTTGCTGATTACCCTTCAGCCATTGTTCATATACTTGCTCTTCAAATAAATCCGTTGTTTTTTTACACGGAAATTCATTACATTCTCCACAAAAATCAACGCCATGATTTTTCGTACACTCCAGCAAAAAGCAGCCTTCAATACTGCAGCCATTATGCTCTGAACTACGACAGCCCGAACACGGTGCTCCACTATACATGCGCAGCACATTTTCAAAGTCTTTATAACTTTCTACCGCATCGGGAAGATGCTTCTCGTAAAATTCTTTTATGCCGTCTAAATATTTTAATAAAGTTTTTGAAGACTGACAGATCACTCCATCACGATATCCCGTACAGGTGTGACACATTAAAGAACAAGGAGCAACATTTTTCAAAATTTCACTTTTATCCATCTTTGGTATCCTCTCTTTCGTTTCTACTCACATAGCATGTCTTTACTCTCTATATGTGCAATATTATATAAAAAGGTAATAATTAAATCATATGACCCTCCGTCATATATCAAATCCCGAACTACTACACCAAAGCTGTTATCCAGTAGCTTACCACTATAACAAAACATACCGCGCTGGGAATAAAAACCAGAAGCCTTACAAGCTTTTGCTTTATTCTCATGAAAAGGAAGTTTAAAACATTCGCAACGAAAAGCGGTATAAATCCAAATGTCAATATCATACCTGCGCGATCCCATGCCTCAGTCGGTAACATTGCATCAGGATATACTATCGTAGTGTCATGAATAAGGTACGGAATGGCATAATTAATCAGACAAATGACTCCAATTACATTTATTATGATTATCAACAATGACAGTGCTTTGCTTTCTCTCACAAGCTTCTCCTCCATCATCCGATTCATGTTTCGATCGTTTTGTCGATAAACCAAGGCTTTAATTCCGATATTCATCCCTCAAAATTGAATACCAGACCTCATCTATCACTCCCTGATTGCAAAATCCCGCCTTTCGTAAAATACCTTCACATGTCATTCCGATTTTCTGCATAACTCTTCCTGATTTTGGGTTATTCTTATCATGCGTGGCAGCAATTCTGTTAAATCCTACTTCCTCAAACAAGTATCTGACAACTTCTTTCCCCGCTTCAGCCATAATTCCTAATCCCCACCATTTAGTTCCCATACAATAACCAAGCTCGGCACACTCTATATTTTCCTTAACATGTACAACCGAAATATTGCCGATAACTTCACCAATTTCCTTTAGCTCAATAGCCCAATTATAAAAATCAGCTTTATTATAATCGGCTATCCAGCTGCTTAATACAGCCCTTGTAACTTCAGCTTCAGAATGAGTTGGCCATGTGAGAAACTTTGTAACCTCATCTTCAGATGCCCAATTATTATACATAGCCTCAGAATCTTCAATCACAAATTTGCGTAAGATCAATCGGTCTGTTTCAAGTAAAAATGTTCCTTTATGATTCATTGTCTTTTCCTCCTGAGAGATTCTATGCTGCTCCCGATTTTTACTTTGTGCTACTCCTTATAAATTAGAATTTGATTATCATTCCACACGATGAAATATTTTTAGTCTTTGAGCTTCATTTGCTTCAAAGCCGAACTTTTCATAAAACGGAATCTTATCCGGAAACGCGCATAATTCAACGAAAATCTCCGTCCCATACAGAAATACGGAACAAAGTATGTTTCATAGCCAGTTCAGTCTGCTCCAACGACGGACCGTCTCCCCATACAGTTTCCCATAACTCTATAAATTGTTGCGCTGTCAATTCGTTATATTTTACTACTAATTCACTCATAAACATACCTCCACAAACTTTCAACTTTTAAACAATACGTTTTGCAATGATCCGTTCGAAGGCATGTTCATGATGGATATCACCAGGGTGTGAATCCGTGAAAGTCCCTTCGTTATGATGGATAATTTCCCAATCCTTGTATTTATCAGGCAGCTCTCCTACATCAAAGAGGCTGTGAGTATAAGGCGCGTTATCAGGTGTCGCCGGCAGACGATTTGTAAAAATTCCTATGACGTTGTAGCCGCCGATCTTGGTATTTGTCTGCATCTTTGCAATAAATTTATCCCTTACATCTTTATAAGGAAGGTGCAGTACGCCGTGAGACAGGATAACATCATACTCCTTCTCAAAAATAAACGCTTCTAAATCACAGCAAAAGTAGTTGACTGAAATACCAGCCTGCTCTGCGATTTTCTTTGCTTTCTTAATGCCGTTTTCAGAGATGTCAAATGCATCTACAAGATTTCCAAGCTTAGCCATAAAGATGGAATTTCTGCCCTCCCCGCAGCCGACGTCCAACACTTGGGAATTTTCCGGGAATATATGATAAAACTCATTGACATCCACAGTTGGTCCTTTACAAAAGGTAGAAACATCCATATCAGCATAAGTTTGTTCCCAAAACGGTTGTTCCTGCATAGCTGGTGCATCTTCTTTATCGGGCATTCTCTCGTACATATTAATTTGCCTCCTCTATTTCGTTGATATGTTGACTCTGTCTTTAGGTATAGGAATCAGAGCGTAAACGGGAATTACTTTTTACATTAACTCTAAAAATTTGCTCGCCAGTTTATATACTTGTTTTATTTCTTTGGATGATAAATCCCATGAGCTTAACTCTTCTGAAACCACTTCCGGATATTTTTTGCTGATATCTCTCAAAGCATTTCCAACCGATTTTCGCACATATTGGCTTTCATCTTCTCTGTGAGCGGCTAATAACTGTACTGCGATTTGAGGATTATCCTTAAAATAGGGACGGCTTGTCCATACTCGCAATCCCTCTGAAACTGCTCTGCGAACATTGGCACAATCACTATTCAGCCATTCCTGAATCAACGGCAAAGCCGCCTCATATCCTATGATTTTGCAATGGTTATCAAAAGCCATGGCTAAGATTTCCTGTACTTTCCAACTATCATGTTGGCTTACTGTTTTTTTCAAAAAAGACAATGCAGAAGCATTATGATGCGCAGAGTATCCCAAAAGGAACACACCAACTTCCTGAATCTGAAAATTATCCGACTGATAAAGTTCCATCCCCATGTTAAAACAATCATCAAGTGAATGTGACTTATAATATATCTTCGCTTCATTTTTTACAATCTTTAGACTGTCTTTTTCAGGAATTAATTCCGCTAAATATCGCATATATTCATTCATTTACCATATCTCCATAACTTCAATTTGTTGCTCACTTTTATTCAATAAACAGTTTGTATAGCCTTCCTCTTCTTTATTGTAGTTTTCCCTTTCATAGAAATCACTTACTGATACATAAAATTTATCCAAATTATCCTCCAATGGATACTGAGAAATATCACTTGGACTTGCCGTAACATTGTAGCCCCGATCTTGGTATTGTCCAGCATTTTGGTCTATTCATGCCGATTCTAATCATGTAGATTTCCTTCCACCCACCAATCTGCCACACTACCGTTGCCCTGCTCATCCCATACCAAGATAAAATATGCAGATCCTACACAATGGGCATTCCCACCTTCGCCGTATAAATACTCCTTTACCTGAAGCGCATTCCTGCCCTCCCACATAACAATCTGTAAATCATAATATCCCCTAACGTTACTTCCCACTCCTTTCGGGGCTTTTGCAAAATATGTTTTTTGAATATCGCCCTCGTAAATATTGAAAGCCTAAAAGGTAGTGCTTTCATCAAAATAGGGACAATAGGCTGTATAAGTATCCCTCTGAAGCCAGTGCATAAATCGGAATATATCACAATTTTTTCATCATCCAATACGCATCTGCATATTTCCCATTTTCGTATTTCATATTATCAGGAAAATGTCCATACTTCTCAAACCCTAAATTTTCATATAATGCGATTGCATTCTTGGTATCCGCAATTACTTCTAATTCTGCCTGTTCATAACCAATTTCTTTGGCTATTTCTAAGACAGTCTGCAACATAACTTTTCCAATGCCTCTGCCACAATATTCTTGATACAACGCTATTGCAACACTGCACCTATGCTGGTATCTCCTATATTCACCAATACTCATAAGAGAACAATTTCCGATATGCTTCCCGTCAATTATTGCGACAAGCATTAATTCCCTGTCTGAATCCATTACTCTCTGGATGAAATTCTGTTCCTGTTCAAGCGATAAAGTAACCTCATCAGGTTCTCTGATCAAATATGGTGTTTCCGATGTTGTAATTTTCAAATATTGTATCAGATCTTCAGCGTCATTTATTTCTGCACTCCTCAGGATTACTTCATACCCGGTTTTGTCTATTACTTTCATAGGCTTGTATATCATAATTTACCCTCCTCAATTGTGACTTCCATTATACCATTCTGTCTATTCTGTCATAATTCCAAACACAATTTCTCTTTCAATTCAGATGAAACTTGACAGGTGCCGGAGCCTAACCTAGAAGCGATCCTAGTCAACAATCCAATCAACTAAATGCTGTATATGTATCTTCATAGTATCTAAGCACGGAACCGGACTTACTTCATCATTAAGCAAAAGCGGCAATTCCGTACAGCCCAATATAACCGCTTCAATACCATCTTCCTCCGCCATACGCTTTATAATCTTTTGAAAATCTTGTAAAGTTTCCTTATTTACAATACCGAGTTCTAATTCCGAAGATATTTTGCAATTTACATATTCCATCTCCTCCGCAGTCGGCGTAATGATCTCAATATTACTGCTGTAAAAAGGTTTCTTAAAAAAGTCGCCAGTCATAGTAAAAATAGTCCCAAGCAATCCTAACTTACGTTTATTCAATCGAATTGCCTCATCACGCGCAGCTTCAACAATGCTAACCATCGGAACTGTTGACCGCTCTTTTAATCTGTCAAATACAATGTGCGGAGTATTTGCCGATAACGCCACAAAGTCAGCTCCACTTTTTATAAGGCTTTCGATTGCCTGCATCAAATAATCAGTCAATTCATCATATTTTTGCTCATTGCACAATCGCAAAACATCAAATACGTTTACACTTTCAATCGTTAAATTCGGAAAAAAATTTCCCCCGATCCTGTTTTGTACTCCATAAACAATATCATGATAATAAGGAATTGTTGACTCCGGTCCCATTCCTCCAACCAATCCTAATTTCTTCATGGTAATCCTCCATTCTTGCTCAGCCTGCGAATTTNTAAGCCGAGACGCTAACAGCGTCGGCACAAATTTGCGATTGAAAAATCTCTGATTTTTCAATCTATCCCCTCCAAATTCTGATTCGCCACTTCGAGTATANCACACTCACATNCCNCCGGTANACAAATTTTACCANNANCATATTCNGTCGATTTNATTNAAATCANTATNAAAATATTTTATAANCTTGTCNGATTTCAACTACTTGCAAAGTGTTATATATGAATGCGCATTTCATATTTCATTTTTTTACGATACTCATAGAGGAAAGGGGTAATCATGAGTACGAATTATGATGTGAAAGAACTGTTTGAGCACTACTCAGACATGATTTACCGTATTGCCATGTCTTATGGAAATTCCGTACCTTTTGCAGAGGATGCCGTTCAGGAGGTTTTCCTGCGGTATCTGAGAAAAAGGCCACAGTTTGAAAACCGTGAGCATGAAAAGGCATGGTTTATCCGCGTGACAGTCAATTATTGTAAAAGCACGGTTTCCTCCGCATGGTTGAAACGAGTCTGTTCCTTAGATAATGCAGAGCAGATCGCTGTACCGTTTCATCAGCGGGAAGAAAGCGAATTGTACGAAACGCTGTCCGGTCTTGCACCCAAATACCGTATTGTACTATATCTTCGTTATTATGAGGAGTATCAGGTGCAGGAAATTGCAGAGATTCTCGGTATCACGCCCAACCTGGTATCCGCCAGATTGTTACGTGCCAAAAAGCTCATGAAGCAAAAANTGTTAACAGAAAGAGAGGAATTTCAGGATGGAACAAGCACTGTTTAAAAATATGTACCGCCAAATCCACTTAGACAAGGNGCAAAAAGACAGGATGTGGCAGCGCCTCGAAGCCACCGNAGATGGTCATGATCCGCATGACTATGTGCAAAAAAACACTGAAAAACNTTTTTCTTTTTCAGCACGTGCCGCGGTCTGCGTGGGTATGCTTCTCATATCCGGCATGACGGTATTTGCCGCGAATGANTTTTCTTTGACGGACAGACTTGCGAATGCAATGAAACTTTTGACACAAAANGAACAGGCGCTGACGGAAGAACAACAAAATATTTACGCACAGTACGGAACTGCTTTAGATAACGAAGTCGTGAGAGCTAACGGCACTTTCCGTCTNGAGGCTGCACTGTATGACGGCANCTACCTNTTTATACCCTTCCGNTATATCATGAATCCTGATACCGCAGGATATGAGAACATAACGGCAGGTTTTACATTTGATGAAGCAACTATGTGGAATTCAAAATTGCTGGCAGGATATCGGCAGGATCAGGCAGATTTATGGTATGGTATTTCGCAAGGTAGCAAGCAGGCACGCGGTATATCAGGTTACATTATGGTTCTGAATCCGGAAATAGAAGAAGATGGTGTTTTGACAGGAAGCCTTTTGCTTTCTGTCGCGGAGGATGAAACCTTCAGCAATGGAGATGTGNTTCAGATCGTAGAAAAAGCCAAACAACCGGAAGTTCCGGACGAAGTTCTTACGGAATTTACGCTTGGGAATCCAGTAGANCAGCACAGCGTANCAATTCCTGCAAAACAGGCGGAAATGCTCGAACAGCTCGGATTGTCCATGAATGAATTGACTGTTTCCTCCATATCCATTCATTTTTCGGGTATCCTAGGNAGTACTGTGTCCGCGCCCTACTCAGGATCTGTTATGCTAAAAGACGGAAGCACGGTAGGCTTCTCTGCTTCCGGCGGCACTTCAAGCGGGATCGGGACAGCTCACACCGGAAAACCGTTTTCATGGCGTCGACTTTTCGACGCGCCGATTCAAGTAGAGGAAATAGAAGGAATCCGGATATATCAGGGAACTTCAGAAGTATGGATTCCGGTAGAATGATAAAATATTAGATTTTTTGAATACTGATGGAATAAGGTAAGGCTGGAACGTTATTAAAATGGTCGTTCCGGCTTTTCNTTTCGCCCTGCGAGCGAAAACATTATCTACTTTATGAGAATACAAACCCCCTAATATCTGATATAATCCAATAAAAAATTGAGCTTCGCTCAATTGCGAGATTTGCTTCGCAAACTCGTGCATAAACGTAGGAATTTCCTATAACACACATATATAACATCTGATTTATAGCAGGAGGTTTATAACTATGAGTAAAATATCTTTGCGCATTGCCGACTTGCGTAAGAAGAACAGGGTAACACAACAAGAGCTGGCAGATAGTATTGGCGTTTCATTTCAAACGATCAGCAAGTGGGAAACAGGAATTAATATGCCGGATATTACCATTCTTCCATTATTGGCAGAATATTTTTCGGTATCAACAGACCAGTTATTGGGATTAAAACCTCTTGACGGAGAAGCGTATATCCCTGAAAAAACTGCTACAAAAGATTTTTGGAATCAAAAACTGGAATACCTTTTGCGGACACGAAAAGGTTCTTGGAACGATGACTATGCCCACTTTCTTGTCTCACAGGTTTGGAAAATTGATAAGCCGGTTTCTGTATTAGACTGCGGTTGTGGATATGGATTTTTAGGATTGCTATTGCTCCCTTATCTGCCCAAAGGAAGCACCTATACAGGAATGGATTTTGCTGAGGACTTAATCAATAAGGGAAAAATTCTTTTTAAACAGCAAGGAATAGATGCCACCTTTCTTTGTAAAAATGTTTTTGAGTATTCAGCCGAAGACCAGTATGATTTTGTAGTATGTCAGGCAGTTCTCAGGCATTTGGACAATCCGGCAGCTTTTATACAGAAAATGATTACCTTTGCGAAGCCGGGCGGATATGTTGTCTGTATTGATTCAAACAGGGAATTTGAATGCTGTGGGCTTTATATTGATGGTATGGACTATCAAGCACTTTGCAGACATGATGGACTGGAAAAAAAGTGGCGGACTGAACTCACAATGCAGGGAAGAGATTATGCAGTCGCAATCAGGACTGCGCATATGATGCAGAAGTTGGGACTTGTTGATGTTGACGTAAGAATGAGCGATAAGGTAGCATTTGTTACTGCACAATCTGCAAATTACGATGAAACGAAAAATGATTTTATTGCATACAACGATTGGACTTCCGGCATTAGTGAAGAAGAAAAAGACAAGCTGATTCTCTATTTGCTGACGCATGGCTTATCCCGTAAAGAAGCCGAAGATTACTGCAATCGAAATATTGAAATTGCAGATTTCTTTTTGGACAACCCTACTGCCGGATACACATTTGTGAAAGGAAAAATGATTTCATATGGAAAAAAAGCGAGTCATTCTATTTGATATGTATGGTGTGATCATAAAGGAATGTAAAGGATATTTGAATAATATCAGTATAAAAGGAGTATGGGCATGATTGATAATTACAATTTTTCAGTAGGTTGCATCGTTAGAAAGGAAGATCAGGTTCTGCTGGTAAGGCATACATATGGCGGGGCAAAGGGAAAACTGTTAATTCCCAGCGGCTTTTGTCATAAAAACGAATTACCGGAAGAAGCTGCCGTGCGGGAGGTTTTTGAAGAGACAAAGGTTACTACAAAAGTCAGGCGTATGGTAGGTATCCGCTGTGACAGGAACACCTGGTATATGTTATTAGAGATGGAATATATAGAGGGAATACCCACAAGTGATATGCATGAAAACAGTGAAGCCTTATTCTGTGAAATATCAGAAGCTTTAACACGGGACGACTGCACTGAAATGACAAAAGTTGCACTTAGAAAAATTCTGGAGGACTCTGTAAACTACTTTTATTCAGATCTTAAATACAAAGAGCACAAGGGAGATAATTATACTCTTTATATTTAAGATAAGATATTTTATTTCAAAATAATTTAGAGGGGCAAATGTATGCCTGCCCCTCTATCTTTCTGCTATGGGATTTGTCCTTTATAATCCACATAAGCATTATTCATAGTCTTTGCTCCGAATTCTGATGTGTTTTTGTTGAAAAATCAGCCATTTACTTTTTTCATATAGTAAACAAACTCATCATCTCTCTTATCCTCTATATAGCCCAGTTTTTGATAAAAAGCATTTGTACGAATGTTCCAAACAGGTGTATCAAGAAATATTTCTTTTGTTTCAGGAAAAATTCTTTCAATTTCCTGCATTATAAATATGCCATACCCTTTTCTGAAATATTCGGGATCTACAAATATTCTACCTATATTAAGTTTAGATCCATCCGCAAAAAGAATGGCGCCTCCTACAATAAGACCATCCACTGATAATTTATATAAATGATTCGTCTTTGCCATCTTAATATGAAAACTTACAGACATATATCCGGGTGGGCCTGCTTTTGAAGGTGCTCCAACAGTAATGTCACTATCAAATGCACGCTTGGAAATACCATTTATCACCAATACATCTGATGTACCGGCTTTTGTCAATTCCATCATTAATTGATCCTCTGTTTCTATTGTAAGCCGCTTCAATTAAACTTTGAAAAGGCATCGACTTTAGTAACACCATCAACATGAATATAAACATCCATATATACAATTCCATTCTCTTCATATTCATGTTCAAAACAGCCGACAATGTTATCCTGTTGTTTCTCTTTAAAATTATTCGCCTGAAGATATTCCATGATGATCTTATATGCGTTAGGAATTCTCTCAAAAGGCTGTATAAAAGGCTCTTTAATGGTAATCATTGCGTAGTCGGCCTCTGCATTTTCTGCATACTCTACGCCGGGACATTCCGTTTCAAACCCTTCCGGCAATATGCAAGCCGCCACATATCCGTGCATTCCGAATCTGTTTTGTTGTTCCTGTGATACAAAAGGAAAATCCCATCCTATCATTCTTGCATTCGGATTGGCAGCCTTAAGTCCACTGTTAACAGCCCATTTCTCCATATATTCATTAACATCGCTCTCAGGATTAGGAGAAATCATTACATATCTCGCCATTCTAAATGGTGCTACTCTTATAATCTGAATTTTAGAATAAATCTCTCCCGGATCCGACAGATCTTCCTTCACAAGTGTATCAAGCCTGCATGTAAAAAAGTCACTTATTTCAATGAGCTTTGCAAGCTCCGGAACTACTTCGTCAGACTCCCATCTTGATATCGTCTGACGGGTAACTCCCATCTTTTCTGCAAATTGTTCCTGTGTATACTTTTTCTGTTTTCTCAAAAAACATATATTTGATCCTAAGCTCATATATCTCATCTCCTTATAAAAGCGGACATTCGCAATCCGCTGCGTTTTTACTCATTACCACAGGCATCCGCGCTTCCTGTGGTAAAAATATTGTCTTCCGGCCATCTGGACAAGATATATTCTGTCACATCATATGCTGCATAACAACCAACCGGCATGTGCTCTTTTTCGATTCTATGTAACACATCATGTTGCATGAGGGTCTATGCTTCATGAATATGAATGCACCACTTAAACAAACTACAATTTGATTTCATCAAATTTATCGGAATCCAATTTTATTACGTTCATTTCATGCTTTCCTCCACATAATCATGCCGTAGTTGGCACTCTATTCTTTATACCTCATAGCAATACAGGTCTCATTAAACCCACAATGCTTCCAAAAAGCCAGCCCGTCTTTATTCCAAGGCAGCACTTCTAAGTCTATTTCTTTTATATCCAGATACTGTAATAACATTTGAAAGGCTTGTGTCCCATAATGCTGCTTTCTATAATTTCTATCTATAAGAAATTGCCGTAAATACACCGGATTACTGGTATTCTTTATGAGCGCATATCCAATGATCTGACTATCCTCAATGAAAAAATAGGCACTGTAATCTGTGTCTAAGAATCCCTTCATTCGATTTTCCAGTTCACTGATATTCATTGGATTATCACTTTTTTCGTCATCAATGAGCTGCTTATTTAATAGTGCAAGTTTAGGCACATCTATCATAGTGCATTTCTGAAACTGCATTGCATTCCTCCGTCAAATACTAATTTATCGTTCTCGCCAACATTGAAATTATAACATACATTCAACCTTCGTTGTATATCGTTAAAAAACTGATTGAATAAAAACGCAGTATCTGCTATATTATAAATATATAAGGAAACAACCGCCCACAAAGGGTTGACCGAATAGGGATAGAAACTCCACCCGATACCGACCAAAGTATACAAGGGTGGTTTTTCTATCTAAAAAAAGAAAAACGCTACTGACTTATCAAAACGATTAAGGTCAGCAATGCAAGAATGAACATTCCGAAAGACATAAGGTCTTTAAAATCAAACTTCATCCGCACCACCTCCCATCTTTAGTAATAGGAGGTCAACACCTTGCAGTGACACGATTGTTCCCGTACTTCAAGCTTACCATATACCGCACAGCTGGGGCAACTGTTTATGGTATATTTTTTGTCAACTAAGCAATAACTTGCGTATATTTTCCAATTCTATAAAATCTAATTTATTTCCCTTATAACCTGACATTAATTTGTTATCGAACATATGATTTTCTTTGAAACAAACCTCTAATCCACTGCGTCTATAATATATTTTTTGATATATACCACTTTCACATGCAAACATGTCCCTCTTCTTATTATTTGCATAATAATACTTTATTTCTGCATAATAATCAACTGTTTTTTCGTTTTATGCAATTTTTAGTATTATATTCATACAAATATGCATAAAATTACACTTGCATTCTGCACTGTCTTGTTGTATATTGTTTTAGGAACAAAGTGTATCAAGAATTTCAAGCCACAACACACATCATCTACCGGCTTGGAGCTTCTGACTGCATATAAAAAATACAAAATATAAAATCACAAAAAGGAGATTCGATTATGAAAGAAAAAGTAGTTCTTGCTTACTCAGGCGGACTTGATACGACCGTTATCATCCCCTGGCTGAAAGAAAATTTCGATTACGAAGTTATCTGCGTATGCGGTAACTGCGGTCAGGCGGAGGAGCTTGACGGACTTGAAGAGAGAGCCTTATCCAGCGGCGCTTCCAAGCTCTACATAGAAGATCTTACGGACGAGTTCTGTGACGATTTCATCATGCCCTGCGTTCAGGCACATGCAGTTTACGAGAATAAATATTTATTAGGCACATCCATGGCAAGACCTGTGATTGCAAAGAAACTGGTTGAGATCGCCCGTAAAGAAGGCGCTACCGCGATCTGCCACGGCGCTACCGGCAAAGGCAACGATCAGATCCGTTTCGAGCTGGGTATCAAGGCACTTGCTCCCGACTTAAAGATCATCGCTGCATGGAGAAACGAGAAATGGACATTAAACTCCCGTGAGGAAGAGATCGAATACTGCCGCCAGCACGGTATCAACCTTCCTTTCTCCGCAGATTCCAGCTACAGCCGCGACCGTAACTTATGGCATATCAGCCACGAAGGTCTTGAGCTGGAAGATCCCGCCAATGAGCCTAACTATGAGCACCTGTTAGTCCTTGGCACCACACCTGAGAAGGCTCCTGATGAGGGCGAGTATGTGACCATGACTTTTGAAAAAGGTATTCCCACTTCCGTCAATGGCAAGAAGATGAAAGTATCCGAGATTATCGCCACCTTAAATGAGCTGGGCGGCAAGCACGGCATCGGCATCATAGATATCGTGGAGAACCGCGTCGTAGGCATGAAATCCCGCGGCGTATACGAGACACCCGGCGGAACAATTCTCTACGAAGCACACCAGCAGCTTGAAGAGCTTATTCTTGACCGTGATACCTATGCACTCAAGACAGATATGGGCAACAAGTTTGCACAGATCGTATATGAAGGCAAGTGGTTCACACCGCTTCGCGAAGCAGTTCAGGCATTCATCGAGTCCACACAGCAGTATGTGACCGGCGAAGTGAAGTTCAAACTGTACAAGGGCAATATCATCAAAGCAGGCACTACTTCTCCGTACACACTCTACAACGAGAGCATTGCTTCCTTCACCACAGGCGATATGTATGACCATCATGACGCGGAAGGCTTCATCAACCTGTTTGGTTTATCCAGCAAGGTTCGTGCCATGAAGATGCAGGAGAATGGCGTGAAGTTGATCTAAATCACATAGTATTTCATCAAAAATTAAGCTGCAAGGGCTGTCATATCAACAGTGACAGCTTTTGCAGCTTAATTACATGATACCTGACGACATACCACTCATCCCGGCCAGCATTATTATATTTTCATTCATGCTTAATAAACCCTTTCGTCTTCCACTTCCCCGACTGCCAGCGCAGGAACATGCACACCGCGCGCACACATTCATCACCGGCAAGTCCTATGTAAGCGCCTACCGCCAGAAGATTCAGATGTATCCCGAAGAACCACGTACCGCCCACCATACAGATATACATGAATATTACCCCGATAATCGTGGTAAAAAGAGCGTCTCCGCTGGTCTTTAAGGCCTGACCAAATACCAGATTCGTCACGCGCCCTACTTCAAGAACGATATCAATAGCCAACAGCTTTCCCACCAAGGATATCATTTCCGCATCGTTCGTAAACAGCCGGATCAGATGATTCGAGCTAAGCGCAAATATCGCTTCCAGTCCGGCTCCTACACATATCCCGATCAAAGCGACTTTCTTGGTTCCCTTATCACAAGCTTCATAATCCCCCTCGCCGATCCTCCAGCCTGTCATGATGGCATTTGCCTGCGCCAACGCCGCGCCGGCACAATAAGAGAAATTGGCAATCTGGGCCGTATATGCCCTCGCTGTCACATTAACGCCCGCTTCGTCCATCATATTTAAGAACCGGATAGTAAGCGTCATCGCCACATTATAAAGGGCAGTTTCCAGAGCAGAGGGCAGTCCCACCTTTATGATCTGAACAAACACCTCTTTATTTTTCAGCCGCTCCGGGTCTTCCTTCGCCTTGACTAAAAGACTGCCTGCCACAATGACAATTACGAGATTCAGAACTCTTGATATGACTGTAGCAGCCGCAACTCCCGCCACACCGCTGTGGAATCCGAACAGGAAAACGGCATTCAGGCACAGATTCACGACATTTGCCAAAAGTGAAGCAATTAACGGCTGCTTCGTATGTCCGAAGGCTCTCAGATAGCTTGAGAAAATGGGAATCAGAGCGTTTAAGAAACAGAAACCTCCCACTATCCGTAGATATGTTTTGGCATACTCCATAAGAAGCGGCGCCACTCCCACGGTCTCCAGAATACTTCCTGAAAATGTAAATAAGAACGCAGAAAGCAAAACTCCGATCGAGAGATTAAAAATGACCCCTAACTGCCTTGCCTGATATGCCACGCCGACTCTTTTCGCCCCGATATACTGCGTCATCACGGCGATCATGCCAGATGACACGATATGGAACATCATAATAAAGACACTGATATAGGTATTGGCCGTACCTACTGCACCAACCGCGTCGTCCCCCACAGTGGCCAGCATCATGGTATCTACCATCCCCGCCAGCATATGGCACAGGGTCTCCAATAATATCGGTATATATAATTTCGTAAATGATTTCATAGAATTTTGCATTTTCAATTCCTCTATTCTGTTCNACANGNCACCAANACCGCCGNTTCNTANTCTCCCAAATTCCCCGAAAAGNTTTGTCCGTCAACAAGATTTNTCCTNCCCTTTAACTCCGGCAGTGTGGCGGNTNCNTCCTGNGTGTGGAAGACCACTATCATANNCNGNNCNNTCAGANATCTTTCCATATAAATGATTCCCGTCGAATCATCTGCATACTGCTTCACCAAAGTTCCTTCCGTCAATACGGGATATTCGTGTCTGATTCGGATAAGANTCTTGTAAAACTTAAGAATTTCCTTATTCTGTCTGCTTTCATCCCAAAGCATACCCCGTCTGCAGTCAGGATCGGGGCCGCCCTCCAGGGCCACCTCATCTCCGTAATAGATCATAGGCATACCCGGAAGTAAGAGCTGCAATGCCGCCGCCAGTTTATGCTTTTTTAAATTATTTCCNACNCTATGGGAAAATCTTGCCGTATCGTGNCTGTCTATGAAATTCCAGAGATATCCCTCCAGCCCGTTATTCAGATTTCCTTTCATAAAATTGAGATTTCCTACAAATGCGGCTGCACTCATTTTCTCTGACACCACCAAATCCTTCACGGCATAATAGAACTGATAATTCATAATGCTGTCCCATTCATCNCCTTCCAGAAAATCACCGGCNAAATGCCAGATCTCACCAATAATCAGGGCGTCCTTCTTAACAGCCTTAATCTCTCTCCGGAATCTCTTCCAAAAAGCGTGATTGATCTCATCCGCCACATCCAGCCGCCAGCCGTCAATATCGCACTCCCTGATCCAATAAGNAGCCACATCGATGACANAATCNGCNGTCTCTTTATTTTGCAGATTAAGCTTCGGCATAAANGCGGCATAGCTGAAGGTCTTAAAATTCGGCTTTTTCCCCCACTCAATCACAAGCGGAAAATCCTCAAGATAATACCAATTCAGATACACTGACCGCTCTTCCTTCTCCCTGATATCCTTGAAGGCAAAGAAGTCTATCGCCGTATGGTTAAATACCCCGTCCAAAATGACATACATTCCCAGTTCATGGGCTTTTCCCACAAGCTCCTTCAAGTCTTCCTTCGTCCCGAAAGAAGGGTCAATTCTGTAATAATCATCAATATTATACTTATGGCTTGTATTGGAACTGAAAATCGGCGTCATATAAATGATATCCGCCCCTAATTCCCTGATATAATCCAAATGGTTAATAATTCCCCGAAGCGAACCCCTCAGATCAGCCTTATGCCCTATCGGTGCCTGATACCAGACTTCCTCCGGAACATCCTGATCCGAAGCGAAACGGGACGGAAAAATCTGGTATACCACCTTATTCCTTGCCCACTCAGGCAATACAAACATTTCCTCTTCCCTAAGATTCTGCGGACAGTCAAACATTCTGTCTATGTCGATAATACACTCATCATAAAAATTGTGATTTCCATAGTACGTCACTTTCCCCATGGTGTCTTCTATTTCAAAGAAATATCTGAGGCACACCACNTCAATATCTATCGTTATTTCATAATAATCTATGTAATTATCGGAATANGCAATCTTCATCNCNTANTCCTNNCTTGTATCCATATATTTGATCGGCAGATACTTATCCTGTACATGCAAGATCACCTTTCCCATATCACCCTTTTTTGTCTCAAGTCTGATGAGAAAACGCCCTTTCTCTATGGCATAACAAAACCTTTTATCCGCAAAATGCCTGATTGCCGCATATTCCATCTATATTACCATGCCTTTCTCTAATTACTTTTCACACCCCACCACAGCCTTATCTCCCCTCTGAGCGTCCGATTTGCCGACATGTGAAAAATAACTTTCTCTTAAACTCTTCCATCATCCCTACTTGCATTGTACTCTTATATACACTATAATTCTTGTAATATATCCTTGTGTTTTTAACACAATCCTATTTTTATCAAATGAAAAACCCTTTGAGGAGGATCACATGGACTATACCCCTTTACACGAAACCAAAATCCACGGCATCATTACTTTNCCATACAGTGTCTATCGTGGAAATATNCCGAAATGGATTCCCTCTTTTCCTCTGCACTGGCATGACGATTTTGAACTGATCTATTGTGCCACGGGCCAGATACAGGTCACTTTGTGGGGACAAGCATATACGCTCTGCGCTAAAGATCTGATCGTAATCCTTCCCCATGCGGTTCACTCCATTGAACAGGGCGGTCCGGAAGGCGGAGAATACTACAATATCCTGTTTCATCCGTCTCTTTTTAAGGGTTCTGCAGAAGATTTGTGTTATGACAAGTATGTACTACCCTTTTTAAATGCCGAAAAAAGCATGGACTGCTTCTATCCCGCCGGTTCCGCATTTAATCAGTCTGTTACCCCCTGCGTCCTGACATTGATTGCACACCGGAAGGACAGCTATTCCACCCATGAATTAATGATCAAATCGAATCTGTTCCTTCTTCTCCACTATATTAACCAATACAGCGATGCTGTCACTAACGACAACAGCTCTTTACAATTATCCTACAGCAGGCTTAAGAATGCACTCTACTATGTACAAAAATTTTACGATCGGGAAATTTCTATCCGACAGGCGGCAGAACAATGCGGCTTCTCGGAAAGCCACTTCATGAAACTGTTTAAAGAATTTACGGGAATGAGTTTCAACGCCTATCTGGTGAACTATCGTCTGGATTTGGCGGCAAAGCAGTTATCGGAAACAGACTCTAAGGTGATTGATATTGCAGAAAACTGCGGTTTTCATAATCATTCCTATTTCACCAGAGCATTTCAGAAAAAGCATCAGAAAACGCCTCTCGAATACAGAAAGGCTGTTCGTTTGAGGAAGTGAAGATATCGCTTTCACACAACCCGCTTTTTTTTTCTGATTCTGTATGATATGATAACATTATATTCAGTCAAATAATCCTGTTGTAGTCATATGAAATCTTTCAAAAAGGACATTCTTATTCTTATGAACGCAATTACATTAATTATTATATATCTGGTTGTTATTAATTCCATAAGCTTCATCATGATGGGGTTGGATAAATATAAGGCAAAGAAGCGTGCATGGCGCATTCCGGAGTCTACTCTCTTCGTGCTCGCCCTGATCGGCGGCAGCATCGGTTCGATTGCCGGTATGCATCTGTTTCACCATAAGACAAGGCATTGGTATTTCCTGTACGGGATGCCTGCCATCCTGATCATACAGATCCTGATCGTGATCGCGCTGGCGACATCGCCGATTGAATTTTTAGTTATGTAAACTAAAAATTTGAGATATATAAGATATAGCGATGATAGAAATAACGTAACTGTTCAGGACCCTGTCCTTCACAGTTACGAAATAACGATTATGCATACCTCGGCAGGTTTTAGCTGTGCCTGCCGAGATATTATACTATGGGCACGCTCCTGATGGTGTTCCTACAGCGACACGATAATACCGCCGTCATTGGCGTACATAGTGCTGACCCCTGCCGTATCCATAATTACTACATTCTTATAAGTAGCTTTCTTTTCCATCAGACTACGCATGTATTGCGCACGTTCGGGACAGTTACAATGGGTNATCATAAGAGTCCTCGTCTCNGTGCGCTGCACATCCGCCAANATGCAGTCCGCCANCTTGGCAAGCGCCTTGTTGATACCGATCGCCTGACTCTTCTGCTCGATCACTCCCAGATTGCCNACCATAACAGGCTTAATACTNANCGTGGAGGCCACAAGTGCCTTAACTCCCGTAAGCCGNCCGTTCTTACGCAGTGTCTCCAGATTATCCAGCACGAAATATGTTCTCATCTTACGCTTAAANACTTCGATCTTNTCCACGGTCTCCTCGTAAGACAATCCCGCTTCCTTATATCGCATNATCCGNATGGCTAACTGCGTCTCACCACAGCTCGCGGATTCCGAATCCACCACNTGGATCTTCTTCTCNCCGTATTTCTCCAGATAGAGNCTTTTACCCAGCTCCGCNCTGTTATAGCTTCCGCTGAGGTGGGATGACAGTGTCACCACATANACCTCGTCNGCNTCACAGTGATANGCCTCCATGAATTTCTCCGGAGACGGGNAGGANGATTTCGGGCACTCCGGATANGCCGCCACCTTTTCCANAAATTCCTTCTGNTTAAANTTTTCATCATCCCAGATCAAATCATCCCCCACTTCCAATCCAAGCGGGACNCGCTCAAATCTNTNNTCATTCTTACATTTTCCCGGCAGTTCACAACAACTGTCTACTACGATTTTATAACTCATAAAGCCTCCGCAACCCTTTCATCTAGTTTTTATTACTATTTATGATAACATACCANGCCATAAGATGTAAACATAAATTTACATTTTACCTTCGTGGTGACACAGATATTAACTTCACTCTGGGCGACCGGGTTGACCAATGTGAGAATAGTAACCGCTTTNCCTTGACGCAGTGATGAATCTGATAGTATATTATTTGTATTCCAAACAATCATAATTCAGAAACGGAGTACTTATGATCGCACTGAAAATAACAAATGTCAAACAATTCATGGGAAAACTGCTCGGAAGTGACGCTTTCGATTCTTTTCTGTTAGAGGAGGCTTCCATCAGCACTTACAACACCTTCCTCATCGACGGTCATCAGAATCGGGAGTTCTATACGTCGCAGGAATGGGAAGACGAAACGATCCGCCCCTATGATTTCTCTGAGTGGAAGAATATTCGCCCCATCTGTTTTGATCTGATTAAGGGCACCCGCACGCCCTCAGCGTTCCGCTTCGTGCTCCATCTGATTCCGAAATATGTATCTTCCATTCTGGATAAAGGCGATACAAACGTGGAGGCCNNGCAGNTCAAAGCCTTCGTACTGAACATAAAATATGACGGCACCGGTCTNACATTGGTGACCGGTACCGCCTTCCATACCTTTCTTATGGACAAAAGCCCTGACGCCCTCTGGGACAAGTCCGTCAGGCAGTTCCTCTCCCAGAAGGGAATCGCATATGAAGAGTTGTAGAAAATATAAATATCAGAAAAGACTGAATGTCCCGTAACCCATTTCATATGCCATCTCGAAGTCAAATACTGCCATAATCATCGCAAACAACAGCATGATTCCCAGCATGAGGATTGCCGCAAAATCATACACCATCTTCCACTCCTGCGTATTGCATTTGTGATTTTCCACCAGAATCTCGCCGCCCAGCAGAATAAAGATTACGGGCCAGCACCTGAATATTATATGATACCGCAGCGTCGGCAGGAAAATGTGTATCAGGAAGAGGATTCCGTAGCATACAAGCGTAATTCCGAATGTCACGGAGCCGACCCGGCGCGTCCGGCATACCTTAACGCCCATCTCTTCCATTGACTTATGATCGTTTACGTTCTCCACACCCATTACCGAATTANCGTTTATATCTGTGTTCTGTTCCATACTGCTTTCCTCCTCTGCCATATTAGTTCATATTGTCAAAGTTACCNGAATCCGTCTGATCACCGGGAAGTCTCCGCTCCCCTGCATCGAAATCCGCCTTCTTGCCGCGAATCAGCACAAGCCCCCACCAGATTACCGCAATCCCGATTAGTATCCTCGGCAAATCGTCCCGCATGAAATAGTAAACGCTGCTCAGATAATAATTATCCCATCCGAAGATCTCGCACAACAGACTAAACACCGTCTGCCACAGCATCACCACACCGATCACGATCAGGACAGCCGCCGCAATCTTCTTGGTTTTACCGTTCATCCTCGCTTTCAACTGTTCCAGATCGCTTACATTATCCATCCCGAACAGATACTGATCTTTCATCATCATAAAAGTCTGATCGTCCAGCGCNGCCAGATTATTGGCATGAAAAAAGCTGTAAAACCACATNGTAATCGGAAGAACCGACAAGGCTCCTATATTGGTGAGCGCCACCAATATAATCAGCCNCATAAACCCAAGCATAAGACTGAGTCCCATCTTCATAAATCCTAAATACATCTCACCTGCGCCCGGCATGAGCGACCAAATAAATGACCAAAATCTGCTTTTCTTTCTCTGCATTTTTATAAACCTCCGTCTCCGTTTTCAGTTGTTTCCTCGTACCTGTTCAAGTACCTTCCTTTATTTCTTGTCTGATCCTTTGCCCATACTCTCGTACAGACTCGTTCCAAACTGTGTCACTCTCTCATTCATGTCATCCAGAAATCCTCTCACGCCGCCGCGTTCACGCTCGGCAAGGTATTTCTCCCAGTTGTCTTCCTTGTCCTTCTGCCGCTCTGCCGCCATCTTTTCAAAATCCTCATTTTCCGTCCGGTGTTCCACAGGCGCTCTGTCGATGTTCTCCGACAGATCGTTCGGCATCAGGAACAGTACTGCTAATGCTGCGGCCATGGCGGCCAGCACTTTAATCCGGTAGGCGAAAACCTGTCTTTTCTTCGCGGCGCGCCTTTCACGCCGAATCTGAGCGAAAATATTGCCCTTAAGCTGTCTCGGCGCATGGATCATCTCCTGTGCCTCCACTTGTCCGATCAGTTCNGCAAGNGCCNCGTCGCTCAGCCCTCCGGAGAAGTCATCGCCTCGGTTTCGCCTTATTTTTCTTTTTTCATCTTCAATATCATGGATCATGCGCCCTTCTCCTTTCCGTACAGACTGCGCAGCATCGCCCGTGCACGATAAATCTGTGTCTGTACTGTCTTAAGTTTCATGCCCCTTTGCGCTGCGATCTCCGAGACCTCCATCTCGTCATAATAATATGCCTTCGCGATCTCATCATAGGGTGGTTTTAATGACTTACATCTGTCCAGTAATGTCTGCCTCACTTCCTCTTCCAGACAGACATTTTCCGGTGCCCCCTCATAAGTGCCTGTATCGCTCATCACCACATCTTCCGTAGGAATGACCCTCCTTCCGGCGCTTTGCAGATAATCCAGACACTTGTTCGTCGCAATTCTGCACAGCCATGCCTTTTCGTATTTGCCGTCAAAGTCCTTGAGGTGGCTGTAAGCCGACAGGAATGTCTCCTGCGTCAGATCCTCGGAGGCAAAATAATCCGATGTCATTTTATAACATATGGAAAAAACAAGATGTTGGTAAGAATCAATCAGCGCTGACAATTGTTCTTCCCTGTTAATGTGATCTGCCCCCTTTCTCAAGTGACTCTATCTATTATAACGAAAGGCGGCTNCGATTGTCTTCAAAATATNCAACATTTTTTATTGACCNCTAAAAACNATATAAATACTATTATTAAAATAAGCCTTTACNNNGATAAGATTCAGTGTCCTATCCGCGTAAAGGCTTATTATTTGTGTTTGTATTCTTATCTCTTCATCTTCGGNTTAAAGACAAGGCTCGCCAGATACCCGAAGACAAGAGCCGCGCAGCACCCTACCGCACCCGTCTTGAAACCGCCCTGAAACAATCCGATAAAACCGCTTTCGGATACCGCTTCCTTAACGCCCTTCATCAAAATATTGCCATAGCCGAGAAGCGGCACGCTTGCGCCCGCACCGGCGTATTCCATAAAAGGCTCATACCATCCGAAGAAGCTGATCACAGCGCCTGTACACACAAGCAGCACCATGATACGCCCCGGAAGCAGTTTCGTCTTCTCCATCAAAATCTGCACCAATGCACAGATCAGGCCGCCTACCCAGAATGCATTGAAATAATCCATCTTAACCCACCGTCCGTTCCTTCGCGGCAGTAAAACTTCCGGCTTTACTGCCGCTTGTTTTTTACGGTTATTTTCTGCAAATTTGCAGATATTATGCAAGAGTGGATCAATTCAACAACTTCCCGGATCGACAACTCCTCACAATCTATCGTGCTGTCGGCATATTTTTCATATAAAGGCACACGTTCTGCATACAGATCAGGCAATGTCTGACCTTCCCGCAGCGTTACGCCGCGTTCGTTCAGATCACCAAGCCTGTCGGCAATCGCCTCGCAGGACAGTTTCAGATATACGACCGTGCCGATCTGTCTGAAATGTTCCATCGCCCTGCTGCCGTACACCGCACTGCCGCCGGTGGCAATTACGGTTCTATGCACGTCAATGGAAGCATTTGTCTCCTCTTCCACAGCCCAGAAACCTTCTATCCCCTGCTCTTCTATGATTTCATGCAACAGTTTGCCTGCTCTGCTCTGGATCACCANATCGGAATCCANAAAANCNTAGCCCANTTTCTTGGCAAGCACCACGCCGANAGTACTTTTGCCCNCGCCGGGCATGCCTATGAGGATAATATTGTNTTTGTTCATATCTCTACCCTAAATATGCCAATACTTCCACTTCACAGAGNACATCCTTAGGAAGCTGCTTCACGGCAACGCAGCTTCTCGCCGGCTTNTCGGTAAAGTACTTCTCATATACCGCATTAAAAGNGGCAAAATCAGCCATNTCCGCCANAAAGCACGTNGTTTTCACNACCTTCGTATAGTCTGTTCCCGCTTCCGTCAGGATCGCTCCTACATTTTTCATCACCTGCTCCGCCTGCTGTGTGATATCNTCTCCCTTGATATCTCCGGTTGCCGGATCAATGGGNATCTGTCCCGAAGCAAACAGGAAATCTCCTGCAATAATGCCCTGTGAATAGGGTCCGATTGCCGCCGGTGCCTTGTCTGTAGATACCTTCTTTAACATAACTGTATTCCTTCCTTTCTCTTTCCTGTGTCATTATATCGGAAAACACCCTATAAGTGCATTACCGTCATTCTTTCATCGTTTATCATGAATCATTCCCGCTACTCGCCGAATCTCGCACGTACATAGAAGCCTCTGGCATTCTCGATGACCTCCGTCACCACACCCTCACGCTCCAGCATGCGTTCTCTAAACGGAAAATTGCCTGACATGGCAAGGGATGGATCAATCGTATAATAGTAATTGCTCGGCAGAACACCCTCCGTCACCGTGACATGATCTCCCTCTTTCAACAATCCGGGACGCTCCATCTTAAATTCCATTTCCCGCATCGCGCCTAACCTTCTTTCCTTACCTTCGCAAGTGCCTCTTCCTGCGCCGCAATCACGCGATCACACCATCTGTCAAACTCCGCATCTTCTCTCTGACATTCGGGATGATTCAGCACATAATCCACTGTCATGCGCACACCCTGATCAAATCGCACGGTGGCAGCATAACCAGGCACCAGACGCTTCAATTTGGTATTGTCAAAAACCACACTGTTGGATTTGTCGCCCAAAAGAGCTCCCTGCAAATCCCATGATTCCGGTGTGGAAGCCGCAATAAACGCACTGGACACATAACATGCCCGCAGCTCCACGCCAAGCGCATCCGCGATCGCCCGGTAGATCTGATTCCACGTCAATGTCTCATCGCTTGTGATCTGCACCGCCTCACCGATGGCGTGAATATTCCCCATAAGTCCGATAAACCCCTTAGCAAAATCTGTATTGTGCGTCATCGTCCATAGAGAAGTACCGTCCCCGTGAATGATCACTTTCTTCCCCTCCATCATCCGCTTAATCACCTGATAGCTGCCACCCGTTCCGTGAAGTCCGAGAGGCACTGACCGTTCGCTGTATGTGTGGCTGGGACGCACAATGGTAACCGGGAAGCCTTCCTGCCGATACAATTTCATCAGCAGTTCCTCTCCCGCTATCTTATTACGTGAATATTCCCAGTAAGGATTCGCAAGCGGCGTTCCCTCATTGATTCGGTAATCGGATAACGGTTTCTGATAGGCAGAGGCTGAGCTGATATACATAAACTGCTTCGTCCTACCACGGAATAAGCGATAATCCCGCTCCAAATGCTGCGGCGTAAATGCAATAAAGTCCGCAACCACATCGAAAGACTGCCCCTCCAGCCTACGGCTCACATCCTCCTCATCTCCGATATCCGCCTGAATTACATGTGCTCCCGGCGGCAATGCTGTATTACGGCTGCCGCGATTGATCAGCCACAGTTCATGCCCGTTTTCCAGAAGTTTTGCGGAAATTGCGGTACTGATCGTACCGGTTCCGCCGATAAATAATGCTTTCATCTTATTTTCTCCTTACTATTTCTCTCATCTAACCATCCATGTCAAAGCCGCCTGCTGCGCGCAAGGCATATTTGAAATTTTTAAGCGGCATTCTTTGCTGTCTTAAAGCCCGTTGACATTCCGGGATTTCCGCAAAGGTCACATTCCAAGCATATTCCTAAGCGGATTTACATCCTTCGCCTGACTAATCAACATATCCTTCTCTCTCGCCAGATAATCCTCCAGCTGTGTAATCTCTTCCTGCGTAAACCCTTCTGACTCCCCAATCGTGCCATCCGGCACAATTCCTTCCGCCCAATCCGTACCGCGCATGAAAATTACCCGGGCAAAGGGTCTGTCATCCCTGCGAATCACTCCGGAAACCATAATCTTCACATCCTGTTCCACGTCGATAACCTTGTTCCCATCATTTTCTGAAGCTGCCGTTTCTCTTTTAACAATCACTTTTCCGTCTTCCATAATTCTCCTTATTTCTGCACTTTCTATACACATCAACGTGTTTATATCTGCAAACGCAAATGCTGCCCACTCATCAATATGATACTGTTTATCCTCCTCGGCCGCCAAATCTATACGAGATAAGTTTACCACATGCAGTGTAATGTTGTCACTATATTTCTGATAATCATTTACGTTAATAAGTTTATTTGCCGCATAAAATCCAGAATATTCATTAAATAACGTGTACTCCAGCAACCCGATATGTACAACAGATTTTGCTTCAGAATCGTAGATATGCCTTCCTATACTATAAACGAAACCCGAAAATAGAAAAGGCAGCAGCTTATCCACTAAGATAAACTGCTGCCAATNNATANNTTGCGTAANATTCAGTTNCTTCNGTCTCTCNNCTNTNCCGNTAANAANTCTNTATATTTNTGNATAAATCAAAAACATAAGACTTCTTTTAGTGATGTATAAGAACTCTGAACTCCATTATGCTATCTGAAAGTATCGTAATATATGTTTTGTGTATTATTTGTCAAAACAGACAGCTTTTCGTTTGTTGCCCGCAAATGTTCTATCTGCTCCATATTTCTATCNGGATCTGTCANCAATNCCGCCAAATAATCCAGTTCACACAATTCACTTTCATCCAGTGTCTGTATTCCGCCACGAAGATATAANGGTTGATAAGAATAAAAGATTTCATTATTCATCAATGCATGAAAATCCATAAACANGTATTCACAGANGCCCTCCAAGGGATCGGGTGAAAAAACGTCTAGTTTTTTATTTAACGTATTNTTTCTCAAACCAAGCCATGCTTCTGAAGCAGTTACAAACTTACGACGNGGNAGATCAAACTGACTNTAACCGAAACGCTGTTCATATTCATAATAGCCGTCAACATCCGCCAAAACCCACNTGTTTTCATTAAAATCCCAATATTCATTAACCCAGTGNTCCATATAGCTGTCNCCNCTATCACCAAAATCCATAAATCCGGCTCTGGAACGGCAGGGGATTCCTTTAGCTTTTAAAATTGCACTAAATAATANGGAAGCCTGTCGGCAGGATACGGTAATTCTTTTTGTCACATCTCTGTTCTTTGTAAATCCCGTTTCATCTAAACGCAAGATGCCGGCAATCATTGCAACAGCAGTTATATATAATTCATCTTCATTTTTAAAACGGTGCTTNGGATANGACGCAAATTTCCCANAANAAGCATCTTCNAAATANGAAGACGGCTCTGTAAAATACATAGATGGATGGGTAATTTGATCACANACCAACATTCCTATGGAAGGTATNTCATCCGGCAACGATAATATAAANTCTTTATATATCCCTACATATGTATAAANACTGGTTTCCAAATAACGCTGATATATCTTTTCATTCATGTGATTTCNATAACCTCCTACTAATATTTTTANNAGCCGGCGCCTGCTCTAACTAAACACTATCAAAATAAAAAATTTAAGTCAATGAAAAAATATTCATCACATATTTTCGGCTAANTACTGCATGNAAAAAGACTATAACCATTACAGTACAGTCATAGCCTTTCTAAAAGCTTTGCNTGAAATTCAGTCTCCNTCATAATGCTCCANCACAACCCCATGAGCGATCCCCGGAATCGTCTGCCCNTCATTGAAGCTGGTCTTGCTGAGAAGCGCCCCCGTAGGCACGAACANCACTCTTNTCCAAACCCCGTCCTCTATCTTCTTCAAGATATAAGCCGACAGNACCACCGCGCTGCACCCACAGCCNGATCCGCCGGCGTTCGTGGCCTGCTTCTCACTGTCATAGATCTCNATACCNCAGTCCATATGCTGTTTCGAGATATCGATCTGCTTCTCGGACAANAGATCAAANAGCAGCTTCTGCCCCACNATGCCCAAGTCGCCNGTGATGATCCNGTCATAATCACCGGGNGTNCTGCCGAAATCNTCCAGATTCTGTCTGATGGTATCCGCCGCNGCNGGAGCCATACANGCNCCCATATTCATGGAATCCTTGATTCCGTAATCCACNATCTTNCCAATAGTAACACCNGTTATGTTTGCNCGCACNTGTTTNCCCGGCTGCGCCGAAAGAATGAAAGCNCCNCTTCCGGTCACCGTCCANGTAGCNGATTTCGGTCTCTGGTTGCCATACGCCAACGGAAAACGGAATTCTTTCTCCGCACTGGCAAAATGGCTGGACGTAATACACGCCACCTTCTGNGCAAAAGCGCCCTCGATCGCCATAGCGCCCATNGCAAGGGACAGACCNCAGGTAGANCATGCACCGTAAAGNCCTATATGCGGAACNTGATAACCTGACAGNCCNAAACTGCTGGCAATCGACTGCCCTAACANATCTCCCGCGTANACGAATTGTATATCCTGCTTCTGTAAGCCGCCCTTCTGCAAAGCAATCTCCAGCGCNTCCTTCTGCAANCTGCTCTCCGCCTCTTCCCATGTATCGGCTCCGAACTTATCATCATAACACACCTTGTCAAACAACTGCCCCATAGGCCCTTCCGCTTCCTTACTTCCNACNATGGCCCCNCTGCTGATCAGATACGGCTTATTTAAAAATTGAAGACTCTGTTTCCCTAACATCCCACTATCTCCTTTTCTATGACAGTAAACCCTTCGGATTTACTGTCATGCGCTGCGCACAAAATGCTCCATGTCACATTCTGTCGCTCTCTTTTCCTCTAAGAGATAGTATGAATATTTTCTCATAAATATATACCTTATTCCCGCATAAACGTTCGCTGGCAGATTACACAAAATGTTCTCTCACGTCATGCGTAGGAAAATGAGATTTTCTAATATTCCGTTCAACACCCAGAAATTTCGGGACACGGATGTCCCGAAAAGCCCGAACTGAGCCCGGATGGCTCATTGAGGGCGTTTTCGTCCGCATGCCACTCTCTTTCCCGGAATATTATAGAAAATCCATTTGACGCAGCCCGACGTGAGAGAACATTTTGTGTAATCTGCCTCCCGTCTTTGCCTATCCTTACCCCACCACCGGAATCATACTATACGCCACATCCCTGCTCTCCGCACAGCAAACCGCCACCCGATAGCCCGGTATCTCCTGATACTCCTTCATATGATAATACTTCGCATTAAACGTATGCTTCACCCGTATCTTATCCCGCTCTTCATCCATCACCACGGCGAAATCCCCCAGCGGAAGCGAAATTCCTTTCCCCGTCGCCTTTAAGAAACTCTCCTTCATCGTCCAGATTCGGAACATTCTCCGGTTAATTTCCTCTTCATCCTCCGCCGCATACATCCATGCCAACTCTTCTTTTGCAAAAAAACGGTCGGCCACCTTAAGCCTTCCCTGCTTGATCCGCTCAATATCGTTACCCATAGGCTTATCTCCTATGCTGCAGATTGCATAATCTCCCGAATGAGACAGGGAGAAATGAATATTGGGATGATATTTCAGGGACGGTTTTCCCCACTCTCCGAATTCGTATTCGATACTCCGCTCCTTAAGCCCGTAGGTCTCCAGCGCATGATCCAGCGCGATGCCCGCACCAAGACTTCTGTTCTTATCCTTTTCATGTTTAAGCAGCGCGATCTTCTGCTGCCTGTATGGGGACAGCAGATTCAGTTTCTCCTGAAAAAGCGCTTCATCTTCAAATTGTGTTACATCTATATAATAAGTATAAATCATGGCAATATCATACTTCTTTCCTTATCACATCCAGCGTTTCCAATTCAGTAACGTATGTTTGTTAATTATTTCTTTGTATACACTTGTACCTGGCATAACATTACACTCCAACGCTCAACTGCCAGCTGGGTCACAACATCATTCATTGCTCTGTATGTTATTTCCCGCCGCCTACCTGTAATTACGGTTATGCGGGTATCTGCGCATGGAACGCCGTCCCCTGTCATTCTCCCCTATGTCATGATAACACTCCTGACAGATCGGATAGGCATAATCCCACGGAAGCACTGCCCCGCAGCCGCGGCACTTTTTCTCAAACTGTCCCTTATCGTCCTGCAGCAGTTCTCCGATCTCATGCTGCGCCCATTCCCTGTTGACAGCCACTTCCTCTCTGTCCACTTCCCAGTTCATTCTGGCGGANAACTGTGTATACAGATCAAGCTGNTTATAATACGANTCCANTCCNTCCAAGCTGAAATCCTGCGGNAGCATNGGACAATAATGCTGTTCCGTAGGTTTCTCACAGTATCTNAGCCAGAGCCGCAGCACATCCCTGTCTTTCACATCGAAAGGACAGGTNATCAGNGACAGNACGAANTTCCGATCCTCCATATAAGACAGNTTCTTGCGGTAATTTTTCAGATAANGGTACTTCTTAACGCTCTCGTCCATGGATATCTTGTCGTACATAGGCAGGTTCTTGGTCTTCTCCCATGCTTCTATNATCTCATCCAGNTCCATATCGATATCCAGCAGGACTTCCGGNAATCCNATCCGNGCCCTTTTCAGCGGATANAGCGGNTCTTCNAGCATCTTACCCACATACTCCGTCTCCATCGCCGANTGCACATACCCCACATCGTAGTAGCCGTATCTGCCCGCACGTCCCGCGATCTGCCTGANTTCCTCCGCNTCCAGCCGNCGCTTGTCGGTACCNTCGAANTTCATGGTGTTCATGAAGACCACNCGGCGTATGGGNAGATTNATTCCCATNCCGATNGCNTCNGTGGCCACCACCACCTGATTGACACCTTCCGTAAAAAGTCTTACCTGCTCCTGCCTCGTCTGGGGCGGCAGATTTCCGTATATGACACTCGCCTTAATNCCNNTGCCCTCCAGNGTCGCCGCGATGGCAAGNACATTTTTCTTGGAAAANGCAATCAGCGCATCNCCGGGTTCCACATCCTTACTCATGTCATAACGCTTCGGAATAAACTCCAGCTTCGTATTNCGCTCATGGCGTACGATCTCATAGCTGTCTCCGCAACGTGAAATCATCTCAACGAGCAGTTCCTCCGCCGTGCCGGAACANCANACATGGATCTCCTCNGCCCGGATTCCCAGAATTGCACGCGTCCAGAAACTGCCCCTGTTCTCATCCGACATCATCTGCGCTTCATCGATCACGGCGATATCGTAGATCTCNCTGATATCCANTATCTCNACCGTAGATGCCTGNACGAAGCTGCCCGGCGTNCGNATCGTCTCCTCTCCCGTGATCATATTGCAGGGAATTCCGGCNGTCATCATCCGGTCATAGACTTCCAGTGCCAGNAGTCTTAAGGGNCCCAGATAGATTCCGTGATACGCCTGCTTNANTCTCTGCAGNGCCTGATAGGTCTTGCCGCTGTTGGTAGGACCGATATGCAGGATAAAATGACGTTTCATACCTCTCGCTTCCGGATACTGCTTCTCCGGTTCCGCCCCCATCAGCTCCTCGATCCGNTGTCCTACCAGATACTGCATATAGTCTTCTTTATANATNTCATAGAGCGACTTGCCNCGCAGAAGNACNGCCGCCGTCTGCATCTGCATGATATCTTCCGGATTCGCGCCNCCNGTCATCCTCTGTAAAAANGANATATCCAGCCNAATCAACATGCGCAGCGTATGCCGAAACCGCTTGCGCAGCCTGGCATCCTTAACCGCCACCGTATACCCNATNGCCGCCGTACGCCTGTGCAGATCCTTCATGTCCGCCAAGATCTGNTGATTNTCCTGCCCCTTCTTNCGNGAGATACGCCGNTCCAGCTGCCCGATCTGCCTCTCGCAGCTCTTGATCGGCTTGCGCGGTTCATTCGGNAGAAACTCCATAAANGCAGCAACATAAGTATTNNAGACNANCTCCGNAATATCGTNCGGCACNNCGTTATTTTTACCTTTATTACTGCCGTTNTTGTNACCGCTNTGANTNCCGTTACTGCTATCGGCACTATTACTATTTATGTTGCCGCTATTATTGCCACCATTGCTATCGGCACNGTTGTTNTCTCTGTTNCCGATATTGTCGTCGTTTCCACGCGCTNCCCGCACATTATCTTCTGTTTTCACATCTATCGTCTTATCTGTCATAATATTATTCTCTCTTCTTCAAGTACCAATAATCCCGTGTNATATNTAACTAATANCATTTAAATACATCGTACAAAATATTCANACANNCGTCCTGCNTTACGCATCATACTCTCCCTATGTATAAAAAAAGGTNCANGTTGTAACAGNGGGGAGGTGGCAGATTGCACAAAATGTTCTCNAAGCTGTCGGCTGCGTCATATGGATTTTCTAAAATATTCCGGCAAGGTTNTGCAAACGGACGAAACCGCCCNNNATTCGCCATCCGGGCTCANNNCGGGCTTTCCGGGACATCCATGTCCCGGAATTTCTGGATATCGAACGGAATATTAAGAAAATCTCATATTCCTCCGCAAGACAGCTTCGAGAACATTTTGTGCAATCTGCCTTTAAAAATTTACTAATGTGCCTTTTGACACCCGAATCCTATAGAATAAAAATGTCTACCTCGAGTTTTCTGTGACTCCCGCTACTTTCTCATGTTATAGTAACACAGCACCTCACAACCACGCAAATCTCTTTCATCACCCGCTCCCATACGAATGGCTGCCGGTTCCCTCTCCCACCACCAATAATCAGCCTGAACAGATAGAAAATTCACAGGGAGCGAAAGCGAACCGCATAGAATTTTCTATCTGCTCAGTCGTCCCCTTGTCGAATATGTATGTAAAAACACGTGTTATGTTGTCATGCTCAATACCCAGCGCAGATGAAAGTTAATATCTTAAGGAACCCCTTAAAAAGCGTCAGCGCTTAACGAGGTCCTGAGTTGCAAAGCAACTCACGAGTTTAGCGCCTGCTACGCTTTTTACGGAGCGAAAGCGCGGTTCCGTAGATATTAACTTCCATCTGCGCGTCCGTCTTAGATAACCTACAAACAACTGCCCCACTACCTTTCCAGCACCCTCCGCACATAATCCGCCACATCCTCAGACGCCCCCTCCAGCAGATAATTCCTATCCCCCGCCGTCCGATCCGCCTCCTGCAGAAACATCTTCCGCAGTTCCTCGCCCGCCGCCATCACTTCTTCCTGCAGCTCTCTCGCCGAAACGCGGACCGCACCCGCGCCCATGATGATCAGCTGCTCCAGCCCATCAGAGGTCGCCACTCGCACGCGATGCTTCCTGCCGATCTTATGCGTTACCTTCTCTATATACTGGTCGGCGGTCTCCGCCTCCTTAGTGTATACCACATCTATATTATGATACCTCTCAGTACTCCCGATATTTCCTTTTACCTTATAAGCGTCAAATACCAGAATCAGATTCATCCTGCGGTAACCCTGAAAATCGCTCAGAATATCCATCAGCTTCCCGCGGGCGCTGTCGAGATTATCCTTGGCCAGCTCTTTCAGGGAATCCCATGCAAATATAATGTTATAGCCNTCCACCAGAAGATATTCTTCCTGTGGTGTCGCCATTCTGTCACGGGCTCCCTTTCCCNCCCTATCATAACCTGACTGTTCGCCGGATACGCTCTCTGCTCTGCCGCTGCCCTGCNCATCCGCATTTTCTCCGGCCCGTATCGTCCGCGCCCATCCCTGTTTCTTCCGNTCCTTTGTNCCATAGGTGCGGTTCATAATTTCCTCGATCTCGTCCTGTCCGATGAAATCTCTGGTCTGTCCTTCCCTGCGTCCCGCACTAATCCGTGCATGTCCACCGCCCTCCTGCCCTGCATAACCGACTTCCTGCCTGNCGTAATATNCAATCGGATTCCCGGNATCGTCCTGCNCTCCGTATGACTGTATNGAANCNNCATCCGNNANCNCACTGTCCAGATGCATATAGTCTTCCACCCGATCCCANTCNACNACGAAACCGGCNCCGTGNGCACAGAACACGGAGCTGCACGGATTNTCCATATCATGCTCTGCCTCNTATCCGATCGCCTCAATNACGTCTTTTGCATTGTGACAGGGCATATATCCCTTTAATTCCGTATACAATCTTCCCTTNCCGCCTGAATATGCCAATACTTCNGCCTGATACCCCGCCATCTCGGATGCCGGCACCGTACCCGTAAGNACCGCATAATCNCCTGTCATNTCCGGTGCNCCGAANTTNCCGGCTTTACNTTGCATATCCGTCATGCCGCGTCCGATCAGNGTCGCNGGCAGCTCCAGCCGGAANGCGTAGACCGGCTCTAAGAGAATATTCTGCGCCTTGCAAAGTCCCTGTCTGACGGCNCGGTAAGTCGCCTGTCTGAAATCNCCGCCCTCGGTGTGCTTTAAATGTGCNCGNCCTGCCACGAGAGTGATCTGCATATCCGTGATCGGAGAACCCGTCAATACGCCCAGATGCTCTTTTTCCTCCAAATGAGTCATGACCAGACGCTGCCAGTTNCGGTCAAGGTCATCTTCACTGCACCGCGNGCTAAACTGCANTCCGCTNCCCGGCTCGCCCGGTTCCAGNANCAGATGTACTTCCGCNTANTGCCGCANCGGCTCATAGTGGCCGACCCCCTCCACTACGTTTCCTATCGTCTCCTTATACATGATACTGCCTTCGTCAAACATGACTTCCTCGCCGTACCGCTCTCTGATGAGATTCCGCANCACCTCGATCTGCACCTCGCCCATCAACTGTACATGAATTTCGCCGAGCCGCTCCTGCCACACCATGTGAAGCTGTGGTTCCTCCTCTTCTAGTTGACATAACTTGTTATACATCCGATGCACATCACACCCGTCGGGAAGTACCATTCTGTAGGTCATGACCGGTTGCAGCAACGGGACGGTGTGTTCCTCTTCCTCTCCCAAAGCTTCCCCGCAAAAAGTCGTGACCGGTCCTAACAGNGCGCAGACAGTTCCCGCCGTCACCTCCTGCTCCGTGGTATATTTATCNCCGGAGTAAATGCGGATCTGNTCGATTTTNTCTTCCGTCCCGTNCTCTGNTTCCCTGTCGCNCTCNCCTNTGCCGGCAGCATNACGGCTCCCATGGGTACGAATCATCTGCTTAACCTTAAGCNTACCNCCTGNTATTTTTATATGTGTCAGCCTGTTTCCCTGTGNATCTCTGGAAATCTTATAGACCCGCGCGCGAAANNCNTCCCCNTANACCGGNATCCGCGTATACNCGGCGATCCCGTCCAATAATTCNGNNACNCCCTCCACCTTAAGCGCCGANCCGAAAAAACAGGGNAATACNTTGCGTTCCGCNACTAATTTTGTAATTTCNNNATCATCTATCACACCCCGGGGTTCCGCCTGCTCTTCGCGTTCATCCGAAACTACGCCGCCAGTCGCCACCCTNTGNTCTGTCTTNCTTTCCGNCTCCGCTTCCAGATACCGCTCCAANAGTTCCTCNTCNCANACNGCNATNTCCTCNTAAAACGCTTCNTCNCGCTCNCCGAACGCNACNCANCGCTCGTCCAGCCTTTCTTTCAATTCCGCAAGAAGCGCTGCCGGATCGGTGTCCGGTTGATCCATCTTATTGATAAAAAGAAAAACAGGAACCTGATATCTGGCAAGGAGCCGCCACAAAGTCAGCACATGCCCCTGTACACCGTCCGCACCGCTGACCACCAGCACTGCATAATCAAGCACCTGCAAAGTACGCTCCATCTCCGCCGAGAAATCCACATGTCCCGGTGTATCTAACAGCGTAATATCCACATCCTTCCAGCAAACTTTCGNCTGCTTAGAGAAAATGGTGATCCCTCGTTCGCGNTCTTGCCTGTCCGTATCCAGAAACGCGTCCTTATGGTCCACCCTCCCTAACTTACGGATACTGCCGCTTGTATATAATATGCTCTCCGCCAGAGTAGTCTTGCCCGCATCCACGTGAGCGAGGATACCGACTACCAGCTTTTTATTNCNCATATACTGTTCCCTTCTATACCTATAGTTAACGCCATTAAGTTTACATAACTCTTCCAACCATGCCGATCACCAACACACTTGACAACTCGCACAGACATAGGAAATATCCCGCCAGATCGCCGGTAATGCCGCCAAACTGCTTTTTAGACATATAGTAATAATATGTCCATACCCACATTGCCGCCAGNGCCATGAGCGCACCCATGACCGGATGAATTATGACTGCACTGATCATAGCAAGCGCCAGTAACGTGACCAGAACGATTCGCACCGTCCGCTTATGTGCCGATGAGGAAAAAGTGTGGAGAAGCCCTTCTTCTTTCGCCGCCGGAAACCAGACAAGACTCATGCCGCTCAGCGTTCTGGATATGATATAGCTAAGCCCCAGAAGAAGAAGCTGACCTTTCTTCCAAATCAGCGTCAATCCCGCCCCATAGAGCATAAAAAAACAGATCGCGGCAATCACGGCGAATGCTCCCACATGTGGATCTTGTAATATTTCCTGTTTTTTCTCTTTTTTCGCATAAGAATGTAAGGCATCTGCGGTATCAAGAAAGCCGTCCAGATGGATGCCTCCCGTAATGATCACCGGAATCACCGTCCCCACCAGCGCGAAACAGACCTGTCCGAACCCGCAGGCCTCGCAGACCCTGCTCCAAGCGTAGAGCAGTCCACCGATGACAAGCCCTATGACCGGAAAGAAGCAAAGTGTATATTTCATGTTTTTCTGATTCCATTCCACCTTAGGCATAGGAATCTTAGAATACATGGCGACCGCTATGATAAAGCTGTTTATAATGGACTTCATGTAAGCCTCTCCCTATATTCCTGCCGGATAAGTCACTGCATATCCGCTATCATAGATCCTACGAAGCGCCTCGTGACTGTTGAATTCCTCGGTCATCACAAAGCCCTTGCTCCACGTCATATAATAACACCACGGCACCCGGCTTTTCTCAAGCGTATCTATATCGGGCAGAATACCGATCTCCGCCAGTGCAACGGGTTTCCTCGCGGGTGTTACGGCAATCAGCCCCTCGTATTCTTTGCGATAGTCCGTCTTCGTTCCCTTGTCCACATACACATCACGGGACAGAATATCCACTACATCATCTCCCGGATACCCCTCCTTTAACGGACAGTTCCACACCCAGAGCAGATTATTGAGGTGATGTACATTCACGAAGTGCTCATACATCAATCGATAGAGCCTTGCCGCTACGGCGGGACCTTTCCTGCCCCACCAGAACCACCCGCCTTCCGACTCATGTAAAGGCCGCCACAGCACCGGAATATCCTCTTCCAGAAAAGGTTTCAGACAGCCCGCCATCACATCCAGATCATGATAGAAGGCCTCCCGCTCCGCAGTTCCCACCCGCAGCACCTTCTCCGGATCAAACTCCGTCTTCTCCGCATAGAAGCTTTTGTCCCTGCCGCCTAAAGGCGAAAACCAATGCCATGTAAAAGTCACAATACCGCCCTTTCGCCCGAAATCTCTGGCATGTTCCAAAGTATTGCGGTTCTCGTCGATCTCCGTCCTGCAATGTTCATCCCCTGTCTCATAGCGGATGTTCGGAGAATAGGCTAGCAGCTCGAATCCCCGAAGCGCCGGTTCCCTGCCTGTGATCTTCTTGATCTCATCAATCTCCTCCATGGCCACGGTCTGCGTATGCTGTCCCGTGACGATCTTACGCCCGCCGATGGCAGTAAGATATTGTAATAATTTCTTCGCTTGGTATGTTGCCTGCGGATTTACCGGTGCCATATGGATATTTCCTCGCCTTTCTGTATAAAATACTTCTCACGTTAGTATATCATTTCTCTGTCGCGAAATCACCTCTTTTATGGAATATTCTTAATATACCGGCTCATTGATACACGTCTACGATTTTTTCTGCAGTGCGCTCCGTTCCGCCGCTNAGTGCCCACACACTCTTGATCTGTCCACTGATCTCATGAAACGTCCATCTCTTCCTGCTTCTNGCCACACAGTTGGGATCGTTGACCTTGAATCCGTCCTGATCATAGCCGTAGATCACGATGAAATGTCCCGCCGTCGTAAAATCACCNTTCCCCATGGCACAGATCAGAATACTTCCCTGATCCAGCTCTCTTCGCAGCGCATACTCCGACACCTCCGGTTCCGTAACCCTGATACCGTAAAATCTCGGGAAATCCTTTATCAGCGCCCATGCNGTTCCCGTTCCCTCCACATAATAACCGTTCTCTAGGGCATATTCCGCGATCCGATCCGGTGTAAAGGTCTCGTCACCGGTCAGGTAATACAGCACCATGGCAAGGCAGGTCGGCCCGCAGCCGGACACNCCGATATAACTGTCGCTGCCGTATGATCGGTAGCCCCACCGCGGGTCCCACTGCAACAACAGCGGAAATGCCTGTTCCTTCTCCGCCTGCGTCAAACCGCCCGANATATTGCCGCTTCCNGNCAGATANCCCGCCACATAATCCGCCATCTCGGGATTATTCGCCAGCGCCGTCAACATTTTCTCCGGATAGAGNTCNGTATTTTGACAGATCTGGGCGATNACCGGGTCTGACTGCCCCAGACTGTCCAGCCGCAGAAGTGTCTCCGTCCATGTGCGCTGTATCGGTTTTTCCACACTTACAATCCCGATACTGCTGGCATAATCCGCCTCCTGTGCCGGCTCTTCTATCACTTGGGAANCTTCATACTGCGGAATCTCNATCCGTTTGAGCGCAACCTGNACCTGCTTAAGCTGCGTATCAAGCATCCTGATATGNANCANNAGNNCNGCNAAAANNATTCCTTTTACAATTAATAACAGNCGTTTCTTCATCNGGCGTTCCCGCTGTCTCGCCNGTNTTACTTCTTTTCCGACTTTTCTGCCTTCGTTTTTCACTCTGATCCCCTTGCCTTTCCTTCGGGCCGTCGGTTTGTCGTAACATTTCACCTCTTGGCAGAATTATATTCTTACGGNCTCAGCAGTAAATGCTTCGACCTATACTGAATAGTTACGAATTATTACANTTTATTCCTCTGCCGTTTTCATCATACCGGCCGCCTGCCATATTTATGACAGACTTCCCAAACCGCAACAACACCCGAACAGGATATNTTCATCCTATTCGGGTGTTGTGTCATATTTTCGGCTAAGTTGTATCCTAGTTGTTAATTCTCCCTCTCCGGCAAAATCGAATAACCTTACTCTCCCTCGTGCAGNCTCTCCACAATACTCTTCTTACTGAGGCTCTTGTATGCCATCGANGGCGTAANCNNCGCCACCAGCATGAGAATCGGTATCATAACCACAAACGGCAGAATCCGGAATCGATACTCGAAGAACAGGATGACATTGTTCAGNGCTCTTAAAATCAACCATGACAACAGGCTNCCCAGAATAAAACTGATCACGCCTGCAATCGCAATGTAGCTGATTCCTTCGCATATAAGCATCTTCCTAAGCTGCTCGCCGGTCATGCCGATGCTCTGCAGCATGGCAAACTCCCGTCTCCTNGAAATAATACCCGTTATTATTGCATTGACAAAATTCAGTATTCCGATCAGGGCAATTACCGCAGCAAGGACAATACCGATCGTCGCCACAATCGTNACCATGCCTTCAAATTCCTGCCGTAAGGAGTCTTGCGTCACATATCCCATCTGCGTGTTCTGCTCCGTATACGCTCTAACTGCCGCCTCGAACGCCTCCTGTTTCTCTTCTTCTACCTGGTAAGATACCGTAAAGCAATGCCCCCAGCCGCCGTATTCCGTCTCACCTGACCGGTCTCCGTCCGGTACGATCTCTGTCAACGGCATTACAGCATCACAGCCGTTTGCGGCATGTCTGTTCAGCCCCATGCTATAGGGAATCTCAACGATCGCCATGACCTCATATTCTTTTTCTGACAGATTTTCATATACAACGTCTATCACCTCTCCGTGTTGATCCGTAATTTCAACAGCATTAGAATCCTCCGTAACCATTTCCAGCGTTACCATATCCCCCGGATGATAGACATGTTCCTCCGGCGGAATCATTTCATTTCCATTTATCTGCGTCAGCAGAACATAATCGCCTGCTATAAATTTGTCAATATCCAGAGTGCCGTCCAAAACTGTCAATTTAGAGAGAAGCTCTTCACTGTATCCATAGAAATAACCCTGGATTGATTTTTCTCCCCGAAGCATCCTCTCAAGCGCCTCCGCTGAATATTCATCGTTTCTGAGCCGGCCCTGCGCATTCAGGTTCTGTAACTGCTCCCTTGCCTGATCATCGATCTGAAGATAGATTCCGTACTGCGTCCACATTTCCTGCCTGCTCATGATACCGTCCTGCGCGTCCGCATAAGCCAGAAACTCCGGTTCTATATGAATATCGCTGTTCCCTATGCCCGATCCGGTAACGCTGCTGTTGGCCAACTGAAAATCTCCCGCCACCCTCTGCTCCATATACTGGTCGATCCGAAAACTGCCCACAGCCGTCATAATGATTGCCAGCAGAATAATACTCAGAGAAATTGCCGTTATGACAACGACTGTCGTGCGTCTGTTCCTGCCGAAATTGGATATCGCCATAGCAAATGCGGAAAAGCCGCTGCCACGCTTTCTCCTCCTGTNTCGTTTCCTTTTTCTTAAGGAAGGTTTTCCTACCGTCTCCGTATATTTGACCGCTTCAATCGGAGAGACGCTTCCNGCAATCTTTCCCGGTTTTCTGCTGCTTAAGAACACGGTCAGCGCAGAAAACGCGGCACCGAATACGAAGATCCACGGATTAAACTGCAATGACACCTGCATTCCCTGATAGTCATTGATTTGCAGCATAAAGGGNAGCGCAATCCCNCCCACACCGTACCCGATCAGCAGACCGACGGGAATACCGATTGCGGAAAGCATAACCGCCTGNCGGCGTACCANCCGNCGTATCTGCCGCTTTGTCGTTCCGATGGTCTTAAGCANGCCNTAAAATCTGATATCACTGATCACGGATATCTGNAAAATATTATAGATGATCAGGTATCCGCTGATCAGGATGACTAAAACCGCTCCCAGTAGAACCGCAAACGTGAAAGGGTCTACAGACTCCACACGACTGCTCATATATGCCCAGTTTACGCCGTAATCCAGCTCTGTTNCCGGNTCNTATCCGGCATTNCGNATAACGGTCCGCACCTTNTCTTCCAGATTGGCATCATTTTCAAAAAAAAGATNGACCGCACGCAGTCCTACNCCCCGATCCTNCGGATGTTCCTCCGACCATCTGATGAANTNTTCATCTGTCCGGGAGCCCTTCAACTCCATCCAACGGCTTTCCGATAAGAAAAGCTCACTGGCGTGTGAGATGGCATCTCCCTGATACCATCCGCATACAGCGAATTCCTCCTCGATCGTCTCATCCATAAAGGAGAACCTAAGCGGTATCTTTACCCCCGTCGAATAAGGAAGCCCAAGCTCATCCAGCACAAAGGTGTCCACAACGATCTCGTCAACCTCCTCCGGCATACGCCCTTCTTCCAGCGTGATGAACATGTCCCACAGACTGCTCTCATCCGGCGTATAGCGCAGTTCCGCCTGCCGTTTCACGATGTTGTCGGCACGGCTGATGAAAATATTGTAACAGCTCTGTACGACCATAGGGTCTGCGGTTACTTTCTCATACTGCTCCTTTGTGGCCGCCTTAAGTCCCGCATGAAACCGTCCGCCCACTTCCCGCATCGTATACTCCTGCGCCGCCTGCATGGCGCCGCTTGTCAGGGAAAAGGCCGCCGTAAACAGTACGCCCGTCAGGATGATCGCCAGCACGGCAAAACTATTCCTCATACGGTTATTTTGCAGACACCGATTGGATAATTTGCGGATTGACGCACCATTATTATTGATCATACGCGCACCTCCTTATCGGGTGCCACGATCCTGCCGTCCTCAATATGAATCACCCTGTCGCAAAGCTGCGCCAGAGCCTCATTGTGCGTAATCATAACGATCGTCTGGTGGAACTGCTCCCCCGTCAGCTTCAGAAGTCCCAGCACTTCCTGCGTCGTCTTGCTGTCCAGATTGCCGGTAGGCTCGTCCGCAAGGATAATTGCCGGTTTCGTCACTAACGCCCGGGCGATCGCCACCCTCTGCTGCTGCCCGCCGGAAAGCTGCCCCGGAAGATTATCCAGCTTACTCTCCAGTCCCAGTGTCCCTACGATCTGATCCACAAACTTCTGATCCACGTCTCTTCCGTCCAGCTCCAGAGGCAGCACGATATTCTCGCGGACACTTAAGATCGGCACCAAATTATAGCTTTGGAATATAAATCCGATCTGCCGTCTGCGAAAGACCGTAAGATCGTTTTCGTTCAATTCAAAAATCTTCTTGCCCGCCACCGTCACCGTGCCGGAGGTTGCATAATCAAGCCCGCCCAGCATGTGTAACAACGTGGATTTCCCGGAACCGGAAGTACCCACCACCGCGGCAAACTCACCCTCTTCCACCGACAGATTCACGCCGTCCAGCGCCTTGACCTGTATATCGCCCTTTCCGTAATATTTCTTTAAATCATGGGTTTCCAATATTTTCATGTGACTCCTCCCTGTCAAAACCACTTCATACATTTCTCCTAAGTGATTCAGATGCCTAAAGGTTCTTCCATAAACATGGATTGGCAGATTGCACAAAAGGTTCTCGAAGCTGTCCTGCGTAGGAGATTGAGATTTTCTTAGTATTCCGTATATAAAACAGTAATTTCGGGACATGGATGTCCCGGAAAGCCCGTAACGCGCCCGGATGGCGCGTAGAGGGTGGTTGCGTCTGCTATCACAACTTACACCGGAATACTTAGAAAATCCATTCGACGTAGCCCGACACGAGAGAACCTTTTGCGCAATCTGCCCTCTCAGCTTATATTACTACCTTTAACATCTGAATCCTTATAGACTTATTCTACCAGACACTTCTTACAGTATTCTGACAAGGACGGATAAAAGATATGACAATTTTGTAAGATACTCAGAATGCGAAGCGCATCCATTACTTCCCGGACGCTTCGTCCGTATTCAGCAGAAACATCGAAAAGCTGCTCCCCTGCCCCACCTTAGAGGAAACAGTAATATAACCCTTCTCACATTGCAGAATAAGCTGCGCCAGGCACAGTCCGAGTCCGCTGCCCTCCCGCTGCTCCACTTCTTTACCGCGATAAAATCGTTTAAAGATCAGATTGTATTCACTTTCCGGAATGCCGATGCCCTCATCCGTAATCGTGATCCTCGTATAGAGATCCAGCCTCTGTGCCGCAATCTGTATGCGGCTGTTCTCAGGCGAGTATTTCACCGCGTTTTCCAGAATATTTGACATTGCCTCCGCTGTCCACTTCGGATTGTGCCAGAGCGCAAAATCCTGAAATTCTTCCACCTCTAATGCTATATTCTTAGCGGAGGCCTGCGCATACACCGAGCTGACAGCCTGCGCAATCGTTCTCTTAATTCCGGTATTTTCGGCCTCAAACCGGATGATACCGTTTTCCAGTCTGGAAGTCTTCAGAAGATCCGCCATCAGCCACTGCAGTTTATCGGCCTGACTTTTGGCATGGGCAAGAAATTCATTGCGCGTACCCTCCTCGAGTTCACAGTCCAGCAAAAGCTCCATATCCATCACGATGTTTGCCAANGGNGTCTTAAACTGATGGGAAAGATCGGAAACCAGCTCCATGGTCTGCTTCTTCTCTTCCTGCGCCTGCCGCTCTTTATACCGCGCACTGCTTAAAATACGACTGAGCTGACTGATTACACGTGATTCTCTCGTCTCCGATACGTCCGAACAGCACAAATCATTCTGAGACTCACCGTCTGCTTCCGCCTGCTGAAAGTTATCTAAAATGCGGTCCATCTTCTTCCACTGACGCAAAAAATAAGCCGTGCTCACGATCAGCGCGGCAAGACACAACATAAGGCAAACAGCAAGTATCCCGATTACGATTTGTGCCGTCATCATTTTTCCTCCACTCCGTTTACCTGACCTTCATCCCACAGATAGCCGATTCCCTGAATCGTGCGGATATAGTTACCTCCCAGCTTCTTGCGCAGACGGCTGATATTGACAGAGAGCGTGTTCTCTTCCACAAAGTTTCCGTCCGTATCCCATACCCTCTGCAAAATCTGCTCTTTTAATAACGCCTGATTTTTATTTTCCAGAAAATATTGCAAAAGACGAAACTCCGTCATGCTGAGGTCTAATTCCTGCCCGCCGCTGAAGGCGCGGAAAGTCTTCCGGTCCAGAACCACTTCCCCCGATGTGACCGTATCTTCTCCGGAATCTGCGGAAGCGGCAGGATTCGAATCACTCCCAGCTTCTTTCCTGCGCAGGATATTCTGAAGGCGCATTTTCAGGACAGCGACGGAAAACGGCTTCGTCATATAATCGTCCGCTCCGCTCGCAAGACCCATGATCTCATCGGTCTCCATATCCCGTGCCGTAAGCATCAAAACAGCAGTTCCCGCTTTGTCTCCGGGAAGCTGCCGTATCTCTTTGCAGAAGACAAGGCCGTCTCCGTCCGGAAGGTTCAGATCCAGGATCACCGCATCGGGATTCTCTTTTTCAAAAAGCGCTTTCCCCTCCTGCAATGTCCGCGCGCTCACAACCGCATACCCCTCCTGCTCCANCGCAAAGGAAACGCCNCGGTTTAANCCTTCATCGTCCTCTATCATTAATATCTTAATATGCTCCATGATTCNGTACTCTCCACGCTGCCGTNCACTTTTCTGTTACGATTCACCAGAATCACTATAACATAAAAAGCCCCAGAGTCAACCCTATTCCGGCCGCACAGCCGACAAATCCCATAACNNCCNCATACATAACAACCGTTNNGATATCTTTCANCATTCTCATATGAATCTGTCCCCCTTTCCTNTGATTTCCATCNTAGGCGGGAGATGTCTCCTACTTTCATATAAGATGTGTCNTAATTGTCAATTNATTCTCTTTCATATACANCTCAAACTCCAATATCGACCGGTCAGGCCTGCCACCACTCTGGATAAAAGACTGGCTTGCCTCTGCGTACACTGCCTTGCTTTCGACCCTCACCACATTCACAGACTGCATGTCGCCTTCAAGATCATAGGCTTCCGTCCATNNCTTATTGATTCCNGNCCCCATAAACGGAAAAGCATATTGCAGCAGGTATCCCATATCATATACNGNCACATAATTGTCCTTCTCTTNTCCCTGTNCCACNGAAATCTTCGCTTTCCAGACTTCCCCGCTGGCGGCATGAATCGTCAGCTCCACNGAAACGCCGTCCTTGATAAACCATATNTTCCAATANCTGTACATCGACTCATCCATACTCATCCGTATCGGTGTATCGATCGTGCACAATTCCGCCTTNGTCGCATCGAAATCGCAGCCNGACAGCTCATCGGNATAAACACCGATCTGCGCCATATTTTCGACCCATTTCTTTCCCGCNTCGATNGCCTGCTTCATATTCATCTGNCCCGCCATCGGCTCGTGAGGAAGTTCTTTGCCNCCNTANTCCCAGACCGCCAGCACGANNGCCCTNACATATTCGGATATCTTCTGNCCTTGAAATTCCTCCTGCTCTGCCTGCTCCGTNTCCTGNNCCTGTNCANCGCTTANGCTGTCGNCCGCAAAAAGNCCGATCTCCTCAGACTGCACNGCAACTTTACCGGTACTGCNNAAGAATCTCGCTTCTCTTTGCCTNAGAAGCTTCGCCGTNAGGAACCANCCGNCGAAGATCATGCANACGGCCGACAGAAACATAANCNCCGTATAGATCCTGCTTTTACTCATNATCCGCCGCTCCTTTGCATTTGAAACATATNNTCACCGTGGTTCCGCTNNCNCCGTCNCTCTCAAATTCCAGCGTACTTCCGTGAATCTGCGCGATTTTCTCCGCCAGCGCAAGACCGATCCCGGCNCCGTGCTGCTTNCTGGACCGGGATTTATCTACCATATAGAAGGCTTCCGTGATTCTCTGAATCTCCTGTGCCGGAATGCCNCTGCCGTTATCCTGAANCTGTANCACATACTCCNCNCTGCACTGACNGCCNGTGACACGAATCTCGGTGGCACCGGCCTTCACCGCATTGTCAANCAGATTNAGAAAAAGCGTTTTAAACAAATCATATTCCACATCAATATAGGCACTTTCCACACTGCACCGGAAAGAGACTTCCTTTTCACTCATCAAATATTCCACATCCGCCGCCAATTCCCGAAACAGCGCCTGTGTCTCCGTCTCCTGCAGCACAAAATCTTTGTGGTTTAACACCGTCATGTCCATNAGCTTATGGGACAACNCCTCCAGCCGCATCCCTTCATTCCAGATATACCANGCCGCCCGCTTCTGCTCCTCCCGCGGCATCTCCTTGTGATAGATCCGATCCGCATACCCGATCATGGAGGTCAGCGGCGTCTTCAGTTCATGCGCGAAATTCGCCACGAAATCTTCNTTCTGCCTCGCGCTNTCCGAAAGCTCCTGTACCTTNTCTTCCACAGCAAGTGCCATCCGGTTAAAATTNCGNGCAAGCTGTCCCACTTCATCNGTACCGCCTTCCTTTACCCGCTGGCTGTAGTTTCCGTCGGCGATCTTCTTCGTNGCNTCCGTCANATTTTTGNCNGGTNTGGTNANNAAATNGGACAGNCCGAAAATCAACAGACTCCCGACACCGATCGTCACCCCATACACAGCGCCGAATTTCGCTATCATCTGTTCCTGCTGTCTGGAAACTCTTTCCACGTCCGTTCCTGTCACCAGATAAACGCCTGCCTCACCGTGCGACACGATTCCTGCCGTCAGTAGATAATCTCTGTCCCCGATCGTATAGAAACGATAGCANACATGATTATCCGTCACATCCCGCAGTAATNCGTCCACATCNGTTTTCGCCGGAAATCCGGAGAACAGCTCCGNCTTGNCCATCGTATAAAGNGCCGTCATATCNCTCATATCCGAAGCCATGCTNCNGATATCATACGCNCCGTCNGNGNCNCCNTCAAGCCATGCCGCTCCTCTGGTGATCAGATTCGCCTGCACCACGAATTTATTATACTGATACTGTTCCACCGCCGCCTCNATCTCNCGCTCCATGGTAATATCATAGAAATAAGAAATCAGNATATACCCGCCGAACANGAATGCNGCACTGAAAAATATGGTAATGCANAAAAACATCTTCGTTCCAAGCTTCACCGGATCACCTTACCCTTCCAGCCGGTATCCGATACGGAACACAGTCCTAATNCGNTCTTCCCAGCCCAATTTCTTCCGCAGNCTCTGAATATGCGTATCCAGNGTTCTNGTATCGCCCAGAAACGGCTCGTTCCACACTTTTTCATACAGCCTGTCCCGATACTGTGCNACATTTCTGTTCTGAATCAGNTCCACCANCAGGTCAAACTCCTTGACCGTCAGCTCCACTTCCGCCCCGTTCTGATACGCTCTGCGCGANTCTAAGTTGATCTCCACATCCGCAAAAGAAAGGTTCTTCCTGTTTTTCCCNTATCTGCGAAGCACAGCNTCCATNCGGGCAATCACCTCNCCGCTCTGAAAAGGCTTGACNATATAATCGTCCGCACCCAGCTTAAGCCCCTGTATCCGATCCTTGACCTCACCNTTCGCCGTCAGGAAGATAACCGGAATCTNCATNGGCCTGATATACTCAAGCAGCTCATAGCCACTGATCTCCGGCAGCATGATATCCAGCAATATGAAATCATAATCCGTATTTTCTTCCAGCAGATCCGCCGCCTCCCTGCCNTTNTAGACACAGNTGCAGCGATATCCTTCATCGGACAGATCCATATACAGTAAATTGGCGATTGCCTCGTCATCCTCCACGATCAGAACATTCATATGNACAGTCTCCCTCTGCTTCAATGAAACAAGCTCCATTTCTCATATTTGTCCATTTTATCATGCAGATGTGTCAAAGTTGCAAATTCTGTCGAGTTCGCTCNTTCCGTCCCGATAGGGNGCACNTGCCTCNTCATACAGACACTGATAGAAGTCTGCCGCTATNNGCTGTCNCTGCNTCGCAAGCTCCGCCGCNCTNTCCGTATAGAAATTCGNATATACATTTTCCAGTTTGTATTTATATTCTTGAAAAAAAGACGGATCGGGATCATTTTCTCCGGTTGAGACACTGCCGTCCGGAAGTACCGAGTACAANGGTTCNNCGACAATCCCCTTGTAAATCAGAGTTCTCGCTATTCCCATTGCTCCCGCGGCATCCAGCTTGTCCGCATCAAACAGTATTTTGGCCTCTATGCTCTGCGGTAGACAGCTTTTTCTGTAGCGGTGCGCCTGTATGCAGTGTTTTACTTTCTCCGCATAATCGGCCGCAAATCCNTGCTCCGTCAGAAACTGATAAGCCTTCCCGCTTCCTACCGTTGCATGACAAAGCGCGGGATCTTGAAACTGTTCCTTCCTTCCGATATCGTGTAATAAACATGCCGCTATCAGGACATCATAGTCCACGCTCTCCTGCGNCTTNGCAATTTCCAAGGCATTATATAACACCCGATATACATGTTCTTTGTCATGGGCACTGTCCTCCATGCAGGAAAGCATATAATTTTCCAGTAAACAATAANTTTCTTTATTCATAATCCACCCACCGCATCTCCATCGGCGCCAAGTCGAGTTCTTCTTTCAGTTCCCCATACACATATAGCTTGNTCTGCTTCGGCTCTCTGGAATTGTTAATCACCGCAATCTTACCGCTCTTCTCGAATACCGCCAGCTCCGTCTCCACATTGGTGACATAGAACTTCTTCATCTCTTCTTCCTGATGCGCCGCGTAATAGATTGCCCGCAGCAATATACGGCAGTTCTGCGGGGAATAGGGCAGTCCCGTAAAGTAGACACTCCGTCCTTTACCGTACTCATTGACTACGAGGCGGCTGTATTTGCCGTCCATATTCAGGATCTGGTAATTCTCGCCCTGCGCATAGATACGGCTCTTACCCTCGCCGAAGTCGATCTCACCCTCAATATCTTCCAGAATGAAATGTCTGCCGTCCGATNCATCATAACACTCGTTATACTTATCCGTACTCATGGAGAAACCCAGNTCCCTGTCCACNCCCAGCACATCGCTCAACTGGAAAAACCTTCCCTGATACTGACAGGCGCTTGGTTCTCCCACACCGATGAAGCCGCCGCCTTCATCCACAAACCTGCGAATCGCGCAGACCACCTTTTCATCCATCCAGTTCTCGGCGCCGCTCCATGATGTGCCGGCATCGCCNGCGTTGATGATGACCTTGATATCCGGGTCGATTCCCTCCCTCACCTCATCAAAAGTGATAAACTCCACCTCTATGGGCATACCGCTTAAACATTCGATCACTCCCACATAGGAGTAAATCTCCCGATACCAGAGCGCGTGGTGCACCTGATTCGCCATCCATCTTCTCAGATTCCCCCAGCAGTTTAAGATGCCTACCTTAAAAGGCGCCGTGTATGCCTTCGTTCCCTGCATATTCTCATGAATCTGTCGAAATTCATTCACNACCTTCTGAATCTGATCGATAAATCCCGGCCATTCACTNGCCANTTTCAGATAACCGCCGTATCCGATCCGGTCAAGGGGCGAACGCAGAATCGCCCNTCTCGCTTTCATCCAGTTGTCCTGTGCCTCGCCGATCGGNTCGCCGCCCTCGGTAAACACATCCGGGAAAAAGTAGGGAAGTAGTCTTCCCTCCGTATATTTTACACNTTGAATATCGGATATCATGCGTAANGTAACCCCGTCTCCCACAGAGCCTACCACNGCATCCAGNCCGATATTCTTGAAGTATTTGCCGAACGGTTCCGTGCCGATCCAGTGATCACCAAGGAACATCATTGCTTCCTTGCCGTAACTGTGGACGATATCCACAAGTTCTTTTGCCAGTTTAGATACTTCTATCTGCTGAAATTCAATAAANTCCNTAAACTCTTTGGAGGGCACCCGGAATATGGAGTTGTGATAGCCCTGATCCACGATAAACTCCGGCCGGAACTTATACCCCGCCCACTTCTCAAACTGTTCCAGAATATACGGACTGACNCTGGCGCTGTAACCGAACCANTCCACGAATTTCTCCCNCTTCTGATCGTCAAANGTNAGCGTGAATTGGTGNAAAAAAGTGGTAAACCGCACGACATCCACATCCGGATTGTCCTCNCACCACCGTTTTANCTTTTCTTTCACATACACCTGCGTCTTAGGCTGTCTGACATCATAAGTAAGCTGGTGTGGCGCATCCTTCCAGTCGTTGGTAATGAAATTATACATATGTACCGGGTCCCAGATCAGGAAGGCGAGGAAGCTGACCGTATACTGATGATAAGGGATCGTCTCGATCACAACCTCACCTGTCTTCTCATCGTATTCCCATCTTTNCGGANGCACTACCTCGCCCGTTGTCCGATCCACGACTTCCCACCATCTCTTAGGATCGTCTATGGTGTTGACCTTAAGCTGCTCCGTATGGAATCCCTTCATGAGTTCTATGCGCAGACNCNCTGCTCTCGCGGTCACCCGGTCACTGATCAAATATTCCTGCTGTATCTCCTCCGGATTTTGCAACGCCCAATCATTATCTTTTCTGGTTGTGTAATANGTTGCATAGATCTTCGCATCCTGANTTAAAAGNTCCGGCGGCATATTCGTGCCGTCACANTCTCTGAGGGCATCCGCCCCCAGCAGCTCTTTTAAACGTATGGTCTCCTCGACCATATCCACATCTGTCGGCAAAGTCAATCTCCCGGTTGTCTCTGTTGTTTTTCCTGCTTTTACCATCTCACGATCCATATTTACCCCCGTTCCGGAACGCTGCGCTCCTGTCGTTTACTCTATTATAATAGATAGNCGCAGGATATTCTATCTTATTATTTTTTCGCAACTGTTCAGANCCCTGTTCTNNACAGTTACATTTTTTCATTCACGCTATCCCCAGCAACGTTCCGATCCAGTAGAGCAGTCCAAGCCCCCAGCTTGTGACGATGCCGAACAGTATGACCGGTCCTGCAATCGTAAAGATTTTACAGCCGATTCCGAACACCTGTCCTTCCTTCTGATATTCTATAGCCGCGGAGGCAACCGAATTCGCAAATCCGGTAATCGGCACAAGCGCACCGCCGCCGCCCCATTCCACCAGCTTCGGATACAGATTAAATCCGGTGAGCAGTACACTGGTCAATACCAGCAGCATCGAGCACCATGAAGCCGCAGTCTCCTTGTCAAGTCCCATATTGTTTGTCGCATAATTTAAAATGAACTGTCCCAGCAAGCATATGATACCACCCGTTATGAATGCTTTGCACATGCGCCATAGAAGGTTATACTTCGGGGTTACCTGTTCTACATGCTGTTGGTATTCCTGCTCTTTTTTCTGCTGTGTTGTCTGTGGTTTTTGATTGGTTTGTGTCATGTGATTGGTTTCCTTTCTTATTTGCATTGTATTGTTGTATTTAGGACATTCTGAACTATAATTGTCCTATTGTGTGGTTTATTGTTATGTTGTTATTTAGTAATTGGCTAAGACGGCCGCGCAGGTGGAAGTTAATATCTACGGAGCCGCGCTTCCGCTCCGTAAAAAGCGTAACGGGCACTAAGTTCGTGAAATACCTCACTAAGTGCCGACGCTTTTTAAGGGGCTCCTTAAGAAATTAACTTCCGCCTACGCTGGGTAGTGACTGTGTCTACTGAATATTTGCTATATCTGCAGGGTATTGACTTTGCCTACTGTCTAGCGACTTTATCTACTGGTCATCGGCTTTGTCTACCAGTTAGCGGCTTTTCCTGCCAAGTAGCAGTTCTGTCTACCAAATAGTGGTTTTGTCTGCCTAATAGCGGTTTTCTCAATAACACATGTTCTCGAGTTGAGGTTATCTCCAATACCCAGCGCTGGATAGTATGTAGTTGTCATAAGGACCGTTTGGATATGTTTAAATCCTTCGGATTTAAACTGCCGGCACTTAGCGAGGTTTAAAGTTGCAAAGCAACTTTCGAGCTTAGTACCGTTGCGTTTGGAACCGAGCGGAAGCGCGTCCTTAGGACAACTACATACTGTCCGGCGCGTCCGTCTCCATTAACCGACATTAACTGACATTAGCGCCTGAACAGTAACCCTATATCCGTTATATCACGATTTAATCCATTAATTTTTCTGAATCCATTGCAAATCGTGTTATATCATGATTTAACTCCCTGCATTCCTAGGCACATAGTATTTAACCTCCATATAAATACACCTCCCTGGTAAAATAAATCAGGCTCCCCACCAGTTTTCCCAGCGCCACAGCCAGAATCGCCACCCCAAGTCCATGCCGGAATCCGATTCTTCTCGCAAAGATCGGGATCGTATTAAGCATCTCCGCAATAGCCAGTGCAAGACAACCTACGAATATCCCCGCAAACACGCCGAAAACAAGCAGAAATAACGTTCCGATCAGATTCCACACACCTTCCGTTGCATTTTCTCCGAACAGTCTGTGCTCCCTCACGAACTCACCGACCATCCCCCAATCGCCGAATATACTGAAAAAACCGCCGAAAAGTGTGCCGAACACTACCATCTCCTCCAGCACGAATATTTTCCGCGCCACATGCATTTTGCCCGCAAAGCGGGGGATCAGGCCAACCGAGATCAGCACGGTAAATACCCCTGCGGAAACAATCAGACCGCTGCTGACTCCGATCACTGCCAGCAAGAATTGTTTAATAAATAACATGCAATATTATTCTCCTTTTTCTAATTAACATCCAGTGTCTTGCCTTCTCGGTCTGCCGTCTCGATGAGGGCTTTATTGACATCTTCTTCATAGATGCGCATTTCCACTTCGATTGGAGTCGGGTCCTTAGTAATTCTCCTGCCGCCGATGTGATTGAAGAATACGATTATGCCGATGGCAAGTCCCGCCGAATACGCCAGCTCCAGAATGCCGTATCCGTCCCCCTGCTGCCCCATGACCATTTCATAGATCTTCGTGAATACATCATTGATTCCGATATCGTTGTGAAAGGCCATGATTGTAAAGGCGGTGCCGAAGAAACTGATCATCGCCACAAAAACAAGCTTAATACACTGTACCGTCCCTTTATGCTTATTGACATTGATATACTCTACCATAACAGCTGTTTCGCCGATACTCTGTACACTTGCCTCCGGACATACCTTGTCGATCTCCTCGATTATCTTCAGAAGGCTGATCACCTGTCTTTTGGGTTCTCCCTTCTTAAAATGGTGCAGTTTGATTGACTTCACTTTTGCCAGAATATGTGCATCACTGCAAGTCAGCTTCCCGATATCCTTCACATAGACATCCTCTGACTGTAATTCTACATTCTGCTGTGCACAGATATATATTGTTGTGTTATTAGTTGACATAACATTACACTCCTTGACAAAATCCTTACCCGGAAGGCTTGAATCATCCATTGGATTTGCATTTAGTATGCGATAATACTGCCTTTTTATGCAAAAAAAAGTGCGCCCGTCGGCGCACAAAAAATCATATGACGTTCCTATTTAAATAACAGGTAATATTTCTTTACAATACCACTCATCATCGGTCTGCCGGATATCATCTCCCTGCATGATGATCGGGTGGTCCGCATCATTGATCGGAATAAAGCGGATCGTTCCCCTTTCGCCATTGGACATGATAACCGATCTGTCCGTATACTCGGCCCGCATATTTTTGAGAAAATTCATAACAAGTTCTCTGTCCAGCCCGTCGAACTCCTCCTCATAGAACATATCGAACACGTCAAGGGGAAGTCTTGCTCCCTTATAGCTTCTTGCGGAAACCATAGCGTCGTATATATCGGATATCGCCGTAATTCTGGCACATAGCCCGATCTCATCCCCCATAATGCCGTCGGGATAACCTTTTCCGTTCAGCTTCTCATGGTGATGGCGCGCTGCCCGCCTGATATTATCATCAAACTTATCCCGCAGCAATTCGTCCGAATAGACCGGATGTCTACGCATGACCTCCATTTCTTCCTCCGTCAGTCTGCGGGGCGCACTTAGAATCTCTTCCGGTATCATCGTTTTACCGATATCGTGCAGAAGTCCCGCCAAAACCAGCGTATTCACGTCATCCGGCGGCAATTCCAGCCACCCTGCCTGCATGCCGTTTAGGAATGCCACGTTAAGGCAGTGTCGCTGCAGCCCTTCGTCCATAGGCCTTGGAAAATTGATGCAGGAAAGAATCGTCACGGGATCAAAATTTTGCAATTTACCTGCCACCGCGTTGGTCAACGGCTCCATCTGTTCATTGCTCAGCCACTGCTCATGGTCCGTTCTATGGAAAAGGCTGCCTACATTCTGTTGCAGCTGCGTATAGCCCACCCGCTTCTCGGTGATCTTCTGCCGGGCTTCGACGGGCGCATGTTCGTCTGACATGATTTCGAAATAGGTGTCTTCGTACACCATGATATTTTTGCTGTCTCCGTAAAAGCCCATCAGCTTATCCAGCTTCTCTCTCGTGATCGTCTCACCTTTGGGAAGCAGCAGCGCCGCCCCAGTATGATTAAAAATATCATCTTTTAATACAAGCCCGTCCCATAAATATTCAACCGGAAGTGACTGCAATTTCCTGTCGCTCATCCTTGTGTCTCCCGTTCTAATTGAATCCCGCTGATCCGGCATCCGTATTCTTCCGTTAACATGTTATTGTGGTTGATCCTGACGATCCCGCAATGCAGGACGATCGTCCCTCTCTCCACCGTAAGCGTCAGCACGAAGCCGTCTCCCACTGCAAAACATCCTGCATCCGCTTTCATCAGCACACCGTTGGCACTCATGTTTATTGTCCGGATATGCATAGGTTTGCGGAGACATATCGCCCGTCCGTCCACTATTATATGGCTGATCACGCCTTTTAACTCCACCGGATATCTTGTTCTGGCTCTGTCCTCTTTCTCTTTACTCCTGCCGAGAAGCACTTCGATCTCATTGTCCACCATGGCACCCTTGATTGTGCCGGAAAGCTCATAGAGACATTCTTCTGCAAAAATAAAAGCGATAATCCTGTAATATTTCTTATCCGGCAGGCTTGCCGCGCTAATACGCACGGAGTTCGTCAGACTGTCAAACCCCAGGATTTTAGTATCCGCTATGATCTCGCCGTTTTCTGTATTCTTAATGAGTATTCTGCGATTCCTGATCGTACTCTCATTCATTTGTCATATTCCTTTTATGTATTCTTTCCCGCAGTGCGCATTCGGATACTTTATGCACTACTCATTGCATATCGTGTACTCCATCAATTCATATTTGAGGCGTGTGCCTTCCGTAATTTCAGGGGGAAGTAAGGCTCTTGCCACCAGCTTCAACTCTTCGTCTTGCACGTCGGTTCTTCTTAAGTTCGCGTAATCACCATCTATACTGTCTACCTGATAGTAAAATGTATTCATTTGTCTGTCCCTCGCTTTGCTGTTATATAAATTATACTACTTCCTCGCCCATCAATAACCAGCCTGAACGGATAGAGAATTCTCAAGGAGGCCCTAGCACATGTTTAAATCCTTCGGATTAAAACGACCAGCACTTAGCGAGGTTTCTCACGAGCTTAGTGTCTGTTGCGCTGTGAAAGGAGCGAAAGCGCGCCGACGGAGAATTTTCTATCCGTTCAGGCGTCACTTTTCTCTTTGCCTTTATAGTATCATACTTCCTCTCTGAGTTGCAACAGAATACGCTTCTCCATGCGGCTCACCTGAACCTGACTGATTCCCATGTACTTTGCCACTTCCACCTGTGTCTTATCCTGAAAATACCGCATACGGATCAGTTCCAGCTCTCGGTCATCGAGCTTTCCTAAGAGCTGTTCCAGCAGCATATGGTTTAATATCTGTTCTTTTTCCGTATCTTCATGAATGCTTCCGTTGGGGATGGTTCTTCCGACACCCGTGTAACTCATGCTGCTTCCGCCTACCACCTGATCTACCAGATAGATTTCATTGCCGTCTGACTGATAGACGGACTTATAGATCGACTCCACTTCCACATTGGCATCCAGCGCCAGCACGATATCCTCCACATCAAGCCCGGTTGCCTCCGACAGCTCCTGAAGACTCGCTTCCCGTCCGAATTGCTGCAAAAGGCGCTCTGCAGCCTGTTTTACCTTCCATCCGTTTTCCTTCAGTGTCCGGCTCACCTTGACCATTCCGTCATCTCTCAAGAATCGTTTGATTTCCCCCTGAATCATCGGGACCGCGTAAGTCGAAAACCGTACCTCGTATTTCAAATCAAATTTGTCAATTGCCTTCATCAGACCGATACATCCGATCTGGAACAGGTCCTCCATATCATACCCCCGTCCCGCAAATCGCTTCACAATGTGACGTACCAGCCCCAGATTTTCCTCTATCAGTGTCTCCCTTGCCTCTTTATCTCCTGCCTGTGAACGTTCGATTAATACGGCAGTCTCTTCCATCGGCTACTCCTCGCTGGCGATCCATGAGCTGGTGCCGATCTTCTTATACATCTTTACCGACGTCCCGAATCCCACATCGGAACACACTTCCAGATTATCCATAAATGCTTCCATGAAAGCAAATCCCATACCCGAACGCTCCAGATCCGGTCTGGAAGTATACAGCGGCTCCATCGCCATCCCCACATCCGCGATGCCGACACCGCGGTCCACGATCTCCACTTCCAATACATCTCCCCGCAATATGCATCCCATATGTACTCTGTCCTCCAGACTCCCCCGGTTCTCATAGCCATGTATGATCGCGTTTGTCACTGCCTCAGACACAGCCGTTTTCACATCGGACATCTCCTCCAGTGTAGGGTTAAGCGGCGTAATAAATGCCGCCACCGCCATTCTTGCGAAAGCTTCATTGTCCGACACCGCCGCGAACTCGATCCGCATCTCATTTGTCATCCTGTCGGTATTCTTCTTCTCAATTATCTCTATCATCTCGTCCTCCTTATTTCCACCTTTCATTTTTCTTTCTTCACCCAGACATAACTTAGCTTTACTTGTCATAGGCTTCCTTTGCTTTCGCCAACACGGAGAATGCACGCTTTTTGGCATTCTCCCAGACATGACTTAGTTATACTTAGGCTGCGTTCTTTGCGGCCTTAGTATAACTTCATGTCTTTGTCATATTGTCCATAATCTCCACAATATTCTGCATTCCCGACAACAGCAGGAGCCTGCGTATCCTGTTGTCGGCATTGATGGCATACACCTTGCCCCCGAAGCAGGATATCTTCTTATATCTGCCCAGAATAACTCCGATTCCGGAACTGTCCATAAAGGTTGTCCTCTCGAAGTCAAATACCACATTTCCCACCCTTTTAGACATGATATAGCGATCTGCTTTTGCACTTATGTCAACCGAAATGTGGTGATCTACCTCATCCGGAAGTCTTATCATGAGATAATTATCAATTATTTTAAAATCTTCCATATTATGTAAACCTCCCTCTCGCTTTGATGCAGAAAGGACATGGCTTACACCATGTCCTTTCTCTTTCGTGTCTTTTCGATTTTATCTTTATTGTCGGTTTACAACGATCCTGCAGTTTGCACCGTTATCTTAATCCGCACTGTCCATCTCTTCTATGAACGCCTCAGACTTACTCGCTTTCTCCGTGCCGGGGAACAGTTGAATAATCTGTAAATAAGTGGCTCTGGCTTTCTCTTCCTCTCCTACGCGGTAATATGCATTGGCAAGATTATAGAGCGCCTCTCCGTTTGTCGTATCGTATTGGAATGCTTTCTCCAGATTCGGGATCGCATCCGCATAATTTTCCTGTCTGTATGCCTCGTATCCGTCATCATAATACGCCTTGGCGATGTCCGGTCCCACCAAAGCAAGCAACGTATTATAAAGATTTTCAAATGCCTCGGAATTACTCGTCTCGCCTTCGGGATCTTCCTTCTCGATCTCCTCCAGATAATCCGCCACTACCGTGACGTCTTCCGGATTGGTCAGATACGCACCTGCCGCCTTCATCAGACTGTCCACAGACCGCAGAGTACCGTCAGTTCCGAGATATGCCTGCAGATCCTGCTGCAGATCGTTATTGAGCTTGGTCAGTTCATCGATCTGAAGCTGCTGTTCGTCTATCGTGGCCGTCTTTGCGTCCAACTGCTCACTCACTTTACGCAGATCCTCGTCAATACCCGCTTTAGCCGTCTGTATTCTGGCCGGCAGAATCAGGAATACTGCGATTGCGACTCCGATAATAATACCGATTCCGAGATTTAATAATGAAGTGACGCCCCTTCCGTCCTTTACATTTACAGGCTGGATGATCGTCTCATTACCGCTCTGATATTTAATAACCTCGTCCGACTTATGCTTTTTCTTCGGTGGATTCTTGACCCCTTCCTCCGGCAAAAGCATCTCGTCCACTTCTTTCAGATAACGCAGCGTTGCAATATTATTCGTATCGATTTCAAGGCACTTCGTCAGCTCCCGCTTAGCCTTCTCCCACTCTTCATTGTTGATATACAAAAGTGCGAGAAGCTGATGTGCCCTGATAAATCGGGGATTTAATGACAATACCTTCTTAAGCTGGATCACGGCAAGATCCAGACTATCCTGATTACAATAAGTAAGCGCCTGATTATACTTCTTAATCGTCTGATTAATGATATCCAGCCGATTCTGATTTGTCTGAATCATATCAATATAATCATCCGCGATATTTTTCTTCGGTCTTAAATTCTTACTGATGACCCATTCACTGAGCGCCGCCACAACTTCGCCCGTCTCAAAATATACGAGGCCAAGCAGATTACGCGCCTCCACATTATTCTTATTAAACTTTAAACTCTGTCTCAAACTGGTAATCGCACCTGTCAGATCTCTGACATTTGCCCGCTCCAATCCCTCATTATAAAAACGGTTGGAGATATATATGATTTTCTTATACAGGGCTACATCGGCACCACAGCTCGTGCAAAAATCATGCTCGGACAGATTACATCCACACTGATAACAAATCATCTATGCCAATCCTCTATTCTGTTACGCCCGTTTTCTTCGATTCCTTCACAACCTTAACCATCAGATCCGCCATATCCGTCAGATCCTGATTATATATCGCCTCTTCCGCATCCTCAACCTCTAAGCTGGGATGGAATTTCTTTAACTCTTCTTCAAAATTTATCATGCTATAGGCTCCTTCAAAAGGGCTTTCACTTCACCCACCAAATATAATGAACCGACAATATACACTCTATCCTCGTCATCTTTTCCAAGTACCAGACTGCAAAACGCTGTCCTTAAGTCATTATAAGCCTTACATATCAATCCTGTATACTGCCTGTAAGAATTTTCCAATACATGAAGCGGCAGGGCACGCTCACTTTCAAGCGCCACCAAGCCGATCTCGTCAAACAACCCTGACAGAGCAATTTCTCTGATCACATTCTCATACTGCTTGTCTTTTACAATAGAAAAAAGCAGCTTCCGCCTTCCGTAACAGGGCTGTGATCTCACCGTATCCAGCAAAGCCCGTATCCCGTCTATGTTGTGGGCGCCATCCAGAAACACTGACGGTAGGATCTCTTCCATTCTGCCCTCCCAGACCATACTGCGGATCCCCTCCTGAATCACGGGCACCGTTATGCGCTCATCCTTAAGCTGTTCCAGCGCTTTGACCGCCAGCGCCGCATTCTCGATCTGATAAACCGCTGCGGTGGACACAGTAAAACCAATATAACCATAATAGTTTAAATGAAGAGAAAAATCAATTGTTTTATGTTGAATCTTTATTTCTTTTATCGCCTGTCTCTGCAAGGGCACAGTTTTAGCGCCTATGGAACGTGCACATTCTTCTATCCGTCCGGCTGCATCTTGACACCCAGCCGAGTAGACAACGGGAACATCCCGGCGCATAATTCCCGCCTTTTCTCCGGCGATCTGCCACAATGTATCACCCAGATATTCCATATGGTCATATCCGATGGCGGTTATGACGCACAACTTTTTATCCTGAACCGCATTGGTGGCATCCAGCCTGCCGCCCAATCCGGTCTCCAGCACTATATACTCCACTCCCGCATCCTCAAAAAGAATCATGGCCATAAAGAAAAGGAATTCAAAGAAACTGGGATGATAGGCCTTAGCGGCCAGCTCTTCAGGCAAATCGAACATTCTCTCCCTCACTGCCCTAAAAGCCTCCAGAAATTCCTCCTCATCCACGATCCTGCTGTTTATCGCAAACCGCTCCCGCATCGTCACCAGATGCGGCGATGTAAACATGCCTGCACTGATCCCTGCCCTGTTTAACACCGAACACAAATAAGCACAAACGGAACCCTTTCCGTTTGTGCCTGCTATGTGTATGATCTTGCAATTCTGTGCCGGACTCCCCATGTGCTCAAGAAATCTGCGGGTATCCTCCATGCTGTTCTTACCGGAAAACTTCGGAATATCGTTGATATATGCCTCCGCTTCCCGATATGTGTCTATCTGCTTCATCATATCCTGTTCCAGCTTCATCTCTTCTAAACTCATGTCCGCATAAAAAATTGAGCTTCGCGGGGTTGCGAGATTTGTTCGCTTACGCTTCACAAACTCGTGGCAATCCGGGCAATTTCCTATAGCATAAAATACCGGCGTTAATTGTGAACAATCACCACGCCCTCAATGATTCCTTTATCGGCAGTATATTTCATAAAGCTGGTTTTTTTAGCCAGTACCATCTGCTCGGCGTTAATNCTGATGATTACATTGCGATAAATATTACCGTCAACTTTGATGTAGGCACCTCTGCTCTCCTCCATAGTCTCTTCCAGNGTTTCCCGTTCCCGACTGATCTTATCCAGCTCTTCGAAATATTGATCCTTAAGTCTATTCCATTCGGACAGCTTCGCCTCGGTAGCTGCCGAAGTGCTTGATCCCCGCATTCGCTTCTCACGCAGNGCCTCCGTCATGGTCTCTACCAATTCGGACAACTTTTCTTTCGTATCGCTCTCCTTATGCCTCACATCTAACAGCTTCTCATAAGCTGTCACCTCATATCCGCAATGCAGGATCGTCTTAACTTCCACATCGCTGCCGGCCGTCATCGCCTCGATCCCTTTCAGNCCATGAACATATCCGCCAATGATACATCCCTTCTTGCCCGTGGTGATTACTTTGTTTTTCGCGGATATCTGTGCGTTCAGAATGGTATTGGACTGCACCATGCCGCCCGCATCCACTGTAGTGTTCTCTATGAAGTCCGCGAAGACACTTCCTCTGGCAGATATCTTACCGCCGCCCTGAATGCCGCGGCTTAAGACTACATCCCCGCCCGCAAACAGAGTCGCGCACCCTGTGGTACCGTGAATCTCAATATTACGCCCCGCACGAATCGTCACGCCGCTCTCCACGTTACCATAAATGATCACATCGCCGAAAAATTCTATCTTGCCAATGATCATAGTCACATCGCCCATAATCTCATGGACATTCTGAATATCCACTTTGCCGTTCTTAACCTCAATCTTACCATCGGACTGTGCATAGTATACATCATTTTCCCGCAGAATTCCCTTACCACGCATGGGCGGCAGATCTCTGGCAGGTGTCGCCTTCATCTCCGCACCGCGAACCGTATAACCGTCCCTGCCCGGTACCGCATAATGATAGACTGCTACCTTGTCACCCTTCTTTACATTCTGCAGCGCACTCATATTCGTGTAATCGACAGTGCCATCCTCCCTGATCTTAGGTACGCCATACTCTTCCGGAGAGAAAAGATACTCAAAATATCCGTCCTTCCCCGGCACACTCTCCGCACCCTGCGCAACCAGAATCTCCCTGTCATAAACCTTCTTCTTGATCATAGCCGACAGATTAGAGCTGTGATATCCCTTGACCACACCNCTTTTCTCCAGATAGGTCANNAGCTCACCCTTCGTATAGATCTGCCCCTTGTCAGGAGGTACCAGATAGAGCCACGCCGCCATATCATCTTCATCGATACGCAGATAAGTGCCTCTCGCCAAATTCGTTCCATGGGAATCCCATCCATCACTCTGTTTCGCATCCGATACCGGCACCTCAAGCGACACCGTCATTGATGTCGATGTCGTATCCGGTTTNGCTGCCCTGTTCATGGCGTTCTTCAATTTATCCATTTGTTCCGGTGAAAACATAACCCCGCTCACGTGACTCACCTCACTTTCCTGCNATCAAAATAATTCTCGTAACTGTTCAGTACCTTCACAGTTACGATGCAAAATCCATCCTAAATTGTCTTCGACAATGGGATTTTGCCCGCCGAATCATATTCTTACNGTCTCAGCAGTAAATGCTTCGACCTGTACTGAATAGTTACCTTCTATCTATTAATATATTAATGTCCCAAAACATAATATCCTAATATTACTTTACACCATATTTGCGGACTTTACCAGCCCTAAAAAAAATTATCTTACTTGCCAAGTTGTGCCAGACGCTCCTTCACCTGTGTCAGCATCTGTGTATACTTCTCCAGTTTTGCACGTTCTTCCGCCACCTTAGCTTCCGGCGCCTTTGCCATGAATTTTTCATTATTCAGCATGCCGTTGACGCGGGCAAGTTCGCCGTTTAACCGCTTCTCCTCCTTCTGCAGACGCTCGATCTCCTGTACGATGTCCACCAGCTCCGCAAAAGGAATATAGACCGTGGCATTCGGAATCACAACAGATACCGCATCATCGGCAATACCGCTCTTGTCCGCCTGTACCGTCACCTCAGAGGCACCTGCAAGGGAAGCAAAGAACAAGCTGCCTTCCTCAAAAGTTTTTCTTACAGCCTCTTTGTCACTGACAACGAACACAGCAGCCTTCCTGCTTGGAGCCACGTTCATCTGCGTACGGATATTTCTGATGCCGCGAACCGCCTCCTTGATCAGCTCAATGGACTCTTCTTCCTCTTTATAATCCCGATCCTGTGTATATTCAGGCCATTTGGAGATCATAACAGACTCTTCCTCGCTCTGGATCGTACAGAAAATTTCCTCCGTGATAAAAGGCATATAAGGATGAAGCAGTTTCAGCGCGTCAATCAGGACATTCTTCAGGGTCCACAGCGCCGCATTATTGCTCTCCTGTCCGTCCGTATCTTTCTGATACAAACGGGGTTTCACCATCTCAATATACCAATCGCAGAACTCATCCCAGATAAAATCATATACTTTCTGTACTGCGATACCAAGCTCATAATGATCGATATTGTCCGTCACATCCTTAATCAGCGTATTCAATTTGGATAAGATCCACTTGTCAGCCGGCTCCAGATGACTCCTTATTGCATCATATGACACTTCCCATCCGCGAGTGCCCGTTTTTTCCTCCGCCTGATCCATGTTCATCATGATGAATCTTGAAGCATTCCATACCTTGTTGGCAAAGTTGCGGCTTGCCTCCACTCTTTCATAGTAGAAACGCATATCGTTGCCCGGCGCGTTGCCCGTGATCAGCGTAAGACGAAGCGCATCGGCGCCGTACTGGTCGATGATCTCCAATGGATCGATACCGTTGCCGAGGGATTTGCTCATCTTGCGTCCCTGTGAGTCTCTCACCAGACCATGGAATAATACGGTGTGGAACGGCTTCTCTCCCATCTGCTCATATCCCGAGAAGATCATACGAATAACCCAGAAAAAGATAATGTCGTAACCCGTCACAAGCACATCCGTAGGATAGAAATATTTCAGATCTTCTGTCATTTCCGGCCATCCTAATGTGGAAAAAGGCCAGAGTGCAGAAGAAAACCAAGTATCCAGTGTATCCGGATCCTGCGTAAAATGCGTATCGCCGCACTTCGGACATACGCCCGGCATTTCCTTCGCAACCACTACCTCGCCGCATTTATCGCAATAGTAGGCCGGAATCCTGTGTCCCCACCATAACTGACGGCTGATACACCAGTCTCTGATATTGTCTGTCCAGTTGTAGTAAGTTTTATCCATACGCTCCGGAATCAGCTTGATTTCACCATTCTTAACGGCTTCTACCGCAGGTCCTATCAGTTCATCCATCTTCACGAACCACTGTTTCTTGATCATCGGCTCGATGGTGATCTTGCAGCGGTCATGAGTTCCTACATTATGAGAGTAGTCCTCGATCTTAACAAGAAGCCCTTCCGCTTCCAGCTCCTTCACAATCTGCTTTCTGGCCTCATAGCGGTCGAGTCCTTCGTATTTGCCGCCGTTTGCATTGATGGTAGCGTCATCGTTCATGATATTGACCTCGGGCAGACCATGCCGCTTGCCAACCTCGAAATCGTTGGGGTCGTGTGCCGGGGTGATCTTAACGACACCCGTACCGAATTCCATGTCAACATACTCATCTTCCACTACCGGAATCGGCTTGTTCACAATCGGAAGCCATACCTGTCTTCCTTTTAAATAAGTATATCTCTCATCATTCGGGTTGACAGCCACCGCCGTATCGCCGAGCATCGTCTCCGGACGGGTAGTTGCAAACTCCAGAAATTCCGTCTTGCTGGGCTGTCCGTTCTCATCCACAAGCGGATATTTGATGTGCCAGAAATGACCTGCCTGCTCTTCGTACTCTACCTCCGCATCGGAAATAGAAGTGTTACATACCGGACACCAGTTGATGATCCTGCTGCCCTTGTAGATCCAGCCTTTTTCATGCATCTTGCAGAACACTTCCGTAACGGCCTTATTACAGCCCTCGTCCATGGTGAACCGCTCCCTGTCCCAATCGCAGGAAGAACCAAGTTTCTTAAGCTGGCTGATGATACGTCCGCCGTACTCGTCTTTCCACTCCCACGCACGCTTTAAGAAGCCTTCACGTCCCAAGTCTTCTTTCGAGATGCCTTCCTCTTTCAGTTTCTCGATGATCCTGACTTCCGTTGCAATGGACGCGTGGTCCGTTCCGGGCTGCCAGAGGGCATTGTACCCCTGCATTCTCTTATAGCGGATCAGAATATCCTGCATCGTATTGTCGAGCGCATGTCCCATGTGGAGCTGTCCAGTGATATTTGGCGGCGGAATCACGATGGTGAAGGGTTTCTTCGTCTCGTCAACCTCCGCATGAAAATATTTCTTGTCCATCCATTTCTGGTATAGTCTGTCTTCTATGCCCTTGGGGTCATAGGTTTTGGCTAATTCTTTGCTCATGGTTTTCTCCTCCTCAAAAAAATTGAGCTTCGCGTGGTTGCGAGATTCGCTTCGCGAACTCGAAAATCCGTACACGTTACAAAACGCCCTCTGCCGACATGTCGGCAAAGGGCGCATATACGCGGTACCACCTTAGTTTCTCACTCAGCGACTCTTACAAGCTGTCGTAACAACTCATAAAAATCTCGATCCGATAACGGGGATCGGGCGTGGACACTTACTGTGACCCGTCAATTCTGTTCCTCCCATGACGGCTTTCGGCATCCCGGTTCCAAAGCTACCTTCCATGATTCCTCTCCGAAGCAGCCTTTCAGCTTGCGGCGCTCTCTCTGGCGGCGGTGGTCATGTACTCCTCTTTGTCATTACCTTTCAGTTTCGTTATTATAAATAATATAGTAACTTAGAGATTTTTTGTCAAGAGATGTTTTTGCAATCTCAAGATTGCACGCAAAATTTATTCTATGATATAACAAATAGCCACTCTATCACATTCTTCACAACGATACCGTCATAATTCCCTAATGTAAGCCCGTCCAATGTCAACACAGTTTTGGCATAATTGTCCCTGATACTGCGAAGCGGTCTCATTTCACGCTCAAATGTCTCCTGTGCGGACATATCAGCAGCAACCTGAAAATATTCAAGTATTCCCTGCTTTTCCGCCACAAAATCGACTTCCGTATTTCCGTATTTTCCGATATGGACACGATAGCCGCGCCGCAATAGTTCAAAATAAACAATATTCTCAACAGAAAAACCCAGATCATAATCTTTTCTGGGTAAAATATGATTTCTTATTCCCAGATCGACCATATAATATTTTCTGTTAACTTTTAGTAACTGTTTTCCCGCAATATCAAATCTGTCAGCAGTATAAAACACAAACGAGTCTGTCAGTGCGTCAATATAATCGCTCACAGTGTTCTGCGATACCTTACGCCCGCTCGATACGAGATAATCCGTAACACTTTTCACGGATACCGGATTTCCTATGACATTTGCAAGATATTTAGAAATAGATTTAAGAAGAGTGATATCCGTTACTCTTCGTTTATCCGGATCATTTTCTTTTCGTCGCTGACGTTCTTCCATATCATTTATGATAACTGTATTATAAATACCTTCCAAATACATATCCACTTTTTCTTCTGTTTTGTTCGTTGTTGCAATATACGGAAATCCGCCATATTTCATGAAATCCGAAAAAAGTTCAGCGCAAGACTCTCTCCCTGCTGCCTCGCAGTACTCATGATAGGACAAGGGAAGCATTGATATCTCCACATATCTTCCGCTCAATAACGTTGCCAGATCACCTGACAGCATATAGGCGTTCGATCCGGTAATATAAAGATCAACGTTTTCTTTAATGTATAAACTGTCAACAACTTTCTGGAAAGAATCTACTTTCTGGATTTCATCAAGAAAAATATAGGTCATTTTGCCTTCGCATAATCTCTCTTTAATATACCGATGGAGTTCCTTATAATTCAACAGTTCCTCGAAATCCAGATCTTCAAAATTAATAGAGATGATCTGTTCATCAGCGACACCATCGTTCCTTAAATATTCCTGATATTGATTTAAAAGTGTTGATTTACCGCAGCGTCTGATTCCGGTAACAACTTTGATAACACTTTCGTCTTTCCAGTCTGCCAATCGTCCTAAATATTCCCGTCGATGAACCAAGTTTCGCACCTCCCATATATTCCTATTATGGCATATTATTTATATTTATCAATATTTATTCCGATTTCGGAATATTCTCAAATAACTTTTTATCCTAAATACAAACTTTTTCAAACGACTTTTACAGCATTTATGCAACTTTTTAGAACGATTTTTACATTCCCGCACATTGACATAACAACTCTATCACACCATTTCATCACACCCACAACGCTTCACTCAAAGCATGTTGCGCCCTGATATCTTCAATGCATACCATTTTCACTAACAGCCACGCCCGCTCCTCCTCTGTCATTTCCGCAATCATCTCTGCTGCCCCGGAACCCTGTACATTATCGATAATATTACCAAGACATTCCTCTTTATATTTTGCCATGCTCATTGCCTCCTGCCATGCCTGCCGCTTCTTTTCAAGCATTTCAAGCAACGCCGCTTTCTCCTTTTTCCCGTCGATGATCATTTTGATCTCGTCAAGAGAAAAACCCAGTGCTTTTAACTCTAACAGCGCATTTAACTGCTGTACCTGCTCCGCCGAATAGTAACGATAACCATTCGTAACATCTACTTTTACAGGCTTAATAATACCTTTCTTTTCATATAAACGTATTGCCTTTCTGGAAATACCAAAAAAGTCTGCAATTTCTCCGATCAGCATAAACCCATCTTTCATACACACCCTCCATTTCTAATCGGTAAACATCTGACTATTCTTCCAATATATCACAAACCCTTTTTACACAAATCGAATTTGCCCTCAAATTATTGAAGCAGGTAGCAAGCATGAACACCCCTGCCATAACGGAACCTCTGACCTGAAAACAATAAACCACATCCGAAAATGCCATCGTCACACCGGAAATAAATCCGTATCCCATGAGCAGGATCACAAGATATCCCCCGATTCCAAACAGCTGCATACCCACATCGCTTAACGCACTGCGCACATGGATTTTCATATTGATCTTCACTAATTTTCTGCTGCTCTCCTCACATTTTTTCATCATCATCTCTTCGGCATCGTATAGCAAAATTGCGTCCGCCTCCGTAATCAACGGTTTGATCGCAGAGGTGTTTTCCGCCATGGCATTCTGCGATTCTTCCTTCAATTTCGGGACAGCCTCAAGTACCGTCTTGTAGTTCACAAATAGCTGCAAAAGAATAAATACCCATGTTACCGCAAGGAAACGCAGACTGCTTTTAAACAGTAAAAAAGAAGACAACATTGTATTTATGACAGCGACTGTAAGGTGGGGAATGTTCAGCGCTCCATTCATCATTGTAAAAGCCGCTTGTATATCGCTGTTTAATCTGGTGATCCATTCGCCGCTAAACCGGCTGTCTATCCGTTTAAGAGGTAAACTCAGAATCTTATGAAACATCTTTTGCTGAAGCTGTACTTCTGTTTTTGCAGCAAAGGCCGCATAATTACTCCACACCACTCCGTTATATATAAACAACATCATGCATAGCAATCCGTATACTATACATATTTCCAACAGAGAACCGGTATTATCTGCTTCCAGACATCGAAAAACCGATCGTATCAGACTCGCCAGCATCCAAGTTCTGATGGCGTCAAAAGGAGCCCTGAGCACTAATAAAAATAGATATTTGCGCCAAACACCCATTCCTCGTATCAATTTGCCAAAGTCACCCACGAACCAGTTTCCCTCCCTTCATACGGTAAACCGTATAGCTATGATCCAAAGTTTCCCGATGATGGGTAACGTGGATTACCGTCTTTCCATACATCAGCGCATTTAAGGCATTCAATACCGACTGTCCGGTATCCTGATCCAAAGCTGAGATCGGCTCATCTAACAGTATAATCTGCGCATCCTTACAGAGGGCCCTGGCTATCTGAATCCGCTGTGCCTGCCCGCCGGATACCTGATTTCCCCGCTCACCCACATTCGTATTCAATCCGGCCGGAAGGCTCTCGATCCACTCTGCAAGACTTGCATTCTGACAGGCTGTCCAAACTATTTCTTCTGAAATAATGTGACCACAGGTAATATTGTCCCTGATGGACAGTGGAAAAAGGCTGTTATGCTGCATAACGACAGTGGTGTGCTTCCTGATTTTCTCCGGAGAACGCTCACCCGCTATGACAACCTCTCCACAATCAGCTTCATAGAGTCCGGCAATTATCTTTAACACAGTGCTTTTCCCGCACCCGCTTTCCCCGACGATTCCGATATGTTCACCGGGTCTTACTCTGAGCGACAGATTCTCTATGATCGTAGCGCCCTCGTATGAAAACGAAATATTATCTAAACAAACTGCGTATTCACACATAGTCTCTTCCTTCATAGTTTCTCCCCTTATCCTGCCTTAACAATACAGCCATTCATGAAAGAATACATGCTTTTGGTATTTTTCTATATAAATCTGCTCACTTTGTGACATTTAGATTTTCAACACAAGCTTTTCCTCTAATCTGTCAACAGATGCGCCAAATCGCCTGAAATTAGCATATATCCCCGGCATATTCTGTAAAAATCCTGAAACATTCCCCGACAGATTAATAAAGATATAGAAAATCCCGATACTGATCTCTCCGTTTATCACCATAGCCCCACCAGCCCCAAGCAATAACAAAAGCGGTACAAAAGAGAGCACGCCCGAAAGCGACATGAGGCCGGCAGTAATCCTCTCCTTCTTAACATTCGTATTCTCCCATTCCGAAAGATTCTCCGCCATAGTGTCTTTGATCAGCTTATACGCATCATAAACCTGAATTATCGGAAACAAATCCAGAATCATATCCGCCAAACCATTGATTTTTTGCTTGCTGCTTTGACACTGTGCTGTGTAATTCTTAATGATCTTACTGGAACAAGCGCAATATACGATCAGCGGAAGCACCGGAAGAATGGAAACAAGGGCCAGTTTTACATTCTGGCAAAACAAAAACACGACCGTGACGGCAAACGTGCCAAATTGCTTTACTAATGAAAAAAGATTCTCATTCAAATAATCGGAGATATCTTTCAGCTCATTTTGCATCGCAGACTGCTCTTCTCCCACATTCATTCTTGAAAGCATTCGGATGTCACCTCGTAAATAGTACCTGACATACGCCATCCGCATTTCATGTGCAAAAATCTCACACGTATAAGAAGCCAGATAAGATGATAAATATTCACTGATCGTATGCAAGAGAATGATAAATATTCCGGTCGGTAAAACAGAAAGAGCTACATGCGACACGTATTCAAAATCACCAACCGCCACACCGCCTAAGATATCTAATAACTCTGACAGGAATTTATTCCAACATAAATTTAAAATGATTGATAAGAACGCAAATGCCATCGTTATCTGAAACAGAAATCTATGCAATTTAATAAGATTTTTTAAAATTTTCAAAACAATTTTCCTCTATGTACTTTGAAATCTTTGATACATAGTGTAAACTATGTCCCAAGGACAAGGTCAAGTGTGGAAACAAGCTTTGTAATGAGAAACGACTATAACATATACAAAGATATATAATATATCGTTTACAAAACTGTATCTAATACTTATTGCAAAAGATTTAAAATTTAGGAAGCAAACATGATTATTCAGGAGGGGTGCCGGTGAAAGAAATAATCGTTTACGAAATGTCATTCAACGGAGCATTAAAGCAATCGGCAACTATGCCCTGTGTCACTTTTCAACAAAAATATTGGAATGACTATATGCAAATATATAATGAATGCTTTTTTGAGATGAGAAAAGATTTGGAAATTGAACCATATAATTTTTATTCTGACTATTCTCAGATGAAAAACAAAACAAATGATACTTTTCTTTACCTGCAAGACGGAATGATCATAGGTGCTGTCTCCTGTTACGGTAATGAAGTAGATGACCTGATCGTTAATAAAGCATTTCAAAGACAAGGTTTTGGGCAGAAATTGCTATTATGGGGAATGAATCATATAAGAGAACAGGGCTATGACGAAATCGTTCTGCATGTAGCCGAATGGAATCAGAACGCCGTGAATCTGTATTTGAAAACAGGATTCCATATCAATAAGAAAGAGAAAGTCCGGTAAATCAGGATTACAGAGGGTGATGAGATGACAAGATTAGCAACCTATGAAGACGCTGAACAATTAGAGTTATTGAATAATGAATTCAATGGACCAGGCGAAACTACTCTTGAGAATATCAGAAATTCGCTTTTACATAACGCTCAGGAATTCGTTGTGGTAGAGCAAATAGACGGTGAACTGGCAGGTTTCATTTGTGTCCAACTCAAAAGATCATTTTGCTATGATGAATATATGGCGGAAATCACAGAGGTATATGTAAAAGAGAAATACAGAAGAAAAGGCATTGCCAAAAACATGATCACATTTGCTGAAGAGTATTGTATAAAGAATTATCCGGTCCAAAAAATAGAAATTCTTACCAGTAAGGAGAATACTGTTGCACAAATAGTGTATAATCGATTAGGATACAAAGATGATAATGAAATGCATTTATCTAAGAGATTTAGAAGGTAAATTCGGATTTGAGGGAAATCACCTCCTCTTTGTTTTTTCTTGACAAACAACACTTCGGGTTATATGATAATAATCAAAAGGAAACGAAGTTTACTACCGTACAGCTTATTGCTCAAGCGGCTTGCTCGTTTCTTTTTTTGTTCTTACCAAATCATAAAGATACAGTTTGCCGTCCACATCACATCTGACAAGCATTCTTGTTGAAAATATATTATAACGATTTAAAACTCCATTTTCATTATAAACAGGAATTCCAAATTTTGTATTATAACGATACCATCCGAATTTTGCTTTTGCTCCATGTTTGCTATTAAAATCCGGATATTCTGCTTTATTTGTTGCTATCTGAATAAGTTCTCCAATAGCGGGTGTAATATTCGCTTTTGCCTTCATATTTGCACCTTTTAATCCTTTTGTATCCTTTGAATGACTAAATTCATCCGGAAAGTCAGAACCAATGTAAATTTTCTCCGAGGTTTCAGCAATTTCAAAATATTTTCCTATATATTCTTTCAAATATTGCTCCACCTCGTTCCAATCAATTCCTCGTCTCGATTGGAATCGGATATCACTAATAAGGGCTATTTTTGAGCCATCCAAGTCAGTTACAATACTAACATTTTTGTCCACAGTTCCCGTCCTTTCATTTTATACCAGACATCTTTCGACATTTGATACGATTTTATCATATAAAGTTCGAAATGCGAAGCGTAAGTTTTTGAACCGCAATTGGCAACAAAATGACATACTGCAACATTGCTAGCCGATTTGGTATATGCTATACTTTCAGTGTTGGTGCAAACGGAACTTGAAAAGAGGATCTCAGATGATTAAAAATATAATTAAAATCACAGTAGGAATACTAATGATAATAACTGTTCTGATCGGTTACATACCACAGCCGGAGTATTTAGTTGAACTGACTTGTATGTCCAATACGCTCGGCGGATTGCTTTTGCTTGCTGACGGAACACTTAATATCATAAAAAAGAAAAATTTTCCTAACTCTTTTTATCTGAATGTCGCCGTAAGCATACTTATGGTATTCCTTGTTTGTATGGGAAGTCTTACGGGCATATACAATTTCAATTTCAAAGGCGCCTTTTTCTTTATGCACGTCATCAATCCGCTTGTCTTTGCAGCCTGCTATATGCTTTTCGTCAATGAACAAAGCCACAAAATCAGGTTTACTCTGACAGCGCCGGTTATGATCATGATGTACTTACTATTTGACTGCATACGCTGTCAGTTTACGGGCGAATTTGTTTACGGCTTTATTGAACCCGAAGAGCTTACGTTTTTCTATGTATTAATCGCAGGAATAGTAATATACATTTTTGTATGCCTGCTTGGTCTGGGTCTTTTTGCTCTGAACAGACTTGTGCATAAAAACAGATAATTTGCAGACAAAACAAATTAAAGGAGAACAAAACAGTGATTTTTGATACATACGGAGACGAGACACTACCATCGCTCATGCTTATTCATGGAATGGCAAATACGGCGCAGTCATGTTATGGACGAATCGTTCCGCATTTGGACGAATACCACGTAATTCTATGCGAAGTAGACGGACATACCGACAAAGAAACGGGTTTGTTCCTTTCAATCGAGGATTGCTGTGAAAAGATCGAAAAATATGTGTCTCAGAATCTGGGCGGAAAATTGTACGGACTGTCGGGATTTTCTATGGGTGCAACGATTGCCGTAGAATTGATAGCAAGAAATAATATAGTAATCGAAAAGGTGATCCTAGACGCCGCATTCTGTGTAAAAATGGGCATGCTTACTCCGATCTATACGAATGCTTTCTGCTGGGCAATAAACAAAATCAAATCGGGGAAAACTGTACCGTCCATACTGATTGAAAGCGCTATGGGAAAAGGAAATCTCGGCATCGTAAATACCTTTTATAAAAATATCCAAATACAGTCAATAAGAAATGCCTGCAGAGATACATACAGATATGAAATACCCGATAAAATATCCGACTTTAGCGGTGCGGTTACTTTTTGGCACGGCAGTAAGGAATCTTATCCGAGAAAAACGGCTAAATTACTGAAAAGACATCTGCTCCAAATGCAAGTTGAAGTATTCGAAGACATGGGCCATGGACAGTTTCTCAATGAACATCCCAAAGAATACGCATGTAAAATAAAAAAATTTATGAATTAGTAAATTTTCGTTACTTGTTGACATTTTCATTCGTTCGAAGTATGATTTGTTATACAAATCATACTTATGGAGGAAAATAAAATGCCGGCACCAAAAGGTAAATACGCATGGACAGCTACAGTCGGGGAAAAAGGACAGATCGTTATCCCCAAACAGGCACGTGACATATTCGGAATTAAACCGGGAGACACCCTGCTCCTTCTCGGTGACGAGGAACGCGGCATTGCCATTCCTCCCAAAGGAGCATTTGCTGAACTGTTTGGTATTGCTTTTAATGAAAAGAATGGTGACGAGACATGAAAAAAATAGCATTCTTCTGTATACCCGCACATGGTCATACAAATCCCATGCTCCCTGTTGCCGCCGAACTTGTGCGGCGCGGAAATATAGTCCGTTTCTATTCCTTCAATGAATTTGAACAAAAAATCAAAACCACCGGCGCAGATTTTATATCCTGCGATTCATTCCTGCCGGAACTGACCGCGCAGGAAGAAACCGGTTTAAAGAACATCTCCACCACCGAAATGACGATACAGGATATCCGCATTACGCGGAACATGGACGATTTCCTGAATAAGGAGTTTGCGTCTTTTGGGCCGGACGTGGTCTATACAGACTCCGTCTGCTTCTGGGGAAAATTAAGCGCATGGAAACATCAGATACCGATGGTCGTATCCACCAGCACTTTTGCCTTCAATCAGATGTCATCACAGTATATGAAAAACAGCCCGAAAGAGCTGGCAGACATAATTCTCGGACTTCCGAGAATCTCTAAAGAACTAAAAAAACTGGAGCCTTACGGCTATCATGTAAAAAACGCCCTCTCCCTTGTACAGAGCGACAATAATACGGATTCTGTTGTATATACCTCACGGAAATTCCAACCCTATGCAGAGAGCTTCTCAGAGCACTATGCTTTTGTCGGTCCGTCCGTATTTTCAAATGTTATGCCCATGAAAGAAAAAGAGCGGCCGCTCATCTATATATCTATGGGAACCGTGATCAATGACCGTCCGGATTTCTACGGGAAATGTATTGACGCATTAAAGGATATCAACGCCGATGTGATTATTTCCTGTGGAAATGCAATGAATAGGGAACTTCTCGGAACTCTTCCTGACAATATCAGTGTTTATCCGCATGTCGATCAACTTGAGGTCCTCTCCAAAGCGGATGTTTTTGTCACCCACTGCGGAATGAACAGCGTTTCCGAAAGCCTGTATATGGCGGCGCCGATGATTCTTTATCCGCAGACCGGCGAGCAATGTGCCGTAGCAAGAAGAGTCACCGAAATCGGTGCAGGAATACTGTTACGGGACGATTCATCTGTGGGGATACGAACTGCCGTACAAGAGATTCTGAACAATGCCGCATATGCAAAAGCTGCTGCCGAATGCAGCTTAGACTTTCGTGCCTGCCCCAGTACTGTCGGTGCAGCCGAATTCATTGAGAATGCACCACATACCACAAAGGGCACGGACGTATTGAGCGAACTGAATAAAGAGAACGCTAAATTTCAGCTGCTGTACTGGCTTATCGTAATTGCCGCAATCATCCTTACCGGTCTGGTCATAAGCTGGAAATTCGTATGGATAATCGGACTTGCTGCCGGCGTACTGTCCGCTCCCATCGGCAAAGCCATACAAAAAAGGAATTATAGTCGGGTGGTTGAAAAACAGCGTGGCTAATATAGTAGTTCCGACAAAGAACGAATCTTTAAATAGGGCGAACCAATATCCGAAGCCGGATTTGCCGCTATCAGTATCGGAGTTATGCCAAGTTTTGCTGCTCCTTCCAGATTCTTCGGGGAATCATCTATAAATATTGTATCTCGCGCCGGAACGCCACATTTATTAAGTGCATCTGTGTACATTCTTTCATCCGGTTTAAATGTTCCCAAGAAGCAGCTATAGGTATGCGTTGCAAAAAAATCTGCGACCCCGATCGCACGAAGCTGCTGATCAATACTGGGCCATGTATCCGAAATGATTCCCAGTTTATGTGATTTACAGAGCACTTTCAAGACCCTTACCACATCAGGATAGACTACATAATTATTCATGTTGTAAGTGCGATCGAAAGCAATCTCTTTGATTTCATCCTCCGTCAAGCCGAGTTCAAGATTGCTGGAGATTTCCGAATAAAAATGAATGAATTGACGATATTCCTCTTCAACAGTTCGCACGAAATGATTTTTTTCCAGATACTCAAAGCTCTTATTTCTGGCGTTCTGTATCTCATCAGAACTGTATTTATTAAGTTTATCATCCGCCAATTTATAAAATTTATCAGTGAACATCCAGTCCCCTGATAAAGGGTAATCAAGTGTATATCCTACATCAAAAAAGATCACTTTTTTATCCTTTAATAATTCTATCATACTGCTCCTTTCAAGCTGACTTCTTAAACAATTCTATATCATCTGCTTTAAACATATTTAAATGTACTTTCTCATTTTCCCAAAAGTACAATCAAATTTCTTCCCTTCATAGTCAGAATAAGCTGTTCCTCATCTATCACAAAATATTTTACCATGCCTCCCGACAGCCAAACAAGAATATTTCATACTCTCAATGATATATGAAAGAACTGATATACCGTTGAGCCTCAGCCTGCTGTATGTTATAATTTCAATGTCGTCGTGAGCGGCAGATCGATATTTCGGAGGAAGTAAGATGATACGAAAAGCCTCAAAAAATGATACAAGAATAATCGCTGAGTTAGCAGTCCTGCTGTGGAATAACAATTCTGTTGACGATTTAGCAGGTGAGTTTTCAGTGCTTCTTTCCGGAGATGACTCTCAGATATTTCTGAAATATGAAAATGATATTCCCATCGGTTTCGCACAGTGTCAATTACGGCATGATTATGTGGAAGGAACTGAAACAACTCCTGTCGGATACTTAGAGGGAATTTTTATCATGGAAAGCTATCGCAACAGGGGATATGCTAAAGAGTTACTAAATGAATGCGAGAGGTGGGCAAAAGATAACGGCTGTAAAGAATTTGCCAGTGATTGTGAAATCGACAGTGACGCCAGCTTCCGATTTCACATGGCTATGAATTTTACGGAAGCAAACAGAATTATCTGTTTTACTAAAAAGCTGTAAATTTCCGGTTATCCGCCAGAAACATGAATCCAAAAATTTTAAGAGGGGTACTATGATACTAGAAACCGAACGATTATATCTACGTGAAATGAACCAATCCGACTTCAACTCTTTATGCAAAATAATGCAGGATACAGAAACCATGTATGCTTATGAAGGGGCTTTCACCGATGCGGAAGTTCAGGCGGAGCTATTGGCATAAAGGCTATGCAACAGAAGCGGCTGCGGCATGTAAGCAATATGCTTTTGAAACACTAAATGCCGAAAAAGTCTGTTCTATTATCAGAGATACGAATACAGCATCCCAGAATGTGGCCGTTCGGAACGGAATGACCGTAACGGACACTTGGACCAAGCACTACCGTGGCGTGGATATGCCTCATTACCTCTATGTGACATCATGACAGGGCACTATGCCCTGTCAAAGCCTTTATACTCTGCCAGCCTCAACCTGATGTAAACGAGAATCTAAAGCGTCTTTGATTTCTTCTTCAACATTCCGGATATACTTTATCCTCTCGACCGTGTTTCGTACCTCGGAAATTCCCATCATTCTTTCTGTTTCATCAATACATGCTCCAAGCGCCCTTTGAATATTATACTCTAACCATTCTACCCATGTATATGCCACCCCAAATACATCACTGTACGCCCGAAAACAATTATCATACGCCTCCAGATAACCGTCAAAAAAGGCAAGCATCTTGTCAATGTCCATATTACAGGTTGCAATTCCCGACCATTGAAGTGCCAGTTGAAGTGCATGCGATATCGGATTACCGTAATCAAGACATTCTAAATCTATTACCCATGGATTACCATTATCCCACATAATATTTTTAGGGTCCATATCCTCGTCAGATACACAAATGATATCAGGCAAAGCAGCTCTTGCCTTATTCAACTCCTTCTCGGCATAGATCAGAAGCTTCTCATTGTCAACCAGAAGCGAGGCAATCTCGCTTTTTTCTTCGTTCGCTTTATGGATATACTCGTGCCAATTAATCTTACTTAATTCAGGCTCCTGATGGGAAACATTCTTAGGATTAATTGCATGAATCTTTCCGAGAATATTTCCGGCTATATTACATTCATCGTTTGAAATATTATTCCAATCGGTTATGTGTCCTTCCTGCCATTTGAATAGATAGAAATAGTGCCCTTCTACTTTTTGCATTTTATGACCGTTGACGGTTATCGAAGGTACAATAGGAATGTCTTCATTTTCCAAAATATGTTCGATTTTTTCTGCCCGTCCATAGTTATCAAGGGCATCGTTTCTACCCATTATTTCCGGATTTAAGTGTTTAACCGCATATATTCCACGATCTGTTGTTACTCTGTACATTCTATGTAATAAACCGCCAGATACTGACTCAATCGAGGAAATAACATTTCCAAAACCGCATGTCATCATCAATTCAGCTATTAATTCTTCTATTGATTTTTCTTTCAACGCTCTTTTCCTCATTACTTTACGCACTGAATTTGTTATTCCTCTAACTTCCACGTAAGTATATCTCATACTTATGTTGTTTTCAACGTATAATCATTCCCTCCCCTTCATTTGATGTAACGCGGATATGTCTTGTGGCACTTAATTTACTCAATCGCAATATAAATATCCATAAACTTAACGCCCTTATCATCAAAATACTCATGCTCATAGCAGGAAAGGATTGCCGGATCATGTTTTTCTTTGATTCCGTTGATCGCCATGTGTGTGAGCAACGCTTTATAGGCATTCGGAATGATATCAAATTCTTCATTTTCTCTTTCTTCTAAAGTGATCGTAATATAATCCTGCCTGTTCTGGCTTAGTATTTCCGCATCTATGTCACCAATCTCTTGTCCATCCTTAAGTATCAGGGCTGCCTCATAGCCGCGCATATGATATACATTACTCTGCTCCTGAGACACCTTCGGGAAATCCCACCCGATGATATGCGGACTTTCTATCTTTAAATGTCTTGCCCAGCCTTCCACATGGGTAATCGCATCCTCTTCCGGTTCACGGCTTACCGCCGCATAGCCGATATACCGAAAAGGCTCAACCGTAACGATTTTGATATCGGAGTATGCTTCATGGCTAAAATCCATGTTTCCCCTTAATATTTGATCTACAGAACAGTTGAACATCTCGCAAAGCTCAACCAGCTTTTCGATCTCCGGCATTATTGACCCAAGCTCCCACTTTGAAATAGTTTGCCGGCTGACGTTCATTTTCTCTGCCAGCTCCTCCTGCGTCAGGTTCGTCATCCTTCTTAAAATCTGTACATTCTTTCCGAAATTCATCAAAATTTCCTCCTCGCTTTCTTTTGATGAAATAATTATCCCGCATATATTTACTTAAGTCTACAGCTTGCAGCGTGCCTTTTTATCAGGTATCGCCCCTGTAAGTTGCGCGGAATTTCTGCTATCCCTCATAATATGACATTGTGATCCGGTTTCAATGTACTTTCTTACTGCAATTTAGAGAAGCGTATAATACGATTCAAACTAAATAGTTGACATAGTCCATTTTTCTTTTTATAATAATGTGGACAAGATCAACTATTTATATCAAAGAGTAACTACTATGAAGCGAATTATGAATCCGAGAATCATGCTTATCATATCAATGACAGTGTTCGGTACACTTGGCCTGTTTGTGAGAAACATTGCCCTGTCTTCCGGAGAACTTGCGCTATACCGGGCAATTCTCGCGGCACTATTAATTGCGGCTTTTCTGTCTGCCACAAAACAGAAAATCCCGTTTCGCGAAATCAAAAAAGAAATTCCTCTTCTTCTGTTATCAGGCGTAGCTATGGGTTTTAACTGGATACTGCTTTTTGAAGCATATAAGTACACTACTGTTTCCGTTGCGACCCTCAGCTATTACTTTGCCCCGGTCATCGTGACGGTAGCCTGCCCTGTTCTATTTAAGGAAAAGATGTCGGGAAAGCAATGGATCTGTTTTTTGATGTCCACGCTGGGTATTGTATTGATTACAGGACTTGGAGATCTGTCGGCCGGAAATAATCATTTTATCGGCATTCTCTTTGGTCTTGGCGCGGCCTGTTTCTATGCAGCGGTTATTCTGCTCAATAAGTTTATTAAGAAGGTGGAAGGTATCCACAGAACATTCCTACAATTTATTGCTGCAATTCTCGTTCTGATTCCCTATGTGGGATTCACAAGCGGAGTCACACTTTCCGGCCTTAACAGTACCGGCTGGATCTGCCTGCTGATCGTCGGATTTGTCCATACCGGTGTGACCTACTGTTTATACTTTTCCTCTCTCAAAGAACTGCCGGGACAGAAAGCCGCCATATTGAGTTATATTGACCCGCTTGTGGCGGTTCTTGTATCTGTTTTGATTTTGGGAGAAGGCATGACCGCCTTGCAGATAATCGGCGGCGCTTTGATCTTAGGTTTTACCCTATGGAATGAAATTACACCCGCAAACAGGGAGGTGGAATAATGCTTACGCAGGACCAGATCGCAGATATTCAGGGATTTCACAAGGTATATCAGAACTTATTTAAATCGGTGGATGCAGCAATTATCGAAGCGGGGTATTCTTTAACCGAAAAAGAAGTCTTACTCGAGATCAGCAAAACCGAACGCTGCAACGCCAACATTCTGATCGGGCAGTTAGGCATTGACCGCAGCTATATGAGCCGAATGCTGAAGCAGTTTGAAAAGAACGGGCTGATCAAGAAGACCACCTCCGGCACGGACAGCCGAATCAAATATATTCATCTTACCGATTTCGGCAGAGAAGAGTTTAACAGGTTGAGCGATATCCAAAATCGGCAGATCGCCCATGCATTTGAAAATCTGTCATCAGAGGATGTCAATGCAATCTGCTCAGCCTTAGTCATGACAAGAAACAAACTGTCAGATGCCAACGACGTGATCACCATTCGCCCGTTCAAACAGGGCGATATCGAATATGTGATTTCCAGACACAAGACCCTATATTATGCGGAGCGACACTTATCCGGCACTTTTTCCGCTTATGTGGACAGGATCGTTTATGATTTTGTAGACCGGTTTCATCCGGAAACCGACTGTCTGAATATTCTGGAATGTAACGGAGTACCCGCGGGCAGCATAGCCATTAAGAAAGCCGGAAAAGATACCGCACAGCTTCGTTTTTTCATGCTGGAACCGGAAATGCGCCGGCGCGGGTATGGTAACAGGCTTATGGATATGGCTCTGGACTTTTGCAGGAGCAGAAATTACAAAACAGTTTTCCTGCTTACGATCACCGCACAGGTCATTGCGCGACATGTCTATGAAACGCATGGCTTTCATAGGGTATCAGCCACTGACAAATCCGAATGGGGTGATGGCGTGATCGAAGAATATTGGGAATTGAGTCTGGGAAAATAGAAAGATATTTTTGCGGAGGTGTAAGATGGAAATACGTCATTCAACCGAAAAAGATTTCAACCGGATTATGGAGATTTATGAATATGCCCGAGATTTTATGGCTAAACACGGCAACCCTAACCAGTGGGGACCAACCAACTGGCCACCGGAAGAATTGATTCATTCTGATATTGCCGCCGGCTGCAGCTATGTCTGCACCCATGAAAACAGGATCGTCGGCACTTTTTTCTTTCAGCAGGGCATAGATATTGAGCCTACCTACCATACAATAGAAGACGGTGCATGGCTGGCAGACTCTGCATATGGTGTGATCCATCGCTTGGCGGGCGACGGAACCGTGAATGGTATCGGATATTTCTGCATCGAATGGGCGTTTAAGCAATGCGGGCATCTTCGCGTAGATACCCACGGTGACAATCAGGTCATGCAGAATCTACTGAACAAATGCGGATTTGTTCAGTGCGGGACGATCTATGTGGTTGAGGATAATCATCCGAGACTGGCATATGAAAAAGTATGATACATGATCGAAAACAAGTTTCCCACCGTCATCTGCCAGAACGGATATGTTATAATGCCCGGGGTGTTATGTTTATTGCACACCATACCACGAGATTATTTATAAACCTCATTTCTCCAGCAGCCATTCTGCAATATCACATATTTCAATCCCTTCATACGTGTATTTCGGATGCCTTGTTCTGGCAATTACTTTCTTGGGATATGCGTCCCGTATGCTCAAAAGAGGAGCGGTTTCCCGCCTGAACGTGTCTTCACCGGTAATATTATCACTGACCTGAATATATATTTTTTCACTTCCGCACTGCGCCACAAAATCAATTTCTTTCTGATACAGCTTTCCCACGTAGACGTCAAAGCCTCTTCGCAGAAGTTCAATGCAGACAATATTTTCATATATGCGTCCATAGTCCATATTTCTGCTGCCCAGTACTGCATAGCGAATACCCGTATCGCACAGATAAAACTTATCCAAAGATTCCAGATACTTCTTTCCCCGGATATCGTAACGCTTAACATCATAAAAAACGAAAGCATTGCACAGGTACCTGATATACTTACCAATCGTCATATGATTGGTGGCAATCAGATTTGTGGACAACATATTACTCACCTTATTGGGGGAAGTTAAATTGCTGACATTGTCCATCAGAAATTCGCTGAGCCGCTGCAGTACCATGGTATCCGAAAGATGATACTTCTGTACAAGATCCCTGGTTACAATCGTTTCATAAACTTCCTTAATGTAATTTGTCCGATCTGTCTCTGTTCGATATACATAAGAACCTGCCAGTCCACCGTTCACAGAATAATCCTCAAAAAGTCTCTCTCTATCCTTTATGTCACTATAATATTCGCAATACTCCTCAAAGCTAAAAGGAAACACAGGAACCGTAATATATCTTCCGGTAAAAAGTGTTGCCAGATCCGCACTTAATAAAAAGGCATTTGATCCTGTAAGATAAATATCATATTTTCCTTTTGCATACAGGCTGTTAATGGCCAACTCAAACTTGGGACACATTTGCACCTCATCCACAAAAACATAATTTGCTTTTCCTGCCTGATACCGCTCCTCTATATAATTATGGAGCGCATGATACTCTTTGATTTCCTCAAATGCCAAATCCATATAGTCAACAAAAATAATATTTACATTATCAAAATGATTCCGTAAGTATTCCACATAAGCCTGCATCAGCTGTGATTTCCCGGAACGTCTGATTCCTGTAATAATCTTTATATCCGGAGTATCCTTTAACTCAACCATTCTGTCCAGATATCGTTTTCTCAAAATTATTTTCATGAATCCGCCGCTTTCAAAAGTATAATTTTTTTGTTTTTTTGAAATCGATATAATTATATCACTAATATCGCAAAATATACAATCAATTAGTTTCAAAACTTAAATTATTTTCATTTTTTGAAAATCATCTTTCTCCTATAACAAAGGCTGTCATAAACAGATTAAATACAAATGTCACCTGGGAAGCCAGTGATACTCCCCGAATTCCTGTCCGCTTCCAAAAAGCATATTGGTTTCTATCCCAGTGCCGAAGCAATGGAAGCATTTAAGGAAGAACTGAAAAACAATACTCAGTTTACCCATTCGCTTTTCCCTATATAATTAGAAATGGCGGGAAATTCTTCCCGCCTGCGGTGGTTCAAAGAGCTCTCACCCTCTTCTTCCGTTCCCCATATTTACAGTTTAAGACCGCCCAAGCAAAATCTTCCTTAAATCCTCTGACCTCCGGGAATCGCCATCTGCCACATAAATATCAATCCTCTCCGTATCACTGCTCCTGTCCTTAAATGCGGGGAAGAGGAACCCGCATTCAGGCGCACCCGGTTCATAATCGCCGTTTACCGGGCAGACTGCACAGATCAGGAACTGATAGACCTCTTCCGATTCCCACAGGCTCTCCTTGTCGTTCGCTTTCAACGGCACATCATAGCTTCCATGGAGAAAGTAAACCGCATAGCTTCCATCAGCATGGTATCTGCTGCCGAATTCCTCATAAAACACGTCCAACATTGCGTCATTTTTCAGCCCGCATTCCTTCAGGGCCATCAGGAGCTGCCAGATACTCCCCGGCTTCCTGTCCGCTTCCCCGAAATCATATTCCTTCAGCTGCACGTTTGTCTGTGAAAAGGGGATTGTTTTTGCAATATCCAGATTGATCTGCTGGTCTTTTGCCGACAGTTTCTGGAAATGTTTATTGAACGTCCCGTCCACAAATCCCTCTTCGTCCATATATGCCCCTGCGATCCGGTCAAAACAGTTCCGCTTCAAAGTCATTCTCCTTGTCAGTTCCAGCATATCCTCCCGGTTGATCTTTCCCATATCTTCTGCTCTCCATGTATCTTCTGCTAAGTCCACTATACATCTGATTAATGCATAACAGCCTGCTACTATTTTTCTGCGTAGAATTATAGCGTATTTTTCCAGGGCAGACAATGCCTTTCTTTACTGTAGGAAGAAGGGAAACCCCAATTATGATAACCCATTGATTCCCCCTCATCGTATCCTAACTCCACCCCAATCTTGCCAGCAACAGACTCGTATGATAGGATAAATGAAAAGAATCAGAATTGTGAGGCGCATAGAATTGAAAAACGAGGAGCTTGTGAATAGAATTGTAAATTTTGTGGCGGAAAGCAATGATAATTTTGTATCAGCCGAAGATGCAATATATCCGAACCTTGCGGGAATGAAAATTTATGGGGAGCCTCTCGTAGGCTTTGCCCGTGCTGATGATGAACTTTTTATCACAGAGTATAAAAAAGAAGGGGTCATTCATCCGGAATACATGACTCCATTGGAGTGGCTTTCTGGTGCCAAAACAGTAATCAGTTTTTTCCTTCCATTTACGGAAACAGTAAAAGAATCAAATAGAAATAAAACGGATGCGCCTTATGAGCCTGCCATTCCCCAAAGGTGCAGTGCTGAATGGCTTCATGCAAGGATAGAAGGTCAGATTTTTGTGGATAAGATTACGGATTATATTCAAGATTTATTGAAAAATGAAGGCTTTGAAACGATCTGTCCCACTACATCAGGCAAGCTACGCATGATAACTCCCTATATTTCAACCTGGTCGGAGCGACACGCTGCATACGCAGCAGGGCTTGGAACGTTTGGCCTTTCAAAGGGACTGATTACAAAAAAAGGCATGGCAGGCCGTTTCGGCAGCGTTATCACTAATGCGGAATTTCATACAGATACCCGCCCATACAGCGAACCGTTCGAATATTGCAATATGTGCGGCGCCTGCATGCTGAAGTGCCCTGTTGCCGCAATAGACAAAGCAAGAGGGTACGCCCTTGGAAAAGACCAGCAGATCTGCGGTCCTTATGTGTCAGGAAGCAAACTTCCTTCCCATGGACCGAATAATCGTGTACGTTATGGCTGCGGAAAGTGTCAGTCCGGAGTTCCATGTGAAAGCGGTATCCCCAAAAGGATAAATGAATCAGCTGGGTAATATCCTGTAAAGAAAAGGTCAAAATCAATTTTAGTTTGCAACAAAAAAGAAGAATATCTGGTCTCCAATTGTCAGACATTCTCCTTTCCCCCACTTCCGTCTACCATATTCCCATTAGGATTTATTCTTCTTCATCCGGCGCCTGTCCGTCGTGTGGAAGCCATTTGCACTCCGTAATCTCCATATCTGTAAATACAGCCTTAAAAGAAGAATTTTCCGCACTGCACGCATAGATCCCGAATTGAATCGTATCTTCTACGTTAAACATATGGCAGACACGCATTTGCTTAAAATTCTGCCCGTCCGCAGAGTTCTCAATGCAGAAGTCATTGTCCCTGCGGCTGAAACGGAACCACGTGGATTTAACAGAAGCATCCACATCCACAGAGGCCCAGTCGGAATATCCGTTGTTCGTCACAACACTGCCTAAACGCTGTATCTGTTCATTTTCATATTCCATGGATGCCTTAAGCCAGTTGTCGCTGTTCAGGTACATTATAACTCCGCTCTGGTCATAACGCACTTTCGTATCGAATTCAGTCTTTACCACAAAAGAAAAATACTTCTCGTCTGTGCTCATCTGTAACACAGGTGCATTATCATTGCGGAAATGATAGTATGTTCTCTGCCATAAGTCCGTAAATGGTTCCGTAACCATTTCTACCCGTTCCTCTGTGATACTATACTGCTTGGGCGCTCTTGTCCACTCCATTTGTTTTGCGTTTACTTTCATGGTATTCCCTCTATTAATTCATATTTATCAACCCCTCAACGGGGAAAATATATTCTTTCCCGTTATCCGTTAAAGCTCTTTTCTGTCTGCCGCAAGCTGATACATGCCCTCATAATAGTATTCATTAAAATCATCCAGTAGCCTGAGCCGATCTATAAAATCATCTTCTGTCAGTTCCATCCCTTCAAAAGCCATTGTGGCCTCCACTTCTTTTACTGCTTCCGTTTTGCTATATGCCAGATAACTCATTTTTATTTCAAATGGAATTCCTTCCGTAAGGATAATCTGCTTTATCATCATATTGACCACCGCCAACAAGTTGGTTCCCAGCTTTTCTAAAATCTCCGACGCTTTTTCTTTATCTTCTGCGGAAGTCCTCACTTGTAACAATGATGTATTAGACATAGTATCTACCCTTCTTTTATCTTTATTATACAACGTAGTAATTACACTGTAAATGAAGACTCATTCAATCAGAACCTCCCAATTTACATTTGTCTCACGATAACCCCAATCTATAAATTAGCAGATGGTAACTTCTAAATTTTTTCTAAACCTTTTCCGGATAATAACAAGCAAGCTGATACGCCATTATTTCAAGTTCTTTTCAAAGAACTGCTCCAGTTTGTCAAACGGGATCGCATTTTTGCTGCCTCCGTCATAAAGATCCGTATGAACAGCCTCCGGAATGATCAGCAGTTCCTTATTATCCGCATAAGGATTATCTTTCACCATAGCCGCATATGCGTCACGGCTGAAATAGCAGGAATGCGCCTTTTCACCATGCATCACCAGAACGGCGCTGCGGATCTCATTGCTGTATTTCAGGATCGGCTGGTTCATAAAGGACATACAGCCAATCGCATTCCAGCCTCCGTTGGAATTCAGGGAACGCTTATGATAGCCGCGGTCCGTTTCGTAATAGTCATAATAATCTGCCACATAGAAAGGGGCATCTGCCGGAAGCGGATCGACAACGCCGCCGCCCAATGTATAGCTGCCATTTTTATAATCCGTGATCCGCTGTGCATTCATTGCCTTTTTCTTTTCATATCTCGCATCGGCAGAATCCTCAGAATCAAAATATCCGTTTGCATTGACACGGGTCATATCATACATAGTAGAGGCAACCGTCGCCTTAATCCGGGTATCCAGCGCAGCAGCATTCAGAGCCAGACCTCCCCAGCCGCAGATTCCGATAATTCCGATCTTCTCCGGGTCAACATTGTCCTGCACGGAAAGAAAATCTACTGCTGCCTGAAAATCTTCGGTGTTGATGTCAGGAGACGCCATATACCGGGGTTCCCCACTGCTCTCGCCCGTGAAAGACGGATCGAATGCAATCGTAAGAAAACCGCGCTCTGCCATTGTCTGGGCATACAGACCCGCTGCCTGCTCCTTTACTGCACCGAAGGGGCCGCATACCGCAATAGCCGCCAACCTGCCCTCAGCCTCCTTGGGCTCGTAAAGATCTGCCGCCAGCGTAAAGCCATAACGGTTATGGAACGTCACCTTACGGTGATTCACCTTTTCACTTATCGGGAAAGTCTTATCCCACTCATTTGTTAATTCCAGTTTTACAGTATCAGCCATTTTACATATACCTCTCTTTCTTTATACATTGATTTTTTATTTACTACTTTTCCATACGCCAGACTAAAAAGTCGAGACAGTCAACCCGTTCCTGACTTTCATGCAGTCTGTCCATCAGGGTACAGCGGTGTTTCCGAAGTGTTTTCACAGCATCCTGAACCCGTCCATTATCATACAGTCTGCAAACCTCCATGATTGTTTCTAAACTACATCCTGCATCCTCTAAATTCTGAATCAGATCATCCGTATGACCGCCTCCCTTCCTGCTATGTCTGTATTATATCCTCTTGATTTTCATTTCGCTAATGTCTATAATTTATATCGTGATATAAATTATTGGAATATCATAGGAGGAATCTTCTTGGAATTAAGAACGATGAGATATTTTCTTGCGGTGGCAAGAGAGGAAAATATGACCCGCGCGGCTGAACTTCTTCACGTTACCCAGCCCACACTTTCAAAACAGTTAAAAGCTCTGGAAGATGAGCTTGGTAAGAAGCTGTTCCTGCGGCACAGTTTCAGCATCCAACTTACAGAGGAAGGTATTCTGTTACGAAAACGGGCGGAAGATCTGGTAAAAATGGCGGACAAGATTACTGCTGAATTTCTCACATTAGATGATGTTTTAGGCGGCGACGTCTACTTTGGTCTTGCAGAATCATATCAGGTCAGACATCTTGCCGCCGCAATCAGAACATTCAAGGACACCTGCCCTGACCTGCATTACCATATAACCAGCGGCGACACTGAACAGGTTACGGAAAAGCTGGATAAAGGCATCATAGATTTCGCAGTGCTGGCACAGGAACCAAATACAGTAAAGTACCATTCCCTTGCTTTTCCCGAAGCCGATGTATGGGGTCTTATCATGCCACAAGACTGTCCGCTGGCACAAAAGCAGGCTGTCTGCGCAGATGATTTGATCGGGCTTCCGCTATTCTGTTCAGAACAGGGCTGGAATCATGATATTTCCAAATGGTGCGGAAACAAAATGGACGAACTGCATCTTGAAGGATCGTTTCGACTGTCCTATAACGGTTCCATTTTTGTCAAAGAGGGACTGGGTTATCTTTTAACTTTTGAACATCTGATTGATACAAGCCGGGACAGCGGACTTACCTTCCGTCCGCTTACCCCAAGACTTGAAACGAAAATATATCTGATCTGGAAAAAATATCAGGTGTTTACTCCTATTGCAGAGCGATTACTGAAAAACCTGAAAAGTTGTTTTGAAAACACGTGAGCAGAACACTTATCCATCTGGCCGCTTTCTTTATCACGGCGTATCACTTTAATCATGTATCATCATCTTTATGATTTCTTCATTAGTCTCGCGCATACCTTCTTTTCCCAGATGGCCGATATTGCTGATGGTTTTCTCCACCCCTTTAGTTACAATCCCGTCCCCGGCATAGAACTGCTGGCCGCGCAGGAACATATTATAACCGAGGATTCCTGCGTCTACCGATGCCGCGATCTTAGCAGCGCAGGATGCTTTTGCTCCGTCACATATCATCCCGGATACGATTGCCAGCGCATTTACCACTGTATGTACTACTTCCTCATATCCGCCGCCGCAAAGATAAGCAATTCCAGCTCCTGCTGCTGCTCCGGCACTGACAGCGCCGCAGTATGCAGAAAGCCTTCCGATACCTGTCTTCTGATGGATTGCTGTCAGGTTTGAAAGAGCCAGTGCACGGTACATCTTATCTTCTCCGCACTCTAATTCCTTCGCATACTCTAATACCGGCAGTGAGCAGGTCATACCCTGATTGCCGCTGCCTGCATTGATGATAACCGGAAGCTCACAGCCGTTCATTCTGGCATCGGATCCCGCAGCCGCTCTTGCTTTGGCTCTGGTACGGACATCATTACCGTAGGTGTCTAACAGCACACTTCCAATATTTGCTCCGTAATCGCCTTTAAGCCCTTCATCTGCAATTGCCGTATTATACTCAATCTGCCGTCCGATAACCTCTTTGATATCTGCAACATCAACAGTATTAATGAAATCCCAGATGTCCACCATGTTAAGAAGCGATCGGTCAGTTAATCCTTCTTCTGTCTCACCTTCCACAGGAATGTCAAGAAGCTTCTCACCATCTTTCTCAATAAGAACGATATTCGTGTGATAATTAGCAATTCTTACTTTCGCATAGGAGCCTCCCTTTTTCACTTCAATAATGATATCAAATGTAACCCCATTGTCCACATGCTCAACACTTATTGGAACTGCCTTTAAATATTCCGCCATCCGCACTTTTTCTTCTTCGGAAACATCTGCGATAACTTCCAGCTCCTTTTCCGCTTTTCCTGCAATAATCCCAGCCGTTGCCGCCGCAGGGATTCCTTTTAAGTGATTCGTGTTCGGCACGATAACACTCTTTACATTCTTAATAATACTTCCGCTGGCACCAATTTCAACCCTGTCCGGAACCTCTCCTAATATTTCTCTCGCTTTTGCTGCTGCATACGCAAGAGCAATCGGCTCCGTGCATCCCATCGCAGGCACAAGCTCTTCTTTAAGTATCTGAATATATGCCTTGTATTTTTCATTCGTTCTTTCCATCTGAACATCTCCTTTATCATTATAGAGTTATAATGCGCTCCCTATTTTTTCTCAACAGATGACTACATCGTAAATTATAGATATGGGAAACTGATCCTTTTTATAAATGGCATTTTTCTCCCCGCAACATCGCTACTCTTATTATAATGTATTAGGCTGGACATCTACCGAATTTGACCGCCCAGAGTGGCGTAACGGTAGCATACGGGGCTGGCTATTCTTGAATGTCTAATCCTTCAAAGAAATCATCATAGGTGCAGTCATATATTTTGCGTAATTCTATAAGAACGCTAATCTTGATATTCAATTCACCGTTTTCATATTTAGCGTAAGTAGAGCGACCAATATCACAACCATTGCGTTGTAATAAAGCGCAGAGTTTTTCTTGTGAAATATTATGCTTTTCTCGGAGGACTTTTAGATTGTTGCCCATATTTCTATCTCTCCGTAATTTCTGTTCCATTTCTTTCATCCTTTCTTAGACCAATATTGAGGTCAATACCATTGTAAAAATTTTTTAGTGGAAACACTGTCCGCTATACTGGTCAGATCAAGAAAGAAATGATAGAATAACATTTATAAAACAATTTTAAAAATGTAGTGGAGGATTGAAAGAAAATATGGAACCAGTCAGAACAGGGGCAAGAGAGGTTCAATTGTATTTAGATATAGCTTTCATTTCTCAATATGAACTTGATTTTGAAACATTTGAAAAGAGGATTGACAAAGAGGGAAGAGAATGGACTTTATTATAAATTTTTTCGGATGGCTTATAATAGCTTATTTTGTATCAATTCCGTTTATATGGTTTTGGGTGTTCTATCATAAAATTAAGTGTCAGAAAATGGAAGAATGTAGCAACAGAAAATGTAAGTATTGGCATTTTTGCGAGCATAACTATAGGGAACGTAAGAAAGACGAGTTAGAGTTAATAAAGCAGATGTTGTCACATAGTTTAGGATTAACGGAAGAAGAATTAAACAAGGAATTTTCATAAAAGGAATGATCTCAGAGCATACCTGTCATACACAGAACACTATGAGTCCTTTTCGCTCATAGTGTTCTGTGTAAAACACTTTCTTTCACAAACGTTCTTGCATTACGTTGCTTCTACCACATTCAGCCCATCGGGATGTTCCAGTGAATTGCTCCTGATATCGATCACCGGCCCGCCCGTTCCCTCGATATACTCTCGTGTAATGGTCACCCTGCCGATGTTATCATCCTTCGGCACCTCATACATGATATCCAGCATAAACTCCTCGATAATCGCGCGAAGAGCCCTGGCGCCGGTATCTTTCTCCATTGCTTTCTCGGCAATCGCTTCCAGCGCCCCCTGTTCGAATTCCAGCTTTACTTCATCTAACTCAAGCAGCTTCTGATACTGTTTGAGTATCGCGTTTCTGGGCTCGGCAAGAATCTTCACCATCATATCTTTGCTTAAGCCTTCCAGCGTGAAGATCACGGGAAGCCGACCGATAAATTCGGGAATCATGCCGAATTTCTTAATATCTTCCACCGTAACCCTTTTCAGGATATTCTTTTCCTTATCATATTTATCCCGCAATTCGGCATTGTATCCTATTGAGGTCCGTTTATTTAATCTCTGCTTAATTATTTCCTCTAAATCCGGAAAAGCGCCACCGCAGATAAACAGAATATTCCTTGTATTCACTGTCGCAAGCGGCACCATGGCATTCTTGGAATTAGCGCCCACAGGCACTTCCACCTCCGCACCCTCCAGCAGCTTTAACATTCCCTGTTGAACGGATTCGCCGCTGACATCTCTGGAGTTGGTATTCTTTTTCTTGGCAATCTTATCGATCTCATCTATGAATATGATGCCCTGCTCCGCCCGCTCCACGTCGTTATCCGCCGCAGCCAGCAGTTTCGATACCACGCTCTCGATATCGTCGCCGATATACCCAGCTTCTGTCAAAGATGTGGCATCCGTGATTGCAAGCGGCACATCCAGAAGTCTTGCCAGGGTCTTCACAAGATACGTCTTGCCACAGCCGGTAGGTCCGATCATGAGCATATTGGACTTCTCGATCTCGATCTCGTCCATGGTGCCGGTCGCCACTCTCTTATAATGGTTATAAACCGCTACGGACACCACTTTTTTAGCGTACTCCTGTCCTACCACATACTCATCCAGCTTCTCTTTGATCTTATGGGGCGGCATGATATTCTTGATGTCAATTTCCGCCTTGTCGCCGTCCTTCTTCTTTTTCTTCGGCTTCTGCTTATTCGGAATGCCGCCGTCTCCCTGCAAATCGGCTAAATTGACGAAGCTGATGTTCGGAAATCCCTTGCCGCTGTTGAGATCAGACATTGTGGGATAATTCAGCATCCCCTGATAGTCGAACTGGCTGACCGTATCCATAGTCTTATGCATACAGTCATCGCAGACACATATGTGATTGGGCAGATGGAACATCTTGCCCGCCTTGCTCTCCGGTCTGCGGCAGATAAAGCAGACATCCTCGTAATCACTGTGCGGTTCGTCTTCTACATTTCCCACTTCCCGCTTCCCATCATCCGCTTTCTCTTCTTTCCGGTCGTCTGTTTCGCCGCTCTGTTCCTTTTTCATGCTTCTGAGCGTTTCTCTTTGTTCCTCGCCGTCCTCCAGTTCCCTGAAATCGTAGGTTCTGCCCTCATCTTCCGTATTCGTCTCATTTATATCATCATATCTGTCGTTATTCATAACCGACCTCCGCTTATTCATTTCCTGTAACTGTTCAGTACCTTCACAGTTACGATGCAAAATCCATCCTAAAGTCTTCGCTCCGCTTCGGTCCGTTCTAACCAAGCGCCACTGGCGCTTAGAACCGTTTTCGACGATGGGATTTTGCTCGTTGAATCATATTCTTACGGTCTCAGCAGTGAATGCTTCGACCTAAACTGAATAGTTACCATTTCCTACAACTGATCCCACTCTTACTTTATTATCATAGTATAAAAAGGAGCATCTCACAAGTAAACAATTTCTAAAAACGAGTAAAGTCTATTCCCAAAATCCGCCAAACAATTTCCATAACGGAAAAAGGCGATCCTCGGATCACCCTTTTCCCGTATTATATGCGCTATATCGCTTTGCTGTATTTTCCATAAGCGACTAATTCTGCACTTTATTTCCCAATGTCAGCTGCAGCGTCTTTTCAGCATAACCCTGAATGCCCACCGACATAACCGTGATCTCCACCGTATCGCCCTTGGCGTGGAATTCCAGCTCCCGCTGCAGTTCATCCATGGAAGTGATCTGTTCCCCGTCAAACTTCGTGATAATATCACCCTTATGGAGTCCTGCTTCAGCCGCCGCTGTATTCTCATACACCTGTGAGATATAGACGCCCTCCGGCATACCGTATGTCTCAATCACATAGTCCGTAACCGTGATTCCGGTGATACCGAGATAACCTCTTTCGTCCTCTGCAACCTTATTCTTCGTCTCTTTTAACATCAGCTCCGCGATGATCGGACTTGCAGAAGAAATCGGAATGGCATATCCCATACCTTCTATAGCGCTGCCGCCGATCTTGTTGGAATTGATTCCGATGACTTCTCCCTTCATATTCAGGAGCGCACCGCCGGAATTACCCGGATTGATCGCTGCATCAGTCTGGATAAATGTACCGTCCGCACCGTCTGACAGCTCGATCGTCCTGTCAAGCGCACTGATCACGCCCGTCGTGACGGACTGTCCGTAACCGAGAGAATTACCGATGGCAATGGCCGGCTCGCCAACTACCAGCGAATCGGAGTCACCCAACGTCGCTACCGCAATCTGATTCAGTGTATTCTTGTCAACATCGTCGATCTTAACCGCGATCACAGCCAGATCCATCTTCTCATCTGTACCTTTAACGGATGCCTCCGCCTCACTGCCTTCCACGAACTGCACCGTCAGCTTCTCCGTGTCTGCGATCACATGATGGTTGGTCGCAATCAACAGCTCCGCATCATTCTGTCCCACGATGATTCCGGACCCGCTGGCATCCGCTTCATTAACGAACTGCTGTCCGAAATAAGACATTTTCTCCGAATAATGATTGTTGATCGATACGATGGCCGGCATAACCTCTCTGGCCACTTCCGATACATCAAACACGCTTGCCGTAACATTTTCCGTCACATGCAGACCACTCTTAACTATATCGTTACTTTCCTCGATTTCCTGTGCCACGTTATCGGTCACCGCGGCAAGCCCATCCGCCATAGTCTCCTCCGCCTGTGAGACTTCTTCCGTATGATTCTGATCCGCCATGCCGGTCAGCGCCTGTACACCCCACACTCCCAGGCCGGCAAACACACCGAACAGAAGTCCCAGCGATACGCTGACCAACGCTTTTTTCAGAAAACCTCCGCCGGATATCTTCTTTGCTTTCTTATGCTTCTCCTTACCCGCTCCTGCCTGTGCATCCGACTGCGCATAGTCGTTGGGGTAAGTATTGCCGTACCGATAACTTCCGGTGTGACTTTCATACGGATTGTTCGCCGCCCGCTGGGCGTATGTGTTGTTCGGGTATACATTCCTGTAATAATCCCCAGTATTCCGACTACCGTAAGGATTGCCGCTCTGGGAAGCACTGTTCTGGAAATTGCCGTTCGAAAGATTAGTGTTTTGATTTTGTGTCGTATGATCGCTATTCTGCGATCCGTAGTTTGTGTTTGGATAGTTATTGTTGTCGTACATAGCATTGACTCCTTTCCGTATATATCATGCGGTTTGGTACGTTACCATTCACAGATTATCGAAACCGGACGCGCAGATGGAAGTTAATATCTACGAAGCCGCGCTCTCGCTGGATATTGGATATGACCAGATAGTAACGTTAAGCACCGTTTTTCTTTGACCTTGAAGTCAGTATATTATCTAATTGTGTATAAATTGTGATGAATTTTTATTGAATTTGTGTTTTATTTAAAAAAATTTTTCCAAATAAAAAGCTTCACCCCAATGTTTCTCAGGATGAAGCATTTTTTCTAAAAAACTGCGCCGGCAGATTGCGCAAAATGTTCACGAAGCTGTCCTGCGTAGGAATATGAGAGTTTCTTAATATTCCGTTCAGTACCCAGCAATTTCGGGACACGGATGTCCCGAAAAGCCCGACCTGAGCCCGGATGGCGAATGTCGGGCGGTTGCGTCCGTCTTTCACAACATCCCCGGAATATTTAGAAACTCCATATGACGGAGCCCGACGCGAGAGAACATTTTGCGCAATCTGCCCTCTCAGCCTATATATAACAAACCACATCACTCCTACTCCACCGTCACCGATTTCGCCAAATTCCTCGGCTTATCCACATCGCATCCTTTCCCAACAGACACATAATACCCAAACAACTGCAACGGTATAATCGCCAGCGAATTGGCAAAATACGGATTTGTCTCCGGAATATAGATCACGTAATCAGCCGCTTTCTCGATCTCTTTATTCCCCTCACAGGTAACCGCCAGCACAAACGCGCCTCTCGCTTTAACCTCTACCATATTGCTGATCGTCTTGGCATACAGCTCCGGCTGCGTGGAGACAGCGGCAACAAGCGTTCCCTCCTCGATCAGTGAAATCGTCCCGTGCTTTAATTCTCCTGCCGCATAGGCCTCGGAATGGATATAGGAAATCTCCTTTAACTTCAGAGAGCCTTCCAGAGAGATTGCGTAATCAATGCCTCTGCCGATAAAGAACACATCCTTGGCACCCACATAGCGATTAGCAAATTTCTGTATCTTTAATTTATTATTAAGAAGCATTTCAATCTGATCCGGCAGGCGCTTCAGGTCCCCCAGCAGAGAAGCAAAAGTCTTATCGTCGATCTGTCCGCGTACTCTGCCCAGTTTCATCGCGAGCAGATACAGAGCGATCAACTGCGCGCTGTAAGCCTTCGTGGTGGCAACGGCGATCTCCGGCCCTGCCCATGTATACATGACGTTATCCGCTTCTCTGGCAATAGAGCTTCCCACTACATTAACAATGCCCAGCACCTTGAAGCCGCGCGCCTTGGACTCCCGAAGCGCCGCCAGTGTATCCGCCGTCTCACCGGACTGGCTGATCACCACCACCATAGCGCCCTCCTCCAGAATGGGATTACGGTATCTGAACTCCGATGCAAGATCCACCTCCACCGAAACACGCGCCAAGCCTTCGATCACATATTTACCCGTCATGCCTGCATGATATGCCGAACCGCATGCCACGATGTGGATCTTACGAATCGTAGCCAGTTCTTCATCGGTCATATTTAACTCTTCTATCACAATGTCATTCTTCTGAATCCGCGGCATCAACGTATCCGTCACGGTCTTGGGCTGCTCATACATTTCCTTAAGCATAAAATGCTCGTATCCCGCCTTCTCCGCAGCATTGGCATCCCACTCGATGGTGACGGGCTCTTTACTCGTCTCTTCCTCATCTACCGTATAGAAATGCATATGATCCGCACGCAGGCGTACCACTTCCTGATTATCCACATAGTAAACTTTTCTCGTATATTTTAAAATAGCGGGCACATCGGAAGCGATAAAACAGCCGTCTTCATTCTGTCCCACAATCAGCGGAGAATCTTTTCTCGCCGCAAAAATCTGATCCGGACAATCCGCAAAGAGAATGCCCAGCGCGTAAGACCCTTCCACACGGTGGAGCACCTTAGTCACTGCTTCCAGCGGATTTCCTTTATAGTAGTAATCCAGCAGATGCGCCAGTACCTCCGTATCTGTCTCGGAGACAAACTGATATCCCTTATCAGTCAGCATCTGCCGAAGATGCAGATAATTCTCAATGATACCGTTATGTACCACGGTGATCGTCTCCGCCGTGTTAAAGTGGGGATGTGCATTCGTATCGCTAGGAACTCCATGGGTCGCCCATCTGGTGTGACCGATTCCGCATACGCCTGACATAGTCTCGCCGCCATGGGTGAGATTTTCCAGTACCTTCAATCTTCCAACCGACTTCGTGATCTGGATCTTATCGCCGTCATAGACCGCCATACCCGCCGAATCATATCCGCGGTACTCCAGCTTGGAAAGTCCGTCTAAAATTATGGGGGCTGCCTGTTTGGTTCCGATATATCCTACGATTCCACACATGTTCTTATCCTCCTGATTATTTAACCTGATACGTCATCTCCAGTACTCTTTATTGGATGACATGGCAACAACTACTTTGACCGGCAGCGCCTGATAATGTCTGCCAAACAGATATCCCATATATTTGAACCCGCTCTGCAGGATCAGATAAGGAATCTGCCGTCTTAAGTTCAATTTGCGCAGATGCCCGGCTGTCTGTCTGACCATGCGAATGCCCTCCGATTCCGCCGGATAGGCCGCAAACACTTCCGGGTGCTGTGCCTGTGAGACACCCAGATCAAAATTCCTGTGAAACTGTTCTCTGCAATTATAGTTGTGCGAATGATAGACCTTAGCCTGCGCGGTATACGCAATACCGTATCCTGCCTCGACAGCCTTCGCGGCATAGATCATATCCTCATTAAATATTGTATGCTTGACAAACCCGCCCAGTGTATCAAAAATTTCCCTGTTATAAGCCGCACACACGTTGGAACAGAAAAATGTCTTGATACCGAGCGTTTCGAGATCCGCCTTCGTCTTGACCGAAGACTCGCCCGGATAATTGAAATTCCTCGTATACTTCTCAACCTCACTGCTGCCCTCGCCCGCAAGCTGTCTGGCATATGCCACCGCCACCTGATCCTGATGAAGCTGATCAAGCAGTTCTTCCACCATATAATCATCCGCAGGCACGGCATCGTCCGTCATCATAATGAAATAATCCGCATCAGAAAGCTGTACTCCTTTGTTTCTTGTCTTGCCGTGGTCGAACTCTCTCTTCGATATATGCTTCACCACTACATTCTGATAATCTTTTTGAAAAGAAGTACCGTATAACAGCCTGTCGAAATATTTCTGTTCCGTATTCATGACAATGATCCTGTTTATCGGAACACTCTGGTGTTCCAGACGTTCGATCAGCGTCAGGAACCTGCGGTCGGGCTTATAGGCGGGGATGATAATATCTACTTTATCCACGCTTCTCTCCTCTGTCATAATTTATTCTATGAAATAAAAGGGGCCCGCAATAATAGGCCCCTCGCTCCATTATCATTTCAAATATCCGTTCGTATCGGAATAGATCTTATCACTGCACTCCTTCACTGTTGCGGAAGGCTGATACTCATAATCGTTAAACAGGAACTGATGCAGCCACTTAACGTTGTCTTCCAGACTGACCGGAACGACACAGGAGCCCTTGGAACCGATCGTACCGGTGGCACGATTAGACTCCTGCGGGAATCCCGCATTATCAGCAATATAGTAATTGCCCACATTGCCCAACATTTCCACGATCTCCGCCAGATCCAGCGATGTGTATACCTCATCAAATACGGAGTTAGCAGTCTCTGTCAGCGCCGGAAGGGATGCTTTCTTCGCTTGATCCGCTACCGCCGAAAGAACCTCTCTCTGTCTCTCCGCACGTTTGAAATCATCACCTGCCGTATAACGGATACGACAATAGCCGGTTGCCTGCAGACCGTCCAGAAGCTGATATCCCGTAGATGAAACCGGTGTATAGGAACGTTTCAGATCCTCGGCGATACAGAGCTGATAGTTATTCAAGTGGTTGATCTCCGCGTCATCCACATCGATATATACACCGCCAAGTGCGTCAATGGTATCCGTGAGTCCGGCAAAACCTACCGTGACGAAATCCGTGATATTCATATCCAGATTCATATTCAGCATGCTGATTGCCATCTCCGGACCGCCCTTTGCATAGGCTGCGTTACATTTATTGTACGAATCATTACTTAGATTCAGATAAGTATCACGATATACCGATACAAGTTTACATTCTCCCGTATCCTGATTGATGGAGGCGATCATGATCGTATCGCTTCGTGTGTTCTTCGTCAACGCTCCTGACGTAGAATCCACACCGAACAGGGCAATATTCCGATAGCCCTTCATCGTAGTCTCTTCCGCCTTCTTGACCGTATCGTTGATGATGATATCGCTTTCGTCTATCTTTACCTTACCGCTCGTCGTTGCCGACATAACGGCATAGAGGACAAACACGGCAACCACGAGGATAATGATCTCTATCACGAAAATAATAATTCTTGTGCGCTGTTTCTTAGCCTGCTGCTTCTTAGAAGACTTCTTCCCGGAACCCTTCTTCCCTGCCGGACGTTTACCGCCGTTCCTGTTTCCGCTTCCGGAGGAAGATTTCTTTCTCGGACGTTCATCTTCATAGTCATCTTCATAATACTTAGCCATACGTCGTACTCCCTTAATTTAAACATAGTCGTAAATAAGTTACTATTCACGGCTTCGCCGCTCATAGTAACATAATACCAACTTGCATTTTCTCATACTACAGCATAAAAAGTCAAGCTGTAGCGTGAGTCCAACTATGATTATACTATATCTTGACATAATTGCAACATAATCGGCATTTATTCCATAAATCTTTCTAATTTCTTAAGAATCATGATCCCGACCATCTCTTCAGATTATTATCTCACTAGTAGGCATTTTTATTAATGAAGCCCTTAAAAATCGTCAGAAACATAATCTTGATATCAAAGGACATCGTCCAGTTTTCAATATAGAAAATATCGTACTCAATTCTGCGTTTGATGGAAGTATCACCACGATAACCGTTGATCTGCGCCCATCCGGTGAGGCCCGGTCTTACCTGATGTTTCACCATGTACCGGGGAATTTCCTCCTTAAACTTCTCCACGAACTGCGGGCGCTCCGGTCTGGGACCTACCACACTCATGTCGCCTTTCAGTATGTTAAAAAGCTGTGGAAGTTCATCTATGCTTGTCCGGCGTAGAAACTTGCCGACCTTCGTGACGCGCGGATCATCCTTGGTCGTCCAGCCATGCTGCTCCGTGGACGGTTTCTGCACTTCCATGGTACGGAACTTATACATCTTAAAAGGTTTATTATGCAGGCCAATACGCTCCTGCTTGAAAATAATCGGCCCTCTGGAAGTACACCCGATCGCAATCGCCGATATGAGCATGACCGGGGAAGACACCACAAGCCCGACTAATGCCACGACCACATCCACCACGCGCTTGGCGATCCAGTTGAGCGTATTCGTAAGCGGCACATACCGGATATTGATCACCGGAAGCCCCATCAGATCTTCCGTGTAAGGACGGCTCGGAAACATACTATTATAATCCGGGATAAACTTGGTGTGAACGCCCGATTTTTCGCAGATATCCACAATATGCTCCAGATTGTCATAATCCTTCAAAGACAGCGTGATGGCAATCTCGTCCAGCTTATTCTGCGGCAGTATATAGAGCAGGTTTTCGATCTTTCCCACTACTTTAACCCCTTTATACAGCGTACCGCTGGGTACACTGTCATCCAGTATGCCCCGCACCACATATCCCCATTGGGGATTGGTGTTGATTCGGTTGATATACTCCTCCGCTGCGCGGGAATAGCCCACCAGAAGAATGTATTTCAGATTATAGCCTTTTTCACGGAAATATTGCAGCAATGTGCGGATCAGAGAACGCCCCAGCGTCGTAAGCAGAATATTGATGATAAAGTAATACGCCATCATGGCTCTGGAGAAGTGAATCTGCGACACCAGATACCATCCCGCCATCAGCAGGATCATTCCTACCACATTCGCCTGAAAAATGTTGAGTATCTCATATTTATGAACCGTCGCACGCTTCGGCGTATACAGATTAAAATTATAATACAGGATCAGATAACCCGGCACGATCACATAGAGCATCTTAAAATATGTAGTCATGGAAAGTACACCGACGGAAGCGTCGATGTCCGAAATGGGGCTGGCAAACCTGATATACCACGCCAGCATATAGGAAACCGCTATAATCACGGCATCCAGCACTACGTGCAGTCTGTTAAAATATTTCTGGTTATCTTTAATCATATTCTAAGCCTCGTGCCGGAAAGACTTTTCATACTATTTTACAATATTTCGATCAAAAACACAACCTACAGTTATCAGCCAAGCAGACAACACCATATGTTGAGTTACTATTCACGGCTTCGCCGTTCATAGCAACATGATGCACACAAAATGCTCCAAAGTCGCATTTTGGCGCTGCTACCCTCGGGTTTTCTGTGACTTCCGCTTTGCTCCACTCACAAAAAACACCTCGCGAAATACTAACCATGAATAGCAACTATATTGACCCATAATTCCAGCTGTATGCGGATATAACTGCGCAGGTTCTCCCTGTCATAGCGCACCCTGTGCGCCCTGCCTTCCTCGGATACGCACAGTTTAAATCCCTTATACAGTCCTTTGCAGTAGACTCCGCCGAGTCCTTTCTTGGCAAAATAAACGGCTTTCACCGCAAAACCTGCAAGAAGAAACGGCATATTCAGAAGAATCTGTAGGGGCGGCATATTTTTGTACGCCAGATATACACTGTTCCGTGCGGACAGGTCCACCTTAAATTCGTTATGCCGCGAACCGGAAACAGCGCTTCCCGCATGGTATACCACAGCCTCGGGAATATAGAGGTTACGATATCCGTAGATTCCGGCGCGATACCCCAGATCAACGTCTTCCAGATAGGCAAAATGATTCTCATCAAAGGTACCGATCTCCCGAAACAGTTTCCTCCGATAGATCGCCGCACAGCCGCAGGCCGCGAATATCCTGCGCTTTCTCTGATACGCTCCCGCCGGCTTGTCTTTGCCGCGGGCAAACGCCCACCCAAGAGCACAATAGAAGTCTCCCGCATCGTCAATCAATTCCGGCGTATGCATATTTCTGATCTGTGCCGATCCGGAAAACACTTCCGGATGTCCCTCCATGGCCTGCTCTAATGCCCTGACGAAGCCGGTCTGCACTTCCGTGTCATTATTTAATAAGATAACATATGTTGTTTTGCTTGCCTCTATGCCCTCGTTGACCGCTTTACAGAAACCATAGTTCCGATCAAGGCTGATCAATTCCACTTCGGGAAACTGCTGTACCGCTTCCCTGCTGCCATCCGTGGAGCCGTTATCCACCACAATAATCCGAGCCGGTTCTCCCGCCAGAGAACGCAGACATTTCTCAATATAGTCGATCCCGTTATAATTCGGAATCACGACAGTCGAATGTATCCTGTGTTCCATATCTTCCGTACCATACCCTTTCTGCTTGTGCCCCTTTATCCCTGCATACTAATACCCATGCCTTCCTCACAGCCTGCGAATTTGTAAGCCAAGACGCTAACAGCGTCGGCACAAATTTGCGATTGAAAAATCTCTGATTTTTCAATCTAATCCTTATCCCCGCGCACTGTAATCTGCGGATCCCATAATACACGGTATCCCAGACTCGCCGCCGCTCTTCCCAGTTCCATACCCAGTTTACAGTAACCCGCATCGTCACAGATCANTCGGGACACATCTGCGATGCGCACCGTANNGCTCACGCCNCCCGCCTTGCAGCGAATCGTTCTCTCATCATACGGGATCCCCGTGATCTGTGTGAATATTTCCCGCAGCTCCGGTCTGATCTGCATACACCGCGGATCCACCGCCGCCACATCCTGCTTCAGTGAGGCCCTGTGCGTGTATCCCCCGCTGTATTCCTTATGCAGTCCNTTATAGAGACATCTGCTGTTATCATCCATCCCGCCGCCGCATATCCTGCCATGNGCATCTAAGATTCTGCCGCCCACGATGCCGATATCATCTCTGNCCGTCAGGATATCCGGCAGATAAGTAATGTCGTAGAAACCAAGGTGCAGGCTGTGTCCGACCAGAACATGCCATCCCCGCCGGTTACAGAAATCCGCAAGCGCCGCTTTGCCCGCCTCATAGGCGTATGATTTGCTGGCCGTATTCGCCGCCGTGGAATCTGCATGGCANCGCCAGTGATATAAGACCTTCGGTATATGAATCACCTGTCTTTGCAAGTCACCGCGCAGATTCGGTCCGTACAACCGGTCTATCACCCGAAGCACCAGATCATAATCCTGCGCGCCATCGAATTCCCTGCGCAGTTGCAGACTTTTCATGAGTTTTGCTTCCACCGCCGTGAAATGACATATATAATTATTGGATAAAATTAAATCCAGATTCAACTTTTCTTTTTTATGNGGAGTAAAATAACTNTCGTTATNGCTTTCATACTTATCTTCATCCGTATAAAGAAGCGCCGGTGTTACTCCCTGCTGCTTTGCATACCGGATNTCTTTTACCATATAATACAGGGCATCGGGAGCCAGCAGATCGTCGTGATCAAGAAGGGCAATATAGTCCCCTGCCGCCAGCCCGATGCCTGCATTCGTGTTGTCGGATATACCCTTATTTTCTGTCAGACGACTGTATCTGATACGCTTCTCCCCTGCAGTATCCGTAATATCTCTCACCGTCTTCTCCACGGTATCGCTGCTTCCCGCATCCACTATGATCAGTTCCCATCCGGGATAGCTCTGCCTGCGCACGGAATCTATCATTTCCCGCAGGAAACACTCCTCGGTCTCATAAGCCGGCACCACAATACTGAACAGTTCGGNATAGNCTGCCGTCTCNGNACGCTGCGNTTCCAGAGTATCTGCAGATGGCTCTCTGTAGAAATAATCCGCCTTCCTCTCCTCTTCTATCCGTTCCCGCGCCGCATAATANGCATGACGTACACCGTTTTTCTTAAGATAGTTGACGGTCTTTGTGAAATTANTGATCCTGAATATCTTATTTCCCATATCCTGTCTCCACGCGCAGCCTTAGCNCGTTCTTCGATACCATGCCGCAAATGCATGGCGCAATTTAAATNATAAGCCGATATCAGCCGCTTAAATGATCATCGCCCTGCTCTANGCAGGGCGACATTCACCTCAAATTATGATCTCTTCCGGCATTCTCTATGAGATTCTCCGGTCGCANCCCCTGCTCTTAGAGATATGCTTTCAGATCTTCCGTCAATTTATTCAGCTTATCATCGGCATCTTCCAGACTGCTGCCCTTCACACCCATGTAGAATTTGATCTTCGGTTCCGTACCGGACGGACGTGCGCAGCACCATGAATCGTTCGTCAAGTCGAAGTAAAGCACGTTTGACTGCGGAAGACCAGTTTCTCCTGCTTCTCCCGTATCCAGATTCAGAGTCTTACCTGTGGTATAGTCTCTGAACTCTTTTACTTTCAGATCACCGAAATTCTTGGGCGGATTACTTCTGAGTTTATTCATCAGATCCTCGATCTCTTTCGCACCGTCGATACCCTTCATGGTAATGGAATACTGGCTCTCCTTGAAGTAGCCGTACTTCTCATACAACGTAATCATCTGATCCCACACGGTCTTGCCGTTCTTCTTGCACCATGCCGCCATCTCNCACAGGCACATAACCGCAACGATGGCATCCTTGTCTCTNGCNTGGGTTCCNGCNAGNCAGCCGTAACTTTCTTCCAGACCGAATACATAGTTATTGGAACCGCTCTGCTCGAAGAATTTGATCTGTTCACCGATGAACTTAAAGCCCGTCAGCACTTCGATGAATCTTACTTTATAATCCTCCGCAATCGCACGCGCCATATTGGTCGTTACAATGGTGGTTACCAGCGCAGGATTCTCCGGCATTGTGCCTGTAGCGGTTCTTTCTCTCAGAATGTATTCCGCAATCAGCATACCGGACATATTACCCGTGAAAGGTACATACTCACCGGATTTGGTATCCAGCGCATAGATTCCCAGTCTGTCCGCATCGGGGTCTGTCGCCAGCACAATATCCGCATTCTTTTCTTTTGCCAGCTTAAGTGCCAGAGTGAACGCCTTGGGATCCTCCGGATTCGGATACTCTAACGTAGTAAAGTCNGGATCCGGCATCTCCTGTTCGGGTACAACATATACATTCTTAAAGCCCAGCTCAGANAGAATCCTTCTGACCGGTACGTTGCCCGTTCCGTTAAAGGGTGAGTACACGATCTTCATATCCTCAGCCATATCTTTGATCACATCCGGATGGATGATCTGNTTCTTAAGCTCCGCCATGTACTTATCNTCGATCTCTTTACCGATCACCACATAGAGTCCGGCTTTCTTNGCCTCNTCCTTATCNATGGTCTTNACGGTGTGGTAGTCCGTTACATTGTTCACTTCCGTGATAATCTCTTTATCCTTAGGCGCGGTTACCTGTGCGCCATCCTCCCAGTAGCACTTATAGCCGTTATACTCCGGCGGATTATGGCTTGCGGTAATCACGATTCCCGAAATACATCCCAGCTCTCNCANCGCAAAAGATAATTCCGGCGTAGGTCTTAANGCGTCAAACACATAAGCCTTNATGCCGTTAGCCGCCAGACACAGCGCNGCCTCGTCTGCAAACTCNGGAGATTTNCTTCTGGAATCNTAGGCGATCGCCACGCCCTTCTCTTCTCCNCCCTGTTTCTTTATATAGTTGGCAAGACCCTGNGTCGCTTTGCGTACCGTATAGATNTTCATACGGTTCGTNCCCGCGCCGATCACNCCGCGCAGACCGCCGGTACCGAAAGCAAGATCCTTGTAGAAACGATCCTCGATCTCTTTCTCGTCGTTCCTGATCGCCAGAAGCTCCTGCTTAGTCGCATCGTCAAAATAAGAGTCCTCCACCCAAAAGTCGAATTGTTCTTTGTAGCCCATGGTTTACCTCCGTTTCACATATTCATTATTCTGGTCTTCAATACTGCAAAAAATAAAGTTAATCAATTAAGCCTATTTTAGCACAATAAGAAGGCTCACGTAAACATATTTTGGAAATCTTACAACTTACAACCCGTCGTACAATTTATAACTATGCAGGTCACTACCGCTCAGTCATGCCAGTACCCAGCGCAGAGGGAAGTTAATATCTTAAGGAGCCCCTTAAAAAGCGTCAGTGCTTAACGAGGTTTCTCACGAGTTTAGCATCTGCTACGCTTTTTACGGAGCGAGAGCGCGGCTCCGTAGATATTAACTTTCATCTGCGCGGCCGCTTTAGATAACCTATGAACAGTGATACATGGTCAAATTGTTGCACTTACACCTTCAACGCAAAATCACTCCGATCCAACGAAAAGTTTGGATTATAGTAAGGATCTCCCGCTTCCAGCACTTCCTTCCATTTCAGCCGGAAGGCCTCGGACTCTTTATTATACCGCTGCGCTTTCTCACCCTGATCATCCAGCCCGCGTGACACGGACTCAAAATGATACAGCTCCGCAAAAGGCGTAAATACGTTGACATACCCTGCCTTCCACGCGCGGACGCACAGATCCACATCGTTTAACGACACTGCAAAGCTCTCATCCAGCCCGCCCAGCTTGTCAAACAACTCTTTACTCATCATCAGACAGGCCCCCGTTACCGCCATCACGTTCTGCGCATAACACAGCCGCCCCATATAGCCCAGATTATTGCTGCTGACGCGGTAATGACTGTGTCCCGCGGTCCTGTGCTGTCCCAGCGCCAGCACTACGCCGGCATGTTGAATGGTCCGGTCTTCATAAAAGAGCTTCGCACCTACCGCGCCCACATCTTTCCGCTGCGCATACATGAGCAGTTCCTCGATCCAGTCCAGAGTAATGACCTGCGTATCATTATTCAGCAGCAGGATATAATCACCCTGCGCATGGGACACACCCAGATTATTGATCTTGGAATAATTAAAATCTCCCTCATAAGTAATGACCTTGATATTCGGTTTTTCCTGTATTTGCTTATAATAATCGAAAATCTCTTTCGTGGTGCTGTTATTCTCCACCACGATGATCTCATAGTTATCGTACGTGCTTTTCTCCAGAATCGATGTGATACAGCGTCGCAGATCTTCGATGTGATCTTTGTTAGGGATCACGATACTCACCCTCGGACTGCCCTGTATCTCGTATTTAATCTGAAAAATGGTCTCGAATGCCTTCGTGGAGCTGATCTCAAAATTCTTATATCCCTGTTCCCGCAGATGTGCCGCAACCGCGCCTTTGGCAGCCTCGATGGCATAACTCTTAGCGCCTATATCCGCCGCCACGCTACCCGCATGGGAACGCCAGTAATAGAGTAACTTCGGCACATGTACTATATGCTTCGCCCTGCTCGTAAGCCGCAGAATCATATCATGGTCCTGACTGCCGTCGAACTGTGAACGGAACAGTTCCGTCCCCTCTAACAGCCTCTTGTCAAAAACGCTGAAATGACAGATATAATTATTCGCCCGCAGATTATCCGGTGCGAAATCCGGCTTAAAATGCAGAGTGATCATATCGTCGATGGTCTTATTCCCTTTGAAAGTCGCCTCATCGCAATAAATATAATCCGCGCCCTGATCACAGATGACCTTCATGTATTCATAGAGTACACTTGGATGCAGCACGTCGTCATGATCAAAAAGCCCTATATAATCGCCCGCCGCCATGCTCAGACAGGCATTGGTATTACCGGAGATTCCTTCATTTGCAGAAAGCTTTCTGTAATAGATACGAACATCCTCGGATGCGTATTCCCGACAGATCCGCTCCACATCGCCATGCTCCGCGTCGGAGCCGTCCGCCAGACACAGCTGCCAGTTTCCATAGGTCTGCTCCCGCACGGAATCAATCGCCTGTCTTAAGAATTTCTCCGGCGTATTATAGAGAGGCACTAAGATGCTGAACTTGATATTTCTGGAAAATTTGGTCTCTCTCTGGCGTCCAGCCTCTTCCTCATTCGGAAAGCTCGCCGTGCCATGCTGCGAACGCGCTTCAAACTCAATCTTCTTGGCATCCAGCTTGCGCAGGATTCCTTTCAGACTGCCGTACTGTCCCACGCGTTCCTTGGTTCTGCGTACCCAGTGCACCGTCATGCGAAGCGGCTTGGACATCCGCCAGAACACACTGCCTTTAATACGCTGAAGCCTCTCCTGCAGCGCCTTTTCCTGCTGCCCGGCCTGCGCCAGCTTATCCGCCAGCACGCGTCCCTTGCCCCGCTCCCGCTCATAAGCCGCTTTGTAATAACGAAGCGCCTCTTCCTCCGTCATCTGATTTCGCTCTTTCTGTTCCATGTAATAAATCCTCTCCGTCCCGATCATCGACTTCCGCTCACGCCGCAGCGATACGGCCGGCTGACAGTTACACACTACATGTCTTATCACTCCATGCCAGCACTTTATTGCCCTGCGTATCCTTGCACAACATGCCTATGCGGTAAGTTCCGGGTGCAAGATCGTCCCGCAGTACCCTAAGCACAAAACCGGCCAGACCGATTCCCTGTTCCATAGGCAGGATAGCCTCCACATCCTTGCGATGCCAGTCCGCCGGCACTGCAGCATACACTGCACCGCTTTGAACTTTACCGCCGCCTGCCTGATCCTCCCGGCGAAGCAGTACCTGTTTATCGTAATATGCATTATTTATCCCGGGCACATAACACCAACCCATAACCCAAAGAATATCAGGTTCACCGGCATGAATCTTATGCTGTATCTCCGCCCTGTCCACAGTGAGCCGCAGACAATTCTTATTGACCTTTCTGGTCAATTTACCCTGCAAAGGTTCCGCCTCCGTCGTCAACAGATGCTCTTCATAAGGGAACTTATAATTGCACCCATAATCCGACGCATTGTCGATCAACGCCCTATGGTAGAAGGGATCCTGTCCATTCATCTGCGGATGTTTCGCGTAAAGATTCTCCTTCTCTGTAAGAAGCCTCTTCCATTTATCCTCATCCCCTTCATCCAAACCGCGGCTTAATGACTCATGGTGATACAGCACCGCATCATTTCGCTGCACATTATAATAACCTGCCTCAAGCAATTTAAAGCAGAAATCCACATCGTTGTAAGCCACTGCCATCGTCTCATCCATGCCGCCTGCCTCTTCATATTTCTTACGGCTCACCATAAGACATGCCGCGGTCACTCCTGCCATATCATATGTTATTCTATTATGCCCGTAATANTAGTCTCTGTCATCCGGAAAAGTGATCAGCTTATGGGACGGCCCGATCACCATGTTAGTGATCCCGACATGCTGAATATTNTGTGTNCCNGCGTACCACAGCTTNGCNCCCACTGCTCCCACNTGCGGCTGCAGAGCCTGTCCTGTCATGCGGCGAAGCCAGCTGCGCTCTATGATCTCCACGTCATCATTTAACAGAAGGATCAGATCGCCCACTGCCTGCGCAGCCCCCATATTACACATCTTGGAAAAATTAAAGGGCATACGTTCATAGAGATAAGTGAAACCGTACTTCCTGCGAAGTTTTTCTATCTTGGCACGATTCTCGTCACTACTGCCGTTATCTACAATGATCCACTCATAGTAGGGGTAATCCGTTTTCTCCCGAAATGATTTCAGGCACCGTTCCAGCACCTCAGGATGATCCTTCGACGGAATCACCACGGAAACCATATAATGCGGCGGGATNTGCCTGTCCTCATTCTGGGCACGNACACAGCGCTCCCTNCCCGAAATAGACGTGTCGTAGACCACGTGATACAGATCTGGCTCTCCAGCGCTCATCAACGCAGCCTTCACCCCCCGTCTGGCAAGCGCCTGTTCCCGCACAGCCACGCAGTCTGCCCCTGCGCCNTCCAAATAACNNCCGTTTTCNAATTCAGTCTGAAGACACTGCCGGACGANTCGAAACTGTTCTTCTTTTTTATCCGCGCACGCTTCCAGCCGCTGNCTTACTTCCTCGGAAGGCTCGTAGCAGCGGTGGTAGAGCACGCCGTCTATATGGCAGATTCCCTGATAAAACGGAACACTCTCCAGTCTGCATCGCCTGCACACCGCTTCCTCCAGACGCAGACACAGATCATAAAACCGAACCGATAGTTTCTCCCGTTCTTCCGTCTTCATACTCTCTACATTGAAACGAGTCTCGGGCAGGAACTCCNTCTTTACCGCTACCAGATGTCCCCAACAGTTATAAGCCAACAGCGTATCCGGTGAATAACACGGTTTAAACCAAGGCTGCATACGGCCNGACAGATCTTCCCAATAAAAATCCTCATCTGTATAAGCAATTTTGCAGGCCGCATTTTTACTAAAACATGATTTAATTTCATCCAAACATTTGTTATTGACGATGCCCTTGCCGCAAACCANAATTACNATATCCGTCTGCGGAATATCGATCATCTTCCANCCGTCCACCGTGACAGAAGATCTGTTATCATTTATATAACTGTTGTTATTTTCCTGCAATATCCATTCCACATAAGGCCGCTCCTGCCGCCCTATTTCCTCTTCATAACGCAAGAGACAGGAATCCGCCTCAGAACCCCTGNCAATATCCTCAGTCCGCCGCCTGCCCCCTTTGAAAGAATGATACAGGCTGCGAANAGGCGATGTCATTTTCCAGAAGGGACTTTCGTAAATACGGTTCAGGTTATCATTTAAATCTTCCTGCCTTCTCTGCGAATCTCCGATCTTCCCNGCCAATGTGCTGTTGTTCCTGCGCTCTGTTTCATAGGCATTCTCATAATAGGNNGCCCAGTCATAGCATTTCGTCCGTCCGCTCATCTGTTAAAACAGTCCCCTTTTCTGCATATGTTTTACCGTCTCCTCCGGCAGTCTCGTGACTTCCATTGACACCTGCAGCAGATTACGCTCCTCTCCCGCAAGCCCCGTAAGCGATACCGTAATATTCGGATCGCGGGTGGGAAAAACATAAGTATTATCGCCGACCTTAAATCCGTTCATCTGTATCTGCCTGCCTTTCCACGGAACAGACACTCCGTTATACTTGATCTCCTGAATATAGACAAGACAGTAATCGCTGCAAGGATCGATTCTCAGTGCGCTTCTTCCGCCCGGCACGGTCACTTCCAGTTCTGTCATACCCTCCGGCGTCACGCGCATCTGTTCTCCCATCTCATCCGGAAAGAAGGACTGCTCTTCGCTGAATCCTGCACCCGTATCCTCATAGATCTGCACGCGGTCATTTTGCCCTGTCGATTCCTGTCCCTTGCAGAAAGCATCTACTGTATAGACCGGGTATCCGATCGCCTCCCTGATCTCCGCCATAGACATGCTCTTACCGGTCACATATTTCTGNAANTGCATNTCCTGTCTGCGNTANTGNTCCGCNTCNGATTGGTCAATNNNAAGCTTCTGTATTATTAAATCAAGATTTAATGCATTTCTTTTTTCATTTTCAAGCACGTAACAATAGACCGCCCGAAACGCAATCTGTTTCGTGTCAATTGCTTTCTGAAAGCTCCACTCAAAGTCTATAACATTCCACACGTTATTGATATCTTCCGGTACAATAATGTTTGCAAAAATCAAGTCATAATCGGCAATCGGCTCCCCCTCACCACAGCCGATCCGTTTCAGATACTCATCAAACAGACTCTGAAAACGCTCCACATCATTTCGCGCCAGACACTCGTCCAACAGCTCTTCCAGACTTCTTCCCTCAAGATATTCGAAGCGCAGATAGGGCGGTTCCGTCTCCAGTCCAACCTCCGCTGTCGTCGTGGTATTCGCCCGCTCCAGCTTGCACCGGTTGATGGCCATACCGCTGTTCTCATAGCGTTCACAAAGTTTTTCATAGACTCTCTCCGTGTTCTCGATATGCTGCCACGCCTCATATGATAACGGATGTTTCTCTATGCTTTTTCCTGACCTGTTCTCACGCAGAACTGTCTTAATTCGAAATTCCGGTTTCCTGTCGCTTGAATACTTCACGTACTTCTCTTCAGGCGCAGGCCCAAGCAGCATCATATAGGAATTAGAGAACAGTGGAAACTGCTCCTCCTGTATGATCGCATCAAATACTCTCTTCTCGTCGAACAACAGAAGCCTGTCCCTGTCAAAGTTCCTGAGATTGGTCGTAAGTTCCCCCACCTTCGGGAGTCTGTCGTCGGAATAGAGGCATGTCATAAATTTATAGTCGGGATAAGGATAGTACATCTGCACCTGTTCGTAGCCGCACCGCTTGGCAATACCGCGCAGTCCGTCGGCCGTAAACGTCCTCACCACACCCCCGTCAGGATAATTCTCCAGACCGCTGAAATAGGTGCCGAGATGATCTTCCCTGCATCCTGCCCAGTATTTCAGACCGAATTTATTCTCTATCGCAATGGCTATCGTTCCCTGCGGCTTCACATGCCTGCGAATAATATTCAGAAAATCTTCATACGGTGTCTCCGACTGGATATATGCCTGTGCGTACTCAAACACACCAATCAGACAGATATAGTCATAATCACAGGGCAAATCCGGCTCCACGTCCTGAAAATTGCCCACATGTATAGTCACATTGTCCGCTTCCATGTGCCGATAGGCATTAATCCGGCTCCGTTTTCTGGACAAATCTATGCAGGTGACCTCCCCAGCTTTCCTCGCCAATGCACCGGTAATCGCTCCGCAGCCGGAGCCGACCTCAAGCACCTTCATATCCTTCGTGATCGGAAGCCACTCCACAATATTCTCCCGCTGTGCGGACAAATGATACAAAATCGGCCAGCTTCCCCGCTCTTCAATGATTCGCTGATACTCCACTTCCGAATAATTACGGGTGATATCTAATAACTCATCTTCCACATCCCCATCGCAGTAATAGTCCTCGCCCGGATAATGGGTCAGATCCAATTTAATTTTTCCNATTTCCTCGATCTTTTCTTCCGACATCATNTTTNCCTTTACTTTNTATNGCAGGCAGTCTGNGCAAATGNGCTGTNACGCCTCGATGCTTCGCACCTCGATCACNGAATTCATATCATAGAATCCTACCGTATCTTTATCGGAGATCACCGACAGATTCAGCACATCNTANAGTCTNTGATANACNGTAAAATCGTCNTTCTCATACCCNGTAANTCCCAGAGACAGCAGATAATCGCCTCCCTGNAGATTCATGTCCTGCGTAAAGACCACTTCCCGCACNTCNCCCGCCTCCACAGGNTCTAAAAAAGCTTTCTCAAACATGGTATTNGTGCCGGTNATNTCNGTTCCGCGCACATTTTTAATNGTAAAAGCAAATATNGGNGCNTGGATATCCTCCTGCATCCGTACCTTCATGCAGATGGAAAATGTGCTTCCNTTCAANATTGCCGATGTCTTTACTCCCTTNTGGTCNGTAATATAGTATTCCGTGATGANNGCTTTCTTAGACCCGTATTCCAGAAGTTCCGGATTCTCCGCAAGNGCACNNTCCGGNNTCGTTTCCCCGNCATTCCTGCGNNACTTCNCATCNGCGTTTTTCCCANCGCCTTCTTCNGCCTTNNTGCCGGATGCCGCCTTACGAANCTCTTCATCATCCAGCAGACTGCCCTGNTCCNNCTCCGGTGCCACATACTGTCCTACCAGAACCTGCTTGTAGATGTCTATCATCTCTTTCGGNTTTCCCTCACCCAGCTTGGTGCCCTGNTTGAGCAGCACCACTCTGTCACAGTANTTGCTGATACTGCTCAGGTCGTGGCTGACAAACACGATGGTCTTTCCCATCTCCTTAAATTCNTCAAATTTATGATAACATTTTGCCTGAAAAAAGACATCNCCCACAGACAGCGCCTCATCCACGATCAGAATCTCCGGATCGATATTGATCGCCACCGCGAAGGCAAGNCGNACGAACATNCCGCTGGAATAAGTCTTCACCGGNTGATGNACATACTCGCCGATATCCGCAAACTCCAGAATCGATTCCAGCTTTTCATCGATCTCNTTCTCGCTGAATCCGATCATGGTCCCGTTCAAATATATATTNTCNATTCCGTTATATTCCATATTAAATCCCGCACCNAGTTCNANCAGNGCNGANATACGTCCGTTGACCTCCACTTNGCCCCGNGTCGCATTCANAACTCCNGTAATAATCTTGAGAATCGTGGATTTNCCCGAACCGTTTGTCCCGATAATNCCCACNCACTCTCCCTGCCTGATGGTCAGATTGACNCCCTTCAGGGCNTGGTGCTCCGTATGANGNTTCCCCCGCCCGAATCCCAGNGCTTCCTTGATCCGGTCNGAGGGCTTATCATACAGCTTATANACTTTCTCTACATCCGTAACCTTAATCGCAATATTGTCCATATGTGATTTTCCTATCTAAAATACTCTACCCCGCANTGCCGCAGCTATAGCACNTCCGCAAAGTGTACCCNTAACTTCCGGAAGACCAGCGTTCCGATNCAGAACAGGCTGATNGTAAAGATCCAAAAATACGTGGACGAATAGAAGTGCTCCCAGAACCATACTTCCTCGTAAATNGCACTNCGGTAACCGTTGACNACATANACCAGCGGATTTAACTTAAAGAGCGTTTTCATGTTATCCGTCTTTAACATCGTAATACTCCACAGGATCGGCGTNGCCCACATNCCGATCTGCAGNGCAATATTAATAATCTGCTGCAGATCCCGGATAAATACCACCANTGCGCAGGTCAGATAACTCATTCCCAGCACCAGCAGGAACATGCAGAAGCTGTAATAGATNAACTGTAATGTATAGATCGTCGGATAATAACCNTAGCCGATAGAAACTAANAANAATACNGCTACNAAGAACACATGAATGAAAGTAGCCGCAATCACCTTAATGATCGGTAGAATACTGATATTGAANACNACTTTTTTCACCAGATAATTATACTCAATTAATGCCATCGTTCCCTGCGTGATNGCTTCCGAGAAATAGAACCANGGCACAAGTCCNGCCGTCAGATAGAGCACATAGGGCACNTCCAGCCCGCTTGCNACCATCTGGCTTCTCGTGTCGAATACTTTATCGAAAACNATCCAGTACATCACCACGGTAACCACCGGCTGNGCCATNGCCCATACGATNCCCAGATAAGAGCCGGCATACCGCTTNTTGAAATCATTCTTNGCCAGCTTCCAGATCAGNTTCCTGCTCTGAAANAGTTCCGNCGGAATCGTCAGAATCCNCTCATANTANAGNGCAAAAATCATACAGGTAAACGCAATCAGTACACATCCGCTGACCTTCTTCATCTGCTCCGTCACCTGATCCGCCAGCGGATTATGATGATTGACCAGCACCANCGCCAAAATCAAACCAAGCCCCCAGAATATGGCAATTCCTGCGGGCTTTCCNAAGTATCTTCTTTTNCTGTCGGAATGTTCCGTCTTTCTCACACTCATAATCTTCCTGCTCCGAAATATATCNNCGGCATAAATGCANCATNCNNNGTTTTNGCGGCATGCTGCTTTAAGTCGNATAAAAGCCTTATTTGCGGTATTTTTGTGTAAANGCCGNAAGCCCATCCTCTCTGTTTNCATCTTTAGGCGACANGATCGGCTGCTCTCCCTCCGGAATGGGCCACTTGATCCCNATCTCCGGATCATTCCAGATGATGCCNCCCTCGTCGTTAGGATGATAGAAATCCGTACATTTATATGCAAATTCCGCGTAATCGGACACTACATAGAANCCNTGNGCAAAATTCTTCGGAACAAAGAACTGNTTCTTNTTCTCCGCCGAGAGCANCACNCCNTACCACTTACCGTANGTCGCGGAACCCTGCCGNANNTCNACTGCCACATCATATACCGCNCCGCTTAAGACACGNACCAGCTTGTCCTGCGGATAATTGATCTGGAAATGCAGTCCGCGTAAGACNCCTNTCGTGGATGCCGACTGATTATCCTGCACGAAGACCTGATCGATCCCNGCTTCTTTGTAATCATTATAATTATATGTCTCCANAAAATAACCTCTGGCATCCTCAAANACCGNAGGCGTNATNACCTTAAGCCCCTCNATCTCNCANGTTTCCACTGTTATNTTTCCCATATCCGTATCTNCCTTTCCGCTTATTCTTCATCNGACCCGGTTGGCACATTNCCGCTGTCNCCGTCTATCACACCGGAATANCCNGCCGCNCCCTTGGCATGATTGATNGAAGTGTCNATNTTCATNTAACACAGGTTCAGNTCAACCCTCGTCTCAATACCATCCACAGAACCTTTCGANGTGTACTGCCACATGTGATAGTATTTATCNTAAACAGGGATATCNGCATATTCCGCNAGCCACGTTCTATATTCTGACACTTCTGTCATATCCAATTCATCATTCAGCCAGTTTCTGGAAGCGTAGATACCCGTCTCGTANCCNGCCGAAGCAATCGTCTCCAGNAATGCCTTGTGGATCTTCGTCCGCTCNTCAGCCTCCAGNGCNTCGGCACGTCCNCTGCCNCCGGCNCTTTCGCTGTCTAAGAATACCGGATAATCCACATCATANTCNTCGATCAGGCTGATCACCATNCTGGCTTCCTCTACTGCTTCCACCTCATCCAGNGCCTGCGTAAAGAAATACACNCCCACCGGAATGCCGGCTTCTATGGCTCCCTCNATATTCCTCTTATACATNGGATCCAGCACCAGCGCACCGGATGATGCTCCCCGNTATCCGCAACGGATGATNGCGAACTCGATACCGTCACCNTTTACNTTTTCCCAATCAATCTCTTTATTCCATTTAGAGACNTCTATACCGAGCCGCGCATTGTCTCCGGCAAATTGTAATTCCGTATTCTCGCTTCCGTCCGCCGCTTCCTCCGCACCGTTGACAGCTCTGTCTTCCTTCTCTACATCGATGTCATCCTCCGTCATTATGAGGTACTCGATGTCACTTAACACACGATACTCGATCTCCTGTTTGACCTGAATGGTCGTGATCGTATTCGGAACGATAAAACCCTCTGCTTCCTCTAGCGACACGCTGTATTCCCCTGCACGCAGTCCGTCAATATATACAATCCCGTCCCGATCTGAATCCGTGTACTCTCCCATTCCCTGTATCTTAACCACAAAAGGCGTACCCGTCACCAGTCTGCCCACACTGTCCACGATCATGATCCTCAGATCCTTCGCCACGGAGCTTATCATCAGAAACACATTTTTACCGGAGTAAGTCTCTATGCTCTTAAATTTCACTTCAGGATCGAAGAAAGTTTCATCCCGCAGAAAAGCAGACAGATCGCTCCCTCTCTGCCCATTATCCGCCACTTCCATGACCGCTGTCTCTTCTATCTGCACATCCGCCGCTAATCCCAGCTTCTTTTTGACAGTTTCAAGATTCGTAGCTGCAATCACACCGATTAGCACCATGAACATAAGGATCATGGCAAACAGCATTCTTCTCATTCTCTTAGAGTCCATTGGCAACCTCAACCATATACTGACCGTAATCTGTCTTCATCAACGGTTCTGCCAGCTTCAGCAGTTGTTCTTTGGTAATAAAGCCTCTCTTGTAGGCGATCTCCTCAATACACGAGATATACAGTCCCTGTCTCTTCTGGAAAGCAGCTACGAAATCCGCCGCGTCAAGCAGGGAATCATGGTTCCCTGTATCCAGCCATGCAAATCCGCGTCCCAGCGTCTCCACTCGAAGCTCTCCCCTGTTCAGATACTCGTTATTGATACTCGTGATCTCTATCTCACCTCTGGCAGAAGGCTTCACATTCGCCGCAATCTCCACCACGTCATTGTCATAGAAATATAAACCCGGCACCGCATAATTACTCTTCGGATTCTCCGGCTTCTCCTCGATGGAAATGGCCTTACCGTTCTCGTCAAACTCCACAACGCCGTACTCTCTCGGATCCCTGACATAATAACCGAAGATCGTCGCGCCTTTCTGTCTGGATGCCACCTCTCTGAGTACCTTGGAGAAACTCTGCCCGTAGAAAATATTATCCCCCAATATCAGCGCCACACTGTCATTCCCGATAAAATCCGCCCCGATAATAAAAGCATCCGCCAACCCTCTGGGAGATTCCTGCACGGCATACTCCATGCGCAGCCCCAGCTGCTCACCCGTGCCGAACAGCTCCCGGAACACCGGGAGGTCTCTGGGTGTGGAGATAATCAATATTTCCCTGATCCCTGCCAGCATCAATATGGACAGCGGATAATAGATCATCGGCTTATCATACACCGGCATAATCTGCTTGGAAACTGCCTTCGTCAACGGATACAGACGGGTTCCCGAACCGCCCGCTAAGATTATTCCCTTCATCTTCTCCTCATTTCCGCGATTTTAAGGTCGCTTATCCGATTTTGTACATCTCTTCATAGTATTTCTGGTAATCGCCGCTGGTCACATTCTTCATCCACTCTTCATGCTCGAAAAACCAACGAATGGTACGACGAATGCCTTCCTTAAACATCGTCTCCGGCTCCCAGCCGATCTCTGCTTTGATCTTGTCCGGCGCAATGGCATATCTTCTGTCATGTCCCTTGCGGTCCTCCACGTATGTGATTAGCTCCTCGCTGACATGCGCCCTGCGGGGGTCTGACTCCGGCAGCATCTCAAGCAGCGTCTCTATAATAATCTTGATAATCTCTATATTCTGTTTCTCGTTATGTCCGCCGATATTGTAAGTTTCAAACAGCTTTCCCTGTTCCTGCACCATATCAATGGCCTTGGCATGATCCTCCACATACAGCCAGTCCCGAACATTCTTACCATCACCGTAGACCGGCAGCTTCTTGCCCTGCAATGCATTATTAATGATTAACGGAATCAGCTTCTCAGGGAACTGATAGGGACCGTAATTGTTGGAACAGTTGGTGATATTCGCCGGAAAATGATATGTGTCCATATATGCCCGGACTAACATATCGGAGCCTGCCTTGCTGGCCGAATAAGGACTATGCGGCGCATAGGGCGTCGTCTCATAGAAGTAACCTCCGTCCTCCTCAAGAGAACCGTACACCTCGTCCGTAGACACATGGAGGAACTTCTTATCTTCTTTAAAACTGCCGTCCGGAAGTTCCCATGCCGCCTTCGCACAGTTTAACATCACCGCTGTCCCCAGCACATTAGTCTGTACGAACACCTCCGGATTACGGATACTCCGATCCACATGACTCTCCGCCGCAAAATGTACGACTCTGTCGATCTCATTCTCGGCAAAAATCTTCGCGATCGCCTCCTTATCGCAGATATCAGCCCTGATAAACGTATAGTTCTCCCTGTTCTCCACATCCTTCAGATTCTCCAGATTACCCGCATAGGTCAGCGCGTCCACGTTAATGATCCTGATCTCCCGATCATACTTGCCAAACATATAATGTATATAATTGGACCCGATAAATCCGGCTCCCCCCGTCACCAAGTATGTTCTCATACCCTATATTTCCTCCATTCTTTCTATTCAAATTAAGTATATCACACATACAAAAATATTCGATTTCCATATTCTCTTAAGTATGATATAACTCCTTGTCTTATTATCGTTTAAACCCTATAAAATTGCAACCTTTGATCCGAATATCATTTTTTCATAAACCCATAGTTACTATTCAGACATCGCCAATATCTAGCGCGGATGGAAGTTAATATCTTAAGGAGCCCCTTAAAAAGCGTCAGCGCTTAGCGAGGTTTTTCACGAGCTTAGCGTCTGCTACGCTTTTTACGGAGCGAGAGCGCGGCTCCGTAGATATTAACTTTCATCTGCGCGACCCCAGGCCCCGGCCACATTAATAATGCATATAACTAATATTCATATCAACATTCCCACTAATCCCACTGACTCTCCCCTTAGAAGAATACTGCCACATATCATACCTAGTCGCCGTATATGTCGGCGCACTCGCATACTGCGCCAGCCAGATCTTATACCCTGTCAGACTGCCCGTGTTGATTTTCTCATTAAACCACGTCTTATTCGCATATATACCTGCGGAGTAACCGGAATTCTGTACCGTCGCACAGAACGCTTTACACACGGCAGTCCTCATGTCCCTGCTGACGCCGTCTCCGCGACCGCCGCTGCCTTCCACATCTATGAAAATGGGATAATCCAGTCCGTATCCGCTGGCAAGTCCCACCGCCATAGATGCCTCTTCCACAGCCTCCACCTCATTGACCGCCTGACTGTAAACATAGACTCCGACTTTAAGTCCTGCCGCCTTAGCGCCCTTGATGTTACTTCTGAACTTCGGATCCTCCACCAATACACCGGTAGAGTAACCCCTGTAGCCACAGCGGATGATTACATAGGAAACACCGGAATTCTTCACTGCATTCCAGTCAATACTGCCGTTATGCTTGGAAACGTCGATTCCCATGGTGCCGGAATTAGACGACAGCTTGCCGTCACTTCCAAACGTATACTTGGCTCCCTGAATCACCTGCTCTCCCGTCACATAATTACCGTTCTTATCGTAGAAATAGACATGTCCGTCTATCGTCTGCCAGCCGGTATATTTATACTCAGACACTTTTGTGGATTTCTTAAAAAAAGCCTCCCGCTTGTTGTAATCATCATAGACCGCTTCCTTATACTCACCGTCGGAGTCCTTATAATACATCTGGTTGCCGTCTTTGTCTTTCAACTTGGCGCTGCCGTCCACAGTCTGCGCCTTCTTCACCTTGATCTCATATATGGCGGAGACATCCTCTGTCTCACTGTTTTCACAGACTGCGGTGATCTTTACCGTGCCCTCTTCCACACCTGTGACTACGCCCTTGTCATCAACTTTAGCTATCTTCTCATTGTCGCTGCTCCACTTGATCTTGCCATCTTTAGGCTCTGTCTTAGCCGTCAGCGTGATCGTCTTGCCGACAGTCACCTCTTTATCACCGCTTATGCTGACCTTTGTATAGACGACATCCCCATCCTGATTCTCTGTATCATCCTTGTTTTTATCGTCTTTATCTTTGTCTTTGTTATCTTTATCCTTGTCATCTTTATTATCGGTATCCTCACCGCCATCGCCCTCATCCGGTGTTTCCGGTTCGCTGACCGTGACNGAACAGGTCAGTTCCTGAATCATGCTGCCGACCGCCACACGTGCGGTAATCGTCGCGCTTCCCACGCCGACTCCCGTAACACTGCCTTCACTCACTGTCGCTACCGCGGTATCGCTGCTNCTCCACTCTACCATATAACGAAGGCTTGTACCACTGACCTTCACACTAAGAGAGTCGCTCTCTCCCTTGTACAGACTCAGGCTGCCGCTGCTTATGCTGATAGATATATTGGCCGGATCTTCTTCTGTACCATCCCCTTCTTCCACCAGCTTCCTGTAATCGCCGCTGACTGTCCAAGGATCCGGGATATCGTTCTTGGAAANTTCCTCATAGACTGCCGTACCTTCNCCGATCGGTGTCTTCGTNGATTCTACCCACTCCACCGTATCAGTCAGCGCAGATTCTACTACNGTATTCTGTACAGCTTTATCCTCTGCCGCCGCATTGATCTCAGACTCTGACTTCACCTCATCCGCCACATTCACCTTTTTATAAGCGATGGTATCCGTGACTTTAATACTGCTGGCNGAGGCAGGCAGCTTATACTTCGCATGCTCATTGCCCGCAAAAGGCTTAACCGTCACCTGATAGGTTCCTGCGTCGATTCCGGTCTGATAGATGATACCGTCCTTGTCTTCGTCTTTTAAGTCGAAATTCTTCTTACCGTTGGTCACTTCCACCTCGAACGGCAGACCTCCGATCAATTTTCCTGTCGCTTTATTGACAAACTTGATCTTAAGATCCGACTGGATGGACGTGAGATTAAGCACTACTTCAATCTCCTTGTTCTGATCCGCCTGCTCCTCGTGCTGCTGCTCTTCCTGCTCCGGTTCTTCCGTAAGTTCGATCATATCGGCAAGCCTTGCGGATTCNGAAACCGCCACAAGCCCGCTCTCCCCGATCACGGAGATACCTTCCATTTCCTCTCCTACCGTCGCAAATGCATCCACCTGCTTTTCGATGGACTTCGCATTGGCATAAAGCGCTCCGGTAACGATCACACCCGCCAGAACCACAACCCCCAGCAGTGCCACCACAACATCCAAAGTACTCATATCCTCCAGAAAATGGCGGATTCGCACGATCACGCTGTCATCATCGTCGTCATACTCATCATAGTCTTCGTCGTAATCTTCATCTTCGTCATCGTAATCTTCATCGTCTTCGTCATATTCTTCGCCGTCGTACTCATCATCTTCGTCATCATATTCTTCGTCTTCGTACTCGCCGTCANATTCCCCATCTTCTTCATCGTACTCTTCTGTCTTCATACACTCCGGCTTCATCGTACTCTTCTTCTTCATACTCCTCATCTTCCTCGTACGTCTCGCCTTCATACTCCTCATCTTCCTCGTATGCCTCGTCCTCATACTCTTCGGTTTCTTCGTATGCNTCGNCTTCATACTCTTCGGTTTCTTCGTATGCTTCGGATTTCCGGGCAGTTGCCTNCCCGCGCACCGGTTTCTGTCCNCGTCCGCGCTGATAGGACTCTATCATTTCATCATCAAGACAGAGGAATTCCAGTGTGTCATCCGTCACCTTGTCATCATCCTCATCGTCAAACATACCGTCTTCACCCATGAGAAATTCGTCCAATTCGATCGGTCTGCGGGACTCTCTCTTTTTATTTGCATTGNTCTTCTTATTCTGCATTTTTATGTAAACCCTTCTTTTTAACATTTTTGTAACATTATAGCATAAAAGCTCAATAGATTCAAGGTTTTTTACGATCTCGGCATTTCAGGTAAGATTTACATAAAATTTGATTCATACAAATACCCGTGCGCGATATTTTACATCGCTTATTATGCTATATTCTGGTAAAATTCGCTTGACTTTATCACCTTAAACTGACACAATACAAGTGCAACCTTACAATTACAACAATCATTTAAAATGAAAAGGGGATTTTACTATGATGTACATGCACTATTGTAAGCGTTGCCATCGGGTCTATATGCTAAACGGACACAAGCAAACTTGTCCGAAGTGCCGTGAGAATATTGCGGAACTGAAGATCACTTACATGGATTATGCCACCATGGATATGGAGGCGAGGGAACAGTTCTGTAATTGCTGCGCGGACGAAGAGCAGCTACAGAAGTTAAGCACCACTTACCGTATGTATAAGTACAGCAAGTGGTATAAAGAACTACAGACCCAGTTCCCAACCACTACCATCATTACTACTTACACCCTAGCAGAAAGAACCCCGATGGAGAACGCTGTGTCCGTGGTCTGACCGCCACTCGACACAATCCGTCTAAGAACGCTGCCGGAAAATCACACATTTCCGGCAGCGCTCTTTTTCATGCCGTCTTAAATCAAAAGATTTTATTAAAAAAAGCTTAAGCCATGGATTTTTATGGACTTTCATAGTAAAATAATGGATATTATGCAAACGCGGACATCCGGGAAGGTCAAAACACCGGAACGCGCAAAAGGAGGCCGTTATGGACCAGAAGCAGCAGAAAAAACGAGTCGCACAGACAGAACTGAATATAGAAGAAATCTTAGACGAAAGCCCGGATTCCGCAGACGAAAAATCTACATCCACGGACGAACCCCGGAAAACTGCGGACGGAAAGCCTAAATCCACCACCGGAGCACAGAACCCTGCGGCCGGGAAACACAAATCCACCACCGGAACGCAGAACTCTGCAACCGGAAAACGCAAATCAGGCGGTGTTAATATCCATGCGATCCTTTTGGGAGCCATCGTACTGATCGCCTGCTTTTCCGCATACAGACTATATAAATGGAATAAAGGAGTCCCGTCAGATTATGATCCGAACTATCAAACCACGGATTTTGATATTGAGGCGATGGACAGCATCATCCCCCTTGCTCCTGACAAACTGGAGGGACACGAGGATGACGGCGTAACGACGATCCTGTGTCTGGGCGACGATCCTTTTTCCCTGAATCAAGGGGAAGGCGGACTGGCAGAACAGATCGCCGCCAAAACCGGCGCTACCGTCTACAACGGCTCCTTTACCGGAACCACCATGGCAGCACAGTTTGCCGCCTATAATAACGGATACATTCTGGATGCGTTCTCTTTCTCCTATGTGGCGCAGAGCCTCGCTTCCGGAGATTTCGACCTGATGAAGACAGCCGCCACCTACAGCTATGATGAATCTTTTCCCAAGACGACAGCCATGTTGGAATCCCTCGACATGAACAGTATTGACATAATCTGTATCATGTATGATGCAAGCGACTATATCAACAAACGCCCTTGCGACGACCCCAACGCGCCCAACTCCATCATCACTTACACGGGTGCCTTAAGAGCCGGCGTAGAAGCGATTCAGGAAGCGTATCCGCACATTCGTATCGTGGTAATGTCGCACACCTTCTGTCACACGATCAACGAGGAGGGTAATTTCGAGAACGGCGACCGTATAGACTTGGGCCACGGCACTTTAAGCCACTATCTGCAGAAAGAACTGGATGCCGCCAACGATTGTGGTATATCCCTGATCGATAATTTCTACGGCTCCATCAACGAGGATAATTATCTGGATTACATGACAGATTATATCCATTTCAACGATGCCGGAAGAGAACTGCTGGCCAGAAGATTCGTGGAATGTATCTTCCCCAATCTGGCGGCAGGAGAAAATGAATAATTCAACAAAAATATAACTATCGTATTTCATAGGCGGATTGGACAAAATGCTCTCGCAGTTGCCTTACGCAGTCATATGAGATTTTCTTAATATTCCGTTCAACATCCAGAAATTTCATGGGACGTGCTTATTACCCTAAAGGGTAATAAGCCTATGTCCCGAAAAGCCCGAAATGAGCCCGGATGGCGAATAGAGGGCGGTTTCGTCCGTATCCTCAACGCAATCGGAATATTTTAGAAAATCCATATGACGAAGTCGGCAACTGCGAGAGCATTTTGTCCAATCCGCCTTTTAAATTATATATTATACCTTTTAGTACTCCACCGAAAATAAACCCTCAAAATCAAACCGTTCTATCATATCCCGTGTCTCATCCAGCGCCTGCTCCATCTCTTCCGCACATGTCACCTCGCAGGCTCCGTCTGCGAAACACTCCGTCATATAACGGTTGATATCCCTGTGGTAGTGGGTATAATCCGCATAGTTGTTTAAGTCCGTCACGATCTCCTCCCGATTCGGGAAATAGAAGATCCGCACATTATCGTAAGCAAGCAGAGTCTCGGCTATATGTGCATACTCCGCCATGGTCGCTTCCAGATGATTCTCCTGTATCACGTCATTCCAGTACAAAATGCTGTAGGGCGGAAAGAAAATATAGAATACCGTATCCGGATTCTGTTCGATATACGGGCACAGATTAGCCCGTAAGTTTTTGTCCGTGCTCTCAATATATGCCGCCGGCGGTGTCACTTCGGACACCGGCGCAGGAGGCTCGTAGTTGTGCATAACCCACTGGATATTATAATATTCATCCGTCCACCAGCTCTGATACACAGTGGCCAGATCGGTCTTATCCGGATCGGCAAGGGGTCTTAAGATATAGTTTAAGACCACGTCCTTGTTAAAAAGATACTGCACGTCATTCAGGTAGTTGTCATCATAGAGGTATTCCGGAATCGGGTACTTCGTCTCCTCCACGCCGCCGGTGTAAGTCGTCACGTCAACCCCCAGAAAAACCGCCTGCACATCATGTCCGCTGTCAAAAATAATCTCCATGATATTAGCCTGATCTTTCGGATAAGCGCCGCTGTAATTTAACTTCAGCGCTTTCCGCCCCAGCAGCTCCTCAAACCAGTGCGTATTAAAATTCACCGTCATGGAAGAGCCCAGAATCACACTGTCATATTCCATATGCTTCGCCATTCCGGGATTCTGACTGAGCTGATTGTCCACCAGATAAGGGAACTTCTCAAGGGGTGCATGGTACTGGAAGAAAGGATCTACGCAGATCACCAGCGCTGCCACAAGCACAAACAATATTAAGATTACAGATATTGTGGATATGACCCACTTCTTAAATCTGTCCATAACTCATTCTCACAATCTCTTTTTATCCCTTTGCTTCAGAAATTAAAATACAGAAACGTGCTGACCTTGGAAAAAGTGAGTACGCACCACAGCGCAAGAACGGCAAATACCATCGTCGATCCTGTCCGATACTTCATCTTTTCCATCCGCTGTGCCGCATTCCGGCCAATCAACGCCAGATATAAGCCTGCCGCCAGTATCACCCACATAAGAATATATCTGCTGTATGCCATATGATCCAGATGCAGCACTTTAATGACATACCAGAACTCATCTACCCGAAAACACTCCGCCAATTCCGAAGATACTCCCTGTACCGTTCCGCCGACGGCAGTCGCAAGCATACGGTTCGCCTGTGCAATATTCTCTGCACGGAAATAGACCCATGCCACCGCAACATAGACAAACAGCAAAATACGTGACACACATGTCACAATTCCACGCCCAATCTGCCATACCCATCCATTTTCCGACTTCACTGTCGGCATTTGCGCATCCTGCACCGCTTTCTGCTGTGACGGCATTCCTGCATTTTGGCGGGTAAAACATGGCTTTATGTTCCTAAGCCAAAATCTTGTCAACACATACAGCGCGCCGTGCATAGCGCCCCAGACAAGATAATTCCAGCCGGCGCCATGCCACAGGCCGCTTAGCATAAATACCGCAAACAGATTGAAATACATCCTCGCCTGTCCCTTACGATTGCCGCCAAGCGGTATATAAACATATTTCGTGAAAAAGCGGTTTAAGGTAATATGCCATCTTTTCCAGAAATCTACGATATTCACCGCCTGATACGGCGAGTTGAAATTGACCGGGATCTCTATGCCAAGCATCTTACCGATGCCCCGCGCCATATCACAGTAACCGCTGAAATCAAAGTAAAGCTGCAATGCATAAAACACGATAATCAAAACCGCGTCCGCACGCCCCAGAAACTCCATATGGGTGTATCCATAGTCAACTCCGCTGCCGAACGTATCCGCAATCAGCACCTTCTTCGCCAGTCCCAGAATAAAAAGTCCCATGCCCTCCGCGATTCGCTGCCACTCTACATTCTTTTTCCCCATGCGCGCAAACTGCGGCAGCATTTCACTATGATTGACGATCGGTCCCGCAATCAACTGCGGGAAGAAAGACACGAACAGTGTGTAGTCTGTCAGAGAACAATTCTGCACCTCCCCGAGGTACGTATCCACAATAAAAGAAATCTGCTGGAATGTAAAAAAACTGATTCCCAAGGGCAGAAGAATATGACGAAGCGCCACGGATGTACCGAACAAAGAATTCATGGTGGAGAGGAAAAAGTCAAAATATTTAAAATAAAACAGCACGCCCAAGTTGAGCGCCACCGCCGTGATCATGACTGCTTTTCGCCAGAAAGCCGTCCGCACCCGGTCCGCCCTATTTGACAGCAGCCTGTGAAACAGATAGTTGCCGCCGATGCTGCCAGCCATGATCAGCAGATAAGACACATTAAACCAACCGTAGAACCAGAAGGACATGGCGATCAGAAACACCTTGGCTGCGGCAGTCCTGTGGGCATGCAGCAGGCCATAATAGCCAAGCAGACATATAGGAAAAAAAAGAAATACAAAAATATATGAGTTAAATAACATCGGTCAGACCTCCTGCATCCATAACCGATCCCTGTCCGTCACAGACCTTCGCAACAACCGTCGAAAAATCATACCAAACATCACCGCACAGTCTCCTGATCCTGATAGATCAGGTAGTCTCCTACTTGATCATACAGTGCAAAACCATAGTCTGACAGAGGCTCCGTCGTTTCTCTATCCTCTTTTAACACCACATAGGAACAGGGATATTGCCGCGTCAGCTCAACAAAACTCTCCGTCTCGATCACTTCCGCTTTCTCCATCGCCTCATACATGGCATGGTAATAATCCCATCTGGCAATCAGCATTTCCCTGCCGTATGGCAGCTCAATTTTCGTGCTGTACTGTCTCACATAGTAAATCAGATCCGCTGGGACGAGTACGGTGATGCGCCCCTCTTCCGGTTCGATCAGATCCACGATATCCACTGCCTCCTGCGGCAGATGATAGGCATTCTGCGCCTTCGTAATGTGCTCGCTGTCATAGACATAATTGCCGCATGCTATAATTGCCACACTTATAACTACAAGTCCGATCCTGCGGTGTCTGCCGCACAACCGCATCATCCCATAGGCGCTGACTATGCTCATCTGCAAAAGCCATANCAGTCTGTAATAAGTNTCCGAATCATCCAGAACACGCACAAATACCTTGCGAAACAGCGGGCAGAAAAACAGCGCCAGCAGAAGGGTTGGNGCGTANACAAAAACCGCACGCCGGCTCCTGTTCTTCTCCGTCAGCCACAGATACAGCAGNGCAAAGAGATAGATTCCCGCCAAATAACCGTTCTCATGAAACCCCATATAATTTTTAAAGATTACCACACTCTCTAAAAAGATNCCCCACATANACTACTCCCTGTTTTGACAAAACATGCAAGCCCGCTTGTACATAAACATCTTCACAGACATGGTTTTCGTACTACACAAAGGTGTACTGATGAACGCAATGCCGCAACACTAAAACAGACCACTGTACGCNACGATCACATAGNCCGCCATATATATGACATTAGGGATACACACCGCACCCATTTTAAGGATTACCCTGTAGTCCCGCTCCGTTATCGCCAGACAAAACGCCGTCAGCGCCATCAGAATNCAGACAAGAAATACCGCAATGGAACTGCACACGCCCGCCGNCATATTAATACAGACNAACACAANCCACAGTCCGATATCTTCATGCCGTCTANCCGCCTTCCGAGGGGTTGTCCTTTTCTCTGTCACTTCCTTCTTCCCGTCATAAATCCACAGAAACATCCAGAACAGCGCCGGAATCACCAAGGAACCCGCCACCGCCTTGCCCTGCCATGTTCTGGTCAGGAAAAAAGTCTCGCTCGTATAGATCGACACATTTCCGAAAATCTGGAACATAGTCATCAGGATCATGAAAATCGACAGATTCTCCCGGCGAAACAGCCGCCGTCCGATCTCATAGTACACAAGATAACTAAGCGGGATCAGCACAAGCGGCATGATCGTGTGTGACACGATCGTCGCATGAATGTGGCTCCTCGCCGCAACAAAAGCGATCCACATTGGAAATACTGCAAGCGCATGGCGGACGTCCAGATCCGTGGGGCGCCCGGTATATGGCAGAATGCGATACATCACATCGGCCTGTTGTGCAATCAGGGATTCCACAACATAATAAGCATCATCGCCGTCGAAGGAAGCATATGCCACTGCCTTATACAGCTGGAAACCGAGCAGTATAAAGAACAGTAACCATTCGATCCGCTCCGCCCATGACATTCGTTTCACTTGCGCAGCCATCCACTCCTTTATTCGGTTTACGCAACTGACACTTGTGTCATTTCCCCGGCTTGTCTTATGCACCTTACGGTTCCGATACCATAACCAAAGCCCTGCCGCCGCACACAGAATACTCAATACCGCAAACAATACAGAAGCCACTTTGAAGTTATCATACTTCACGAAAAGCACCGCCGGAATCGCCACCACCTCGAATAACGCCCACATGCCGAAATATCCCGCAAGCAGTACAAATCCCGGTCCCCGTTTCTTAGCCGATATGAAATTCGCCGGTATCAGACCGATACCAAACGGTATGACCACAAGCCAGAATAATAGACTAAGCAAACTCAATATGCGTAACATAATCCGCCTTTCTCTCAAATCCCCGCTTCTTCCAGAAATCGATCCGCTATATTCTTCAGGCCGTATCGCTTCGCAGCCTTTACACCGTTTGCCGAAAGACCGTCCGCAAACGAGCAGTCACCTGCGATCTTTCGCATGGCCTCCGCAAGCGCCTTCCGATCTCCCACCGGTGTCAGCAGACCGCTGACCCCATCTTCGATATACATCCGCGAACCGCCCACCGGACAGTCCGTAGAGATCACGGGAACCCCCATTGCAAGCGCCTCTATCATGGAATTGGATATGCCTTCATAATCCGACGACAGCACGAACATGGCGCTGTCTCTGATCTCCTGCTGTACATTAGAGGAGAACCCCCGAAAGACCACCCGGTCCCCAATCCCAAGCTCTCCGGCCTGCCGCCGCAGATCCTTGTCCAGCTCACCGACACCGAATATATGAAGCTCATATTCCGGATAATTCTTATGAAATTCGGCAAAAGCATCTAACAATAATTTATGATTCTTCTGCGGTTCCAGTCTACCAACCGAAACGATCCTTTTCTTCCGCTCTCCCCTGTAAGGCTCCGGCATATCGTCCGCGATCGGATTCGGGATAACCGCCGATTTTTGCTGCAGGTCCTGCGCAAAACACCGCCGCATATCTTCCGTCTGTAATATCAGCTTTTCCGCCTTGCGATAGGACCAGTCACGAAGACGCTGCCCCGTAATGCGGGTCGGGTCATTTCGCTCCGATACCAGCAGTCTGTGAGGAATCCCCGCGGCGGCAAGCACTGAAAAAATGGTGCCTCTCACACAGAATGAGAAAATATAACAGTGCTTGTTCTTCCGGTAGTACCATCTCATTTTAAACAGCCTTCTGATCTGTATGAGCGGATTCCCATCCGAAGGCTGTCCGGCTATAAAAACTTCTATTCTCTTATCCAAAGGATAGGCCACATGATCTCCCGCAAACAGTAAGACTGCCACCTGATATCCTCTTTTCACATATTCATTCGCCAGCATTGCCACGACACGCTCCGAACCACCGCCCGGCATATCCGGCAGAACAAACACAATCTTCATGATCTATTTCCTCTCATTTTCCCTTTTCCACTTATGATATAACAACCCGGCCGGCAGCATGGACACTGCAAACAGCAGTTTCCGCGATGTTCCCGCATACAACTTGCCGACGGGAATCCGTGCGAATCTGCCATAGATAATATACAACAGCATCATTTTCAATTTTACCTTCAGATACACGCCGTCGTCCTCTAAATATACAGTCGAACGCTGCATCATTCCTCTCGGCGAATAAATCTTCATCGCGCGGCCGGTTCTGGTAAGTCCTCCCTCCAGATATTCACCGATATAGATACATTTGTTGATATGCACCATACGGTACGGCCCCGACATCTGCATCCAGACCAAATCCTCCGGCAGAAACCGCTCCCCCTCATACTCCGGAAAGGGAAACTGCTTCAGAATCCGCGTATAGAATACCTCCGCCTTGTCACCGCCTATGCCGCCGTTGATCCGGACATCACGGTAGGTTGATATCTCCTCGTCCTGCTCAAAATATGACGTGTTGACTCTCCCGTCCGTATAACATCGAAGAAAGGAATAGCCGCACAGCCCTTCCCTCCCTTTATACTTCTCATGATACGCAAGTATCGTCTCTATCGCATCGTCCGGCAGATAATCGTCACTGTCCACAATAAACGTTAATTCCGTATCGATCGTGGAAATTCCTGTATTTAACGCCCTGTGTTTACCGCCGTTCTCCCTATGCAGATACCGGATCTTAACCTGTGACTGTGCGCAAAAGTCCTGTACCGTCTGCCTTGTCCGGTCCGTACTGCCGTCGTCTACGACCAGCCATTCAAACTCCCGTACCGTCTGTCTTGTCAGGCTCTCATATAAATCCTTTAATCGATCCGCACGATTATATGTCGGTGTTATAATCGTAACCGCTGCGGTTTCCTTTCCCATTCCTTTTCTATCCCCTCTTACTGTGGTAACAGTTCATCCATGCCATTCAAGCTAGGGTATATAATGCCGTTATTACTCCCAAACATGCCTTAGCATAACTTCATGTTTTAGTATACCATACTGTACAATTTCCCGCAAATATGGTACACTGATGTCTGTCGGAGTCATTCATCGACCAACATGCCGTCAGATGTAAGCGGCAACATAAAATGTGAGGTATTCCATGAAAAAAGTATACATTATCGGTGCCGGCCCTGCCGGGCTCACCGCCGCGTATGAGTTATTAAAACAAAGCAANGATTATGAAGTCGTTGTGCTGGAAGAAAGCGATGCCATGGGCGGCATCTCCAAGACCGTAAACTATAAAGGCAACCGCATGGATATGGGCGGACACCGTTTCTTCTCCAAAGTACCGGAAGTAAACGAATGGTGGAACAACATGCTGCCGCTTCAGGGTGCGCCGACTTATGACGACATTGTTCTTGATCGTAAAATGCCCCTTGCCCCCGGCGGTCCCGATCCTGAGAAAGAGGACCGGGTTATGCTGCGCCGTCACAGGGTTTCGCGCATTTACTACAACAAGAAATTTTTTGATTATCCGATTTCTTTTAAANTGGAAACTTTTACNAATCTGGGACTGATTACCGANATTCAGGCAGGTTTTAGCTACTTAGCTTCCGTTATTCACAAAAGAGAGGAAAACTCTTTAGAAGATCTTTATATCAATCGCTTCGGGAAAAAGCTGTATTCCATCTTTTTTGAATATTATACGGAAAACCTCTGGGGCAGACATCCGAGCGAGATTGCATCTGACTGGGGTAATCAGCGCGTAAAGGGACTATCCATTGCTGCGATCATAAAGGACATGTTCTCTAAAATACTGCCCGGTAAGAAAAACCGCAAAGTCGAAACTTCTTTAATTGAAGAATTCAGCTATCCGAAACTCGGTCCCGGCCAGTTATGGGAAGTAACGGCAGAAGAAATCAAAAAACTGGGAGGTACGATCCTCACCGGCTGCAAAGTTACAAAACTACATAAGAACAATGACGGTCACATCACTTCACTGACCTATGAAACCGATGGGGAAGAAAAAAGCGTAGACGGAGATATTTTCATTTCTTCCATGCCTGTCAAAGACTTAGTCGCAGGCATGAACGACGTGCCTCCTGAGCCCGCCAGAATTGCCGCCGGACTTCCTTACCGCGACTATATGACCGTCGGTCTCCTGCTGCCGAAACTAAATCTGAAAAACAAAACAAAACTGAAGACCATAAGCAATATCGTTCCCGACTGCTGGGTCTATGTGCAGGACCGCTCCGTACAGCTCGGACGTTTCCAGATTTATAATAACTGGTCGCCCTACATGATTAAAGATTTAGAAAATACCGTCTGGATCGGTTTGGAATATTTTGTCTCTGAAGGTGATAAATACTGGACAATGCCCGACGAAGAATTTACAAAATTTGCAGTAAACGAAATCCTCAGTATGGGACTGATCGACAGCCCCAATGACGTGATGGACTCCCACGTGGAGCGTGTGAAGAAAGCATACCCTGCCTACTTCGATACATACAAAGAGATCGATACGCTGGTAGACTATCTGAAAACCATCGACAATCTCTACTGTGTAGGACGTAACGGCCAGCACCGCTACAACAATATCGACCACTCCATGGTCACCTCTTTTGAGACAGTTAAGAATATCATAAACGGTATTGAGAACAAGGATAACATCTGGAATGTCAATACCGAGAAAGAATATCACGAGTCGTAGGATAGCCACTGCGCTATTCTCACTACCAGCGCAGGCAGAAGTTAATTTCTTAAGGAACCCCTAGAACAGCGTCGGCACTTAGTGAGGTTCAAAGTTGCGAAGCAACTTTCGAGCTTAGTGTCCGCTACGCTGTGAAAGGAGCGAAAGCGCGGTTCCGTAGATATTAACTTCTGTCTGCGCGTCCGCATTCGCTACCATTCATGTTATATCCCGTCGCCTGAACACATGATTGCAGATAATCACAATCATCCCCACGATCAACAGGAAGTAAAAACTGATTCCCCGCGTCACATACAGCGAGGGCATCAAAGTTCCTCCCGTAAAAACCGTACCGAAGATACCCCGATACATGAGTTCCGTGATTCCCTGCGCTCCCGGCACCGGCAGCATATCCACCGCAATATAGACCGATGCCTGCAGCATGACCACCGTCATAACATCTACCCCTTCCAGTGAAAACCCCCGATAAATAATCCATGTCAGAATAAAGACACTGCACCGCTGCAAAAGCGTGAACAGACACACATTCCATACTTTTCCCTTATGTTCTAACAGAAACCGCACGGCATTCTGATAGCCGCCGATAAATTTCTCAATCTTATCCCTTCTTACTGCCGAAGGCTTCATGATTCTGACCCTAACAAGCAGTTCTTCTATTCTCACGATCACACTTTTCATCCCTCCGGGTGCAAGCATAACTGCCAGCAGGATCAATACCAGCGTCAGATTTAAGCACAGCCCCAGAAGAAAAAGCGGATAATACCCCTGCAGATAACCTTTCAGCGGTTTATGCCAGAAAAACAGGATTCCGATACCGATTACCACCAGCACAAATTTATAGATCAGCGCCACTGTCATCAATACTACCGACGACTCCGACAGGCTGTTTTTATCTTTGCACATATAGTAAAGCTGCATCGGCTGCCCACCCGTAGCGGAGGGCGTGATTCCCGAATAGAAAAAACCGATGAAAGAATAGGAAATACACTTAAGCAGCCCGCTCTTACCGTCCATAGCCCGCAGCAGATAATAAATCATGACTCCCTCAGCACTGACAAAAAACACCGCCGTCATAAGCGCGGTACATAACGCCACAGGCGACAGCTTACGGAGCGCCGCCGCAACCTGACCCATATCCTGTCCACGAAAAACCGTATAGAAGGACAGACCCATAACAAGCAGGAAGAAGGCTCCTTCCAAAACCCGCTTCCTCTTTGCCGCTATCCCTTTGCCACTTCCGGTATCTACCGACATGTTTTCCTGATGATTTACATCCATTATATCTTCACTCCGTCGCTGCCCGCTCATGTCAATCCCGCCAGACTTCCTTCGAACACGATCCGCTGATCGGGATAAAGACAGAAGTCTTTGGGCGTCACAAGGGAAAAATGTTTGTCAAACATACAGATTCCGTTTTCCGCAAGCACCCTTGCAATATAAGAAGAACAGGTATAGTGCCTCTTCTGATAAAAAGGAATTCCCAGCACGATAAAGAAAAGACCCAGCACCGCATAATGATAATGCCACCGCCGTCCGTAATCCCTCTCAAGCCGCCGTCTTATTGCCGCCTTCTGTGCTGCGCTGCAGGTCAGCTCGCTGACCCTGTAATCCGCCGTCGGGAAAGCCCTCAGAATCTTCTCCTTATCTTCCTTCTCGAATCCTGCTGACAGCGGAATCCGCGGATTCCTCCTCCCGAAGCTGTATGCTTCCGTAAGCTGTTCGTCCATAGCGAGCACCACATGTATGTATTTTTGTTTCAAAAAGCGACGAATCAAATACGCAAATATCCCCGGCGTATCCACCATTGCAATATAAATATGCGCCATATCGATATACTTCCTTTCTTAAATCAATTCGGGTGGCAAAAAGTGCATCATATAATTTCATTAGCAGATTGCGCAAAATGTTCACGCAGTTGTCCTGCGTAGGAATATGAGATTTTCTTAATATTCCGTTCAATATCCAGAAATTTCGGGACACGGATGTCCCGAAAAGCCCGTAATGAGCCCGGATGGCGAATAGAGGGCGGTTTCGTCCGCAATCTCAGTCTGATCGGAATATTTTAGAAAATCCATATGACGAAGCCCGACACAAGAGAACATTTTGCGCAATCTGCCTTCTACACTTATATCAGGCACTTTTTGCCACCCGAATTCTACTCACTGAAACTGATAGATCTTCCTTGCCGCGCGGTATCCGCCCTTCGTCAGCATACCGCCCAGCCTTCCGGGCAGATAAGTAAGCCCGCTCAGCGTCGTATACTTTAACCGGTAATACAGTCTGACATTTTCTTCTTTAATATGATCCCAGAGCTGTTTCCGCTTCCCATAAGCTTCCTGTGAATTAATCAAAAGCAGATGGATGGAAGAGATCGCCATCATAATGGATATGTTGCGGCACATGTACTCCGCCAGCTTCGGGTATGCCTCTTTCACCTCATTTAAGTCCACGCACTTGGAGACGATCTTAGTCACCTTAATCTGCTGGTCAATGCGGCTCATCAGAACCTTTTCATTGACGGACTGATCCTCCCTGCCGATGTAGTAATGATACAGATCAATATCCATATAATAGATATATCTCACATAAGGCAGCGGTTTATATGCAAAGATATTATCCACATAGAACGTATGCTCCGGCAGCACCACCTCAGCCCTGCGCAGTAACTCGGTCCGAAAGATAAGAGCATGCATAATCAGATACTGTGATGTATGAAATCTTCCGATATCGTTCCAATCACAGGTTTCCTCTACCGGAAATACATTCCTGTAATGCATAACATGATAAGTGCCCTCATCCAGATGATCATAGATATAATTGCAGACGAACAGATCCGGAATGCTGCCCACAAGTCCGGCTTCCTTTAAAGTACAGAATCTTTTGATCCGATGCAGCAGTCCAGCGTAAGCCCCCGCATCCAGCCAATCATCCGAATCCACTACCTTGAAAAACATCCCGCGTGCCAGCTCCAACCCTTTATTGACTCCCGAACCATGTCCGCCGTTCTCCTTATGCACCGCTCTGACGATTCCCGGATACAGCCGCTCGTAATAATCCGCGATCTCCCCTGTGCCATCCGTAGAGCCATCGTTTACAATGATGATCTCGACATCCTCCCCGCCCACAAGCAGGGAATCGATACACCGCTTCATATAATCCTGTGAATTATAGCACGGTACTGTAAATGTTATGTACTTTGTCCCGTTATTTTCATTTTTCATATTCTGCATATCCCGACCTCCATAATTTTGTATTCGCAACTATCTACACTACTGTTCAAACAGAACCAATACCTAGCGCAGATGGAAGTTAATATCTTAAGAAACCCCTCAAAAAGCGTCAGCGCTTAACGAGGTTATGAGTTGCTGTGCAACTCACGAGTTTAGCGTCTGCTACGCTTTTTGCGGAGCGAGAGCGCGGTTTCGTAGATATTAACTTTCATCTGCGCGGATGTACTAAATAGTCCGTGAGAACCAACTTTCTACCTATCATAACGAATGAATCTATGTATTTTCTTCAACAAAATATTAAGTATTTCTTAAAATTATCAACCTCCGAATGCCACGAGATATCCCACCGCAAAAAAGAGCCGAAACAATCAATCCAATTAAGGATTCACTGTTTCGGCTCCGGGCTCTCTTGTCTGTCTGCTGCCCTTTCGATCCTCAGACTGATTTATTCAGCCTTTTCCTTCCTTGCCATCTCGCGAACTTCCTGAATAGCTTTTTTGACTTCGTCCATGTCCTTACAGCCTTCAAATTTATCGGCTACAAGATTCATGATAACCTCTAACTGTTTGTCTGTCATAGTATTCATGTACCGCCCTTTCTCCATTTTCGGTTTTTACTTTTTTTCGTTATGCTATGTTACTATTGTACCACAGTCCGAATACAAAATCACACCATCCACCAGAAATTATTCTTTTAATCCAAAACATAAACCAGCAATAATAAAATCTAACGCCATTCTTTTCCCCTTCTTATAGAGCACTTTGCAAAGCAACCAATACTTTCTCTTTCACACGTTCCATGCCGACGAGAGTAAGATGAACTCCATCCGTTGTCATCTCTGCCAGATTATCAATCGTAATACCACAGTGATACAGATCTATTACCGTTGCGCCTTTGCTGTCCGCGATCACCCTGATCTGATCCGAGTATTCCTCCGCCGTCAACCCCAGATGATTCTCAAATATGACAAACGGTTGATCTGTTCCCCAATCACCCACGGGTGCAAGCGTGCAACAGAAGATCTGGGCCGTCGGATAATAGCTTGCCAGCTTGTCCAACATCAGACAATAGGCATCACTGAAATTCTCCACAGTTCCTTCCTCCACCAGCTTCGTCCCGTCATTATCTCCGATCGGCACACCCATAAGCAGATCGTTCGTCCCCATGTAGATCACGATGACATCCGGTAGCCTTCCCTGACTTCCCACCAGAAAAGAAAGCCGCCCGTCGCTGCAGCCGAACATCGGATCATCGATACTTAACGAGTCCCCGCTACAGGTGCTGCCAGAACTGGAATTATTGGCACACAGTTCCATGCCCGTATCATCAACCAGACTTTTCCACCAAGTTTGTGACACATCTGTCAGTTCTCCGCTAAANGGATAAAACACATTAAATCCCTCCGGAATCCAGCCNTCATAAGTAGANATNCTNTCTCCNAGGATCGATATACCCAGTCCTTCCAATGACACAGGTTCATCAACCGGCATTTCCNCAGATACATCCNNCTNCNCNNCCTCGCTNTTTCCATCCGNATCNCNGCTNGCTTCAGACAGATNNTCNNCGCNCNNCTGTACNCCATCCGTCTCTTCCGAGGNNTNCTCTATCGCTTCATCCCGATCCCGATTCACTTCGCTATCCGCTCCTGCACTGCCGCATCCGCTTAAACCGCCGCACAGCANCACAGCGCACACCCCCGCACATACCAGCATGTTCACTCTTTTTTTCCCCATAGTACCTTACTCCGTCCGGCTTCCGATCACCGGATGGTCCCCCTTAAGAATCTTTATCCCCGCTGCCTCCTTCTGTTACTTCTTAAACACAGACTGTCTCGCCCCGTGCAGCTGCTCATGATGTTTCAACACGTCATTCACAGCATCCATACGCAGTCCTGCATCAATGAAATCGCAGCTTTTACAAAACGGATAATTCTGTCTGCCGCTCCGAATCGCCTGACGAAGCTTCTTGTATGGCTCGCTGCTCCAACCGTCCTTCAGCGACACTTTATGCAGGTCCGCCAAATCGGTCACCTCGAAATTATCGCAGCAGCAGATTCCCAATTTGCCGTTCGGCATGATCCACATGTCTGTATATGGCATAAGGCATGTCTCTTTAACAACTTTATTTTTTTTCGCCTGTTTATTCGGCGCGCTGCCCGCGCGATTGGTCAGCACCTCTTTCAGATATCGCATCTGAACCAGAATATCCACATCCTTAAACTCCTCCGGATGAGCCTTAACATAGTCATAGATCACCTGAATATTGTCATGCATTTTCATATTGAGACAATAGTTATTGATGATAAGCTGATCCACATAGGGCACGATCGATTTCACCTTGTCCACATCCAAAAGCAGTCCNTTGGTNGACATGAAGATAAACGCATCCGGAAGTTTTTCCCTTGCATACTTATGAAANTCGACGATCCTTTTATCCAGCCACGGTTCATTATTGCCGTAGAGCGTCAGATGNCCCTTATAATTCCAGTCGTGAAGCTGATCGATGATAGAATANTACATCTCATCCTCCATCTTCATATAAGGNCGNTTCTCCGCATGAATATTGGCGGTGCAGAACTCNCATGTACTNTTNCACCGATTCACNGTCTCCAAATTCACCACCATCGGATGGGGTGTCTCCTTCTGAGAAAAGAAATATTCGATATATTTCTTCTGCTGCCGTCTTCTGACAATAAACTGGAGCTTCAGATAGCCCATGCTGGATAGCTTAGGCAGATATTTTCTGGCATTCCATCCAATTATTCCCCCAAAATTGTGTACTCTGATCGACATATTNGTTACCGTGCCTTTCTCTCAATATATATTTTCTTCACGCCGNCTCATATACATAAACCGTACAGCTTCCGTCCCGCGCCGTGTANCTGTCCATAAGCCGCAGTCCGACTTCCTCTGCATTGGNAAGCTCCAATCTGGAGAAAATATACCTTCCTCCCAACGCGCAAAACGCCTGNGNATCAATATAAATATCATAATCTGTAGCATACACGATCTTTGTCGCATTTACAATACTTAAATCNGTTCCNGANTACAGGTACGCCCGTGCNCCCCAATCATCATAGTAGATTCTGGTTGCTTCCACCCGCTCCAAGGCCGGCGCAATGATCNNTCGAAACTCCTCTTTATACTGCTGGGAATAGAAGCCCAAATATCCGTCCAGTGTGGCGATTCCGTTATACTCAAGCACCGCTGGATGAAACCCGTATGCTGCCGACCATTCTCCCTGATAGCCGATTTTTTCCTTAATCTCATCATAAAGCTCCCGTGCATAGAACTGCTCATAATCCAGTTCATCCACTTCCGAGCCGTGAAAATACTCATAGGCTCTGTTATAGCATGTATGATACAGATCATTATAACGGTTCGGTGTCAAAATAACCGCCAGCACGGCAACGCAGATAATGACATTGGCAAGCCACATCTGCCATACTCCCGCATCATACAGCCGGATCAGCACCAGCAGAAGCGCCCCGTACCAGAGAAACGGATTAAAGAAAATGGTTCTGTTAAACTGCCATCCCTCCAGTGGGGGAATCAGCCGCTCCACCAACGACCTGAGAGGCTCGAAATCATAGAGACCGTATACCACGCTGTTAAACAGAATGAAAAGCATGAGGAAATTAAAGGGATCTCTCAGAATCTTTTTTGCCTGCTTCCTGTACAGATATATTCCATTGTTTACCACAAAATAAAGTATGCAGACCGGCAGTACCACCTTACTGTGTATATCATCCGCATGAAATATTCCTTCCTTCCAGACCGTACCGATCTCCCGCAGTATCTCCGGTATCGACAGGCTGGCATTCACCATCGAAGAACGGATCGTCACCTCATCGCTGAATAACATCTGTCCGAACAGCCGATACTCACACACCACATACCCCAGCGCCAGAACCGGAAGGGCTGCCGCAAGCCGCCACGAAGGCTTCCTGTCCCGTATGGACAGCCAGATAATCGCTATCACAAGATATCCCAGAATAAAAATTCCGTGATAGGAAAAGTAAGATACCAGCGGATAGGCAAACAGTGCTGCATACCACCACATCCCCTGCCGCCTGTAGATCTTGACAAGCAGATACACACACAGCGGAATGGAGGCAAACGCGAATCCAAATGCCGGGAAAAACCAGATAATGCCGTATGCAAATCCCGTCATGCAGATCACCGGACGGTAGTGCATGTACCGATCCGGAAATAGCTCCGCCGCCAGCAGCCTGAAAGAAAACATCCCCAGCAGAATCTTNCCGAGAATACCGATCACATACGCCGTGTAAGTGGGAAAAATCATATACAGCAGACTGTAAGCAGACAGTTCCGACGGAAGATTATCCCGGCTGACCCCTCCCAGAAAGGGAATATCGACACCGTGTTTCCAAAAAGTCCCCGTATTTTTTAACATCTGAAACTGGGCAAGAAAGAGATCCATATTGTCATGGACTCCGATATAACTGCGTTCTCCGTAACCGAAAAAAACAGCTGCCGTCAGCAGCAGATATCCTGCGATCGGGAACAGAAACCAGTATTTTGTTATCCATATGAACCACTTCCGCCCCGACAATTTATCCATCTGTGTCTTCATGTATCACTCTCTCTGTCTGTTCCTGACTATTTATCCGCTCGTTCGGACTCATCCCGTCCGGTCTCCGGGCTCTGACGCTGCGTCTTCCCCTTCACCTTACGAAATACGAACAATTTCTGTCCGAAGAAATTCATCACGATAAAGAAGCACATGCCGAGGAGCATGGCAACATTGTCGATCAGTGACCGGGAATACGTTCCCTGCCCCATAGACAGCAGGTATGTCACCAGCGGCTGCGCTACGCTGAAGGCAATCAGATAGCACACGACGATATTGACCGCAAACCGCCACGGCAGCCATTTATCTTTATCTTCCACCTTGAAGGTCAACTTCCCGTTGGCATGATAGGAAAAAACGCTTCCGATAAAATAGGATATCCCGCTGGACAGCCAGTAATTCATATGGATCAGATTATAGAGCACCGCCATGATGATCCATCCCATCAGCGTGTTGATCACGCCCACCATGCCAAAATGTATGACTTCCATGATGAAGTCTTTATATTTCAAGTATAGAGATTTCAATTTGTTAATTCTCCTTTATATTGCCCGGCAGATTTGTCATATGGCTTTTCACTTGATAATAAAAATGTTACAATATCATAAAGTAAATTTGCCGCAGAAAGGAATAAACTTATGCCAGTTCTAAAAATACATCACATCGGCTATCTAGTCAAAAAGATCGAGAAAGCACAGAAAACATTTGAAGCGCTGGGCTACTGCACGGAACAGGATATCATCTACGATGACATCCGGAAAGTAAATATCTGTTTCCTTGTAAAGGACGATTACCGTGTAGAGTTGGTGTCGCCCGCCGCTGAGGACTCCGTTGTATCCGGTCTGATCAAAAAATATAAAAACAGTCCCTACCATATCTGCTATGAGACCGATGATTTCCCTGCTGCCTATGATGAATTGACTTCCAACGGATTTATTGCGATTGACACGCCGACACCGGCACCGGCGCTTAACAACTGCGAGGTCGTTTTTCTGTCAAATGCAGCAATCGGCATGATCGAGCTGATCAACCGCTCCCGTTCCTGACATACATGGTGATCGTGCCGCACTTTTTCTCCGTAAAATCGGACAGATCTAAGCTTGGCTCATAACACCAATGGCGGTCTTCCTGATTGTACATCACTACAACATCTATATCCTCAAACGCCGCTTGTTCATCCTCCCGCGGACCGAACGAGCGGTTGATTTTGGATTCATCCTCTTCCCAATAGAACACTTCGTCATATCCGTGAATCCGGAACCAATGATACATCGTCCTATTTCCTTCCAGATTCGGTCCAAAGCAGGATAGCACCTTCTTGTCCGTTCCCTGAACCAGATCCAGTGTAGATTCCAGCATCGTCTGAATACTATGGCCTCTGTAAGTGAAGTAATGCGCTTCCCGAAGCACCACTCTGCCGTGGGCCGCCAGCATCAGGAACAGGCACAATATATAAGCGATCCTTCTCTTACCGCTAAGCGGTTTCAGATTACATCCCGTAACGACAAAGAAAAAAGCAAAACCGATTACGCAAGGCAGTATATACCTCTCGGTCATGGATGTCTTGCTGTACGAGACGAACTGCGGCACGACAATCGCGGCTGTCAGCAGTATTTCCCACCCCAATTTCTTAAGATCATCCCAATATGTCAACAGAATCAATGACATCAAAATGCCGAATCTCACATACCACTTTAAATCCGTATGCGCCGCCAGACTCCATGCCTGCACATATTGATCCAATGTTACGCTCTCATCCAGTCCCACATAGGAATAATTATTGGTTCCCACCACAAAAACAATCAGTATCATCTCTGTCACAAAGATGATACCCAATGCTGCTAAATAAGGCAGTCTGCGTCTGATCGCATCCCAAATGGAGGCTGCCGTCACCTTGCCGCCTCTCATCTCCTCATACAATACATAGAGTCCCACAAAGGGAAGCAATAAAATAAACGGCTCCTTGTAGATCGACATCAGNAAAAAAGCACCCACACTGCCAAANGCATACCATTTCGCATTCGTTCGAAGCCATTTCAGCAATAAATAAAAACCCAGNGCAAACATCATGGTGTCATAAGATTCCTGCGGTCCCAGNTTCCACCACACTGCGGACTGATATCCCACCAGCACCGTCATTGAAAAAAGCAGGGAATATATCATGTTACATCTCATCAATCTGCCGCAATAGTAGAACAATACAAGCGCAGCTACGATCTCCGCAGCCTTCAAAACCGACATTGCTGTCAGATTAATACCGAACACTGCCGCCATCAAAACACGGTTGATATAATACAGCGGCCGGAAACGCAATGTCAGATCATATCCTACAGCCTCTCTCANGCACTCCCACAAGCTCTTGTGCTCTAACGTCATCCAATCCACATATTTGGCAAACTCCCAATCATCCACAAGATGAAATCCTGATGTCAGGGTACCCATGCCGATCACAACGCCAAACACCAAAACGATAAAAAATCCGCATATCAGTGCCGCTTCTGTCTTCTTATCTAATTTTTCAAGCCGTTTATATATATCATACATTCTGTGGATTCGCCTCTAACCGATCTGACTGATAATGATGTCCGCCATCTCGCCCACATTCTTCATNGACACCACCTGACCCATGTTAAACTTCATGCCAAACTCCTGCTCTACGGCGGCTAATAAATTGATGTGCTCTAAAGAATCCCATTCCTCGATATCATCCGCTGTCGTCGTCTCCGTCACNGTGATACTCTCATCGTCAAACACATCACGAAATACTTCATTTAATTTTACAAATACTTCTTCTTTACTCATATAGCCATCTCTCCATTCTCTCTTAATCCGTCCGCACATATGCGNATCCGGCATTCCCAATATCCTGCTTCAAGACTGCATGCGCATTTCATCGGCTGATTACAATTACTATCACTATAATAGGTTTTGCACAATTTGGCAAGTCCGACTCCGACACCATGTCGAAAGTGCATGACTTGAACGAAACAATAACACTCACCCTCCACATTCAATTACCGTATTTTTCGGCTCATAATCCGCGGGAATATCAAACCGCCATGTACACACGCCATTCTCTGTCTCATGAATCTTCTCAAATCCCATGAGCTCGTAGAAATCTTTCACCATAGCATTCTTTGCCGTGGGATAATAATATCCCATGATCGTTCCGATGCCGCACACCTTACACGCCGACACTATGCTGTCCATCATGGCATACTCCATGTCACGTTTCAGCACACGGCAGCTCATAAGCCATAGATCTATGTGCAGCACATCACAGGATGTTATTTCAGGCCCACTGATCCGCTCCCCGCGCTGATAGACATCTACATCCTCCATACTTCCCTTCCTGCCGATCACCACAGAAACGACACCATTGTCACCGAATTTATCTTCCAGTTTACCGTATCGTGTGATATAAACATCCTCCGCCGCAAACTGCTCCACGTCACTCTGGGTATATCTTCTTGTGGTCAGATTGAACTGGTTACTCTTGTTGGTAAGCTGGGCAATCCTCGCCATATAGATCGGTTCGAAAGCTCTGATCGTTCCTTTCATCTCTAACGACAGCAGATACTCCCTGTAATCCCCGAAACTTTCCTGCTGATGTTTCCTCTCGATATTGGCCTTATACATCTCATTTCGCTTCCTGTCATCCTCCGACAGGTTTGTGACCTCAAAAAATCCGGAATGATCCAATACACGAATATATTGCTCCGGTGTACCGATGTTCGGGACTGACACCCCTGTCACCTGTGCTCCCACAATCTCCCGTTCCGCCGGATTGTCATCCGCAAACACGAGACTATCCGGCAGGATATTCAACTCACCGGCAATCTCTGCGATGTTCTTGCTTTTGGGTTCCCAGTTCGCCTTAATCAGGATAAAATCATCCGGTTTCAAGATACCGTCGGGATGATTCAATCCGGCAATAGCGTTATCGTAGTCGTTTTTGGAGTTAACATTGAGCATCACACCGATATCTTTCTGGGCCTTGACATAGCTCTGAAATTCCGAGTAAACCTGTCCCATCGAGGTCTCCTGTCCGATCTCCAAGTTCTCCACGCCATCGTCCCCCACAACGCCGCCCCAGAGCGTGTTGTCCAAGTCCAGCACCAGAGACTTCTTATTCTTTCCGAAAATCGCTTTCATAATATTCGCCAGATTGTGGGCAAACTCCGGGATCGCCTGCATGCACATAGCATACTTGTACATATGCCAGTAGAAAGGATCCGACCACTTGTCCAGACCGTACGAAGCCGCCGCATAATTGATATCATGGATGTAGAAGCTCTCATGTTCTCTGGCATACTGATAAAATCTCTCATTTAATCTGTTCAGGAAGCTGATCCGCCCCTGCAGATATACCGCTTCCTGATTCCCTAATATCCGATAAAAGGGATACTCGAAATTATTCTGGATCACGGGACAATGATACTGTTTCGCAATCTTGTCCCACATGACTTTGAAATGCTCGTACTGTTCGTTTAGCAGGACATCGATCTGTTCCTCTGTGTCCTGCACCGTAGGATATGCCGTAATGTTACGGCCTGATGTATGGATATAGATCAGATCCGGTTCAAAATCAGTAAGCTGCGGATTATCAAACATCACATCCTGCCAATACTGCGCATATTCCGACTCATAGAACACCGGCTCTATGCCCTGATTCAACAGGAAAAGTTCCAACGTTCTGATAATATCATGGGTCGTGCTGCCGCCCAACACTGCGATCTTCTTTTTCAGCAAAGCAGCCTGTCCGCTCTGTTCTGATAACTCACGCTTGATCTTCTTGGATTTTTTCAGAATATATTCACTGTCAAAAGGATACTCTAATTCTTTCATGTAATGCCTCCGTTCCTCTTTAGCCGTNNNTGTCCGCTNNTTATCTATCATAACATATATAGCGCACTTACGGCAATAAAGGCTTACCGCTGCCGATAAGCCTCCGATAAGCCTTTTGTTTCACAATATTATGCTGCCATAACCGGAGCTCGCGTCACTCCTCGGGATAGAAGTCCGCCTTAATCAGGCGGCTGGCATATTCCGCATAAGCAATACGACCCTCCGCCGTCAGGTGCACGCCGTCTTTCAGATACTTATCCGCAGTATAGGCGTCAATACCACTCTGCTCCATCGCATTGTAGAAGAGTACATGATCCTCCTTATGCTGTTCCGCCACATACCCGGCCGCTCTGGAGAATTCCACCAATGTGCCATACCCGTAATCCAGACTGTACGCGTCACCGACAAATGTCTCTCCGTTATAGAACTGACAGTAATGCGGCGCAATAATTAAAATACCCGCATCCGGAAATGCTCTGCAAAGCTGATCGACTGCCGATGACAGCGCCCCCGCNTAAGTATGCTGGTTGCTTACCGCCAGTTCTCCACCGTCTTCCAGATACTTGCTCTGGTAGATCTTCCCGGTCAGGAAATCGTTGATCCCATACTCAATGACAAAATAATCCGTCTTACTGAAGTCGCACTCGTCCAGGATCTCTCCAGCCCGGTAACCATCTAAGAAACTCCCGTCGACATTACCGAGAATCGCATTCACCACGCCTATAAGGCATCTGGAATCCCATGTCTGGAAATTACCATCCTCACCCGGCAGCAGTGCCGCGGTTGTGCCGCCCATCGCCATATTGTATACCTTAGCATTGCAGGCTCCGGAAATTAAAGCCGCTACGCCTCCGCTCTCGCGGTCACTGTCTATGATACTGTCACCTAAGAAGACGATCTGCATGTCATACTGACGCTCATCCTCTGTCGGAACAGTTACAGTCTGAAGAGAATCATCGGATGTCGAAGCCTGATCCTGTACATTTGTATCTGCATTGGTATTCGTCAACGTCTTCTCTGCTTTTTCCCCTTCTGCAATACCGCTCTGCTCTCCGCCCGCCTCCTCTGCGGACTCGGTTCCCACGCTCGGAGCACCTTTCAACTGGTTCCACTCCGCTTTCAATTCCTGAACCGTCTGGTTATTTTCTTCTTCAAGCGCCAGTCTCTCCCTCTCTACCCTGATCTGAGCCTGTCCGTAGATGATCTCGATGATTGCCAGAATACAGAANCCGATCAGAACNGTCANCAGCAATGCGCTGCCATTTTGTNTTCCTTTTCTNATTTTATTNNTATCGTCCATTTCAATCCTGCCTTTCCCCTTACGCTCCGGCGGTATGTAATAAATACTACTGTCATAAGTCCGTGTGTTAAGGAATACGATTTTCCACACAAAAAGAATAACACTTTTGGAACCTCTTGGGTACATTTCTCCTCATTTATTAATGAAACCTTTCATAATTCTTAAGAATTGTATTTCAATTCTGTTTGTAACCAACCCCTATTATAGTATATAATAAAAAATTAGAAATATGCATTTTATGACTATCACGAAAGAAAGGGAACCGCCTATGTCGCTCATCACACAGGGCTCAGAGCCTGCCTCATCCGATCTGCGCACGCCTGCGGGATTCATACATACCTCTATGACGGCGTCTCTGTGGCCACGGCGTCTCTTTTTTCTTACGTTCCTGATCCTNTTCTACATCGTGGAATTGTTATGGATTGGACCGGTAGACGGCATCAATGACGACTGGGGCATGTACAGCACCCTCTCCGGTGCCTATCTGGGCTATCCTGAAGCGCATGTGCTCTTTTTCCTGTANCCGTTGTCATGGCTGCTGTCCAGACTGTATATGCTGTGCAGCTTCATCCCATGGTATGGGATCTTCCTTCACGGTGTCCAGATTGCCTGCCTGTATGTAATCTACCAGCGCGCCCTGCGTATATGGGAACGGCACGGCTGTACCGATTCCTTTTTAAAACCTGCTCTCGCAGTCNTCAGTATTCTTTTTCTGATTGTTGATCTGAATGTGCTCTCCGAAGCCCAATACACAACGGTNGCCGGTCTGGCNGCNGCGACGGCGCTCTTTTGTTTTATCACAACACGCACCGCTGTTTCNGCNGGCTCATTCCTGNTCAGTAATATACCGACCTTTGTCTTTGCATGGATCTCCTATAGTATGCGCCAGAACGTNTTCTACCTGATGCTGCCCATGGCAGGTATGCTCTGGCTGGCCAAATGGATCAACGCCTACCGAAACGGCTGCNACAGGATCGCACTAAAGCTGCTTGGATTTGCATTTATCCTCGTGTTGGGCATGGGACTTCTATACGGGCTTAACGCCGCTGCATACTCTGAGCCGCAGTGGGCAGATTTTCGCCAAATCAACTATTATCGGGAACGTGTCGGAGACTTCTATACATGGCCGGAATACGAAGAGTGTGCACAGGATCTTCAGGAACTGGGGATCTCCGAAGAGGAATACAGCTATCGGCGCAGCGGTGCNCCCTATATCGGTTATGGCATGTCTGTGAACGACTGGAAAGTGATGCATGACATCTCACGGAAATATTATCTGNCCCGCACAGATCTTAAAGGGCGCCTGAAAAATGTTGTGACCGGCATGATCACCGCCTTCTTCTACGAGAACGGTATGCAGCCTGCCAACCTGCTTGCATTCCTGCTTATAGCCGCCACCTTGTTTCTGACTCTGCTACGCCGCAATTACAGCGCACTTTTCGTCTATCTTGTCTATCTGGCGGGCCGTACAGTCAGTTGGGTTTACGTTCTGTACGAGGGGCGCTTTCCGAAACGCATCGTTCAGCCGTTAATCACCGCGGACTACTTGATCCTTTTCGGCATACTGCTTTCATTTAACCTGCTGAAACTGGAAACTTCCANNCGNTATNCCATTATTCTGCCTGTCGTATTCCTTTTTTGCGCAGCCTCTCTTATCATGACGAAGAATAATATTGACGCNGACTATCATGTGCATAANGAAACATGGGATGAACTGAAAGCTTACTGTCATGCTCATCCGGACAATCTCTACATATGGACTTATGATTCCGGTACTTTGGAAAATTACTGCGAATCGCCTTTTGATCTGACATTAGACACTTACAATAACTTTATCTATACAAACTGGGGTGTCGTTNTAAACCCCAACACCAAAACCAANCTGNNNCNNCATGGTNTCGGAGACTTCGGACAGGATGTGATCGACAGTGACCATACCTATTTCATCCTGCAGGATGCGCCTTATAACGATGAACATCCCGTAATCATGTATTTCCGTCATACCTATAATGCAGCCAGTGAAGAAGCCGATACATTTACTGCCGGTGACACCACTTACATAGTGTATCAGCTTCGGTCTAAGGAATCAGGCTGAAATTATTCCGCACGGTTGCCATCACGCGTCACCAGCGTCAGACGAAACTCGAAATCACGTCTGTTCTTAAGTGCCATGTTGGACAGTATGAGTCCTGCAAATAACGACTGAACCGCCGCTAGGCCGATGAATCCACAGACAAACAACGTAGGGAACCGAAGCACCAGTCCGGTCTCAACATAGGCGACCAGAATCGGTATAAACAGAACTACCGCTATCACCGCGAGAATCGCTGAACACAGACCGAAGAATTCCATGGGCTTATAATCCCTGTACAGTTTCATAATCGTGTGTAACACCCTGAAACCGTCCGAAAATGTGTTGAGTTTGGACTCGCTTCCCTCCGGTCTGTCACGGTAATCCACGATCACATTCTCGATCTGCATATTATTATATACGGCATGGATCGTCATTTCTGTCTCAATTTCAAAGCCCGTGGACAGTACGGGAAAAGTCTTGACAAAACCATAGCTGAACGCACGGTATCCGGTCATGATATCCTTAATCTCACAGTGAAACAGCCGATTGATGCTGTTGCGCACGATGGTATTGCCGAAATTATGAAAAGGTCTCTTATTCTCCGTAAAGTACGTGGAGGAAAGCCTGTCTCCCACCACCATATCCGCATGATTGCTAAGTACCTTATCAGCCATCTCTGCGGCATACTCCATGGGATAGGTATCATCACCATCCACCATAATATAGCACTCCGCCTCAATCTCACGGAACATACGGCGGATCACATTGCCCTTACCCTGCATATGTTCATATCTGACCACCGCACCGGCTTCTTTGGCAAGTGCCACCGTGCGGTCGGTGGAATTATTATCATAAACGTAAACTACCGCCTCCGGAAGCGCCTGCTTCGCGTCCCTGACCACTTTAGCAATCGTCTTTTCCTCATTATAACACGGAATCAAAACCGCTATTTTATCCATTATCTTACGCAACCTTTCCTGTTTATCCACATCTTTATACAGCCTTACGGCGTATGCACCATTCTACCATATTATTTCACACTTTACTATCCATTTTATTCCTTTTGCAATTTAAATTGTATCATATTACTACTCAGGCATAACCACATCCTAGCACAGATGGAAGTTAATTTCTTAAGGAGCCCCTCAAAAAGCGTCGGCACTTAGTGAGGTATTTCACGAACTTAGTGCCCGTTACGCTTTTTGCGGAGCGAAAGCGCGGCGACGAAGATATTAACTTTCAGCTGTGCGAACGGATTAGACAATCTGCCAGCAGTAACGTACTATTCTCTAAAATCCCTGATAAATAAACTCTCCCGCGCTGTACCCCGGTCCATAGCAGCCGAGCAGAATCACACTAAACAGCAGCGCGTACCAGATCAGCCAACGGACAGGCAGTACCCTGCCCGCGATCCTGTCACGGAGCAGGAGANNCNNCNAGNNGCNGGCAATNACNATCNCGATCGGTAATAGCAGGAGAAACAGCGAGACGCCGGCAATTACCATCTCGATCGGTTCCAAACCCAATTCCGTAAGCGCGCCGTTCCAAAGCACCGACGGATTCCAGACNGAAACCGCACCGCGCAGCATAGAGAAAGCGTCNCCCACCGATGCCGCACGGAAGAACAGATCCCCGATACATACGAGGAAGAAAGTTCTGACAATGCGCACGATACCGACCACTCTGCCCTTCGGGTCAATATGCNTCTTCTCCATAAACCGCGCACAGGGAGNCTCAAGCAGCTCTTCCATCACGATATAGAACCAATGCAGCAGTCCCGAACCGATCACAAACTTCCAGTCACCTCCATGCCAGATTCCCACGGTAAACCACAGAATAAACATAGCCGCGAAGGTGGTGTACTGCTTGCCCCTCTTCTTACCGAACTTATCCCTCCATGAGCGGTTTAAGTCCGTGAAGAATTTTGTCCNCAGTACCGGATAGAACACATATTCTTTCATCCACACACCCAGCGTAATATGCCATCTGCGCCAATATTCCGAAATACTGCCCGCAAAAAAAGGCGTCCGGAAATTCTCCGGCAGCAGAATCCCGAAGCTCTCCGACATCCCGACTACAATATCCATGCAGCCCGAAAAGTCCGTATAGAGCTGGAACGCATAACATGCCGTGGCAATCCATATAAACGCACCCGGATAATCCGNGTATCCGCCGTACACCGTATCCACCAGCACNCCCAGNCGTTCCGCGATCACCAGCTTCTTAAAGAATCCCCACAGCATACGTTGGAGCCCTCTTGTCACACGCCGGTAATCAAATACATGCTGCGCAAAGAACTGGTCACCGTGTTCTCTGTACTTTAAGATCGGTCCCGAAATGATCACCGGAAAATACATGCCGTACAGCATAAGCTTCAGATAATTCTTCTGTGGTTCGGCAATCCCGTAATACACATCAACCACATATCCCAATAAGGAAAATGTATAGAAAGACACACCAAGCGGAATCAGAAAATTCACGCTCCTGATCAATTCCCCGGACCTGCCAAACAGACCGGCGATACCGTCTATTGTATAGATACCGAAATTTATATATTTCAGCACAACCAATNTCCCAATATTGACTAATATAGTCACCGCAAGAACCTTTTTTCGCTGTCCACTTTTCTCCGCAGGCAGCGATGCCAACAGGCGAATTCCCGCATAACACGCCGTCACAGACGCTATNGGATAGAGAATCAACATCCCGTTACCGCTAAGCAGATAATACGCCACACTGCATATAAGCAGTANTCCCCACTGCATTTTCTTCGGAACCACATAGTACAATATTAAGATAATCGCAAANAAGCATAAAAAATAAAATGACGTAATGCCCATATTTACATCCGTTTCCGTACACAGACTCGATCACAATGATCGTCCTATGGAATTTCACGACCCGTTCATCCATGACAGGATATGTGGATCAATCAAATTTTATCATAAATGCAGTTTGAAAGAAACTGTTTTTGCGCATAGNGCATATAATTGCGATGTTATCTTNCACACATCTAACAAACCGGTCGCTCAGAGTAGAGTTAATATCTGCGTCACCGCGCTCTCGCTCCGTAAAAAGCGTAGCGGACACTAGACTCGTGAAATACCTCGTCAAGTGCCGACGTTTTTTAAGGGGTTCCTTCAGATATTAACTCTACTCTGAGCTTAGTCTATAGCGTGAGCGTGAGAAGTAACGCTACAATTTACACCTATGCCTGTCTTGTATTAATNCGAGATTTATAATTTGCATATTTCATGTAAATAAAGTAAAATTGCTATAGTCAATTTGCGCAGCATAACAGCGCAGGAATGAGGATAATCATGNTNTTTAATTCTATGTCTTTCGGCATATTNATTATTATCGTATTTATATTATACTACTTGGTACCGCACAAATACCGCTGGTGCTTTTTACTGGCAGCCAGCTATATATTTTATATGAATCTGCATATCGGTTACGGTCTTCTTCTGTTTGCATCGACAGCGCTGACCTATGTGTTAGCTGGACTGCTGGAGCAGGCACCCACGGCGGCGCGAAAAAAATGTTATCTTCTGGGCGGCATTGTGCCTCTGGTGCTGATCCTGCTTTTCTATAAGACCGCAAGCCCTGCCATAGACCGGTTAAATGCACTGATCAATGCCGGACGCCTTACCATACATCCGATCACCGTACGGATTCTGCTTCCTGCAGGTATCTCCTTCTATTTCTTTCAGTCCATGGGATATCTGATTGATGTCTACCGTGGCAAAATCTCGGCGGAACGGCATTTCGGTTACTACGCGCTCTTCGTTTCTTTCTTCCCGCAGCTTCTGGCCGGACCCATCGGCAGAGCCGACAGTCTGTTGCCGCAATATAAAAAAGAACGCCCATTTGTGTATGAAAACGTGACTTACGGTCTCAAACTGATGGTGTGGGGTTATTTCAAGAAACTGGTGATCGCCGATGTCTTCGCCGGCGTCGTCAATAAAGTATACGATAACGCTGCCTCTTACGTAGGACTTGTCTTTATCGTTGTCACAGTCATGTTTGCCGTGGAAATCTACTGTGATTTCTCTGGATATTCCGATATTGCCATAGGCTGCGCAAAGCTGTTTGGCGTCGATCTTATGACGAACTTTAAGAGTCCATTTTTTTCCTTTTCCATCAAGGAATTCTGGAGCCGCTGGCATATCTCACTGTCCACATGGTTTCGTGATTATGTATATATCCCTCTGGGCGGCAATCGGGTGCCTAAGTGGCGGCACAGCCTGAACCTGCTGATCACCTTTCTGGTGAGCGGTTTCTGGCACGGCAGCAGCCTTACTTATATTCTGTGGGGCGGCATACACGGGCTGCTACAGATCATAGAGACATGGATCTACCCGAAAACAAGAAATGGCGCAGCCGTCAGCCGCCGCAAACATTGGTGGCAGCTCCCCATCACTTTCGCACTTTTGTGTTTTACATGGATATTTTTCCGTGCAAACAGCATACAGGATGCCTTCTGGATCATCTCCCGGCTCTTCTGGGATATCGGAAGGCCGCGTCAATACCTACAGACCGGAATCGTGTGTCTGGGCATCTCGCCGGCGTCTGCTATTGGCATGCTCCTATCTGTCACGATACTCGCCGCCTACGATCTTGCTTCCTTAAAAGGCGATGTGATCCGGTCACTCTCCGGACAGAAATTCTTTGTCCGCTGGCCGGTGTATGTACTGTTCCTTGTCGTGATCGCCCTGTTTGCCCCTAAAGGTGTGGCAACCGAGTTTATTTATTTCCAATTCTAAAAAGTTCCGGAAAGGAATCGTAAAAATGAAAAAAAACAAAATGATTGATGTGGTGCGCTTTGCGCTGAAATGCATCCTGATTCCCGCTGCGGCGGCCCTCATAATTTATGCCCTGAACAAACCTTATAAGAAAATTGACGACCAGAAATATTTAGATCTTCATAAATTTAACACTGTCGGTCGCGAATACTGCGAGATTCATATCGGCAACCTCGGCAGTTCCCACGGCGCGTACAATTTTGATTACAGTCATATACAAGAGCGTGGCTACATATGCGTGAACTTTGCCCTTCCAAGCCAGAGTTACAATTATGACCTCGCGATCCTGCATGAATTCGGACAGTACATGGAAACAAACAGCGTACTCTTTATCCCTGTCTCCTACTTCTCCTTCAATAACGAAGTGGTAAACAGTACGGAAGCGGAGGCGATGAGTGTCCGATACTACCGTTTCCTGTCACCGGAGAACATTCCGGATTATGATCCTTATATCGATCTGGTAACCCATAAGGTGCCGATCCTGTCCGCCGGTCAAGACATCGTAAAACTGTTGCCCGATCTGCATACCACCCTCACTGCCCACGCTGCAAACGACGGCATCGACGTGGAGGAATTCGCCCGCGCCGCAAAGGAACGCTACAGCAGGCATTTTGACAACAAGGACGAGTATTTTATGCCGGAGCGGATTGAGGAACTGCGCAGCATAATTGAGTATTGTAAAGAGAATGACATCACTCCGGTTCTGATTACGACACCCTTTTCTAAATATTATAATGAATTGGTATCACAGGACTTCCTACTGGAATTTCACGATACAGTTACGGAAATTGCAAATGACACAGGTGTCAATTATTATGACTACTCCCATGATGAACGTTTCTATGATAATCTGACTTATTTCTCCGATGCCGACCATCTCACGGAGGAGGGTGCCGGATATTTCACGGATATTCTTTGGGAAGAAGTGGAGGAACTGCACAGATTCTGACAGTATACCGATCCGCGCCATGCAACGCGGACTATGTGGATACATGTTGTGACAAAAGCGCTTTCATCCGATTCACAGCCTCCATCTCCACATGACGATCCTGACGCAGGTAGAAATCTTCGGCCGCTTCCTTACCGATCTCATCTGTTACTTCTCCCGCAAGGGTTAGCCCGGGATGGAAGAGAATCTCCAGTGTCCGCCCGTCCCTTGCTGCTTTCGCCGCAATCTTAGGATATAATCTGACAATTCTGTCATAATCCATATGTCCGCTCATAACAAGCCCCCAGAGATACATCTGATCCATACCATGTATCTTCGCATAGCGATCCGCCTTATAAGAATAGAGTGACAGCAGCCTGTTCTTGATGAAGTTTACCGGCCGATACGTCTTCCACAGGGGAATCTCCGACACGAATGCACCCAGCATTTCCTTGGAATTGCGGATATATTCCACCCCATACTCTTCCTGCGCGATCACCTCTGTCAACGCTTCCCACACAACAGGAATCATATGCGCATGCTGATGGGAGTCGATCCGCAGCCGCTTTTGACCACACGGAATACCATGCTCCTCTGCGATAGACATAGCTTTGATAACCGCCGCCTGCACGGTTTTAATCTGTGCCTTTATCTCTTTCTTCAACTGTTCCTTAGCCGCTCGACGCTTCCACGGCAGATAGGAGAATATAAACAGCCCGCCCCATGAGCGTCCCATGAGATCACTGTTGTCACAAACAAGCAGCGGTGCCTGATCCTTTCCTGCAAGGCAGCGTCCTTCCACGAAATCAAGGTGCACAGACATCATCGGCAAAAAAGGCATCTGCGGAATTGCCTGATAGAATAACTCCATACACGCACCAAAGCAGGTCATATTCGGCACAATGCTGATGCTGTCAAGCTGCCCCTGTAACATGCAGGAGAGCATATCCTTGGATGTATTGACGGTCAGTGCGTAATCGTCCGCATGAATATCTGTTTTTAGCATTTTATAACCATGCCTTTCTTTTTCTATTCGGTTCTTTCCTCTGCGTCATCTGCCTCAATGTCTTCTTTCCAGACTAACGTGTCTATGATATAACGCGGTCTATGCTTTGCCTCCATGTAGATCTTACCCACATATTCCCCAATGATCCCCAATGAGAGCAGCGTCACGCCGCCGATCAGCAAAGAGACAATCATTGTCGTGGTATACCCGGGTACATTATTGCCCCTCGCCCAGTCCACAAGGCTGATTATACTCATAACAAAACTGAAAACAAACACGATAAATCCCAATGCACTGATCATTCTGAGCGGTCTGGTACTCATGGATGTGATCCCGTCTGTCGCCAGTGTCACCATCTTACTTAGTGTATACTTAGAATGTCCCGCTTCTCTCGCCTTGACATCAAAGTAGACCACATCGGAAGGAAATCCCATGGTCGGAATCAGTCCACGCAGAAATAAGTTCGTCTCTTTGTATTCCGCCAGCGCGTCCAGCGCCTTTTTGGACATCAGTCGATAGTCCGCATGATTGGTAATCACCTTACTGCCTAACAGGTGCAGCAGATTATAATATAATGTCGCCGTACCTTTCTTAAAAATACCGTCAGAACGTCTGTCATTGCGCACGCCGTACACGACTTCGCTCCCCGACATATAACTTTCCAAAAACCGATCCAGCGCCTCGATATCCTGCTGTAAATCCGCGTCAATGGTCACTACAGCATCCGCATATCGCCTCGCCGTCATCATACCTGCCAGAATCGCGCTCTGGTGCCCGTAATTGCCCGCTAAGCTGATTACCGAGAACAGTGTATCCTGTGACGCAATCCGATGTAGAAGGCGCAGGGTATCGTCTTTACTCCCGTCATTAACAAACATGACCTTACTGCCTGCTGCAATCTGTCCTGCCCGTGCCAGACGGCGTATCTTATCCCCCAGTACCTGTGCCGATTTCTCGATCACTTCCTCCTCGTTATAGCAGGGAACAACAAGATACAAGACCGGTATCTGCCTCTCTTTCATTCCATCATTTTGCATCTCCTGCATTCCTTCCGTCTCTTTCCCCATGATACTTCATCTTGCCTCTCTGTATATCAATCTTTATAATACTCCCGGTACCATTCTACAAACCTGCCAAGTCCCTCTTCGATCGAGGTGTCCGGTTTAAAATCATAATCTCTCATCAGATCCGTGACATCGGCATAGGTCTGATATACGTCTCCCGGCTGCATAGGGAGATACTCCTTCACGGCCGTTTTTCCGAGGCATTTCTCCAGAGTCTCTATATAGTCCATCAGCTTCTCAGGCTTATTGTTGCCGATATTATAGAGCTTGTAACATACTCCCTGATCATTCGGTGCCGGCGGATTACCCATGATATTCTCCACGCCTTTTACAATGTCATCAACATAGGTAAAATCCCTATACATATCGCCGTTATTATAGATCTGGATCGGCTCGCCTGCCATGATCTTCTGTGTAAATTTGTAGTAAGCCATATCCGGTCTGCCATAAGGACCATAAACCGTGAAAAACCGAAGTCCCGTCACCGGGATATGATATAATTTGCTGTAGGCATGCGCCATCAGTTCATTGGATTTCTTCGTGGCCGCATACAGGCTCACCGGACCGTCCACCTTATCTTCCGTGGAAAAGGGAACCTTCTCATTGCCGCCGTAAACGGAACTGGAAGATGCATAGACAAGATGCTCCACCGGAAAATACCGACAACCTTCCAGAATGTGAAAAAAACCCATCATGTTGGACTGCATATAGGCATCCGGATTATCTATACTGTAGCGTACACCGGCCTGCGCTCCCAGATTGACCACCACATGGGGCGCGTATTCCTGAAACAGGCGAAACACATCCCCCTTATCACTCAAATCTCCTTTGATAAAGGTATAGTTCTCATGCTGCCGCAGAATCGACAATCTGTCTTTCTTGAGCTGCACGTCATAATAATCATTGAGATTGTCAAATCCAATCACTCTGGCTCCCTTATCCAAAAGACTATTGGATAAATGGAAACCGATAAAACCGGCTCCGCCGGTCACTAAATACGTTTTGTTGATGTCTAAGGAATTCATCTCTCCTCCATTCCCAAATGTATATACAGATAAACTATACACATAAGTACTGTCATCGCCCGATGCTGTAATACTCCACACCCGCGTTTTTCATCTTTTCCAGATTATAAAGGTTACGTCCGTCATACACGAGCGGGATCTGCATCAATTCTTTGAAAGTCTCCGGTGCGATCGTTCTGATCTCTTCCCATTCCGTAAAAATAAAGCAAATATTAGCGTCTTTCAACGCTTCTTCCGGATTGGATACATATTGAATCGTACCCTTTCCGTTCTCGCCCTCCGGATATCTTGCACGAAAATGATCAGTAGCAACAGGATCATAGGCATAGATATTGGCCCCGCCATCCAGAAGAAGCTGCACATTATCCAGCGAAGGAGCCTCGCGCAGATCATCGGTTCCCGCCTTAAAAGCCAATCCTAAGACTGCCACCTTCAAATTCTGAAAAGTGATCATTCTGTTGCTCGCCTTGTGGAACAGTTTCGTCTTCTGCTCCGCGTTCACAGCTACCGCCGCCTCCACGGTACGTAGCTTGTACCCGTTCTGTCTGGCAAGATACTTCAATGCTTTCGTATCTTTCGGGAAACAGCTTCCGCCATAGCCCACACCTGCATTTAAGAATCTGGAGCCGATTCTGGCATCGTAACTCATGCCTCTGGCCACAGCATCAATATCTGCACCTACCAGTTCGCACAGATTGGCAATGTCATTCATATATGAAATCTTGAGAGCAAGGAAATCATTGCAGGCATATTTGATCATCTCTGCGGAGCGCCTGTCTACGGATACGATCGGCAGCTCGAAAGGCTCATAGATCTTCTTTAGTATGGCCTCCGCCTCTTTACTCTCCGTTCCGATAATAATCCTTGCCGCATGCAACGTATCATGCACCGCAGAACCCTGCGCCAGAAATTCCGGATTAGATGCCACTTCAATCTTTACGTCTCTGGTCAGGAAATCTCTGATAAACTGCTCCACCTTGTCATTGGTTCCCACCGGAACGGTAGATTTCACAACTACAAGACAGTCCCGTTCCACCGATTCCGCGATCTGTCTCGACACTGTTGCAATATAACTTAAATTAGCGGAACCATCCGGCTGTTCCGGCGTTCCCACACCGATGAAAATTGCATCCGCATCCCTGTAAGCGTTCCGATAGTCGGTCGTGTAATGCAGCCTGCCGGTGGCATTATTCTTCTGCATCAACTCTTCCAGCCCTTCTTCATAGATGGGGGAGACTCCGGACTCCATCATCTGTACTTTCTTCTCATCCACATCCACGCAGGTAACATCATGTCCCTTCTCCGCGAAGCATACGCCCGCTACCAGCCCAACATAGCCCGTTCCCGCAACTGCAATTCTCATGATCCCGTTCTCCTTATTCTGCAACTTTTTGTTTTTACTCACAGTTTCTCTCTGCTGATCAGTTTCTTCATCTTCCGCGCGCCTCTTTCCAAAAGCGTCGGACCATGATATTTCTTCGCCTTCTCTTCGTCAAACAAGTCCTTCAGGTCCGGCTGGCTGTCCACATAATCCCACCAGATTCTGCCGAGATTCGTATCATAGCGCTTCCACGGCTTATCTCCTGCATAGTGAAGAATCGCAGGATGGGCCATTGCCTCCTCACACTCCTGCCGCGTGAATACCGCTTCACTTACAAATCTGTCATAATCCTTCTGTTCCAGATAGGCAAGCCGGTTATATCTGGGCGAAAGATATCTGATCGCACCCTGACAGGTAATGTTCAGAATATCCTGATCCTGATAGTACAACTTCTCTTGCACCCATTCATTCCACTGCGTTTCCAGATTGCGGCGGCGTATCTCCTGCAGATTAAGCACCAGCACGCCCGAGTTAATATATCCGCCCTTTATTCCTTCCAAAAACCGCCAATAGGATCTGCTGCGATTCCATTCCCACTTATCGGAGAGATTCACCGGTCCTTTCACTGCAGCCACCACATGATCTGTCATATCCGTCCGCCAGACCTGTTCCAGGCCCTCGCAAAACAGAACGTCAATGTCCACATATAGTATCTTATCCACATCCGGCAAAATCCTGTGAAGCAGCAGTCTCAGATAAGCACCCGACGTAATTCCTCTGACTTCATAGGCATCTCCGTAATGATTCTCTACCGCTTTCACACTTAAGACCGATTCCCGATCCCGCGCTTCCACGATCTGTGCAAGCTGCTTCTCTATATAAGCTGCTTCTTTCGTACACACACAGTATATATGGTAATGCACTTGATCTGACGCACCGTGATCTAAAAGAGAGGCAACCGCCACTTTGACCTGTTCGGTTAGATTTTCATCAAAACAAAATGCGATATTGATCAGCATATATTTCCCTCCGCCTAATACCGACTATTTATTATAACAAATTTCTGTTGCAATTGCGATAAAATTTTCATTTAACCGCAAAAACTGCCGGCTCTGTATTGCCATTCTTCGGCAGACGCGATAAAATGTAAAAATCGAGTACGATCNATTACAATGTTTNCTTCNCAANCTCNGNAAAACATTTAAGGGGAGGNGCACTATGTCCGATCATCCTTTTTTGAGTGTTATCATGCCTGTCTANAATACGGAAAAATATCTANGTCACTGTCTGGACAGCATCTTAGCGCAGGACTATACCGACTATGAGCTGATTCTTGTAGACGACGGTTCTTCGGATGACTCAGGTACCATCTGNGACCGTTACGCCGCTGCTCATTCCCATATCCNCTGTCTCCATCANCCTAACGGCGGACACACATGTGCCAGNCAGAACGGCGTCCGNGCAAGCCGCGGNGAATATATCACTTTTGTGGACAGCGACGACTGGATCGCNGACGGCATGTACAGTCACATGTGCAGCGCTGCCAAAACAACCGGTGCAGATATCGTCCATTGTGATTTCACCGCTGTAATGCCGCATAAAACAAAAGTATGCAGCATACCNTTTTCGGCCGGTTTCTATAACAAGACNCAGCTTATGGAAANCGTATATCCCAACATGATNTATTTCGGAACCTATTTCGTATTCGGTATCGCNCCCAACCTNTGGAACAAGCTGTTTCGCCGTACAATNCTGGAAAAATANCTGTTCCGTCTCCCTCACGANATTATCGTCGGAGAAGACGGTCCGATCACATATGCTTGTATGCTGGAAGCCGCAAGCGTATATTTCTGCGATAAAGCCTACTACTATTACCGTAGCAATACAGACTCTGTCAGCCACCATATCGACGCGAAACGGCTGTCTGAGAATCACGTAATGTTCGAAACTTACAGACAATTTATTGATCAATCCGCTTATCCCTTTATACAAAATCAGCTTCATTACTTTTTCGTGTATCAGAGCCTGTTGACTTTCCTCCCTGTATTTCAGTCAATACGTTCGGAATCTGCCCGTTTTAAACAGCTATTTCTGGCAGAGTGTGCCAATCCTTATATCAGGGAAGCTTTCAAAACCGTTCCGTATAAGGATATCACCGGNCTTCATAACAAGTTATACGCAGTCTGTGTGCGACACNGGCTGCCATGGCTGTTCAAATTAATATTGCCGAAGCAGTGCGATGACTGATCTGCATGCAGTGTCCGACATTTGTGCTGCCCTTTCTACCATGCACTGACCCATGCAATATAGTCCTTGTACCGGATCGGTTCCCCGTCTGCATCCACAAACTCTATCCTTTTGACACCGTCTACCGGATCTTCAAAACAGAAATAACATTTTTTGTACCTACCGCTGCCANTCTGTTCTACCTGCGCAATCANGTGATTATCTNCATCCAGCAGCCTGATCTGGCAATCTGCATACTTGATCCGCTCCGGACGCCTGATCATTACCCCGATCAGATTCTGTGCCTGTGTTTCATCCTGTACCTCATAGAACTCGTGATAGCCGGGTATCTGCTCTTCCAAATTAACGCAGGATGTCTCCTCGAAAAATACNTCCGCTCCCACTTGATATATCGTGGCATTACTGCTGTACCCCCAATTATCGCCCCGAGTCGGTATAAAAAAGGCACTGTTACGTATCATATCCTTACACGCCCACCAATCTGCATTAATGTCCCCGGCGTATACCCTCCCGTCGGAAGTTTCCGCTTCTGCCCAACCTGTCATCTGCATGACAGGATTCGTCAGGCAAAAGACTGNCATTAACACAAGAATACCATACCTACCGCAAACTTCCACAATGCCATGCTGCGATCCAGCCTCATCCGTAATCGCTGCGTCCCTCTGCCGTACCATAATGCTTCCCGTAAGCAGCAACATATAGAACCCNATGGCAAGAAATATCTCATATTTATGACCCATCTGCCTAAAAACGATGTTGCCCATATTCTTCCAAGAATCCGGAACCGGCTTAACCGTCACGAGATAAAATGCCGTTACAATCAACTGGTATATCACNACAATATAGAAATCCCTCCGTGGTCTGTCCACAGCCTTCCCGCGTATGCAAGGAATCATCACCTTCCCTATAAAGCCCACAGCCAGAAANCCGGACACTATCNGCGTNAATATCANAATCACTACGGATATATGCTGCACACTNTTTCCAAGCGGCAGCAGTAAATANGCNGTAAACTCCACAAACACCCTGCNNATCANTCTAAACCAGTACGCAATCCGTCCGTCGGAAGCCGTAGAAATCCANCTGCTCCCATCGCCTTGCCCNCCGAAAGAATACAGAACCTGCAATAAGGCNGCCATTCCCACTACACACATAAATATTCTGTCCCGTCTNTCCATGCTTCGGTGCATAAAAAGCATTCCAAGAATCGCTAACGGAAGCACAANGGCATAAGTNCCTTTGGACAGACAGAATATCGCCCCGAATACCGTCAAACCGGCATAGACCCATCCGTGAAATGCTTTCGAGTCGGCAAGCAGCATCAAAAGTATAAAGTAAATTCCCCAATATGCATGATTGGTAAAAAACAACGTCTCCTCGCAAAAGCACGTCAGCATAACAAGAATACACCAGAGAATCCTGTTCGGCAGTTTCATCAATCTGCGAAAAGGATACAATACAAAAAATGACCAAATCATACCGCATAATAAACATGCCGTAATCTGCATAAAATACGGCGCATACATATTCGGTATCCGCATGACTTTAACAAAAAATAAAGTAATGAGGCGCGGCAGCAACGGAAGATAGCCAGCGTCTGTAATCAACAGATTATCCGTAAATTTCTTGTCCTTCGCANATTGCAGNAAATTAGTCACAGCCTCCGCATAAGTCGGCTGCAGATAAATCGAACTGTCCAGAAGATAGATAATTGCCATAAACATTACNGTCATAATACCAAACGCTGCCAGACACTTNCNTCTGTCTTCACTNTGCNCTCTNNNCACCACCNACACCAGCACCACGGAACATAGCAGAACAATCCCATAACATAACANNCTTATCCTATACTCCATCCCCACAATATGGTAATGATATGCCTGCGCTAAAGTCAGNTCCTGTTGTACTCCGTTATATTCCATAATGCCGAATCCATAATAATCCGGTCCGGCAGCAACTGCAAGCTCTCCCTCTGATACCTCCTCTGTGCNNANATGTAAAACAACCTCTCCACATTCCAGCCGGCCAAAATCTATCCCTTCCAGCCGCGTCCACTCCCCGGTGTTTATTTCACACAGTTCAATGGTTCCCGTCTGCTGCGTATTTCCCTGCACAGCGGTATAAATAACTCGTCCGGCACTATTCACATCACACTGCNAAAAGCGTAACGCATAATATCCCTGCCGCCAATTCATTTCTTCTGTGATGACTAACGGCTGCAGGATTTCTATATCGTCATAAACCGGCAGCTCGATTCCTATCTCCTCCACGTCACTTCTGACATCCACAGGTTCTCCATTCATAATATATCTGGACAATACCAACAGCATAAGTACCAGTCCCACAGTTAAAATCGTACACTCTCTGCCAAACTTATGCTTTCCATCCGGCTTGGCGTTTACCACTGCAGTATCCATTTTTGCTCCTCACTCTTCATCAGCTCTTCCAGCGTCACTTTTCCCTCACGATAAGTGAGCGCCAGATCGTCTATGGTAATATAATATCCCNCTCCTTCTGCAGAATGTATCTTACAGNAATAAGACACATCTTCCCTCGGCACATAGAACATATTCATGCCGTCATCCAGATAAGTTATCAGTTCNGCGNTCTCTCCACTGTAATCGATCGCCAGTACCTGCTCATTGCTGCGAAAATGCATACTNACACCGCNGTTTTCCCTTAACACTAAAATCTTATTCTCTATGTCCCTTACCTTGGATACCTTCTTCACATCCTCCNGTATGCCGGGANNAACTGACACGAATGTCATTTCNCCATTCTGTACTGTCAATGCGATATTTTGCGCGAGATAGGGCGACAGATAATAATAGCCCTCCGACACCCCTGCAATGACAATGTCTGTCGCCGCACCATTCTCACCCCGGTGATAAAATTGTTCCAACGCGNCTTCGCCGTCGTCTAACGNGATCGTCCGGTCAAACAGATTGGTTCTGCTAAAAAGTACTATCACACATACCNCGGNAGCCAATACGCAGNCAGGAATCCATACCTGCTTNTTACGAATAGCAGACAACAGTTCCTTTTTCNCCGCATGCTTCCCATGCGTCTTACTCTGCTGTATGACATCTTCCAGATAATTAATGCTACTGTCTATGCCCCTAACCCAGTCACCAAGCCCCTTGACCGCATAGGGAATCATGATCACAAAATATGGAATCGTGTAGGAAGCGCTGGACTCCCAGAAGAAATGAAACAGATATCCGCCCAGAAAAACAACNGCCCCCATNAGTTCATAAATATNCCGGCTCTTGCGATCCAAAATAAGATACAGGATCATGCCGATCAGAATCAAGGTCTGCGCATAATTGAGCAAGANAGAAAGCGTCACGCTCCCTTTGCCATCAATCAGACTACTCGCGTATTCNGGTATACTACCCGCCGTTTTTCTTCCCTTCGTNCGATCCAGGCATATAAANGTCGGATCGTTCCACTGAAAAGCATTCTTCCGCGCAAAAAAGGGGAGTCCTTCATCCANCGGACTTTTGAACAATCTTGTCATAATCTTTTTGATATCTGCGATCGAAGCTTCTGTGATCTTCTCCGTGTCATACTCATATCTTTCAAAAATCTCATTNATATAACCACTATANCCGCCCGGTCCTAAAGGCGTCTCCTGCAGCCCCATAACAACCCACGACACCATCACTGCACCTTCGCCTGCCTCATACCCAGACAGATCTTCCACATAACGGCTGCACAACTTGTTACATCCCGCTACGCTAAACCCCATCAGCACAAGACACAGCAGCGATACGATCCACTGTTTACCAAGCTCTTTTTTAGTCAGCAGGGCAATNTCTACCGCATCATAGAGCAGGAAACAGGCGATCGCCACCAGATAGATGAGGCAGTTCATCTTGATCACNGTAGCCAGNCCCATGCACAATGCCGCCGGCAGAATATAGCGATATCGTCTTGTATGCAGGTATTTCGCTGCAAAGTACACNGCNCCCAGCGACAGCGCCATGCCGGGCAGAATGCCGTACAGATACGTCACATAGAAAGATAAAGGCACCCACAGAATCAGTGCCGCATATACCATAGAAGGCAGCTTCTCATCCTTNTGCCAGAAGAGCGCCGCCAGCTTCACAAGCAGNCCATAGGTCACTGCCAATGCGATCACATTAATAAACTGAAGTCCGATATAATTATCGATCCCGAACAGAAAAGACAACAGATAATAAAACAATATAATNCCTGCCTGAAAAGGATATCGAAACANATATCCTCCCTCCGCGTANGCGGAAAAGTCACCCCGGCGCCACTGCATGGCGATCTGATANACCTTCGCAGGATCGGAACCCGGATACAGCCGCGTCGCAAAAATCCAGACAGTTCCCATAATCAGAACCGCAAAACTGCCGACNGCAACTGCANCTNCCTGCGAGCTTTGCTTCTCTCTACTGCCGGATACAGCATTCCCCTTATGGAACACGTTTCGCAAACGCGCACCTAAACAGGGAATCCCCTTATATAGCAGCACACCCACAATGGAAAACGCAATGAAAAACAACAGATGTTTCCATGGCTGATCCGCAATATTCAGCGTTCTCTCCTGCTGCGAGCCGTCCTCCTTCGTAATCACACCGACAAAACTGGTGCTGAACATACTCTGCACGCACATACCGCCTACGATCAGCAGCAATAGTATTCGAATAAAGCTATTCACGATCGGATAAACCTTTTTTTGTATTTTCATGCCCCATCCTTTTTAATACTTTATTAAAACTGTCTAAGCACCCGTATCGTTCTCTTCACGGTAATCCAAAGCGGGTGGCGTACCCCATTTTTCTTAAGTGCCTGATAGCCTTCCTTGAAAGATACCAGATAATTGCGCAGTCCCGCGTTACTCGTCCCGCCATAGTACATGGCAATCAGAACCTCCGGCACATACGCCAGACGGTTATTCTCATCTTTAAGGAAGCGAACCATAAATTCATAATCCGCAGCGCAGCGATAACTGATATCGTAGCTGCCGTAGCGCTCGTAGATTTCTCTTTTTAGGAAAAGCGTGGGGTGCCCCGGCATCCAGCCGTCTCTTATTCTGCCTTCCCCCATATGCCATGTTCTGACAACACGTTCGCCCTCCACGTAAACCAGATCCGCATGTGCGCCTATGCATTTCTCACCGCCTTGCTCAATCGCCCGGACCAGCTTCGTGACCGCATCCGTCGTGCACAGCCTGTCATTGCACACCGCCACAATATCTCCGGTGCACATGGCCCAAGCCTTATTCATAGCATCATACAAGCCCCTATCCGGCTCTGAAATCCACTTCACAGTGATAGACGGATCGTCCGGCACATCTCTGCGGTCGGGATGTCGTCCGGCAAATTCACGGATCACATCAAGCGTTCCGTCACCGGAACCGCCGTCCACGATTACCACCTCTATCGACCCATAGTCCTGTTTCTCGATACCCGCCAGGGTGACCGCCAGATCATCCTTCACATTATATGTTGTTACCAATAAGGATACTTTTATCATCATGATCAGATTTTACCTTATTTTAACAGAATATGCAATCAACCCTTTTCCTTTCGGTTCTGCATATCTGTGCCTCATGTTGACAACAATATATTGTAGATTTTGCTTTGATATCACTTTTTATATATTTTCCATTATACAACTTTTTGTTGTGCAATAATGCTCGTAACAATTTGTATCCGGCAAATTTGTTACAAACCTTAAATTGGCTGGTTAAGAGAAGGAAACGATTTTTATGAAAGAACTGCGTGAAATAATAAGAGATTTGCGTGAAGATCACGATTTAAAACAGAAAACGGTTGCCGCACAACTGGGCATCTCGCAACAGACTTATTCCAATTATGAAAACGGTCATCGCGAGATACCGATCTGTGCAGTTGTTGCCTTAGCAAATTTTTATAAAGTAAGCACTGATTATCTTCTGGGTACGGACACCGGCTATCCGGGCAGCACCAATCTCAAAAACACTTATCTGGATAATGTTACCATGCACGATGTGATATACGATATCCAGAAGCTAAAACCTGAGGAGCGCCGTGATCTTATGAAATACATCCGATATCTGAGTCACAATGACTGACCGCAGCAATCCAGATTATAACTACTGCATATAGAAACTCATTCCGTGTCAAGATCAATAATTACTTATTGATCTTGACATTCATTGTAATTGCCGGACCGACAGTGTTGACACCCTGTCCGTCGAACATGGCATACATCGTTATTTGGTTGGTAGATCCACCTGCAAAGGAAACGGTGTTCTTCAGTTTCACATACACATCTATGGATCCATCCTCTCGCGGTTCTCCGCATCTGATTTCGAAAGAATCCTGTGATTTCGTATCTTTCTCTCCAAACACGACATCCGCGATAGTGCCGACACTGCCCGCCTTCGGCGTAACCCTAAAGGTCGCTTCGTACGCTTTATTGGACATATACAAATTCAGATTGTTTTTGTCGGCCGTCACCTTCGGCAGCACCTGCGCGGTCTTGATCTTCAGATCCGGCACCCACATACCGTCATAGCCACCGTAATTTGCAAGTCTTACCCACATCCTGATCGAATATGTCTTCTTATTCTCCAGATCGGCACCGTCCTTAGGTGCCACATATACCTTGCCGTCGAGAACCTCCGCACGGAAATACTCACTTTCATCATCGCCGAGTGCCGGCTCTCTGCCTTCAGCGTCAAAGATCTGCACATCTTCCACCGTATCCTTCAGATTTGTAAATGACGGTGTATATACAATGCTGTTCTTTAACGTGTACTCTCCCTGTCTGTCCACCAGATTCAGTACACCCTTCGGCGACATCTTCACGGAGATGGAACCGTTATAGACCTTCACATTGAATTTCACGGCTTTCCCTTGGAAAGTATTGGCTCCGGTGTACGTAGGCGTCATGGTAAACGCATACTTCTGTTGGCTTACTCTGCTGTTTAAAGAAATCATGAGGATATTGTCCTCAATATCCCAATTGAAACGCTCTTTGATATCCTCACTCGCTCCTTTAGTCGTACATGCAATCGAATCTATCGTTCCTGCCGAATCGATCTCATACCCCTCCGGCAGCTTAACATTCAGAGTAAGCTCTGCGGTCTCCGTATACTCGCCGTCTGATACCGCCGACAGATTCAGCGAAGGTGATCCCTTTACAGACATACTCGGAAGTGTATTCACGACTTTTACCGTCAAAGTAACCGCATTATAAAGCTCTCCATTGATGCCCTCTACAGAGTTGCACTTAAACTTATACGATCCCGGCTTAACATCCGGATCAACCGAGACGGTTCCCACACCATCACTATACCCCACATGCAGATACTCCTTTTGATCCTCATTATTGGTCGTTGACTGGAAGTAAAAATCCTGACTGTCAGCCAGTTCCGTGTCGCACTGATTGGAAGTCAAATAGAATTTCTCTACCTGCTCTGTATAATTACTGTTCAAATTCACCGTTGCTGTTTTCAGCTTAATCTTCGGATCGGCTCCTGTTGCCTTAACGGTATATGTGTACTTAAATGACTGCCCTTCTGCCCACTCACTGTTCTTAAGCGACAGAATCACCTTACCCGAGCTAAGGGTACTGTTAGCATCCGTATGCATTTCTATCTGACCCTGATCATTAATAGCGATATCTCTGCTTACGGCATTCACAGTACTCCCTGAAGCCTTTTCGATCGTCCAATCGCCTTCATCCAATCTGACCGGCTCCTTATTCTTGCTCTTTGTGTCTATCAAGGTCAGCTTAATTGTTCTTGCAGCCGGTAACGAATTATACGTATCCGAGGTTCTGTCTAATTTATAAGACGGTTTCACTGTCTGGGTCGGAATCGTAATCTTATACTTCTTAACCGCACTCTCCTTATATCCCTCGAAGTGCAGTACCAGATATCCGGTAGCGATCAGTTTATTCTTCTTTGTGAGGATCATCTGATCCTCCTTCTGTGTAATAATTCCGGTGTCCTCATCGATCTGGAAGTTCTCGGTGAATAACCAGTCGTCCTTCTCCCGATCCGTAGACAACGGCTCTAATGTATATCTCGATACCTTTTCACTGCCCAGATTAGTAACAACGGGCTTCACCTCTGTGCCGTCATTGGCATAGAACAGATTGATCTTCGGCTGCTTCTTGTCAAACGCAACCTTCGGATTGGGCAGGGAAGCCTTTACTGTGATCTTTACAGGGGTCGGATTCGTCTTACTGTCCACACTGACTTTCACACTATAGACTCCTTCACCCAATCCGGAATATCTTGGACTGATCATGAAATAATGCACCGTATCCGTACTGTTCGCCCGATCATAATCCCATTTGAAATAATTATCATCTATTTTATCGTTCTGCGCATCCACCAGCTTAAATGTAGTAGGATCAATCGCTCCGCCATAGGCGTTGATAATCCGCAATACCGCACCATCTTCTTTATTTGGGTTGATTGTAAGCGCTGTCGTAGAGAGACGCGGTGTCTTATCTCTGACCTGTATAATAAATTTCTGTGATATAGTTTTCTTGTCCGCATTGGTTACCGAGACCGTAATCGTAGCCTCGCCACTGGCGTTCTTCGGAATTGTCACCGTATTCGTAGTAACGGCATTCGCCGTAGAAGTGGAGGCGAGCTGCGCCACTTTACTGTCGCTGGTACTCCATTTCAACGCTACCGACATGGGATCCAGATCTTCGTCATATGCCATCGCCTTCAATCTAATCGTTGCCGCCTGTGCACTGACAGAATTAATGTCCATAGAAGCAGTCTGTATAATCTGATCCCCGATTATCTGATCAGATATGGTGGTAATATATCTGTCATAGGAATCGGCTGTCAGCTTCAGAAAAGCAATGTCCGTCTTTGAAACATGCACAGCTGCTCTTTTAATGATCTCACCATTGCCGCCGGTTACCCGCATCTCTATATTCGCCAATCCCTCTTTCAGCGCAGTAACCGTACCCGTACTATCGTCTACTTTTGCAATCGCGGGTTTATCTGATGTAAATTTCACTTTTGAGGGTGGAACAACATTTCCTTCCACATCCAGTACAAACAGTCTCGTAGATTGTCCGATCTTAAGCTCCGCTCGGCCTTCTCCGTCAGAGCCGTTGGAAAACTCATAAGTCACATCTGTCCCTTCGATCGCAGTGCTGCCTCCTATAGTCTCAAATTCGACAAGGAGCAATGCTCCACCTTTCGGCATCTCAAAACACATCTGCAACTGTTTATCAAAAGCAAGTTTCGCACCGTTACACGTTACACCAACCAGTTTACTTCCACTGTTTGCTACAGTTTTTACAAGAATTTTGGTGCCCGCCTTAACACCTTGATTATTATTTTCCTTACCAGGATCTTTGCCGGTATCTTTCCCATCCTCATCCAGCATCGATAGCGATACCGTTCCAGCGCCTGCCCCCGTTGTCACAACCTCGCACTTATACAACCCCGTGTCTGTCGTAAGAATATCAATAAAGTTAATCTTACGAGTTCTGGTATATATATCTGCGTCTGAACCCTTAATGCCGAGCAGATACAGCGTGTCTACATCAGGGAAAGCTCCATCTTGTATATCACATCTGGTAGGTATGATAGTAACACTAACTAATCCGTCACAAGCGATAAACGCATTCGCCTCAATTGTACTTACCTGACGCAACTCTATACTTCCCAACCTATAACAACCCTTGAACGCATAGGCTCCTACTGTTTCCGTCTTATTATCATCATCAAATTGAACCGAAAGCAACGCACTGCAGTCAGCAAACGCATACTGTGGAATTGCATTAAGAGCTCTCGGAAGCATAATGCGCTCCAGCGACCCACAAGATGCGAAGACATGCGCTCCCATCGTACTGATATTCTCTGAGAAAACAATTGTTTTTACTACACGACATCCATAGAACGCATATTCACCTATACTCGTCAACGACTCCGGAAATGTAAAGCTCGTGTCGGAACAAAACTCTACCAGCGCAGTACACCCGTAAAACGCATAATCTCCGATGCTCTGCAATGCACTGATATCAATGCTCTGCATATATACCATAAATAACCGTGAAGCCCCATAGAACGCACGATTACCAATGCTCTCAATCGTTGCGGGCAGCGCAAACTGCGTCAGTGCGCTACATCCCTCAAAGGCGCTCTCCTCTATGGCGGTCACACCCACAGGAACCGTCATGCCCTTTAAAGAGGTACACCCTTTGAAAGCGTTCGCTCCAATCGTCACAACGCCCGACGGCATCTTAATATATGTAATCCGCGTATTGTCTGTAAAAGCGCCGGAAGCGATGCGCTTGATTCCTTGCGTCTCATCAAGCACCACATTGCCCTCTACCTCGCTGCCGTCCGCTTTCGTGATACCCGTCAGCGTGCCGCTCTCATCCACGGTATAGACATACCGCTCATTCGCATCATAAGTGATCCGCATACCCACTTCGTCATGGAAGGACATCATTCTGGGAGCAAGACTCTGAACCACCTCCGGATTTTTCTCTTTCTCATCCGCTTCCTCTTCTGTTCCTTCTTCTGCAGCCTCTCCGGCTCCTCCGCTCTGATCACCGGCTTCCTCTGTATCATCGGGATTCAGTTCTTCTTCATCACTCGGATTCTCTTCCTCCGACCCACTCGGGTTCTCTGGGTCATTCTGGTCTTCTCCGTTCACGTCTCCCGGATTCTCCTGCCCGTTCTGATCCTCCCCTGTAGATGCACCCGGCTTCTCTTCTCCATTCTGATCATTCCCTGTAGAATCGTCCGGATTCTCCTGTCCACTCTGATCTTCACCCGCAGAGTTGTCCACCTCATCCTCTGTTGTCTGACTACCATTCTCACTGTCGTCCGGTGCAGTCTCCCCCTCGGAAGTCTGTGCGACAGGTGCTTCCTCCACAATCGAACTCCCATTATCTTCAACTGCAGCGGAAATCCCCGAAAGATCCGGTCCCGCTGCCAGAACCGTCATTCCGTTTGTGCTCACCGCAAGACTGAATGCCAACAGTAACGCCAATACCCTTTGTTTCCTCATTTTTCCTCCACCTTTTCCGTATATCACTCTGAACCACGTTTTCTCTTCCGAAACGCGACTATACTCTCCATCCGCTTCGTTTTCTGTGCTACAATTTCTTAATGCAAAAAGCGTAAGCCTGTCTATTTCCGACAAACTTACGCTTATTGTATCATTTCTAATTGTATGGTGCAAGAGGTTACACTACAAGATATTGTGTTTTTAAGGAAAATTTAAGATTATTTTTTTGATCAATCCTTGGACTGACTTATCCAGCGTTGTCCGGTTCCGGTTTGTACTGTTCTTCTCCTGTTTCGATATAAAGAATAAAATCATTGATCTTCTTTTCACTCCATCCTGCCGCTCTTAACCCCAAAACCAATCTTGCGTTTTCCTGCATATTCATAACTTCCATGTACTCTCCTTTCTCCATTTTCTCCGCTATTCTCTTTGTTCCTGTTTTTTTATAATACTATGATATCACACATGGCATGCAAAATCATGTCCTTCTTCTAAAGAAACATTATTTTTCTACAACAATAAATTTCTCCACCACACCAGAGTTTTGGCTCCTATCGTATAAGTGATTTTCTTCTCGCCGCCGTAATTGCCGATTCCTCTTATGGTCACAGCCGCCTTACCCTTATTTGTATGATTTGTATATGTGTCTTCATCAATCACATAATCCACTCCGCATACAAGCTCATTCGGATTACCACTGACGGTAATTTTCAGATCCTCCGATGTCAGCGTAATTGCCCTTCCGTTCCGNTATACCTGCGCCTTTGCAGTCACTTTCGCCTTTGCGATATCCGCTTNTACAATGCGATATGTGGCNGAAATNGNGGCCGGGCTCTCCTCACTGTCACCCGCCTCACCCGCATAGGCACCCATTCCGTTTGCCGTGACACGGATCATGGTGCCGGCTNCAGGAATATCTTCCGCTTCCACCGGATCACCCTCTCCTCTGACAATCTTATTCCCATCAGCATCGTTCCAGCTCACGGATTCNGCGTAGGTATAAATCAGATTTCTGTCATAATCCTTGCCCGCCGCCAACTTGCTGCCGTTACAGTCTTTCAGTACCACCGAACTCTTCCATGTGTTCTTTTTACCTTTGTATACCATATCCTTGGCAGTCATCGTCAGCTTACCGTTATCCTGTGCCATCCGTCCGCCNGTGATTCTATAATTGCCCACTATGCTGCCCTTGAAATTTCCTTTGCCGGTTATCGTAATCTTAGGTAGTCTGCTTTCCGCCCATTCTTCCGAATCTACAGGAGTAACCGCATTATTGTTTGCGTATTTGATCGTGTAATCCTTACCCGCAGTCANTTCANTGNCGTTAAAATACAGGAGCACCACCGGCTTTGTGCCGCCTTTAACATAAGGNGCCGTAATTTCCGAAAGCGCCGCAATTTGATTCAGCTGTTCCGGCTCATCCTGTGTATAATATTTCATGGTAATNGCCGGATTCTGCCCACCGTCATCGGAACTGATATTAAAAGCNGTTATTTTATAGGTCTTCCTGATCTGTCCNGTATANTCATTNACACCNTGGAANGTNACGGTAGCCGTACCGACTTTAGCCGTATTCTTATAGGATACCAGATANTCACCCGTGAGNCCGTTATCCTTACTCTCCACCAGCNCACGNNCATTCAGCGTCAGTGTGTAANCCCCGTCAGGCTGCTTTACATCCTCCTCATTTCCGGTATATTCTCTGGCTGTTATGCCTTCTACCTTTGCTNTGGCNATNGACNTGCCCACGATCTTATAATTGATGCTCTTACTGCCCGCAAAGCCGCTTCCCTCAACGGCTGTGATCGTGANCGTAGCGGTTCCGACCGCAGTGTTGTTNCTGTAAGCCACTGTATAATCACCTGTCANCCCNNCGTCCTGACTCTCCNTAAGGGTCTGTTTCTTGTAAGTCACCTTCAATTCTTCCGGCTTGATGCCGATCCCGTGTTCTTTATCTACCAGCTCATTGCTGTAAGTCTGATTGGGAATCTTANCAATGGAAACTTTACTCATCAGCACTTCCTGCGTAATGGTCTGGTGGATCGTGATCGTACCGCTGTATCCGCCCTTGCCGTCTATCACAATAGGATAGGTGCCGGCGGCCTGATATGCGCCCGATCCCGTCCGGGGATANGTCACCGTATAATCCGTATTNTTCACCAGNTTTTTACCGTTCCGATATACTGTCGGTGCGCTCTTGGTGACTTTTCCGCTGTACGCAACAGTAATATTGTCCGCAATGATATCCGCATCTGTCAGCGCTTTCGGGATNATGTTAAAGGTCACCTTCTCCGTTCCGGCATAGTTGCCCTTNCCCTTGACAGTAATGGTCGGCTGTGCCTTGCCTTCAAGATTGACATTNTTNTTATTCTTATAGGAAACCGTGTAATCNTTGTTCAGAGTCAGTTCAATCAGCTCTCTGCNCCCGTCTTCGTAGGACACACTGTCATACACCTGNACCACAGGCTTNATTGCGCNGCCGGTGTAGNTCTGNTCCCCGATGGGCAGAATGTANAANCCTTTNCCCTGCTCTTCATAATAGGGATAGAGNNTGGTATTCCTGCCNTAGATNGTCGTTGTCTCATCAAATCTGCTNCCNGTACCNTTCTCNCCGGTATACCAGCCNATGAATANNCTNNNCGNNTCTGCATCAGGCNGCTGTTCCTTTGCAAGCANNTGNTCCATGGACANAAGCNTTTCTGCGGACAGNGTCCCGCCGTAAAGCACNCGCTGNGGNTCNCCCAGCACAGCCATGCCGGTNCNATCCGTNTTCGGTTTCATAAAGGTTACANTNCAGTTTTCCACNACAACAGTGTGCTGTGCACTGTATCCCTGCTCACAGCCTGCCATCTTTGCCGTGATCACCGCGGTATTCTTATCCGGGTTCTCACCTACCGCCGTCACTTTGCCGTTCTCCACCGTGGCAGCCATCGGGTCAGAGCTGCTCCAGATTACCTTGGTATCTGAGGTTGTGTCCATGGGCAGGTATTCTACCGACAGATTGATACTCTGACCCGCCAACAGCGTAGTCTCATCCTCCGGATCCGTCTCCTGCGCATTCCGATTCGTCAGAGTGACCTGATAGATGGGTGCACTGACATACACCTTACAGGATGCCGTCTTATTGCCTGCCTTAGAAGCCTTGGCAGTGATCGTCACCTCTCCCTTGCCGACGGCACTCACAATTGCTCTGGAGGGATCCGACGGATCCGCCTTGACCGTGGCGATCTTCCCATTGGAAGAGGTCCATGTAATGGTCTGATCTGCAGTCGTGTCCGCAGGAACATATGACACTTGAAGGAATGCGGTATCTGTATTCTCCGCCTTCTCAGCCTCGTTAAAGCCCGTCGTATCCTCCACTACCGTATCGGGTCTGCGCAGCCGGATCTCTGTTTTATCCAANGTAATCTCCTGAAGAGATATTATCACCTTAACCTTACAGGATACTTCCACTTCCTGATAGGCAGCCGTAATAACAGCCTCTCCCGCTTTTCCGGATTCCCCTCCGCCCGCTATCTTCACCAAACCGTCCTGAACTGTCACAACAGAGGGATCGCTGCTCTTCCACTCCGCTTCGGATGGATTCACCTCGATGTCATCCACATACAACTTTAANTGCCGTCCGCTCTCNCAGTCAGCCGCCTTGCTTCTGTCTAACGTGATACTCGTGCTATTCAGGCGCAGCGTCGGGTAATACTGATCCTCCGGCATGTTATCAAACACCGGAATCTTGAAAACAAAGGCACTGTTTAATGAGCCTGCATTCGCATACATCTTCCTCGTGCTGGAAGATTCGCTGGAAGGTGCCTGAATGTTCTGCATATACTGATGCTCATAGACTCCGTACGGGCTGTTCTTATCAACATTAAACTTCTCCAGATATATAGTATCCTGATATTTCAGAATATAATTATTACCGATCGTGGCCGCGCCGCCCTCAAGGGATTTATAGCGTGTATTCCAGCCCTTCTCCTTTGCATACGTCAATCCTTTGACAATCTTCTCCGCCGTGGAAGCGCCATTGACNCCCACNTTGAAGAAATTNTAATANCCNTCATANCCCGGNTATGTGCCGGAGATCANTCCCGAAGTGCCCTGCCCCTGCTCNTGATATACGCGGGACGCAAGATGGATCGGGCTTAACTTCCTGCCCTTGCCGATCTCATANAACGCNTGCGCATAAGTACGCCCCTGCGAATCGTCCGCCAATTTTCCCTTCATAAACGTTCCGCTTAAAAAAGTCTGTACTGCCGACTCGGTATGGTACGAAGCGTTAAATGTCAACTGTTCAAACTGGAAGATATATGTTTCCGTCAGGAAATTACGGGGATCCATATGGTACGCCACCGCCGGCTGTGTGGCATAATACCATCCACTCTCGCTGGGACACGCTTCCCCCACCCATCCTTTAGAAGAGTTGTTTGTNGTCTTCTGAATCAGGCTCTTAGCNCCCATCTCTTTNGAAANCGACGTGTTGAAATCCANTCCGGTCTTCATGGGNACNAAGGTCCANTTCGNATGTNCNCTCTTCAGACTCCCTGAGTGCANCNTGATAAGACCCCGGAAACGCATTGATATCTGAGGTATCTACGGCATACGGAAGCATGTCATAGGTGGTCATTCCATACGCAGTAATGCCATATTCCGCGTTCTCGCCCTCTAAGATAGGCCGCAGATATTTCTCTTCCCATGCGATCCAGTCCTCATCGGAATAGGCAAGNTAATAGCTCTGCACATACCCTGTACCCTCTGAGCCGTCCAGCCAGAACTGCACGAGATACCAGACATCATCCTCCGTGATCTTTATTCCTTTAATATACAGTGTCTGTCCGATTTCAAGCGACGCTACGACAGCACTGTCCTCACCTNCGCTGCTATGNGCGCCATAGCTGTCCGTATGATAGAGAAGCGCCATCAGGTCTTTCTCATCAAGCAAGCAATCGAAAGCTTCCTGCGCAGACCCAATCTTCGCCTGCCATTTTGCATCCGTATCGTCTAAATCGTTCTCGGAAACNGAGTTCTCGGAGACAGAGGCAAGGTCGTTCTCGGAGACGGCGCATAAATCGTTCTCCGAGTCAGAGCNTGTGTCCNGTTCTTCAGTGCCGCCTGTATCCGCATCGGCCTCCTCCCCATTTCCGCTGTCGCCCGGCTCCTCTTCGACGCTCTCCTGACCNGAACCGTCCGGATCCGCACTGTCCTCCGACTCATCCGCGNCTTCTTCGAANAGTACTGCCGTATCCTGCTGCACTATTNCTGTTCCGNTCTCNGGCTCCTCAGCCAATGAATACATCGGTGNGCTTGCCAGACACAGCGTGCAACATAAGATCATGNCAATCCATCTATATATTTTTTTATGAGCTCCATGAATCCTCATGTTAANTTTCTCCCTTTTTCTTGTACAATCATGGTTGTCCACATATTATGCCTGCTTTTTATCATATCATACTTTTAAGGGATTTTCTATGCAAAGTTATGTAAANCAAAAAGCGCCGGAATACTCCGGCGCCAACAGTCTCAGCGATAAATTCATCGACNTATACTGAATAGTTACTGTGTTATACAGTTCTATAAAAACATGTCCACAATGTTTCTGACTGTATTCCAGTCTGCGCCGTCCGACGGCAATACCCGATACCAATAAGCTATCATGCAAATCAGATTCCACACAATACAGATCCCACAATATCCATAAACTGCACCGGCCACAAGTCTGTAACTGCCATTCCGGCCATCCTGTTGTCTCCACGTCTCCAATCTGCTTAATAATGCGGCGATAAAAACCGCAAACAGACACATAAAATCAACCGCCACACGCTGTCCGAATGAGCCGCCGTAATACCACGACCACCACGCGCTGGATACATACACAATCAACAAAAAAAACACGATCAGGCCTGTATAAAGTTTCTCTCTCATCTTATACGCGATAACCATACCGATAATCGCCAGTAGAAGCACCGGACTCCAGAAAAATAATCCCTTTCTTACACTGAACAGAAAATTGCTAAGCTGTGGAGCCAGCCAATAAAAAGGTTCNTCTCCGTAAGAGTATGCAAACCAGTGCCCCGTAGCAGTATGCCAATACAGAAGCTGCGGAAAAATCGTCACGCAGCCCGTCAGGACAATCGGAACCACCCGNCGCGGATTCAAGATCGTAATCACTCTTTTCTTCAGCGTATCCAAATTTATAACCCTGTAAAACACATAGGTCAACACAAACAAAATATTGGTATTACGACACATAAAGATCAGTCCTGCCAGAAAACCGAATACACAGGTCTGCCACAATCTGTTCCTGCCCTCCGCATCCCGTTCTTCATACCAGCATAGATAATATAAAAAAGCATTAAACAGAAAGTAAGAATATACGTGAGAAAAACAAGCATCGTAGGACGCATAATGAAAGAGATTCGTTCCATAGGTAAGCACAATGCAAGAAAGCAAAGACACCTTTCTTGAGAAACCGAGATATCTCGTCAACAACAAGTATAGCAACACAGTGCCGAATATCCAATAACAGATGCCGCCACCAAGTATCATATACTGATATAGATTACTGTATCCGGTTGCCGTCGCACTCCCTGTCAGGGTATCCCGCAGAAGAGAAAGCAAATGCGCAATAAAGAAAAACGGGCTTTCCATAATCGCAACGCCCACCGGATACTTATTGACAAGTCCGCCGGCAGCCTCGATCAACTTTAATGTATGCTCCCACTTTCCCTCTTCGATAAAGCTAAAGCTGAAATCTCCATAAATCAATGCCGGCAGATATGCAAAATACCCAAACCCGTCGGAGTATACCTTGGGCGCATTGAGTACTTTGACATGGTAAACAAAAGCAATGCTGCACAACATTAAAAATGCCGTAGTAATCAGAAACGCTGCCAACGCTTTCTCCTGCCATAGCCAAAATATGATTTTTTTGATAATATTTTTGTTATTCGCTTTCTTCATACTTTCCCTTTATCTTTAATCACAAATGAAACAATACACATATGGAAGTGTCTTCTCATTTGCTATCATGCACAAACTCCTCGATCTGTCCGTTCATCACCGCCGCAATGTCCTCACCGTCGCGATAGGCAAGCGTCCATTCCACGATCTTCTCCATGGTCTGCTCTATGTTCCATACCGGCTTCCAGCCGAAGGTTCTCTTAAGCTTAGCACAATCCAGCTTTAAGAAATTAGCCTCATGAGGTCCGCCATCATACTCATTATGCCACACCGCCTGCTGTCCCGCTGCCTGATTCCATTTCTCACAAAACAGTGTTACGATCTCTCCCGTCGTACAGCAGTCCGTCTCATCCGGTCCCACATTATAGCAACCCGCATAGCCTGCATCTTCATACTGCCTCGCCGCCAGCATCAGATACACCGCAACCGGCTCCAACACATGCTGATATGGTCTTATGGAATACGGATTCCTGACGATGATTTCCTCTCCTGTCAGAACGGCGCGTACACAGTCGGGAATGATACGATCCACCGCAAAATCACCGCCGCCGATCACATTGCCGGCTCTTGCAGTGGAGACAGCTGCGGGTCTCTCATCCTTATCATCTGGAAAATCGTCCGGATTCATAAACGAATTCCTATAACTGCCCGTGACTAATTCCGAGCAGGATTTCGAATTAGAATAGGGGTCATATCCATTCAATTCTTCATTCTCCCGATATCCCCACTCCCACTCTTTATTCAAATACACCTTATCCGTCGTAACATTCACAAAGGAACGCACACACGGATGGGTGCGGACACATTCCAATATATTGACGGTTCCCATGACGTTTACCTCATAGGTATAGACAGGGTTACGGTATGACTCCCTGACGATCGGCTGTGCTGCCATATGAATGACGATCTCCGGCTCTGTCTTATCAAATACATTTCTAAGGTGTTCCAAGTCACGAATGTCTCCCGTGACAGAATGAATCTTAGACTCAATACCGCTCAACGCAAACACACTTGGCTCCGTAGGCGGCTTAAGTGCATATCCTGTCACCTGCGCACCCGCCTGTATAAGCAGCATACACATCCATGTGCCCTTAAATCCGGTATGCCCCGTGACCAGAACTTTTTTCCCTCTATAAAACTCTAATCCAAACTCAAATTTATGCATAGCATTTTCCTGTTCTTTTCCTTACATAGACAATGCAGAAGTCCATATTGCTCATTTGCCCACTACACATAAGTTACCCTACTGTGTCACCGCATTAATCAACGTCTTCGCCATATAGTCNATCATCTCGTCCGTCATACCCGGATACACACCGATCCAGAAAGTATTCTCCATAATATGATCTGTGTTCGTCAGATTACCCACGATCCGATAACCCTCACCGCTTGCTCTCATTTCATCGAAGCACGGATGCTTCGTCAGATTGCCTGCAAAAAGCATTCTGGTCTGAATACCGTGCGCTTCCATGTACTGTACGACTTGGTTGCGGCTGACACCTTCCCTNCAGGTGACCATAAAGCCAAACCAGCTTGGATTAGAATTCTCACANGNTTCCGGCAGAAGCAACCGGTCTGTGANGNGNTCCGCCTCNTCCGCCGCCAGCANNGCCGCCTTCAATCTGTCGAAATTATGTCGTCTTCTCTCCACGAAAGANGGNAATTTCTCCAACTGTGCGCACCCGATCGCCGCCTGCATATCTGTAGCCTTCAGATTNTATCCGAAATGCGAATACACATATTTATGNTCATATCCAAGCGGNAGTTCGCCATACTGCCTGTCGAACCGGTGTCCGCACAAATTGTCCCGTCCCGACGGNCAGACACAGTCGCGCCCCCAGTCTCTGAAAGAGCGTATGCACTTATGCAGCAACGGNTTGTCCGTATATACNGCACCGCCCTCNCCCATTGTCATNTGATGNGGAGGATAGAAACTGGAAGTCCCGATATCTCCGACAGTACCGGTCAGTTTTGTGATACCGTCTATCGTATACTCTGAGCCAAGCGCGTCACAATTGTCCTCCACCAGCCACAGATTATGCCTCCTGCAGAATTCACTGACTGCCTTCAGATCAAAGGGATTGCCGAGTGTATGCGCGATCATAACCGCTTTCGTCCGCTCTGACAAGGCCTCCTCCAGCATCGTGACGTCTATATTGTACTGCGGGATAGTCACGTCCACGAACACCGGCACTGCCCCAAACTGAATGATAGGTGCTACCGTCGTCGGAAATCCCGCCGCCACCGTGATCACTTCATCCCCCCGCCGGATTGCACGTTCTCCCAGAAGGGGTGAAGTAAGCGCCATAAAAGCGATCAGGTTCGCCGAGGAACCGGAATTCACAAGGGAGCAGAAACGTACACCCAGATACTCCGCCATCTTCTTCTCAAATTCGTCCGTATACCGGCCTGCCGTCAGCCAGAATTCCAGTGCGCTGTCCACCAGATTGACCATCTCTGCGCTGTCATAGACTCTGGATGCATATGGAATCCGCTGTCCTTCCTCAAAAGGTTGCTGTACATTGTGATAGGTATCACAATAGTCTTTCACAAGTTTTAATATTTCTTCTCTTGCCTGTTGTTCTGTTTTCTGATTCATATTCTTTTCCTCTTACCATATCTTCCAAGGCGCCTTTCCATCATTCCACAATCCTTCCAGGTACGCCCGGTCATGCACCGTGTCCATCGGCGACCAGAACCCCGGATGTCTGTAGGCTGCCATCTGCCGGTCTTTCGCGAGCCTTTCAAACGGCGTTGCTTCCAGCATCTCCGACCCGTCTCCCAGATAATCAAATACTTCCCTGTTAAACACCATGAATCCCGCATTGACCCAAGACTGGTCTTTTCTCGCTTTCTCCTTAAAGCTCTCGATCATATCTTGATCGTCTATCTTGATCGCACCGAAACGCCCCGCCGGCTGTGTTGACGTGATCGTAGCGATCCTGCCATGTGACCTGTGGAACGCAAGCAGTGCCGGAATATCGATGTCCGCCACGCCGTCCCCGTAAGTCAGCATAAAACTCTCATCCTCCCCGATGTAATCCCGAATCTGTAGAATACGTCCGGCAGTCAGCGTCTCCAATCCGGTATTCGCCAGCGTAACCTTCCACGGCTCAGCAGTCGAATTATGATATTCCCTCGATTTATCCAGCAGGCTGAAGGTGGCATCCGACTGGTACATGTAGTAATGGATAAAATAATCCTTGATCATATGCCCCTTATAGCCACAACAAATAATGAACTCGTTGTAACCGTAAGTCGAATATATTTTCATGATATGCCATAGAATCGGCCGGTCGCCGATCTCCACCATCGGTTTCGGTTTTAAGACCGATTCTTCACTGATACGGCTTCCTTTGCCGCCGGCTAAGATGACTACTTTCATGGATAACTTATTTTTCCTTTTCTGCTTTTTATCTTCGTTACTGTTACTGCTGAACCCTGATCCACGGTGCCACTCCCGCATTCCACAGATTTTCCATATTGACCCTGTCACGATATGTCTCCACCGGCGTCCAGAAACCGTTATGTTTATAAGTTATAAGTTGTCCGTCATCCGCCAGATTATCCGTTAGGAGATCTTCCAGACTGTAGTTGCCGTTTAAGATATGGAATACTTTTCTGTCTAAAACATACATACACGCATTCGTCCACGCCTGACTCTCGCGGTGGTTATCTTCATTTCTCATGATCCGCCCGTCAGCTGCTATCTGCAGCGTTTCATTCCGTCCGGTAGGCCTTGCAACTGCCATTGTGGCCTTTTTACCCTTCGTTTCATGATAAGCAAGCATGTCCTTGATATCTATATCGGAAAGGCAATCGCCATTAGTCACAATAAAAGTGTCATCGTCTATATAATTCTCTATCTGCGCTACACGCATTCCCGTACCGCTGTACAGGCCGGTATCAACCACCGTCACTTTCCAATCCTCAGTACGGTTCTTATGAATCTGCACCGTATTGTTCTGCAGATCTACGGTAATATCTGACTGATAGATGTAAAAGTCCATGAAATATTCTTTGATCAGGCTGACCTTATAGCCGCCACATATAATAAATTCATGGAAGCCATAAGCAGAAAAGCTCTTCATGATATGCCATAGTAAAGGTTTCCCGCCAATCTCCACCATCGGTTTCGGAATGCCCTGCTGTTCATTACTGATCGTACTTCTTGTTCCACCGGCCAGAATGACTACTTTCATTACTGGTTCCCCTCCTGATTTTTGNANNTTTTTGNNANANTATTTATNNTTGTACTGCGTTTTTCTGTTTTGCGTTTGNCTTTTTACAGTATACTATCCCCGACTATCAATTTCAAGCTCAATAACTCTTGCCTTGCGGCAAACTTTCCCGGTATTATTCTTGCATTCTTTTTTNCAATATGCCATAATACNTAAATGTACAATTTGAAATTNTACTTATANTAAATAAGGGGAGATTTAGTCTATGATCCATNTAAACAAAAGGAACTTACCNAGNGCTGNATTGTACGGGATCTTTCTATATNTNTTGATATTAAGTTCTCTCAGCTTAATATGGTGTAAAAACCATTTTGGAAATATCAATATGGAGAAAATTGTGCTTACGCTAAATATGCCATTAAAGGGTACGCCGACGAATTATTTGCTCTCTTTTTTCTTAGAGGCGGTCTTAGCTTCTTTGGTCGGATATATTGCTTTTATGACTATACGCAGAATAATATTGAAGCNATTTCATACATTCGATATTTTNCTAAAATTTAAAATATTTAAACTTCAGGGTAGATTCAGGATTAACCCNTTAATTGACAGACCGATTTTGCCAATAGTGTGGCTGTGCCTTTTACTATATGTTGTCGATAGCNAGTATCAACTGTTTGATTANGTTAAGAGCTGTATTCAGACTTCTGATTTTATAGAAAATGAATATNTCAATGCAAAAGAAATAAATATAGATTTTCCGGAAGAAAAAAAGAATCTAATCTGCATTTTTATGGAGTCTGCAGAGACGACTTTTCAAGATATAGAAAATGGCGGTGTCTTTGATGAAAATATCATTCCGGAAATGACGGATATTGCAAAAAATAATATCAGCTTCTCACATTCAGACCTTTTAGAGGGGGCCACGGTAGCCCCGGGAACAGGATGGACCATTGCGGGGCTGACCGCACAGACATCAGGATGCCCGATAAAAATATATACCAATCTGGGGAAACATGAATTTTTTCTACCTGGGGTAGTCAGCATTGGAGAAATATTGGAGCAGGAGGGGTATCATAACTTTTTTATGGCCGGCTCGGATTTTTCTTTTGCCGGAAGGAATGAATACTTTACCCAACACGGAAACTATGAAATCTGGGATTATTTTTCCGCTATTGAGGAAGGGAAAATACCAGAAGATTATTATGCATATTGGGGATTCGAAGACCAAAAACTATACGAATATGCAAAAGAAAAAATATTAGATCTTGCAAAAGAGGATCAGCCATTTAACTTCTCCATGATAACAGTGGACACTCACGGGAATGCTCAAGAAGGTGAGGCTATATGCGAGTTGTGCCCCGATAAATATGAAAGGCAATATTTAAATGTCTGGGCATGTGCCTCAAGACAATTAGCCGATTTTCTGGATTGGCTGAAAGCCCAAGAGTTTTATGATGATACAGTAATATACATTGCAGGCGATCATGCCAGTATGGAGAGAAATGACTTCTTAGAAGACTACACATATGATAAGTATAATGGTTCAACAGTAAGAAAGGTTTACAATGTTTTTATAAATTCAATGGCGGAACCAGTAAATACAAAGAACAGGCAATTTACAACTTTGGATTGTTGTCCTTCCATATTGGCAGCAATGGGAGCTGATATTGAGGGCAACCGTATTGGCCTTGGAACCAATTTATTTTCGGCTGAACCAACACTAGCAGAAAAATACGGGTATGATAAAATGTTTGAGGAACTGGGAAAAAAGTCCTCATTTTACAATAAAGAACTATTATATCCATAAAAACAACGCAGGAGGGAAGGAAAACATGAGATATATCGCATTATTTTTTCCGGCAATTATCAGTGTAGGGATAGAATACAAAAAAAACAATGGTGAAAAATGGAATTGGTTTGAATACATATATAAGTATGCATTTTTTTTGATCAGTAACGTTTTCCTGACAGAATCACTAGTGACTTATATTTTTAAGATGGGGGCAGTAACTATTGACGCTTTTGACAGTTTCCCCTTTTTTACAAAATATATACTAGCCGCTACTGTGTTTGCAGTAATATTGCCAGCGGTCCTCAAAATAATTAGGGCAAACATCTCCTTTTCATTTGAACTTCACAAGAAGTAGTTGACATCTTAAGTCTAAGAACCGGCTTGCGTAAAATTTCATATACCTTTTCGTACTCCTTGAAAATATAGGGCTAATGTCTGTATCTTTGTGCCATCATCCCTATGCAAATACGTAAATTTGTCAATAAGCGCCGTTTTCTTCGCGTTGAATAAATGATTATATACCTGCTCATCTCTGGTATCATTTTCAGAGGAATTAACCCAGATCATTCCTCTGCTCTAATCTTCTTTCTTATGACTGACCATTTATATCGGCTCCTCATTGATATATCTAAATAAAATCTATAAATAAATCTACGAGGAGTCAAGATGACTGGAATATTCCTGAAATTAAAAACAACACTTAAATCATATGGCTGACTGAATTTATAATTATTGTCCTTTATATATTTCTTTAAATGTTCTATTAATTCCATAGGATTTTCGCCAAAAATTGCTGTTATTATCTTGCAGTAATCTGCTGCAATTTCTTTTTTGTGTACCAATGCATGATACAATATAGTATATTTATAATCCTCATCATTTGGTATATATATACCACTATCATTCATTATCCTATTTTTTAAGATATCCTTTTCCCATTTTTTACAATAATATCCATCTCCAATATATCTAAAATCAAACTCTACATCCTTGTCTCCTATCCTGCAGATATAGTGAGTCCTGTACCTCTTTAGAGCAGTTTTCTTTGCTCCCGTTACATCAACCATTTTATTAACATCATCTGTCAAAATATCAATATCGCCATGCAGCTCACATTTATATTTCTCGGGAAGATAATCAAAATTTCTTAATACCACATAATAGCACTGTAGATTCAATTCATCAAAAAACTCCCGCAACGAACCCCATTGTCTTTGCATTTGCCTCTCCATTCTTGATCAAATCAGTATCATTACTAACGCCCATCAATAATTTATCTATCTACATTTTCGAGGAATCTTTTTAAATTGATATTCGAATTTTCCTATTCCTATATTCAATTCTTTCCAATATTCCTTAAAATCTCTCTTAAAATCCGGGTATATTTCTTTCAAATATGCCAAAATAGAGTATGAATCATCATAAAGTCCCCTATCTGGATTTCTTCTCCCCCCTAATCCCCAAAACTTAGACGGCAAAATCCCATCACGAAACACCGTATCTTCCTGAATTTTATCTTGAATATATGACATGCCAAAATCAATTAAGTACACACATCCACTATCATCTACTAAAATATTCTTGGCCCTTATATCCATATGAATTATCCGCATTCTAAATAATTCATCTCGTATGATAATTAATTGTCGTGCTATCTTCTCTATATATTCTTTTGATATACCGCTTGAAACTGATTCAATAAAACTCTCAGCAATATACGGATATGCTCCCTGTGTCGAATAATCAACTAATATAGGAATATATTCCTTTAATACCAAACTATTTTCCTTCATAAAGTTAATTGCACGTACCTCACGATCTATTACATTTGCATAATTTCCTATTTTGATAAATACCTTTTGTCCGTCTTTCAAAGCGGTGTAATATATTTTAAAAACAGGAAACAATGCCCACTCTTTCTCTTTATAAGGTTCTATTAAGCAAAACCCTTCATCATTCAACCGCCTCAATATTCTTGATTTTTGATATATATGAAACTTGACATTATAAAAAATTATTTTAGCTCGATCAATTACGCTCTTAGGCACACACCATACCACATATGCCATATCTTTTAAAGTCAACATACATTCCTCACTTTTACAATATTTTTCTATATGCTTTTATTCTCTGGTTCCTATTATATAACAAGCTAATCTCTTCCGTATTATATCCCAACAATAATTTCAAATCATGGTTACTCTCTTCCACATCATTGGAAGCGTGAACCTTATGGCCTCCGCCAAGCCATTTTCTATACATTTCTTTGCTATCAAATAAATTTACATTAACTATCTTACTGCCTGATGACGTACGTCTTCTTCTATATAATGGTTCAGTATCCCTCACTATAAGTAATAAAAAAGAACCATTTCCACAATGCTGCTCTTTTTTAGAATTTTTAGGAAGATTTACTCCATAAAAGCACTTTAAATTATGTGCAAAATACTCCTCATCCCATCTAATTTCAATTATATCTAATAGTTCGAAATTTTCTTTTATATCATCAATTATTCTGTCTTGCAGCACTCTCGCATTTTCCCACAAGATAAACAAATGTATTTCATCATCCATATATTTTCCGTCCTTTCAATAAATCCAACAGTCCTTTAAATTCCGAAGTTCTAAAATAAATCGCCAATAGTACAATATTGGGCACAATAACGCAAATACATGACCGTTGCAAAAGCCCCAATACCCCCTCACACTGAACAATATTACAAATAATAAAAGTAAAAAATCCAATTACTAAAAATAAAATACATCTTTTTAGCATTTCCCAATAATATGGTACCGCACTTTCTTTAAAATAAAATTTAAAGAAAACATTTGTCTCCCATGGAATATAAATAAATAAAACACTTATAATGCTTGCGATAATAACACCATTAACTCCTATAATCTGTACCAATACTATATCTAAAACTATATCTGCTAAAACAACAACATAGGGCTTAAATTTATCTACCCACCACATACCGGCTGCATTCTTAAATGTATTAATTATCCTTCTTATCTCAGAAATGTAGAAATAAAATACCAGAAAAATCACGGTATCTATAGGTAACAGCATTGTTTTCCCCATCCATAATTGAATAAACGGCTGGTAAAGGCAAAAGAGACAAATAGAACACCATCCTACCAGCCAATGCATAAATAACGAAAACTTTTTTAAATCTTTTTTATTTTTCTCAACAGTTTCAACCACCATACTATTTCCAATCCCGGCAGTAATAGAAGAGATAATAATTGAAACAAAACTAATAATAGCGCTTAAAACAAGATAATAATTGTTATACATTGCCACCATTGCAAGTCCCAAAAATGCAGAAATGACAATATTATCTGCCGAGTTAATTAGCGTATACGCCAACTGATGTCCAAAAAGAGCACTTACCCTCTTCATTATATCAACAAGTATATTTTTCTCCAATTTTCCTCTACAAATATATTCCGGATACTTTCTGTCTACAATTTTGGACCTCACCAAATTTGTGATAATCGTTACTGCCGGCATAATTATGATATACAAATAATAATTTTTATAAATCACTAAAATTATTATTTGTATTCCGTACTGAAATGCACACATAATCAATGAAATAATGTTCTCAATATCATTTCTTTGATGCGCACTTAGTAAAGAGCCTTTATATGCATAAAGTAAGTAACTTATTGCAGTATTGAACAAATATACCACATATATTATATACAAATTAATTTCTTCCGGGTAGCCGGCCTTAACAAGCTTTGGTATGAAAGGTAATACTATAAAGCCAAACACAAAAATTGCAATACCAATAATTCTATATACCTTTTTATATAAATTAAGCAATGCACATATTCGATCCGTATCCTCTTCTGCAATCGGACGGTACATGCTATAAACCATTGCGTTCCCAAAACCCAGTTCTGATAAATTCAAGACTTGGAGAACAGATGTAAATAATCCACTAACCCCTAAATATTGTTCGCCCAACTCATTGATAATCACTGTTCGGATACAGAAAGGCAATATCTGAGTAATTATCCTGTTTAATACACCAAAAAAAATATTTCTTTTTGCATTTTGAGCCCTATTGTACCTTTTCAACCTTATCCTCCACAAATTTACCATCAATTATATCCAACAGAACCTTAGCGGATTTTAACTGATTTTTACATCTGAAAATCATATATTTTCTTCTTTCATTATATACTGTTTCTGTAGCCCCATGAGAATTATGAAATATTTTAACTGAAGGATTATAAACAATTTTTCTCTTGTCTCTTACCATTTCATAAAATAATATTTCCTCTTCAAAATACATATAAGTCCGTGGGTTAATTCCATGGTATACATTAATATAATCTCTGGAAAAAATCAGGCAGGCCCCTTCCAAATATACATTTTCTCTTCTTTCATCCATATTTGATATCTTCGTGTCTGTCTTTTGTGCCTTTAAAATATGCTTTCTAATTTCTCCTAAAAATTTTGCCATTCCACAATAGTTTACAATCAAATGATATTTCATACTTCTTATCATCTGTCGCGTCCGTTTTCTATCATATGGCTGCCTAATCTGCGCCTGAGTTGTTGCTACTCCTCTGGGGGTTATAATCTGCGGACCTAAAACAAAAAAATTACTAGTCTCATACTCCTTTTTAATTTGAGAATAGAAATCCTTTTGAACAAGATATGTGTCACTATTTGTCATTACAATAAAATCCGGATTAAAATTTTTCTCCGCATATGCTATGCCAACATTATTTCCTTTCGCAAAACCCAAGTTTACATCATTCAATAAAACACTAATTTTGCTGCTATCCTTATATCTCCTTTTTATTGTTTTTCCGGATCCATTCGGCGACGCATTGTCGACTATAACTATTTGATAGCTTTCCGTATCAATATTATCAAAAACTGAAGTGATAAATCGTTCTGTATCGTCAACCGTATTATAGTGGAGCACCACAAAACATAGGCTCACTTTATTCATACATTCTACCTCACTCTTTTTCCATCCAGCCAAACCTCTACGATACCAATGCTTGGAATCTCTTCCATCGGAACAATTAAAACATTCCGATCAAGCACAATAAAATCCGCCCTTTTCCCCGGAGTCAAAGATCCGAGCCAGCTTTCAATCCCATACTGAAACGCCGCATCACATGTAACACCCTTTAATGCATCATACACAGATATTTTCTGCTCTGGTGCAATAATTTCGCCCTTCTGTGTTATGCGAGATACAGCATTCCAGATTAATGTCAACGGAGACGGTTCGGTGACCGGTGCGTCATTATGAAGCGAAAAACACATTTGCCGTTCCACCGCCGATCCAATAGGATCAATTCTGCTGCCACGCTCTTCTCCAAGGAACGTGTTAACATGATTATCTCCCCATACATAGATATGTGCAGGAAAAAACGACGGTAACAATCCCATCTCTTTCATCCGGTCAAGCTGGTCATCCCTTGCCATCTGACAGTGAATGATAAGATTTCTTGCGTTTCTGTTTGCATGTGGCGCCTTAGCAAAAGTATCAAGCACCATATCAAGTGCAGCATCACCATTACAATGTACCGCAAATGCCCGTCCTTCCTTGCCAATGTCATCTACTGCACATTCAAGTTTTTCCCTTGTCATTCCGGGATTTCCACAATATCCTTCCGGTTTTGGTCTCGAAGGATGGTTTCTATAATACGGCTTTGTCAAATACGCAGTATATGCTTGAATACTTCCATCTGCAATCAACTTCACCGGTCCATCAATCAACTGCTTTCCATCTTTAAATACAATTCGCTGTGGCACTTTCCCATCCGTTTTCAGGCTCTGGCAGACTATCGCTCTGTTTTTCATGCGATGTGCTCTATAAGCAAGCTTATAGAGTCCTGCCATATTTCCGGCACCCTCACATACTGTTGTGATACCCTGTTGAAGATATCGATCACTTTCCTCCTCCATCGCCTTTAAAATAGAGAATAACATTTTGGCCGAAAACGCTTTTTTCACAATTGGCGCCATCGTATCAGCCTCTTCAAAAACGCCTGTCGGTTTTCCATTTTCATAATATACCTTGCCGCATTCGGGCCGAAACGTATCATCCATGATTCCGGCTCTTTGCATGGCTATCGTATTTGCAGATAACATATGAAGCGATGTATGCAGAACAATTATGCTTCTCTTGGTTGATACCTGATCAAGATCCGCCGCTGTCGGCATACGATACTCTTCTGCTAACGTATCGTCAAACCCGAAACCTATAATCGCACTTTTCCCTGGATGTTCTTTCTCATAGCATTGCAATTTCCGAATCAGCATCGGGATACTTTTTATTTTTCCAATCGGATAGCAGCTTACGTCAACAAACAATTTATGCGCCATAGCAGAAATAAAAAAATGTCCATGGGGATCAATAAAGCCCGGAACAATCGTTGCTCCCTTCATATCAATCACATCCGCGCCTCTTACCTTCTCTGCAATCAGTTTTTCTTCTCTGCCAACAGCAAGAATTCTTCCTTCATCAATTATCATACAATCTCCGGACACATTCTCATCCATCGTAATAATATTGGCATTTTTTATCAGAATCCTTTCCATTATGTTTTCGCTCCTTCTAAATTACCAATTTATCACCAAGCCATTTTTGGCCCTTATTTGTAATATAGCCATTGACACATCCCATAGGCGTGAAGGTCATTTCTCCAAATAGTATTTTACCGTTGTTGTTATAAAGATCTACTCTTACAAAAGGAAACGGCCTTGACAACTTTTCCGCCGTCTCTACCATTTCTACCAAACAAGATGGCTTTAATAGCTGATAATCAAATCCCTCCTGCATCTTTTCTCCACAAATATCAAGCAGCTCAAAATGTCTATCTGTAAAGAAGCGTTGTGTTTTTTCCTCTCCCTTTTCTCTTCCGGCAACCACAAGGATACATTCTACTCTTCCGTTAAGGCAAAAAAATTTATAATCTACTGGAAGTGAACTTTTTCCTTCTTCCATATTACCCAATCCATGAATAAACTCTTCACAGATGATGCCGGGCTTAATCAAGCGATAATGTATCTCCCCTGTATAACCGCCAAATTTTTTACTCATCCACAAATTTAGTTTTTCTTTTACTTCTGATTCAGAAAATTTGTCCTTCTCATCAACAATAATATTATAACCACATCCGTGATTACACTTTAGTACAAACTGCTCCGGCAATTCATCCCACACAATTTCATTTGCACTTTTATACTCAGCAATCTCCGGCACAAGAATGTCAGAAAGACCACATTTTTTCACATAATCTCTCACCCGAATCTTATCTGCAAGATCTGCAATCTGCTGATTATTTTTATATAATCCAAACTTCAGACACATCAACTTGTCATCCAGAAATTCCGGATTTTTAAAATTAATATTTCTTCCAAACCTTTCACGGAACATATAATTGCTGGCAAATTTCGGGAAATACCACCCACCAATTGCCCTGATCCTAGCCTTAATTTGTTCTATCTTTGACTGCATTGTGTGAGCACCCTATCCTTTCATTTTCCTACTGCAGATTTCCGCTCCACCAAAGCATAAAATCATTGCCAGCACGTTAATTCCCATCCACGTCCAAAATCCAATAACCGGACCTGTCACCGCAATTCCCATAACGATAGCTGTCAGCATTTGAAGAATATTCCACCAGACAATCTCTTCTGCCACCGATGTCTTATACTCTGAATCAGCCATACGAAGAAGCAGCATTCCCGTAACAGCCGTCCCTGTTGCGAAACCAAATAACGCCATAAATCGCTCTGCATAATATTTACCGCTTCTTGCTGCTAAGGTAAAGCCAACTATAGCAGTTAGCGTCACGACTACAACACATACAAAAAAAATGGGAATCATATAACGGGCAATCATTTGAACCGATATACTCATCATACATGCTACAATCAAGGTATCTGTCATAAAGTTAGTAATGCTCGTCTGCAATTCACGATCTATCAGATAATCACATCTTGTCTTACGCATAAACACTCTTACTATATTCGCCGCAAAGATTCCCCATATGAACATCATGTTGTATAAATTGTCTGCTGTACTTTTATCCGGTATTACAGAACATAACGCTTTTACCACCAGATATGTTAGCAGATATGTTCCCATAAGAATAGCTATATGTGTTGTCAATGTGTCAAGATTACAGCGGTGGGAGGTCTGATACCCCATTATTTTACCGCGTTCAATATAGACACCATACTCCATCTCTTTCTCATATTCTCCAGCGCAATTAGTAATTATCTGCTTCTTTCTCAAAGCATTGCAAATAGGAACTCCAACCAGTGTAGCGGACAAATATCCTACCGCCGCATAAAAGCACCCGATCTGTGCAGCATCAGCAATTTGAAAGCTCTCCCATGTCCGTCCTATTGCAAGCGCCTGTCCCGGTCCCTGTGCAAAACCGGAGGCGTTTAAGCTTCCCAAAAAACCTGAAAAATCAAATCCTGCCGCCTGAAAAAGCTCCCCAATTACCCCTCCGCAGAATGCTTGCAAAGAATAGAGGCCACTCCACATAAGTGCAAGCCATAACCCACCCTTAAATGCTTTTTTACTCTGATTTTCCTCTTCTTTTCTCGTGGATGCCAATGTAATCGACATAAAACTCAGATTCATGATGTGAAAAGCAAGCTCTTCAAATACTTTTTGCTCTATTGGAATTACACCTATATTCATCAGTATAAAACCTAACACACCTGCAATAATACTTGCCGGCATCAGTGTTTTCTTAAAAAACTTTATATGCTTTCTCAGGAAAATGCTAATCAACAGCAAAACTGCCATGATACCCGGTACAATAAAGACTAAATCTCCCATATTATGCTAAATCCTTTCTCATCAATTCATTTTATGAATCTCTGCTGTTCTTAATTTACTTCAAATATTTTTCAACAAAGTCACATACAAGTCTTTTATTTTTTCCGGCATCTTCTCTAACACTGCTTGTATCCGAAACCGAATCCTGCAAGACATCATTCAACATTTGATAAGCCTGACCTCGCTTTATTGTCCTAATTAATGTACAGTAAGATTCTCTGTTTATCTGCCTATAAAATCGCAGTGTTTTGGGATGATTCGCTGTTGAAACAACCTTCTTTCCGAAATTGACACCCACTATTCCAAGGTGTAATTTATCTGTTAGAATTAAATCCGCCTCCCGAATTAATGCAAGCAGCCCGTCTGGTGTCTTATACGAATAATATAAAGGAGAGACTTCTGCCAGTTCCTGATATACCGCCTGTGTTCTGGAATAAACATCCTCTTTTGTTTGATCACATACCACAACTGGTTGATATTCCGTGTGCTCTTTGCAGAATCTCTTTATATCACTAATTACTGCATCCACGCCCATTCCCTTTTTTTCCGGCATAGTCACCAGATGTATCAGCATTACTTTTTTATTGATGTTATTCTGCTTAATCCAGGAATCCCACGCCTGATCACATACAAACTGCGCGCTTAGGATCCAGTCGGGGTGAACCTCTATCTGCCGCTTTACCCCAATGTTCTGCAGGAACTGTCTGGACTCTTCATCCCTTACAGAAGCCACCTCAGCCTGTTCAAAAACCTGCTTTGCCACCTTCCATGAAAAGCTATAGTTTAAGGGACCCGCACCTACCCCTGCAACCATAAACGGTTTACCACTTTTAACAATTGACAGCGCCCGCAGCCCAAACAACTGCATAAACTGGATATTCGGAACCAGCTTCTGAACTCCCACCCCAAAGTATCCACCACCGCCAAATATAATAATATCTGCCTCTCTCAGTGCCTCTTTATGATTTTTCTTTCGCTCTACTCTTGTATACAAATCATAAAAAGGAGATATATCAGTCGTAATAATATTAATTTTATCTCCAAACCTTTCGTATAGACACCGAATTTCTTCCTTGTAAATCAGAAAATCACCAAAATTGTCATTCATAAAAGATCCAAACAGATATATATTAAGCATCCTTTTCTCACTTTCCCGCTAAAAGACAACTATAATTCTTCAGTAGTGCTAATTTGCTCACTTTCTTGCGTTTCTTATACTCTTTCAAAATTCGGTCATCAACATAGAACGGAAGCATATTAACCGTTGCATTTTCAGAAACAAAGGAATCCTTTTCCAGCATATCCTTGCAATGTATCCCACTTCCGTCCTGACCAATATTACGTACCAATGAAACCCTTGGACATACCGCATATCTGTTCTGTTCAAATTGACTGTAACAGAAACGTATGGCCCATGAATCAATGCGCCCTCTCATCTGCTGATCAAGCATGTATGCCAGATCGTTTCCTCCTCGGTTGAACTCCCGGCGTCTGCGTACATTCAGCCGAAGCTTACTATAATTTTTCACATCCCAATCAACCTGTTCCCAACGGGATTTCCACGTCCCCCATCCCCAACTAGTGATGCGGGGCGTAAAATAAACATCTTCAATCACAGATGCCATGTAAGATGAATATGCCGAAACGCCCCATATCCTGTCATCCTCATGGTAATATTCCAAAGCGTCATTCATATACTGCAAAAAATTCGGAGCCGTCAGCAAGTCATCCTCCAGCACAATTGCCTTCCCCTTTTGGTTTATGATCTGAGTCACACCCGATATTATGGATGAGGCGAGCCCCTTATTACATGGAGACTTTATTACTTCCACTTGCTGAAACCAATCCAATTGTGCTATGTGATCAATATATTCACGCACCGCGTCTACACCGTCTTTAGCCTTTTGTGTCTTGTATCCATCGGAAAAGATATATAGTTTGCTCTGTTTTGCCAGTGTATTCTTCGCAAGTGCCTCTAATGTCTTTTTTGTATGTTCCGGGCGATTATATACAAACAAAATCACAGGTACTTTCTCTTTCATACAATCTCCTACTTTTCTTTCAAGCTGCTACACAGCTGTCTATATTGAATTCCAACAGCCTCCATCGAAAACCGTGATGTTGTCAGCTCTTCTGCTTTAACAGCAAGTGCATCCGCGCACTCTATACAGAACATAATACCTTCCGCAAATTCCTTACAATCAAACGCTTTCGCCAAGTACCCATTCACCCGATGTACAATCATGTCCGACATGCCGCCCACATCAAACGCCACAACAGGCACTCCGCATGCCATTGCTTCCGTCACAGAATTGGAAAGATTCTCCTGTCTGGANGGAATCACATAAACATCGGCCTCATTATAAATTTCTGCCATACGCTCCTGCGAGTCTATTCTTCCGTAAAAATGATATTCAAATTCCAGTCCATCAAATATTTTCTGATCAGCTTCTCCNACGACAGAAAGAAGATATTGTTCCCTTGGCAAATAGCCAAGTGCTTTTATAAGGAGATCCATCCCTTTCCTCTCGTCCGTTAAGAGCATTGCACCAAAAAGAATATTTTTTTTCTCTTTTAATGCCNGTCCACGCTTTTTCCTGCTGTATATATCCGTATCTACCGGATTCGGAATACAAACGCATTGCTTCTCTTTNAGTATCATGCTTTNNCTNGCACATTCCGTAATCCACCNGCTGCAGCCGACCGCCACAAAGTTTCCATTTAAAACCATCTTCTTCTTGCGCTTTTGTAAACGATAAGGAAGATTTTTCCTGTGCTTCATCAACGGACACGCTTGACATTTTTCTATATACCGTCCGCATTCCTTATCATAATGACATCCCCCTGTAAAAAGCCACATATCATGCATAACCCATATAATCGGCTTCCCCAGTTTCAAAAGTCTTTCCACACCTCTATAGGACACAAAAGAATTTACCCAATGCAATACTATCACATCTGCTTCTTTCACCAGAGGGTGTCTGTGGATTGCATATCCAAACCTGTCATTTACGACATCACCGTCCGAAATCTTCAAATTAATATAATTCCGCGCTTTTGAAAAGAAAAGGGACCACAGCGTACTCACTGCCGGCACAACCTTTTCATTACCTCTNTTTTCTCTGACTAACAGCGACGATTCCAGTCCCTGCCTTTTCATAGCTTCGCTGATATTAGNTGCGGCACGGTATGCACCGCCATAATCTGTTGTCGTTATATGAAGTACTTTCAATTTCTATATCCCATCCCGAATAAATAACATCCGATAAGCCCCATGCAGCACCCCGGCAAGCACCTTGTTATTTCTCATAAACTCGAACATAGCAAACACCGGATACCCCAGCGGATAATGCTTTCTGATGCAAAGCGCCGCCTCTGCGTTATAATCATCCTTGCGCAGGACACTCACTCCGTCATAACTGTATACGCACACCGGAAATCCCATCGCGCAAAAAGAGGCTCCCTCTTTGCTCTTTTTCATCATCCAGTCCCGATCTGCGCATATCTTCAGATTAATATCAAACAGATCTTTTGCGAATAATTTTGCCGCGACAAACATCGCCTGATGATTGATACAGTCGCCTGTAAGATAATAGATTTGTCTGCTGCACTTACCGTCATAATTCCTNCGTTCCCTGCTGCCATCCGTGTACAGATACTCTATATCACCATACACAATATCTGCACCTGTCTTTTCAATTCGACAGACAGCTTTCTCGATCACACGTTCATCATAATAGATATCCCCTGCGTTCAGGAAATGAATATATTCNCCACCGGCCAAACCTATCCCTTTATTCATGGCATCGTAAATACCNCGATCCGGTTCCGAGATGATCTTCGCCGGATAATTTCCCAGAGNCTCNTCTATCACCGCCATCGTTCCATCACTTGATCCGCCGTCTACGATGATNTACTCAATATCCGGATNNGTCTGATGCTTCACTGATNCAATTGTCTTTGCAATATTCTGCTCTGCCTGAAAGCAGACGGTAATCACTGATATTTTCATAATATTACATCATCGTGTTGATCTTAAAACGATACAGAAGCTTCNCGAATCTCAAAATACTCAAATCATAAATGACCGGATTCGTCAGATCCTGTCTGATCTCTTCCGGTCTGTAATAGCNATTTTTCCCAGAACATCTGAGATAATTTCATCCATTTTTTTCCAAGCATTTTCCCTTCCCGTCGTTGTATGATGGTAATGGGTTCGCCATTCTTTACAGTGGACGAACGCTGAGATATTTTTCTAATTATATCATATCATATGGAATTTTCAATGAATTTTTGATTCAGCAANCCATACATTTCTGTCTATTTAACATATCGGCCAATTGCCTTTGTTGATTCGGATATAAATGACCATACGTATTTAAGGTGATTTTTATATCCTTNTGCCCCAATCTTTCTTTAATAATTAATGGCTGTACGCCCTGATTGATCAGATAGGCNACACTACTGTGGCGAAGGTCATGTACCCGTATCTTTTTTACCCCTGCCTTTTCTGCCTGNCGCTTCAATTTATGCTGCACCGCCTCTGCAACAATAGGAAATATGCGTGCACGATCTGACAAGTCAGGTAATTGATCCACATATTCTTTGATTTCCTGTGTCAAAAACTCCGGCAGTTCGATCATTCTCACAGATTGTTCTGTTTTCGGTGCAGTAATCACATCGCGCCTTTCAATCCGATAAAAGGTTTTTGTAATGTTCATACGGTTGTTTTGAAAATCTATGTCGGATTTGGTTAAAGCCAGCAGTTCCCCTTCTCTGCACCCTGTCCAAAACAAGATTTCAAAAATGACATAATATCGGCTTCCGACTTCCATCGTACTGATAAACTGATCGTATTCCTCTTTTGTCCAAAAATCCAATTTGTCGGCGACGGGTTTTCCCATTTTTTTTACTTTCTTGCATGGGTTATCAGACAGGTTATAAATGTTGCTTGCATGGGTAAACAATGCAGTAATCTGATTTTGCATCATACGGAGATACGTCTGTGCATATCCTTTTTGTCTCATTGCATTCTGCCAGTGTATAATATGAGCCGGTGTAATCTCATTCATTTTTTTGTTTTGAAAATATGGTAAAATATGCGTTTCAATCATATATCTTTTATTTTTAATAGAACGTTCTTTCAGCTCGCCCTCTTTATCACGAAAATAGATCTCAACAAATGCTCCCATTGTCATATTCATATCTGCATTGACAGATAGTTTGAAATTCCGCTCCCACTCCAGAGCTTCCTTCTTTGTTTTAAATCCGCACTTTTGTTTTCGCTTCTTATTTCCTTCCCAATCTTCATAGGTGAACAAACTAATCCATGTATTCTTTGTTTTATCCTTGTATACTGACATATTTTCCTCCCTTTGCTCCGTCTTGTTTTTGATAGGTTTAAACGGTTTCCCTCCTTCCGGTTAATTTTACACGAATGCCAAATCTTAAAAAACATTCGTCCACTGTAAAGAATGGCGAACCCATTACCACCTCACTGTGGCGGGAATGAGATCAACAAGATAATGTGAAGGTAAAATGCGGATATGTTGTGGGACAAGAAAACTCGAAAAATTTCTGTAATTATACCACTATATAACGGAAAGAAATATCTTCCGGACATTATGAGTATGTTATTGCGAAATCTGGAAGAAGGAAAGGGTAGCTTTAAGATAGAGCTTATACTAATCAACGATTTCCCGGATGAAAAGATTAGTTATGATGACATTGAGCATGTTAGCGATCTTAATGTGATTTTGTTGATAAATCAAGAAAATAAAGGGATTCACTATTCAAGAGTGCGGGGATTGTCGCACGCATCAGGAGAGTATATTCATTTTTTTGACCAGGACGATAGAATATCCGATCATTTTTTTGAAAGTCAGGTTCAGTGTCTCAGGAAAAGAGATGATGTAATTGTAGCCAATGGAATTGCAGAGTATGCATCTTACAGCAAATTGTTATATCGATATTGGCTAATGCAGTGGACTGTTAAGTTCGCTTGGTTTTATTTAAAGTTTGATTGTCGAATTATTTCACCGGGACAGTGCCTGATTAAGAAAAGCAGTATTCCTGATGTATGGAAAAATAATATTTTGAAGCAAAATGGTGCGGACGACTATTTTTTATGGTTAATTATGTTGAACCAGAGAAAAAAAATCGGGATAAACAGAGAAATACTCTATACGCACAAATATACATCTGCAAATACATCTGCAAACAAAGAGAGAATGCGCGGGTCGGTAGAGGAAGTGCTGACTATTATAGAACCTATGCTTGGAAGCAGCAGGGTTAGAACGGTACGGCAGAGAATTCAGGGGAGCAATACAAACAGAATAACAAAAAAACTTGTAACTATTGTTGAAAATATAAATAGAAATTAGAGGATTCGCGAATTGGAGTCGTATGGCAGAGAAGATAAAAATAATNGCATTTCATTTACCTCAATATCATCAAATACCGGAGAATGATGCATGGTGGGGAANNGGATTTACNGAATGGACAAATGTAAAAAAAGCAAAGCCCATGTTTGACGGACATCTTCAACCTAAGAAGCCNCTAAATGATTTTTATTATGACATGACNAAGTACGAGACAAGGGTATGGCAGGCAAANANCGCNCAAAAGTATGGGATATATGGATTTTGCTACTATCATTATTGGTTTCATGGNAAGCTNNTGTTAGANAAACCATTAGAATATTTGAAGGAAGANNNAGAAATCAAACTTCCNTTCTGCTTGTGTTGGGCAAACGAGCCTTGGGCAAGNACATGGGATGGTAAGGGAAAACAGATTCTGATAAATCAGGAATATGGAAACGAGACAGANTGGCTGAATCATTTTNCTTATTTAGAGCCATTTTTAAAAGATCCCAGATATATAAGAATTGACAANAAGCCGGTAATCGTAATTTATCGNTGCAGTAGTATAAAATGTTACGATGAAATGATTCAATGCTGGAGAGATGCCGGGCATAAATNCGGCATAGGAGAATTGTATATAATNGATGANAACAATTCGTTCCAAAGCAATTATGAAAATGNCAGTAGTGATGCNGTTTTANATTTGGANCCTATGTATACGNTTCAATANGGGAGAAGTATAAAAGAGAAAGTCATTCAGAGAATCAGAGGNCAGATAAAGGCAATCAAATACAAAAATAATATACACTATTATAATTANGANGAAATATGGAGNAATATACTNTCCAGAAAAGAACGAAAATNNAAAAAAAAGGTCTATTTAGGCGCTTTTGTAAATTGGGATAATACNCCCAGAAAAGGAAANAANGGTGTNGTAATCGANAATGGCACACCNGAAAAATTNCATCAATATATGCAGCAACAAATAGANCGCGCAAAAGAAATNGGAAGTGAATANATTTTTNTAAATGCNTGGAATGAGTGGGCAGAGGGAACCTATTTGGAACCTGATGAGGATAATTCGTATAAATATTTGGAATCAATAGCNGATTTAATGCAAGTAAACAGCACGAGTGATACTTAGGAGCATATAGCGTGAACAGGATAGGGCAATTGCTTTATAAACTTCACAGAGGATATTTCTATTTAAAAANAAAATATAACAGTTTTATATTTTCTCTTGCCGTATGCAAATGTGGTCATGGAACAGACATAATGCCTGAGTTCCGGCTNGAGGGTGGNAAATATATTTCTGTGGGTAATAATTTTATGGCGAGNNNCGGNCTGCGNTTGGAAGCNTGGGATCAATATGAGGCTTTCAGATATACCCCCNCGATTTGTATCGGAGATAATGTCAGAGTGGGGGAACATTGTCATATAGGNTCTATCAACGAAATTATTATNGGTAATAATGTTTTGATGGGNTCAAAGGTATATATTACAGATCATCATCATGGTACTACTGATATGNATGATTTAGAAAAACATCCGGTGGATCGCGAATTGTATAGCAAGGGAAAGGTTGTCATAGAAGATAATGTTTTTATAGGAGACAANGTGGTGATAATGCCCGGAGTCANAGTGGGGCATAATAGTGTTTTAGCTGCCGGTACCGTTGTAACAAAATGTGTACCGCCATTCAGTGTGGTTTGTGGTATACCCGGAAAGATTATCAAAAAAAGNTCTGAAAAGGAGAACGCTGGTGATTGCTGATAAAGACCAAATGCATTCGGAGTATTTGAATTTACTCAGAACTGTCAGATTAAACTCTTTTCCGGAGATAGATTTAAGTAAAGCTTTATATTTAGATAGTCTTTACATATTTGATCTTAATTGGATCAAAGTTCTAAAGGCATTGATCCGGAGTTGGTTTTTTAAAACCCCTGANCTGGATGTGAGGATTCNNGANAATTCAATACTTATGCTGACCACGATACATGCCAGATATGATCACGACTCTTATTGGAATTCGATCAAAAAATTGTTTCCTGTTAAAGATGAAATCATATTAAATGATAGGTTTATCGTAAAAGAATACCTTAAAAATATTTCTCTTAGGGGAATAGCCGGCANAATGAGAAGTTATCGGANTGCTTACAGTGCATTAAAGGTTATTGAAAATAAATCCCACAGAAGTTATTTAGCATCCAAANTAATAACATGTGAAAANTATATAAATGAAATCANNGATCAANCCAAAAATACNAAAGTAGTTATTGCTTTTTGCGATACATTTTTGTTTGAAAATGTAATGATCCAATTTATNCATAATCAAGGTGCCGTATGCATAACAACCCAGCATGGACAACCTGTGTTTCGTGGTTGGGATAAGGATCATTTAAACCAAAGNCAGATATTNAATTTCTCAAGTGATTATTATATGGCAAAAGGAAACTATNCCAAGAAACAATTTGTAAAGGCCGGATTTGACGAAAGAAAGATTATTGTGTTGGGAAGTATGAATAAAGAGATTTGCAAATTGCATTTCGATGATTCCAGAAAAATATTTGGAGTATTTACCGACTGTGTCCTGTATGATTTCGCAAGTGATACAAACAAAAAATTAATTCATATGGCTGAAGAAATCTCAGAGAAACTGAACATGTCATACTTTATTAAAATTCATCCGTCGGACACGTTAAAAAACTATCATGGCATTGTCACATCCGGATGTATGGGTATTTATAAAGACGAATATCCAAACGAGGAGCTGTTTGGAAAAATAGAGTTTGGCATAATGAGTGCAAGCGCAATATANCTGGATATGCTCTATTCCAATGTAAAGTGCTATCAAATGAAGACCGAAATTGAATTTCCGATTGTTGAAAGTCAAGATGATATATTTGAGAGTTGTGACCAATTTATGGACAAGATTGATACATGGCGGCACCTGCCTGTAACAGANAAAGACATGTATTTTACGGAGCAGCAAAAAGAATATGGATTTTGCGAAAATACAGGACAGAGAATACAGGCTTTTGTTGAATCTTTTCTATAAACNGTTTGAAATTTTAGGAGGAATTAGAATGAANACAGTTGCATTAGTACCTATAAAATTAAATTCTGAAAGATTACCTCATAAAAANATTNTGCCGATTGGAGGNCATCCGCTGTGCTGGCATATTTGTAACTCGTTNTGNCAGNTAGAGAAAATAGATGAAGTTTATGTTTATTGCAGCGATGAGTCTGTGAAACAATATATTCCCAATACAGTTATATATAAAAAAAGAGACAAATGGTTAGATGGAAANGAANTAAAAGGNTTCGACATATATCGCAGTTTNATNANNGAAGTNGATGCNGATNTATATGTTNTNGCTCATACNACNTCTCCTTTTATAAAAGTATCTTCTATTGAAAATGCTCTGGGCAATGTTCTTTCCGGCGAATATGATTCGGCNTTNTCNGCNGAAAGAATNCAAACCTTTTCATGGTATCANGGGAAACCCATTAATTATGATTTGAANGACGTTCCCAGAACACAGGATATGGAACCTATATGGGTAGAAACCAGTGCGTTCTATATTTTNANGCAAANAGGTGTTTNTAGATCATAACAGNCGGATTGGGTTTAANCCATANATTCAGGAAGTNTCNGGTGCAGAGGCNGTTGATATAGANGAAAAAANGGATTANGAGATGGCNTGCAGATTGCTGGAGGGGAATGAAGTATCGTGGAGAAGTTAAACGAGAAAGAAACTTTATTTTTGAGAATTTATAGACGTATGCTTATCATNAGTAAACATATTTCTTATGAAACAATGTATGGATTGCTGGATTTATTGGCAGANATTCGAATACATCACAAACTGTATAATAAAAATGAAAAAGCAATTCTTCAATANAAAAATGCATATGAGGGGAAAACCTGCTTTGTGATTGGGAANGGTCCTTCCNTAAAAATATCAGATTTAGANCGTATTAAAAAAGCCGGATATGTATGTTTTGCCTCAAATAAGATTTATAAATGCTTCGATCAGACAGATTGGCGGCCGGATTTTTACGCATGCACAGATACGATGGTTTTTACGCAGAATTGGGAAGAAATTTTCAAAGAGGTTAATTGTGTTAAGTTTTTAAGCTATTTGTTCAAGTGGCATATTGATTATGGAAAATGGAAAAAAGAAGATTATCTTATTATCAGGTATAACGTGAAGTATTCGAAAAAAGTGTTTCCTGAAGATGTGATAAGAATGTCTTCCGGAGGTTCTGTCACTTATGTTTTGATTGTTTTGGCATGGATGATGGGGTTTAAAACCATATATCTGATTGGCTGTGATCATACCTACAAATTCTATGAGACATTACAGCAAAAGGCCGGCGTCACTGAGACGACAGAGACTGTGCAGGGGGATTATTTCGTAAAAGACTATATGAAAGCCGGAGAAAAAATGTGCATTGGTGACATGAGTAAAGTTGAAGGAGGTTACAGGAAAGCAAAAGAACATATCGAAAAAAACGGCGGGCATATATATAATGCAACCCGCGGAGGAGTGCTTGAGGTGTTTGAAAGAAAAGATTTAGATGAAATTTTAAGAGGTGCAAATTATGAATTGGATGAAACACAGTCTTAATAATATTATGCAAAAGAACAAAAAGAATATTGTATTTGATGCAGATTATGCAAGAAATATTTTTGATTTCAATTATATTGCACGGCAACGAAATGCGAGAAGCAACGAGCTATTTAGCGGAAATTCAATCTATTCCATGGGATATGTGTTAAGAAAATATAGTAAATATAAAGGAAAAATATACTGTGCTTCTGAACATGGCTTGCCTGCAGGAAGCACCAAAGACTCAAGAGAATATAAAGATAATAACCGCAAAATAATATTTGTCATGTCGGAAGATCGGAGGAAATTTATACAGTGTCAGACAAATAAACTGCTGGTTCCTATCGGACCAAGTATCATGCCGTATTGTACAAATATATATTCAGATTTTGTTATGGACGCCATCAAACGCAATTTAGGGAAAACTTTATTAGTTTTTCCTCAACATAGTTGTGCCGATTCTGAGTGCCTTCAAACAGCGGACGGATTCCTGTCCTATATAGATGAATTGGTATCAGTATTTCATTATGATACGGTTCTGGTTTGTTTATATTATGAAGATATATATCGAGGAGAATTTATCAAATATCATAGATTCAACGGGAGTGTGGTTGTGACGGCCGGTCATAAACATAATTACGATTTCGCGGATTGTTTGAAAACAATTATTAATCTTTCAGATCATGTGGTTACACAGGGATATGGATCTTCCGCCATTTACTCCATGTATTTGAAGAAACCTGTGCTTTATTTTCCGGGTAGCAGAGGGAGAAAAATCGAAAACAAAGGTATTTTTGAAGATAAAAATCCATGGATGCAGCCATACGAAGATAAACTTGAAGAATTAGCAAAAGTATCGTCGGATCATATCTCAGAGTCATCTTTAGATCGCATGCAGGAGGAGCAGTGGGCATGGGCAGACAAAATATATGGTTTCTCAGAGGCATTGAGTCCGGAACAGATTTATGAATTATTAGAATTTGCCAAAACGATTGAACGGATCGGCATTTTGAACGACAGTAAAATTCATCAAAAGCTTCATTCGGATAGATTCAAAAATATCAGGGAGCTTGTTGAAGAATGCATATGCTATCGAACTGAAAATTTTAAATCAAAATAGAATTAGGATCATATAGATGAAAAAGCTGGGGATATTTAAAAACGTAATAGAGAAATTAAATTATATCTTAAATAGAGAACAGAAAATCAGATGGTTTTTGGTTTTAGTATGTATTATTGTCGGATCCTTTGTAGAACTTTTAAGTTTATCATGTATTTTACCACTCTTACAGTCAATGGTGTTACCGGAAACCTTGGCCGGAAATGCATATATAGGTGCAATTTGTGACTTCTTCGGAATAAGTCCGGACAACAACTTATTTGGATTAACTTGTCTGGCTGCTATTTTAATTTATTTTATTAAGAACACATATCTTTATTTTTCGGCATACATAACAAATAAATTTAACAGAGAATGTCAACGGGATTTATCAACGAGTATGTTAGAAGCATATATGAGTCAGCCCTATGAATTTTTTCTGGAAAATAACACGGCTTCTATGTTGAGAGGAATCAATGAAGATGTTGCCGGAGCATATGAAATTGTACGTAATTTATTTTCCTTTGTATCTTCTGCTATTACGGCCAGTTTAATAATTATTTATTTGATAAATACAGATATATCCATGACTTTAGGAATTATAATAGTTGCCGTATTTTGCGTATTGTGCCTAAGTATGGGATTTAAGACAAAATTACGTGAATACGGAAGGGCAAGAAGTGATGCAAATAAAAAGTGCAACCAAACATCCATGCAGGCGTTGTCAGGCATAAAAGAAATTATGGTTTTTAATAGAAATAGATTTTTTGTAGATGAATTTGGTGAAGCGGCAAATAACAGAAAAAATGCATATCTTTCTCAGTCCTTAATTTCATCTTTGCCACCTAAGCTTGTTGAGACAATATGCATCATTGTGATGATCGGATTAGTTTATCTAAATTATAAAATGAATGTAGATATGACGATGTTAATTCCGAAACTGGGCGTATTTGCCATGGGAGCTTTGAAAATGATGCCGTTAGTTTCCGGAATCAGCAGTATTTTCGCGGATATGGTTTTCTATTATCCTTCATTAGAAAACGTATATAAGAATTTTAAAACCACGGAACTAAAGCGATTAGAAGAGAGCATAAAAATTCCCAAAGAAGAATTGTTAGAAGAAGTGAGCGAAATAAAAAACAGTAATTTCTGTATAACTGCTCAAAATGTATGTTGGAAATATCCTCGAACAGAAGAATACGTTTTATATAACTTAAACATGGTAATCAATAAAGGGGAAGCAATTGCTTTAATAGGTGTTTCGGGCGCCGGAAAATCAACGCTGGCGGATGTACTGCTGGGATTGCTGCCGTTACAGGAAGGAAATATACTCATCAACAATAGAAATATAAAAACAATTCCATTATTGTGGCCGGAGTTGGTTTCTTATGTTCCGCAAAGCGTATATTTGATAGATGATTCTATTCGAAATAATGTTGCATTTGGTATTAAGAAAAACGAGATCGATGATTCTCGTATCTGGGCGGTTTTGGAAAAGGCACAGTTAAAAGATTTTGTGCAAAATCTTCCCAAGAAATTAGATACAATCGTCGGTGAGCGAGGTGTGAAATTTTCCGGTGGGCAAAGGCAAAGAATAGCGATTGCCAGAGCACTTTATAGTTCTCCCGAAATACTGGTTTTGGATGAGGCGACTTCGGCGCTTGATAATGAAACGGAATTGGCAGTAATGGAATCCATAAATGCGTTGCATGGAGAGATAACTTTGATCGTAATTGCACATAGATTGTCTACCATAAGAGAATGCGACCGCGTTTACGAAATCAAGGATGGTAAAGCTGTTTCGCGTAATAAAGATGAGGTACTAGCAAGTGAGTACAATAATAAGACTGATTGACATTAGATTATACTCTTAAGGAGGCTATTATGGATAAGATGACGGTTATTGCAGGACCATGTGTGATTGAATCAGAAGAAAACGCAATGTTTATAGCAGACACGATGTGTAGAACAGCCGAGCGTTTGGGAATAGATTATTATTTTAAGGCGTCTTTTGATAAAGCAAATCGTACCAGCATAAATTCTTACCGCGGTCCCGGTATTGATGAAGGAATACATATTTTAAAGAAAATCAAGAGCACGTATGGTGTAAAAATAGCGACGGATATCCATGAGCCGTGGCAAGCTGAAAAAGCTGCTGAGGTCGCAGATATTATACAGATTCCGGCTTTTTTGTGTCGGCAGACAGATCTGCTTGTTGCAGCCGCAAAAACAGGAAAAATCATAAACGTTAAAAAGGCGCAGTTTTTGGCACCTTGGGATATGAAAAATGTAGTGAAGAAACTGGAAGACAGCGGCAATAACAATATCATGGTATGTGAGCGGGGCACATCATTTGGATATAACACTCTTGTGGTTGATATGACAGGAATCGTAGAACTGAAGAAGTTAGGTTATCCTGTTGTGATGGATGCAACGCATAGTGTACAAAAGCCCGGAGGAGAAGGAACCTCAACCGGTGGGAATCGGGAATATGTGGAACCGTTAGCAAAGGCGGCAATTGCAGCGGGTGCAGACGCATTATTTTTTGAGGTTCATCCGGATCCGGATCATGCATTATCTGATGGTCCTAATATGGTTAAGCTGGATGAGTTTGAAAATATGTTATGTCGTATATTAAGAATTCGTGAAGCATTATAAAAACGGTATTTGAGGGGATGTATTTATGGACAAGCTATTAGCGGCAAAAAGAGTATTTGATATTGAAATAGAAGCGTTATCAAAAACACGAGATTCGCTTGATTCTGTTTTTGAAGGCATATTAGACATGATAGTAATATGTAAGGGTAAAGTAATCATTACAGGAATGGGAAAACCGGGGCATGTTGCAACTAAGATAGCAGCGACCTTTGCCAGCTTGGGAACACCGGCCTTTTTTCTACATCCGGGTGAGGCAATGCATGGAGATTTAGGGATGATATCTGCAGACGATATTGTTATTGCGATCAGTTATAGCGGTGAGAGCGATGAAATTATCAACATTCTACCCAATATAAAATTGATCGGCGCTAAAATAGTTGCAATAACAGGAAATAGCAATTCTACCTTAGCATCTTTTGCAGATATAGTACAGGTTTTGCCAACATTTGAGGAGGCGTGCACATTAGGGCTGGCGCCCACTTCCAGTACGACTGTCGAATTATGCTACGGAGATGCCCTGGCTGTTGCCGCAAGTGAAATATATGGTTTTAAGGATGCAGATTTTGGGAAATTTCACCCTGCAGGTGCACTTGGTAAAAAACTCGTTCTCAAGGTAGAAGATTTGATGGTTGCAGGTGAGAATAACTCAGTTGTTGATGTTACTGCGACAATGATGGATACAGTAATAGAATTAAGTAAAAAAGGACTCGGAATGGTCTCCATTGTTTCTGCAGACGGCGATTTGATGGGGATTATCACAGACGGTGATTTGAGAAGACAGCTTGAGAAGAAGGCTGATATATATAACTTGAGTGTGGGCGATGTTATGACCAAAAAGCCACATACAATAGGAAATAAAAGAATGGCCGTGGAGGCTTTAAATATTCTCAAAGAAAGGAATGTATCATGCATGCCGGTCGTTTCTAACGGCAAACCAATAGGAACAATCCGCTTACAGGATATTATAGGGGCAGGTATTATTGGCTGATTAGGTGTAATGAAGAAATATGAATGCTGTAAATACTGATAAGAAAATTGAATCTTTACAAGTATTAAGAGCGCTTGCGTTTTTGGGTATATATTTATCTCATACAGGGATGCGTTTTTCGTGGTCCAATCTTTCAGTGTCGATTTTTTTTATCCTTTCAGGGTTTTTATTATCTTATAAGTATAATGATTGGAATGAAAAATATGGCGTTGTTAAAAGTATAGGCTTTTCTTTTCAGCGAATAAAAAAAATATATGGGTTGCATATTGCGACAATGATATTGACACTGATTCCGCTTATTTTATTTAAGATAGAAAATACAATTTCGCTTATTGTAAAGACTATGCTTAACGTGCTATTACTTCAGACGTGGGTCCCAATTATAACAATAAATGTGTCCATAAACGGTGTGGCATGGTTCTTATCAGTTATGACTTTCCACTATTTTTGTTTTCCCGCTATTGTACATTGGTTAAAAGGAATTTATAATACGAAAAAATTAATAATTGTCTCTATAGTTATCTGGAGTTCTATGCTTTTAACAGCGTTATGTTTTATTGATTTTCGTGGAATTGATGGTAAATTTTTTACGTATTTAACAAAGTTCTGTCCGATATTCAGACTGGGAGATTTTTCGATAGGCTGCATATGGGGAAGAATCTTAAAAATTAATGCAGAGCGGTGGGGAAAGAATACTCTAAGTAAAGCAAAAGCCTCAATATGTGAATGTGTGATTTTTGCTGCCACAATCGGAATGGTTATAATTGGTAAAAGTTCCCATACCAGTACTGTTATGAAATGGATTTGGAATCCTACATCTATATATTTAATATTTAGTGTAATATTAGTTGTGATTTTTTTCTTAAAGGGAGGCGTGATAACGGAGTGGATTACCCAAAGGAGGATGTTGGTTTATTTAGGAAATATTAGCGGGGAAATGTTTTTGATACATTATGTCGTGCTTTTTTATTTCCAAGGCATTCAAAATAGATTATTGCATGATACTATCCAATTAAGTGTATTATGTAAGATTTTAATAATGATAATTGAACTGATAATCACAATAATCTGTACTTGGTTATGGAAATTTGCTGTTAAATGGTTAAGAAATTTGAGAGAGATATAGTATATATCAAGTTACTTTCTGACTTACATCAGCCTGTTAATTCTCTCTCTCTCAGAATCTCTGTTTGCCTTATAAATAAACCACTCATGCGCCGCGCGGAATAAATAAATAAACACTCCTCCAGGCAGGAAACGATAAAGAAGCTTCTCAATCCTTAAAATCGTCCCCGCCTCAGACGCGGTTTTCACATAGTCGTTAAATGCAGATTTCGCCAGATACGCATCAAATATCTCATTATCCGGATGGAGATTATTCCGATTCCACGGAAACTCCCCAACAAATCGAAAGAAATGATAAATGACCGGGCACTCTTTGTCCCGCTCTATTTCTTCCACTGTATAATATCCATTCTTCCCAAAACAGCGAAAATAACTCTTGACCGAAAAAGCCAAATGAATCGGTTGAAAATTATATCTCGGCGGCAGCGTCATAATCCTGCCTCTACAGACCACATTCAGAAGATCCTGATCCGGAGAGGGATAGTGAGCCCTTACATTTCTAATATGTGCCACAATCTTCTCAGAACATTTTTCCTCCCGCCAGCGCTTCATATCAAACAGTATGACACCCGAATTGAAATAGGGTTCCTCCTTAGAGAAACCAAGGTGCAGTTTATGAGCGCGGGTCAGCGAATCCCGTACCATAGCGGCCGGGCGATCCATCATCGATAGATCCACCAGCTCGTCCAATCTGCCATCCACGATTGTATCCGCATCCAGATATAGCAGGCGACTTATGGAGCTATCAAGCAACTCCGGAAGAAAAAGTCTTATGTTGGCAGCATAAGAGCCTCTGTAGGTTGGCATATGAAGCTGCTGCATCTTCGCGATCAGTGCATCTGTATCTACGAATATGATCTGCCTTCCATATCGTTCTCCTGTCGCACAAAGCCGTTGCATGCTGTCCTGCGACAATCCTTCCCCAAGAATAAATACTCTGATTTCCTGAAAATGCTTATTATTCTCGAACAACGACGTAATCGAAGTTCCCGCATAAGGGGCATATTTCTCATTAAATTGATAAAGTATATCAATCTTCATTAAAGTTGATCCTCTTCTCTTCCACCACCAGCGGCCGGTGCATCACTCTTGTATTGATATTCAAAATATACTCTCCCAACAACCCTATGAAGAAAAGCTGGATGGAACCCAATACAAACACACCGATTACCATCGGCGCATAACCGGCTCCAAAATCATGCCAATGCGTCAACTTCAAAACGAGGTAGATCAGAGCGATCACAAGACTCACTCCGGAACTGATAAAACCGAGTAAGGTGGCCAGTCTCAGTCCCACTTTTGTGTAGGAGGTAACGCTCAGCATGGCCGCATCATACAGGGAATAGAAATTATTGCTTGTCTTCCCCGCACGCCGCTGCGCCTGTTCGTATTCGATATCCTTCCTCTTAAATCCGTACTCTGCAACGATTCCTCTTAAGAACGGAATCGGATCATCAAGTTGGCTGATCAGCGAGATGAAACTCCTATCATACAGTCCAAATCCCGTGAAATGCTCTATCATTTTTACGGAGGACATATTTTTAATCATTTTATAGTATACTGTCCGCAAGAAATAAATAAACCCGTTTTCTTTACTGGAAGTCTTGATCCCGCTTACGATCTTATAACCGTTCTCCCATTCCTTCACAAACTTCGGAATCATTTCGACCGGATCCTGAAAGTCGCAGCACATCAAGATCGTACAATCTCCCGTTGTCTGGCACATTCCGTAAAAAGGCGAATTAAACTGTCCGAAATTCGTCACATTAAAAATCGCCTTGATCTTCTTATTGGCAGCGCAGATTTCCTCGAGCTTGTCCCTCGTCCCATCCTGAGAGCAATTATCAATAAACAGCAGTTCATAATCGTACCGTGAGAGTTCTTCGGTCATGATCTTTACCACCGCCTCGCTCATAGGTCCGACATTTTCTACTTCATTATAGCACGGAATCATTATACTTATCTTTTTCATGCAGCCGCTGTCCTCATTTCTGCTCTATCTTCGTCTATTGAATGTACTATCCTATTATGTTATTGGCTAAAACTAATATACTATACAGTATACACTAAAACAAACTGTACTTCCACTTCTATTTATTGTTTGTATTACGTATTCTCATAAACTATAATGTGCAATCCCTATTCTTGACGCTCCTTATAAAATCCTTCTTTAAAACTCTCTCCACGCAAATGAAGGCCCTGCAAGCTTTCTTCTCCAGGTGCTGCTGGAAACGCTGAATATCCAACACGATCACCCTCATTTGGAACCCATATCAAAGCATGATCCACCTGATATTGGGTAGACGGCCACGACTGATAATCGGCCTGATTCACCCAATATGCATGTTCCGCGCCAAACGGTGCTGCCAATTTACCGACCCAAACATAAAGTCCCAAAAGCAGAATCATTGCCAATGCAACGCCTATATCCATAAGCCGGTCCATACATGTAATTTTTATTCGTTTATACAGCCCGCCTATCGCAACCGCTATCACAATCATCAGGTAAACTATGCCATATCGAATCAACGGAGCCGTCATAAACCAAAAGATCAATTGTGACACAACTGTAATAATAAAAACACTTTCTCTTATCCGCTTCGTTTTTACATACCTGAACAATTGAATTACCAGTATAATAAAGCATACTGTTCCTGCTACAATAAGTACCTGATACCGCGTCTCCTGTGCATGGAACCAATGCGGAATCCAATGAAACACAGAATCATCATACTCCTCCTGTGCATGTCCAAACCCTCGCCCAAATACTTTAATAAGCAGACTATCATGTTCCAATTCATCTTTCCGCATTTTCCAGTCTACATGAAACAGATCTATACCTGCATATGGATAAACCAAATAGCCTGATATAATCACATTGCGAATTAAAAAAGGCAATAATATCAAAGCAGCTGCTACAATATTGCCGCATATGCGTTTAATATTCTTTGCCCTAATCAACAAGTACAGAGGATATATCACAAGTAGCACAATCAATGCCGCAGACAATTTAACAGTCACTGCATATATTCCTGTCAGGCATATAAAACTCCATGGTACATCTGACTCTTGGCGCATCTCCACAAATTCACACCATTTAATACAAATATACAGCACAAGAATCATTGTCCATAAATCTGTGCCCGGAGAAGAAATCAAATCCCGGTTCAGAACTATATAGACAACTGTAGCACATTTTAGCAAATCTGAAATTTCANATCCCTGTTCTTTTTGTATCCGGATCGTCATAATTGCATATCCCAAAAAAAACAAACAAAAAAACCCATTCAATGTGTGAAGTGACTGCCCCCCAAGCCACCGCAGACTAAAAAGCGCTTGGAGACTCATAAATGCGCTGTTGTAAGCTAATCGCATGTGTAGATTTCCAAGTCCCGGCACTATGCCATATTCCTCAATCCACCGAATCGCCTGTGCGTGATACAACCCAGTATCATAATGCCGTGGTGCAANCAGGGTCCATACTACTGTCCCACCCANCGCCANCAGAAATGCANCAATTCTATATGGGTGCTCCCTAAGAAACCCGAGAGATACCATCTTCTTTTTACTTTTTATGCAACCAATTTTCCATCCTACAGCAAGAANAATCCCCAATATGACAGGAACCATACANGCAATTCCAGCCACCTTGTNAAAAATACTGAATAATTGCGCATAAACATTTAGAAANATAATACCCGNGACAACATATANNTCCGGTTTTCCCATTACACATATATCATCATGATAAACCCTATCCACAATTGCTTTTCCAAAAATTAANGAAAGNANGCCAATTACCAACCAGCTAAATAATATCATTACCATCAGTCTTTTTCTCCNACNTATACTCTGCCATTTTNGCCCACTGTATTGNCTCTCTGANNCCTTCCCTNAATCCNATCCTAGGTACAAANCCCACATCNCTCTGTAGATCTGCGATATCCGCACATAAATACATAACCTGTTTTTCCGCATANGGCTTCGCACCAAACTTAAGCANCAATCCAGGGGCGATCTCATCCCGCATGATCTCTATATATTCTTTTANCGGNCTCGCCTGNCCGCTGCCCAGACAATACACAGCGCCATCCNGTCCTTTTACNGCTGCCAGATAAAACGCCTGTGCAGCATCCTCNCTGTACAGATAATCCCACATCTGNTCCGCCGGCGTATACTCCGGCGATTCTCCGTTCANCATCTTCCTGATACTGGACATGATCATGGNCTGNTCCCCGTCATATCTGCCGTAAACGCTCAGAACTCTGAACCAGATATGTCTGATTCCNAGCTGTCCGCACCTGAGTCTGCTCAGCTGTCCGGCACANANCTTGGCAATGCCATANCCGTTTTCGGGAAATGCCGGCGTATCGGCAGTTAATTTNCCCTCNACNCGNCCNTACTCNGCCTGTGANCCNGCTCCGATAAANCATTCACANCCCAGCTTAGCNGCCGCCTCTACTGCNTCCANCGTATAACGGATATTNTGNGTCTGGGCNTCCGTATCGTTTCTTCCTTCNCCTGCGGTNCACGCCCATGCAAANTGAAAAAANANGTCATAGCNGCCNTCNAAGAGCTCCGGNAGCTTTNTCTATCTCATNCAGACTGCATTCCACCACNNTTACTCTGTCTGAGACAGGNATTCGTGCNATTCTNGNTGAGCCNCGGTGACATACTGCNGNCACNTCCGTACCCATCTCTATNCACTTCNGTATCAGAGCCATACCGATCGCTCCGGTAGGGCCNGTAATGATCACTCTTTTCATAAATATCGCACCTTCACAAATGTTTCTTATGANGCATACACACTTTTTGTCAGAAACACCAGTTTAATCTCACCTCTTTTTTGTTGAAACTCCTTTTTTATCAGCTGATTTCTAAGCTCTGCTACTTCTGTCGGGAACTCATACTCTAACCCGCTATTCACATAGTTTCTGCAATTCTCTGTATCATACCCGTCCAGACCTGCCAGATGTACACATTTTACGCCAAGGCATATAAGCAGATTCACACACATCACGCCGGAATTTTCCATAATTTCCGGTGCATGCGCCGTATAACTCGCAAAATTCACCATGTATTGGTAGTTAGCGGCCTCTCGCAGATTGGAAGTTACAATCTTAATTCCGCCCTTTACATCCTGAATCTCCTTATATCTTCGCATATGACAACTAAACACATAATCATATCGGTAATCCGTTGGAATAAAATTTAGCGCTATAACCAACGGATTCTTTTGGTCGATATACTCCTGAATCTTTTCTTTCTCTTCATTGAGAGAATTGCCGGAGCCAAGCAGCAAAATCTCCCGCCCTGCAAACTGCTCTTCCAAGATTCTTACAGTTTCTCTGTCATCAATATATTTCTCCTGATAGGCCCTATAAATTTTCTCTGCATTTTCTTTGCTGTATAATGCCTTCTCTCCCTCCGGAATAGNNTTCAATATCTCGTCATAAGATTTGGCTGTTAACGTGCCTTTTGATGCAAAATAAATAGCATAATTAGGGTGACATCCATTTACCGCAGACAAATAGAACGGAAGAGAATAACCCCAGAAATCNTTCTGATGAATATCGTTTAAATACTCATCAATAATCTCNAGCATCGGTTCAATGCGATAATTCCTGTCAAAGGTTTCATTCATGTACGCTGCAAACAGCTCCATGTTNAGATTNCCGGCACCTCTTCCCATACCAAATACACTGGCATCAATAACAATACTTCTCTTCAAATTCAACTCTGCCATAGCAGAGGCATTNCCCATAGCCTGNTGCATATTATTATGAGAGTGATACCCCAACATGATATCTTCCCTTAGGTTATGATCCGCAATCTGCACATATCTCAAGAAATCCTTCTTCTTTATCAGTCCAAAACTGTCTACAATATAAAAAGCCCGAATTGGNAATTCATTAAACTGACAGATCAGATCAATCAATTCGGCATCCGAATAGCCGTCTGTTCCTACCGGTTGTGCAAACACCTCATACCCCAGTTTCTGCAATTCCCTAATATACTCAAATGCCTCGTCAATTTTAGCCTTTTTAAAAATAACTCTAAACAGATCAAAACCGTCATCTACCCTTTTTCCAAGTTTTTCCAATGGAATCGGACGTCCCATNTCTATCATTCCCACATATGTAGTTCCCGGGTTCTTGGGTACAATCACATCACTCACACTCTTATTTCCATCGAACAGTGAATAATCCGGATGATACTCGCACTCTCGCACAAATCCTAATTCCACATATTCTACACCGGTCATTACAAGTTTTTTTGTAATCTGATAAATTGCTTTCTGACCAAACTTCCAGTTATTTATATATCCGCCGTCTCTTAGTGTNCAATCCAACAATCTTATNTTATCCATATTTCACCTTTTTGCCACTATACAAGCACCGCCGCTCAGTCCACCTGAACAGGTGCAATTAACATATTTCTTTGAAACTCTTCCCTATCTAAAAACGGCGCCAAATCCTCCAATGGTGGNCTTACTAATGTCCCGTCTTCCAAACGTTTCGTGGCACTCTTCGGTTCAAAAACCTGTTCCGTGGAGACAAAGATTTCACAGAACACAGCCCCCTCCATTTCCAATGCTTCCTTGACAGCCACTTTCATCTGTGCATTGCTGTGTGCTTCTAAGTAAGGATATCCAAACGCCTCCGCCAGCTTCCTAAAATCCGGAAACGTCAAATCGCCACTCTCAGGACCGATTCCAATCTTGGAATGTTCCGAGAACAAATTGTTCTGCGTCTGCCGAATAGAATGATAACCCTCATTATTGATCAAAAAAATCTTGATTGGAAGCCGATTTGTGAGTATTGTCTGTAACTCCTGCAGATTCATCATGATACTGCCGTCACCCTCCAGACAGATCGTTACCGCATCTGACGCTGCTTTACACGCACCAATCGCTGCCGGCAACCCATAACCCATACTTGCCACGGCACTATTGATCAAAAACCGGGCATTTTTCTTAATAACATAGTTATGACTTCCCACCACGCAGGCACTTCCATTAGACACCACTGTAAGATTCCCATCAGGAAGATTTTCACTTAAGTAACGTACAAATGCATATACATTGGCATATTTTCCGTCTTCTTCCCAATGTTTGGGCTGCGTAACAGGATAATCAGCCTTCCACGCCGCACACTGATCCAGCCAATTACGTCCGGAAAATATAACCCCCTCCTCTTTCTGCAATTCCTCTTTTAATGTCTCAAAAAAGTCTTTTGCATCTGCACAGACTGGCATTTCTACATGTAAAGTAGTCTTCTTAAGTTCTGCCGGATCTACATCAACCATAATGACATATGCTTCTCTTGCCCATGTCTTCCAACTATATCCTACCTGACGAATAGATAGCCTGTTACCGACCGCAAGAACCAAATCTGCATTCTGCACCGCAAAATTCCCTGCACGATCCCCCATAATACCACCGCGACCCACATAAAGCGGATTCTCATCTTCAATGGCATCAATAGAATCCCAACACGTTACCACCGGAATATTTAATTTATCCAGCACCTCTCGAAATGCGGTATATCCCTCCGACAATCGGATACCGTTACCTGCATACAGAACCGGTCTTTTTGCCTGACGTATTTTATCTATAATCTGCCGCACTACTTCCTTCTGTACGGGCACAGGTACAGTTGCCTCATCCTCTTTCCGATCATATCCTTTTAATTCATCCGTTTCTATCATGCACGATTGAAAATTCAGCGGAATATCAATCCATACCGGTCCTCTTCTTCCCGTAGTCGCCAAATAATATGCCTTTTCCAGTGCATAACGAATCTGCACAGGATCCTCAATCATAACCGCATACTTACACATATAGGCCACTGACCTCGTAATGTCATATTCCTGATCTCCCACCGCACGCAAAGGCATGCCATCCGTATACTGATTCATATATCTGGCTGTCGTATCATAGCGGACTTGCCCCGATATCACGAACATCGGGACGGAATCCAACCATCCTCCAAGTACCCCTGTAATGGCATTTGTTCCTCCCGGTCCTGTCGTTACGCATACTGCTGCCATGTGGTTATTTACTCTGGCATAACTCTCTGCCGCCATCGCGCATGCCTGCTCATGATGATTATATATACATTGAATATCCTTATGATGCCCCAGCGCATCATTTAAATGCGTCGCTCCTCCGCCTGTGATCATAAAACAATCCTTAATTCCATGACTCACCAAAAAGTCCGCCACATAATCCGCTAATCTNTGTCTCATTTANNCTCTCCTCCCTAACCTTTTCCAAATCAATTAACCAAGTGCGGCAATATATCAATCAAAAGCTGATTCTCTGTCTGCAGATTACTGAAGTATCCTCCAAACATTACCTGCACCACATACCCTGCAAGCGGAAGCAGTAATACACCTACCATACATAACGTTCTGAATGCCAGCAGTCCTCTCATTCCCACTTCTTCCTGCCTGTGAGCAAAATCATTTTCCTTTTTATTAAACGCCGGGAAATTGATGATCAGCAGGACTAACATACACGCATAGAATACAGAGCGGAGCATGTTGATCGGAGTCACCAGAATCCCGCCTTCCTCAATGAGTTTCGCCATAACAGCAGTCAGTCCTCTATGATAGAAATACGGCTTTCCTAACAAATAATAAAGCAGCATGCCTTCACAGTTCTCACTATAGAAAAGGTACGGCTCCCTGGCAAAATGCCATACCAAAAAGCTCCCGACNCCTATNAGTTCCAGNGATATATTTACTTTTCTGTTCTCGGNTCTGCAATAGATCATCANGATCATATANGGCACCATCACNATCGCCCAATATGGTGTCGANGCNGTANACAGNANAAATANCGCATTGATACANAATGCGATATANATAACTTTATAGTAGAANTNGTATGTCTCNTCNCTCTTCTGCAGATANCAGTAAACCNATATCAGCNCAAGAANNAATATGAANACGGACATATTGTCNACTCCCATANATGNCTTTAANTGNAACANNTANTGTACNCGNGANGACAGCAGCATGGTTCCTACCACACCCTTACTTCCGGCGGTATGTACCTTCTCCACCGACTCATGAAGAGAAGCATAGCTTTTCCCAAAACTAAATAAAAACTTCTCTATAACCACCAGATAACATCCTGCAGCCAGATTCCTTATAATATACANAATCCTTTTCTCATGAAGCAATACCAGACAGACAAANAGGAACACCGCAAAATANTTACAGGTNATNGCCGCNCCNAANTACAGNTANAATCGCTTNTANTCCTTNNTNAGNAAATAATAAACNCCATANACNGCAAANAAAACNCCNATAATNTCATACTGNCCGACAGAGTANGCCGCCATNATCANAATNCCNGAAAAANANTATGCATANATCATNGTNGCNGTATCCCNGTCACTGCCCGTTATAAACTCCAATATTTTTTTCATGCCTCTGGCAATCACAATAGCGATCACCGGCAGCATCAGCTTCGCCCACATCATACACAGAAGGCTGGATTCCGCATANTTCCCGGATATCCGTTCATACAGCCACGCTGGGAAATTCCACACTGCAAAGAAAGCATAAATTGTAAAATCGTATGCTGCGCCGCAAACAATCTCGCGATTGGGTGTCGCTCCCGGAATCGCGGCCGCATAAGAATAATATGACAACGGGTGCCCTTCAAAAAGTGCATACCAGAAGTTAATTCCGTCTCTGAACGTCGCAAAAAAATCAAANTACATTGCCGAGAAAATAATAACAAGAGTAAATATTCCGCCAAACAAATATTCCCATTTATACGGCATCACGTACAATTTCACGGCTTCCCCGCACTTCTTTGGTATTTCCGCCAATCCTTCCGCGAGCTTCACTTTTTTATGTGATTTTACAACATTCTTGTCCATCGGAATCACCTCTCTGTTTTTCCTCTCAATCAATAAAACAATGATTATTAAGCCTTATTAAGCACTTCATTTTTATCACGAATAATCAGTTCCGTATGATTAACTTCATATATGACATCACAATTTTTCACAGTGGTTAATCTATGTGCAACAATAACCATGGTTACCTGCCCCTGCAGGGAATCTATCGCAGACATGATAGCTGTTTCGGTTTCATTATCCAGTGCAGAGGTTGCTTCATCNAAAATCAGAATTTCGGGTCTACGGTATAACGCTCTTGCAATGGCNATCCTTTGTCTTTGTCCTCCTGACAATCGTACTCCTCTGTCCCCGACAACAGTTTCTATTCCNTCNGGNAGCGTCNCNATAAATTCTCCAAGCTCNGCTCTCTCCAAAGCCTCTTTTACTCTCTCCNCATCAATCTCNGATTCTCTTTCTCCAAANGCAACATTAGCTTTAATACTTGAATCCGTCANAAAAACNGACTGNGGGACATACCCTACGGTATATGCCCATTTATCCGGAATATCCGTGATCTTTATGCCATCCATATAGATCGCGCCCTCCTGGGGTATCAATAATCCTAACAGAACATCTACCAATGTAGATTTTCCTGCACCCGACATACCAATAAGCGCAATCGCCTGTCCCTTATTAATTGTCAAATTAATATTTTTAAGAACATATCCAAGTTCTTTGTTATACATAAATGAAATGTTTCTTAATTCAAGTGTATTACGGAATTTTATTTCANCCNCGTTATCTCTGTCTTTCTTATCAGANGCAGTATACTTGGTGCCACTGCTGATTAATCCAAATTTTNTTTTTGACTCTCCTGCTGTAATTACTGCTTCCGGATGGTTCCTTGCGTAATCTTCCGCCTGAACGACCTGCTTATACAGAGCCTCAATATTAGGCAGTGCCGCTGTAAGTGAATTAAGCGCTACTGAAATTTTACCAAGAGACGGCAAAATACGGAACGCTCCAACAGCAAAAGCCGCTAAAACCGATATATAAGAATTATCTATATCACCCAAAACAACTCGAATGCAAATAACAAGCATCAAACCGGATACGCATATTCCTTCAATAATATATGCAGGACTTTCTCCGGCAACATCCCGCTTGCACTGTGCTTTCTGTGTCTCTATACGATTACTTTCAAATTCATAGATAAAATATGTCTGTTTCCTAAGTAAAAGGACATCTTTAATCCCCTGAAAAGCTTGAATGAGCGCCTGACTTACCTTGCTCGAATATTCACGAATCAACTTTCCGTTTTCATACATTTTCCTTCGGAATACAAAAAAAATCAAGAGCAGGCAAAAAGAAGCCAGAAACAGCACCACCAATGCCATTTTCCAATCCGCATAAAACATGAACGCACAAATCAATGTTATCGTTAATGCCTCCGAGATCAATCGTAATGTTGAAATAATCACTGTATATACCGCGCCGGCATCTACCAGAACATCTCTTTGAAATTGTCCGAAACTCGTATCTAAAAAGAACTGATACCCGCGGCTAAGGTGTGATGATAACATCTTGACTGACATTTCACGCTCTATCTTACATGAGAATTTTACCCGGGTCCATGAGAGAAATATAAAATATAAATTTTTAACAACATATAATGCGATCGTTCCACCGCCAACCAACGCAACCAACTGATGATAGGATAGTTCAGACAACATTTCACCGAATCCGAAAAATTTACTGTCAAGAAGTGAACTCGGATTCTGTATCACGCTGACAAGAGGAATAATAGCCGATACCCCCAGCAACTCAAAAACAGAACCTACACCTGTTAAAAAAAGGACCAAAATACATAAAATCTTTTGCGTATGATCCATTACATATAGTGTTTTTCTTATCAATGTTTTAATCTGCTGCATATGCCCCCCACTAATTCCGTCAAACGTACTCCCAGAACAGCTCTGATAAATATTAGTTTAATTTGATCTTTATACTCTTTTCTGATACCCTCCCACTTCATACACTTAAAGACCGCTTTTATCATTCGATATCTTAATGAAATTTCTTGTCTTATATAATGTCGCGCATCAACGCAGCTTGACAGATTCATAAGCATTCCGTGCGTAGTTGCCATTTCATGATAACAGAAATATGGCAAAACAGCGGGATACTTCTTTTTGCACATTTCTTCATATTCTTTCATTGAGTCTAATATATGATACCCTCTCAGATTAAAACGCTTTAACGTACTTGCTGAATTACTTCTCTTTATATAGTTATAAAAGGCTTTATTTATTACTATTATACGTTCCGAGGCATCTAAAAAACGCGGCATTGCCTCGGTATCTTCATGAATCACATTATTGTTAAACCGCAATCCCTTATCAAACAGATTTCGTCGAAATAACTTGTTGCAAGCCGACATAGAAATATTTCCTTGTCTGGCAAAAATATCGTATAATGCTTCTTCTTTTGAAAAAACTTTTCTCTCTTTACTTACTTGAATAGAATCATGCCCATCAATACCTTTTACTACCATTCCGCAACATACCATTGATACGTCTGCGTCTTTCGTTTCTGCCAACATTTCTTCATACATATTGTTTTCTATATAATCATCTGCATCTATAAAGGAAAGAAAATCGCCTGTTGCTGCGTTGATGCCGGCATTTCTTGCACTGGCATTTCCACCATTTTCTTTGTGAATAACAACTATTCTTTCATCTGCTTGCGCCAATCTTTCACAGATCGCTCCGGAATCATCTGTCGAGCCGTCATTCACTGTTATTATCTCTAAATCAGAATATGTTTGATGTTGAATTGAAGCAACGCACCGCTCAATATATGGAGCCATATTGTATACCGAAATAATGACCGAAACCATAATAAATCAACCTCTCTCCTGTCTACTCATACTAAATGAGTTTCCATTATGATGAATACCGTTATTAATCAGCGCATAGTCCTCAAAATCATTTTCAAACCAGCTTCTGCGCATGATTCTCGCTATAAAAGTGACGTTGGAATAGCCGCATACCAGACCATCACAGCGTGTCAATGTATATTCATCTCTTATCACTTCCAACCCCAGCTTATATTTATGGTGTTCCCTGTCGGAACTGCTGAAAGCAATGGAATCATCGCCGCCGTCATCGCGAAACGTATCCTGATATACTTTTACTATATCGCCGAATTCTTTCTTAAAAATTTCTACTGCCTGATTTTCATCTGTTGCAAGGAAAATCTGCTCATAACCGGATTTTTCAATCAATTCTTTTACTTTGTCGATTTCCTGCTCAATTTTAACCGCCACCGGATGATTATTATACTGCTTTTTAAAATCTGTTCCTCTAAAATGAACACCTACTGTTTTCTTGTTCCCTAAAAGTTTCTCATACTCTTCATCTAAGTAAGCCCTTGTATCATCATTATATTGTATATATTTCTTCATCATATCCGCCATGGCATTGATATAATCTTCTGATACATCATAACTGACCGCATTATATATCTTCTTTACCTGAGCATAATGTGTGTAATCGGAATAGACAACATGCGCTGCATGTTCGATACTCTGCACCTCTGAAACGGGTTTAAAATAATAAAGAAATGCATTCTTCTCTCCCTTTATGCCATCCGGTTCATAATAAAGGTAATTTTCTCCCCAATAAACATAGGGTGTAAATCCTCTTTCGTCTGCATAATACAATCTGATTAAAGTAACTCCCAGTTCCGCAAAGAAACCCATTCTGTTCCCCTGCTCTCCTGCATAATAAATTACTTTTCCTCTGTATTCATCTCCAAATGTATGAACCTCTATAAAATCGGGATTCTGATATCCCTCCACTACCCATCGGCGAAAATCAGCTTTATTCCTATGAATCCTGCAACGATTCCAAAATACCAGTTTTTCATTTTTACGCAGATAATCCATAATACTGCTCATCGTATCATCCGCCTTTCTTATTCGTTATCCATATTGAAACTCTGCGAATCAAGACAGCCGCCGCTGCCGCCATAAGCAATGCCCCCATTACAATAACGATCCAGACCGCCGGTTGTGCCAATATCATATGCATCCATAATATTCCCACTGCCATTATCAACACAGTATAAACAACAAGTACCATCAACAAAACATTTTTATACGTAATATTTTTTTTCAGTGTCTCAAGTTCCTTTTCCTTACGCTCATAACTCTCCCACTGCGTTTCAAAATATCTCTGATAATAGGGGCTTTTGTGTGCGTAACGCCACCACTCATAGTAACCCGGCATCATACATACCGGATTCCATGGTTTTTCTCTATATATTGTAGATGAAAAATGAAGTACCCTACAGGTTTTCTCACAAGTCGTCAGATAATCATATCCCATCGCTTTCATGGACTGAGCATTTTCCTCCACACATAAGTCCGGTGCGGGCAGAAATTTAATTCTATCTTTAAACAAAATACCGAAAGTCAATTCCTGTTGGGAATGCCCATATTCTTTCACCACATATCGATCCACTTCTAAAATCTGATCCAAGGTAAAATCTTTCCGAATTGCCTGCACATCATACAAAGAAACGACAAAAGTATGGGTATCTCCGCCTAGTCGTTCCATCAATTTACGATGGCTTAAAGGTTTGTGTTCCGCATCCGGACATGCCGCGTAAAACCCGGTTAAATCGGTATCGTAGAATTCTCTTAAAGAACCGGTAACAACAGCGTCTGATTCTAATGCCAGTATTCTGTCTACTTCTTTCGGAAGCAATTCATGAAACATCCAGTAACAGCCAAGTGTACCAAGGGGCCAATGATCGGAAGCACTAACGATTTTTCCCTGCGCCATTTTCTCATCAAAATGCAGAATGATAATATGGTTGCCATACTTTTCAGCCAGTTTCTGTTCTTCNCGAATATCCTCTTCTTCCAGATTTTCAGAAACCAGATATAGATAAACTTCTGACTCCTGATTCTGTTCAAATAATGACGCTATCATAGGATAGGCATATAATAGTACTCTCTTTGCCGTTGTCAGGTAAACATTCATTCTTGGCTTCATCATCATTATTAATCTCTGTTACTTTCTGCAGAATTTATAAAACGCTCGATATCCGTAAATTGTTCTGCATGTTCCTTGATCCATGCTTCCGGTTTATCCCACCACTTAATCTTTTGCAACTTTTCTATCTGCTCTCTATCGAATCGATAGCCTATTATTTTAGCCGGCACTCCTGCTACAATAGCATAGGGAGGGACATCCTTCGTAACAACTCCCCCCGCTCCTATTANAGCACCATCTCCTATTGTTATTGCTCCCATAAGAAGCACTCTTTTTCCTATCCATACATCATTTCCAATGATTGCATTATATCTGGAATCCGTACTACACTTTTCATATACTTCATAGCAATCTTCCTCTACATAGGTGTTAATAAATGCTTTCTTNTTATGAAATGCCGGTGAAGTAGATACAAATGACTTAGGATGTCCTTTCGCTGATATCATTCTCACTTCTGACGCAATAGAACAATATTTTCCAATATATGCACAATTGAACCAACAATCATTCAATATATACGTTCCATATCCTATATTACTATTGAAAACAGTCGTATTTCTGCCAATATAATTATTACCTTCAAACACATCATCAGAAGAAATCCTACACTTTTTTTCAAAANTAACAGCTTTCTCTTTTCTCTTTTTTGCTTTAAAATATATTAAGTACAATTTATTGATAAATCTCTGTATTCCAGGATTCATCCTCATACTCCTCCCCCATAAACTTCCGATATAATCGGCTCCCACTCCATGCGTATTTTCAACATAGCGGAAATAACGTCCCTGACAGCTCCATAGCCGCCCTTTACTTCTGCTATATAATCGGCCTGTGCCTTAACCTCATCGCATGCATCCGCNGGGCAGCCGACAAACCCACACAGTTTCATAGGCGGCAGATCATTTAAGTCATCCCCTATATAACCAACTTCATGNTTTACAATATTGTTCTGCTCCATGAAATCTTTCAGATACGCAGCTTTATCTTTAATATTCTGCACAATATAATCAAACTTCATTTCCTGCATTCTGCGGGTTGTTGCCTGACATTCCCTGCCGGTCAGCACCATCAGTTTAATTCCTGCTTTCTGTGCCGCAAAAAAGCCTGCAGCATCTTTCGTACTGAACTTTTTCAGTTCATTGCCATGCTCGTCGTAATAAATGCCGGCATCCGTCATTGTACCATCCACATCAATAATCAGATATCTTATTTGTAGTAAGCTTTCTTTATCAAACATGTCGTCTTCCGCCTGCTTTTTCTCTCTCGTCTTATCTATCGCAATATTCTACTTATTATATAAGGAATCCGTTAGAAACTCAACCTTTAATTGTTTTCTAATATCCTCTACATACCTGCGGTTTCTAATGTTTTCTTCCACCCCTTTGGTATGCTGGCTTGCCATGTAGGAAGTAACATAATTGCCGCCCTCTTCCTGATATCCGTCGAATCCTGCTATAGCAACCTGTCCTATACCCAGTTTTAATAAAAGCTTCAACAGCATAATGACACAGTTGTCACAATTCCCCTTTTCATCAAAACAAAGTTCAGCATAATTCAATACATTTTGTTCCTCGCATACATCCATCAGATTCGATGTAATCAAAATGATGCTGTCCTGTTTCTGTTCATCTAATGCCCCGTACCGCATTGCATTGGAAACAAAAATATAATCCTGATGATAGTCAGCAGAAGCAAAATTGGCTGATATGACAACCGGAGTCTCCTTTTGTATAAAGCGCTCTATTTCCTCTTTTTGCTTTACGAGACTGGAACCGGGCGCCAAAATCAATATTTTCCTGTCCTTGAGATCATCACGAAGCCGGATAAGTAATTTGGAATCATCTACCTCATGATTTTGGAATTTCTGGTATAGTTCCTCAATGTATGCCTCATCATAGGCAGTCTTTTTGCTCTCTTCGATACTTGCCAGTATCTGATTAATCTGTTTGGCCCGAAGCCGGCCTTTGCCCAGCAAAAATTCCGCATAATTTCTATGCAGATTAAATTTGGCAGAAAGTGCGTATGCCGTACTATAGCCCCATGGCTCTATCTGCTTTAACTGTATAATATAATCGTCAATNCCGTCCAGCACAGGATTTACATCATACACCGTTCCTTGGGTTTTATTCATGTAATCCATAATCAATTCCATACATAAATTNCCCGGTGTTCTTCCCATACCAAGCATAGAGGCATCAATGACGCTTTTACGTTCNCTTGCTTTTATCGCAATAAACTCCTGCGCCAGAGAATAGGACAACGCCAGATTCTCATGAAGGTGCAGACCGATNACAATGGACTTNTCCAGATTATGCTCTATCAGCGAGTAAATACGAAGNAAATCTGACTTCATCATAGAACCGAACGTATCGACAACCGAAAAGGCATAGGGCTGAATCTGATTGACCTTCTTCAGAAGNTCCANTATNTTCTCNTCGGAATANCCCATGATATTGATNGGATTNCAGAAAACTTTGTANCCTTTTTCCTTTGCTTTCCTGATAAAAGCAAGTCCTTCATCAATATCGTAATCATGAAAAGTAACACGGACAGCATCNATNGTNCNNCCNTCNTAATNNTCAAGNTTATNAATATCATATTTATTNTGGAGCGCCATTGCCGTAAACATGGTATTGCCCTTTTTCTCAGGAAGAANGGGAAGCATTTCGCTGCAATTATTATACAGGGCTTTGTCTCTGTTATANTCACAGTTCCTTAGGAANCCGATTTCCACNTAGTCNACCTNAGACTCCACNANCNNNTTNATNATNCTTCGAANCGTATGGTATCCGAANTTCCAGTCATTGATATAACCGCCATCCCGNAGCGTGCAATCCAGTAATTTGATATTTGTCATAATCTTTCCTTTACTCTTTACTATTATTTCGTCGGGTTAGGATCTTTCATCGCATACAGAGCCTTCGCCATCTCATAGTCGTAGATGTCGTCAATATCCGCCGCCTCACGCTTATTGATCACAAGCTGATAATATTTAGGACCGTAATTATAATGCCACTCGCGCACCTTCTCAGTGGGCGCCAGATCGATGCCGTTGGTAAAATGGTACATCATCGGCAGCTGCTCAGAATTCTTATGCTCCAGCCCCATCTTGAAATTCAGGGGGCCATTGTCATCCATCAGATAAGTCTGGTAAGGCGATACCGTGATCAAAGAATCATATCCCTCTTTCAGTTTCTCAAAATATACCTTGATCGCTTTCTCATACAGATAAGGCTCTACACAGGGCGAAGTTGCACAGGCATATAAAAGATGTTCTCCCTCGATGGTATCACACAGATACTCTAAAAACATGCCAAAAGGCACAGACTCATTCGCATACTGCTCAGGCCGTTTGATGGCTTTCACACCACATTTTTCGCCGATAGCAAGCATCTCGTCCGAGTCAGAAGATACAATAATCTCGTGAAGTCCTTTCACCTGCTTCAACTGCTCAATCTTATGCTGCAACAGATTAGAATCTCCAAAAGGCAGAATATTCTTATTGGGCAGACGGGTGCTGCTTCCTTTTACCGGTATTACTGCTGAAATTGTTTGATCCATTTGTTTCGTCCTCCTTATTTTTCCAGTTCTTTTGCTATTTTTGCTATAATTGTATGAATTTCTTCATCACTTGTCTTTTCAAAGTCATGAGCAATCTGCTCCAGCCTCTTTCTCTCCCCGCGTTTTGCCTCCAGCCATTTCCATCTGGGCGTATCCTGTTCTAACATAGTCAAATATACATTATACAGCGGCGTGATCTTTATCAACGCCTTTGTCAGCTTTTCAGCCGGACCCATCTTATGATAGTAGGCCTTTAACTGTTCCTTTGTCAGATTATAGTATGGATTTTTTAGAACCTCCTCCGCCATATCTGCAAACTTGACAAAGCTTGGCTTGTCCCAGTCAATAGTGTACACTTCATCGATCAGCTTTTCACTGACAGGAAACGGTCTGTTATCCTCATGCGTCGTTTTTTCAAAATCTTCAAAATCTGAAATCTTATCCGCATCTTTCAAAAAAGCGAGTTCATAATCAGACGGAACCGGAATCGGGAAAAGNAAATANCACATCTTTTTCCCGAAAAATGCTTCTACAAAGGTGGAGCTGTTTCCCGTATATATTTTATCGCTGATCAGGATCCACTGTTTTACCGACCTGTCTCCGATCACCTTAAAATTGGAATACAGCTTTGCCATTTCAGCCGCCTGTTCACTCTCCTCTCCCGGATGCGGACGGTAAACGAAAACAACATCCTCTCTCTCCTCGCAAATTCTGCTCATCCAATCGAGAATTATTTTTTTAGAGGGAAGCATGCAGTCTTTATAGTAATATCGCCAGCCCTCACCGAAGCGTCTGCACATTTCGACCAGATATTCTTCCGTATGAAAATCTGAGAAGTACGGCGATACAAAAAGAAATATTTTCTTATCTGCAGGAATATCATAATCTTTCAGCACTTCTTCTTTGGAAAGATAATATCCTTTTAATTCATCCCTCAGAAAGTCCATACCGACATGCCCTATCAGNTTTACTTTCTTCGGATCCATCTTCGCCACATTCAGCATACGCGTCTGATTCATGGTTCCCCANGAAACCCTGACCACATGTTTCGCTACTCCGGAATAATTCTTATACGCTTTTGTATCTTTCTCATCCATGGGAAAAACGATATTTTCCCACTGTAANTCGATAAGCTTATCAAATTTAACAAAATTTTTCGTATGCCATTCGATAGANCTGTTCTGGTAACATGCCATCGTCACGACTACTTTCGTATGGTAAATAGGACGCATCGCCTTTAAGGCTTCCGCATCTTCAATATGAATGATCTTTGTCTTATATCCTCTTTTGTCCANTTCATATTTCAAAAGGCATAAGTTTTCCAGCTCTCTGACTTTATGTTCATAGATAAACAGAAAATCCAGTTCTTCTATCTTGTATTTTTTCATCCGGATATCCACGCCTCCTTCTCAGTCTGTAATCCGCTCTAATTCATCCGCCAGAATACTGAAATTCCGGTCTGCATCAAACTGATCNCTGAATATTCGCAACGATTGTTCACACATCGTAAAATACTCTTCCATACTATAAATTTCCGCCATATGTGCAATAGCACTTCCCACTTCTTCNCCTGTCGGATTCTCAGAAAGCAGAATTCCGTTATTCGATACCATCNGGGATAATTCTCCGACAGAAGCTGCGATTACCGGCACGCCGAAAGACAACGCCTCCTGCACGGAAACCGGTGAACCTCCCTCTGTGGAGGTCGTTGTAATAAAACANCTGACATAATGTTCTTTATAGAAACTAACTACCTTATCATTTGGCAAGGTATCCGTAAATTCATATTGGATATTGTCTTTTCCGCTCAGCTCTTTCTGTGCCGTCTCCCGCAGTCTGTCAAGCTCGGCTCCGCCTCCGATGTGCACCCATTTTATTTTTTTATCTGTAATCACAGACAGGCCGTCAATGATAAGGTCAATTCGTTTAAGCGGAATCGCGCAAGAGCAGCTGAGTAAAAGAAATTCTTCTTTATAAGCATCCTTTCTGCTTTCTGATGACATANTCTTNTCNGCAACACCTAACCGGTGTAAAGGATATTTATCGCTATCCTGCTTTCCGTATCTCTCCAGATAATACTCTTTTGCAAACTGTGCCGCAAAAATCAGCTTCTCCAGTTTCGCGTCCGTCTGCGGTTTGAAAAACTGTCTGCCGTACAATTCACGATGATCATACAATTCATATCCATGTGTTCTTGCTATGATCTTACTATGAGGAAATTTATGCTTATGCATGGCAAGTCCGAAGCATTTATAATCAAACCAGTAAAAATAAAAAAGAGCATCGGTATTTCTATTAAGNCCGATCTTTCTCTTGAAACGGCGGTAAAACGTTTCTGCGGCNGTTCCGAACATAAGCGCCCTGTATATTCGCTTTAAAACCTGCTNCTTATCTCTGATAATAGCCGCTATCTCAATGTAACAATCTTTTTCNCATAAAAATCGGAGTAGGGAAATGAGTTTATCCGGCAGGNTCTGGGTTGTNGGTATGATACATGACTCTATGCTGTTATCACATAGGATCTCTTCCGTTTTCCCTGCCTCTGCGGCAATNACNGTTACATGAAANTTATCACAAAGATACGCATATTCCGGTTTTACAAAGGAGTCTTCCGTATGCCCATATGGAAAATCGTGGGTGATCAAATACATATCAGGCTTCATATTTTCTCCTACAGCTTATAAAGNGCTTTCATTAAAATACTTTCTTACCATGGCAAGAACTGTCAGCACCATGCTCTTTTCCGTGGCACCGCCATTTTCAAACATATTCTGCATATCTTTTNTCANCTCTTCATCAATCACAGCCGCTCCTATATTATCAGTATAATATTTTTCATAAAAANGCTGTAACTCTGTGTTGTGTTGATACCAGTATTCTATNGGGTTCATGGCATCNGNATTNTCNAGCTTTAACATTNTACATNCCNTNTGNCTTAATAATCTNTGCGTAGTTTTNATNTTCCGCAAAAANATGTAACTTCTCTGCGGTTTGACGCCGCCCCATTTTTCCCATCCGAACTCCGCTGCCCTTGGATATTTTTCATTCATCCACTTCAGGTAAATATAATGGTTATATCTGTAATGAAATGGTAATGAAAAAACAACATCCATAAAATCAACATCCATAAACGGAGACGCTGTTTCTATATAATGCTGTCTGGTCATATAGGTTGATGACATTCCAAGAATACCTCTGGTATAAATACAGAATATTTCCTGATTGGGATATTCTTCCAAAGTTTTCTCATCAAACTGATATTTTAATCTATCAGAATAGGCATTCATCCCAAATACCGGTTTACTATGCGCAATTGCCTTATCATGATATGTTCCGATTATCACATCACCCAGCATCCCCGTGTGCTCAATACCAAATTGATCCATACGAAGCAGACTCAACGTCCGTTTTCCTCCGGTAATACCCGTATACAAAGCCGCCCCATTATTTTGCAATGTGATTTCTTCTAAATCATACATCCATTTCAAATCTTCTAATGGCCTGAAAAGATATTCATGTCCCAGGTAAGCAGCTATCTGTTTCGATATCCTCTCATCATAATAATCGGTCCGGCTATATGTGAAATTCACCTGATCCACATATCCCATATCTTGAGCTACCCATGAGACCATACGGCTGTCAAGCCCACCACTTAAGTCTACCAGATGACGATATCCATATTCTTTATCCTTTTCAAACTCCCGTCTGATAGCTTCACGGAATGCTGTATCGAGTTTTTCCACAGCTTCCTCTTCAGATATTTGTAACTCAGCATTTTGAATAGAATGGTATCTTGTCGCAACAGCCCTTCCCTTTTCAATGTGTATATACTGTCCGGGCTGCAGACGATGAATTTCTCTGATAAAAGTGCTGTCATCCAGCATATATCCATAGGTCAGCATGTACTGTGCCGCCAGCTCATGAAAGTTGTACGGAATCCGGTTGGCTTTTAGCACTTCCACCATATAGGCAAGATGATCAGATATCATCCAGCGCGTTCCGTCCGTATAGTAATATAATGCCTTTACAGATACCTGATCTGTAAAAGCTATAAGACTGTCTTCTTTTTTATCATACTGATATCCGCAAAATCCGCCTCTCAGTGTTTGCAGACATTCCTGTGCATCTTTCTTCATGGCATGTGCAAAAGCATGCTGCCAATCCCTATTACTGTCTTGAATAATCAAATCCTTGTTATAGATGTAACCATCCAAAAAAGTGACCTGCTCTTCTTCATCCAAAAACACTTGATCCTTTGGAAATTTACTGAGAAGGTTGTTGTATTGTTTGCAATGTCCCATATCAACACATTGCCCAAGGCATTCTATATTCAAATTTTTTGCCGAAAGAAAACCATGCATCTCTCCACTCCGTTTTTATCCTTATTGACAGCCACTATACAATAAGCATTACATAACAGTCTTTTTCAGGCTCTCACAGACCAGCTCTATATCCTCTGTCTGCATATAAGCATGCATAGGAAGGGATAAACAGGTATTACATATCATTTCTGTCACTTTGCAGTTCACACTCTGCGCTTGCATATTTTCAAATGCTTTCTGTAAATGCAGAGGTTTTACATAATAAACTGCCGATGGAATNCCTTTCTCTTTCAAANTCTGTATAGCNCGCTCNCGCTTTTCACTGTCTGCAAAACGTACCGTATACTGCGCCCAACTTGAATAAGCGCCAGGCATAACCGTTGGTGTTATAACGGCATTGTCTAATTGNTCCGTATAGATTGCCGCAACTCTGTTACATCCTTCTACTTCTTCNTCAAAAAATTTCAGCTTTTCTATCAGCACTGCTGCCTGAAGCGTATCTAATCTCGAATTGACTCCGATCCGAACGTTATCATACTTATCAGAACCTTTTCCATGCACTTTGTAGGAACGAATNANCTCTGCCCANTCGTCGTTATCCGTAAACACAGCGCCGCCGTCTCCGTAACAGCCCAGAGGCTTCATCGGAAAGAAAGACGTCGTTGCAATATCTCCAAAACTACATGCCTTTCTCTCACCGATTCTTCCGCCGAATCCTTGTGCCGCATCTTCCAACAGCNGTAAACCATATTTCTCTGCTATTTTTCTGANTTCCGGGAAATCAGCAGGCTGTCCGAACAAATCAACCGGTATGACTGCTTTCGGCGTCAGCTTTCCCTCTGATAAAACCTTCTGAATTGCTTCCTCTAATGCCTTTGCGGATATATTATAAGTATCTTTATCAACATCTACAAAAACGGGCACTGCCTTAACCCATGGTACAACTTCTGCTGTGGAGAAAAANGTAAAATCNGGAACAAATACNGCATCCCCCTCTCCAATATTCCAAGCCATTAANGCTAACTGCAAAGCATCCGTTCCGTTAGCACAGGTAATACAATGCTTNACACCGACATAATCAGCCAGNTTCTCNTCTAATTGACTGACNGGNTCTCCGCCTATAAANTGTCCGCTCAGCAATACTTTCCGCATCGCTGTATCTATTGCCTCTTTATGTTGTAAATATTGGATTTTTAAGTCTCTAAATTCCATTTCTATGCCTCGTACTTTTCAATAATATTCCCTTTTTCNTCNACCCTGCCTATCATTCTTGCNGGTACTCCTGCCACNAGCGCATAATCGGGGATATCTTTGGTAACAACCGCTCCGGCCGCTACCATAGCACATTTTCCAATCGTATGCCCGCAGACGATCGTTGCNTTAGCNCCTATACTTGCCCCNTCTTTGATAAGAGTCTTTTTATAATTGTCATGTCCCTTGGGATACCTTGCCCTTGGTGTCAAATCATTCGTAAATACACAGGACGGTCCGAGGAATACACCGTCTTCAATTTCAACNCCCTCATANACCGANACATTATTCTGTATTTTGACTTCACTGCCGATATGGACATTANTCGCAATGTTTACATTCTGTCCCAGTGAACATTTTTCCCCNATCACAGCACCGGACTGAATATGACAGAAGTGCCATATTTTTGTATCGTTTCCAATAACGACATNTTCATCNANNTAACTGCTTTCNTGNACATANTAACCCTTCATGAAAATCTCCCTTTAAAATCAATNGTCGCACANTNCTGAAGCGGNAATTTCACAGTCGAACCGNTATAAGCAGACTGGTAAATTGCCAGAACAAGCTCCANAGCTCTTCTGCCCGCTTCNGCATCCACATAGGGNTTTCTNTCNTTCTGAATTGCCTCAATCACATCCGNATATAACGGTGTATGACCGTAACCGTATACATTGGGCGGATTCTCATGGAACTGTGCCTTGACCTCATCNGAATTATCCAANGCATCCGAAAAACGCCANTCCTCNATCACATTGACNGAGCTTCCTCCNGCCTTGACTGTNCCCTTCTCNCCGAANAAATACANGGTTTCCTCCAGATTNGNCGGATACACATTGGTCGTTCCTTCTATNATCCCNTANGCNCCNTTCTTNAACTTNATNANNGCAATACCCAGATCCTCCGCCTCTATATAATCATGTTTNAGTCTGTCCGTCATACCCATAACGCAGTCGATCTCATCCCCCATCATCCAGCGGAGCAGATCGATATTATGGATACACTGATTCATCAGCGCNCCGCCGTCCTGCTCCCANGTTCCGCGCCATTTCGCTCTGGAATAGTATTCGTAATCCCTCGCCCACCGGATATGTGCCGTCCCGTGGAACATCCTGCCAAACCGCTCCATCTCNACCGCTTCCCGTATTTTCTGGATGGATTTATTGAANCGGTTCTGATGACACGCNCACACCTTCAGATTTTCTTTAGCTGCCGTCGCTATGATCCTGTCTGCNTCNGCAAGGGATAANGCGATCGGTTTCTCTATAATCAGATTCGCATGGCCTAATGTCATGCAATCTATCGCGATCTGTGCATGCTTACCGCTCTCCGTCGCGATCGCCACTAATTCCGGTTTCTCCTTTTCGAGCATCTCTTTATAATCTGTATAACAGTGCACCGAAGCCGACAATTTNAACTTCAAAATCTTATCTTTCATATTGTGCTCTTCCAGATCACAAATCGCCACGATATCCAACCCGTTTTTCTGTGCCGCCACAATATGGTTGGGAGAAATTCTCCCGCATCCGATCAACGCATATTTCATGATTATTTANATATTCCTTTCTGAAACCGTTACATACCCGAGGTGTCCNTCCCCGTCCGCATGTCAGATCAGTTTTCTGCTTCTAAGTTCCTGCACCATCTTAGCCGCGGCATGCCCGTCACCGTAATATTTCGGTCTGTCCTCCGGTGCAACACGTTTGGCATCTTTTGCAATACGAAGCGCCTCACTCACACTTTCCTNNTTCTCCGGATCAACCTTATGGATCCANTCCTCNCGCAATAAGTCTTCCCAGATATCCAAATTCAGCATNAACAGACATCTGGCTCCCGCAAAGGAGGATTCCTTAGAGACGCCGCCTGAATCCGTCAGGATCAGCTTCGCCCGGTTCATCAATGCCACCATCTCCACATATCCTACCGGTTCTATGATCTCCAGATTAGCGATCGACTCCGCTCTCTCAAGCAATNCAAACTGCATCAGACATTTCCTCGTGCGGGGNTGCAGCGGGCATACTACTTTGCTCNCCAACTGCTCCACCAGNTNCANAACACTCTCCATGCGCGCTTTGTCCGCCGTATTCTCCTGCCTGTGCCANGTCATCACGATGATCTCTTCCTGCCCGTNTTCCTGCNCTGCCTGTCCTGCGATCGACAGATANGTATCGTACATGATGTCTCCCGTCATACACGCTATCTCTCCCAGCCCTTCCNTCTGAAGATTCTGCAAGGATGCGGCATCCGGACAAAACAGAACAGACGACAGATGATCTGTAGCAATTCGGTTACATTCTTCCGGGTTTCTTTTATCGTGCGTTCTGNGNCCCGCCTCCACATGGGCAATCGGAATACACAGCTTCGACGCCACCACGGCTCCCGCCAATGTGGTATTCGTATCTCCGTACAAGATGACCAGCTCCGGTTTCTTGTCAAGAAGTTCTTTCTCCAGACCGATCATCGCCTTCGCCGTCATCTGTGCATGGCTGCCGCCGCCCGCNTCCAGATTCACATAGGGCGCCGGAATACCCAGCTCCTCGAAAAAGACATCAGACATATTTTCATCGTAATGCTGCCCGCTGTGAATGATATTCTGTTGATATCCCGCCTTNTGAAATTCATGGTACAATGGCGCCAGTTTGACGAACTGGGGTCTGTTACCCACGATATGAGTTATCATGCTGTCTGTTACCTCTCCTGCTAAGTGTTTATATACTCAATGACCGGCCGCATGACCGCTTCCATGCTGATATGCTGCACGGCAAAATTTCTGATGGTATCCGCCAGCTCCTTTTTATTTCCGGCTATGCTNCGGATCTGNTCGTAGAAGCTGATGATGTCCTCCACCCTGACTGTGCTCGCGTCATTCGGNAAGGTTCTCGCATAGGGATAATCCTCCTGCAGAACATCGATCTTACAGCCCGTCATTAACGGCATTCCCTTTGCCAGACATTCCCGGGATTTGAGCGCTCCCAGCTGGCCGTAAAANCCCAGCTTGTACATGCCGAAAGATACCAGTGCAATATCACTGGCATCATACAATGCATCCAGCTTCTCTCCGGACATCGTAGGATGGAACTGTACATATTCCTCCAGGTGATATCTCTGTACCATCTCCTGATACCGGGGCTTCTCCGGTCCGTCCCCGATCAGCTGCAGNGTCACGCGATAATCCGGTTCATTCTGCCCATTATAATATTCATGCATTCCCTCTATGATGCGCTCGTAGCCGTGGTGCCTCTGCATGAAAGCTACCGCGATCATATTGATCTGCTTATCTGTAAACTGCCCGCCAATCTGCGGAATACCCTCCACATGNATCCCATTTCTCGACTGAATCGTCGGAATCCCGAAGATTTCCCGATCTTCCGTATATGTCACGAACCGATCCACATATCTCTTCAGTTTAGGCCGATACAGAAGCTCCTTTAAATAAAAAGGCCATGCATTCCATTTCCCGAAATCATCTCTGTCATAAGGATAAGTNAACAGTTCAATGATGATCTTACAATTNGGGTACCGCTCTTTCACACTTTTCCAGAAATGCAAATAATCTCTGTCGGCAACCGTCCTCCTGACATAGAGGAAATCCGGATCATCCATCTGCTCTATAGCCGTCTNNTANTCCCTCGTAATAGAAGCCGTCGGGAACAATCCCAACACTCTCCCCGCCAGCGATCTGTCAGGTGTTCCGACCTCGATCTCCCGAATATCATAGGACTTACGAAGTTCCTCCATCTGCATGTCAATTTTCTTACTGACCCCGATGGACTGACGTCCCTGAAAATGGATATAATAACCTTTTTTCATAATAGCATACTCCCTTTTTCAATGCAAATATAACGTCGATTCTCCGTTTCAGCAGGTTCTGCTATGCCAAATAGTGTCTCGACCTGCCAAACTGCTTCCTGCGATAGTCTCCGATTCCNCTGACCGTCGCNCTGACAAGTTCCCGCTTGCCACGCGTCAGCCACACGAGACAGCATGCCACGCGGTTCGCCACATAATACAAAAGAAACAGCGGGTATCTCCACTCCAGATGCTGTCTGTTGCACAGCAGCCAGTTACGGGCAATATAGTAGGCACACAACGGACTGTCAGCCCCTTTTGAGCTCGCCCCCACTTTATGGTACATCACCGCACTGGGACAGTAATATATGTGTATTCCCAGCTTGTGCAGGCGAAAACTGTACTCCGTATCCTCATAATACAGGAAAAATTTCTCATCCAGCATGCCCGCTTTCTCTATCACTTTCACNGGAATGAACAGACAGCACCCTGTGGCAAATCCTATTTCCCTCTCCCTGTCATACTGCCCCTCGTCCTCTTCATCCAGCCCGATATGCCGNACCTTCCTGATAACAGGTGAGACACTCCCTCCTGCAGACCAGATGCGCTTTCTGTCATCACTGTAGTATATCTTAGGTACGATCATGCTGTCAGGATGGCGCATTGCACACTCCTGCAGACACAGCAGCATATCAGCGGCGATCTCCGTATCGTTATTTAACAGGACTACATAATCTGCGCCCCATTNCTGTGCCCTGCGGATACCTGCATTGTTGGCATAAGAGAAACCGTAATTGTCATCCAGCATGATTAGTTCCAATCTTTCGTCTCTTCCGTACTGCTCTTCCAGAATCTGCACGGAACCGTCCTGAGACNCATTATCTACCACGATAATTCTGAGTTTATCAATATCNCTGTTAGCGAATATGGAATCAATACACGCAGTATTATATTTTTTACCGTTATAATTCACCAGNATGACTGCCANCTTCACAGACACCGTATCTNTGTCCTTTTGCTCTTTTGCTCCGTTCCTCATTCCCATAGTTTGCCAACTTCCTATCCCAACATATCCGACAACANCCGATAATACTTCTGTGTCAGTTTCATTTGATCGTATGCACTAAAATCCACTTCCCTGATTCTGTCANCCGGATTCTGCATAACTCTGATCCATTCTTCCGCATCATATGGATCTNTCACATAGTTAGCCTTNCCCTGCGTCACTTCCGGAATACATGTCCTGTCCGTCGTGATCACTACCGATCCAAACAGCATCGCNTCTATGGCCGGCATTCCGAATCCTTCGAATACGCTCGGAAANAGGAATGCTCTGCAATACTTATACAATGNATTTCTTTCTTCATTCTCCACGAAGCCGGTGAGCGTCACATTTTTCTCCAGACCTCTGACTCTGATCTGTTCCTCCAGTCTGGTTCTGCTCTCTCCGTTCACGCCGGAGATCAGCAGCCTGTCCGGCAGCTCAGTCTTGTGACTCACGATCCGCTCCATGACCGTGATCAGCGTATCCAGATTCTTATGCGGAATCAGCTGCGCGACGGTATAATAAAACCCGCCCCTCTGTATCTGATATTTCTCTGCAAGTCGTTCAAAGGGAATTATCTCATCCCGATCCACCGTGATNGGATTATANATCGTCGTNATCATATTTTTCCTGATATGATATCTGGCGATAATATCATCTCTCACCCAGTCCGATATNGCCACAATATGTTTAGACAGATGCGCATCCAGCCACCAGCACAGCTTAGAGTATGCAATCTCATGAAACGGATGATACTNCGGATAATGCGCCGCCTGCAGGTCATGGATCACATTGACATAAGTGATTCCGCCGTTAAACAGCGGCCTGCAGTATACCGGAATAAAACACTTACGGATTCCGCGCCTGCGCAGGAACCGATTCTGACAAAAAAACTGCCATAAGATTCGTCCCGCTATATTGGCAGACACCACCTCCGTCTCCAGAATATCAATTCTATCATCCTCCCCGTAATGCGCAAGAGAATCCCGATTATCCCCGGATACGAGCAAAAAAAGGTGAAAAGGCTCCTTAAGTTGTAAGAAGCCGTCCAGTAAATTCCTGATATAAAATTCTGTGCCGCCGACNTTCTTGGGGCGGAGCCATAACAGATCAACTGCAATATCCAGCATATACTTTACCTTTCCATGGTGCTGTCTGCATCGGCAGCTTTTTGCTCCAGTTCCCGTATCTTTTTATCCAGAATACTCATCTCCTGTGTCAGAGTCCTGATCTTACGGTTCTGTCTGGATGCAATAGATGTCAGGGATAGGAGAATCATGATGATAAATCCGATTGCAAANATAAACAGACCGTTCATGTTATCCTGAATGCCGAATATCCGAATGATAAACACCAACAGTTCCGGTACAATCACCAGAACTCCCATAACCACACCCGCTACGATCCACAGCAGCGTATATTTCAGATTAAGCGCTTTCTGTTTTAAAAAATACAGAATAATGATAAAATAACAGATCACAGCAATGATCAGCGTAAATCTAAGCGTAGCAGGTATCATTTTCCGCTCCTCCCGGTTATATCTATATATCCTCTCTCTTGCCTCTCCGCACTCCGTAACTCATGCGGCAGATCAGGATCGCCAGTGTCACTTTGATCATATAATAGATCGATTTCTTGAAAGTGATGGAGCTTGTCCCTCCCTCTCTCGGGCGCATCTGCACCGGTATTTCTTTCACCCTGCCCAGATGCATGATCGCCGCTACAATAGCCTCCGGCTCCGGATAATCCATGGGATAGTCTTTACTGTAGATTTCAATGAACATCTTGTTTACCGCACGATATCCGCTGGTCACATCCATGATCCGTTTACCTGTCGTCAAACGGATCAAAAAACTCAGGATATTAATTCCTAACCTGCGGCTGAACGAAGACTGAAATCCCTCTTTTTCTAAGAATCGGGAACCAATCACCACATCGGCCTCTTTATTTATGATCGGAATCAGCATCTTATCCAGATAAGCAATGTCATGCTGCCCGTCACCGTCCATCTGCACCGCAATGTCATAATCATTCTTGCGTGCATAGATATATCCCGCCTGTACCGCTCCGCCGATCCCCATATTAATCGTCAGATCCAGATAATGGAAATTCTCTCTATGGCACAGCTTCAATGTATCATCCGTAGACCCGTCATTGACCACAAGATAATCATACTGGGGAGCCTGTTCCATCATGTGGTTCACTACACGCACAATATTTTCGGCCTCATTATATGCCGGTATGATGACCAATACCTTCTCTTTTTGATTCATTTTTGTATTCCGCCTTTCCGAAGAATCCGGTTCACCACTTTATCACGAATATGGCAGTTCCACAATTCCCGCACAAGCAGATAGTACGCTATATAGAAAATTCCGAAATTGTATACCAGATACCGCTGCTGTCCGAAGAACACCGCTGATATGACCAGTACCATAACTACATTACTTCCAATGATAAGCGCCATAAACTCTGCGCATTCATTTGACGCTTTCTTATCCGCATAACCCCATACCATCAATGCAAGCGCCGACAGATAGAGGAAAAGTGTTACCAGATGGCACAGCAGATAGATCGGTTTGATCTGGAAGAAAACAGTGCATATAAACGCCTGTGGAAGCATCATCAGCGTATGGTACAGAAATCGGTCGAAGTGTGCCCTGATCAATCTTATCCCGATTGTCTGTAAACTGCGGTTCCAGACTTCATTAAAATCATTCGCTGCATATACATCAGGCCAATTCTCCTGATAGTAGCTGCTTCCTGCAGACAGCGCAGTCTTGCCTACACTTCCTATGCCTCCCACGATATCTCTCCACATCCAGAGACCCTTCTGCGCATAAGCATATCTCTCCTGTTCCCGGTCTACGGCATCATACAACACACGATACAGTCCGCACGTCATCTTATCCTCAAACAACTGTGCATCTGCTTCATCAGCCTCATACATACCTCTGGAAAAAATGAGGGAAGTATACTGGCTGGTCTGGATCGGTCGTTCCACAGCCGCCGCCAGTTCACGCTGTGTCAGTATCGCCTCTTTAATTTCTTCGTCGTCTCTCTGCCCACCATCACCGTTCATAAGGAATTCCTGATAAGCTTCCGGATTCTGAACCTTCATGATGAACATATTCACCTTCATATTATCATTGATCAGCGTATAATAATGGTCTGCTGTTACAGCAGTGAGCCATATACCTGCCACGCTGATTACCGCACATCCGGCCGCACCAAGCAGAAATCCGGCCACTCTTTTTAACAGTGTACCACATCTATTCCATGTCAGATAAAGAAATAAGATACCACATACTCCAAAAAGAATCTGTAACTGAGAACGCAGCATGGCCAAAAAGAATACCATCACGAAAGAGCCCGCGAGGAATCCGTAACTTTTTCTCCAGACCGCACGCAGAAACAGGATCATAAGCAGATAAAAAAGAGAATACGCAAGCCCTTCTGTGATTATGGTCTGTGTGATCATAGCCTCCGGCATTTCTGTAGTAAAGGTAAGAACAGACAGAAAAAAGAGCAGATACCCTTCCCAATAATGCAGTTGAAATCGGTTCTTTATCTCCCGAACAAACAGAATGATACAGACGGCCGCCAGCAGAGCCTGCTCAACAATAACAACCTCCAGATACTTAGCATCGCCGAATATAAATTGATTCACCAAAAGAAAAAGCGGGTAGACCGGCATAACCCCTTCAAANCGCTCCACTCTCCTATAGGCGCCGCTGTCATCAAACAGTACCGGTTCTCCTGATCCGATAAATAAAAATGCAATCAGTGCGAGCATAGCCAGAGATACATAAAACAACACATCCGTCTGACGCTTATTCATGTCTTTATTCTCCCATATTTTCTTTATTTTTGCAAACCATCTGTCACAATTACCGCGGTCTTTCGTACAGCCGGCCATACCAAATATCAACCGGTCAGTACTGTATTCCATTCCACCTGACTGACTCCGCCTCACCTTTCAGCTCTGCCTCTATATACAATTCCCCATGTTCATGCGAAGATAATATGACATAGGCCTCTGATCCTTCCTGCACGACCGGCACTTCTTCCGCCTCTCCCGTACCTAAGTCTTTCTTTACACTGATACGGATATTGTCGTTGTTCACTGATGCGCTGGTCACAACCCTTAGCCGATAAATGGCATATTCTTCCCGATCCTCCTCCGCGACATCCGGCAGATACCGTTTATAATCCCTTGACTGCACAATCTGCAGCCCGAATATCTCACTTGCTAAATCATGTATTTTTTCCTCATAACTGCCATAGAAACAATCCTGATAGGTGTCCTTTCCTTGTTCCTGTGCCAACAGAAAATCACCGAGAAATTTTGAATAGACCTCAGCACCATAGGAGTTCAAATGTCCTGTATCAAACCAATACTTGCCATCTGATACGTCCAGATACTCCCTCCTACAGAGATTAAAGTCATAATAAGGAATATGATACTGCTCAGCCAATTCCGTAACTTGTCTGACATAATTATCATACCCTCCGACACATGTCAATTGTAAATCCGGCACCGGACATACGATCCACGTCAGCTCAATGTCATGACTTTCACAATACTCTATAATTTTCACCAGATATTCTATTGATTCCTTCGTCATAGGATTCTCTGCGATAGATGATTCTTCATATTTCATGCAGAAATCACCGTATTCAAGCTCACCGTAATAAATCCTAAAACCTTTTCCTCCGCTTTTTATGATTTCACTGCCGTCCGGCGCTATATAGGAATACGCATAATTTTTCCATTCTGTAGTCTGTTTTCCCTTCACAATCTCCGCAATATAATCTGAACTGAAAAGCTTCTCCCTGTAACGCATAAACGGCAGAAACGTCAGGTAATAATACTCCGGATCACTCAAATCAAGCATATAAGAAAGTTTATTGGCAGATGGCCGCAGCTGATTGATAACCGCCCAACTTGGAGAAAGCGAGTCATACTCGCGAAAATTACCTTTTCCCGCATTTGTACAGGGATAAAACAGATCCAGATATACTCTGCTAATATGATGTTTCTTATCCGCTTCCCTTAACAGGTAGTAAGAAGTAATCATCTGCTGCATATGAGAAGCAAGATTAAAATTATACTCTCCGTTGATGTTATCTAGCACAGTCGGATCAATATCACAGAAAACATGGGAAGATCCCAAATACAGCCGATCGATATTAGTATCGTCCTCATAGAATTCATGCATCATACATCTGGCAAATTCAGTGGTATCATCAACATACAGATAATTCATGACTTCTGTCACAGCTATCACTACGACCGCAAAAAGAACCAGTATTTTAATATGTGAAACAAAAGAACGCAGCGACTTCATAATTTATCCCTTATATTTCAATAATATTTTATTTCAAGCAAAAACATATGGCACCTGTTACGTCAAACGCGCTTAATTAAAAAGCAGAATAGATAAATGTACTCACGTCATAATTGACTCCATAGATTCCAAAAATAATAACCGTCATCAACATGCATGCACACAAACAGGTTCTGACCGTCCAATGCCATTCTCCCATCATAGTCAGTACATACCGTTTACGATAATGCAGAAAGTCAACTACCGCAAGCAGCAGAATCATCAGAAGCAAAAATCTGAATTCGGCCTGTCCGATTCCGAAATGGTATAAGGACCCGTCCCAAAGCACAGATAAATCGAACTCCGCCACCATGCCTCTGATCATTTTCAGCGCTCTGTTCGCGCTGTCCGCCCGAAAGAAAATCCATGCAAAATCTACCAGCAGAAAAGTTACTGCCGCCTGTAACAGTCTATAGATTTTCCCCGTCTTTTCCAATCTGAATACACGCAAAAGTCTTGTCCGCACCGGCATAAGCACGTCACCGGCCACTTGATAAAAACCGTTCAATCCGCCCCATATAAGATACTTCCAGCCGTTTCCATGCCATATGCCGCTGACAGCGAAAACAATCATAATATTAACATACTTCCTGAGCCGTCCCCTGCGATTCCCTCCCAAGGGAATATAGAGATAGTCCCTGAACCATCCTGTCAGCGACATATGCCATCTGCGCCAGAATCCACTAACTGTAGCTGCCAGATATGGCGCTGCGAAGTTTTCTGTCACGGCAAAGCCTAAAGTCCTGCCCGCTCCCATGGCAATCGTAGAATACCCGGCAAAATCGCAATAAATTTGGATCCCGTACAGTATTGTCGCCACAATTGCATATACGCCTCCCAGATTCTGATCATATACTGCATTGACAAATATAGCGATCCGCTCGGCTATGACCAACTTCATAAAATATCCCCACAGCATCATACATAATCCCTGTTTGATATTTTCTTCGCAAAAAACTGTCCTCTCCTCATTGCGAAGCTGCTTGAGCAGATTGGTGGATCTTTCAATGGGACCTGACACAACAATCGGAAAAAAAGAAAGAAACAGCGCGTACGACAAAAAATTACGCTCCGGCTCTGTCTTCCCGCGATACACATCCATAATATAGCCAAAGGACTGTAGGGTATAAAAAGAAACACCCACCACAAAAATTAAATATTTGCAACAGAAAAGCGTACCGAATACCATTGCTGCAAGCAAAAGAACACAGCCTTTTTTCAGCCGGCTCCTAATCTTTTCTTCCATGGAATATCTGTCAAGACCGGCCAGACCCAGAGCCCCGCAATAAGTGATCGTCGTGATCCAAAGAAGAACTGCTCCGTATCTGATCCCCCAGCTCATATAGAAATAGTAACTGACCGCCAAAAGCCATACCCTGCGAAAACGTTTTGGAATGATATAATAAGCCAACACCACAATAGGGAAAAAAATCAAAAATGTAAATGAAGTAACCGCCATACTTATTCTCCCTCAAACACTTCTGCCTTGCTCTTCTCTGTCACTTTACCCTCCCCGACTTCATAGATCACGTCCACGTTGCGGATCGTCGTCAACCTATGTGCGATAATGATCATCGTCTTTATTCCCTGCAGATTTTCCACCGCCTCCATGACCGCGGCTTCCGTATCATTATCAAGCGCCGAGGTCGCTTCATCCAGCACGAGTATCTCCGGATCATGATAGAGCGCCCTTGCAATCCCGATACGCTGCCGCTGTCCGCCGGATAATCTGACACCTCTGTCACCAACTATCGTATCCAGCCCGTGAGGCAGACTGTTAATGAAGTCCAAAAGCTGTGCCTTCTCCATAGCCTGAAGAACCGCCTGTTCATCAATTTCCCCTTGTTTAACACCGAAGGCTATATTATTTCGAATCGTGTCATCTGACAGATAGATCACCTGCGGAATATAACCGACCTGTGCATGGAATGTCTTAGGCTTCTCATGCACATTGATATGATCTGCCATAACAACACCTTTCTGCGGTGTCAGCAGACCAAGTATAATGTCCACCATTGTAGTCTTACCGGCACCGGAAGCGCCGATAAACGCCACTGTCTGCCCTTTTCTGATAGACAGACTGGCATCGTCAATCACCGCCTCCTCCGTATCGGGATAATAGTAAGTTACGTTCTGTACCTCGATACTGCTCAGCAGATTCCAGTCTTCCTTCACTTCACCATCCTGCTTTTCAATATAGTCTTCAATTTCCACCAGATCATGATAGACCAGATCTACAGAAGGCAGTGCATACAATGTATTGGTGGCATGTTCGTTGATACGCCCCACACTCGGCATCAGCCGAAAAGCCGCCACCGCAAACACCGTCAGCTGAGGGATATAATAAGTCATATCCGCCTCTCCCAACAGCAGCTTAACAATGATTCCTACTAAAAGACCTGAGATTGCTACGGCTTCCACTGCATACTTAGGCAAAATGGAGATCGTTCTGGCGATTCTCAGACCTCGGGCAAATTTCTCATAGTATTTGCGGTATTCCTCCGTAAAAAATTCTTCCCTTTCCAGAATCTTAATTTCCTTGATTCCGCCCAGCGCCTGATTCATCCATTGAAAGATTTTACCCTGATACCCTTGATTTTCCTGTCCGAGCCTGCGGCTGTATTTTCTGGTTAAAAGCAGAAAAGCTCCCACGCATACAACTAACAGTCCCAACACAATAACAGTAATCGTCTTACTTTGAAAAAAAAGATAAACCACCAGAACAAAGCACACCGCAAGCTCCGCTACCAATTCCAAAGAGTAGAGAATCACCTGCATAAATTTTGCCGTATCCTCCTGCAAGCTCCTCTGCAATGTAGCAATGTTCTTATTCAGATGAAAGGTATAAGGTTCCTTCATGTACGTATTTAACAGCCGTGTGGACAGCTTCATTTGTGTATTGTAAGAAAACCTGTATATATAGTTTTTCTCAATGATCAGATAAATGTTTTTAACGATATAAACTACTATAATAGCCACCGATAACACGGCAAGAAAACTTTTCACAGACTGAAAATGAAACATTTCATACGCCCACCTGAGATACCATGTCTTCCGAACTGTCTCCGGTTCCTGAATGATATTAATGAAGGGCATGAAGATCGTTACACCCAGAAGTTCCAGAAAACTGCCGATCACCACTGCAACAAGCAGCATGGCGATCTTCCATTTATCTCTTTTATCAAAAATATATCCCAGCTTGGTGAGCATATCCGCTCTCCTGTTCTCATTTGCTCTGCTCATTTACTTAAGAACTCCTTCATCTTCTAAACACTGGCTTTCCATACCGCTTAAAAAAGTGCGCTGCACAAACTCCTGTGGGAATCCCGGTCACTGATTTTCCTCGCCGGTATGCCTCCCCAGGTTGTCCCCGGCTCTGTAATATCCTTTGTGACCACCGCTCCTGCACCGATTGCCACATCATCGGCTATGGTAACCGCTCCCAATATCTTCGCGCCGCTCCCGAAATAACAGTTATCCCCGATCACTGCTGCCGCATGACTCCCGTTTACTGCACCTATTGTCACACCCTCCTGCAGCCTGCAGTTTCTGCCTGCTCTCGCATTACCGTGCACGACAATAGTACCGTAATGGGGAATCGATAAGCCTTCACCGAATACATTCGGAGGAATCGTAAATCCAAGCTTTACACTGATACGGTGAAAGCGAAATTTGTGGTATTTTCCCATGATCCACGCAGATATTCCTCTACGGCAGTTCAGATCATACTCTACCTTGCGCAACAGGATCTCAAACTTCCAGATCTCATCCCCGAATAATCTCGGCCGCTTATCCTGCTGTCTGCCCAGCGCGATCTGATCCTGTTTTAAAAAATATTTGAACTTTTCTTTACTATCTATCATATCCTGTCCCTATCTCTGTTGCACATGTCCTACGTCAGCCAAACCTTCACCTGTTCCAAATATCGCGCGTACGCTTCGTCGCGCGCCGCTGCCTGACGGTTCGCTTCCTCGCCGATAACACTATGTTTCTCCAGTGGTATCTTATCCGGCGTCTTTCTCAGGTACCATTCATACTCCATATCCATGTTGCCGATGTCCAGCACCCGATATCCCCTCCGAAACAATTCCATCGTCAGAAATTTCGCGGCAACACCGACAGATAAGAGAAACAGCCTGTCCTTATTATAGGAATGACATGCCTCTACAATCGCCGGCAGTGCTCCATAGGCATTACTGGGCGGGCAGATGATCCGCTCTATACTTACCGCGCTGTCAAACAAATCATTGCCGACGCCGTTATGCGTCCTTGTGCCCTCCACGATCACAATATTTTTATTTTCCCATATTTTTCTTATTTTAGCAAACCATCTGTCACAACCGCTGCGATCCTCGGCAAAATAATAGCACCTTGAGACAAATGTAGAACCGTATATACGGTTTTTATTACAATACTTCTCGTATACTTTCCTGTTAAAAAGCAGGTGATCCATCCAGAACTGTCTGCTCGCCTTATGATGATCCGAAAGAGTATGAAAAATATCAGGAATAGTAACCATCAGGTCATCATTTTGGTATGCCAGAATCTCTGCAAGACCTTCTCCGATCTCGGGAGCCGCCTGCTGGAGCATCAGATCCACCCCTCTGATCATAACGATCTCACCGTCCCCAAATCTCACCATGCTCTTATCGGTATTCAGAAGCTCGTCGATCGTCTCGTCAATGGTATGCACTTTTATCCGGTTGTGCAGGATATCTTTTTCATACAAAAAATAGACTATCGCTGCCAGAATATCCTTAATCTTACGTTTCATTTAAGCCCCCTGTCATTGCAGCAGTTTATCCCTCATCTGCATGATGGTATGGTAGTAATTCTCATAATTATACTTCTCTGTGAGCGCTCGATACCCCGCCGCCCCCATCTCTTTCATCCGCTCTCTGTCAGACAACATCATAGCCAGCTTTTCTTTCAGATCCGCCTGATCGCAGTCCTTAAACAGATACCCTGTCACTCCGTCCTCCACGTAACATGCTGTGCCGTTCAGGTCACTGCAGATTACCGGAAGGGAATAGCTCATCGCTTCCAGTTGTGACACCGACGCCATCTCGCGGGTGCTGGGGATCACATAGAGATCCGCACCCAGATACTCCTCTTCCATCTTGCTACGGGGCACGTTCGTCTTAACCGTAACGATATCTTCCATGTGACGATCCGACACATACTGCTTAACCTGTCCGCAGTATTCTTTCTGGAAATGATTCGTCGCCTCGCCGATCAGTGTCAGCTTTATTCTGCCGTGTTTCCTAAACAATTCCTCTACCACCTGAATCAATAGCAAGTGATGTTTCCTGATCTCATATTTCCCGATACAGAGGATATGTATCGTATCATTCTCGAAATAAGTTCTCTCCTCCGGCGCCCTTTGCGGTTCCATAATAAAGGGCACAAAATAATCATTCTCCTTGATAGACGTTCCCTGTTTCCGAATCCCCATAACAGGTGTCATACGCAGCTTCGGCGATAATTTGGCCACGATACGATGGGCAGGATCTGTCTTTACCGGCTCTGACCACAATGGATTCTGGTTATAGAGAATACAGGGATAACCTTTTTTTCTGCAAACCATATATGCTGCCATGGAGTATACGGAACGCTCTCTGAGAATCACAACATCGGGTTTAAAATCACAGATCAGTTTTTTTAACCTGCGCATCGGAGGAAATCCATGCTGTATCTTAAATACGATAGCCTCGGGGTTCTTTCTGTGGATTACATGTACATANAGATAATCCAATAGCCGATACAATCGGGAATACCCCAACACGATCGGCNTCACATAGGAATAATCTTCTATGATAGCGGCATAATGGCTGATAAAACAGACCTCATGCCCATGTTCTATCAGCCCTTTCATGATATCCATCTGATTCGTGTGNTAACGCGGGGCTACATACAGAAATCTCATATAAATTTATTCTCCTTCAAACTGTATTTGCCACCCTTTAAAAATTTATGTTTCACAACCCACCATGCGGGTACCCAGATATATTTATGCATTGCCGGTGACGCCGAACCAATCATCCAGCAGTTTCTGTCGCAGTTCTTCGTACACTCCCTGACCTTCTGCGCCTGTGGAGAATTCCACAGCTCGTCCCAGCTCTTCTCACGCAGATTGCCCATCACAGCCTTCTTCTCCATGCCGTTACAAGGAATAACATCGCAGAACGGATCAATAAAAAATGCATTTTTGGACATATCGCAGGGCAGAAGCCTCTTGTTGCCGTAAATATAATTAATCAGCCCGTGGTTGAAATAGGCGCGGAACCACTTCTTGGGCGACTTGCTCTTAAGAAGCTCATTGATCAGNTTCTCNAAATTCTGCGCCACTTTATATTTATCNTCNATCTTGTTATCTGTCTTCCTGAAATAAAAAGANTTATGCAGCGTNGCTGTGGCAAACTCCATGCCCATATCGTTGGCAATATTNTANAGCGGCACNANNTCTTCNCANTTCATNTCCTGCACCGTCATGCCGAANCCCACATCNGGNTGNTTCATNTCCACCAGCGTCTTNAGNGTNTTATAACCTCTGTTGAAGCCATCGGGNATACCACGNATNGCATCNTTCGTCTNCTGCAGNCCNTCNATGCTGATACGNATNCCNACTTTCGGGAACTGTCTGCACAGGGCAATGATTCTGTCCGTAAAATAACCGTTGGTAGATATGACAATCCTGTCAGATTTTTTGTAAAGTTCACGCACGATGTCCGGAATGTCCTGTCTGATAAAAGGTTCTCCACCGGTGATATTGGTGAAAGCCATCTCCGGCAGCTTCTTAATATCTTCCAATGTGATCTCTTCCTCCGGTCTGGTAGGATCTTTAAAGCAGTCACACATATTACAGCGGGCATTACATCGGTAGGTCACGATGACTGTGCCGTATAGGGTTCTTCTTGACATATATTATCTCCTGTCTGATTCCANTTTAGATAAGAGCAAGTCTCTTACTTCTCTGTAGTCTACAACCTTCATAGGCATATTGTGTAAAATGTTCTCGCAGTTGTCTTGCGCAGGAATATGAGATTNTCTAATATTCCGTTCGTCCGGTTTCGCAGATTTCCCGGAATATTTTAGAAAATCCATATGACGAAGCCGACACAAGAGAACATTTTACGCAATATGCCCTCATGACTGATATACTTTTTTCACTATTTTATCACAATATTCTTCCACTGTGTCAAAATTTATATCTTTGCAGTTCTGGCTGTACTTCCGGCACAATTCGGGATCATTCCAGAGGGCTCTGATATGTTCTGTCAGCTCCTGTATGTCGCCGCCACGGAACAGATCGCCTGTCCTGCCAGCCTGCACCAGTTCCGGTGCGCCACCCAAGTCTGAAGCGAGTACGGGTGTTGCGTACATTTGGGACTCCATCACGGAGAAGGGGCAGTTCTCGTACCACTCGGAAGGGTATACGCTGAACCGTGCATTCAAGATCAGGCGGCGCAATGCCTCCCCTGTTACAAACCCGCGGTTCTCCACGTTCGGCACCTGATCCACTTTATCTTCCAGAGGGCCTGTGCCAGCGAAGACAAAGGGAATGTCGGGTAACGCCCTGCACGCTTCCAAGAGGGTTCCCGTTCCCTTTTCCTCCGAGAAGCGGCCGAAGTACAGTACATAGTCTTTGCTCTTTTCATCCCTATCATTCTGTCCGGTGTCATTTAGATCCGTCTCGATGAAATTATGCATCATGACTGTCTTATCCGCCAGCAGCGGATCCGTGTCGAGCTGCTTCTTCATAAACTCACTGGGGCACACGATCACATCCACCATGCCATAAGTCTTTCTCTTCGCATAATATACCGCCTCAATGGTTCCCAGCAGACTTTTCATTCTTGAGCCGTGAATGCAGCGTTTCCTGCTGCACTGTCTGAAATCGCCGCCGCGGCAGGCGAAGCAAATCTCTCCCGTAGCGGGAACACGCATCATGTGATTGGGGCATACCCACTGATAATCGTGGGCAGTGTACACGATCTGCACATGTTTACCGTACTTCTTCTCATAGGCACGCACCGCATAAATGACCGATGGGGTCAATTGAAAATTAATATTATTCAGATGCACTACATCCGGCTGAAAGTCTTCCAGCACAATATGCATCTTTTTCCTTGCTTCCGTAGAATATATAATACGCAGAGGATAGAGCAGTTTCTTAAGCCCGCCGCCGTGAAAGTCCATATCGGATGTATAACACTCCGCATGGTTTCCTACGATCCTGCCTGCATGCTCCATGCCAAAGAACTGTACTTCATGTCCTGTTTTCTGTAATTGTTCTCCCAGTTTAAAAATATACGTCTCCGACCCTCCGTTCGGATGGAGAAACTTATTCACCATTAAAATCTTCAATGTACATTACTCCCCCTGATTCCGCTTTACGAAATCTCTTCACACAAATACCCGGACTTTTCTCTTAGCCCGCATTTCCAAACTATTTTTGACCGCGGTATAACCGGATCGTCTCATCCACCACTTCATCCCAGTTGTACTTGCCACAGATAAAATCTGCGCTCTGCGCTCGGTATTCCTGCACGACCTCAGGATGATCCAGCATATATTCCAGTTTCTTCCGCAAATCCTTCGTGTCTCCCTTACGGAATACAAAGGCCTTATCTTCCACCACTTCCGTATTTTCGCAGATATCGCTGACCAGACAGCAATCGTCGTAGCTCATAGCCTCCAACAGCGTGAGCGCCATACCCTCCACATCACTTGGAAGCACAAAAGCATACGCGTTAGAGTACAGTTCTTCCAGCAACTGTCCCTGCACGAAATCTGTCATGATAACGCGCTCATCCCGCGCCGCCATCCGATGGATCCGATCCATATATTCCACTGCATGGCTGTTGCCGCCGGCAATCACCAGTTTCTTATCCGTGTCAATCTTCGAAAACGCTTCGATCAGATAATGAAGCCCCTTCTCCGGCACGATCCTTCCAAGAGACAACAGGTAGCTGTCCTTGGTCAGTCCGTATTTCTCCGTAATAAGCTGCGCATCCCGCTGCTCGGGTCTGCTGATACCGTTAGGAATAAAAGAGACTTTCCTGTGGTAAGTGTCCGCAAAATATTTCTGTACATTCTCCGACAGCACGATCACCTCATCGGCATACTTAGCCGCCATCTTCTCTCCAAACTTAATCACGTAGGAGGCAAAATTACCCCACTTCGCTCTCTGCCAGTCCAATCCGTGGATAGTCACCACGATCCGCCTGCGGAAAAGTTTCGGCAGCCACAACATGGCACAGGGTCCCTCCGCGTGATAATGCAGCACATCATACCTGCCAAACAAAGCCCTGATCGTAGCGAAGAAGCTGTAGACAATGGCATTCAGACTGCTTCTTCTGAAAGTGGGAATGATATACACTCTGACACCCTTATAGAATTTCCTGCCTTTCCATCCATATTCCTGATCATACTTCTTGCCGGACACATGATGTCCGTATCGATTGTATGCGTCCACCCGATGTCCCAGAGCCGCCATTCGCACAGCCAGCTCTTCCACCACGATTTCAACGCCGCCCTCTCTGGACGGTATTCTCTTGTGTCCGATCATGGCGATGCGAAGTTTCTTCCCACGCTTCCCACGCTGCTCTTTACTCTCCTTATGCACATAATAGAGAAAAGCAAAGTTGGTATTCAGATAACGCGGAATCAGTCTTCTCGGATCCTGAATAATACGGAATACCCATTCCATACAGAGCTTCTGCATCCACATCGGCGCCCGCTTTACGGTGCCGGCAATGAAATCAAAAGCGGCTCCCACGCCGATCATAAGCCCCTTTACCCTGTTTCGATGCTCATACATCCATTTCTCCTGTTTAGGCGCACCAAGAGCCACCCAGATGAAATCCGCACCGCTGTCATTGATCCGGCGAACCACCTCGTCATCTTCTTCCTGTGTCAGATCACGGAACGGCGGAGCGTACATGCCTGCGATCTTTAATCCCGGATATCTGGCCATGATGACTCTCTCAAGCTGCTTCAGCGTGCTTTCCGTGCTGCCGTAAAAGAAGTGAGTATATCCCTTTTGCTGCGACAGATCCAGTATCGCCGGCATCAGATCCGGTCCCGGCACACGTCCGGCCTGCGCATATCCTCTGCGGCGGCTGACAATAGACAGCGGCTGACCATCCGGCAGAGCCATGGCGCCGCTGTTCTGCACCTTGCGGTACTCCTCATCCCGAAACGCCATCACCGTCGTGTGCACATTGGCAACACAGATGTAATCACCTCGCAGAGCATTAAGATTCTCTGTGATATAAGTGATCGTCTTATCCATATCGGTCACATTGATATTTGTTTTTAATATAGTGCAGTATTCCAAATCTTTCTTGTTCACATTTTCCTCCATTTAAAGATATCTCACAACAGATCAGGCTCTGAATCAACTCTGCGAAGCAGAAGTCTCCGCCCAAAACAGATTGTAGAGCCCACCGCCCCCAGAAACCCGCCGATCAATATGCTTCCAACATAATACCTGACAGTCTCCAACCTCACCGCCTGTCCTTGGACAAGCTGCATAGGTGTCTCTCCATCCGTATAATTCATGATCTTCCATCCCTCATAAGCGGGGTCCTCCCTGCTCTGTACGTACACAGAGGATTCCTCCTGTCCGTCCGTATAGAATCGCGGCACAACATACCCCGCCGGCGGCGTATATAAGAGCACACACAGCAGAAGTCCGAGCGCCGCACCTGCTGCGGTCATGCCAATCATTTTACCTTTATATTTGTTAAAAACCGCACATGCCGTATGGCCCAGACGATCCGGCAGCTTCGCAAGGGGCACAGTCACTGTCCGCTGCATCCGGGGAAACAGGCAGTATTCTTTCACCCCATCCTTCTGCATAAAAAGGAATCCTCCCAGAAAGATCAGCGTCACATTCTTAAAAGAGGTATTAAACAAGAGCGGCTCCGTCCAGCCGGCACCCAGAAAACAGATCAGGATGACCAGTTCTAACGTCCGCTGCTTATAAGTATCGTAAAACAGCAGCGCAAAATAACCCACTATAATAATTGCAAACATGAAAAGGCCGTAATTAATATATCCCCACACATAGGAATTATCCAATGTCATGGAGGACTTCACAATTTTCGAAATATCCGAGCCGAACAGACTCCGATACTCAGATCTGAGAAACTGTTCTGCAAGCCAAATCCTCGTATTCAACAATCTGTTGAGATCCTGTACATATCCGCAGTATTTATTAAAATAGAGGAAAAACGGCAGTACAAACGATAACACCAGACAAACCGGCAGTACCAGATTAGCCAGCATCATCTCTAAAATACAGAATCTGGGACGAATTCGCACATACAGGCATCCCACAAGCAGAACAGTCACGATCCCGAAGCCGGTATAACTGATCGAGTAGAGAAAAACCAGCATATTACCCGCCATCATATATATAAAATGTTTAAACCTGTAATTGTCTCCCGTTTCATAGATGATAAATGCGCATAGCGCCAGGTAGGTAATATGCAGAATATTAGGATGTGAAAAGCCGAGGCTCCACCTGAAAATATGTCCCATCCCCAGCTTGGCATGCACGCGGTAAACTGTATGCTCCAGCCGAAAGAAAGAGAAAATACTCAGCGCGACCGAGCACAGCGACCATACCCAAAGACCTATATGGAAAACCCTTTTTACCGAAATATTCTTCATGCCAAGCACCGTGAAAGAAAGGAAAAGGATTCCCCGTTCATGGGAATTATAAAAAACCACCGCAGTAAGAATAAGCAGCAGGATCTGTATGATCCACTGTCTCTTCGTGTACGGGGTAATCAATATTTTCGCAATACCGAGAAGAAGTGCCGGAAGCACCAGCAGCTCAAAAAGCTTCTGCCCTTCGTAAAGCCCCAGCCCTTTCGTGACGGACAGCAGTATAAAGAAACCGAAATAACACGCTTCCGCCAATGTAATCTCTATGCTGTTGTCGGATATCATTCCGCGTGATCTTTCATTCATTCCCGCTCTCTCCTGTTGTTACTTTTCGCAGCTTGCCCAGATCTTCCGCACAGCCAAATTTCATATCCTCGCCGTCGCACTTTTATCCTCTACAATAGAAGCGCCGGACCAAGCGACCACGGATATGCACCGTAATGCTGCGGATACTGACCGAAGCCCTCGCATTCACCGGAACAGTCATACACCCGACCGTCTCTGACCGACCTGTATATCGCATTTCTACCCGTCTGCAATGCCTGTTCATACTTCGGATCCTCCAGAATATGCAGCCTGATTCCCTGTTCCAATGCCGCATAGATCATTCCCGCAGCGGAAGTGTCCACCGGACCATCCATTGCCTGTAACTGCCATGAAAAATATCCGTCCTTATGCTGATACGGCAATACTCTGTCCACCAAGCCGATATAGGAATCCTTAAGTCTATCGGCTCCATACTCACTGATCATGCACCCGATCATACCCCGAAGCAGCCATCCCACCGCGCGTCCCCAGCCTATAATACCATACTTGTATCCGGTATTCATCACATAGCCGTGATATGGAAGCCCCGTAGAACCGTCCATGCCGTACGCCGCAAAATTAACGATCTGCTTCACCGCAAGTTCCATGGCATCGGTTCTTTGATACACTGTGCCATACCGATAGAGAAACGGACACGCCAGTCCGATGGCATCCACGAACACATATCCGTTATTCTGTGCCGCCCGGTACGGAAAGCTTCCCATCTCATCTGTCGGATATGTCATTCCGAAGTCCACCAGTTTCTCGACAGCAGTCCGATACGCATCCGCGTTCTGTTCATCAACAATACAGTTGCCGCGTCCGCTCTCCGTATACATCATATAAGCGGACAACAGCGTTTCCCCCGCCAGAAGGTCATCCAGATAGAAAACAGGACACCCCTTCTTCATCCATCTTGTATAGTATGCGCCGAGCGCCTGTTCTCCGGCGGTAAAATGCATCGTCTGACAGTAATCCCACAGCCCGGCCGCCAGCAGTCCGGTGGGCCAGAAAATCAAGTCTTCCGGTGCAGTGTTTTGGCGCAGAATATATTTCCTGATCCATCTTTTAGCTTTCGTCTTCCCATCCCACAGACCGTACGTCATAAGCTCACGACAGGCCGTCTGCGCCAGCGCTTCCTTATTCACATTACTATCAAGTTTCCCTGTTGTTTCCTGTGCCATCTTTGCACCTCCTCAACAACCCTCGCATGCTCCGCCGTCTTCAAATGCAAATCAGCATCCTGAAATATCCGGTTTTTCTATCACCTTTTACGGCTAAGTTTTTTTAACAACGGCACCCTGCCCGTAATCAGATTCCACAGATATGCAAATTCCTGCGTTCTGCCAAAGAACAGGAAGAAAATCAGATTGTAAGCAATCGTAATCACCGCCGCCATCACAATAAATGTAACGATACTCACCTGCGCCATGATCAAAGCTTTCACCGGAATCATTAGCAGCACAACCCCTGCTATCACCCCGATATATTTAACGGAATCCTTGAAATAAGACCAAGTATTCTTGTCAAAACAATCCCTGTATATGATTCCGGGCTGGATCAGATTCGCCATCACCCCGGAGACNACNGTTCCNACATATACACCNGCCANNCCGATNTGCTTAATACCGATAATCGACAANACCAGATTCACCGCNCCCTGAATCAGAGACAGATATTTATCCTGCTCGAACACACCCGCCGCAATTTTAAAGTTCACCAGAACCACTCTGCCGCCCTTGAAATAGAAATCAATCAGGATAAGCGTCAACACGATCTGCCCCAATTCCCAGCTCTCATTCAGCCAGATTCCNGTGACTAACGGCGTCAGCAGCAGCCAGAATCCGACAGCTGCAAAACCGTACANCCAGCAGGCAAAGAACCGGTATACTTTAAACATGGCGTACTGCTTGTCTTTCGATTCCGTGGCCACCAGATTGCCGAATCCGGAAATCAGGGAATTAAATATCACACTGATAAAATTAGTGGCGTAAGTAATAATCAGCGTATAATTTCCTACCACTCCGACCCAGTCCACGTCCATAAAATATGTGATGATAATACTGTCCGTGGACAGCCGNGCCACATCACCGATCTTGTGAAACATAAGCGCCTTTGTCTTCGTAACGACTATGTCCGTCTCCGCTTTATCCAGCTTCTTTACATCCCTGTCTTTCAGATACGGATACAGTTTATTAAAATAAATGCTGACAAAGATTTTCTGAATAAGCTCCACTGCCGATTGTGTCAGCAAAAACAGCAGGAAATTCCCGGTCACAAGCAGAATGACAATCTGTGCAAGAACCGTGATGATCTTCGTGATCGTTGTGATATTAGTCTGAATATAGCCCCGCTGCTGNGCNTTNGCCAGACTGTATTTATATGCCACAAAATATGTGCTGACCGTNTTAAAAAGAAAGATCAGATAATAGAGAACCAGTTCCCTTCCGNTAATCCCTTTACTGTCCTTAATCAGATAAGGCAGAAACGGAATCAGCGCCACTCCCACAACCGCGATAACGCCCGCGATTGCCAGATACGCCTTCTTATAAAGCCGCATATAGGATTTAATCCTCTCCTGATCGTTATCCGCCACCGGTTTATACAGACTGTAATTGAGTGCGCTTCCGATTCCCAACTCTGCCAGAGAGAGCACACTCAGGATATCCGTATACAAAGAGTTAACACCCAGCAGGGTTTTATCCAACACCATGATGAAAACNGTTCTCTGCAAAAACCCCATGATTATGATNATAATATTACTGANATATCCGAAGAAAATATTCTTCTCAGCCTGCCTGACTCTGCCCATCGCATTGCCTTTCCGAATCCCCGGACCCCTGTTGTCCGCTTACCTGTTCCCATATTTTCCGGACTTCTTCCCCTGCCGCCTCTGCCTTTGCGATATACTCCGGCATCAGAGACGTAAGCCTCTGCCTGATTTCCTGTTCCCTGNCCATCATCCAGTCGTATGCCTGTATCAGTTCTTCCGGATTCTCCAACGCCTGCACCGGCAGAACATAGTGCTCTTCACTGCCNAACAGGTCTCTCGCGATGCCCCTTGCCTTCACGGAATATCCTACCACCAGAGTCGGCACGCAGCTCGAATAGGCCGCGATCGTGGCATGCGTTCTTGCTCCGATAAAAGCCCTGCACTTGGAAATGATATATTTAATCTTCTGACAGGACAAATCAGGAAACAGCATTACTCTTCCGTTTCCTTCATACCCTCGGTAAAGCTCCTTAAGCGTCAGCCTGTCATCGTTATGGTTCCACATCACATGCGGGATCAGCGCCACACAGTCCTCCGTAGTCTGCAAAATATGATCGATCAGCTTCCGATAATTGGCAAGTGTAATTCCCTCTACNTTCTCGTGTCGCACGATCATGGGACTCACATTAATTCCGATTGTTTTTCCCACTGCAAATCTTTTGGGCAGATCCATCTTCTCCGGCNTTAACGCAAACGCAGGATCGGGAAATGCCTTTACGTTCTCCGTGATGCCTGCTGCCCGAAGCGCCTCCCACGTAATGGANTCTCTCGGCGTAATCAACGCATACCGTTTCATATCTTCAACGACCTCAGCCTCCTGTAAAAGCTCCGGCTCAATCGAACATCCCCAGAGAATCGTCTTCGCGCCGGCACGGTTAAAAGTGCTGTTCGCAACAATTGCCTCCTTCTTGGACAATTCATAACAGTACATATCACCGCCCGTGGACATATACAGCGGCGCCTTATTCTTACCCAGCACTTTNCGGAACCGATACCGCATGAAAGACTCCGGATCACGGAATACAGCCCGCCAGACNTAGTAAAACACATGCGCGAAGAAATGTTCCGCAATCTTCCTCTCCTGCAAAATATCGCACAGCGGTTCCAGAGAATAAAACCNNTCCTCCTNCTCGCTGTTCGTCACAAGAAGNTTGGGGATATCCTCTATCATGTGGCATGTGCTGTTTATGATTGCCTCGCAGCCATGATTCCCGCTGCCCCCGTGCAAATACATTACCAAACGATTATCCATTATACTAACCGNNCCCTTTCCTCATTGTCCTGNTCAATCAGANTCCTGTCTTTCTNNTGCCCTTCTTACCGGAAGCATCATACCGCTTCACAATCATTCTCAGGATATGCAGAAGTGTTTTGTTAGGATACTGCATGCCGAGGTACAAAAGAGCATTCGCCCTGCTCGTAACAGACAGCGGNGTGTTCATGATCCTGCCCCGCACCNCCGGCTCCATGAAAATGCNCTGTATTTTCTGTATATAATTCTTATCGGGATTACGCAGCTCATTTTTCATCACGTACATCATCATATAACAGTATTCTCTGTTAAGCTTCGCCTCCCCGTCGGAAACANTCCTGTCGCGGACGATCTGTCCTACCGCCTGATACCACCCGGCAATACTCTGCGCACAGTCAGGGTCATAGGCATGCACGATAGAATCCTCCACATAACGGTAATGGTAAAACAACGCTTCCTCCATAATAACGATTCTGCTGCTCTTAAGAAGCGCCGGATAGATCAGATTGAAATCATCCCCCATACGAAGCGTCGTATCATAATATTTCTCATTGCCTTCAAAAACCGACTTCTCGCAGAGCTTCATACAACGGGACATNGGGATGATCCGATTCTCCCTGCCGAGAAGCTTATCCTTAATTTCTTCATCCAGCTTTGCGCCCTCGTACACCCCCGGTNCAAGCGGCTGGATCACCGGAACCGTCTCCTTCTGCTTCTCCAGCACATGGTTGCAGCAGACGATTTCTCTCTCACGTCCTGTAAGACATCCCGCCATCTTCTCCAGCATGTCTTTGCTGATATAGTCATCACTGTCTATAAAAGTATAATAATCCCCCGCCGCTTCCCGCATTCCGGTCATAACCGCCGCCGTAGGACCGCCGTTTTGCTGATGNAACACCCTGACACGCTCGTCCTTCGCGGCATACCGGTCGCAGATCTCCCCGCTGCCGTCCACGGACCCGTCATCCACAAGCAGCAGCTCCAGATTGCCATATCTCTGGGATAAAATACTGTCGATACACTGCTCCAAGTAATCCTTTTTATTGTATACAGGAACGATCACACTGATCTTATATTTCGCCTTCTGCATTATCCTAATCTCCATTTATCTTCATGGAGAATGCCCGTTTTTTCGGCATTCTCCGGTGTGAANTCTTAGATTTTCTTAGGCNGCGTTCTTCAGGTNCCTTAGAAAATCTCTTCACACACTTCCCCCTGCGGCGTAATGAGCTGCCATCCCTTCCACAGCTCCTTCATCTGCTCTGGTACGCACACCTGCGTATTCTTGTGAATAGNCGGCCGGATCATGATTTTATNATCATGAGCATTCAATCTGGCTCCCCAGAAACTGAACGTACTGTTGGCGCAGATATTATGCTTACACCGGCTCATCAGCATCATGTCATAGAAGCTGTCCCTGCCGTGGTTCCAGTCGATAATCCGATACCGCTCCCCCTGATAGTGTTCTTTCACATAAGGGATATCATCCGAAAAGATGTAAAATACCGCCTCCGGAAATCTCTCTNTCATATATCCCAGNGCCTTCTCATAATANGCCTCGGTACAGATATTCCCGAAAAGCGCTTTATTCATATCATCCAGATAGTCTCCCCGCCTGATATGCACGCTGACGGAAACCGTCTCCTCCATCTGCCGAACGGCCTCGTCGTTTCGCTTCTGTAACGCTTCGTCCCCGCTTCGCGGAAAAGTGATATCAGCCCGCAGAAGATCCATGATATCCGCATAATATTTCTCACACGCCCAATATCCTACCAGATATTTATGTTCCATGGCAAAAACCTGCTCGTGGTACATATCGTTTTCTTCAAAAAAAGGGCCCAGCGCAGGATGTAACTTCCGCCTGATCTTACTGCCAATGCCTTCCGGCTCTTCCCACAACCTGCCGAGAACAGCGCGTATTTCCTCCTCAGTCGCCACCTTGTAGGGAAGCGGATTCAGATAATTCAGTTCAAGTTCTCTTCCCGCTGCCATAGTCCCCTGAAACGCCTCATTGCGAAACCAGGAAACATCCAATCTCACGTCTTTCCCTATATGCTCCAACTTCCTGTATAGCGCGTACTGCTGCAACTGGTTTCCCAGCCCGCCCATCGCCCTGACAATTAACATAGATTCTGCTCCTTATCAAATTGAGCTTCGCTCAGTTACGAGATTTGCTTCACATGCTCGTAACATCAATGTTCACCCACTTGCTTGTGGAAATGATACAGCCACAAATACAACTTCGGAAACANNCGGAATATCACAGTCTTAAGACGGTATCCTAACGACAGCCGTNCGTATGCCCCCGGTATCTTCATCGCTTCTTTCAGCCTTTCATGGCATATTTCGATATATTTCTTATTATCATGCCTCTTTTGCGCCGGAAGCATGGCAAGCTTCCCTGCGGTGAGCATGATCCCCATAATCCATAATGCCGTAACCTGCGGATCCAGACTTACATCCATGCGCAGAACCTCTTCCCGCGCAAGCTGCCAGCAGACGATCTGATCCATATAACGNGGTGTGAACTCTCTGTTAATGGCTCCGGCCGGATTCTGATAATATCCGTAGCCGGCATANGCCGTCTCCACGATTCGATTGATATACGGCAGTATCTGCACCAGAAAAAGCATGTCCTCCCCGATCGTGAGCTGTTCCCGAAAACGCACTTTCTCCATGATCTCTCTGCGGTAAAGCTTGCTCCAGCACCGGCTGTTACCGTGAAGGAGTTCTTCGCGCAGGTACTTTCCGGCATCATAGACTTTTGTCCGTCCTTCCGGTGNNGCTGCACCCTGCGCACTCGANNCCGCCGCCTGCTTCCACTCATCCTCATTTCTCCATAGGAAAAAACCGCAACCGGCAACNTCGCTCTGCGTCCCGATCATACAATCATACAGTATCTTAATCATATCGGGACGNACCCTGTCATCCGCGTCCACAAAAGTGACAAATTCTCCTTTTGACATCTCTATCCCGGCATTGCGCGCAGCAGACACTCCNTCGTCGTCCAGATTCAGNACATGTACATTACCGTAGACTGTCTGTAATCTGTCACACACTTCCGCAGTCCGGTCTGTAGATCCGTCATTTATTATAATAACCTCCAGATTGCCATACGTCTGTTTTTCAATACTGTCAATGCAATCCGCCAGATAACCCTGTCCGTTATAGACCGGAACGATGACACTGATCAACGGTTCTCTGTTTTCCATAATACTGCCTCACCCTTCCCGTGTCAAAAGTTCCTCATGGGTCTCCCGTTTCTGATAGTAAATCGTTCCTGCAGGCACATCCCCCTTNACGACACTGCCCGCCGCAATCACACAGTCATCCCCGATATGCGTCCCTCTTAATATCGTACAGTTCGCCCCGACCCATACGTGGTTTCCGATAATAACCTCTCCAATCAAGTATTCTCCATCTTNATTTTTAAAATTGTGGTCATGATCTACCATGACTAAATGATTGCCAAAGGTACAATAATCACCGATTTTTATATGTCCAAGACTTGTAATACATGCCGNAGTATTACAAAAAACATGACTTCCTATCTCCAATCTGCCGTTCCCTTCACAGATCAGATATAATTCCCCGCGATTCTGTATTCTTGTTCCAAAATGCATCTGTCCGTTTTTTGACAATTCAATCTTAACACGATCAAATCCCTGAACCCATGAACTGCTCAGTCTTGAGCCATAACGGCATTTCCAATATGCAATTTTGACAAAACTTTTGACTGCCCTGAAAACTTTATTCATCATTTCACAATGACCTTCCGATAAGTCTGCTCNAATTTCCGNAAATGATTTTCCAGACTATATTTCTGTTGCGCCAGCGCTCTTGCCTGCTGCCCCATNCTGNGGCACTGNTCTTCGTCCTGTAACAGGCANGCTATATCCGCTGCTATTTCTGCAATCTGCCCCGGATTTTCAAGATATCCGCTCTCATTATGACGAATCAGCATTGGAATCCCACCGACCCTTGTTGTCACGATACCCATTCCATAACTCATNGCTTCCAGAACCGCCATAGGCATGCCCTCATAATAAGTCGGNAANANAAAAACCGCACTTTCCCGAAGCAGTCTCNTCTTCTCTTCCCCTCTCACCCANCCGGTAAATTCTACATAGGGCAAAAGATTTTTCTTCTNAAAGGCTTCCNTTACCTGTTCCATCTGNCCGTCTCCTGCCATCACCAGATGTGCNTCNGNGCAGNTCCNCCTGACCTNTTCCANAATAGCCGGGATATCAAAACAGCCTTTTCTTTCCCCCANCTCTCCCAAAAACAATATCTGATTTTGNTGNCGTCCCGTATCATAAGGTTCCTTTGGAATGACACAATAGTTTTCTATGATATCAATTCTGTCGGAAGGAACAATATGTGAAATGGCTTTTTTCCACTCTTTTGACAATACGATCAGACGGCTGCATTTCCTATATACTCTGCGCACCAGCTTCTTCTTACATCCGGATGCTTGTCGATAAAAGCTGTCAAACTCCGCGCCGTGAATATGATTGACGACGGGAATGCCCGCCCATCTGCTCATATAAATAAAAGGCATTTTCCGGTAGAAGCTCGGTCCAAAAGAGGAATGAATATGCACTATGTCAGGTCTGTTATGAAATAACTGTTTGATAAAACAGACATAACCGCTAAGCGCCTTGAAAAGCTTCTGCATTTTGCTGCCGTTACAATAGGACTCCACATAGTTCACTTCATAATTCTGTTCTAAAACAGAACCGCGATATCCATTGACAACAGATGCAATGCCACCCATTACCGCCGATTCGGGTACTATCATGCAAATCCGCATACATGCCTCTCCTCTTTATTTTGAACCTTTCCCAGTCAATACGACCCATACCGTCTGGAACAATATCTTGATGTCCAGTCCCAGCGTCCAATTATCTATATATTCCAAATCAAGCTTCACTACTTCGTCAAAATTCACGATCTCGCTGCGCCCGCTGATCTGCCATAATCCGGTAAGCCCCGGCGTCATGCTGATGCGCCTTCTGTAATGGGAATTATACTGTTCGAACTCGCCCTCCGTGGGCGGTCTCGTTCCCACCAGACTCATATCGCCTTTCACAATATTCAGGAACTGCGGCAGCTCGTCAATGCTTGTCTTACGGATAAATTTACCCACCTTCGTGATCCGCGGGTCGTTATCCATCTTAAACATCAACCCCTGCATCTCGTTCTGCGCTTCCAGCTCCTTCTTGCGCTCCTCCGCATCCGTATACATAGAGCGGAATTTATAGATCTTGAAGCGTCTGCCGTTCTTACCAATCCGGGTCTGCGCAAAGAAGATCGGCCCCGGCGAATCCACGCGTATGGCAATCGCCACAAAAGGCGTGACTACCGCTGTCAGCACGCACCCCACCAGTCCGCCGACAATATCGATCAATCGTTTGACCGCCATGCGTCTGTAATCAAAATGATTGATCGAGTATGTCACCACCGTATAGCCCGCGAAGCTGCCCACTCTGACTTCTTTCTGTGGACGCTCGATGATATCGATATTGTAGTGACATGCAATCCCCATGGATTCCAGATCGTAGATGATATGCTTTACATACTCCTTGTCTTCTTCCGGCAGATTGATGAACACTTCGTCAAGCGGAATCTGTCTCGCCAGATCAAGCACATCCTGTCCATCGGCATTTACCCTGACCCCGTCTATCATCACGCCTTTGCGGTCCTCATCCACACAGGCAAGCGCGACAATCTCATAATTGATATCCATGGAAGCCTTCAGGCTGGATACCGTCTTGTTAAGCACGGAATCCTTGGTAATAATCATGATCTTTACAATATTGGACTTGGCGGTAAAATAGACGCGCAACGCCTTTTTCATCCCTATCCTCACGCCCCACACTACAAGAACGTCCAGCACCGCAAAATATCCCATGACAAGACGTGAAATACTCGCGCTTCGCTGCAGCATAAATAAAAATGCCAGAATCGCCAGTTCCATAAAAATATTAAATTTGATGACCGCTACGAACTCAACGAGGATTCCCCGCTTCAAGAACTCTCTGTTCCAGTCAAACAGAAAGCTGTAGACCGTACAGAACAACAGAAGACAGATGAATACCAGAAAATGAAGCTCCGGCTCATCCACCCATCTGAACTTATGAAAACGTATTAAAATCGCAATAATATATGAGACGGCAATACTGACCAGATCCGTGAAGAGCAGCCAGTAGCCTTCAATCACTTTCATTTTACGGTTCATTCTGATCCCTCAAGCATATTCTGCTTATTTATAAAAATAATATATCAATTTAGAATACCATTTTTCGGGAAATAATTCAATCACTAACGAACCTCTGTATTTTTTTTGGCAAGATAACATATATCGCGTTTAATCTGCCTACAAATTGAATGCACTTTACAGTTCTCTATAAAACCGCTACAATAAAATTGTAGTAATCAATCAAACCGCAAAATAGAAAGTAGGTGATTACATGCCATCCGGTATCGAATTAATCAAACAAGCTCTTGATGATTTCAAAAAAATTCAGGAATATATGTTATTAGCCCGAAAAGAAAATGCTACCGAAACATATGCAAAGTTGAAAAAAGAATATCTAACAATCAAAGCGTTGCTTAATGTATCTGGTGTCAATCTAACAGATATTGATGAAATCAAAGAATAACTAAGTTAGCAACCCCCATTCAAAATGGGGGTTTAATTATAACCTCTCCGGAGCATTTTGCTGCTCCTCGCCGTCTTTCTGCGGAAAAAATAATTTCCAATATTATTCATATATAGTCATTTTATAATTTGTTGATAACCGGTTTTCAGCTTACAGGCCCAGCAGGATTGCCTCATCTGACAAAGCAACTTACTCAAAGGAAATATTGTTCTGCCTTAGGAGATCTTGGAGATGAGCTATCTGGGAAGATAGCATTCTAACAGATGAAGCCAATTCCTTGTTTGATGAGGTTAATTGCTCGTTAGTCGCCGTCAATTCATCAATTTTAGACAGATAATAGTCATCCGACTCCTTCTTGGCCTTGGCAATGATTTCTTCAGAGCTTGTTCCACACAAATTTAAAATTCCTTCACATATCATAAGTGATTCTCCTTCCGTTTTGATATTGGCAGTAGGCAACTGGTTCTGGGCAGAGCTGTCAGCGCATTTCAATCAAAAGAAATATTATTCTGCCGCAGGAGTTCTTGGAGATGAACAAGCTGGGAAGATAACAGTTTAACAGACGAAGCTAATTGCTCATTTGCCGCTGTAAGTTCATCAATTTTAGGCAGATAATAATCATCCGACTCCTTCTTAGTCTTGGCTATGATCTCTTCAGAGCTTGTTCCACACAAATTTAAAATTCCTTCACATATCATAGGTGATTCTCCTTCCGTTTTCATATTGGCAGCGGCTAATTGATTCATGTATTTCCTGTAAACATCCTGTCCCTGATGACTGGTATAGTCGTCGGTAAGCCGTTTGATCAATCCCCGATCTTTCAAGTCATTGGTCATGCAGCACAGATAGAGATTGTCTTCCGGCGGCAGTTCATGTGTAACGATAATCTGTACATCAAATGTCTCTATACTGATATGATATACTCCTTTGGAGGTTTTTTCAACTGTTAAATACCGTTCAACCGTTAAATGTTTCATCAGCTTCCTCGGATAACGGAATGTCAGGAAGGTTATGCTGACATCCAGCGAGGTATATCGTTCCGAGCCGGCATTGCTTAGCTGGTCAACCAAAATTCCGGCATATCCAATTGTTTTGTAGTAGGCATTAGCAGTCAGGGACGAATGAATGCCCTTTAATTCAAAAATGTTATAAGCCCTGAAAATACGGGCAATGTTCTTAGGGATAGTGCAATCGGACACTTTCCTGATGACGAGAAGATCAATACGGTAGCTGTTTCTGCCCAGAATGTATTCAGTAAGGAACTGCAGCAAATCCGCATAATCGCGTAATTCGATTTCTATGGCACACGCGGCGGCTTCATGCCAGTTGACACGATGTCTGTGCCGGGCAGCGGACGAGTTTATTGATGGGAACGCAGATGTGTCGTTAGTACGGGTCATAGAAGCGCCTTTCTTTAAGACGGCCGGCGGTACAGAAGACCGCAGCCCAAGAATACAAGATAAAATAGAAACATGAATTGCCTGTAAATTATACATAGCATAAAGAATGAGATGGTACAAGTTTTTTAGTAAAATATAATGTAGAAAATGTAGGGACGAAATATCGATAACCAAGCATGACCTATCAAGATATTGTGGATGACAGTTCTTTTTTCGGTAATTGACAACAACTCTTTGTATTGTGAAAAACAGGCAGACCACCTGTTAAGATGATCTGCCCGCCTTGTTATTACTTATTATTTGTAGGAGTTCTCAGCTATCATGATTATGAGAACAGATTCCACCACCATCTCATACCGGACGATGTGATTCTGAAAGTAACTTTCTTCTCACCACCATAGTTGTCGCCAATACCTCTGACCGTGACCGTAGCATTGCCCTTGTTAACGTTCTTCTCATAGCTGTCCGGTACAATCTCATAATCCGTACCGTATGTCAAGTTCTGCTTGCCAATTCTCGCTTTAGAGAAGTCATCTGCATCTAAGGTAATCGCTTTGCCGGTATATGTCTGGGCTTTGACTATGATCGTTGCCTTGCTGATGCTTGTTCCTACGATTCTGTATTTCTTAGAAACCTCACCCGTATAATTGCCATTACCTGTCACTGTAGCCTGCATGCGCGTATCCACCGGAAGTGTTTCGCCGTCTTGTATATCTACAGGATTACCACTCGCATCCAGTTTATGATACGTCACTGTGTAGTCTGCACCCTTTGTCAGATACGTACCGTCAGCCGCTTTCACAACAGGTTTCGACTCATATCCACTCGCCTGCTCCACATCGGGTGCTGTTACCGTGATTCCTACTTTCACATCACTCAGATCCGCCTGCACGATATTAAACGTTCCAGCCTTAACCTTGCCGGAGTATGAACCCATGCCCGTAACTTCTACGAAAGGTTTCTTGTTCTCCTGCGCATTAGCAACGGTCAAGCCCTTATTGTTCTTATAGGTCAGCTTATAATCCTTACCCTCTGCCAGTATCTTATTCTTATAGCTTACGGTAACGGCTGTCGTTGCGCCCTTCTTGGAATAAGGAGCGTTCTGTTCAACGTTAATTACAAGATTACCACCCAGATCAGCCTGTTTCCATGAGATCGCAGAAATCTTAAAGGTCTTCTTGATCGTACCTGTATACGCTCCCGCACCCGTGAATATTGCTGTCGCCGTTCCCGGCTTAGTGTTGTTGCTGTAGCTTACCGTATAGTCTTTACCCTTAGTCAGGTTTTTCTGACCATTCTTAGCCTTCAATACCGCATTGGTCTGCTGTGCACTGCCCGTTACGCCAATGGTTACATTTTTCTGCCATTTCGACGTGTCTACCTGTGCTACCTTAGATAATTCTGTGCCTGTAATCTTGAAGGTCTTCGTTACGCTACCGTAATATCCCTGCGCCGATTTACCGGTGATAACAACATTTGCAGTTCCTACATTCACGTTGTTGGAATAAGAAACCGTGTAGTCTGTATCTTTTGTCAGCAACTCGTCCCCGTTCTTCACCGTAACGTCCGGTTCAAGTGCTTCGCCGGTATAAACCTTAGATGTATATTCCAGTGTGATCTGCAACTTGGACGTATAAGTGCCCGTCTCTACCACCGAAATATTCGTGTCAAACGTGCCTGTGTAATTCTTCAGACCGGTGATGACCATCTGATACTCGCCAACTTCTTTCACACCCGATACCAGAGTCTTCTGCCCGTTCGCGCCTATCTGATAGTACTCTACCTGATATTCCTTTGTCGTAAGCTTCTTGCCATTATTGGTAATCTTCGACAACGGCTTCTGTACTTTTCCGTTTTTAATCAAGACAGCCTGATAGTCGATCTCCAGCTGATCAACAGGCTTCGGTACGATATTGAACTGTGCAGTCACCGTATCTTTATAGTTGCCTTTACCCTTGATCGTAACGGTTGCTGTTCCGACCGCTTTGTTGTTCTTATAGCTAACAGTATAGTCAACGCCTGCTGTCAGTCTGGTCGATCCGGCATATACCTGCAGTACATCTTCGGGAAGCTTGATGCTTAAGCCCGTATAAGTCTGATCCGGAATGGTCCTGATCTGCATACCGCCGTCTGCCGGCAGATCAATTCTAAAGTTCTCTGTTCCGAGCACTACCGTACCGCCATCTGCTGCTGCCGGAACCGTGATTACGGCATTACCACTCGCATCCACATCAAACTGTGTACCGCTGTAGTAATCTACTAATGCAGTGTTAGGAGCCTGTCCAGTCAGCGTGTATGTCTTCTCCTGATTATCAATATTCAGTGCAATCGTCAGCGTAGTGTCGCCGTAACTTCTTGTAAATACATCCAGTCTGTTGTCTGTACTGATCGTCTCACGAGTACCTTTCGCAAGCACCTCGGAATACATGTTACGGATCGCGAGCATCTTCTTGTAGTGTGCTAACGTCTTGTTATCAGCGCTTGCCTTGGACCAGTTGAAATCGTTACGGTTGGTGTTATACGGATAATTCTCCTGACCACTTGTACCGATTTCTTCACCGTAATAGATGACTACCTGACCCTTAGCTGTAAGCTGCAGGGAAGCTGCAACCAGCGCAAGTGCCTCCGCCTCTTCTGGACTCTTCCTGTAACCATAACCGCCATCTTCCTTATCCCTTGTATCCGTTAATTTAAAGACAAATCCATCCTCATCATGGCTGCTTAAGAAAGAACCTAAAGAAGCAGTATTATTAATCGAAGCATTTCTTGCCGACAGGAAATTCTCTGTTTCATTAATTTTACCTGTAACAAAGTCTAATGCCCTATCGTTAAAGTCAAAATCAAGCAAGGAATCCATACGTCCGCTATTCAGCATACCCGTATCCGTTCCGTAACCTGCTCCTGCCCACTCACCGATCATCTTGAAATCAGGATTGATTTCCGTCAGTGCATTCTTAAATGCAGACCATGTCGTACCATCTACATGTTTTACTGTATCTACACGGTAGTAATCAATCGGATATTTGCTAATCCAGTTGGACTGCCATTCTACAAGCAGATCTCTTACTTCGGGATCTTCCGTACGGAAATCAGGAAGTCCTGACAGAGAAGACATCTGATCGTTTCCATTCACGGTCTCTGCAGCAGTTCTTAACATTGTGATGGTATCACCATCTTCATTCGTGAAAGTATTATCAAAATAATTTGTGATCTCTTCTCCATAACCGCTATGGTTCAGAACCACATCCACCATGATTTTCATGCCCTTCGCGTGAGCGGCATCCAGCAATGCACTAAACTCAGCCTCTGTTCCGAGGTGGGAATCCAGCTTTGTAAAGTCTTTCGCCCAGTAACCATGATAGCCCCATGCTTCTTTAACAACAGGATCAGTAACGCTGTTTGCAATCGTCTGGTTCTCTACAATCGGGGTGATCCAGATTGTATTAACACCAAGATCCTTCAAATAATCCAGCTTCTGGGTCAAACCTGCGAAGTCACCGCCGTGGTAGCTGGAATTAGAACCGTTATTGGTATCCTTATCATAACTGCCTGATGCATCACCATTATTGTTCGATGTATTACCATCGAAGAAACGGTCTGTAACTGCGAAATAAATAACTGCCTCATCCCAGTCGAAATCTGAACCCTTGCTGCGGTCCACCACCGTAACCTTAACATCTGTCGTATACTCATTATTATATACATCGTATATGGTGATCGGAAGCGTCTTCTCGCCTGCCGATGTACCCTGCTTCACTGCGATAGAGAGTGCGAGCAGTTCCGGATCAATCTCTGTAATGCCACCGCCAACCGCACTTAAATCGACTGTTGCTTTTTCAACGACTTTAAACTCTGATGTATCCTCAACCGGGTTGCCCTCCAGATCCTTGGCATTCACCTTGATCGACAGAACATTGTTATCATTATAATCCATCGTAGCATTCTGGATTTCCGCTTCCATCTCTACATCCAGCAAATCATATTTCAGTACAGAATACTCCGTCTCTGCAACATTCCCTTTCAGTTCATTAAAAGCATCCAGAACATACTCTGTTTCAGCGCCCTCGTCCTTCTGTCTGCCGTACCGATAATAATGGTCACCCGGAACAAGCTGATCCAGAACATATTCATAACGCTGCTCTTTTTCATCATATGTCATCTTCACGGTCTGCTTGAGAGTTTCTTCTTCCCCAGCCTCCGCTTTTGCATTAGTATCTGCCTTCGGCGCAATCACTTCCAGCGATACATCTGCATAGCCGCCTTCGCTACCTGCAAGGAACGCTTCATCATCCCTGTAATAGAAATTGATCTTGCCTTTTTTTGTATCGATCTCATAACCTGTGTTATAAGGATATGTATAGGTGATACCTTTGCCTTCTTCAATTTTAATCTTAATAACATTCTGATCTACGGGAAGCGGACAAGTGTAGTCGTTACCATCCTTCTCTCCCCAATGTGCTCCATCATCATCTGTACGTTCAAGACAGAAGCTGATCGTTTCGAGGCCCTGCTTAACAGGAATCTTAGCAGTTCCCGTTCCATCCCCATCTTCATCTTCGAACTTCACAAATGCATCGCCATATCCGCCGTTCCAAGTATAGAAGTACCAATCACGGTCTTTCTGAGTAGTACGTGTGTATTCTGCTACAAGGTAACGTTCCTTTATCTCCCGAATTTCCGGAAGATCTGTATAAATCTCGGCACCATCGTCACTTACAATATATAGCGTAACTTCTTCATCTTCATCTGTATTAGTATAATACCTGTTAGCTTCCTGCCAAGTCCATACATCTTTTCCACCAATTACTTTAGGAATAATACCCAGACTGGTATAGCTTAACGGTACCTCTGCCTTCAACCATGTATTGCCATCTGTCAGTTCTACAGCTTCTTGAAATGAATGTGCATTACCGCCATCTGCACTTATTTCACCCTGCGCAACCTCATTCCAGATCCAAAGTTCTGCAGCTTCTACACTCCTATGACTTTCATTCCTGTCATAGTAGTAAATTGTATATTTATATGTTTTATCTACTATAGTAACTGTAACTTTAGAAGAATTCTCATTCGCATCAGTCGCAGTCAAAGTAAATTCCTTTACATCTTCCGGAAAGTCCTTTGTAATGCTTACATATGCTTTACCATCTTCTTCAGTCACTTCAACAGCATCTTTATACGCTGCATTCTTAGTCTCTTCTGACTTATCATACGTTACTGACACCTCGGTAGATTCGCCATCTTCATCAAATAACTGTAATTTTGAGGCAAGCTCTGCCTTAGCATCATTACGGTTCAAAACTACATTTGCATCTGCAAGTCCAACAATTACAAATGTATTATTAGGATCATCGCCCTCTGTTTTGTTGGGATTCAATGGATCTCTTGTCCAGTGATAATCCTTTTCACCATCGCCTTCAAGGTAATAAACATATTTATACTCATATGAACCAGCCGACATTTCCTTAGTCAGTTCCCAATAACCAGAATCCGCATTCTTGGTCATCTTGTATTCGTCTGAGTTAACGGTATTCCCCCAGCCGCTCATATTTCCTGCTACATATACTTCTGTAGCGTCATTATTCTCATAGATGAATGTTACAGTTTTACCGTCTATTATAGGACTTACCCCGCGTATAACAGTAACCGTAACAGTAGAAGTATGATTGTTTCCATCGGATGCAGTCAGAGTAAAGTCGTTTACATCTGCCGGGAAATCCTCTGCAACACTTACCGTTGTTGTCGTTACTCCATCTTTAGTTTCCGTGTCCAGAGTAATCTTGTCTTTATAATCCGTCGTGTTTGTTTCTGCTGAAAGCGCATAGGTTACTGCCTTGCTTGCATCAGCAGCCGGCTCATCAGTCGCTTCATCGCCGTTCCATAATGTCAGGGTCGTCGGAAGTTCTGTGCTGTCTCCAACTCCGACTGACGCTTCGGCATTTTCTAAACCTGCGATTACGAAATAGCTATTGCCTTTGAACAGCTGACCCTCTCCCTCATGCAGCGGATCGGTTATCCAACTAAGTTTACTACTGATAAATTTATATTGATGAAATCCTGCCCCAAGATCAAGTGTAATTGACCAATAAGCCGTGGCTGGATCGTACGTCATATCCACACCACTCCAATTATTCATGGATCCTGCTAACTGGACGTTTTTCTGTCCAGGACCATAATAATTGAACGTTACCTTGCCATCTTTTATTTCCGGGCTTGTCACATTCTCATCTTTCTCAGGATAATTAACTAAGATAATTTTTCCTGTTTCTTCATTATTTGTATCCTCAACTTTGTCTCCATCTACATCGAAATAATACTCATACTCAGCTTCAGCAAGCCCCGTTAGCTTTACCGAGTATACTGCTGACTCAACACTATCCCGTGACATTTCTACTTCTGTATAGTCACTTGTATCTACCTTGCGATATTTCACCTTTACAGTCGTCGGGTATTTTCCGTGTGACGGATAGTAATATAATGTCACATTACTGTCATTGTCTATATCCGGATTGCGGTGTATCGCACAATTTCCATTAGGATTGGGATTTGCAGGATCCTTACTCCATGTAGCATCGTCAGTAAGGTCTTCTTCCGCAGCATTATAACCAAAACCATAATAAATGGCACCGGCATCTTTTTTCAATTGACTTGTCGGAAGCGTCACCGACCACAAATCACCGTCTTTCTTCAACCAAAGGCGATCTTTCCAATCAGTATCCCAACTACCTCTTACATGGATCCGTTCGATCACTTCATCCTTATCCGGATCCTTAAGCGGATAATAGAATGTCACCGCACCGGGATCATCGCTTTCCGGGTCATAGTCGATCGTAGGACCCGCATATGTCTCTTCTGCGTCGGGATCGTCTGCAACCGTACTCGGACTGTCGTTGCCAGTCAAAGAATCGTCAATATTAGTTTTTGGAGTCTTTACAGATTCCTGATCAGATACATCATCTGAATCATCTGGCACATTTTCATCTCCATCATCCGCAGGATCCTCTACGTTCGTATCCTCTCCCACAGGATTTTGGACATTCTGCTCTTCATCGGCTTCATTTCCGGTCAAGTTTTCATTTTCCTGCTCATCTTCGCCTTCTGTCTCATTCACATCATCCAACGTATCTTCCATGTCGAGTTCTTCCGCATGCACGGTCATGGTCAGATTCGTCGGAACTGACGTAAAGAGCATCGCCGATGCCAATATGGCACTGAGCACTGTCTTCCAACATCTCTTTCTCATTTTTTTCCTCCTGTTCTTTTTTGGTTACTTTCTGCGGAACGCATTGTACCAATCTTCCAACGCTTTCCGCCCTACGAAAACCCCAACATCGTTTTGCCTACCCACATATGTAATTAGAATTTTCGTAATTTTTCGTAATTTTTATTATATACTAAATCTTTTTTATAAACTATTGACTTTCTGCCACACATTTTCACTTCATTTTTATCTATTTTTACTAAAAGAGGATGAAAAGCCGATAATACATAGTGAATGCAACGCATTTCAAGCTCAAATGATAATTGATTAGACTTTACAGCTTAGCTGTGGTATACTTATATCGTAGCAATACAAGCCACAATATAGAGAGTAGGTGATTGTATGGGCATGACAGATAGTCAATTCAAGGGTTTTGTTAGATTCGTTTTAGACGATATCAAAGAAGTGCTTGAAAATATGTCGGACGGTAAAGAAAAAGAAAAGTTGCAAAAAGTAGCTGATAATTTGCAGCAAACACTCGAAGATTAACAAATAAAAAATATCACACAAGAGCAGGTGTAAAGTCTATTGAATTATTAAGGCTTTACACCTTTTTAATTTGTTGATTTATCTCTTCCTTTCCATGATTTCTTGTACTCTCCCCATCCGTCAACAAATAATCCCCCATCATCATTAGCAGGAAGTTCCTGCCGATATAGACCGAGATCAGATGTGCCTCCACCACGNTATAGACTGCCAGAATGGTAAACAGCAAGAGTCCGCAGGCATCTTTTTTCTTCCAAAACTTCCATAGAAGCGCAAGCTGGGCGATGACATAGATCACTCCCGGTACAACGCCATAGCGGTAGAACAGCTTCACCCACCCCATATCGAAGTAATATTTCATATTGTTCGGTTCGGAGAAAGCTGACCATGTATGGATCATGCCGTCATTCTTCTCCGAGTCCGTAAGGGACACGATCCTGCCGCTGATATGCCGGTCGATCCGCCCNAATGTCACGATATGCTTATTATCCAGCGGATTAAGATAGTAGAATTCGTTCCACTGGGCATCNCGCACTCTCTGCGCACACACCGCCGCATCTACGGAGAAACCGATACATAGCGCAAGCACAAGCAGACCGCACACATAGATCATGGCTTTTTCACGCAATATTTTACAATAACTGAGTATGCACGCTCCCGCCAGAAATCCGGTCACGATCAGCATGCCCGTTTTGGATTCCGTCAGCATATAGACGCCCACATTGAGCAGCATGACAAACAGATACATATACCATTTCATCCGGTCAAAATAGACATACACTCCCATCGCCACCAGCATCAGGAACATGCACGACAGAGCGTTGGGNTGCCCCATACCCAGCGTATAACGGGTCTCCTCCGCTGCTTCCTGACCGATATAACGTGTCGTCTCCGCGGATTCATGCCCGAATGCCTGTGTCAGACTGATCTCTCCGTATATGCCGGTCACGGACAGCGCAATGATGACAAGACAGCCGANCAGCGTCACCTGAAACGCATATTTCAACATCTGTCTGAGCGGTATGTCTTTACATGCCGCCACGAAGGTGACGATACGGATCAGATCGTTTGCCCCCGTAACCCGATAAGACACGAANGCTACCGCTTCTAACAGGATAATAACGCACCACTGTTTCTTATCATAATCCGTCAGCAGCAGCTTGCAGGCAAAGATCAGAAAAGTGATCTGAAACAGCCGTCCTTCGATAGGATTAATATAATTGCTNTTATCAATGATCACAATNAGAAGCTCAATGGTCAGCCCGATGTAAAAGAGAAGCCACGGGAATTTACCTGACTTTATTCTCCGATATAATTCCATTCACAGTCTCCCCTTTCTGTTATACTGTATCAGCGATGCAATATCCGCGCCGCTGCGCCATGTGCCCTGCGCAGACACTTCTTGACGGTCAGCTTCGTTTTCTTCCATGCAACCACTGCTCCGCTTACCTCAGGAGCAATGAGAAAATCATATTCATCCTGATGTTCCCGCAGATATGCCGGATAGCTCTCATCTATGGGGACANGGATAAACTTCGCATTTCTGCCNAANATATCCTCGCCGCACAACAATCTGTCTACCGCGTCATTCAGATAACTTGATTTATTGTACTCCTGATGAGCCGCCGCCTGCACTTTTACTCCGATGCGCTTCGCCACATCNCGCTCGCCGTCACCGCCCATGTAGCCGAAATGCCAGCCNCCGTCAGCCACNCGTACACTGCGCGGATCTTCCGGCGANACTTCACGCAGATACACGATCCCCTCCGGAGGCAGTGCNGCNAAGCTGCAGATCTTACTTCCCAGCCATTTCTTCTGTTCCACTCCGGGGAATTCTCCGGTGATGGACAGCAGNTTGCCCGATATTTCCTCAATATTCAGGAAACAGTAGAACATCCTCTGCGCCAGATGATAGATCTTTCCCNGATCAAAATTCTGCAGAATCTCCGATAAAANCCGCGGATTCGGTATCTCATCCACGTCACTGAATATCACAATATCATCAGGCTTGCAGTCCGTCATTCCGCGGATCAGCCCGTTTTTCTGGAATTTATCTCGCTCATGGGTCGTCACGCCTTCTAAGGGCGAATCATCCACCGCCACGTAAATGATCTTGTCCTCAAACTCTGCAAACATATCCCGNTGNTTNGCGAAGATCATTTCTTTCGGCTCTCCGGAAAAAGTCACCGTGGCTTCCTCCAGCACGAATTTATCCACNTAAGGNGCCATNATCTGCATTCTGAGTTTTAGAATATCCAGTTCGTTAAAAAAGGGNATNCAATCATATATCATGTGTTATTTTATCCTATTCTGTCTGCATTACATCTGCTATGCATGGAATATTATATCTACATTATATATTTCTGCCGTTATTTCACATGTCCTGTTTTGAAGCCTGCCATCTACGCCAGAACAGAAACGGTCTGATGATATNTTTGATCTTCCGCCATATGACTTTCCACGGACTTATNAATCTCGGNTACTGTTCGTTCCTGCCGCGCCACTTATGGAAGATAAAGGGCTTCTCCACATCCATGATTTCCGGAATCATATGCTCATGTCCGAAGTATTTGGCCACTTCGATGGGCGCAAACCTCATNCCCGCGTCCTCGATCACGTTCTTGTATTTACAGCACAGGAAGACATCCTCATTATAATCTCCCTCTATATTCTTTTCCCACTTCAAGTTNGCCTGCTTCGGGAAATCCANCAGCCGCTTGCTTCGGATGGAAACNCTGTTGCCNACACGNCAGATCTGACCCTTCGCNTCACGATAGGAATAGTCGTTTTCCGGAAGCGGCCACGGGGAACCGATATAGTCATAATNCANGAACTCCTCCCGCCAGCTTTCCGGGTGTACCACGAANCCNTCNGCATGAACNAACAGNATATAATCNGTNTGAATNTGTTCNCCCAGNTCATACACCATNTTGTAGTTAAACTTATNTATATTATCCAGTTTGGATGTATGGGAATATCGTATGGAACGCGGCAGCGTAAACGGCTTTCTGTGGGTAATCAGCACCACATCGCCNAACTCGATCTGTCNCATGCTGTATTTCAACGCCTTGATCGTTTCATAGATATCCACACTGGTCATTGCCGCCAGCGTGACATTCGGCAGTTTCAATTTATCGGCCATANTANTCNCCCACNACNTTCACNCTATCCTTATGATAATACCGNGTCACCGCCAGATTCAGCCAATTTTCCGCATCCTCTGACATATCCTGAAAATCAAACAGCGCCGGNNTGGCGGAATAGGGNCTCACCTCCACNTCCATAATCGTATCGTCCGTATAGANCCGATGCCGTTCCATCGCTTCCTCNTAGAAAGTCTGCGCCTCCCCGTTGACCAATGACCGCACCGCCGATACACTCGTATAAGTATTCTTATCCGCCGTGCAGACCCACANNANAAGNACCAATAAGAAGACACNCTGNNGTCATTCTGTTCNCTGCTTTTTCTAAGAAATACCCGAACAGTTCCCCTGCCGTCATCTGATCCTCTTTATTCNTAANACTCTCTGANTCTNTCTCCCGCNTTGCTGNCCNGANCTGNCTGCTCCTCTCTGTGCGCAAAATACCCGAGCCAGTAGACGCTCACCATAATCAGGCACANATAATATACCATCTGAATAATATTATCCACTCTGGACATNCCCACCATNCCGACNGCATAGAGCGTCGGCGTAAACATGGCGGATANCACGCAGAAAGCCCCTGCCGTCACCCATACGGGATGANCAAAAGATCNCTTTGATTTCTTCACGAGTTTCCACATAACAGGCANAAGCAATAACCAAACGAGAATCACAAACANTGATGTCCAGCGAATGATGAATACCACGCNATAATANAANGAAAGNAGAATNGACATCACCGCCGGATATCCCACATCCATATCCATGCTGCCCCGTTTAGCATTGCCCGGTGCCATCGTGTTGATCATAAATCCGATACTGCCCGTGACAAAAGGAATCGCGGCCGCTGCGATTTTCTTACGATTCGTCACCGCCGCATAGATAACCAGAAGCGCCATGATGATCTCCGCCTGCAGCCCCGTCACCAGATTGCCGCCCCCCACAATCACCGCCAGCACTGACGCGATTCCGCACCAGAGCGCTTCCTTCGTTCTATCCTGCACCCACAGGCCTGCGGAAAGTGCCGCCAGTGTAAAGAACCACAAAGACTCCATCAGAATATAGTGGGTAGAGCCGTTATACCAGTAGATTCCCTCAAAGGGCGCCTCCAACACCTGATAGAATGCAAAGAGTATCATAAACATGATAAAGCTGCCGCCCGTTCTGTCAATTCCCAGCCATCTGTACAGAATATGCCTCCCGAGTACGTAGGTTGATACCGCAAACATCCCGATCATCAGAATCGGAACCACGTAAGCGAGCTCATAATGAAAGTTCATGGGGCAAAGCGCCATCAGGAAACAGGATATATAAGTGCCCTGCCATTCCCGATAGAATTCCATGTTCTGCTTCCAAGCCGTCTGAATCGACTGCCCCAAAGAGCCTGTGGCAATCCATGTATCATGCACCTGCTTTCCATAGTCATAATCATCGATGCACATCACGTTGTATCTGCCCAACAGCAGAAGGGGAATGAGAGACAGAACCAGCAGGATCCCCGCATATATTGTCATCCGCTTCATGGGAATCCGGTCGATGCGCGCCGAGATCCTGCCGCAAATGTTCTTCAGGGATCCCGTGAACCTGATATATATGTTGTTTTCCTTCTTCTTTTCTGAACTGCTCATCCGATCTATATCCTTTTTTCGTTACTTTTCGGGAAATTTCTATCTGTTTGGGCGTTACTGCCGAAGTTTTCTTACTCTTCTCGCCACGCCCCTTGCGATCTTACACAGATACGCTTTCTTATATATATATTGTGCGTGCAGTTTCGCAAACGCCAGTCGCGCTCCTGTCATTTTCACATTGACCGCCGCATATTTCTTTGATGTCCGCTTATACTCCGCCAGCTCTCTCTTACACTCCTCGGCCGTATACACCCTGCCTCTGCGGTCCATATAATGCCAGCCCGCATAAATATTCTGCTCCGACGCCCAGTAGCCGTCGGATACATTATGTCTCGCCCAGTATTTCGGCGCTAAGATATACTGCACCGTATCACTGGTAAACGCAGGAAAATACGCAAAAGAGGAATTCGCCAACAGCAGATATTTTGCATTCTTCAACACACTGTAATCCTTCGCCAGATCAAAATTATAAGCGGGTATACCCGGTAGAAACTTTCCCGCCTCCTTCACATCATTGGTGATGATCATAAACTCCATGTCAGGATTGATCCTTCGCATCTGCTTCATTCCCATAATCCAGTATTTCTTCCGCAGATACAATTCCGGCGAGCCCATATAATCGCTGCAGCGAAGATGCAGGATACAGAGATTGTCCCGGCTGTATTCTTTGCAGTCATACTCCGGCTTGACCGCAAGCCACTTCTTGATCTCCTCTTTATGGGAAATAAAATAATCCTCCGCCTGAAGATTGCCGTAGATCAGTGTACCGTCTTCAATATCATACAGCTTCGCATCGGCATCCGTCACATACACGCCATGTGTCAGGTCATGCCTGGAGTTTCCCGCATAAAGTCTGGTTTCTTTCTCGTAGAAAACCTTCTGATAATCTTCCCTTGCAGATGGCACTCCCATATCCAGATCCATGAAATAAAGTCCGCAGTCGCTGTGCATATTGTTGGCAAAATGCTCCGGATCAAGCACACTGAACTGATAGCCCTTATCCAGAGCGGTGCATCTGGTCGTAACATAGAAAAACAACTGGTTTCCGAGTCCGAAACCTTCCTGTACCTCAATCCCTAACATGATATCGTCGTCTCCGTTATCTTCTCGTCTTCTACCTTATAGATCACATCACACTTAGCGATCGTGTTGAGTCTGTGGGCAATGATCACCATGGTCTTCCTGCCATGGAAGCTGTTAATGGCATCCATAACCGCTTTTTCCGTATCGTTATCCAGAGCGGAAGTTGCTTCATCGAAGACCAGAATCTCCGGATTATGGTAGAGCGCTCTGGCGATGCCCAGGCGCTGTCTCTGTCCGCCGGATATTCTGACACCTCTGTCACCTATAGTCGTATCCAGCCCTTCCGGAAGTTCTTCCACAAATTCCTTAAGCTGCGCCTCCTCCAGCACTTCCCAGATTCGTTTATCATCGATCCGATCCGCATCGATACCGAAGGCGATATTGTCCCTGATGGATTCGTCGATCAGATAGATGGACTGCGGGATATAGCCGATCTTGGCAAGCCATGCAGGATAATTATCGAAGATATCCATCCCATCACAAGTAATCTTGCCCGCCTGCACATGCAGAAGCCCCAGCAGAATATCCACGATCGTGGACTTACCCGCGCCGGACGGTCCCATGATACCAACGGACTGTCCTTTCTTCACTTCCATATGAGCGTCTGTAAATATATTTTTCTCCGTGTTCGGATAAGCGTATGTGATATGATCTAACACGATCTTATCCTGCAGCTCCAGCTTAGGAAGTTCAGGCTGTTTATCACCGGTAAGCCCGGTCACACTTCCGTTCACGTCTTTCTTCATGCTCTCGTTCAGATTATCATACAGATAATCCAGGCAGGGCTGCGCGTATGCGATCTCCGACAGGTATGTGTTGATGCGGTTGATGCCGGGCAGCATACGGACCGCCGCCATGGCGAAAACCGTCAACTGCGGAACCAGCACGGTCACATCACCGCCCCGCATCATATACAGCAGTATAAACAGAAACATTGCTGCCATAAAGATCGTCTCGATTAAAAGCCTCGGCAGATTATTGAGCACCGCATAATTTCTCGCCACGTTTGCACCGACGGCGCCGCTCTCGTAATAATTACGCACGAAAAACTCTTCTCTGTGCAGCACCTTCACATCTTTTAACCCGTAGATCGACTGAATCCGCCACTTGGCGATACGCGACTGTATCGTCTGATTCTTGTGCCCGATTCTGTTAAGGCGCGGCTTTAACTGCTTCGTAATGATCAGGGTCAGTCCTAAGAAGATCACTACGATAAAGAGGCACATAAGCGGGCTGTTCACCACCAGCACAATACACAGCGAAACCGCAACTACGATCTCCGTAATCATCTGTATCATCACAAGAATCAACTGAAAAGCATTGGGAATATCACTGTCTGTCAACCGGAATACGGTAGGAATATCCGCTCCCAGATAATCCTCATACGGACGGTTTAAGAATTCCCGCATCACGCGGCTGATCATACGATTCCGGTTCCGCGTCACGAAAGTGTTCTGTACATAAGTCAGGAACAACAGATAGGCGTTCTTAAACACATACAGCACGATCAACACAACGAGCATATACATAATCAGCTCTTTGCTCGTCTGAATGTGCAGCATTTCCGCTACTTCGCGTACCGGCTCTTTCTCCATGATGGCTTCCGGGTCCATAATTGCCGTCACTACCGGCAGGAGCATGGATACACCCAGTGTTTCCAGCAAGCCGCCGATCAGGATTAGCACCGCCAGACCGACCAGCTGCTTCTTTTGCTTTTGATCAAACAGATATCCTACTTTGTGAAGCAGAGTAACTTTCTTCCCTGTCTGCCCGTTGTCTCTATGACTATCTTCTCCAACTGCCTGTCTACTCATGTATCGTTGATTCCTTTCGTACTATCGCCTGCCTGTTCCTTCTTTTTCTTCGGCCTCTCACGCACCTGTCATTGTCTACAACAGATCACTTGTTGGTACGCGCTGCATATCTTCCCTGTAGAGATCTGTACAATCCCAGCCATTCATCCACCGGTCGGGCGCAAGTACTGTCTTATGGGGATATCTACATAGGTAGGAGGCCCACCAGCTATAGCTGCTATTCGCCAGTATATGGTGCCTGCACTTACTCATCAGTGCGAACTCCGCGTAATCTCTCTGCTCTGCCGTGCCTGCTGTTTCCGGTATTTCTACTATTTTGATCCGATCCGTTGTTACAAATCTAACTGCTGTTGCTATTCTATCCGCCGCTTTCGCTTCGTCTAATGCCTTTGACTTATCTGCCGTCTCAGCTTCGGCGATCTGTTCCCTGATCCACTGCTTATCATTTGTAAAGATATAAAATATGCACTCTGGATGTTCCCGTTTCATCAGCTCCATCGCTCTTAGGTAATACGCCTCCGTGCAGATTCCGCCGAACAGTTCCTGATTCTCCGGCAGAAGATAGTCGCCTCTGCGGATATGCACGCTGACAGACTCGGTATCGTTGATCTGTGTCAGCCATTTGGCCGCTGTGCTCCTCTCCCCGTTATCCTGCATGGCGACATCGGCAAACTGTAACAACCTGTCCGTATCATAAGCCGCCCTGACTTCCTGCGTCACCCCGGCAAAATACTTCTCCGTCTGCCAATATCCCTCTAAATAGATATCATCCCACTCCATGATCTCCGGATGAAAACGCTTGTCCGCTTCGAAATAAGATTTCTTCTTCCTGCCAAACAGCTTCCTGCGCACTCTCGCCCAAGGCAGCATGGAGGAATCCAACATCTGTCTAAGTTCCTCCGCCGTCGCCCGCTCGTACTCGATGCCGAAATACTTAAGCGCCGGATCGCGCTGCGCGTCCTGTACAAATCCTGCCGCATCATCAATTTTGACAATTCTGCCCAGACTTTTCAGTTGTAAATATAAGGCATACTGGAACAACTGATTGCCCAGCCCGCCTGCAAGCTGTATGATGACCATATTATAATGCTTTCTGTCCTCTTGGTTACACAAATTCTATCAATAACAATTGTTGTCATTAGCTATGCTTCATTTTTCTCAATACCGCTTTCACCCTGACCTTAAGCGGTATGATCACCCGTTCGTCCAGCCGTACGCTGCACAAATACTGCTTCGGAGAACGTAAGAAAAGCTTCATCTTCCGATAATCCCGCGGATCGGCTACCGCACATCCATAAGCTTTGCTGTAATGTTCTCTATTATCCCGTATGATCTGCGCAAGCTGCTCTAAGTAGCTGTCCCGCTCCGGCATGTCCGTATTATATACCTGTACATAGAACTGTAGTAATCTTTTATAAAAAAAATAATCATGAATATCCGCCAGATCCTCTCTCCCCAGACTCTTAAGAAATTCTGTCTTCTCATAATAAGCCGGGATCTGATCCGTAAAAGTGTGCGAATTGATCTGCGCATTCATGATACTTCCCTCTCTGTCTATTATATAGTTATAACAGGCACTGTCAAGGTAAATGCACTTAGCCGCACGGCCGAGCGCCCTTGTGGTAAACATGATGTCCTCGTACCACTTTCCCACCGGAAAGTCAATTCCCGCAAGGACTTCTTTCTTATATAATTTATTCCATGCGGCATTCTGAATATCGTATTCCGGTGTTTCCTGCACATAATATTGCAGCGCCTCCTGTCCTTCGAACAGGATCGCCCTGTCCTTCGACTGATCCACGGTAATGGTTCTGTATACCCGACGATAACGACAGATTGCCACCTCTGCCTTCTGTTCCTTCAGTGCACCGAACATCTTCTCATACATGTCGGGATCGATCCAGTCATCGCCGTCCACAAATCCGATATAAGCGCCCTTTGCATCGGCAATCCCCACATTTCTTGCTTCGGAGGGACCGCCGTGCCCCTTATGGATGACTCTGATCCGTGCATCTTTCGCTGCCAGACGGTCACAGACCGCTCCGGTAGAATCCGTAGAACCGTCGTCCACCACGATAATGTCCAGATTCCCGTAAGTCTGATTGCGAACGGACTCTACCCCTCGCTCAATATACTCTTCTATATTATAAGCCGTTACAATAATCGAAATCAGATCCGTCTGCTCTCTTATACTGATAGACGGATGATAGTGCTCTATAACTTTCATCATATGACCTCGCTTTGCGTCTAATCGTCATTTCTGCGGATAACACGTGCGCATCCACTCCTGAAACATCAACACATACCAGATCTGCACGCGCCAGATATCCCGCTTAATATAGTCGTCCCACAACTGCCATACTACATCGGTCTCCAATATCCCCTGCTCATCCAGCGTCTTCCTATCGATCAGGCTCTGTGCCCACTCGCGCAGTTCCGGTTCCTTCAGCCATTTATGCAGGGGAATGCTGAATCCCTTCTTCGGCCGCTCCATCAGCTCACGAGGCACATAGCGATAGAGAATATCACGCAGGATCTTTTTGGTCACACCATCCTGCTTGCGATATTCCAGCGGAAGCGTCCATGCGAACTCTACCACATCCCGATCCAGCATAGGCACCCTCGTCTCCAGCGAGACCGCCATGGCGGTGCGATCCACCTTACACAGAATGTCGTCAGGATGATACATCAACAGATCCATCAACATCAAATTGTGCTGCGGTTCCCTGAGAAGTCCTGACGGATAAGTGTCCATAACCGTGTCATACCGCTCTGCCTGCGCGCATAACTCTCCCTCCGTTTTAGCCGCGCCCTTCTGTCTCCTCACAAGCCGGAACCCTTCTCCGATCTCGGATTGCAGATACATATCCTCAATACTGCGCGCCCCCAGAAGCCCTGCCCTGATTGCCATAGCGCCGTGATTCCCGGCACTCCCCATACCAAGAAGTGAACTGACCGGCTTACGAAGCCCATAAGGAATCTTTCGCGTTTTCTGCCAGATTCTGTCGATAGATGTGTAAGTATTATAACCGCAGAACAGCTCATCGCCTCCGTCCCCGCTTAAAGATACCGTCACATGCTCTCTGGTCATCTTACTGACCAGATACGTGGGAATCTGTGACGAATCCGCAAAGGGCTCCCCAAACATCTGCGCCAGATGCGGGATCACCCCACGGGCATCTTCTTCCGTAATATACAGTTCTGTATGTTCCGTTCCCAGATGTGCCGCAATCTGTCCGGCAATGTCCGCTTCATTAAATTTCTCGTCCCACATACCGATCGTGAAGCTGCGAACCTTCCTGTCACTTATGGACTGCATAAGAGATACCACCGTGCTGCTGTCAATTCCCGCAGATAAGAATGCTCCCACCGGCACATCCGCCACCATCTGGCCACGAATCGATTCTTTTAGCAGACGCTCCAATTCCTCCGCCGCCTCCGTCTCACTTCCCGTAAAAAGATGCGACTGCCCGTAAACTGCCGCCTCACGCATAGACCAGTAAGTTTTTATGTCGTATTTATTAAATGGAAATTTAATTTCCAGACATTTCCCCGGTTCTAATTTATAGATATTCTGATAAACAGAATAGGGCGCCGGAATGTAGCCATATCGAAAATATTGCTCCAAAATCCCCGTATTAACGGGGTTTTCAAAACCATCCAGCGCCGCAATGGAATTCAAGTCGGAGGCAAATACAAACTTGTCTCCCTGCACAAATCCATAGTACAAAGGCTTCTCTCCAACTCTGTCCCGCGCAATACATAACAACCGTTCTTTTTTATCGTATACGGCCATGGCGAACATGCCCTTTGCCATGCGAAGCGTCTCTTCCATGCCATATGCCGCGATTGCTTCCAGAAGTATCTCCGTGTCGGATGTCCCCCGAAAAACCACTGTCTTATGCTCCTGCAGCAGCCTGTCCCGAATCGTCCGGTAATTATAGATCTCTCCGTTATAGGCTATCACATAACGCCCGTCATGAGATTCCATAGGCTGTGCGCCCGATGGAGTCAGATCCACAATAGAGAGTCTTCTGTGTCCCAGAACCACCGCATGTTCCTCGGATGCCCAGATGCCTGAAGCATCCGGTCCTCTGCGATACATCTTCTCATTCATTCTCTCTATATTCCGCTGCCAGCTGTCACCCCAATTACAAAATCCGGCAATTCCACACATGTATCTTTCCTCTCCTTAGTTGAGCTTCGCTCAATTGTATCTTGTTCTCTTCTCAGCTGAGCTTCACTCAATTATATCTTGTCCTCTTCTTAGTTAGCCTTCGCGGGGTTGCGAGATTTGCTTCGCACATATCACTCTTCCACAACAGCATACTCCTCGTTCGCGATCCGTTCAGCTATCGTCTGCCTTGCAGTCTCCATCTCGCCCTGCCATCTTACATACGCCTCGTCCCACGACTCGTATGCCGCCTCGCCCCGTTTATCCACGAAATCATAATTTTCCTGCAAATACGTCTGCAGAAAATCCGTGCACTTCTCCGCCCCGACGGCATTCGTATGACTACCGTAATCCGCGAAATCTTCCTCGAATATTATGCCGATCTGCTCATAATAATCGTTCATATTCAGAAACCGATAGCCGCAGGATGCCACAATCTCTCCTATATAATTGTACATCTGCTGGTCGTCTAACGATTCCCCGTAGGGCGATACGATAAACAGCGCCTCGTGATTTCCCTGTTCCAAATAATCCAATAAATCCCGCAGATACGCCTCCTGCTCCTCCGGAATCGCTTTCGTCCCCGCCGCATTACCACAATCCGGCATGGGCAGCGGTCCCACTTCATCCTTGAAAGTATACCCCTTGAGCGGGTGCGGGTTGCAATACATCATATTCGCCCACTCCGACGGAAGCGCCAGCATCTTCCAATTCGTATGATATTTCATAATATCCAGATAGAAGCTGATCCTTCCCTCTTCATTATCTTCCGGAACCATCGCCTGTATCGTCTTATTCCTGAGTCCTGAATACCGCAGATTATCCGTCACACCTCGAGTGTACGCCATATTCTCCCGAAGCCCCGCGTCTTCCATAGTAAACATTCTCATCTCGAAAATATACAACTTAGGATCTTGGTATTTCTCCGCTTCCTCCACCAGATACTTCATCGCCACAGGCCGCTGTACATTGGAAGACAACGGATACATCGCGATGCCGCTCTCCCCCCAGAGCTTAGGCGCTGCATAATAAGGAAAAACCGGACTCGAACCGATCATCACGATATCCAGAGAATCCTTCTTCTCGGCATAAAATCCCGCAAACCGATCCTTCACATCCCCATTTGTCCTTACCATATAAGACACCACCAACAGCAACACCAAGAAAATCGCAATAAAGCTGCCAATCTGCAAGGCAATCTTAACTCTATTCTGCTTTCCGACTCCAATCTCTTGTTTTTGTTTCATGCGTTATTTTTCTCGTTTCCGGTTAAATATTAAATTTATTTTTAACATTTGTATTGTTATATAACACTTTCAATCGCCAGTCCATGCTGTCATAAACTTTCAAAAGTATATCTCAGATAGCTATATACAATACTTTTCTAAGTATCATTCAAATAAGACATTATCACACTAAATCTTTTTAGGTATACAGCGTGGAGCAGTATATATTTGCCATAAGAACCGTTGTAAAACGCCGGCACTTAGCGAGGTTATGAGTTGCAACGCAACTCACGAGCTTAGTACCGTTGCGTTTGGAACCGAGCGAAAGCGCGTCCTTAGGGTAAATATATACTGTTCCGCGCGTCCGTTTAAAATTAATGTCACCGCCCATACCCATCCAATACCCAGCGCAAATGAAAGTTAATTTCTTAAGGAGCCCCTTAAAAAGCGTCGGCACTTAGCGAGGTATAAAGTTGCAACGCAACTTTCGAGCTTAGTGTCCGCTACGCTTTTTACGGAGCGGAAGCGCGGCTCCGTAGATATTAACTTTCATCTGCGCGTCCGGCTTAGAACCCCCGCCTGCCACCCCTCAATACAAACCGCTATTTTATACAGCACGTCCCATAACGCCCGCTACGGTAACCAATAAGTTAATTCACCATTTAATATATTGTGTGTTATTTCTCCATAACCCCTTCAAAATACNNCNNCCACATNCGATTCACCCTNTCAGGCGCCAACCTCTCCTGAATCTTAACAGCCTCCCTGCCAAGCCTNTCCGCATATNCCGGATCACTAAGCACCCGCTCCATCGCCATCTCCAACGCCCGCTGATCCCCAGTCGGAATNATCANCCCATTCACTCCATCCTCCATTAATTCCACCGTNCCNCCGCTGGGNACATCCGTAGAAATCACCGGCAGCCCCGTCGCCANCGCTTCNATCANCGCATTGGACACACCCTCNGANTAGGATGTCAACAGGAAGAGCGACGCCCGCTCGATCTGCACCGCCACATCAGGAATCACTCCCGCCAGCGATACGCGTTCGGATACTCCCAGCTCTTTTGCCAGATTTTCCAGATAAGTCCGCAGCTCGCCNTCNCCGTATATGGTCAGCGTATATTNCGGATAGCGGTCCNGAATCGCCGCAAAGGCACGTATCATCATCTCATGATTCTTATTGGCGTCCAGACGGCCAACCGAAACGATGCGTTTATCCCGCTCTCCCTCATATCTGGGCCTGATAAAATCAGGGTTGAGAGAGTTGGGCAGAATAACCGCCTTACTCTGTACCCGCTTACTAAAAAAGAACTTTGATCGTGTCGTCTGCAAAATAATACCGTCCGCAAGGGGAAATAATAAATTGGCGAGCAGACGCATCAATCNGTTCGGGTACTCCTCTTTCGCCTCACCCACNACCGACACTACCGGTCTGGTCTTGGTAAGCATTGTGGTAACAACTGTCATGAAATTATTTTTACCGATACANGAAAGCACAAGATCAGGTTTCTCATTTTTCCAAATTCGATGCAGTTTACGAACTCGATGTATAAAATTCAAGATCCGGCTGTTATTTAATTCTTCAGAAGTCAGATCGGAGAGCACCCGTTTAATCTCATCCGGCAAAATATATTCTTCCTCACTCGGATACTGATATTGGGTAACCATCGTTACCTTATATCCCTCTCCAAGGAAAAATTCTGCCAGATTTACGAAGACTCTTTCGGCTCCTCCCTTATGCATAGATCCGATATAAAAAGCAATGTGTTTTTTTTTCGACTCATTTTCATGCATTTTGAATAAAATCCTTCATAATTTTATCTAAAAANAGCTTTTTTGCATTTTTTCTTCTTTTTTCTTGCAAAAACCTTTTAAAATAACACTTTTATTAAATTTATGTTTATTTTTGGATTTTAAATTGCATCGACAATTTATTCTTTTTTCTGACCGCTTATTTCGCCAAAAATCATTATTTTATTGTGTTATTTTANCTTTTATAGCATTCCGAAAGTTATACTATCGCCATTTTTCACTCATGATACATCTGATACCACTNTTGGAATACGAAGAAGGACCATGTCAATTTGGAGTAGTTCGCACCCGTCGCGGGACCCGCATCTCCTGTCCTGANATACTGCTCAATCATGTCCGAAACATATTTCGCATCGAAAATATCCTGTCGTTTCAAATAATCATAACCNCTGTAATCTAACAGCTGTTCTTTAAGNGGTCCCCGCAGCCACTTGTCCAATGGAACACCAAATCCCACCTTGGGTCTCTCCAAAAGTTCCTTCGGAATATAATCATAGGCGATATCTTTCAGGATATGTTTTTTATCTCCATCGGCATATTTAAATGCGTGCGGAATCCTGTAAGACAATTCCATAACATCTGTATCTAAAATNGGGCAGCGTGCTTCCAGAGAATATTTCATGGAAGCNCGATCCACTTTACAGAGAATGTCCCCCGGAAGATATGTGTCCATATCAAGAAGCATTCTCCTGATCTGCCAGTCCTTCACATCGTAACGGCTCTCAAACAGATAGTGGATGGGAAGCGCCTCTTCTCTCTGACCGTTCTTTCCTCCTCGCGGTGCCCGTACCATCGCTTTTGCACGAACCAGATAATTGCCTGCGCCAAACTGGGTCTTACTCTCTCTCTCCCTGTTGCCTGCGATTACGCGCACCTTAAAGGGCAGCCGGTCCGCCATATGCATCTGCTTAAGTATCGGAAGATGACATACACCGTACACCATCGCTCCAAGCGCGTCCAGCTTCTGCGCCTGTGCCACATTCTGATAAATATTATAACCGCAGAANAACTCNTCGCCGCCGTCTCCCGACAGTGCCACCGTCACATGCTCTTTTGCCAGTTTGGACACCATCATTGTGGCAATCTGTGAACTGTCCGCAAACGGTTCATCATAGTACACCGGTATGCTCTCCACAAGATCAAACATGTCCCGCTCATCAATATAGAGCTCCGTGTGGTTTGTTCCCAGATAATCCGCTACTGCCTTGGCATACTTGGCCTCATTATACTTTTCCTCATGAAAACCGATGGAGAAAGTCTTCACCGGACTATCTGAGCATTCCTGCGCAATGGCAGTGACCAGTGANGAATCATAGCCGCCGCTNAAGAAAGACCCTAACGGCACATCCGCGATCATACGGGCACGCACGGACTTCTGCAGTGCTTCCTTCAGACACGCCTTCGCTTCCCCGTAATCTTTGATCTGATTTCCCACAGCTTCCCGGTACACTTTACTGACATCCCAATATTTCCATGTGTTGATATTTCCCTCCGTAAAGCGCAGGATCGCCCCTGCCTCCAGCTTATATACATTCCGATAAATACTCTCCGGCGCATTGATATACTGCTGGAACAGATAGCGGGACAATACACGGCGCTCAATCTCTCCCGTAAAGCCCGGACATTTCATGATCGGTTTTAGCTCTGAGGCAAATNCCAGATTNCCGTCTTCATACCAATAATANAGGGGCTTCTTGCCNATGCGGNCGCGTANNAGATNTACTTCNNGTGNCTGCCTGTCAAACAACGCGATCGCAAACATCCCGTTGAANCGCTCCACACACTGAATGCCCCATTTTAAATAGGCGGCTATGATGACTTCCGTATCACAGTTGGATCGGAAGGGATAGTCCGCCAATTCTTCTCTCAGTTCCCTATAATTATAAATTTCACCATTATATACTACGCTGATCCGCTGATCCGCAGANTGCATGGGCTGNTGCCCCANCNCAGACAGATCCAGAATGGAAAGCCGCCTCTGCGCAAACCCGACNCGCNGGCCTCCCGCCATCTCATAGACTTCCGCNCCGCTGTCGTCAGGTCCTCTGTGATACATCGTATCGTTCATGTCTATCAACTGATTTATTGTTATCCTCTTTTTACTGATATAACCGCATATTCCACACATATATTTCCCATCCGATATCACTTAACAATCACATTACATCTTACCCAGCAACCTAGCGTACATTCTTCTCCGAGAAATACTCTCGATACTCCCCGAAATCTTTACATTCATTATCCACGGATTCTACCAGTTCTATGTACTTCTCCTGCAGTAGATCCCTATAGTTGTCGAAGTTACCGCACCCTTTCTTACTCCACGCGAAAGGATGGGTCAGGATCTGCACCTTATCGTACCCCTTGATATTCTCCTCGTCCGGATATCCGTAACGCCAAATATGATTGGCATCAGACATATATTTCACATTTAACGGCGTACTTTCATCGATTCTGTCCGCAAACGTAAAGAAATCATCCTGATATGCATTCAAAGCCCCGTCCAGCTTAATATTCTCCCGCAGGATGTCCTTAGACGGCCTGTGCACCGAGAATTCCCTGATCTCGAATCCGAACATCTCGCTTAAGATCTCCATCTCCATCTTAATACGTCCGCGAATCTGCTGCATATTCGTCATACCGTTTAAAGCAAAATGCAGCCCGATATGCTGTCCTCTCTCATGCATATCCTTGATCATATCCATATTCTTTCTGGATAAGATATTGTAGCTGTTGTTTGTCCACTGGAAAAAAAATGTGGAGACGAAATCCATACTCTGTTCCACCTTCGCTAACCGATAAGCCCTGTCCACACTGTATTCCACATCGTGACGCATAATAATGAATTTATCTTTTCCCAGAGCGTCGGCATAGCCGCAGTTTCTCCCGGTGGACTGTATGATCCTGATAATCTGTCTGTAATCGTCGTATGAAAACATAATAAAACCTCATCTCCTTCTTTCACGCTGCAACATTCCCACATTCTCTCCTGCACTTTCCGAAAAGAAATAGCGGGCACATTTCTTATCTATTATATACGCAACCGCCCCTCGGGACAAGTTTGTTTTACTCTGCTATGCGCCGCACAGAGTTCTTATGATAATACTCCGCTATCCCTACATTGACCCATCCCTCCGGATTCTCATCGAGATAGAAACACTCAAAATTCTCAATATATTCGGGTACATCCACTACTACGTCCTTCTCCGTACACTGCTCCAAATAATCATAGATTTCTATACATTGTCCGTAATAATCCGCATAAGAGCCGTTATGCTCAGATTCTGCCACCGCAATCAACGCAGAATCCGAAATCGATTCCGGTGCAAACAGAACCGCGGCAAAGAGTACCACATAGAGCACCGCCAGAGTGCTTCTGTTCTCACACAATCCGGCCCATCTGTCCAGACAGACTCCCATAAAGAAAGCAAAATTGAGCAGGGACAAGACAAGAACTACATCCAGTATAAAGTAACATCTATTCGGAAACTCCGGTCCGCCATACCCCAACGCAACCGGAAATGCGGTCACATATCCTGCCGCAAGCGCCAATACACTTATCATACCATAACTAGGCAATGTATTCCCCAGCTTTTTCGACAGACGGATTCCGATCAGGATCATAGCAAGGAGCATGACGCCAAACATCGTCTCCTTCGTAAGCCTGCCTGTCTCACCCCAGACTGTCTTAACTGCCCATTTGACCGACTGTAATAGCCGCCATGCATGGCTGTCGCCACCACTGTTATAGGTATGTCTCGAGAAATTTCCGGGTGCAATCGTATTGACTAATGCTCCCACAATTGCCGCCGCCGTGATCATGATATTCCGAACGGAGATTTTCCGTGTGACTAAATAGAAACCGACCGTAAGCAATACAAGCGCATAACACCCCGTCCCACTGACCGCCAGAGAACCGCCGGATGCCAGAAATCCTAAAACAGACGCCATTACCGCAAGTGTCGTCCTTTTTTTATCGGAATATGAATCGTTATTAGACAGCAGAAAGCAAAGAACCGCCAAAAGGGCTGTAGAAAACGGTATACTGTACGACACCGCACCGGAATACCAGAAGAAAATCTCCGTAAAGACATCCGCATCCAGTACAGAAAACAGAATAACCGAAAACACAGTCAAGCGAATATGCGACGCCCTTTCGCCCCGCAGTGCAAAACCGGTGAATACCCACACCACGCCAAACAGCGCCGCAAAAAATAACAGGGCATTTACCATCATCACGATCCTAAGCTGCCCTAACCCGAAATTATTGATCGGCGACAGAAATGCCTGCAGAAACATGGCAAAATATGTTCCCTGCCAGTCCAGATAAATTTCCTTCATATAGCGAACAGAGGCCGCCACATACTGCAATAAGGGCACATGGAACACTCCCACCCGCACACCGTGCGTGTAATCATCCCCTAAAAGCACCGTATATCCTGCACTGGCAGTCACTACATACACCATAAACAGAATCAAAAGTACGTTCAGCGCCACTACGGCCCTCTTTCCGTATTGACCAGACTTCATCAAGATCGTACCCTTATCTGCTTTATCCGTTATTTTTTCACTCTTGTCCGCCAATTCTGTGTTTCTCCTTCTTTTCCGGTATTTTCACCCGACCGTGTCATCGTCCGCTTTACTGCTTTCAACTTTTTTGATGTTTTCCGTCATAGACCGCACAGATTTCATGGAAAGCGCCTCTGCACAAATCCAACCTTCCAGTAGACTGTATGATCCTGACGGCCTACCTGTCATATTGTTTCATTATACCCGTTATCCTCAAATGTGGCAAGAAGTTACGCCTTAGCGTCTAAACTCATATTGTCATTTCACGAGAATCTGGTAAAATATAAATATAAAATGTAACCGGAGCATGCATATGGAATTTCATTCTTTTCAATATCTCCTATTTTTTTTGGTCGTCTATACCATATATATAGTACTTCCAAATAAATTTCGGTATATTTGGCTGCTGGCCGCCAGCTATTTCTTTTATTATTGTGCGAACGCACGCTATGTCCCTTTACTACTTGGAATTACTCTTCTGGCATGGCTGAGCGGCATCGGAATCGAACAAGCACAGCGCCGCAACAAAACTGTCATGGCAAAACGATTGTTTGTGCTTACTATCATTCTTGACTTGGGTATTTTATGTTATTTCAAATACACAGGTTTTCTTTTGGATAACTTGAAGCATTTTACAACATTATTTCATACAAATACTCTCTCTGCTATCAAGGACATCCTGCCGCCGTTGGGTATCTCTTTTATAATTTTTCAATCTGTCAGCTATACTGCAGATGTTTATAAACAAACGATTCCTGCTGAAAGAAACGCCATAAAATTCGCTTTCTATCTGGCCTTTTTTCCGAAACTCGTATCCGGACCGATTGAGCGTGCCGGAACCATTATAGAGCAGCTCCGCTCTCCGATTCGTCTGCATCTGGCCGATTTAAAAGAGGGATTGAGCCTGATTCTTATGGGCTTGTTTCTCAAACTGGTGCTATCAGATAACATTGCAGCCGTTATTAACCCTGTCTTTGCCTCATGGCAGGACTATTCCGGGCTACAGATTGCTCTCGCCTTGGCGCTCTTCGCTTTCCAAATTTACGGAGATTTCGGCGGCTATTCCTACATTGCGCTCGGCAGCGCAAGAATACTTGGTTTTCAATTAAGTAATAACTTTGAATCCCCATTTCACGCAGAAAGTGTGTCCGAATTCTGGACAAGGTGGCATATCACATTAAATAACTGGTTAAGAGATTATCTGTATATTCCCCTTGGCGGCAATCGAAAGGGTACTCTTCGCAAATATGTCAATACTATGATTGTCTTTCTATTGAGCGGTCTGTGGCACGGCGCAGAATGGACGTTTGTAATCTGGGGTGGTCTGAACGGTCTCTATATCATAGCAGAGAATGTTATGAAAAGCACTTGTAAAAAAGCACACCGACACGGGTCATCTGCCGAAGACCGTTTCAGCACACATTTGCGCCGCCGGGTCATTACTTTCCTCCTATTTGATTTCGCATTGCTGTTTTTCAGTATGCCGAACCTTTCATCTGCTCTCGGTATGATCCGTCATTCCGTTACCCAGCCCGGCATTCGGGAATTGTTCAATTTCGGATTCCTTGACCTTTTTCCGGACATAAAAACTTTTGCTGTCATCACGCTCGCGTTGCTTATCCTGCTATGGACTGATACGATCATTTATCGGGAGAAAATATCTTATACAACCTTTTTCTTCAGACAGAGCTCGGCTTTCCGCTGGCTAATCAGTATTATGGCAATATGCATGATTATTTTCTTTGGAGCTTATGGAGATACCTATGAACAGACACAATTTATCTACTTCCAATTCTAATATAAAGAGTTTAAAGAAAACCCTTGGTTTTCTCATGAAACTACTATGTGTTCTGATAGCGCTCGTCTTCTTTATGGGCGTTATTATCATGCCCCAGTACCGCTACGCATACACCGCTTCCCTATGCGATAAAATGGAACGGCTGAAATCTATTGATGAACCTAAAATTGTACTGATTAGCAATTCCAATCTGAGCTTTGGCATCAATTCCGAGATTCTGGAAGAGGCTTTTGATATGCCTGTGGTCAATATGGGATTACACGGCAGTATGGGAAATGCTTTTCACGAAGAAATGGCTAAAGTGAATCTGCATGAGGGAGATATCATTGTCGTGGCACATACCGAATACTCCGATGATGATAAAATTACCGACCCGGTCACGGCATGGCTGGCTGTTGAAAATCACCCGCAGTTATGGCAGATTATACGCCCGAAAGACATCCCCGATATGTATTTCTCATTCTCAACATATGCAAAGAGAGCATTGACACTTTGGGCTTCAAAAGAGGGAAATGAGCAAGATCTCGGAACTGTTTACAGCCGGTTTGCTTTTAATGAATATGGAGATGTCGCTTTTGAACGAAAAACCAGCCGCTATACATTTACCGAAAAATCCGTTCACGTCCCCAGCATCAACGAAATATGTACTAACCGGCTCAATGAACTGAATCAATACGTGTCAGACCGCGGCGCCTCTCTGGTGATTGCGGCATACCCCATTGCCTATGGTGAGTATACGCCGCCAGCAGAAGAATATGTACAGTTTCAGACAAAACTGCAAGAAGCATTAGACTGCCCCGTCATTTCCGATTACAGAGATTACTTTATAGATTATGATTACTTCTACGATACGGAATATCATCTTACCAATGAAGGGGCAGACCTCCGCACGAGACAACTGGTTTATGATCTGGAGCAATGGATGCTTCAGTAAGTCCTGCGCAGTTTAAGCCTTGCACAATTCCTCGATATAATCCCGCCACTGTTCATAAACCGCTTGGGAATTCGCCCGCTCTGCGATCTTACGCGCATTGCTGCCAAGCTGCTCTGCCAGTTCGGGATTCTCGATCAAACGATTGATTCCGTCCTCTAACGCCTGCTGATTTTTGATGGGAATCAACAGACCGTCCACCCCGTCAGTCATGATCGTCCGCGGCCCGCCGCATGGACAGTCCGTAGCCACAATGGGAAGTCCCAGTGCCATGGCTTCCATAAGAGCATTGGGAAGACCCTCCCAGTCCGAAGTAAAGGCAAACAGCGCAGCGTCCGTCAGCTCCTTCTCCAGACTGTCACTGGCGCCCATAAGATGAATATAATCCTGTGCATGGTACTCCTCGATCAGCCCTTCCAGAATCTCTTTCGTTCCGTCGAAGGAATCTCCCCCGTATATTTTCAAATCATAATCCGGATGCTTCGCGTGTACATTGACAAACGCCCGAATCAGCATAGGCTGATTCTTAAAGTCCACCAGTCTGCCGGACTGCACCACCGTCTTAGTCCGCGCCTTCGGAATCGGCACACCGATATATTTATCATGAATAGGATTTAGGATAATCCGCGAATTATTCTGCAATCTTGGGGCAAAAAAGTCCCTCGCACCCTCTGTCTGGAAGACACACCCGTCCGCCCGCGGAAACAACAGCGGAATCTGTATCTTATCAGACCATTCTTCATAATGTCCCGCCGGATCCGTCCTGATGGAAATAAGCACTGGTATTTTGATAAAATACGCCGCCATCAAACCTCTGTAGAGCGCTTTTCTGGCAAAAGGAATCAGAATATCCGGCTTCTCCTCCTTCAGAAACTTCCTAAGATACTTCACGCGGAGCATGAATTGAACGAGACGGTGCTTCTTATCATCCCCCTCGCGCAGTCCCACATGAACGCGTCTCACCTTAGGATCAATCTGAAATTCATTCTCGCCGTACCATTCCGTGGCGATCATGACCTCATATCCCTCTTTCGCAAACTGATTCGCCAGATTCGTGACCACACGCTCCGCGCCGCCCTGCTCTAAACAATTTAAATGAAATGCAATCTTTCTCATGGAATTACCCTGTCTTTATCATCAAAAACTCTGATACATGAATGCCGCCGTATCATAGCCGCCACCGTAGATTCCCGTTATCAACACGAGCAGAACAATTCCGTAATAGAACGCCCATCTGACAACTGCCGGCCTTGTAGCAAAATAGGTCCGCACATCCTCTCCCCGCTCTTCCAGTACGGACACTGCCAGCCAGATCAACAATACCACCGCAAGCAGCATAAAATCATATTTGCTCAGTCCATAAGAAGTGATCTCTCTGGACAATAATGTCCCGACCTCAAACTGGGTCAGGAACGCATGGAAAATAGCTCCCGCCTGCCGCAGGCTCTCACTCCGGATCAGCACATCCGCTATAAAGACAATGATCCACGTCCGCACCATGCAGAAGAAAGACCACGCTTTACCGTCTTTGATATGGAGTTTTGCCCTCCATCCGGCATACTTCTGTTCCAGAAGCAGCGACATGCTCATGATAACGCCGTAATAAACGCCCCACAGCATATAGGCAAGCGTCCTGCCGTGCCATATTCCTGTGAAAAACCAGACAAGCATCGTTCCGATGATCGGCACCACCTGCCTGCCCATACCATTCCATTTATTCTTGCATGCTTTATTGATCTTACGTCCCGTTCCAGACATCACAAAGGAAAACATGACATAGTCTTTGAACCACGTGCCCAGCGTAATATGCCACCTGCGCCAGAACTCCGCCACCGACTTCGCAAAATAAGGGCGCTTAAAATTCTCAGGCAGCATAATATCGAAACTTTCACTGACACCTGCCGCCATATCGATATATCCGGAAAAATCCGCATAAAGCTGAAGCATATAAAGAACCGTGGCGCATGCATAGATACTGCCCGCTGTCACAGAAGTCTCGACACCGTACACTCTGTCCACAAAAATGCCGATCCGATCGGCAATCACCAGCTTTTTAAACGCTCCCCAGACGAAGCGCTGGACTCCGCGAAGCATTCGGTCATATTGAAATACATGCTCCCGCTCGAACTGTTCCTTCATCTTGTCAAAGCGATTGAAAGGACCCTGTGTAACCGCAGGGAAATATGCCAGAAACAGAAGCACCTTCAGGAAATCTGTCTCTACCTTACAGTTCTCTCTTCCCGCATCCACCACATAGCTGATGGCGGTCAGGGTATAGAAAGAAATCCCCAGCGGCATAATCACTTTTTCTACAAAGCCGATATGCAAACCTGTCAAAGTCTCTACGAATGGCAGCAGAATCACCGCATATTTATAAAACAGCAGTAACCCCAGATTAAAGGCAATATACAGGATCTGAATCCGTTTCCGTCTCTTCGAAAAGGCAGCCTTGCATGCCTTCTTACTCTCCTTGTCGGCACACTGTGCACTCTCTGTCTTCTCACGTTCCAGAGAATTTTTCAAGTAGATGCCGCACCCGTAGGTCGTGACAGCCGTAAGCAGCAGACCAAGCGGGAAACCCCTGAGTCCTATGACATAGAAGATCATGCTGGTTGCCAGCAGGATATACCACTGAAACTTCTTCGGAACCAGATAATAAAGCGCAAAAGCCAACATCCAGAGCGCCACAAAGGAATATGATATGAGCTGCATTTATTCCTCCAACAGTTTCTGTACGAGGGCGATGATGGCTTCTTTGTTCTTGAAGTTCTCCGCCACTACATATTTTGCGTCAATTTCGATATCAAATTCATCTTCAAGGTCACTGATTACATTGATGACGGTGAAAGAATCGATGACACCGTCCTCCATCATGCTGTCACCGTCGTAGGACAGCGCTTCCTCACAGTGTTCTTCCAGAATTTCTAAGATTTTTTCTTCCATTATGTAATGCTCCTTTCAAAAACGATATTTCATTTTCAGCAACTCTTCTTCCCCCAACGGTAAATATACGAACCCATCTTCATCTTTGCGCTTATCGGCAGGTATCTTGCGGTATCGCAGGATCTCTGCCTGCCGTCCGTCTATGATCGTCCGCATCGGCGGGAAAATATCATTCTTACCGTAATCCACGCTTCTAAGCAGGCGATAGACATTTTCCGGCCGATCCGTCAGCGCAAAGAAGCCTTCCGCAGGCACTTCACGGGAACGGTACATCCTGCGATCGGGATCAAAGCCCTGCGGGATCGCGTCCACACTCTCTGTAATGATATCCGCGAAGCACTCTCTGAAAGCCTCTGACGCAAGATTCATGAGTTGTTCCGTAAGTTCATAGGCCTTCATATCTGCTGTGATCTCACATTGTTTCTGAATGATGATGTTGCCCTCATCCACACCGGAGGTCACGTAATGCCATGTGATACCGGTTTTCTTTTCCCCCATATAAATAACCCATGTGGGCGCGTTTCTGCCGGGATAATCGGGCAGAAGGGCATTGTGAAAATTGATAATGGTGATATTCGACTTGTCCACAAGGGAAGCCGGAAACAGGAAATTATTGCTGGCGCTTATGATCAGTGTTTTCTCCGTTATCCGGTCAAGGACTGCTGCCAGCTCCTTCTTATCCGTGATCTGTGTAAAAGGGATATTGTTTTCCGCACAGATCTTCTCCGTAATACTTAATGGATGTATCTCGTGCTCGATAAACTCTACCTGATACCCGTATTCTTNTNTTCTGTCATATACATACTGTAATACTTCTCCGGTTACCTTGCCGTAGCCGAGGATGACAACTTTCCGAAATGTNGTNTNCATACCGCCGCCCATGCCTTTCTGTATAGTCATGATTATTCAAACCGCTACTATCATACCCATATCCTTANNCATCACGTTCAGGTGCTGCTTTTGGTGAAGATGTGAACAGTTATAAGTATTCCTTCAGCTTCACCCGGTCAATCTTCCCGTTCGCATTGATGGGCATGTCCGGAAGTGTGACCACCTTATTCGGCAGCATATATTCAGGCACAAGACTGGAAATTTGTTCATTGATATATGCCTTGTCCAGTTCTTCCTCGATAAACAGCACGATCTTCTGCCGTTTCTCGTCATAGAGACAACAGCAGAGCGCGATCTGCTCCAGAGAGGAAACNGCCGTCTCGATCTCACCTAATTCAATCCGGTGNCCCATATGTTTGATCTGGAAATCTTTGCGGGANAAGTAGATGATCTCGCCGTATTCGTTATATTTCACCAGATCGCCGGTGCGGTAAATAGTTTCNGGCACATACGGATTCAGCGGATTCTGCACGAAAGCCTCCTTCGTCTTCTCCGGATTATTGTAATATCCCANGGAAAGCGAAGTGCCTCTGACNCAGAGCTCNCCGATNTCATCGCCNGTAACAGGCTCGTTTCTGTCGTTNAGGACAATAATATCTGTATTTGCCATCGGGATGCCGATGGGCANCGGNTCATCGTCTGTAAACTCACGGTCTACAATATAGTATGTGCAGGCGTCCGTTATCTCAGTAGGACCATACAGATTCGCATAGAGAACATCCGGCAGGAATTTACGCCATGTGTTAAGCTGCTTGTTGGGCATCACCTCGCCGCAGAACAGCACTCTGTGCAGGGTGTCCGACAGATCCACATTGCGGAAGGCTTTCAGCTTCGCCACCACGATCAGCGCNGACGGCACCCAGAAGATCGTATTGATCTTCTTTTCTTTCAAGTACTCTAACAGAGGCACCGGCTGCGCAAACAGATTCTTCGGGATAATGTNGGTTGTGGCGCCGCTCTTGATCGTGCTGTAAATATCCAGAATGGAATTGTCNAAATAGAAGGGNGCCTGATTACCGAAGCTGTCCTCCTCCGTGATATCNAAAGTTTCCGTCACCCAGTCGATATAGTCGATCACCGACCGGTGGTTGATGGTCACACCCTTGGGCACTCCGGTAGAACCGGAAGTAAACAGCACATACAACAGATCCGTGTCGATCCCTTTGCTCCGCACGGCATNGATGGCTACTTCATCCGCTGCNCCNCCGNTCGCGTTCTCTAACAGCAGGTANTCTCCCTCATAGTCGAATCCTTCAAAAACCGGCNGCAATTCCGCAGTAGTCACCACGAGAGCCGGCTGTAAGACTTCCAATATCTTATTNACGCGGCTTGCCGGCATATCNACNTCNATGGGAGAGTAAAAATTACAGCTATAGGCTGCNCCCATAAAAGAAACCAGTACATCAACACCTTTTTCCAGATAGATGACGACCGGTTTCTTAAATAATTTCCTCTCTATCATCTGTGTAGCCAATGCCTTCGCCTGCGCGCTCAGTTCTCGAAAAGTAATCTCTTTCTTCTCGTCCGCAAAGGCGATCTTATCCGGCAGNCTGCGCGCGGTTTTATCCAGCCAATAGGTAACATTTGCTTGCATATATATGTCCAAACCTTTCTCTTATTCCACAGTCATTCCGGTCAGGGGGGAAAAATCTCCGCTCTCTTGTCGCGGCAGACCAACCAGCTATGGCNCCTGTCCGCCGAAGCTCAACACACTTACGGAGCGATCAGATAGAACGTATCCGGCATCTTCTCAGCTTTCACATGATAGATATCATACAGATCCGTCATCTTAAGTCCGCATCCCGCAGGATCATAGGACCCGTACAGGGCCACTCCCCGATCCGCAGCCATCTGTCTGATCTTGTCTTCCACCTCAAACGCAATATGAAACTGCTCCTCAGATTCTATGTAATTATACATCATGGGGGAATAGGGTGGCAAGTATAACATCACTTCCACTCCCTGCGCCTGCAGATAGTCGATNAGTCCGCTAAACAGNGCCACACTTTCCTCATCCATCTCATCATAATCCGTCAAACGGTAGACAACGTGCTCTTCCATAGACTGTCTCGTCAGTTCTTCCACTTCACTCACATCCACATCCCGCAGACTCTTCTGATAGGCAATGCTGCCGTCGTAATGCTTCAGATACTGCTCCGTCTCCCAATCCTGCGTGTATGTGACCGCAAAGCGTTTATGAGATGGCAGCAGCGTAACGTTATAGCGGAAATAGTCTAAGGACAGCCACTTGTTGTTATTCCTGCCGGTGTTTAACTGCGGCTGTATTCCCGCTCCTACTATGCCGGAGACATTTTCCTGATGCTCTTTTTGCCCCATAACTTCACGACCGGCTTTTCCTGCATAAGCCGTATCTTCCGGCAAATCCTCTGCCGCAGCCGCATCATCGCCTCTATCCTCTGTCTCTTCTATCTTTCTCTCCATATAGATAGCATACTCCTCCAGCTCTTTCCACCGGTCATTATTATGGCTCGCGTTGAAAAGAAATGCATCCACCCCGATAATCATCCGTTCCGGCAGACATCCTGCCTGATCCAGAATCCCGGTCACCGCAAGAAGATCGTAGATCGTAGATTCAGACAATGCCGTGTTGTAAAAAGAATCCGCGCCAAACATTGTGTGGTCGAAGTTCATGACCCGGCTGGAACCGGCAACGATCAGCTCCTTCGCCTCCTCCTGCTGCTTCAGACAGGCCAGCAGCAGGCTTCTGTCGTTAAAGTCCGACTCCTGAAGCCCCGCCACATTCATGGAGCCGTCCACCATCTGTTCACCGATCTGATCATAGGTCACCCGCAGATATGCATAGGAATCCACATACCAGTTGACCGCCGCCACCATACACATAAGCGGCAGGATAAATAAAACTGCCTTACACCATTTTTTCATCCGTATACCTCATATATCTTATAAAGACCGGCGTTCCACTTAATGATCAAGATGAAACCAGCCTTGAACACTCTCTTCCTGCAAATTATTNTAGGATAGATACAAATATTTCCAAACCATGTCAGAGTACTTCATATCATCGTAATAAGAAAATATTTCTCCCTCTGCATCCATAACCATTCCGAAACTTCCCGTCACCGGAACCTCTTCCCGCATACGGTTCATATAGTGATAATACGGCATCATCTCCACGCCCGCCTTTTCTAACAAAAGCGGAACCAATCCGTTTACGCTGATCACTCCCATATCCTCACTGTCAATATCATAATTTGCCCATATAATAAACGGCGTTGCCCGCGCCAGAATCTCCTGCTTAGGAGAATCAATTTCCGCAACCTCCCGTATAAAGTTCGGTGCATGATCTCCTACCATACATATGATGACAGGCTGTTCCTTCNCGGAATAATACTCTGTAAGTTCCTTAAACGCGATATCGCTGAGACGAACGCAGGAAAGGTATTCGTTCAATTCCTTTTCCAGATCACCGCTGTATCCGGAAACATGAACCAGTGCTTCCTCCTCGTCGTTCATCATGTAATCACCGTGATTCTGCATGGTAAGCATATATGAGAAGATTTTGTCATGATCAGCCTTTCTGCTCTCATACCATGTGGTCAGATTGTGGTAAGCGCCTTCATCCGTCATCCATTCACGTTTTCCATAATACATATAGTTTTCGAAATCTTCTTTAAAAAATCTTTCGTCAAATCCCATAGCGGAATAGCTTTCGATCCTGTTATAATTCCCGCCGTCCGCCGGATGTGCCGCCATCGTGTAATAACCGCACTCCTCTAAATTCGTTACTATGCTGCTCGTACAAGTCATATCCAAAACATTAAAGGGCGTAAGTTCTCCCAATAAATAGTTCGTATTACTTGTCAGCAGCTCAAACTCCGAACGGTTTGTCGCCCCGCCGATCACGGATGTTACCGCATTTCCCCTGATCGCATTGTCCATGCTGTAATAATTCTCCATGTAAGGTACATCAGTCTGCAGATCACATAAAATCGACAGATCATAAAAGGATTCGTTTAAAATCAGAATAATATCCGGCAGTTCCTCACTGGCACCTTCCTTGTCATCCTTATAATCTTCATAATCGGTCAGAAGCTCTTCATCATAACCGTCGGGCTGTGTAATTTTGATATTATTCAAGAATACATTGGCATACACATACAGGGGATATCCTTCTTCAATACAAGTATTTCTGGACGTCCAATCCCTTAATATCACATTTTGCAGATTCTTTGCGGGAAACGACATTACCCACAGCATACACCCACCGGCAAGCAGAAGTGCAATTCTGCATATCACAGCTTTTCTCCCGGATATTTTTTCCTCCCCCGCAACAACTCTTTTCTGCAAATAACATAACACAATACTGGCACCGTATATGATCAGAACCGCCGTGCCGAAAATCAACGGCGTTTTCTTCAGCAGTAATGTTGTATCCATCACGTGCAGCGCCGTCTTTGCGTTCGAAATCTCCGCTAATGTAAATACCTGTCCGTGCAGCGCATATACGTAGTTGTTTACCAAAGCCCACACGGCACATGCCGTACTGAATATAAGNCCCGTTATCCATGGCGTCAGCGAAAAAGAAGCTATCACGCAGTAAACAGCCGTCAATAACAACAGATTGCATAATATATACGCAGGCTTCGTCATTAACAACCTTCTGGCAACATGGCAGCTCGCCTGCAATGTTATAAAATTGGTATATAGCATTAAAATAATCAAGCCGAATAACGCTGCTTTTCTCTTCACTGTCTCTTTCTGCATTATTTTTCCTGCTACCTTCCTATCCTCATTCTCCGCAAAAAATTGTCCCTAACTCTCCCGAACCCCGAAACTGTAACTAAACAGCATCGGAAACGCTGCAAACAGCCCATACGCATAGCGGAATTCATTGTACACCGGTGTTGCCAGCATAAGCGTTGCAAGCAGCATAATAAACGGCACATAGACCATGATGCTGCGCCGCTGATAGAGCGTATACGCCATTGCAAACACCATAAGCCACGTGCTGAGTCCCAGACTCCACACTTTATTGTAAAGATCTTGAAATCCCATCAGAAAATCGTGCATTCCAAGCTCCGCTTCATAGGTAAAGAGCTTCCTCTGTGTGGTGATCCCGAACGGATTATCCACCATGTAATACTCCCCGTATACATACTCATAATCCTTCACATCATAAGCCCAATATCCCGCCGTCTGTCTGACCTGTGCCACCACATACTGCAAAGGATTGCGAAGTCCTACTCTGAACCACAGTTTGAAGTATTCCCATTTATGATCGGCAATGACCTGCTGATTACCATCGCTACGTATGAAGTTCTTGACAATGTCAAACAACCACGGATTATAATAATCTCCTACCTCTTCTATCGGCACAACCTCGTCGATCATCGCAACTTCTTCTTCGGTCAGTTCCCCGCCCTTGAGATAAGCGCACAAGACATGCTGTGTGGGCATGGTCAGTCCTTCGATGGTGTCAGGCGGCTCCACCTGAAGCGCTTTTAACACCGGCCCATGGTAGATCAGATAACACAATAACACTGCCGCCACGCACAGAAACGTTCTGCGCGGGAAGTGTATCTTTTGTACTATTTTAACGATCAGCAGGATCAAAGCAGTACCTGCATATATAAAAATACCATTACTGCGCAGAACACAAAGCAGAAAACCGATGACTGCATATCGAACTGCTCTTGCCGGTAAAACTCGCTTTATATATCCGGAATAAGCGCCCCATCTTCCGCCGCCACGTTCATATAATGCCGCATCCGGCGGCGTATCTTCGTCCACACTCTGCCGTGCCTCGTTCCCAGCGTCTTCCGCATCTAAGTCATACTCCGCCGTCATCCACATAAAAAGCAGCAGCACGGCCGTAAAAAACTCGTCCTTACCCATACAGATCGTCAAAAGGCCGTTGATCGGCAGGAACGCATAGAAGACCACCGCCAGCGCCAGCCACAATATCCTCGTTCCCCTTTTATAGAGCTGATACAGGAAAAAGGCGAACACCATCGCCATAACAAGTACTTGGACAAAAGTATAAACTGCGGCTCCACCCGTATAACTGCCGGAAANCCGATAGCCGATCATAAAAAGGCCTTTCAAAATCAACGTNTGAAAATAGGGATGGTGATTCGATGCCGCCGCCCATCCCANGGNCTGCTCAATCTGCCACACTGCATCNTTGTTAAGCCATGTGGGATAATACATCAGATAATANGGCAGATAACCCAGCAGGCAGACTGCCGTAAACAGGAGATAAACATACCNCTNCCCCTGCCGNTCCTTCTTTTCGGGAATGCGGGATAGCAGTGGAATCTTAGAAGCAGCCTCAGAAACAATCTCACCCCTGTTTGACAGGATCAGACANANNCCAAGGANNACCNCATAGCTTCCGAACATCCATAGCAAAGCCCGNCCCAGATTCTGCAACATGCTGAGGGATGCTGCTTTTTCCAATGCTCCGAACATCGCNGCCATNGTATAAAACAGCGCGAAGGGGATCAGTATGAGAAACTGCCGTTTATTTGGCATTTNNATTATTTTGTTTTCACCTACTGTATGTACTTCCCTTGATTCCCTGCTCATCCGCTCAACCTTGATTTCCTTTGTNNCCTGTTAGATTCCGCCCACTCCCGTATCTTCTCGATATANGATTCCGCCGTATAATCCGCCGCGCGCTTACGTGCCATCTCACGATAATGCTCCATCTTATCCTGATCTTCCAGAAGCGTCATGATCTGCTGCGCCANATTTTTCTCCTCATCCGTGATATTTTCAGGATCGAAATCCACATCGGGGCTCATATTAGGAATCAGAATACCATATTTGTCTTCCAGTATCTCTCTCGGACCTGTCATACAGTCTGTAGCGATTACGGGAAGNCCCATGGACATAGCCTCCACCATGGCATTGGGGAAGCCCTCATAATATGAGGTCAGCACATACATGCTTCCTCTTTTCAGATAGGGATAAGGATTCTTCTTAAGACCGGTGAAATAAACGGCATCATCAACGCCAAGCCTAACCGCCAACTCTCTGTAATCTGTAAATTCCCCTTTTCCGATGATCATTAGCTTCACATCCGGCAGTTTCTTATGCAACAACGCAAAGCTTTTCAGAAGATGCCAGAATCCCTTAACCGGGTCCTCTCGCCCCATGGAAATAAGAATTCTCCCATCACTCCATGGCAGCTCCGCCTCCTCCCGCCCAGACAATTCTTTCACTTCCTTCATGTCAAAGGGATTCTGCAGCGTCACTGCTTTATTGCAATGGTATTTCTCCTGTATTTCACGGCAAATAGTCTCCGAACAGCATATCACTCTGTCCGCGCTCTTACAGAACAGGCGGATCTGTCTCGGATTGCCCATATCCATATAGCTCCTGATGCCAAGCCATCTGCGTCCCCTGCCACCGGACGCAATATTTGCAAGGTTCGCGGTCGGTCCGAAACTGTAGGCGATATCGATCTGCTCTCTCTTCTTCAGGCAGCGCAGTTTCCAGCCACGCTTTAATACATTAATAATCTTACCGATCTTATCCGGACGGCTGGGAAGGCGCAGATCCGCCACCGGAATTCCTTTGATATCATACGCCACATTGCGGGAATCAAAGATGGCGATCTGTACGTCAAAATACGGCTGCATAAGCTTCGCAGTCGCCGCACATACCTTCTCTAATCCGCCCTGATGCAGGGACGGCACGATCAATAACAGTTTCTTCATAGTCCCGAGCTGTCTCCCCTCTTATAAAACAAGCGATAATCCGCGGCCTGAGACCTTACATCGAATCCGGCATCTTTCATTCTCTGAAAAGTATTCTGCCGTTCATACTCTGCCGCAGCAATCTGCTCCGCCCATGTCTCGGCAGGCTGTTCGATACTCAGGTACGTCACCAGATCTGTTGCCGCAGCCTCTCTCGTGACCGTATCGGACACGAAACATTTAAGCCCGGCCGCCTGCGCTTCCACCAGCACGCCGGGAAGTCCCTCAAAAAAGGAGGGTAACAGAAAAATATCCATGGCCTGATAATAGTCCTGCGGCCGCCTCTGATTGCCGAGAAATCTGACCTTATCCTCGACTCCCAGCAAGCGGCACTTCTCCCTGANGCTCTCTTGATCGGGACCTTCTCCCAGCATAAGAAGTACTGNATTCTGTCTGATTTCACATAGTTTGGCAAAAATATCGATCAGATAGGGATGATTCTTCTGATAATTAAACCGCCCCACATGCCCGATCACCAGTTCTTCCTTCAGTCCCAACCGCTCCCTCACCTGTGCACGCACCTTNGGATCATAAGTAAATTCTGCGACATCAATGGCATTGTAAATAATCTTCACCCTGCCTGCATCCATTGCCGCTTTCCCGAATACATCTTCTCCGGCAAGCTTGGAACATGCAAAGCAGCAGTCCGCCTTCTGCGCAAGACCTCTTCTGAAGAATCTTGTCGCAATTCCCTTTAAACCTTTGACCACTCCCGCATTTCTGGCATGTGCCACCGTAACGGGAATGCCGTATTTCTTCGCAATCGGCAGATAAATACCCGCCGTGCTGGTCATATGCCCCTGTACCACACGGAACTCATGGTGCTGTCTGAAAAANTCCTGCACCGCTTTCCTGTAGCTTAGATAATTATACACTTTAAACTTAGGAAGCACATAGATATGCCCGCCCAGTTCATGGATTTCCTCATCGTAAAATTGCGGTTTTCTCTTGTTCATAGCTTCGCTTATGCTCTTGTTCATAGCTTCGCTATGAACTAGAAAATCAAATTGTATTTCGTTCCTGTCCATCTGCCGGTACAGATCCATGATGCGGCTCTCCGCGCCGCCCAGACCCACGCCGCCCAGCACATGCAGAACTCGAATCGTCTCTGACATATTAATGCCTTTCTATCCTCACAAAATGTTTTGGTTTCNTGCGTTATGTTTTCGTGCCATATCCCTACGCCAGCACATCCCCCACATTGATCTGTCTTGCGCACTCATACCGATCGATCAGTAAGGAACCATCCACCGTACGAACCACCGGCTTGCCGTCAAATATATCAATCACCTCTCCCGGCGCATAAGCCGAGAAGTCTATCATCTCATCAAACGGATGCGCTTCCCATACCGTCACCTTCTCTTCCCCGATCATGGCATATGCCCCCGGAAAAGGTGCCGCCACACCACGGATCAGGTTGTAGATTTCCCTTGTTCTCGCATGGAAATCGATCTTGCCGTCCGCCGCTGTCCGTTTATTATACCACGAGTCATAGTCCTTAGACTCCGTGCGGATCACGATATTGTCCTCCTCATAAGCTTTCAGCAGTTTCCGTATCAGGTTCTTGGAACAAATCATGTTCTTATACTGCGCCGTTCGGATATCATCATGGGGCGTAATGGAGAACATCTCCGTCGCAAACACATTGGGGCTGTCCGCCTTTTCATCATAGCGGAACATATTCAGATTGAATCTGGTATCCCCCAGAATAATAGACCAGTTCAGCGGTGACCGCCCTCTGCCGAAGGGAAGATAACCACAGTTCCCATGGAATCCGTAGATACCATACTTGAACGCATCCAGAACAGAAGGCGGTATCAGCCTCTGCCATCCCATAGAAATACCGATATCAAATTCATTTTCCTGTATAAACTTCTGCGTCTTTTCATCTGTCAGGAAATAACTGTCCGCCTCATGCACCGGAATTCCATATTTCTCCGTCAGNATCGACAGCCCTTTATACCCCGATACCTGATTTTTCTTCGTCACCTCAGGACTGATAGTGATCACCAGATCTACNGGACAGATCTGCTCTTGTATGAAGTTCACGATATTCTCCGAAGTATCCTTTACGCCGAATACCACTACTTTGTATNTCATCTTATTNCTCCTCTTTCTTCCGTCTTCNGATTTTCAAGTTTATGACCACTCAATAACATACTAGTATCAATACCAGCGGAAATANTTATTTCCCCCGAAATTTTAATTCACTGCGTAATTCATGCGTTCTCTTTATTAACTTTATCTATCGTAAAAATAATCTCCGACTTTCCTGCAGCACTATCATATGTACTGCAATAAGTCTCAAACCCAAGCATATTTTTCTTTGTATTCTCATCTATTTTCAAATTCTCAATATTTTTTATATGCGAAAGCAGNTTTTCTTNTTTATATAGTTTGTCACTATGACCGCAAAGATATAAATCGAAAGGCAACTCCATGGACGACCTAATTGTCTCATATAAATGTTTCATTGACAAGGAGCCGTAATTAAACAGCCACAGACATTCATTTAAGGCATCCCCGGCGATCAGAATCTGCTCCTCCGGTATGATAAAACCGACAGAACCTTTCGTATGTCCGGTTAGAGGAACGACATCTATATTAAGATTTCCTAANGAAATTCGCTGCCCCGTTTGTATTGCTTTCAAATTATAAGGTTTNCGATCCTTTTCCTCAAANTGNCTGATCAAATCCCATTCTTCTTTCAGCGCATAGACCGNCTCGAATCTGTAGTTTCCTCCGATATGATCCGGATGTCCGTGGCTGTTGATCACAAGATANGGAGTAGTAATATTNTCTTCTACAAANGCNCGAAGATCGCGCNTNCCGTANCCGGTATCTATCAATACCGCCAGTTCGCTTCCNTTAATGAGCGTGCAGTATACTCCGTTATCTTCTGCAATCTGCCAGATGTTATCACGTATTTTGGTGTATTCGTACATGTTGTCTCCTCCACNTTTNATATATGATTCACTCCCNACGCAAGTAATGCTCATACAGATAATCCTGCATATTCACATACTCCTGCACCCGCTCATAATTATCCAGCACCGCAGAAAGCCTCGCCTCGTAAGTCTCCTTCGTACACTCTCTGATTCTGCGCTTCGCCTCCTCAATATCCGGCTTCTCTAATAGGATCATGCCATCCGTATTAAAGAAATCACCGATCTTACGAGCCCCCANATATACCGGTATGGTCTGCGCCGCCAGGCANCTTGTAAGGCGCTCNGAGAAATAGTAATCCGACACATCATTCTCGATAATCAGCGANAAACGGTAGCGATCCAGCGTCTCATCCACGCTTTGCACATAGTCTCCGCCGTCGAATCTGCCGTATGTATCGGCTAACTGTTCTTTTTTGCACGTTCTGGCGAGTTCCAGACGNAATCTGTGCAGTTCACACATAGTCTTATCTGAAGATAAGATGGACAGACCGCGGTCTTTCTTCAGATACAATCCTTCCTTCATCTCCCGATTCCATATGCCCGCCGCAATAGGATAAAATCTGGCGTTCTCTATCTCATTCAGTATTTTCTCATCGTAAGTAAAAACATAGCGAAACTCTTTTTCCAACCCTCTATGTTTATGAAACACTTCATAATCCTGCGGCACGATAGTTCGGGATTCCGTCAGCATGCCATACTTTANCAGCGGCTTCCCCAGCGGATGAGCCATGGACTCCGGTCCGTAGAAATGTGTATCCAGNCCNTAATTATACCGATCCCAGAAGAAATATTTTCCCTCATGCCCAAAAGGGGCATGCCTTGAGTGCCTGTTCTTAATGAAATAGGTCTCAAGAGGCTGCCCCTCCGCGTTGTATATTCTCGGCATCGTACCGTCAATGTCGTATTCTCTGGCTATCTGTATGCGATAGCCCCCAATCTTTAACTCCATACCGGTCCCCTAATTTATCATTATTTCAGATACTCCTTATACCAGTCAATAGCCAGCGCGATCCCTTTCTCGAAATCATACTCNGGATCGTAGCCCAATAGTTCTCTTGCCTTGCTGATATCCGCGTTGGAATCCCGTACATCACCCTTGCGGGCAGGTCCGTAAATCGGCTCCACGTCTTTATCCAGCGCCTTACAGAGATAGCTGTATATATCGTTCAGGAACAATCTGCCGCCGGCACCGATGTTATAGGCCTGNCCTGCCGCCTCGGAAGNAGCCTGACAGGCGCGCAGATTCGCTTCGATCACATTGTCGATATACGTGAAGTCTCTGGACTGCTTACCGTCACCGTTGATGGTAGGCACTTCCCCGTGAAGAAGCTGTTTAATAAATTTCGGAATAACAGCGGCATACATGCCGTTAGGNTCCTGTCTGCGTCCGAACACGTTAAAATACCGCAGTCCGTAAGTATCCANCCCATACAGTTCCTTGTACAGTCGNCCATATTCCTCATCCACTTTCTTCGTCAACGCATAGGGCGAGATCACTTTACCCTCCTGCCCTTCCTTCTTGGGCAGTGTGGNNGAATCTCCGTAAACGGAAGAACTGGAAGCATACACAAATTTCNTAACACCGCACTTTCTGGCCGCTTCCATCATATTTAATGTACCGCGTATGTTGATCTCCTCATACAGAAGGGGCATCTCGATGCTTCGCGGCACACTGCCCCATGCCGCCTGATTGAGCACATAATCCACATCTTTACATGCCTCCATGCANGTATCCAGATTCCTGATATCACCTTTGATAAATGTGAACCTGTCATTTCCTTCCAAATGTTCAATGTTCTCATACTTTCCGGTAGACAGGTCATCCAGACAGCGCACAGTATAACCCATGTCGATTAATGCGTCGCAGATATTGGAGCCGATAAAACCGGCACCACCGCTTACCAAAAATACACTTCCTTCGCTAAACTTAACATCACNATATCCCATTCTCTCCTCATTTCTGCGTTGCTCACCGCAAATTCCGCAATTAAAATTTTATATTTTTAATCTTGCTGCTCTGACTAACAGAAACAGCGCCGTATAAAACAATGAAAATCCATAGATCATATACCGCGACAGGCACATGATCGTTATGGATGTGGCACATACGTTAGCTACAATAAAAAGAAGCGCTACTCCCATCACCCACGCGGCATCCTGACATCCCTCTCTCAGCCTCACATCCATGTTCTTTCGCCGCCTTCCGCGAAATATCTGCCACACGNCAAGCCCGATCGCCACCACATACAGAACAAGCGCCAGCCAGTTGAGCACCGGATGTACCACCGCCACACTTCTNATAAATCCATAAGCACATAACAATATATAATCNTACAGCCATTGTCCGAAACAGGCAGGCANGAGTTTTGCAAGCATACGCCCTGCCAGCTCGTCCGACATACTACTCTGCTGGTAATAATCCACTTTACCCAATCCAAAGAAATAAGCAGACGTATCGGCTTCCAGCACCTGAAATTTCAGTTCATCATGATGCCCCTCCAGATGTGCCGCCCGNTGCGCNAANGTGCTGCCTCCGTACCGATAGTTAGCCTCTATGGCATCTGCCTCATCGTAGAATCGCTCAAAAAATTCCCGCTCAAGACTGCCGTCTTCAAACACCTCGCCGTCCTCTCTGTCACAGGCATAGATCACATTGGTCAGCGTATTGACCTGCGCATAAGTATTTCCCATAAAATATCCCGTAACGCCGTAATTGTATACATGAACCGTCAGGCTNCGCAGACCAAACACCCCAATTACAGCTATTATCGGAATTAATAACGCGCNGTATTTTTTATAAAATAACATCTGTATCAGTAATACCACCATCCATATAAGGATCGTAGTCATCATCTGTCCTCTGGTTATAGACAACAGGAAAGCAAACACCATGCTTATAACCTGATCCCGTCTGCGCTGCTCAAACACCATACGTAGCAGATAATACATAAAAAAATGAAACAGCGGAATGCACAATGCCTCACTCATCACCGAATTTTCCAGAAATATATGCAGTGCGGACACATACCGCGTCATCAGGTGCGGCACAAGCTGCAACAGCACAACAAGCATTTCTTCCCATAACTGCAGACGAAAGTGCACTGCGACATACTCCGTAAATATCCATATTCCTACCGCCGTCAGCACATTCTGCGCCACTGCCGCCACGGTCAGATAANCGTCGCCGCATATTTCCCGAAAAAAGGCCAGAAACAATGGGTACAACGGCTCTCTGTGTATNTGCATCGTAATATACTGCTCTGAGTCATTATAGACACCTACCCCGCAGGCTGCCAGCATTCCTAAGAAGAACAGCAGCAGCGCCGCAAGAATACACCATGATTTAATTGATATTTTTCTATATATTACAGTCTCCAATACAGATAATCCTCTGTCAGATACTCTTTTCTGTTTAATACACCCTTAATGTCCAATANGACCTTCCGTTTATGTGACGCTGTGTAGAAAGAAGCGATCCGTTCTCTGTCCAGCTTTAAGAAGTCATCATGAGCTACCGCGATAATTACCGCATCCATGTCTTTGACCTCCTCCATCGACCGGAATGTAACTCCGTACAGCCGCTTCGCTTCCTCTGCATCTGCTGCAGGATCCACCACCAAAGCATTGATCCCGTACTCTCCCAGCTCCTTATAGATATCGATCACTTTCGTATTTCTCGTATCCGGACAGTTCTCCTTGAAGGTAAAACCCAGAATCGCTACACGGGCATGTTTTACTGGGATATCCGCTTTGATCAGATTCTTTACAAGGCTCTCCGCCACATATTTCCCCATATCATCATTGATACGACGTCCGGACAGAATGATCTGTGAGTGATAGCCCAGCTCCTCTGCCTTATAGGTTAGATAATAGGGATCTACGCCGATACAATGTCCGCCCACAAGTCCGGGCATAAACTTCAGGAAGTTCCACTTGGTCCCGGCAGCATCTAACACCGCCCGCGTGTCGATATCCATCTTGTGAAAAATCATAGAAAGTTCATTCATGAACGCAATATTGATATCCCTCTGGCTGTTCTCGATGACTTTTGCAGCCTCCGCAACTTTAATGGACTCCGCACGGTACACGCCTACCTCTACAACCAGCTCATATATCTTGGCAACGATATCCAGCGTCTCCTCGTCCATGCCGGACACGATCTTCGTGATCGTCTCTAATCTATGGACTTTATCGCCGGGATTGATACGTTCCGGAGAATAACCGATCTTGAAATCCACACCGCACTTTAAGCCCGACTCTTTCTCCAGAATCGGCACGCAGATCTCCTCCGTAACACCCGGATACACGGTAGATTCAAATACCACAATTGATCCTTTCGCCAGATTCTGCCCCAGAATACGGCTGGCTCCCTCCACCGGCGTTAAATCCGGCGTATGGTCATCATTCACCGGCGTGGGAACGGCTACGATATGAAACTTCGCTTCCCGCAGCTTCGCAGGATCTGCAGTAAAGTCTACCTTAGTGTTTCTGATCACCTCATCTCCCACCTCGTTNGTCGGATCAATGCCGCTCTTATACAGTTCGATCTTCTTCTCATTCAGATCGAATCCCACCACATTAATCTTTTTGGCAAAAGCGACAGCAATCGGCATACCCACATAACCCAGNCCCACAAGAGATAATTTTTCCTCTCCTTTTACAATCTTTTCATATAAGTCCATTTTTATCCTCCTTTTCACGTATCCTTTGTCCNAGCAGTCGTCTTACTTCATCCATATAGGCTCCTGTCACCAGCCTCCGGTCAAATTCCCGCTCCATCTTCTCTCTGCCCCTGCGTCCCATCTGGGCGCGCTCATCTANAGACAAATCCAAAAACTTCCGCATGGCGCCGATCAATTCCTCTGCATGTCCGGGTGTAAATCCGAATCCGGTACGTCCGTCCTCGAACGCCTCAAGACAGCCGCTGATATTGGAAGCAATAACCGGTCTTCCCGTGGCCGCACCCTCGATCAGCGCATTGGACATTCCCTCATGGAAGGAAGCCACCACAATCGCACCGGCCGCNGACAAATACGGATGTACTTCTGTGTGGAATCCGATCTGACGCAAGATGCCTTTCTTTTCCAGCTCATCCAGCATGTCCTGATAATCCTCATCGCAGTATCCCATAATATCAAAGAAGACATTATCGCTATGTAACTCCTTCGCCGCCTCGATATATTCCAGTATACCACGTTCTTTCATGACCCTGCCTACAAAGAGAAAATGCGTCTCGCCATTGTCCGGGTAAGGCTCATACCGATGCCTTTCCAGATTTACACCCGATCCCATAACCATGCGCGTCTTCTTCGCCGTAATACCGAGTCGCTGAAATATCCCTCTGTTCTCTTCATTCTGGAAAAAAACACATGCGGCCCGCTTCAGCCCCATTCGATACATGGTAACGATCACTTTCAGGAGAATCCCCGTCCTGTCAAAAGCACCGCCCAGCCCCGTGATCGTGGCAATGTACGGAATCTTACGCCGCGCCGCCGCAAAACCGCCGTAGATATTCGGCTTGATCGTATAGGTGACCACAAGATCAGGCTTAAGTTCTCTCATCAGTCTGCCGTAAGCGTGATACAACTTCAAATCTTCCAGCGGATTAATTCCCCTGCGGTTAATCGCCGTCTTGACGATCCGGCACCCTTCCGCCGCCAGCTCCTTCTCCTTCACATCATCAGGCATACTGACATAGACTTCATGCTCCGCTAACATCGCCTGCATAAANTCATTTCGGAAATCATACAGCCCGCCGGAAGAATTTGTCAAAACCAATATTCTNCCCATATTTATCCTCATTTCTGCGCACGCNTTTNTCTCANCNTTGTTGAGACAGCGCATTAACAAGTTTGTAATCCNNACACGNTTTCCGGAAGCTTCCNTAAATCATGGAACGATTTCTTCACCGTTCATATNGCGTATCGCAATTTCATTATACTTCATCATACAGATATTTTCCAAATAATTCCCGATTTCTGCTTTATTTTCCTGTCCCTCCAGATTACGGAGGACCGATGCCGCCATATTGACACCGCAGGCATAAGCGTGAGGATAGCCGCCGCCGAACCGGGGATTGACCTCAGAAATATAATATTCACCGCCGATCTCAAAGATATCAATATCNATCATACCACGGAATCCGCATTNTTCCACAAANCCNCGTATCAGCTCAAACAGCCTCTCATCCTTGAAAGACACTGATTTGTCCGTCTCTCCTGCGCGCATCTTGACTTTCTTCTTGACAAAGATTGAGGTACACTTACCGCTTATCATATCGATATACACATCCGCGCCGTATTCCTGCCCGTCCATGTACTCCTGTATCATNAAATCCTCATGGAGACCATACAAAACTTCGATCTCCTCACGTCCGCCTACCTTGTTAATATGCAGACTGGCGCTGCCTCTCACGGGTTTAACAAATACCGGATACGTGNTCTCNCCNTTTGNCNCAGCCTGATAGAAAAGCTCCTTATCGGTATAACATTTCCCTGTAGGAATCTGCATTTTACAGAGTAACTCATACATTCTGTATTTATCGAAACATGTNTCCACCAGATNATAATCCGATATGATCGGTGTCGTACCNACTGCAAGGAATCNNTCCCGCTCCTTCGCCAGCATGCTCAGCTCCGGATCAATCAGTGAAANTANNCCTGTTATTTTNTCTTTCTTNCAGATATCCAAAATCACATCNANATATCCCGGCGCAGTNATTCGCGGCACCAGATAAAAAGCATCCGCGTCATATACCGCCGGAGCCAGATTACTGCAGTCCGTGGCAATAACCCGGCCNCTGCCCTCTAACTCTTTCTTAAAGTACTGTACTACCTTATTTCTCGTTCCTGCNCTCAAAATTAATATATTCAACCNGATACCCGCACCTTTCTCTATTCTCCCGCTTCTTCCAGCCTCTTCCGGCGTATCTCNGCAANATTGCCCTCCACCGCATTGGTATCCTCCGCNACCTCATCGGTATGCCCAAGCACNGTCTTCACCGTCATCCACAANACCTTCACATCCATGCCGAAGGTAAGATTCTCCACNTACTCCACATCCTTGGCAAGCCGCCTGTCCCAATCGATGAAATTGCGTCCGCTGACCTGCGCTAACCCNGTCAGNCCCGGCCGCACACTGTGNCGNAGCCGCTCCCGTTCACTGTAATAGGGCAGATACGACACNAACANCGGTCTGGGNCCTATAATACTCATATCTCCCTTTAGAATATTAAAAAGCTCCGGCAGTTCATCCAGACTTGTCCCACGCAGGAACTTACCGAACTTTGTCAGCCTCACCNCATCCGGCAGAAGCTTTCCGTTCTCGTCCTTTTCATCCGTCATCGTGCGAAATTTACACAATGTAAATATCTTCTCGTCCCTCCCCGGCCGCTCCTGCCGGAATAATACAGGGCTCCCCAGCTTTACACGCACCAAAATACAGAGCACAAGCAAAACCGGACTGAGTACAATAATCCCGCATAATGACAAAAGAAAATCCAACCATCGCTTGATACAATTCTTATACATACGCAGTTCCTCTTTATCTCACATCACGATACAAAGCATAATAATCCGTCTCCATATTATCTGCATACTTCTCATAAAACTTCTTTGCATCATCCAGTGCCTTATTATAAATCCTGTCTCCCAGCATCTCCTGAAAAAATTCCAATACCTTTCCGGTTCCGATAATTCCGAGATCCAGATCATGCTCTTCCTTAAAAAAAAGAGCAATTTCCTCACACATCAATCTCTTTTCTTCATCCTCAAAAGAATTCATATATTTCTCCAATTATACCCGTATTATTCTATTTCGTTCCAAAACANCCGCGAACCGTACGAATGATCAGGNCCATATCCTCATCCGTATTCTTAATGTCGCTGGGCAGACAGAGCCCTCTATTAAACACATCCTCACCCACACTGCTTCCGTCTTCATTGTGAGCGATGAAATCACACTTCTCAAAAACAGGCTGCAAATGCATCGGTTTCCAGATCGGACGCGACTCGATATTCTCTTCCGCCAATGCGTCCATTATCATATCAGGTGTTACNTTACACCCGTCTTTAATTGTCATACAGGACAGCCAACAGTTCGCATCNCCCTCCGGATTNAGCGGATTCATGCTGATCTGCGGCATATCTGCGAAAGCTTCCTGATATTGTTTATAGATCGCCTTCTTCTTNGNCTTATGCTCNTCTATATGGAGAAGCTGNCCNCGACCGATTCCTGCCGTGACATTGCTCATACGATAATTATACCCGATCTGGGAATGTTGATAATGNCTNGCGGGATCNCTTGCCTGTGTGGCCAGNAAGGTGGCGCGTTTCGTCGCCTCNTCNNCCGCNGATACCAGCATACCGCCGCCGGAAGTNGTNATAATCTTATTTCCGTTAAAAGAATANATGCCGTATTTACCGAAAGTGCCCGTATGCCGTCCCTTGTACGTACTNCTCANAGACTCCGCCGCATCCTCGATCATCGGNANACCGTGTTCCTCGCAGATTGCCATGATCTCATCCAATTTNGCGGGAGTACCGTACAAGTGCACGCAGATTACCGCNTTCGGGTGCGGATATTTCTCAAAAGCNCGCTTAAGCGCNTCCGGAGACATATTCCATGTATCCGGTTCCGCATCGATAAATACCGGTGTCGCATCCTCGTATGCGATCGGATTACAGNNTGCCGAGAANGTCAGATCCGACACGAACACGATATCACCCNGNCCGNCTNCGATCANCNTNAGCGCCAGATGGATCGCCGCCGTTCCCGCACTGAGTGCCGCCGCGTGACCACACCCCGTATATGCCGCTATTTCCTGTTCAAAAGCGCTGACATTAGGCCCCAGCGGCGCAACCCAGTTCGTGTCGAATGCCTCTTGTACATATTTCTGCTCTTCCCCGTGCATGGTCGGACACGATAAGTATATCCTTTTCTTCTCCATAACAGCCTCTTTTCCTTTCCGGATTTATAAAATCTCTCTAGCCTTGNTTCTCCTCATCCTGACTGTGATAAGTCGGAACGATCTTCTTAATAAGCGGTCTGATATCCGAATTTTCGACCTGACATTCATCTTTCAGCTCTTTAAGCTGCGCAAAAAATTCATGTTCATTNAGTTCGATCGGTTTNCCGATATGAATCATCTTATTCGCCGTATTCTTCATNCCTTCCTCGTCCATGAGGAGCTCTTCATACANCTTCTCNCCCGGTCGCAGCCCCGTGAATTCAATCTGGATATCCTCCCCCACACGATAGCCCGACAATTTGATCAGATTCTGCGCCAGATCCAGTATTCTCACGGGTTCCCCCATATCCAGCACAAAGATCTCCCCNCCTCTNGCATAAGCGCCTGCCTGTAAGACAAGCGACACCGCCTCCGGAATCGTCATAAAATAACGGATGATATCTGGATGGGTCACGGTCACCGGTCCTCCCGCAGCAATCTGTTTACGAAACAGAGGAATAACGCTGCCGTTACTGCCTAGCACATTGCCGAACCGAACCGCCACAAACTCCGTCTCGTAATGCTTGTCAAAGGTCTGTATGATCATCTCACAGATTCGTTTGCTGGCCCCCATAATATTCGTCGGATTTACCGCCTTATCTGTGGAGATCATAACGAAGCGCTGCACACCGCTCATGGCGGCTGCCTGCGCGGTCTTAAAGGTTCCGAACACGTTATTCTTAATCGCCTCGGTGGGGCTGTCCTCCATAAGCGGCACATGCTTGTGCGCCGCCGCATGATATACAATATCAGGACGATATTCCGAGAAAATATAGTTCATACGGTTTGTATTCCGCACGGATGCAATCAGCACTACCAGATCCAGCTCCGGATATTTCGCCCTCAGCTCCTGCTGCACATCATACACCGTATTCTCATAAATATCTACAATAATAAGTCTCTTAGGCCTATGTGATGCAATCTGGCGACACAGCTCACTGCCGATGGAGCCGCCNCCTCCGGTNACCAGCACNGACTTGCCCTGCACATAGCCGAGAATGGAATCCAGATCTACACTGATCGGATCTCTGCCCAGCAGATCTTCCACCTCAACNTCCCGCAGTTTACTGACGTTAACCTCTCCGTTCACCAACTGATACATGCCCGGCAGAGAGCGNAGCTTACAGTTTGCATCCTTACAGATATCCAGAATGCTTTTAATCTCCGCCCTGCTGGCCGACGGCATCGCCACGATAATCTCGTCCACCTCATAGATATCGGCACACTCCACGATCTTGTCACGGCCTCCCACGACCTTGATGCCTTGAATATATCTTCCCCATTTTCCCTTGTCATCATCAATAATACATTTGATAACCATGGTGGAAAAGTTGCTGTTGACAATCTCCTTAATAATCAGGTTCGCTGCTTCTCCNGCNCCGATCACCATAACGGAAATCCTGTTCTTCTTATTCTGCTGCTTATGTTTCAGNCTCCGAAAGAATCGGTATGAGAAACGGCTNCTGAATATGCATGTGATCAGCAGGAACAGATAAAGGAAATAGTAACTTCTGGGCACNGCACTGGACGTAGTNTTAAAAAATTGCAGGCACACGCTNTTTACAACCGTAGACAGCACGCAGGATACCACAATATTCTGTAATTCCGACTCACCCGCGAAAGCCCAGAGGCTGCTGTACAGACGGAAAACGTAAAAAATTGCCAGCGTCACCACGATGTTTAACGGCATCACATGTTCAATCGGACTCAGGAAATGCTCCGGTATCGCGTCCACGCGGAATTCATAACGCATCACGATCGCCAGATAACTCGCCAGAATCACACTGATNACATCNTATATNATCAGGCAGGTTCTCCTATAAAACAGCTTTACATTAAAAGGTTTTCTCTCTTTGTTCATAGTTTCATCCTACACCGCTTTCTTTCTGTCGATCAAAAGTGGTGCCATTGTCAACAGTAAACAATATGCAATCGAACTGCAGGGATGGAAGATCCATTCCGTCAGCCCCGCAACCGCAAAAAGAATCAACAGGGCAAGCGGCAGCGCCGCACAGACTCTGTCCTCTTTGCGTCTATGAAAATAGACCGCCGCCTGCACCAGTGTGCCGACGCCCAACAGAATAAAGATNATGCCCACATAGATCCCGTGGTCATAGGCAGCCTGAAGGTAGATATTATGTGCATGAACGTTATAATGACCGTTCGGCTCCATAATACCCATGTCTTCATGCCCAACCTTGTTGAGATTATTATAATACAGNCTGAAAATTTCTAATCTCCCGTTTGTATAGGAATATTCTTCCTCACTGTCCTCAGCGTCCTGAATNTCGCCCTCCGGCTGCGTATCCGCAGATGCCATATCCATCATCTGCCCGTCGGCTATCANACTCTCTGCTCCCGCCGCCGTATCTTGTANCGATGCAAGCAGAATCGCCTCTCCCTCCAGCACATGTGGATCACCGGACANCTCCNCCTTCGCATCGGCAACCATATANATCGCCCGCAGACTCTCCTCCTCCGGTATGCCCAGCACCTTCATCTGAAATACCTGTATGAACCGCTGGATGGTAATGTAATAATAAGAATCCATATCCCTGCCGTGCACNATCTCTACGGGCAGTTCTTCGATCTCATGCATCTGNGGTCTGGCGACCACCGCCGGAACCATCCTCTGGGCGGTAAATACCACCGGGAAACAAACCACCGCCGCAAGNANCATCATACCGATGCTTTGCANCATGCTGCGCCATTTGTTCCGCATGGAGAAACAGAGCACCGGAATCATCACCACCGACATGACAAGAACCGCCAGATATCCCGTTCTGGACAACGTAAACAGCAGATATACTGCCGANACGCCGAACATAATCAGCTCTTTATAGACAACCGCCAATCTCTGNTCTCTNCTGTATNCGTCTAAAAACTTCACCAGTGCGGCACCCACTACCAGAGCAAGATATACCGCCGACATCGTCACCGTATGGAAGATGAAGGGATATCTGTANTATNNAAAGAACATATACGGTCTGTGCAGCAGACANTACACCACCATCACNCCNAAGTGAAGCAGGATGCCGTTACAGATATTCCGAAGCAGCCCGGCCTTNCCGTCCCACGCCGCCATGTTCAGATAAAACAGAGCAAACGAACATACCAGATAGATCGGCCATCCTCTCGTATTGCGNTATATGATAATCGCCGCAAAAAACACCGCCACTAAAACACAGTACGGAACACATANGCCTCTGACCTGCCCNCGTACCAGAACCCGTATGGTGCCAATCACCACAAGCCCCGCCAGAATACCGGCCCACACGGTAAGCTTCNCCGCGAGAACCTGAGTTTCTTCCGGNTCNGTCAGTGCCGCCAAGGCACCGTGATAATAACGCATACCGATAAATGCCGCCGCGATGAGGTACACGANGTTAATTATATTNAAAATATCCTTGCGCTTATAGGTNACAATCACCGCCAGNGCAAAGAAAATCANCTGCTGNCTNTACGCCACGGTGTGATGGATCTCATACAGCCCGTTCATATAATTACAACAAGCCCAGATCGCCCCTGCAAACATCATTGACTGCAACCAGCCCGGCATATTTGTTTTCAGAACATCTAAGAACGTTCTGTCCGTGGCACAGCCTGTCCTGTCATGATTGACCGCATAGAGCAGAAGCGCCGCCGTAAGCAGAATACTACCTTCATAGAAGAGAATGGACACAGTATTGGTCGTGAACAATTTGCAGGGCCATACCGCTGCACACGCCGCGCAGCCTGCAAGTATAATGAGCGGATTACACACAGCCTTGACAGTCTGTTCCACCGTAACCAGTACATTTCTCTCCGGATATCTCCGATAATATCTGCCGGTAAGATAAGTGACCAGAACCGCAGACAACACAAACAGAGCAGCGCACAGTAGTGTTTTGCCCTTGCGAAGCGGCACCTCATATTCATACACGGCTATCATGCAGCGTTCCGTATCTTCCACATTGCCGTAGTACAGCGTGCCGTTGTAAATATTTCCCGAATCCACCGTATATTGATACGCCACACGAAACGGCGCTTCGATCCCCTGCAGCAGGAAATAATATTCCCTGCCGACCTGTGTATCGATATTGACCTGCACCGTACAGAAACCCGGGATCGTCTTCATATCTTCCATATCGATCACCTGCTGCATGATCACATGCATAGCAGCATCATACAACACGAAATTGAACTCTTCCCCCGCCATTCCTTCATGGAGGTAAATATCAATATTTTTTAATCTGTCATACTGAGCGATGAACATCTGCTGTACCACATAGCCCGACGTAATCTCCTCAGATTCCATAACAGTCCCGGGCAGCGTCTTACTGTTAGCATTCACCGTCTCCTTAATCAGACGAACCGGCCACAGTGCAAACACCGCACACAGTACAATGATCCAGACCGTTCCACAGATTGCCTGTCTTCTATTGAGTATCCTGTTCATTATCCATTCCTGATCTTTTCCAAAATATCATTGCTTAGTATATCACGATTGTATATTTTTTACAACTAAGCTACACCTCTTCCAAAAGCATAGCCGCAAACAACGGCAGCCCATACCAAAAGATCAGTACATACCGCGGCAGATACGTAGGACCTAAAATAACCGTCAGCCATACGAGCAGCACCATCATATAAGGAATCACAACATGATACTTTTTCCGATACAGCACATAAGCAAACACAAAAGCAATACACCAGAAGATTCCGCCCGGAGAGTAGAGCATGGAATAAATGGGAATCTTTTCCTGGGAAATCTCCAGTGCCAGCTTGCGATACGCCTCATCAAGCCACGGGATCTTGCTGTCCCGAAATCCCGGCTCTTCTACTTCATATCCGAAATAGGAACTGTCCTCATAAGTAAAAGTAAACACTGTATTACCGGAATAGACATCAATCACCGTATCCGGATACCAAAATCCATACGAATTCATCAGCCATGCATTGATATAGGATAAAGGTTTCTTCAAACCGATCCGCACCCAAAGCCCGGCATACTTGGATTTGTCCGCTGCAAACACTTCATTCTGAAAATGGACTTTCACCGGATCGGACAGCTTCGGATTATACAGCACAAGCGCTTCTTCCGGCAGAATCTCATGAAGCGCGGCGATATCCTCCTCCGCGAAAACCTCTCTGTTGAACTTATAGGTTCTGGCAAGCTGCTGTATGGGAACCGTGAGAATCTCCTGATTCTCCCCACTCTCTGCATGAAATACCGCAGTAAGGCCAGTATTAATTACAAAATAAGACAGAAATATGACTGCCAGCAGAACCACAAGGTTTTTCAGATTCTTTTTATGATATAACAACAGAATAGGCACCATTACCGCAAATGCATAGACACCGTTTTTGCGAAACAGCATCATTGCTACCGCACTGAGAATAAAAAAGATCTTTTTACTCTTGGAAGCGAAAAACTCTTCCTCATCGCTTCCCATATCCAGAAGAGCCAATAGAAGCAGCAGAAGCGCCGCCGTAAACAACGCATCCTTGGCGGAACAAAGCGTAAACATGACAATAACCGGGAAAAAAGCAAAATAGAACAGAGAGAGAAGCCTCACTGCTTTAGAAACCTTCCTTTTTCTCATAAAGGAAAGTAAATATGTGAATGCACCCGACACCACCATCATCTGCACCACCATATAGCAGGCAATTCCGAGATTATAGGAGCCTGTCACCTTGTGCACCGCGCAAATAATGCCGCCCAGCATCAGCACATGCACAAGTGGATGATGGGTAGTAAATGTTCTGGATGCGACCTGCAGCCACTCCTCCTGTGCATCGTACACAAAGAACCCCGGATAAACCGCCAGCAACACCGGCAGCCAGCACAGAAGCATAAATAGAAACGTAAGTATATTCACATACTCCGCCGTTTTTTTCGGCACGCCGGGCATTTTGATATGTTCTGCGAGTCTGTCTTTCCGATCCTCCATACCGCTTAAGAAATCCCAGAATTTCCTGACAAGGATCGTAAAGAGACATGTCAATACAGGCAGGGATACCCATAATCTCCAATCTTTGAAATCAACGTTTCCGACGGCATCCAGACGCACACCGAACAGCATTGCGGTGGTAAATAAAAAGGCTAGAATCCCCGCAATTATCCATCCCCTTTTGTCCTTTAAATTGATCGTCTGCAACGAGCGGTTCACCGCATACAAACACAGCAGCCACACGAAAACGGCAAAAATACTGTTGGTGAAACCAAGCGTGTTCTCCTTAAAATTTAGAACCTGCGGAAAACACAGCGTCCCCGCCGTCGCAATCAAAAATGCGACAGTACTCAATTTCAGTTTTATTCTGAATTCGTTCTCATCCATAATCTGTTCCTAATTCCGTTAAGACTTTCTAAATGGGTAATTCATGCCCTGTTTCAGGTAGTTCTTCACCTCTACCCCTTTCACCAATACATTCTTTGATAACATACTGCGGAGAATTGTTGAGTGAAATATAGATCCTCCCGATATATTCCCCGATCAGTCCAAGCATCAGCATGATCATGCCGCCGATAAACACAAGCGCCGCCATCATGGCGCTGAATCCGATCGGTACATTGGGATTGACGAATTTCTTAATAACCGTATAAATACCGTACAAGAATCCTCCGCATGCCGTTATACACCCCATCGCCGTCGCCACACGAAGGGGTTTGATACTGAACGCCGTAAAACCGTTAAACCACAGTCCCAGCAACTTACCGATGGTATAACCCGAAGTTCCCACTTCCCGCTCTCTATGCGACACTTCCACGTTGGTAATATTTTTAGTGGAGCGCAGTACAAGCCCAATCACATAGGGATACGGATTCGTATAGCGCAGCATCTCATCCACCACAAATCTCCGGGCTGCAAAATAACTTGACAAATACAATTCCTTCGGTTTTCCCAGCATAATCCTCGTCATAAGCTCATTGATCTTGCTGCCGAAATTGCGAAATCCCGAATGCTGTTTATGGGAATACTTCGCATAGACTACGTCATAGCCTTCCTCTATCTCACGAAGCAGCTTACCTACTTCATCGGCGGGTGTCTGCCCGTCATCATCCAGACACACCACGATTTCTCCGCAGATGTAGCGAAATCCGGCCATCAACGCCGCATGCTGACCGAAATTCCTTGCCAAATTAATGCCGCATANATCNTTGCGCCGNGCGCAAAGCTCACGGATCACCNCGAATGTATCATCCGGNGAACTGTCGTTGACNAGCACNATCTCNTGCTCATACTCCGGCATTTTCTCCATNGCCNTATCAATTTCTTCCACTACCTTACCGATGGTCTGCGCCGAACGGTAGCACGGTATTACAAAACTGACAAGTTTACCCATGTTTTCCTCCACATATATCCATAAACCGCTTNTGGTCGATCTCCATAAAGCATACTTCCCGCACACCTTGCTTCGTCATTACGGTCTCTTTCCGGTCTGTCATACAGAAACCGACATGCTCATAGCTCNTCCTTGCCGCAATATTATCTGCCAGAAAACGCAGAAATANCGCGCGAAGCTGTAAGTCCCCGAACGCAAACTTAAGTGCCAGCCGCGCTGCCATCGTACCGTAGCCGCGGCCGAGAGCATCCTCTTCCCCGATAAAAATACCGTACTCGGCAACNCCCTCCTGCCTGTCAATATCGCGGAAATAGACACTGCCGATCGCCCTGTCATCCGGCAGACAAATCATAAACTGCACCACACGCCCCGTCTCCACCTGATCCCGGATCCATGACAAGTGTCCTTCTCTTGTAAAGGGCTCCTGATAAATGAAGTTTCTCCGTACAAAATCCCGNTTGCGCCATGTGACGATACTGTCCGTATCCTCCACCATCATCGGGCGCAGATANATCACATCCTGCATTGCTTTATCCAAAAACCTTCCACATATTTTTATATGTCGTCATCCTGCACATGTCATATAAATCATTTTATTCCGATCCGATAGACATGATATCGCACATTCTCCCCGATCANGTCCACCTCTTCAGTCCGGGCCTTGATCCCNAGCGCCGCGTAATAGTCCGTGATCCANTCGAGTCCTNGCTCCGCCGCCTCCAAGTCAGACATGATCAAATACNTGTTTTCCCCCGTGCAAANCGCTTCTTTTGCGTCCTCTATCCCCGATCGCTGCAGTTTCTCATAATAGNGCGGGCTCTTACACATCCATCCGCCCATAATATCATANTTNGCATAACTGTTATCGGAACCGTCAAACAGNCTGCGTGAGAACGACACNGTAGANTACACATCCTCAAAATAGAAATTCTCCTCATGACCCCTGCAATAAGCGTCNATCTCGTTCCTGTCGGTGTTGACCCACTCCCGCCGGTTCTGATCCTCCCGCACCNCAGTCAAATTGCCNGNCANCGCTCCNGCCAGAATCAGCCCCGCCAGAACTNCCATACCACGNGCCACGCCGCTCCCTGTCACGCTGCTGCCGCGTACCACTCGGCTTGTATCGATCCNTCCTGTCNGCAGCCTGCGAACCAGCATTCCCGTCAGCAGGGCAAANTCCGCAAGATATAGGGAATGCGTAATCCGCACGGGGTCACGTCCCCGCATAAGAATAAACATCCAGAGNCCNCTGCGCACNGCAATCAACANTATAAGCTGCCACGCAAANTCATATCGTAGAAGCACTCCCTGCTCGTTCCCATCCTGTATGCCGGAGCGCCGTGCTTCACGAAAGCCCAGCAGAAATACTGCCGCATACGCCCAGAGCACCATCACATTATAAGGCGCATCCCCACTGTGAAAAGTCCGATACCGATAGAAAGCGAACTTTTCNCGAAAAATTNTACTCCAATCCTTNGACGCNCCGATCNCATGCACGGCATAATCCGCCAGCCTCGTCATAAGTTCCGTATCNATCGCNTCGTCCAGTCCAAAATTATAATTATTCAGTAAAGTCTGCTGGTACGGCGCCACGCCTAGATCCGTAAGNGCCCCGCTGTAGTTCTCATCGGTAATCANCTCCGGATAGAAGTCNTAGACCGTCGTCCGGGCATCGAAGAAATCCCTGAAATCTTTCCACTGCGCACTGCCGTATGCCACTTCATCCGCCACANAGGNCAANANCATTCCGACNAATATCATGCCCAGCACACNACCNTATTTCCNCAGATTCTCTTTTAAAAANATCTTCCGCTCCCCCACGAGACGGTACAGTCCCGCCAGACANATNAANGGANACNTNAGAAGCAGCATTTCCGACCGGAGTTGGTATGCNGCCACCACAAGAATAACGGACGGNATATTTTTTACAACAAATTGTNGTNTNCNCAGTCCNTCCGGTGTCGTCAGNAATAAAAAAACTGCNGCCGCCGAAAGCANCGCACAGGTNATCGTATACTGTATGCTGATAAGATGTGGCAGACANATTCCCCACATACACANNGANANTCCTAACAGCAGCAGAAACCTTCTGTACACGCNGNCAAATANCTCGCANANCCTCACACCAATNAGGTAAAAGCAGCCGAATTGNCACAGACACAGAAACAGTCCGTACCACGGTACGCTTCTGCATAATCGNTAACATAGGGCGATTAATNCCCCCAGCGGATACANNGTCTGCATGTTATGTCCNTCGGGCGTTCCGCTGTATACGCCCGACATAATGTCATGCATCATCGTGTCGTCATTTAANTCATAATAGAAATCGAAACAGACNCCCATCAGNATCACATTGANCACTATGAAAATCAANGCCGGTATGCAGTTCTCATACTTGTGCCCCTTGNCTTCCNGGACACAAACATTTCTTGAAAAGCCGGGCACAAGTACTTGATGCACACATGCTGCAAGCAGCATGGCGCGTGTACGCTCAGCGCAGCAAGTGCGCAGAGCTGATTTACAGACTTTCTTTTCACACTTGTTTATTCTTTTACCANATTCCATGAACTACATGCCCTCAATCATATTTACTCTATAGGCGGTAGAATGCCTTCACCTGATCNGNAATNTACTCTACCTCATCCGCCGTCAGNTTATANAACATNGGCANCCGCAGAAGCCTCTCGCTCTCTTTTGTCGTATATCGGTCTTCGCCGTGGAATCTGCCNAATTTCATCCCCGCAGGTGCCGAATGCAGAGGTACATAATGGAATACCGCCATGATCCCCTTTTCTTTCAAGAAGTTGATCAGCTTGGTTCTCTCTTCCATGTCCTTCGTCTTAATATAAAACATATGCCCGTTNTGAGNGCAGTACTCCGGCACATAAGGCAGTTCGATCTTCCCCNCTTCCGCAAGAGGNGNCAGAAGCTCTCTATACTGATTCCACCTGTCNATCCTCGNCTGNGTGATCTCATCCGCCAGCTCCAGCTGNGCATACAGATAGGCGGCATTCATGTCGCTTGGCAGATANGAAGANCCGTAATTCTGCCANCGATACTTGTCNANCTGTCCGCGGTAAAATTTNCTGCGGTCCGTNCCTTTCTCCCGATAGATCTCCGCAGTCTCAATATATTGTTCATCCCGTATGAGCAGCGCGCCNCCTTCTCCCATACTGAAATTCTTCGTCTCATGNAAGCTGAAACAGCCGAATTCTCCGAAAGTNCCCAAAGGTCTCCCCTTATAAGNTGCCATGATNCCCTGCGCAGCGTCTTCNATCACCATCAGATTATGCCGCTTCGCAATATCCATGATCGTATCCATCTCNCANCCCACACCCGCATANTGCACCGGTGCAATGGCTCTGGTCCGTTCCGTAATNGCNTCTTCAATCNGNTNCTCATCTATATTCATGGTATCNGGTCTGACATCCACAAATACCGCCGTAGCNCCGCGCAGNACNAACGCATCCGCCGTNGACACNAATGTATAGGAAGGCATGATCACNTCGTCACCCGNCTTNATATCCGCNAGCANCGCNGCCAGNTCCGTAGCATGGGTGCACGATGTGGTAAGCAGGCACTTCGCCGTNNCGGTCTGNCGCTCGATCCACTCACTGCATTTTTTTGTAAAAGGTCCATCNCCGCANATCTTCTGATTCCCGATNGCTTCCCTCATATATTCGATTTCATTTCCCGTATAAGGAGGTACGTTAAAATTAATCATATCTATGTTCCTCTCTGTTTACNGCCNNNACACAAANCCNCTTGAAANCAGCAAATTTACANTTTNCTTTGCAGATAAACCATATCNACNAGCTGTACNCCACANTCNTNAATCGGATGATCGTAATGATCNATAAAAAANNCTTTTACAATATGTGAACGGGTAAATCCACATTTCTCATAGAANGGAATCGTNAANGGACTGTCGCCCGTACCGACCTGCAAAACAGNGTACTGTCCNGAATACNTCTCTATGANAAANTCAATCAACATTTTCCCATAGCCTTTTCCCTGATGNTNCGGATCAGTAGCAATATTCTTTATTTCCAAAACTCCGCCTGACTCGTCGGTAACAACACATTCGGCTTTTACCCCGTTATCATCAAGAATATACATCGTTCCCTTTTCAAGATAGCGGTCTATCATCTCCTCCTGCTCATCGGCAAGCAGAAGTAAATCTATATATTTTTTCCGGTTTGCAGTCACTTCAGTAATTTTCATAAATACAATTCCCTACTGGTTACTGTTACGCCATATTCCAATACCTAGCGCAGATGGAAGCTAATTTCTTAAGGAGCCCCATAAAAAAAGTAAATTTCTTCGAAATTAACTTTGGTCAGCGCTTAACGAGGTTATGAGTTGCAAAGCAACTCACGAGTTTAGCGTCTGCTACGCTTTTTACGGAGCGAAAGCGCGGCTCCGTAGATATTAGCTTCCATCTGCGCGAACGTTTTAGATAAACCGTAAATAGTATACCACACTCTCAGCTTTCTGTCACATATACTACATACCGTGCGTTACTGAATCCCTCCTGATAGAAATGAGATTTCATATACTCCCCTAATATCTGCAATTTTTCATCCTGATCAAGCTTCTCCTTCTCTACCCCAAACCAGTTCATACCGTCGGCATCCTCATTCAGATATGCAGCTATAGAAGGAGACACGATCACAACAGGCGGTGTTCCAAGCTGTTCCATGTCCCGCTCATATTCCACCATGCGGTAGGAATCCAGATCGGGCCAGAAAGTAGATAACGCCGAGGGCATATCCAGAAAATACCCCAAACCCGGAACCTCTCCGTACAGAATCACTTCCCTGCCGGTAAGCTGTTTCTGCTGCGCATACTCCGCCAGTTCTTCCAGACACGCCGCATTGTCCTGATTCGTGTAGATTCCCGCCACCTTGTCAGGCACCGTCAGCACTGTGTCACGTGCCTCGCCGTTTCTGCCATCCTGAAAAGAAAACCTCAGATGAAAACCCACGCTCTGAATCAGAATAAACACCACAAGCAGTACAAGCGGCATTCCCGCCACAGCTGTTAACTGCCCGTACCATACCCACAACACAAACGGCACAACAATAAACAGATTATTGATAATCGGATACAACTCATTGTTACCGCCAAGCGGCGTCACCAAAATCTGTACAAGCACCAACACCGCCAGAATCTTCTGCTCCACTTTGACACTTTTCCTACACAGACAGTATACCGCTGTAAAAACTGCCGCAAGTAGAAACAGTACTGCCGGATAATATATGCTGCCGAAATCATAATACAGAAAATTAAATACCCCTCTGCCCCAATAGAAACGCAGCAGTACCAGCAACACCGCCGCATAGACAAATCTGCATAATCCCGCTACGTCCTTTTTCCCCGGAAATACTCTTCGTTGCAGCGCAAAGAGCAGCCATCCGCCAGCCATGCAGATTCCTGCAAATACCATCCAGAAAAGACCTGTGATATAATCGCTAAACATCCCCGTCAGCATGGCCGACGGTTTATAATCCGTAGCTTTCTCCGTCATGGCAAACATCGTCTGAACCATGGCGGGATAAGCGCCTGCACCGTACCTAATACATATCGCCGCGAGAGGTACCCCGAATCCGACAACATACCCCGCAATGCACCACAGCGTATCACAAACCGCCTGCTGCCACTTCCGTCCGCAGACCGCCGTGCCGTACCACACCGCCACGATCAGCGCAGTCTGCACCACATTCGGCATGCGCACTGCCACATTGGCTCCCAGACACACGCCCGCCGCCACATAATATCTCCGGTCTTCTTTCAGAACACCGCGGTAGAGAAGAAGTATCCCCACTGTCATAAACAGATAAGTCAAATAATTATATAAAATCGTAGACGGACACCAACACAGTCCCAACGCGATGCTCTCTCCCACAAACACAAGCGGCATCGGAATCCGCCCTGCAGACCTGTCACTTCTGCGGAACACTTCATATACTGCCAGCGCAGTCATCGACTGTATAAGCGCCGTGTAGAAATACATCCCCATCAGCCTATCTCCGAAGGGCAGATGCATGAACAGATTTCCCACAACGTTTGCAAGGAACGTCGCCACCATCCACGTGCCGTCCATAGAAGGAAAATACTGGAAATTCGACAGACTGTATGTGGTGTCCGCCATATCAATTCCCAGTCGAATCCGAAGCAGCGGATAGATCAACAGAATGAAGGGAAATACAATACGCTCTATGAAATTTTGGCATCTACGATATATCGCGTTCATTGTATTCATAATCCTTCTTTACCATGCGCAAATAACTTCCGCACTCCGCGGAAAATCCACGCCCTCACCCAATCGACCATCGTACCGGCCGCATATACGATCACCACACAACCGATCATGTGCGGAATAAATCTCCATCTTCCCCACACTGTATCCACACCCAGCCAATGCATCCACCGATACCGAACCAGTATATGCTCATGCAGCAGATACACACCGAAGGTATAAGGTGCAAGATGTCTGATCGCCTCAGCAGCCTTGCCTTCCCACGGCTTCATATCCTTAAACAGCATAAACAGTCCGATTGAACTAAGCAGACACATAATATGATTGTACGTGTCCGGCATATCCATATAATAGGCAAACGGCGGCAAGACTTCCGCCAGAATGCCGGATACCACCATAAGCACGAAGATCCCCATACTCATACCTACATAAAGAATCGCCGCATTCTGCTTCTTCTCCAGCTTCGGGACACCATACAGCCGTATATATGCCGCAATCAGAAACAGGAACAGGAACCAGCCATAGTCATAACCGTAACGATCCGTAGCCAGCGATGCAGGCAGCACAGACTTCCACACACAGAAATAAAGTGCCATGACACCGATAATCATCTGCAGCATCCTGCGTTCCACCGCTTTCACGCCCGCCGCCAGAAGCGGTGCGAACAGATACATAATCAGATATGCCGTGGCAAACCAGTAGTGCTCCGTCTCAATCGGCAGCACATAATTCAGCCAGTCATAGACAGAAAGCTCACCCGCCGCAACCACGCCGGCACAGATCAGCACGACCGGTATCAGCAGAGAATAAAAAAGAACCTGTGCTGCCAAAGACACCACACGCTCCGGTTTCCATGCAGACTCCACAAGAAAATATCCACTGAGCAGCACATAGCAGTTCACCGCAACAATGCAGAAAGCCTCTATGAGCTGCGCCGTATAATTCACTGCGGAATGCTCCTGCGTATATAACAGAACCAATTCACTTTTATTCAGATAATGAAGGACGATAATCATAAGCATCGCCACAATACGCAGCAGTTCGAAATTCGCCTGTCGTTTTCCCTGCATAGACCTCTCCCCTATTCTTACCAATCACTTCTTCTCTTTAAAGATCCATAATTTACTGAGAAAATAGTTGGCCACAATCACCAGCACCTGACATACAAACTTAGAGATAAACTCATTCAGCTGCGCACAGTCCACCATCAGGAACATAAGTGCCACTTCCAAAAGCTCCGTCGCAACTCTGGCACCGATAAAAGAAGCAAACTCTTCGAACAGCGCCTTCACATCTTTATTCTTACTCTTAAAGACAAAAGTACGGTTTGTCCAATACGCAAACACTACCGTCAGCGCCCATGACAGCACCGTGGCAACCAGATAATGCAGATTGATCACTTTTGAAAACAAATAATAGAGCACATAATTAAGCACAAAAGCAAGGAATCCGAAAATCAGATAATTGATCCCCTCCTCATATTTCTTATACATACCCCATCCAAAATCCCAAAGTTTTTTCATAATTTTCTCCATTTCTGCATTGTTTTCTTATTCTGTTCCGTTCTGTTTCTCATTGCTATCTCAGAAAATCCATGCCTCACACTTCTTGCCACCGCAGTCCCATCGTCATGGTTTTAGTGCGTTTTCCTGTTTTCTTCTATAACCGCCTTGCCGTTCGCCACCCGATAGACCATGTCGCACTTCTCGATGGTCTGCAGTCTGTGGGCAATGATGATCAGCGTCTTGCGCCCATGCAGCCTGTTAATGGAATCCATAATGGCAGCCTCCGTCTCATTGTCAAGCGCAGACGTGGCCTCGTCTAACACCAGCACCTCCGGATCTTCAAAAAGCGCTCTGGCGATACCGATCCTCTGCCTCTGTCCGCCCGACAGACGAATGCCCCGCTCACCGATGCTCGTATCCAGTCCCTCCGGAAGTCCTCGCACAAACTCGTCAAGCTGTGCTTCCCTGAGCGCCTCCCACACTTTATTGTCATCTATATCCTCATCCGGACAGCCGAATGCCACATTCTTACGGATCGTAGAGTCGATCATAAAGATCGTCTGCGGAATGTAACCGATATTCTTAAGCCACGATGCATAATGCTCTCTCACTTCCACGCCGTCCGCAAGGATACTGCCATTCTCAATCTCGAGAAGCCCCAACAGAATATCCACCACTGTAGTCTTACCGGCACCGGAGGTTCCCACGATTCCCACCGATTTACCGACAGGTATTGTCATATCGGCATGATCGAAAATCAGCACATCCGTGTTGGGGTACTTATAGGTGATATCTTTCAATACGATATCCTTCCTGATCGCAAGTTTCTCCACATCGACTTTATTCCGGTACGCCTCTTCCCCATAGTCGATATTCTCGTCCCGTATCTCCTCCTGCAGGTTATCACTCACACCCATGAAAAACGGTTCAAAATAGGAGATCGAGGTCAGGTGATTATTAATTCTGTTCGCGCACGGAATCAGTCGCATCGCCACCACCGCTAACAACCCGATCTGCGGTAAGATATCTGTAGCCTCGGTTCCTCCGATGATCTGTATCATCAGATACAGCACCATACTCGCAATCGCCATCGTCTCAATCAGAAGCCTCGGCGTCGCATTATAGAGATTATACCGCTGTACCGCACTCACATATCCGGCTCCGCATTTGGAATACTCATTGATAAAATAATTCTCTTTGCAGGCGATCTTGATCTCCTTGATTCCCATAACCGACTGCTCGATCCATTTATACAGTCCGCTGTAAAATTCCTGATTCTCTTCTCCCGCCTTCCTCATAATCGGTTTCAANATACACTTAATGACAAGCAGGGCAACCACCAAAAGNACTGTCACTATTATGCTCATCCAGACATCNGTCACCAGACTGACAATGGCCAGACANACGAAGACNATNCTCTCACTGATCAGCTGCANCAGCGATAAGATCAGCCCGTACATGTTGTTCACNTCCGATGTGATATTCCGCTGGATCACCGCGGTATCGGCATTCAGGTAATATTCATAGGGACGCTCCATGAAATTNATCATCATNCTTCTGGAAGTNGCAAACTGATTCGTNTANACAAAGCGGAGCTGAATCTTCTGCTGAATGAACAGAAATATATTCTTGATAACAAATATCANGATCAATCCACTCATAACGATAATCGTCAGATCTCTGCTGCTGTCCGTATGGAACATCCGGCAGATGATCTGCANATACACATGATTCTCTATCGCATTTTCNTCCAANACGATATTCATGACCGGATAGATCATGGAAACNCCCANCGTCTCTAAGACCGCCCCGATCAGCATGAGAAAAACAAGCAACACCATTTTCTGCTTCTGCTGCTTGTCCAATAAGACCATCAGTTTTNTGTATATTTTCATCATAACTGNCGTATGCCCTTTCCNAAATCCAAGCGCCTGACTGTCAAAACATAAAAAATCAGTAACTTTTCAGAACACTATTCTTCACAGTTACAAAGCACATTCTGAATAATTACAAATATTGTTATATTTTAACACAGGAAGNNGAGAAATTGCAAATATNGGATTTCGGGTTCGTGAGNCGGNCNCANGCTTGACAAAATGTTGAATTAATTGTAGTATCTNAAAAAATCAATAAAAGCGANGAANAGAGATAGTAAATATTTTGAATCTCACAGAGAGAAGTTGGCTGGTGGAAAACTTCAGAGGATAAATATTGAACCGGTCTTGGAGCTGTGTACCGATTATATAGACAGTAGGCTACACTGGGAGCGCCCATTACAGCGTCAGAGTATCGAAGTAATTCCGTACTTGCAGAGGTCTGTATTGTGAAATACAGATGAACTAAGGTGGTATCACGAAGCTTGAAGCTATCGTCCTTAAATATAATTTAAGGAGGGTAGCTTTTTTATTATATAAAATTCGTATTTGGAGATAAAATACATGGATTGTTCTATAAGAAAACAAAGAATTGAAGATAAAATTACGGAGGGATTTCAATGAAAAACTATGTCGTAGAAAGTTATGAAAATTATAAGGAAGAAGACCGACTCACAACAAATAATGCTAGAAGAATAGAGTTTGTAAATACGGTTAAAATTCTGGACGAACATATACAAAAGAATAGCAAAATACTTGATTGTGCCGCCGGAACCGGGGTATATGCCTTCTATTTTGCCAAAAAAGGTCATGATGTTACCGCGACCGATATCACACCACGGCACATTGATATTATTAATCAAAATTTAGCTGATAAACAATACAGCATGAAAACTGCCGTTTTAGATGCCACGGATCTGTCTGTTTTTGCTGATGAGTCTTTCGACGTTGTGTTAAATATGGGACCTTTTTATCATTTAATATCGGAAGAGCAGCGAAACCGTTGTATGAACGAATGTATCAGAGTCCTAAAAAAGAACGGTATTTTGGTGACTGCGTATATTCCCAGATTTTATGTTTTCCAGTATGTTGCNATGAGCAATCGCAAATATATAGACANCACTTTAGCAAAACAGCTAATCGAAACAGGCGTGTTAAAGCACTCTGATGAAAAGTGNTTTTGGACGGACACCTATTACTCATCCAAGGAAGAAATGGAGCAATTATATTTGAGTAAAGGTCTTAANATAATNGATCATTTTGCACAGGACGGCATGGCTCCTCTGCTGTCGCAGCAAGTCGATCAATGGAACGAATCAGAATTTGATGTCTGGTGCCGATATCACTACAGCGTATGCCGCGAGCAGTCCATACTCGGCGCAAGCAACCATGTGATTATNATNGGGNAAAAATAGGTTTTTCCCAAAAGGGGCGCGCATTATATCATCTCATTCTGCCGATGGACTTCCGGNGGTTCATATTTATCCAGAAAATCTTCGCCCAGGAAAAGCACTTCCTCCGCGAATTTGATCCCGTTCGGCACGGTAGCCACCGACACCACTCTTCTGAACTTAAGATNCGGTATGAANTTNAGAATNTCCATCGGAAACATTGNATTCAGAACGATATACTCCGAAAACTCTTTTCGGTAATCCAACACATCNCGGGGGTGNGGTTTGATCAGAACCTGCCCCTTTTTGCCGTCAACNACNCCGTACTCCTCNATCACATCCGCAAAAAGCNTTCTCCGAACATCCANNGCACAAAGCGGCTCCGTCAGCACCAGCACCTTATCTTCCGCCCCCTGTTTAAGCTGNGCAAGAAGCCCGTCCATATCTTCGATNAACAAGCGNATNAANAGATCCTTGTCCTCTGCCGTCAGNCGGTCCACCAATCCCGCNCGCGGCACTTCAATATATTTCTTACAAGGATAAGGCACCACNCTTAANTCGTTGATCTCCATATCCAGACAATATTTNCCGTANCCNTTCTGGATNAAAATCAGATTACGNGCCGNCATCCACGCNTTTAATTCGAAATGCCCGCGNTTGTCATACCGNGCNGTATCNTAATACTGNATGCAGTTAAGACCGTCCTCCAGNGCATGGTAATGTATCTTCTCATAGCTTAAATAATAGCCGATGGGATCGGAATCGCAGAATACATAGATATCCTGATATTGCCTGAAATCAACCGGCACATAAGCTTTCTCCAGTCTGCCGAACATCTTCGTATACTTGATACGCGCGAGCATGTTGAGCACCAGATTGCCCCTGTCCGTGTGATATTTCTGCAACTCGGGAAAAAATACGTCCTCCTTCTCGTCAAACATCACGACTTCTTCAAACAGACCGCAGGCTTCGGCGCGCTCTTTCAGGTTCCCGAAATCATTGGACATAGTGCTCAGTACCAACGTTGCCTTACCCTGACGTTCTTTTGGGAGTGCCAGCTCCTTCAGGCAGGTGACATATACGTGATAGTAAGTGTGACATACGTAAATTCTTTCTTTCGTCATAATCGGTCGTTCCTCATAATTATATATTTCTTAAAATCCGCCATTAATATATGCGCGCGCAATAAAATATGATGGTTCATAATAAGCACCGCAATTATAATTATCCAGCGTCTCGCACAGTTCATTATTATACACCCTGATCATTCCATCCACATAGTTCTCTCCCGGCTGCAGAGTATCTATAATCAGGCGCATATACACTTTGCCCATCTGCGTCTGAGTAGGAATCGTCTTAACCAATTCAGAATCAACACTAAGAACATCGAATTTCCCTGACTGTAATTCATAATCCTGAATCCATTCATCCTCTATCTTATCTGGGTTTTCACTATGCAGCACGTCAGCCAGACTGATCAAACGCAACCATTCCTCTTTCGAGATCTGATTCACAACGTACCTATTTCTTTGATGTAGTTTTCTCGCCACGCGCTCAATCATATAACACAGAAAATATAAATCATTCTCTGTAATTTCTTCATCTTCAAAAAAAATACTTGTCATACTTGATAACTCCTCTCATACCGCAATGTGCCAAGCGCCCTTTCGGTACAAAATACAATTTGGTGCGTCGGATACTTAAATTTTACAAGCACCCAAAAAGCCTCTCTGGTTATTGTCCCCCGTACATAGTCTTCAATATAATCCCAGATCGTATCATCTGCCATAGGTCCTTCTACGATATCAAAACCATGTTCAACCCCTCTGCGGCAATTCACAATAAAATCCAGCCACTCTTCCGTCATCTCAGTAAAGCGTTGTATTGCTAATGCCTCCATCTCAGAATACTCATATACATTGACAATATGATTCTTCTTCCTTGTCAGAGCCCATTTCTTAGCCTGATGTTCATAATTTGTACAATAAAAACCAAATCCGAAATCTTTATAATGCCCATTCGTCAAAATACGGGGACTTTCTACACATACATTACTGCCGTGATATAATTGCATAATATTTTACTCCATTTCTTCATTCCACCTCGGCCCGGACAAGCTCCATCGCCCTTCTTCCGATCTCCATCGCTCCTTCTGCGGTTGCTCCGACGGTGATGATATGGCCGAGCCTGTCATTACTGGATTTGGTTCCGTGCACGACATCCCCTTCTTTCTTATAGACCGCCACTTCCTCTACACCTTCCATCTGTGACAGTGCCGGATCGATCTCAATGCTCTTGATGACGCCTTCTTTTCCCTGTATAAAAAGAATGGCGGAGCCCTTCTGCCACTTACGCGCAAGGTCAACTTCTCCGCCTGTGGCAAGCAGCACAGAGGCGCCCACCATATCCACTCCCGTGGACAACGGTACAAGCCGCGAGGTGATATAATCTCCCCCCAGCCTCGCCGCCAGTTCCACGATCTTGGGGCCCTCGCTTGTCACCTTGATCTCGGTATGTGACGGACCGTTCTGCAACCGTATGGCAGCAATCGCCTGAATCGCCACCTGTCTGATACGCTCCTGTGTCTCTTCATCCAGCCGGCTCGGTTCGCTGTGGGCAATCTCCACGAAATAGGGCGGCGGCGTAATGAATTTATCGGTGATCGTCAGGATCGTCGTCTCCCCCTCCACAGTCATCGCCTCTACGCTCACTTCGGGACCGGACATGAATTCTTCCACCATGACAATACCGTTTCTGGAATTTGCTTTGCTGTATTCATAAGTCTGCCTCAGCTCTTCCCGGCTCCGCTCCCTGTCCCCGTCAAGCGCCACCACACCGCGGCTGCCCGCATTGTCCGCAGGTTTGACAATACATCCGCCCTGCAGCTTCTCCACTGCTGCCTGAAACTCTTCAAAATTCTGCACCGCATAATAAGCCGGAATCGGAACATTGTTTTCCTCCAAACGCTTCCGCATATGGCTTTTGATCGTGGCACACAGCGAATCCTCATAGGACAGGTCAGGTTTCTTGCCCAGCTTCTCATTGACGTAAGCCGCCGTTCTCACCGGTCCGTCACTGGTGGACGTAATGACTACATCCGGCTCATAGATCAGCGCCTGACGATACACTTCCTCCTGATCCAGCGTACTGACCACCAGCTTCACGTCAGCCAGCGTAAAGCCCACCGCCTTCTCATTATAATCCACGAGAATGATCTGATATCCTAACTCTTTCGCCTTGCGGATCGCAGGAACCTGCAGTTCGCTGGCACCTAAGATCATCATTTTTTTCTGCATCCGACATCTCCTCCTGCAACACTGTAGCTTTGCAGTTTCAGAATATATAGTTCTTATCCCGTCTCCTATACCATCTCACATGATATACTTCCAGTCCATAGGCGTCCCCTTCGCAATATCCGTTTTTGCTTTCTGTCCCAGCACCTTGTCGTAATACATCGGGTGCATACCGAAAGCCGGACGTATGGAGCGCACGTTGTCTTCCGTAAAAGTCTCCCCAGCCTTAATATCCTGTACTGCAAATAAAGACCGGCTGTCTTCCCTACTGCGCTTCTGTTTCTCTGTCAACTCATAGGTCACCCTGCCCACCGCCTTTTCCGCGATTCGGATCCCCTCTACCATCTGCTTAAACTCTGCCGGTTCCATGGAAAAAGCCGCATCCGGTCCGCCGTCCGCACGGGCAAGCGTGAGATGTTTCTCCACCATTTTCGCTCCGAGTGCCACGCCTGCAACCGCAGCCGCACACCCCATACTGTGATCGGATAATCCCGTAATGCAGTCGAAAATCTGCGCCATATTCGGAATCACGCTAAGGTTCATATCCTCGTAGGGCGAAGGATAAGTGGACGTGCATTTTAACAGAATGACCTGCTCGTTGCCTTCCTCCCTGCACACATGCAGCGCACGCTCGATATCTTCCAGATAAGCAATGCCCGTTGCAATAATCACGGGCTTCCCGATTCTCGCAATCTTGCGGATCAGCGGAATGTCATTGATCTCGAAGGACGCCACCTTATACGCCGGCATATCCATCTCCTGCATAAAATCCACCGCCGTCGCATCGAAAGGAGAGGAAAAGCACTCCATCCCCAGCTCCTCTGCAAGCTTCTTCAGCTTCGGCTGCCACTCCCACGGGGTGTAAGCCGTCTCGTACAGTTTATGAAGCGTCGTACCGTCCCAGATCGTCCCCTGTGTGATCTGAAAATACTCGTTATCACAATCGATCGTGATAGTATCTGACGTATAAGTCTGCAGCTTGACCGCATCCGCGCCCGCGTCCGCCGCGGCGTGTATAATTGCCTCTGCTCTGCTGTAGTCCTGCAGATGATTTGCCGATACCTCCGCAACAATATACGTTCTCTCACCCTCACCGACATATCGGTTCCCGATCTTGATTTTCTTTTCCATGTTAACCTCCATGATTCCGCTCTACGGAGAATGCCCACATTCTGGGCATTCTCCTGCGTGAGACTTAGTACTTCTCCACGAAGCAGCCCTTGCTGCGAGTGGTTAGAAGTACTTCTCATGCTATTCCTCTCTCATCATCTGATACTTCATCTCCGCCAGCTTCCAATCCGTCAGATTGTCAATATCCTGCACTTCCGTCTCCGGTACAATGATCGGCACATAACCGTCAGGCAGATCGCCACGGCACGCCATATACCGTTTCGTATGATAGAAATAGAACTGACCGCAGTCATGATATACCGTCTCCAGATCCTGTGAACGCTTCATGGCATTTTCCGGATAACAGTATTCCAGTCTGCCTTCCCTCACTGCCATACCCCGTTGGGGCGGAAAAGAAAAAGGCACCACCGGCATAACGCCCGATGCGTCTTCCTGCACTAAGACCCTGAATGCCTCCTGCAGTTTCTCCGCAGTGACAAACGGCGCTGTCGGATAGATACACGCCATATAGTCAAAAGTCCTGCCCCTTTTCTCATACTCGGCAAGCACCTCCATCAGAACATCATCCGTNGTGGCAAAGTCGTCAGCCGTAGCGCTGCTTCGCATAAAAGGNACNTTTGCACCCGNGCTTCTCGCAATCTGCGCGATCTCTTCATCGTCNGTNGANACCATGACTTCCTCAAANANTCCCGAGGNNAGCGCCGACTCTATAGANTAGCNCATGATGGGTTTNCCCAGGAAATCTTTTTTATTCTTATTTGGTATTCTTTTACTGCCGCCGCGTGCAGTTATNATTGCTATAGCGTTCATNTTTATACCATGCCTTTCTTTTTCTGTGTTATANCCGCAATATCTCTGTCGCGNTTCGCTGCGCTCCATTTCCGTCCGTCACCTCATGCAGTTTCCNCTTCATCGCCTCCCGCANATCTCCGTCNTCCANNAGNTGCCGCAACTGCCCGCATATTTTCTCAAGACACNCATCNCGGTCTGTCCGTATATCNCCCGCATAGAGCATTCGCCCNTCCTGCGCGAAGAATTCATGNTCGTACTGTTGNTTGTCCGCACTGACGAAGAAAACCGTCGGCACCTGCANGGCNCTCAACTCAAACAGCATCGTGCCTGCCGCNGACACCGCCGCCGTGCACCTACTCATCAGCTGCGCCATATGCTCTACCCGCTCATGCAGACANATATTCGGATTTCCNTCAGCCAGCNTCNGCAGTTCTTCCGCATTGCGGTTAAACCCTCCGACCACTACATGAAAAACANTNCGCCGCAATNNCTCGTCCTTCATAGCTGTGCNNAGGATTCCCGCCATTGCNTTGTACATGTCACCACCGCCCGAACTTAACAAAATATGCGGTGCTTCGTCAATGTCCTGTGACATTTCACTGCATGACGCTAGGTCTGCCGCCGTACCGGAATAACTGTCGTGACATGAAGACGCATTTGTGCCGCCGTCATCACCATCTCCGAACTCNTCCCGAAGCGGCACATAAGATGTGCCGAGTAACAGTTTTGNTTTGNCCGCATATGCGCTCTTATACGGGAACCGCACATGATAGGCNTTGTAGTTGATGATCATATCAACCGGATATATTTCCTCAAAACAGTCGTCTATATAGATCAATTTGCACAGATCATGCAAACCTTCAAAATATTTCCCAGTCACCTGATAGGAATCTATCAGCAGCTTGTCACAGCCNGCCCGCTCCAGTTCCTTGCGAAGCAGAGGTATCTCCTGCTCCATCTCATCCCATTTCGTATGCAGACAGACATATTGCAGACCGGTCTGCTCCAACATCTTACCGGCATATTCATCTGCCGTATAGAAGATAACCCTGCTGCCCGCCTGCATCAGCTTTTTCGCAATCGTAATACACCGCATGACATGTCCAGTGGCGATGGTGTCGTTAGCATCCACACGAATTCCAATTAGCTTCTGTTCCTCACGCCGCCTGCGCTCTGTCTCTTCCCCGGTGTCAACAGTCTTTTCACATTCTGCCTGTCCTTTGGCATCTGTGCTCTCCAAGCTCTCCATCCACCTACCAATCCCTGCATGTTTCCCGCTCTTTTCCGCCTCATACTGATCCAGAACCTCTACCACGCGTTTCATTTCCTGTGTTCCATATCGCTGGTCTATAGGCAGCGCCAGTATATGCTCGTAGATATAGCGTTCCTCCTGCGACAGAACATCTTCATTTTCTGTCCCTACCGGCCACAACGTCGGAGCATAGACACCGCGGAGCGCCAGATATTTCTGCAGATCGTCTCTATCNTNAGCATAGACGGGATAGTACAACGGTGCCGCATCCCACACACTCCCGCCGCNTNATTNGTCNCCTNATGNNCCNNCCGTNTNNTNANCNGNACACTCCCTGTCNAAAACCGGAACAATCTGCGTTCTACCGCCTAAATGTTCATGCAAATATCTACTATTCTCTNTGCGTCTGNTTTCGCACGCTTTTTCATTTATCCCCGATAAAATATATGCCGTATCTTCCGACATGGCGTTAATCCCCGTATGCTCGTCCAGCCAGCTCTCCGTCTCCCGATTCTTTCGCAGATATTCCGCCTTTAATGCCTGCCTCTTCTCNTGCTCCATCTGCCCGTGCAGATACTCCCATTTATCCNGCAGNNGCNCTTCCTTCTTCCGNGCAAACTCCTCATCCAGNGCAANCTCGTCCCCCGGAAGCNCNTCATCCGNTGCCACAAATCCGCCATCGGGTACNGCNTACCATTTGCGCAGNCTCCCAACACANTAGTCAGCCTCAATACCCGCATTTTCCAGATAATAAGACTGCGTTACNTCCTNCATAATGCAGATGCCCTGCTNTCTCCATTCACGAAAGAAAGGCCGCGAGGATTTCCATGTATCNACTCCGTAATACGGATGAATGAAAATCAACGTCGGCCTGATCTGCCCGATCAGTTTATTCAGTTCNTCAACATCCGCTTCCAGTTTTCTGTCAAGATGATAAAAGTGCAGCTCCCATCCTGCATGTTCAAAAGGGAAAAAGACCGAATCACACATGTAAGCCGGGAGCAGACAACGTTTTATAGCAGCCGGGTGTTTCTGCTCGAAGCTTTTCAGCGCCAGCGCAATCGCCTCTCTTCCGGAGGCTGTATATCTGATATACTTTTTGNTGTACTTTTCTACTTCCCCCAGATTTAAACGTCCTGNTGANTCCGTCCGTGNGCCTCTTAAAAGACNGGGGTCCAACTCATATATGCTGCCGATTTCCATATCCATCCATGCTCCTTGACACAATCGTGTTTTTCAAACGTCAGTGTCACCCCTGCTCTGTGCGTGCATCCTCTTCGTCCTGCAAAATACCATCTCCCACAAAAGNAAAACNATTTNCTTTTNACGGGCTTTTCTCCATCTCCGGTACGCCCACAGCAGCTTATAGTACATCATGAAAAAAAGTGTGGAACGCTGCTGCATCCGTATCAACTTCTTCTCTTCTTCATGCGTCCGCTCCTGATAATANGGATTCTGCATAAAATCCGGAAANGTCCGCCGCATTTCCCGTCCCATNGCCCGCACAAACCCGTATTTCGTGCGGTTTACTCCTGCCATATAGGTAAAAAGNGTGTTGATATAAAATAAAAGCGTAAAACTATATTCCAGTTCCGGCTTATANGNNTCATAATAATCATGNCGATGNGCCTCTTCCAGCATTAAGACGCCCCGCNGCCATNCGNTCCTCACATCGCTTCGGTGAGATCGTGTGCACCGTGGANGTGTCGTGTTGATAGTAATAGTACATCGGTNCCTCAATATACTCNAAGCGCTTNGCAAGCACGAGATAGGAATTGCCGAGCGCATTGTCTTCATAGAAAATATTTTCAGGAAACCAAAGCCCNTTTTCCAGAATCATGGAACGCCTGAATATCTTCACCACAAGGCTGCCGCCGTCCAATATCAGACTTCGCCTCTTCTCTGTATCCAGAATACCGCTCTGCTCTCTCTTATTATTCGGAACGATCTGACCGACCCGCATAGAATGTTCTTCCGTCAGGCAGTAATCGCATCCTGCCAGATCCGCTCCCGTCTCTTCCGCTCTCTCAATCAACTTCCGATACATGTCCGGTGTGATCCAGTCATCGCTGTCTATGAAGCCGATCCAGTCTCCCTGCGCCATTTTCAGCCCGATGTTCTTCGCCCCGCCCTGATGTCTGTTCACTTCGGAATGAACCGCATGTACCTTATCCGGAAACCGGCGTTCATACTCCTGCAAAATGGCATAAGAATTATCCGTGGAACAATCATCCACGGCTATGATCTCATAATCCTCCAACGTCTGATTGACGAGAGAATCCATACAGTATTCCAGTTTTTGATCTGATGCCATATTGTATACCGGCACGATAATGCTGAGTTTCATGTATTAATATTCTCACTCTGTCTGTATGATAATATTGCGGAAACGGCGACAACCTTTACATAGTCTCCGCTGTTTCCCACATGACTCTATTGTGCTGATTTTTCCCAAATATGTCAAGAGGAAGGAATCAGGTGTTTCTACGAAAATCCTATCTGTAATCCTACAGAAAGCAATCACTTTACGCTCCCAGAATTTCCGCCTGTTTCTTCTTGCTAAATCCGCCCAGCACTAAGTTATATGATTTGTCCAGCAGATCTTTTAACAGATCATCCGGCACTTCGCCATCGGGTTTAATGGAGTTCCAGTGCATTTTATTCATATAATATCCCGGAACAATATCTGCATACTGCTGTCTTAAGAAATCCCCTTCATCCGGTTCGAGTTTCAGTGTTATATAATATGGTTCATCATTTTCGCCCAGGCAGACCGCAGCAAACATCTTGCCGCCGATCTGATAGCGAATCCAGTTCCAGTCTTTTTGAAGGTCTTTCGTAACGCCTGGTTTACTTAATAGAAATTCGTCGATCCATGTATANCTCATATATNATTTCTCCTTCTANANCCTCCACACCCGTCTGACATACTTGCCTTGATACCGGCNTTATTATAATCGTGAAAATGTAAATTATTTCATNATCTTCTCCAGTATCTCAATCAGTGATAAATCCGCCGGCAGCCACTGTACATCATACAACTCACTCTTCGTAAGCCATCTGGCGGCTTCTGCCTCTTTGAGAACAAGACTGCCTGAATTCACTTTTGCCAAGAAGCAGTCCATCGAAAGGTGAAATGTCGGATAATCGTATTCGATGGTATGTATCAAACTTCCCACTTNGATATCGGTGTCTAANTCTTCCCGAATTTCCCTTACCAGNGCCTCTTCCGATGATTCTCCTNNTTCNATCTTGCCGCCCGGAAATTCCCATTGCCCCTTAAATTCTCCGTATCCTCTNGCTGTCGCNAAAATCTTNGATGGATTTTCCATGTTGTCACAGATAATTGCCGCTACTACTCGTATTGTTTTCATACTGCATTTTCCTCGATTGTTATTCCACTTTGCAGATAACGAAGCAGATCATCCCGCACCGGGTGCTGCATCTTAACCTGCACTTTTGAAATAGCTTCTTTCTTCCCTTTATTATTTTCTTTCTGTGCCTCTTCGACATGCACGATCTCAAACTGTCCCATGTAATAAAAATTGCTTTCCGCATCGCTCTTTTTGACAAGCAAGTGCTTACGTTTTGCAGTGATCACGTCCTGCATATAAGAGCTGTTAACACCTTTACCAATCTGAGAATCCCAGCGAAAAATCATATTGTCGTCAAACACATCCGCATAATCGGGCTTCCCGTCTACATAGTTCTTATCATCATCCGCCTGTTCCTTATGATATGTGACGAAGATAAAAACATCATCATCTATACGTTTCATTCCATACATGGTTGATGACAAGTCTTTTCCGCAATTCATGAGCAGACTCACATCTCTTCTCGAGTATTTCTCATACATGACAAATGGAATTTCATCACTTTCTCCCACCCTGTACTTGTCCTCGTACCGCCTTAATCCCACTGTTACAATATCATCGATCTGCTCATAAAATTCCTTATGTGCAAGACGATTGGTAAAACTATTCATCCTGCTAATATTTCTCTTTTCATCATAATCGAGTACATCTATATGACAAAACTTCTGATACTCGTCCTCGTTACTTACAAAATGCCCTTGTAACACTTCAATTGCATTCTTAACATACTGCAATTTAAAATCATATCCGTATTTTTCTTTAAATTCTTCCTGTAAGTTCTCAATAGAAATACTTTCGCTCATCACAATCGATCTTAAAATCTCCAATTCATATGGACGTGCACCACTTAGGATTGTCTTAGATAAATATTCTAAAGTCAATTTCTCCTGATCTGTTAAGGAACATACATAAGTGCCCTTTTCCATTGCTTCAAGAAACGCATAGTAAGTCTTATATTCTTTTACAATAACGAGCGGATCTACTTCCCCATTTTCGTAAAAATCCAGTAGATACGGTATTCGCCCAATCCTGTTTTTAAGCGCTGCATAACTATTCTTGATAATTGTCTTAATACCACGGATTTTATCAATAGATTTAAATATCTTTTCCTTTGCCACCTCATCAAAATGTATGGTCGAAACACCCGGAATCGTACTGTTTCCGCTAATCACATATCTTCTGATAGTATCCGCATTATATGTACGGTCTCCTGACAGCGCAACCGGAATCATAAAATTATTCGTATAATTGCCGATAAAATCTAAAACTACGAGATATTCCTTGCCTTCCGCCTTACGAAGTCCTCGCCCCAACTGCTGAATGAATACAATTGGTGATTCCGTCGGGCGCAGCATAATAACCTGATTAACCTCTACAATATCAACACCTTCATTTAAAATCTCAACTGAAAAGATATAGTCTAAAGGCTGCCTATCTTCTGTTGCGTCACTCTCGTCCATCGCCAGTCGCTCAAAGGCTTCTGCACGTTCTTCCTCCGCAGCGTCACCGTTTAATGCTATCGTTCTGTAACCCAGCTCATTAAACTTATTAGATAACTCTTTAGACTCATCGATCCTGCTGCAGAACACCAATCCTTTCACGCGTTCACCGCTATAACCATAATACTCCGCCTGTTCTACGATATGCTTTACACGCTCATCGCAAACAAGCTGATTAAAGTCTTTTGTTGCCAACTTCTGTGCCTTAAGCGTTTTATCTTTCACCATCGAAAGATCACTAATCCCAAAATAATGAAACGGGCAAAGAAGTTTTTGTTCCATCGCCTGTTGAAGTCTGATTTCATAGGCAATCTGGTGATGGAAAATCTCGTAAATATTTCTTCCCTCTTCATTATCGTCACGCTTGTCCGGAGTCGCCGTCATACCAAGCCATAACTTCGGCGTAAAGTAACTCATGATCTTCTGATAGGAATTGGCAGAACTATGATGCGCCTCATCCAGAATAATGCAGTCAAAATCTGCTGGTTTATATTTTACGAGATGTTCCTCTCTGTTTAACGTCTGAACAGTTGCAAACACATAATCTTTCTCGTATTCATGATACCCCGCACCGACAAGTCCCATAGACACATTACTTCCGAATACTTTTTTGTACGACCGTTTTGTCTGCCTGGCAAGTTGTCCTCTGTGGACCAGAAAGAGTACTCGTTTAAATTCAAGTTCACGCATAGCGAATGCCGAAGCATAGGTTTTTCCCGTACCTGTAGCGGATATCAGCAAAGCCCTCTCCTCTCCGGTTGCTAAAATTTTTCTTAGATTATTGATAAACCCAATTTGCATATCGTTGGGCTTTAACTTGTATTTCTCTATAGAAGGTATTAATTCTTGTTTGGCTATTTCCCGTTGCTTCTTTATAATCCGATAACGCTCTTGGTAGGATTCAAAAAAATCATCATATTCCAACGCATGAACTGATCTCCACAACTGAATAAATTCCTCTATTAGCTCTCCGGTAACCTCACCCTGCTCGGTAGATACAATCTTTGTATTCCATTCCATATTGCTGGTAAGCGCGGCGCCTGTCATATTAGAACTACCAATAATAATGCGGTATATCTCTTCCTTTTTGAAAATATATCCTTTTGTGTGAAAATCAGTATCCGCTGCCTCTACATCATACATCTTCAGCGTGATATTCTTTAAATCATGCAGCTTCTCTAATGCTGCCGGTTCACTGAAGTTCAAATAATTAGTTGTGAGAATTTCGCCAGAAATTCCCCTATTTTCCAGTTCCTTTAGTGTCTGCAAAAGAGGTGTGATTCCGCCCATCGTAATAAATGCAACACTGATCTGAAAATGATCACATGCTAAAAGTTCATCCTCAATAGAAGACAATACCTTTTTACCCTCTTTGTAATTATTGGAGACAAACTGAGGTCTGTAGGATATGTTTGAAGCAACACTGCCGTCTATATATGCTGTTGTATAGCCGCTGTAAAGTTCATTGATAATGCTTTTGTCCATTGTATCCTTATGCCTTTTTATACCTTCGTTTATTATATACGATTTCTCTGCGATCACTCTTAATGCATTTTGAAACTGTTTCTATAATATTACCATACAAAATTTCATTTTCCTATAAAAAAACAATTAAAGCTCGATTGCGAAGCAAAGCTCGAAAAGAACGAAACAATTTTCTATTACAATTAAAGAAATGACAGCCTGCTATTCTTGCAAACTGCCATCGCTAATGTCCACAGATGCCTATTGAAACATGTTTAATAATTCTACAACATCCTCCCACCTATAATTTTTCGCCATTACAACAATCACATTCTCCCTAAAAATCTCATCAATAATCCGACGTTCTAAATTCCTTCTGTGCTCTAAATGCACCAACAGCCCTTCCAATCCCGTCAATGCATACGCCTTCCCACAAGGTGATTCTTCTAAATACCTGATCATCAACGGGAACCACAATTCCTTGCCCTGATCGTCAGACCGCTCTTTTCTGATCACATCAATTACACCCGATATATCTTCCACATCCAAATAGACAATTTTATATTTTTTATTACCCAGTATATTCTTTAGCCTTTTATAAAAATCCAATATCTCTTCATCGCTCATCATGAGATACAACATCTGATTCTCTATGATATTCTGAAAAATCGAACACTCAAAAATCTGTCCTTCGCCGTCCCATCTCTGGAAGCGTTCAAAAATCACTTTTTCAAAAGACTCTCTGTCCAGATTTCCGTTACAGATCTCAAACTTCTCCAAGTTCTTATGAAAATCCGGAATATCCGTTAATATCTGCGTGTAGCAGATAATTTTGTGATCTCCCTCAGTAAACGTTTTCGCTTTAATTTCTTTTCTGATCGACGGGTAATCACTTAGCACATGATGATACTGTTCTTCCGTGACATAAGCACACCATGCCAGTTCCACAGGAGAATAATCACCTTCACGAAAAACTTTGTAATCGCTCAGATACTCGAAAAGACGTTGTACGAAAGTAGACTTGCCTGCGCCTTGTAGGCCTTCTATAAAATAGTTAGTTCTTTTCATCAAGCTGTTCCTTTTGTTTTCTCTTTACTCTTCATAATGCCCTTTGCAAGATGCTATGATAACTGCTCCGTCTTTTTCCTTATAGACAATTTGATTAACCTCATCAATCCGCCTGCTCCACCAGCCGCTTAACTCATTCTTTAACGGCTCAGTTTTTCCTATCCCCTCACGGCAGTCTCTTTGTATATCCTTAATTAGCATATTAATTCTTTTTAAAGTCTTTTTATCTTGTACCTGCCACGCAAGGTATTCATCCCATGCATGCTCCTCCCAAAGTATCTTCATGCATTATTCCTCAATCAATTCGTGTTCTGTAAGAACTGCTTTCCCAGATTCAATATCTGCCACTACTCTTTTCAAATATGCCATATTACTTTCCGAATAAAAAGGATCGACAGACACATCAAACGGAATTCTCTTTTCCCTCGTCATTTTTTTTGCAAATATAGTAAAGGCAGTTGTCATACTAAGTCCCAAATCCTTACAAATTTCTTCCATGTTTCTCTTTAAATCTTCATCCATACGGAAATTAACCATTGTTTGTGCCATAATTACCACTCCCTTTCTACAATTGATTATACTATTTTCAGATTTAGTCGTAAAGCATATGTATATATTTTGCTTTACAAACTGTCTCATTAACTATGGCAGACTATTAGGAACTTAAATTTAGTATATATGCACTTAATACATGCAGCTGCAACAAAACCATACAGCTTCACCATCCCACCTCTTGAATCGTTCAAAATTCACTTTTTTAAAAGCCTCTCTGTCCATTTTATTTCTTTTCATTCATCTACCTCAATAATATCATGTTCTATCCCTTTTCCGGCCTCGAGAGCGTCCACCAGACTCTTCATATTCCTCGGCGTTAAATGCTCTTTATAGGTAAGTCCCATATGGGTTATATGCAAGACGGGATATTTCCCTTTAGTCTGCAATATATACTTCTTATCGATCAACCAGTATATGACCGCTGTCATTTCCTCTCTGCTTAGATATGACATGGAATTATACTCTGCAACCGCATCTAAATTATATTTCCTTATCCTTTCTGATCTTCTTGAGCCACGAAGGACGCGAGCCAATGTCGAAACACCGAAATAATGCTTATCACTTATATGCACCAGTGCCTGCAATACGGTTTCCGCCATCTGAAAAACATTATGGTTCTTATATTCCGGGAACTTATCAGTGATCATCTCATTTTCACTCGTACGATCCAGAATCTCCTGCTCCCAATTTTTCTTCTTCTCTGCTGCCTCATCCATATTTTCTTTTGCTGCCAAACCTCGCACAGCATTCGACCTATCGCCGTCATGATTTCTGGATTTATTACTATGCAGTCCGTTGTCCAGCAATACATCAAAAGATGCCGACTTATTATGATGTGTCTGCACCTGCTCGGAATCGCTCCTGCTCCCGCTCTCTGACCATGCATATCCCATCATCTTATAGTAGTCGCGCATAGATACCGTATTATTGCATCCCGTGTTGTTTGTTTTATAATTGGAACACCCCAGAAAATAACCGCCCTTTTCGGAATACTTAACAATCAAATATCCATCCTGACACTCAGCGCACTTCATAATAGACATTTTCCCACCGGAAAGATTATTCGTCATAAAACTGCATATTTCGGGTTCGTTTGTGCATATATACAACTTTAAACCATAGGAAGCCTTGTATTTAAGCTGCATCGGGAATCCGCAGATCGCGCACTTCTTTTGCCCCATCCTGACCGGTTCCTCTTCTGACCATTTCCCCCGCAAATAAACATTTTTGTATTCCCGTTTTATTTCCAAAAGAAACTCTGACGGATTCTTCTCCGGAGCAATAAAATATACTCTATTTTTCGTCCTTGTCATAGCAACATAGAAAAGTCGGCGTTCCTCCGCATACTGCATTGATCTGTCCTCTTTTACCACCAATGACAGCACCGGATCGTCTTCTATTTTAGACGGAAATCCATATATTTCATTGCGCCCGTTCACAACAATTACATTATCATATCCCAACCCTTTGGACGCATGTGCAGTCATAAATGTAATGTTGAGGTTCGGATATTTGACAGACCTGATCTTCGAACCACGGTTTGTGTACTCAAACAGACCCGTCCTCGCGAGCCTGTCTCCATCAAATCCAAACCTGCCAAGCAGGAGTATTTTAGACGCAAAAGTATTTTTCCCAGCCTTTTTATCATAGTCCATGATCTGTTCCAGCGCTGTCTGAACTGCATAAGCCATCGCATAATTTGTGCCGCTGCGCCTGTCAGCTTTAGGGGACTTTCTAACACTGTCATAAGTATAAATGATAACCGGTTCCTTAATATGCTTCGGTGAAATAAGTGATTTTTGTATCTGCGAAGTATTTTTCTGAATAAAATTGCCGGCAATATCAATCACTTCCTGCGAATTTCTATAAGTACGCACGATCTTCATCAGCTTTGCATAACCCATTTTTTCCTCAAACTTCGTAAACAAAGTAATATCCGAACCGCTAAACGCATAGATTGACTGCCAATCATCACCAACTGCCACGATTTTAGCATCAGTTACCTCTGAAAATGCTTTGACGAGATCAAATCTTTGTCTTGAAATATCTTGGTACTCATCAACGATCAGGTATTTGAAGTCCAGTTTTTCTTTCATCTCTTTTACTTCATTAAGCACTCTCGCCGATTCATTGATCATATCTTCAAAGTCCACTGCATGGTTCTCTATCAGATATTTTTTATATTCCAAAAAACACGCATGACATATATCCAGAAAGAGTTTTGTCCTGACATTCGATGTCTTTCGCGCTAGCTCGTCAAATTCTCTCTCATCGTACCCATTAACTTTAAAGTTTCTGATAAAATTGATTACCAGAAAAACGAGACGACTAATATATTTATTTTCTTCCAATGCAATCAACTTTTTTACAATCTCTTCATTGGGACGCCTGTTTAACTGAAATCCATGTTTTATCAGTTTTTCTTCCAAGTGTTCGGAAATACTCCTTTTATCATTATAAGCAGAAAAGGTATAGATAAGTTCCGTTCCATGCTGTCTATGCAGAAGAATCTTATCAGTAACCGCTTTCTTATACGCCGCCAATTCTTCTTCATTGTACAGAAAGTTCTTTCCGTCTTCCGTAATTCCGAAATGTTCAATATAAGCCGTCCGATTACCTTGTGTAATCATAAAATCCGGCGTATAAGGTTTTGCAGCCATCATAATATTGTATTGATATATCGGTTCATACACATAATCAATGCTGTTCAGATAAAGGAAATTGGCAATTTCAACCTCCTGCATTGATCTTACGATCTCATTCTGAATCGTAACTTTCTGCTTGCTCTTCCTGTCAATTACTTCCGCCTTAAAATCATCAAGTTCGCTTCGCATGGTTGCATAATTTGCATTCGCCATATGATTAAAGAAATTGTTGATATCATCTCCTTCATAGGGTGCATCAAAATACGACGCAAAAAACATGATCAGGCTGTTGACTACGCTTGGATTTTTCAGAATTTTACCTCTAAAATACTCCTGCACACAGTAATATAATTTGCCGCCTTCTATGATATTTAATTTTTCAGGACTGTTCTTATGTAAAATTGCATTACCGGTTGAATGAAATGTTGCAATCGGACACGGAATATTCAAATCCTTGTTTATTTTTTCCCTCAGCTCATTGACCGCTTTATTCGTAAAAGATATAATCAAAATCTGACTCGGATCAATCTGCTGTTTTTCTACCAAATATTTAACTTTCGCCGCGACCGTAGTTGTTTTTCCCGCCCCTGCACCGGCTATGACTAAGCTGTAATCTTCATCGGCAATTACGGCCCTCCTCTGATCCTCGTCAAGACTGATAACAGGATCAACTTCTTTTAAAATATTATCAAGATAAGTCTGTTCTTCTATTATCTTCTCGTCGATATATCGGTCATTTATTTTATCTACAAGATTAGTAATATTTTCATAGTCATTATATATTGACTTTGCCTTTTCAGTCAAAAAACCATTTTTATAGCAATAGTCCTCCAGAACATCACCTTCATCCAGCATTCTAAAAAATTGCATAACATCAGAAAATCTGTGAATTTCCGGCATATATTCTTTTCTTGAAATGTAATGATCTGTATCCTGTAACTGCGCAAACCATTTTTCCCATTCAAGAAGCTCTATGCATTTGCCTGAAACCTCTGACTGCACTCGTTGCTGTACTGTGCTTTTTCTGAATATATCTTTCAGCAATCCCATAATATCCTCGTATTCCTCATAGTCACCGGATTATAAATCTGCCAAGCGGAACACTTTCCTTATCTTTTGAACTTATTTTGTAATACCTAAAAGTATATCATGTTATTCGTCGCTTTTCTATCAAATTCTGCATGACATATCCATGTCTCAGCGTTCAACATATTCTACCTTAAGATAAATGGAATATGGATATTGATTTTTCGGATGCATTTCATATATTGTTCACTACAACTCCGACCATATAATTCTTGAAGAACAAACGAAGAGGGCCTTTTTCTCTGAAATTAGAGATGTAATTAATCAGTACGGTGGCAAAATAACTATATTATGATACGATTGATATAGAATTTACGAGAAAAATATATTTTTCCGTTTTGTTTCCAACGTTGTCGCAAACATTGTCTACATTTACATTAGAACATATTAAAAATATAAATCTTTTTCATATTTTAAACGATTCTGCTCCCGACATTAATGTCGGGAGCAGAAAAAAACTAATAAAAAGAATCTTCAATAAACATAATATTTAATAACTTCAGCTTAATTTTATCATTCATCTCATAAGTTCCGAAATATGCCAGCTTTTAGGTTTTTCATAAAAAGAAGTTCTTTAGATTTCTTCTCCAACGTTCCTCATCAATATCTTCAAAAATACATGATCTAAAGTTTCCCAATCCGAATTTCTATCATCCGGCATATCTTTTACAACCTGCTCATATCTGACAATCTCATCTTCTATAAACTTTTGAATTACCGGCATTTTCGGATTCAGGTCTATTTCGTCGCTTTTTGTTTTAATCTCAAGCATCTTCTCAATTTCCATTGATAATTCTTTCGGAAGATTCTGCCTAAGCAAATCATCAAACTTCACTGGCGGCACACTATGATGATCTTCAATATGTTTACATGCCAAAAGTGGTCTGAGCGCATAAACGTACTTTTTATACTTTACCTCTTTGTTTTGCAAATACTGTCTAAAAGTGCTGTTGGCAGTTCCATAGTAATGATATAGCGCTGTTTTCTCGGAAAAATACTGCCTGCAGTTTTCATAAACATCTTTCCATTCATTGGTCGTTTTATAGATAATCGGCGAATTAGCCCACTCGAAAAGAGTTGCGTTTCCTTTGTGAAACTGGACAAGTGTCTTTTTCAGATCCCACCCGTTAATATCTAGTACATCATCCAGCTGCCACTCAATCACATCTCTTTTCTCTTGAATACTTAAATAATCCTTCACCGCTCTTACATAAATAAATCTCACATCATAATCGCTATCCGGCGATGCCACACCCCATGCCCTGCTGCCTGACTCAACCGCATAGAGAATTTTGACTTTCTCTTTCTCTTCTATCTCTGTGAGCTTTTCCGTTATTTCCTCTCTAATATCTTTCACCAAAATCACCCTCTATAGCCCTTCTGTTTACATATTCAACAAATTCCCCAACCTTTTTCATATCCGGATTATCCGGCAGAGATGTACGCTTTGTTGCCATCTCTAATCGAATTTCATATTCGGATAACATGTCGTAAAAATCCTGCGAGAAAGTTTTGTCTTCCTTCTGAAAGTCTCCGCGTCTGATGCTTCTAAGCAATTCTAAGTCGTCTGTTCTGTGAGTTCGTATTTCATTTTTTTCTAAAATATCAATCGCCATCATGAACAGCCGGATTAAGTGCATCGCATGTTTATTTAAATGATTGTCATCTTTCTTTTTATTACGTTTGCCGATTTTATCATATTCTCTAATGACATTATTCATAATGCCCAGCATATTTTCATAGTCCCGTAACGGCAAATGTTTGTAATCCGCATCAATAAATATTTCTGTCTTATACTCCGGATTATCTGACTCATCGATATAGATATTGATGTTTCCCTTGTCAAACATTTCATTCTTACGCCTGAAATCTTCCAACGCATTTTTAACAGAATTATAAATATGCTGCTCCCGTTCCTGCTGCGGCATATGATCTCTGGCAACGGCATTTTGTAATCTCCGAAGCTGCGCGCTTGCATACCCGCCAAAGGATTTCGCCGCCCTTTTGGAGAGGAACAAACTCTTATGATCCAACAGTTCCTGTCCCAATGTCGTTCTAATCAGATATTGATTCTCGTCCAGTCCCAGCAGTTCAATCGTATTGGGATTACACTCTAAAAGAAGCTTCACGATCTTATTAAAAGAATAAATAACCGTGTCCGTGTTTTCATCTTCGTACTGCTCAAATTGCGTCAATCCAAGCAGATCAGACGGCAGATTTAATGTAATTCCTCTAAAATCAATATCGCTGTTCTCATTGTTGGTTCCGTAAGCATAGCTCCCGCCAATCCCCATAAGAATAATGCGATTTCCAAGTCTCGGATTCGTTCTTAGAAACTGATAATTATTTGACTCCAAAAGTTTGACAAAATCCACCATAAAAGCACCTCGCATAAACACCTTCTGAACAATTACATTTTTTCTCATATTANCACTNTCCGNATCCCATAGCAATGAAAAAATTGCGCCATACTCGATTGCGAGATTAGCCTCGCAAAGCTCAAAATTTGCTGTGCAATTTCCTATGGCATAAAAAAGCTCCGAGAACAACTCACAATAAGCATTCTCGGAGCCTTCCTATTATTCAACGATCAACGCAATTAACGATTTTTCACCCCATCAATCCAGAACCCATAATCAATATCTTTCTCCGCACTGATATGGTACGGNGCTTCCACGTCTGCACCCCAGCTGTTNATACCGCCCACNCCTCTCACTGCGCCCAGNACAGTCAGCACCGTTCTTCTCGGCAGCGGCAGCTCCTCCTGATGGGTCGCGTTCTCCAGTTCCATAGANGTATACGGAATACAGGCAAANGCGATATCGCCGCCATCCTCCGCACGCACACGGATGGCGCTTTNTTTTNCTTCCTTNTCAGANTTATNAAGCGTTGTACTGCGNTACACCTCCACCCACTTCGTCTGCATATGCACATTNCAGTCNTGNGGCACCAGATACGGNGTCACAGGCAGCCCNTCTATCTCATAGANGCCGGGNACCCCGCCCGCCATCCGGTCGGGATANGTCTCGCCCGATANNCCTTCATAACGATATCTGTCCGCACAGGTNGGCATAATAAACCGCATACCGAACACCGGCAGCTCCGGCAGTCCCTCTTTACCCGCGTAATGTACACGCACATGGATATCTCCGCCGGNATNCACTTCATAAGACACCGTAACCTGNGTCTCGGGTACGGTGAGCGTCTCATACACAAAAGTAACCGACGCGCNATCCGCTTCCACNGCACCGCCGTAANCNTTNTTTGCNGGNGCCATCGGCACTGTNACCGGCTGGTCATCTATCGANACCATGATNCCCACNCATTTGATAAAGCAGTCCGCGCCGATCCACATACCGCTCTTTAATGCAAATCCGCANCCTCTGTCATTATCCGTAAGCGCCCTCCAGAAAGTCGGTTTCGGCGCTCTGTACAGCCATTCTTTGCCGTTCTGCACAAGAGANTCCATNCNCGCTCTTTCNCCGGAAAAAATATAGGAAAATCCGTCCCCNCGCATACCGATCGTCGCGTCCCCCACGATCACCTGTAATTTATTCGTGCAATCCATAGTAATATNTCACCTCCTGNATAGCCGGTTTCTCCGTCCTGTCCGCAAACACGATACCNTTACCGGAAAANTCATAATTACTCGGCCTGTCATCGAAATCCCCGCCGTAGCACAGCACCTTATTTCCTGTCNCTTTATCCTGCGCATAAACCGCNTGATCGATATAATCCCATATGAATCCGCCCTGATACATCTCGAAACGGTCCAGCAGATCAATATACGACTTCATGCCTCCGATGGAATTCCCCATATCATGCATATATTCGCANAAGATAAAAGGCTTCTTCGGCTCGTTTTCCAGATATTCCACAATCTCNTCAGGGGTTGCATACATACGGCTTTCCACCTCGGANACNGTGTCNTCNTAAGCACGNTCATAGATCACNCCTTCATAGTGAACCAGCCTGCTGCTNTCCTTNTCCTTGAAAAATGCCTGCATCGCCTCAATATTGTCGCCTACATAAGACTCATTNCCCAGCGACCAGAACAGAATCGACGGATGATTCTTAAAGGTCTCAAAGTTAGTCCTCGCCCTATCTACCACTACCTCTTTCCATTCAGGCACACTGCCCGGCACATTCCACGACGGCTCGGGAACAAATTTCTGCCAAGAGCCATGACTCTCCAGATTTGTCTCCGACATCATATAGATACCGTTCCGGTCGCACAGATCATACCATGCGATCTGATCCGGATAATGACAGGTACGCACGGCATTGATATGATTGCGCTTAAAGCACTCGATATCCCACTCCATATCNTGCATCGTAATGCANCTGCCACCCTCNGCACTCCACTCATGACGGTTAACGCCATTGATNATCAGTCTTCTGCCGTTAAAANGAATGACCTTATCCTTAATNTCAATACGACGNAAACCTATGTCGCAGGAAGCCNCTTCNNNCACGTTACCCTGCTTGTCTTCCAGAAGAACNATCAGCTGATACAGATACGGATTCTTATTCTCCCAGAGCACAACCTCCTTCACNGGTTCAAAAGTAACCTTAACTTCAGANGCNGCCGCTGCNTTCTGCTCCNCTATAACNTGTCCGTCCNGATCTTTCAGAATGATTCTTACCCTGNCNTCCGCCTCAGCATCNTNCGANGATATCNGCAGCTGTACGTCTAAGTTNCCCGTANGCAGATCTTCCGTCAGACAAGGTTTCGCCCACACATCTTCCACNTGNAGCTTGGGCTTCGCATACAGCACCACATCCCGATAGATTCCCGAAAACCGGAAAAAGTCCTGATCCTCCAGATAAGCCGCGGTACTGTTCTTGTACACTTCCACCGCAAGCAAATTATCTTTATCCTTAATATAAGGNGTCAAGTCAAACTCAGACGGTGTAAAACTGTCTTCTGCATAGCCGACAAACTCACCNTTCAGCCATACATAAACCGCCTGTTCCGCACCCTCAAACCTNATGCAGACTCTTTTACCCCGAAGCCCCTCTTCCAAATCAAAAACTTTTCGGTAAGANCCCACCGGATTATAGTCCGCCTCNCTGAACGAACCCGCTTCCNNCNTGNCCTCTCCCAGCGCGTACGCNGGACGGCGGTACACTTTACCCTCCCACGGGTACANNGTATTGATGTAATGTATCTTATCATAGCCCGCCATCTNAATATGGCANGGNACCTGTATCTCNCNGAATCCCTCTGCATTATAATCCGTCTTNTAGAAATCCTCCGGACGTGCCTGCGGATTCACAGAATACGCAAACTGCCACACTCCATTCAAAGACTGACAAAGCGANCNCTTTTTCCGCTCCAACTCTTCCTCACTTCCATAAATCTTGTGATCGCTGTGTGCCGGAAGTTGACCCACGCGAAACACTTGNGGATCATCCAGCCACTTAATATCAGGCTGCATATATAACCCTCCTCTCATTTTTNTATAANCAGAGGGCGTTTGCGNTATTATGCAATCCGCCCTCNTNTTACNNNTCAATTACTATCGGCTCACTCAGCNNNCAGANAATGCCCGCTNCAAGCGGCATTCTCNCAGACATGACTTAGTTATACTNAGACGCCGTATTTTGGCGTCTTAGTATAACTTCATGTCTTATTATTTTACTGCACCNGTAATACCTTCNGCAAANGCNTTCTGCAGNCAGAAGAATACGATNGCNGTAGGCAGTGTACAGATCAATACTGCCAGCATCAGCATACCATAATCCGTCACATANCCCTGCGTCAGATTGGCAACTACCATCGGCATCGTCTGGCTGTTGGCATCCGTCATNATTACCTTCGGCCACAGATAACTGTTCCATGCATTCATGAANGTAATAGTCATAGCCGCCGCATAAGTNGAGCGCATCGTCGGTATAAACATCTGGAAGAAAATACGNAGCTCGGAAAGACCGTCGATTCTCGCCGCTTCCATNATATCATGNGGGAATGACCTCGCACTCTGNCNGAACATCATGATCAGGAACGGNGTAGAAACCGTAGGAAGGATAAATCCAATCGTCGTATTCAACCATCCTGCCTTAGAAAACATCTGGAACAACGGGATCATNGTTGCAACGAANGGCACCATCATCGCCAGAAGGATAACACTCATNACNGTATCCTTNNCNTTATCATGATAGATNTCGAACCCGAAACCTGCCAGTGAACTGACNACAAGTGAAACCAAAGTAAGGATAATNGCATACTTAAAAGAATTGCCAAGNGCTCTTCCTATATTCTGATTTCCTAANAGATTCTTAAAGTTCTGNATAAAATAAGTTCCCGGAATCAAACGCCCGCTCACTACCTCCGCACTTTTGTTCGTCGCTGCACAAATCATCCAATACAGCGGGAAAACAGAGATAAAGGACACAATACACAAAAACAGATACATACCAAATTTCTTACCTTTAGTCACGTTTATCACCTACTTTCATCTGCAGGAATGCCAAGATAGCAACCAGAATCAAAATTAAGAAGGACATTGCCGCCGCATATCCGAAGTTCGGCACATACTTAAAGGACATATTGTATATGTAATGCGACATAGTAATCGAAGCATTCGCCGGACCGCCGTCTGTCAGGTTAACAGACTCATCGAACAACTGGAGCGTACCGTTGGTGGACATGATCGCTGTCAACAGGATCGTCGGCTTAAGGAGCGGCACCGTGATCTTAAAGAATGTCTGAACCGCCGACGCACCGTCAATCTTAGCCGCCTCGTAAACAGAATATTCAATATTCTGTAATCCCGACAGGTAGAATACCATGTTATATCCTGTCCACCGCCAAAGAAGTGCGATAATAATAACAATTCTTGCACTCCACGTATTTGTCAGGAATGCATAAGGCTGATCCAATATTCCTAAGTTAACCAATATCAGATTGATAATCCCATTGTTGGCAAACAGGGAACGGAAAATAACCGCATATGCTACCAGTGACGTAGCACAGGGCAGAAAGATCATCGTACGAAAAATCCCCTTAAATCTAAGTTGTTTATTGTTCAGTATTGAAGCAAGGATCAAAGCGAAAATCAACATGACCGGAACCTGAATGATCAAATAGAAAAATGTATTTTTAATGGACTGGATAAATACCGCGTCCTTGAACATTCGAGTATAATTCATGATGCCGCACCACTCCATCTTCGCACCGACACCGGTCTTAAAAGATAAAAGCAGTGCTCTAAACATCGGAACGAAACTCATAAAGAGTATCAAAAGTGCACCGGGCGCAAGGAATGCCCAGCCTGTCAGATTATGTTTTTTGCTAAGTGTCATTTTTTTAGATGGCTTACCCAAGAAACTCCCTCCTTCTCTGTCTTTGGAGAAAAAAAGGGGAACAGCCTTTAAAACTATTCCCCTATATCTTATCTGTACTTCCGCCATGCCCATTCGCAAAACGCCGCTGCATGGCTTAATGCTACTGTCCCATATTGAAGTTTACAGTATCTGCTGCTGTCTGCATTTCTGCGTCAATGTCAGCGCCGTTGATGTAGTTCGTGATTGCCGTTGCAACTGCGTCACGTCCTTCATAGTAGTAAACGCCTGTGATGTTGGACGGTACCTTAGTAGAGAAGTCAACGATCTTAGCGGATACTGCGTCGCCGCCAAAGAACTCATTCGGCTCGCCGTATGCACTGGAATCACCAGCCGGAGCCCATGTTGCCAGAGCGCCGCTCGGAAGAATGTTGTCGTACAACTCTGTGCTTCCTGCGAATGTGCTTGCAAGGAAATCAAATGCTAATGCCTGATTCTGGCAGCTCGTTGTTACAGCCCATGAAGAACCACCGTTGTTGGAGTAGTTAGTTGCATTTGCTGCACCTACGAGGCTGGGCATATTGGTCAGCGCCCAGTTACCTGCCTGATCTTCTGCTGTCTGGATGGAAGCCATGATCCAGCATCCGTTGATCGTACCTGCTACATCGCCGCTTACGAGAGAGCCTACATACTCATCCCAGCTGTTTACCTCGATCAATACGCCAGCGTCTTTCAGCTTCTTGTATGTCTCCATAACAACCTTCAACGTGTCATTACCTACGATATTTGCTGTTCCGTCCTCGTTAAAGAGAGAAGAACCTGCGGACTGCATCATCATCATGATCAGGTCACATTCGCCTGCCTGCATGGAGATGAGGGGCTTGCCCGTTGCTTCCAGTACTTTCTGTCCGTTCTCAAGATACTGATCAAATGTGATATCTGTGAAATCATCAATTGTCAGACCTGCCTGCTCCAGATAATCTGTACGATAGCATGCAACTACTGCACCGTTATCAAAAGGAACGCCATAATTCTTGCCGTCGATTACGGAGTAAGCTACCTTACCTGCCGCAAACTGTGAGAAATCAACTCCGCTGTTTGTCAAGTCAGCGCAAACATCCGGGAAGCTGATAACGTTCTTCTGGAACGCATTATCCTGCATNAGGAAAATGTCAGGCAGTGTGCTCAGATCTCCGGAAGTAGCTGCCGTGGTAACTTTGGTCTGAACATCTTCCCAAGGTGTCTCAACCACGTTCAGTTTGAAGTTCGGATGATCTTTCTGATATACCTTCTCTGCCTCATACATTGCGTTCATGTTGAATGCCGGGTCCCAGCACCATACTGTCAGTGTCTCTTCTCCNTCTGCNGCAGGTGCCGCTGCATCATCTGCTGCGGGTGCTGCCGAGTCATCTGCTGCGCTGTCTGCCGCAGGNGCTGATCCACNGTCTGTCGATGCNGCGCCGTCATTACCGCCACATCCTACCAATGAAAGAATCATGGTAGTTGCCATTAAAGCTGCCAAAATCTTTCTTTTCATTTTAGTTTCCTCCCATTCGTTGTTGGTAGCATNAAATACNACCTTGNTTTGTGCACATTGTGCANCAGCTTGTTTCTTTATTTCTCAATCGCCGGAGGCGTTTCGTCAATTTGTATAACTATATGCCCCTTTTTGATTGATTATGTATGCATTATAACTCTACNGCACTTTCGTATGTTGTTATCAAAAATCANAAAAGAGGCAAATTCGACCATAAATTTGNCTCTTAAACGTTTACGTTATTGTATTTATCATAATTCTTAGAAACATACTTTTTTATTAAAAAGGCATAAACTACCATCCTTTATAGGCAGANATTTTATAGTTAAGCAGTTTNCCTTCATAGTTCTCCGGATGAATCTTCCACTGATACGGCGTGATCCCCAGAATCTTCTTAAAATTACGATTGAAAGTAGANACCGATTGAAACCCGCACTTCTGNGCTACCAGTTCCATGCTGTCCGCCGATTTCTTCATNAGCTCACACGCCATCTGTATCCGCACCAGATTCACGTAATCGGACGGTGTCATATTCATGATCTGCTGAAAAATCCGCCTGAAATGTGTCTCTGACATGTGACTGACCGCCGCCAGCTCACCAACCGTCAGTTCCTCCGCGTAATGCTTACTGATATGGTGCAGTGCAAAGGAAACTCTGGATACACCGCTGCTCTGCTTGCGCACTTTGCCNGGAACCTTATGGTTCATCCTNGCAATGTTCATAAGCAGCGACTGCANCATTCCCGNCACACTCTCAGCATAGAATTCCTTCTTATACCGCATTTCTTCCATAATNGCACGAATCAGCGCCGCCGTCTCGGGATAGCTGCTTACTTTCACTGCCCATGCNCGATTATTAATCAGCGCTGACAGATCATCCGCATAGATGGGATTGTCCCTATGGACATCGCGAAGAAAAGCGTCCACATCAATAAAGAGAAACTCCCAACGGTTTACAGAGAAGTTCTCGCTCTCCGTATTATGCGGAAAATTCCTCGGAATCACAGTAAAAATATCAGAGGAATAGAATATCTCTTCTTCATCCAGAATCACTTCACCCGCACCGTCATAGCAGAACCCGATNTCCATATAATTATGGAAATGCAGGCATTCCACACCGTCCCCATAAGGACGCACCCACGTCTCTCCCAGCAGNGCAAGACANGGCTCNTTCTGNGGAATCTCATAATAGCGAAACTGTAGTTGTTTTTTCTTNCTNTTTACGCNNTTCATAGTAGATGCACCTCTGTTTTCGGTCTNTCCGCCGCGATNCNGTTCCTCATTCCTGCATTTTTTACTGCNNTGCAGNCTGTTCGGATCTCNAATGTACTTTANNNCTCCGCCATACACAGTAAAGAATCGNCAGNGCAGAGACAAGATTNGCCGCAATAAATATAGGATTAGGACCGTAACGNACACGAATCGTATGCTCTATGCCGTCACCCTGCACCGCAAAGCGCATTCTGGCACCGTCNCCNCGCTCGATCTCAAGNCGGNTNCCNTTCTCATCATATGCCCGATANCCCGAATAATCCTGAATCGGCAGTTCTATATANCCGCCTTCCTCCGTTGCAGTGTACGCTACCNCGGCCCGTGTACCNTTTTTCTGATATTGTCNGATCGATATCNCATTCAGATCGGAAATGATCACGCTGTTCGTCAACGACTCGTCCGTTGCACCGCCAAGTCGCCATTCATGCGGATAGAACAGCCCTACGCTCGTTCCCAGTTTGCTCTCATGTCCCTTGGAAGCCACCGCCTCTGCGTTATCATACGGCATATGACTATTATCTGCCGGAACCGAAATAATAATCAGAAGATTTAATCCTACCAGCATGGCAAATATAATATTGCGGTATGGCCGTAAGATCTGCGACCGTTCCAATCCGATCGCCCCCACGAAGAGGAAGCAGGCGGATGCCGGCCCTAAGAAACGCCACGGGAACTGAATCATTGTAGCAATATTCTCAAACAGGGCATTGTCAAGCAGTCTCCTGCTGGGAAAATATCCGGTGGTCATATAGGCGAGCAGCACTCCAAGCAAAAACAAATATAACACGTATCCGTCTTCGTCTGTCTTCTTTTGATCCCGCTCACATATCAGGTGGATTACACCGATCCCCACACAGCCCAGAAGCGCAAGTCCGAACGAAAAGTACTGTTTGTTGTACAGGCTGAGGCTCTGTGTGAAGTTGGACGGGTTGATTGACTGCTCAAAATAACCGCTCCATCTGAGCACATCGGTACTCAGATCCTTCTCGAAATAATAAAATATGAACGGCACCAGATACCACATATTTAAGAGTAAAAACATCCCAGCCGCTTTGCCGACCTCAATATACCTGTGATCTCTAATAATGCGCACACAGTAGACCAATGCCGTGATCACACAGATCACCGCCGCAAACGCAACACTTAAGATATGGCTCTGCAATATGCCGCTGACCCCGATCACAAGATAATACCACTTCCGCCTCTCACCCAGAATGATATGGTAGAGTCCTGCGATCACCAACGGCCAGAAGGTTAAGGCTAAGATTTCCCCCAAGTCCCCTCTGGAAAAAATATTGGTAAACCGGTAGGGCATAAGCGTATATAACACCACCGCCAGTATTACGCTGCGGCGCGATTTACACATGGATTTCACGGCAGCATAAGCACAGATTGCGGAACCGAGATTCGCCAGAAAAATAAGCGTTTTGTAAGACAATCCCAGCGACACGCGGCATATTCTTAAGAACGCGCCGATATACAAGAACAGATACGGATACATGGCATTCATATAGCCATTGCCCTGCATACCTTCCGGCAGAATATTGACCGGAATCTGTCCGTCCAGAATACCGTCTTTTAATCCCTCCAAGCGCGCCAGATGATAACACAGATCATCTCCGTTATATAGGTATGTCTGCATCATCGGCGTCGTTGCCAGAAGCGCCACACCCAGTATCACGCAAATGTCCGTGAGCCTCTCCTGCGTCAGATGCGCTCTGCCCTGTACCACATACAGCCATATAATCAGACTGCATACCAGAAACAACACCATAAAGAAATAAGTATCCGTATAGAACACCGTATGCGGAGACAAACTTAACTGTTTAATCGTCAGCGAACCTGTGCCGCCGTAATTGATCTGCAGCCGAATCTGCTTGGCATCTTTAGAAAGAGTAAAATCCGCAGTGATCTTCGACTGCCGGGGGTCAAGCGGCCATGCAGCCACTTTACTGTTCTGTTCCCACAACTCTAAGACCGAATCTTCTTCCTCCGCCTGATAAACCATGTATGCGGTATAACTGCCCTTGTTCAGAACATATTCCGGCGTATATGCCACAATCCCGTTCATTGCTACCGTCTCGCGCACGACCAGCCCGTAATCCGAATCGATCAGACCGACGGAATGCTGCAGTTCCGATCCCAGATACTCAAGCGGACGACCGCCCTCGTCGCCCAGCCACAGTAACAGCGTAACAAAGCATACAATTACGATATAGATTATTTTTGTCTTAGTCGATATTTCTCTCGTCTGCATTTCCATTCCCTTTTCGCCGTCAGTTCTGCTCTGCACCCACGCTCTTTTACATCCTCTTANTCTTTCGCATAGTAGACCGCTATTTTAGTCACNGCCTCTATGACACTNTCCACATCCTCGTCTGTCATGGCATAGTAGAGGGGCAGAGATATGATCTCCTCGTACAGCTTCTCGGCATTAGGACACAGTCCTCTCCGATACCCGAGTTTCTCNTAATACGGNAAATAATATGTGGGGATATAATGCACATTACAGCACACATTTTCCGCCGCCAGCGCATCGAAGAACTGTCTCCTGTCGATGCGCAGCTTCTCCGGCACGATCCGCAGGATGTACAAATGTCTCGTAGTATCCGACTCTGGAATCTCCCGCTGCACAAACAGAGACGGCAGTTTCGCAAACGCCTCATTATACCGCTCCACAATCTCTTTTCTTCTCTTACTGAACATAGGCAGCTTGTCGAGCTGGCTGATAATGAGCGCCGCCTGAATATCCGTCATACGATAATTATATCCTAAATCCACCTGCTCATAATACCACGGTCCGTCCGGTTCATGTGCCATCAGGTCGGTGTTGCGCGTAATGCCATGGGCACGGTAGAGCAACAGCTTCTGATACAACGTCTCATCGTTTGTCAGCACTGCCCCGCCCTCTCCGCCGGTGACCGTCTTCACAGGATGGAAACTGAATGTGGTCATATCGGAAATCGAACCGTTCGCCTGTCCCCGATATTTCGTACCGATTACATGGGCNCCGTCCTCAATCAGTACCAGATTATGCTCTCTACATATTTTTCTGATCGGATCAAGCGCCACGGACTGGCCCGTATAGTCTACCACGACCACGGCCTTCGTCCGCTCCGTGATTGCTTCCTCCACCTTCTGCGGATCAATATTATATGTCTCCGGATCAATGTCCGCAAACACCGGTCTGGCACCGCAGTACAGCACGCAGTTGGCAGAGGCTGCAAAAGTAATCGGCGTCGTGATCACTTCGTCCCCTTCGCCTACGCCCGCCGCCAGCGCCGATATATGAAGCGCTGCCGTTCCGTTGCTGCACACCACGGCATATTTTGCGCCGGTCAGACGGCACAGCTTATCCTCCAGTTCCTTGATCTTCGGTCCGCATGTCAAGTCACCGTGACGCAGAACCTCCACCACGGCTTCCACATCTGCATCATCTATATATTGATGCCCATAGAATATCTTCGTCTCTCTGGCGGGCGTTCCNCCTTCGATTGCCGGTATGTCGGAATTATTCATTGTCGATTGCTCCATATCTGCTTCCACTCCTTTTTTCAAACAACAAATCGTATTTTCATTTCAGGATACCGCTATGCCGACAGTTCCCAAAAAGGACATGCACTTAACATGCATGTCCTTTTTCATTCATTACCGTTCACACTATGACCAATAATATTGATCCGCCCGCATGCTCTTCAATCAAGTACGTCTATTTCTCTAACTCAACATCCTTCAATAGTTCCCTAATATCCTCCACCGACAGCCACTCTGTATTCGTCCCGGAACTGTAAGAAAATCCCTCCTCAACCTTCTTACCGCTGGGCGCAAGCTGCTGCCTGTCATTCCATATCATCTGCGGATATACAATAAAGTGCTTGTCATACTCATAAGTCGTATGAGAATCCTCTGTTGTCACCATGATCTCATGCAGCTTCTCTCCGGGACGGATTCCCGTCTCTTTAATNGTACANCCCGGAAGCATCGCCTCCGCCAGATCGGTAACCTTGAANGACGGTATCTTGCTGATAAATGTCTCNCCNCCTTTCGCCTCCGNCANCGCCTTGATCACCAGCTCCACNCCCTGAGTCAGGCTGATCCAGAANCGTGTCATACGCACATCNGTCACCGGCATCTCNGTCTTCCCCTCTTTAATNANTTTNTGAAANANNGGAATGACCGAACCNCGGCTGCCNGCCACATTGCCATANCGCACTATGGAGAAATTAATATCCTTCGCCCCNGCATAGGCATTNGCCGCCACGAACAGTTTGTCCGACACCAGCTTCGTGCCGCCGTACAGATTNACGGGATTNACNGCCTTATCCGTAGACAGCGCCACCACNCTGCTCACGCCGCAGTCAAGCGCNGCGTCGATCACATTCATTGCGCCGTGTATATTGGTCTTGATCGCCTCATTCGGATTGTACTCACAGGCAGGAACCTGCTTAAGNGCCGCCGCATGAATNATATAATCCACACCCTCNCAGGCNCTCTTTAANCGCTCCACATCCCTCACGTCTCCGATAAAGAAGCGAAGTTTGCTTTCGTATTCNCNGAACTCGTCCGCCATGATCCACTGTTTGAACTCATCTCTGGAATAGATGATGATCTTCTTCGGCTCGTAATGCGTCAGCACGTATCTCGTAAAGCATTTGCCAAACGAACCGGTTCCGCCCGTAATCAATATCGTTTTATTGTTTAACATGAGTTGCCCTCCGTCTTTTTCTCTAATCATCCTGAAAACATGCCTTTTACATCGTCCTTAAGTATAGCATAGGGGAAAAATGTTTGCAATCGTTAGCAAATAACACTTTTCATATACATAAGACGAAATAAGGGATACCACCGACTTTCTGTGGCATCCCATTATTTCTCACTCAGGTAATATGATATTCAGGAAATACCCGGCCATTTCTTCACCGGACATATGTCTGTCATTCCAAAGCAGGCACTAAACCTGATAAAGCTTCCGCAGCCTTCTTCACTGCCTGCTCCGCCCAATGCATATCTTTCGGAACGATCGTGAACTTCACGCTCTTAGAACCGCCGTAGCCGTTACCGATACCGGTTACCGTTATTGTAGCCTTGCCCTTGTTGATATTGCTGCTGTATTCTACCTTGTAGTTCTCCTCTCCGAGGACTGTATCCGCAGCACCTCCGGTTCCCTTTAAGGTTACAGTCACCTTCGGTTCAATGGCCGCTCCCGTATAGTACGGATTTTTCGCCTTCGAACCATCATGGGAAATTGCTTTACCCTCTTTATCCACCGTAGTATCGACAGTCACAATTACCTTCTTGTCAGTCATCTTCTTGGTGCTGTCGTATACTCTGAATGATGTTACCACATATCCGGGAGTACCCGTTGTTCCGGCATAGCTGCCGGTACCCTTCATGTCGATCTTTGCATAGATCACCTGATCGACAGCCGCTGCCTCTTCGAAGTTTTGTTCTGTGATTGGATTCTCAAATTTGGCATCCCTGTAATATGTGATGGTCTTCTCATAATCCGTTCCGGCCTTCAGCGCTTTACCCGTCTCCTTCTCAAATACCTTTACGGTTGACTTCACTTGATTAAACTTAGTAGGCTTCACGATATCCGTAGCCATTGCATATACATCATCTGCGGAAGCGAACGTCACTTCATATTCACGCTTGATCTGACCCTTGAAGTTGCCTTTACCCTTGATAGTCATGGCTGCGGACTTCTTGCCGGGATCTACCTTATTGTTTTTCTGATAGGTAACCGTATAATCCTGTTTCTCCACCAGATCAGTTCCGTTAAACGTCAGCGTTGTGATCTCAGGCTTCGCACCTGTCTTCGTATACTTTGCTGTTCCCAGTGCCACAAATTCAAGCCCCGCAGGACGTTCTGATGTATCGTACTTCGTCAGGTCAACTGCCGTGATCTTGAAGGTCGTCTTCATCGAACCGGTGTATGCGTTGATACCGGTAACCGTCACGGTAACTGTTCCTACGCCGGTGTGTTCTCCCGCTTTCCTGCCTGTTGCATAGGATACGGTATAATCCGTACCCTCTTTCAAGGCTTCACCGCCGCTCTTAGGCTTTACCGCCAGCGTTATCATGCTGTCTTCCGTAGCTTCCTGATTGATATAGATCGGTTTTCCAGTGTATTGATAACCGTCCTTGTTAATACCTTCAATCACAAATCCTGCCGGTGCCAGCTTTGTGCCGTTTACCGTATAGGTCACGGACTTACTGCCGTAATACTTCGTATTGTCGTCTTTCGCTGTGACTGTGACAGTCGCTTTACCGATCTGATCCCAGTTCTCATAGCTTACTTCATAATCAACACCCTCTGTCAGTGTTTCAGTACCTATCTTGACACTCGTCACTGCGGGTTTCTCTGTTCCCTTGCCATACTCACCCTGATCATTATTCTTATAGTCTACCTTCGTCTTTGCCAGAGTTACCTTAGCCTTATTTATCAGCTTTGTATCATTAGCAAGTACTGTATAGGTGATTGTTTTGCTACCGGTATAGTTGGCAGAATCAGCATATTCACCTTTCTGCTTCTTTACTTTCTCGGTGCTGATGGTGATGTTATAATCCTTAGCTATAATCTTGCCGTCTGCACCCTTGATTTCAGACTCGGAAGGCCAAACTACTTTATAATCATTATTGTTACCCAGCGTCTTCTTGCCGTATTTCACGGTCACCTTCGGATTGGTTACCTTATCTCCTTTGGCATTGATAATCGCAAAGACATCCGCTGCACTGATATCTGCATCACTGATATCTTTCTTCTTGATCTCAAAGGTCGCCGTATCATTACCCTTGAAGTTGCCCTTACCGGTAACCGTTACCGTAGCCTTTCCGGCATTGGTATTGTTCTTATAAGCTGCCGTATAATCTTTCTTAACCTCTAACAGCTTATCGCCAAAGTATACCATGATCTCAGGCTTGATTGCTGCGCCGGTGTAGATATAGCTTCCATCAGCAGTTTCAGTATTCTCAAGGATCTCAAACCAGAGTCCTTCCTTCGTACCCGGTGTCGGCTCTTCGCCTTTCTTAGTAAGCCCCTTTACCGCTTTCTCCAAATCTGCGATCGCAGCTTCCACCTCTGCCTTCGTTGCACCTTCTTTCTTCATGCAATCCTCGGCAGACTTTAATGCCTTAGTATAAGCCGCCCAAGATTCAGACGTATACTCTTCCTGATTATATTTGTCTTTATACTTATTGATGCATTCCTCGAGTTTTGCCTTATCTTCCGCGCTAGCCGTGCTTGTTTCCCCGATTATGATCTCGCTTACAGCCGCAAGCTCGGAAACTGAAATCTCATAGGTATAAGCAATAGTCGCCTCGCTCTCCTGCTTCGTTTTCGCCTGTAAAACAATCTTACTGCCTGCTGCGTTGACATAGCTGACTGCCGGTATGGATTCTTTCTTCGCAGAAGTTACCGTAAACCGCAATGCCCCTGTAAGTGCGGCTACCGTATAAGTATCCTTTCCGGATTCCGTCACCTGCGCATTTGTCACAACACTGTAGAGCATATGTGAAACCGTATTCTTAAAGGTCACTTCTTTATCAATATTCTCCACAGTCGTAATCACAATTTCCATGGGCTCCGCAACTGTAGTGATACTGTAGCAGCCGCTGTTTTTGTTGAAAGCAGCTTCTTTACCGTTCATCGTAACCGAAGTGATCCTATGTTTGGTATCAGCCAGTTCCACCGTGAACTCAAGTTTCGTTCCCGCCTTCACTTCAAGCTTCTTATCCGTCAAATCAAAGCCCTTCACTGTTACGGATTTAACCGCTGCCGGGTAGGTAAAGGTGAGCGGATATTTTTCCGCAATTTTACTGATATTTACGGTAATCAACGTATCCGCCATGGGAACCACTGTGTAGACATTCTGATGTGATGATACGTTCTGCACCGGTGTTACCGCTTTGCCGTTGGCATAGACAACGTCCACCTCATAACCGTCTCTCGGTTCTACCGTGAAAGAAATACTGCTGCCTTTCAAGATCGAGTAAGGATACTCAAAGTCTTCTTCCCAATCTTCATGGTCCTCATTGGCGCTGTAGAGTGATTTCGTTCCGGCATCCCTGATTCTCACACCATTTCCGGCGCTGTAGAAGCCCACTCTATAATATGTCAGCTTCTGTTTGGAACGCTCCGCTGTCACAGTAATCGTCACGTCCTCGCTTAACTCTCCCAAATAGTACTCGCTTACGTCATCTTCGGCAAGCCTGAACGGTGTAAGTACTTTGCTCTCGCCTGATGTTTTTCCCTGAGCACTTACCTTTGCCGCATAACCGCTGATCGCCTTTACGCCAAGTACCGTGCCGGTGCCTTGTACCTCCGTCTGTTTACCGCTAATTGTATAGCTCTCTCCGTTATCGTCTAACAGATAGATCGTCTTGATCTCCACCGGATAATCCAGTGTGACTGTATGCTTCGCATATTCCTCCGCCTTAATCTTCACGATTTCCGGAAGCTGCGCTCCCGCGACAGGCTTCAGAACATATTGGTAATATTCGTCAAAATCTCCATAGTAGTCGTATTCCCGATGCAAAATTTTTTCAAGCGTAAATGCATCGCTGTCTGCCGACAGTTTATACCGACCCTCTCCGTCCGTCATTTTGAACACGAAACTGTCTGTTGCCATCACCTGTATGCTGTCTTTTGTAATATCATGGCAATAATCCGTTATGTCTTCCTCAAATGTAATATCCGCTCCCGCCGGAATGTCAAACATAACCGTATAGCCCTGCACAGCCTCGATCGTAATCTGGGCATCGCCCTGCGGTACACCAATCTCGTAGATCCTATACTCATTTTCTTTATCCTGTTCCAACACACGTTCTTCGCCGCTTGCCTCGTCTTTCAGTACAACGCTCTTAGCAGCATAGCCGTCCTTCAACTGGAAGTCCAAACGGTATTCCTTATCATCAGATAATACCGCTTCCTTCGTTTCACTGTTGTAAAGATTGTTGCCTTCCGTCGGCTCCTTACCAACCTCCCATACTTTTACTGATGTGATCTTATCCATATCGGCAAAAGTTATGGTCGGCTGCGTGGTCGGCACCAGATCGACTGTAAGCGTCATATCGGAAGTAACTTCCAACCCGAAATATGCACCTTCCCAATCATCTTCTATCGTTGCATATTTCATCGGAATTTCATATGACTTCTCACCTATCGTGCAAACTACCTTGCCGCGATATCCTGCCGTTGATTCATTGCCCGTGACTCCCGAAATAGCAAGGAAAATCCCGTCACGCACAAGATACGTGCCTGTTTTTCCAGTTTCCCCTTCGGGTCTTTGCCTACTCCCGGACACTTGAAAATCCGTAACATTTTCACCTTTTTCGATTGTCACGGTATGCTGCTGGCGCTCCGTCAGTTCCGCGGTAATCGTCGCATCACCGACAGCTTTGAAATAGTACAACGTTCCATATCTGTCAGAATCAAAATCCTCGTCCTCACAAACTTCCAGTTGATCACCCGATCCGGATAAGCTGAGGTTGAGCCTGTGTGTTGTGCTCCCGGTCTGATGTAGCGTGAAATAAACTTCCTCTCCGTCTTTCACCACAAGTATGTCACCTAATTCTATGTCATTTCTTACTACCCAATCATCCCATTCATCTTTTTCACGCTGTCTAAGCCATGTACCTTGTTTGACTGCCTCTTCATTCCCTTCAAAGGTAATGGTATATGTGTTATAGCCTTCGATGGTGATGACATTGGCACCGTAAGTCTTGCAGCAGACATCTTCCGCCATATAACAGAGATAGCCGTTGTCTTCGTCATCATACCCCGGTCTTCGTTCCGCCTCTTTTCTCTCGTCAAACTCACCGTCGTAAGTAACGGACACTGCCGTCCATTTCTCATTATTCATTTTAACCATTATTCGGAAACTCACACGCCAATCTTCTATGCTTAAAAACTTGTGATCCGCCGACAACTCTAACGGATTTCCATCCGCGTCGCACACTTTCACGTCGAAGTCGCTCTCATTATAATCCAATTGATACTGGTAGCCTTGCGACACAGTCAGATAAACCGACATCGGCTCCGTAGGTGTTACTATATAAGCGTCATAAACATCATAGTCATCGCCAGAGTCATAGACAGCATGCAATTCACCGCTTCCGTCCTCTGATGTGCTTACGTTGAGTGTTCCGTCCTTCACAGTTCTAACCGTGAACTTGAGTTTCTCACCTTCCGAAACCCACACAGTGTAGGATTGAGGTTCGCTATCCTCAGAACAGTAAAAAGTTTTGTCCAGCGGTGCATATACATCAATGCGACTGATCTCGCTCGGGTTCAGATGAAATTCAACCGGATATATATTAATCTCTTCCAGATTGACCGTAACATCACCGTTTTTCATGGAAATATCTGCATCATCCAAAACAAAGTGATTTTTCCACCCATCACTCTGCTCGCTTCTGTAATTATACGGGAGGGCAACCGCATCCCCTCCGTTCTCTTCGCATGTGGCGCGAACGGTATGGTTCATGTCTTTGATTGTTACATCGAAGCTGACCTTTCTGTCACTATCAATCCATACGGCATCATCTTCTTCCAGATTGGATCCCACCGATCCATATTCCGGATCATCCCAGGTTACCGTGACATACACCTTATCCTTCAGTTCTTCCGGAATATTGAATTTCAAGTGATTATTTTTCGTCGGTTCCGCCAGAACGAATACGGTAATATCTTCTGCTCCAAGGTCATAAGCCCCCGACAGAATATACCCATTCTCGTAATATGATCTATCTTTTTTAAAATACATCGCAGAAGAATTCGCATCAATACTGTAGAATGTATATCCCTCCTGCACCTCCAGCGCATAGTTATAGTTATTCTCCGAGAAAAATTCCTGCATTTGCTGACCGGAAAGCTCCAGCGTCTCGCCAATCAAATCCTTTCCGGTCGCCTCATCATCAGCCGACGTGCCCTTGGCATACTGATAAAACGCCACACTTTTATTGTTCTCGGCATCAGGATTCTTACTCGCATATACGTCCACAAAACTAAGCGAATAGTGATAGTCTGCTTTGATATTGATTTGATAAACAGGCTCTGTTCCGTTGCCAGAAGGAACGGTCTCTATCTCATAGATATGATTCTCCTCGTCCTTTGCTGAAATCGGAGTAGCTGTCGCGTCTTCTTCCAACCCGCTATAACTGACTTCCTCAATCTGCACACGATCCCGTAGCACCAGCTTTATCCGCAGTTTTTCTCCTGCTTTCGCGGGAATGTCTACAGCAGATTCACCTTTAATGAGCTTATTGTTCATCTGCGTAAACTCTTCGCTATCGCCAACCGCATACCACACCTGTGTTAAAAAACTGTAGCGGTTGTTCTCATAGCGCGGCACATTAAGCCTTACTATCGCAGTTTCGCCGTCTTCCGCCGCCAATACACTTACCGCGTTTCCACTTTTCGACTGCTCTGCATCTATCGCTTCCTCTGCATCTGCCTCTTCTCCGATCAGAGTCTCTTCCGATGCTGTTTGATCCGCATCCTCTTCCGGAGCTTCGGTATCCTCCGTATCGGTCTGATCCGTTACTTCCGTCTCCTCTGTTCCGATTCCGTCGGGGTTCTCTTCCTCTTCCGCATCGATTTGATTCGCGGTATCGGATTCCTCCGGTCCGACCTGATCCGGCGCTTTCGTATCTCCCGAATCGGTATTCCCATCCACATCAACACCGCTATTAGCAGTGTCGTTATCCTCTTTGTCTTTTCCGACCGTTTCCGCAGCCCCGCTACCTTCGCCAAGCACATCCTGCGCTTCCGAAGCATAAACAGGCGCACTCGTCTGCGGCAGCGCAGTAACAATCATCGCTGCAGCCAACAGAACGGAAATTGTCCGTTTCATTTTGCCTAAAGCTCTCCTCATATTTTTCCTCTCTTTCCGGCATAATTATTGCCGCTAAATATAAAACATAGCCTGATTATACCCCCCCCCTGTATTAAAATGTCAACTTTGCCATGCGTAAAACTTAATTAAGCTTTTTTATGCCAAAGTTACGGTTTTCTGCAAGTTCTTACTTTTACATAACTGTGCCGCACATCACTCTCATAAAAAATTATTGCAAAGATATTTTCATGGAATTCTGCTTGCCCGCAAAAAATTGAGCTTAATTCAACTGCGAGATTTGTTTCGCAAACTCGCATATAAGCATAAAACTTTCCTATATCACAAAAAAGACAGCCCGGTCGGACTGTCTTCGCGTTACTATAAACTGCTTATTTGATTATCATGTCAAGCATGTAAAATATTTCCGTCAATTCTGCCAGTACTTTTCTGTCATTTCCTCCGCTTGATCTGCATACTCCGGAAATATGTTTCGGAGTTTATCTACCGCGTTCTCTTTCGTGTCATGGTATTCCTGAAACATTTTAATAAATGCTTTCATATTTTTTTCTATTATTTCTTTTGTCACTTCTTCGGTAACTGTCTCTGTTACTTCTTTTGTAACCGCTTCTGTTACCTCTTTCGTTACTTCCTTCGTGACTGCCTCTGTTACTTCTTCCCTGACTTCCTTTGTGACTTCCTCCCTGACTTCCTTCGTGACTTCCTCTCTCATATCTTCCCTGATGTCTTCCGAAATAATGTCAATCCAGTCCCCCAGTGTCATATATCCCGCCTCCACTTCCGGTAGATTCTTTACCTTCATCACATAAGAATCCATCTTTCTTGTTGCCTCATCAACCGCATTTTTGCTATCACTATTTTGTATATATGT